>NZ_JAUSRF010000048.1 GCF_030811685.1 Neorhizobium huautlense | reverse complement strand
CAGGATCAGCCGAAATGGTTTCTGTCCGAAGAAGGATGACCCCGAGTTCTTGAAAGCGACCGACGGGATAAGGACCTCCCACCCGTGGTCGCGATCACTCCAGCGCAGCTCTCCGCATCTCATGTCTTCAAGCCGGCGTTCCGATGTCGGGTGATGCCCGCGCGGACAGACACGAAGTTGGCGTAGGTTCTTCTGCCGAAGACCGAGATGCAGTCCAAGACGGAGAAGCAGGAATGAGCGTACGGCTTCGGCCGCCGACCGCGGATATCGGTTTTCATCCGGCATGCGTTTCAGAATTTCGTCGGTGATCTTGCGATATTCCGCCAGTGGACTGTCCGCTTCAAGGACACACATGATCGGTTCGAACGGATCGCGATGGACGCGCATGACGCGTTTGATCTCCTTGGATCGGTTGGCGGCATGCCGGTGAAACGCATCGCAGGCACCGTGCCAGTCGCGGCCTGCGAACTCAATCTCTTCGTGCTCAATCAAGCCTTCGATAGGTCTGACGTTCTTCAGCAGTTCCGGATGCTGTCGAATCCAGCCGACATCGGCGCGGGTAAGAGCCTGTGCTACCATCAGCATGTCTTCCTCCCATTTGGTATAAAAGCCACGGCGCTGTTCGCGCCATTGAAGGTACCAATCCCAGACGCCGGGGAAGACGAGAAGGCCGAAGCTCAGCTGGCCGACTGGCACGCCGCGACCTTTTACAGCGCTGTTTGGCGAGGCGGCCAGCGCGCCAAACATCAAGCCAAGATGTTCGATCTTTTGAGAGGCCGTTTCCTCACCCCAGACGCCGTTTCGCTGTAAACCAATCGCGGTCAGTGTCGAGGTTTTGAAACGAATGAGGTCAGCCATTTCCATGGCAAGCCGCGGGCGTGCATCAACAACACCGGAGAGCAGATCAGGATCATCAAACTCCGGCAATACATTCTGATTTTCGCCGACGGCGCATGCCAAGGAGCTGGGCGATAGATGACTTCCGCCATATGTTACTCCGGGGAAGCGGATGGCATAACGCTGCTTGACGGCCGCTGCCTGATACCGGCGGTACTCCGTCGCGCCGGAAATGATCACCCGGCGTACCCAATCGACGATCTCCTGACGCTTTGCAAAGGGCAGGCTGCTGAAATCATCCGGAAGATGCAACGACATTCTGCGCCGCTCAGCCGGGCTGATATCACCGAGGTCATGACCATAAAGCGAGCGCGCCTGATGCGGCAGCTTCTCTTTGAAATATCCTTCTGGAAGGCGATAGCGTCGCTC
>NZ_JAUSRF010000047.1 GCF_030811685.1 Neorhizobium huautlense | reverse complement strand
GGTTTGCCCATGGCGCTTCTCCTTCCATGGGCAAAGTGAATCACAGATCAAGCAAAACCGTAATCCCGAATCCTGTTAGATGCGACACGCTTTAGAAGGCATCATCAAGACGGATTTCGACAGTCTTCGATATTATTATCTGGGGGCTAACTGGCAGCGCAAGGTGGAGCATGTCGGCGCAAAGCCTGCCGCCGATCTCGGCGGGACACTGATCGTCTGATACGCTGACATTGCGGTTGGACATTTCGGTGCGAACCGCAAGCGTGCCGCCGAACCGCACTAGGTTCGCACCGGGGCAACTCTTTGACATTGTTGTCCCATTTTGCAGCGCGCCGAATTCTGCAATCCTTGCAGCGACTTCGGGACACCATTTCGCAAAAGATCCGGTCTTTTCTTCGGTGGCACAGTTGGTTAGCTGTGTGACAGTCGCCTCCTCACGCAGGCGTGGATTGAAACAAGGAAACCATCGAAGGCCTTGCCCGGGTTCTGAAGTCGCCTCCTCACGCAGGCGTGGATTGAAACGTGTACGAGTGCCGCCAGAACCTTGGCGGTCACGGGTCGCCTCCTCACGCAGGCGTGGATTGAAACCACGGCACCGCCGCAAACGAATTTGCCCTCGCCTGTCGCCTCCTCACGCAGGCGTGGATTGAAACAGTGCCTCGACGATTGCCGATATCGAGGCTGGCTGTCGCCTCCTCACGCAGGCGTGGATTGAAACTGTCCGGCTCTGGCGAGTGATTGCGTCGTCTGCTGTCGCCTCCTCACGCAGGCGTGGATTGAAACTACCGATGGGGCGGCATCATCCACCGCGACATAGGGGTCGCCTCCTCACGCAGGCGTAAATTGAAACGAGGCACTCACCTGTTGCGTTGAGGTACAGGCCGCGTCGCCTCCTCACGCAGGCGTGGATTGAAACTTTGAGACGGAAAACCCGCTCATCGGCCTAAAGCAGGTCGCCTCCTCACGCAGGCGTGGATTGAAACAATTTTGCGGCCAACGTAGCCACAAATGCCGAAGGTCGCCTCCTCACGCAGGCGTGGATTGAAACGCGCCTTGGAAAACTTGCCACCAGTTGAAGGCGGCGTCGCCTCCTCACGCAGGCGTGGATTGAAACCCATTGCGATACGGGCACGCCGCGGGGAACTGTCGTCGCCTCCTCACGGAGGCGTGGATTGAAACCAGCAACGGTCCAGCTTTCGACCTTGAGCCAGGAAGTCGCCTCCTCACGGCCGCTTCAGACTGCTGACAAACCCCGTCATTTTTTGGCGGGGTTTTGTTTTATGCGAACCACCGGGTTTGCCGGCCGCGTTCGAATGAGGCAATGAA
>NZ_JAUSRF010000046.1 GCF_030811685.1 Neorhizobium huautlense | reverse complement strand
CAGACTGCTGACAAACCCCTGGCTGGTCCAGGGGTTTTGTGATTCACTGGGTCATGTTGAAGAAACCTGCTCCCGAACAGACGGCTCTCGAGATGGTGACGCTCGACAGCCTGGTGCCGAAGGATCACCTGCTTCGCAAGATCGACGCGGTGATCGACTTCTCCTTCATCCACGATCGCGTTGCGGGCTTGTACTGCGCCGACAATGGCCGCCCGCCGCTTGATCCGACCTTGATGTTCAAGGCCTTGTTCATCGGCTACCTGTTCGGCATCCGCTCGGAGCGGCAGTTGGTGCGCGAGATCGAGGTCAATGTCGCCTATCGCTGGTTCCTGCGGATGAAGCTGACGGACGGCGTGTTCGACGCCTCGACGCTGTCCCAGAACCGCCGCCGCCGCTTCAACGACACTTCTGTGGCGCAGGATATTTTTGACCGCATCGTCGAGCAGGCGATCGGCCATGGTCTGGTCGATGGCACGGTTCTCTATACCGACTCGACGCATCTGAAGGCCAATGCCAACAAGGGCAAATACGACCTTGCGATGATAGAGAAGTCGCGGGCCGACTATTGGGCCGATCTCGACCGGGCGATCGCGGTCGAGCGGACACTGCATGGCCAGAAGCCGCTGAAGCAGAAAGAGCGCGAGCCGCAGGTCAAGGAAACCAAGGTCAGCCGCACCGATCCCGACAGTGGCTACATGGTGCGCGACGGCAAACCGAAAGGCTTCTTTTACCTGGACCATCGCACCGTCGATGGCCGCCACGCCATCATCACCGATACGCATGTCACGCCGGCCAATGTGCATGACAGTATCGTCTACCTCGACCGGCTGGACCGCCAGCGCGCCCGCTTCTCATTCGATGTCGGGGCGGTCGGACTGGATGCCGGTTACGCCACGGCGGGTATTGCGAAAGGGTTGGAGGACCGGGGCATCCTCGGCGTCACCGGTTATCGCAATCCGACACCGCCGAAAGAAGGCATGATGCGCAAGTCGAAATACGTCTTCGAGGCGCAGACAGACGGTTATCGCTGCCCGCAGGGTCAGTTGCTGACCTATGCCACAACCGATCGCAACGGCTACAGACACTATACGTCCGATCCGGCGATCTGCCGCGATTGCCCGCTTCTGGCGTCCTGCACCGCAAACGGCAAGGCCGTTCGCACCATCACCCGTCACGTCTGGGCCGAGGCCCGCGAGTGCGTCGATGCCCGCCGCAAGACGCCGTGGGGCAAAGCGATCTACAAGCGGCGCAAGGAGACCGTCGAACGATCCTTTGCCGACGCCAAGCAACTGCACGGCCATCGATACGCCAAATTCCGAAGTCTGACGCGTGTGGCATGCCAATGCCTCATGGCAGCCGCAGCCCAGAACATCAAGAAGATCGCAATCGCCCTCACAAGGGCC
>NZ_JAUSRF010000044.1 GCF_030811685.1 Neorhizobium huautlense | reverse complement strand
ATCGGCGTCCAATATTGGGTCTGACTCATTCTCGATGATGTTTCGGATTCTACTGGCCTGGTTTCCAATGGAGAATCAGCGCCATGCGAGCCCATTTTCGGCTTTCCGATCTGATCCCTGCCGAGTTGAACGTAGAAGCAGTGCACCACAGCGCAGATGTGATCGTCGTCGCCGCACATGGTCAGTCCCGAGATTGCAGGTGTCCCGAATGCGGTACGATCTCCCATCGTGTTCACAGCCGGTACCCTCGGATGATCGCCGATCTGCCGTGTGCAGGCCGGAGCATCGAACTGCATCTGACCGTCCGACGTTTCGTCTGTAGTGCCAATCAATGCCGCCGAAAGATTTTCGCCGAGCGCTTCGGTGATGACATAGTCCGACCCATGGCCCGCAGGACAGCACGCCTGGACACGTTGGTGCACCATTTGGCCTTGGCATTGGGTGGTCGCCCGGCAGCACGGTTCGCAGATCGTCTCGGGTTTCCGGTTAGCAATGACACGCTACTTCGAACCGTTCGTCGATATGATCGACCACCGCCGACGCCGCCGAGCGTTATCGGCATTGATGACTGGGCGTGGCGTCGCAATCATCGATATGGCACGATCATCTGCGATCTCGAACGGCGAAAAACGATCGCTTTGTTGCCCGACCGAGAGCCCACTACCGCCAAGGCTTGGCTGGTCGAGCAGCCGCAAATCGAAATCGTCGCAAGAGACCGTGGCGGCGGGTATGCGCAGGCCGCTGCACAAGCCCTGCCACACGCCGAACAGGTTGCCGACCGCTGGCATCTCATGGAAAACGCTAGCCACGCCTTTCTTGATGTCGTTCGCAAGTCGATGCGGCAGGTCCGCGTGGCAGTCGGTTCAGCAACTGTAAACCCCAAGCTCCTGACTGCTGCCGAGCGCCTGCAATATGAGGGATATCTGAGACGTGAAGAGACGAACTCTGTCATTCGTGGACTCGTCGGCGAAGGGGTGTCCATAAAGGAGATCGTGCGCAGAACCGGGCACAGCCGAAAGCTGGTCCGTAGTGTTGTCCGTGGTCAGCGGACCGACATCTTTCGGGTGCGACAAACCTCCCTCGAGCCGCATTTGCCTTGGCTGGAAGCGCAATGGGACGCCGGATTACGAAACGGCGCTGAACTGTGGCGGCAGCTTTGGCTGGCTGGTTTTGGTGGAGGCCTCCGCGTTGTCACGGAATGGGCAACACGACGAAGGCGAGCCGAAAAAGCCGAGAACGGGCTCGGCCACGCGCCCGAAGCACGCACCATCGTCCGCCTAGTGACCCTTGAACGCAACAATTTGACCAAGGCTCAGACGATGACGGTCGCTGCGATTGAGGAGCAACTACCAGACCTTGTCGAGGCCAGAGATGTCGTGGAAAGCTTTCACGAAATGCTGCGGCGCAAGTCTAACGATGACTTGGACACGTGGATCGATCGCGCAGCAACAAGCTTGGTCGCGTCATTTGCCAACGGCATTATCCGCGACCGAGCAGCGGTTCAGAATGCAATCACTTCAATTTGGTCGAACGGCCAGACAGAGGGCCAGATCACCAAGCTGAAACTCATCAAGCGCCAGATGTACGGGCGCGGGAAACTCGATTTGCTA
>NZ_JAUSRF010000043.1 GCF_030811685.1 Neorhizobium huautlense | reverse complement strand
TCCAATTCCACGGAAACAGTTGCTCCAGTCTGGTCATCGGCGTGTCTGCGATGCGGGCAAGGACGTCGGCCAACCACGCCTGCGGATCGATGTCGTTGAGTTTTGCCGTCATGATCAAAGTGGCCATGAAGGCGGCACGATCTGCACCGCGGTCTGATCCGGCAAACAGCCATGACTTCCTGCCGAGTGCAAAGCCTCTGAGCGCTCGCTCGGCGGCGTTGTTCGGCAGGCAAATCCGGCCGTCGTCGAGGAATGACGTAAAGCCATCCCAGCGCTTGAGCATGTAGTCGATTGCCTCTGCGACCGGAGAACTGCGTGACAGCTTTGCCCGCTCGGTTTGAAGCCAGGCCTGCAGGCCATCGACGAGTGGCAGACTTTCCATCTGTCGACGCTCCAGACGCTGCTCGGCGGCAAGACCGTTGATCTCCCGCTCGATATCGAACAGGCCGTCGATCCGTTTGACGGCTTCCAGCGCGATAGGCGAGATCGGCGCAGCATTCTTCCCCCGCTTGGCATTTGCAGCAATGTCGGCGAGCACGAAGAACTTGCGCCGCGAGTGTGCCCAACAAAGCGCCTGCCTAAGCGGATTTGGATCGCGATCGACTTTGAACAGCGGATTGTAGCCGCCATAGGCGTCCGCCTGCAGAATACCGGTGAAGGTCTTCAGGTGGCGTACCGGATGCTCCTGTCGCCGATCGCGCGAGGCATAATAAAGCGCGGCCGGCGGAGAGAGCCCTCCGAACGGCCGATCGTCCCGGACGTAAGTCCAGATGCGGCCCGTATCGGTCTTTCCTCTGGCCAAGATCGGCACGGTCGTATCGTCGCCATGCAGTCGCTCGGAGCCAAGGACATGGGCCTCGATCAACGAATGGATTGGCTTCAGCGCCGTGACGCATGCTCCAACCTGGTCGGCCAGTGTCGACAAGCTGAGGTCAACGCCTTCGCGGGCATAGCGCTCGCTCTGACGATTGAGCGGCTGGTGCTGGCCGAACTTCTCGAACAGGATCATCGCCAGCAGGTTAGGTCCGGCGAAGCCGCGTGGCGTCACATGGAAGGGTGCTGGTGGCTGGGTGATCTTCTCACACTCGCGGCAGGTAAACTTCTCCCGCACCGTCTGGATAACCTTCCATTGTCGCGGGACGATCTCCAGGGTCTCGGTGATGTCCTCGCCAAGCTTCGACAGTCTGGTCGATCCGCAGCAGGCGCAATTGGCTGGAGCAGCGATGACAACGCGCTCGCGCGGCAGATGTTCAGGAAAGGGCTTACGTGAGGGACGTTTGCGCTCGAAAGCTTTGACGGCTGAAGCTTTGGCTGCAATCTCCGCCGCCAGTTCATCTTCACCGGCGTCCGCTTCCAACTCCTCGAGCTGCAGTTCCATCTGCTCCAAGAGCCGCGCCTTGCGCTCGGACCGGCTGCCGTAGAGTTCGCGACGAACCTTATCGATCTCCAGCTTCAGCCGTGCGATCAGCGCCTCGGAATGCGATACGAGTGCCTTTGCGCTGGCTGCTTCTGCCTTGGCGGTCGCCGCTTCTGCTTCGGCTGCGACACGCCGAGCGCGTTCCTGGGCCAGCAGTGCGAGGGCACTGGCAAGGTCGCCCGGAAACTGTTCGGTGGCATCGCTCATGACAGGATGGAATCATATTCGACCCCGCTGTTCCAGTATTTTTGCTCATCCAGCCGACGTCGGTCGCCAGGTTTTTTGCGGCATCCGCCAGTCTATGCCTTCCAGCAGGTAACCGAGCTGCGCAGGCGTGATCACCACCGTGCCATCGCTAGCTGATGGCCAGATGAAGCGTCCACGTTCCAGCTTCTTTGTGAACAGACAGGCGCCCTGACCGTCGTGCCAGATCACCTTGATCAAGCCACCACCGCGGCCGCGGAATACGAACAGGTGTCCGCACATCGGATCGCGCTTCAGCGCCTCCTGCACCATCAACGACAGACCGGGGAAACCTTTGCGCATGTCTGTGTGGCCGGTCGCCAGCCAGACCTTCACACCAGCAGGAACCGGGATCATCGCAGACCCAATACGCAATCGAGAATCCGGCCAAGCGCGTCCGTGTCGATATC
>NZ_JAUSRF010000042.1 GCF_030811685.1 Neorhizobium huautlense | reverse complement strand
ACCAGCTTGGATGTGTTCGGCGCTATGCGCAGCTCGCAGAATTCAGATATTTTTCGCTGAAAATGTCGTGATGAAATGTCTTGTTTGGGCATGCTTATTCCATTTCTCTCGGCACCAGTGCTGAGGGCGAGCGGGAATATGAGGCGAGCTTTAAGAAAGGATGTATCGGGCGTGCACTCTCGAGACCGCCTGATCCTCGGGTTATGCCTTTAAACAATTCACTCTGCATCAAAACTCGGGAGTACGGCGCCCGCGCAGTTAATTAAGCGCACTTATCTAAGCTTGCCGCTTAATTAAATTAAAGGAGCATTGCTTAAATAGTGGCTGGCGCTGATAATGGGTCATGTCTGATTCCGTATCCAAAAATCGCATGGGTCGTTTCGTCGAAGCGATCGCCGCCAGTGAAACAGTGCGGGCGTTCGTTCCCCCACCATTGCCGCCCGAGCCGGTCATTGATGTGCTTTCGTTGCTGGAACGTCTTAGCCTGGCCGAGCGAGCGCTAGGGCGTCTGGACGGTATCACAATGCTGCTGCCGCGACAGGAGCTATTTCTATATATGTATGTGAGAAAGGAAGCTGTTCTTTCCTCGCAGATTGAGGGCACGCAGTCGACGCTTTCCGACCTTTTGCGGTTTGAGACGGAAGCTCAAGCGGGCCAACCGGTTGATGATATTCGTGAGGTATCCAACTACGTTGACGCCATGATGTTTGGTTTGGAACGACTGGAAACGCTTCCCATGTCGTTGCGACTGATCCGTGAAATGCACGCCAGGCTCCTACACAGTGGGCGAGGAGGCACCAAGGATCCTGGAGAATTCCGCCGCTCGCAAAATTGGATTGGCGGAACGCGGCCCGGTAACGCACTCTTTGTGCCGCCACCCGTAACTGAAATGTCCGGTTGCCTGGATGCGTTCGAGCGATTCATGCATGACGACCAGTCGCGCTTGCCGGCACTGATCAAAGCTGGACTGCTGCATGTGCAGTTTGAAACGATCCATCCGTTTCTTGATGGTAATGGTCGTATCGGCCGTCTGCTTGTAACCCTGTATCTGTGCATGAACGGCGTTTTGCGAAAGCCGCTGCTCTACCTCAGCCTCTATCTGAAGTCCCATCGGAGAGAGTATTATCGTTTGCTGCAGGAAGTCCGCGAAAATGGAAACTGGGAAGCCTGGCTGGACTTTTTCCTGACCGGAGTGGCCGACACTGCCAATCAAGCGTTTGAAGCTGCGACCCAGATCGTCGATCTTTTCAAGGAAGATCGGGAGCGGATCACGATGGAAAGTGATAGAGCAGGCTCGGCCCTTCGTATTCACGAGCTATTCCAGCAGAATCCTTTTCACACTGCCAACCAGATTGTTCAGATAACAGGTCTGTCCGCACCTACGGTCAACGCTGCACTTGCCGATCTGGAGCGATTGGGCATCGTTGATGAGGTGACTGGCCGCAAGCGCGGCCGCGTGTTCAGCTATCGACGATACCTTGCAATTCTAAGCGAGGGCACCGATCCCCTGCCTCTCAGTTCATGACAAATAGGTGGGCCAAAGGTTCGACCTTCATCAAGGTCTAAACAAGAACGCTCGGCCCAGACTCGATAAGGTTTGCGAATCTAAGCCGAGCATCTCTTTCTAGTTTACGCAGCTTGCCAGACTTGATTGAGGATCTTAGCAGCAAGAGCAGCCTTGTCCTGCGGCAGGAAGCGACCGTAGTGCTGCTGCACGACATCGGGTGTGTCCTGAATGGCGTAGCTTGCCTGCTCATATGATCCGGTCTGCTTCAGGATATGCGTCGCAAGAATATCGCGCAGATTGTGTGGACCATGCGGCAGCAGTCCCTTGATCGCACCTCGTCCGGTGTAGGGATTGTAGATGCCGTAGAGTTGTATGACCGTCCGCCAGGCTTCGTAGAAGGTGGTGGAGTTGTAAGCCGCATCGATGCTGATCGTTTTCACCGTTTTGACGAAGAGGGTGCCGGGATCTTTGGCACCATCAAGCAGGACAACTCGATGGCGATCGATGTAAGCATCGAGATATTTGTAGAGGTCGAGCAGGTCCGGCAGGATCAGCCGAAATGGTTTCTGTCCGAAGAAGGATGACCCCGAGTTCTTGAAAGCGACCGACGGGATAAGGACCTCCCACCCGTGGTCGCGAT
>NZ_JAUSRF010000041.1 GCF_030811685.1 Neorhizobium huautlense | reverse complement strand
CATTGCCTTTAAAAGACCTGGCAGCGACCTACTCTCCCGCGTCTTAAGACGGAGTACCATTGGCGCTGGGGCGTTTCACGGCCGTGTTCGGAATGGGAACGGGTGCGGCCGCCCCGCCATGACCACCAGGTCATTTAAGGGCAATGTGAAGAGAAGCTGGCAGGCTTTTGCCTGTTTTTAGTTGAACACGTCTGATGCTTCATTGCCCGCCTTTGGCGGGCAGATGAGCATTGATCAATGGGAACGATTAAGCCAATCGGGCTATTAGTAAGGCTAAGCTTCATGCATTGCTGCACTTCCACACGCCTCCTATCAACGTGGTCGTCTTCCACGGCCCTGATAGGGAATACTCGTTTTCAGGTTGGTTTCCCGCTTAGATGCCTTCAGCGGTTATCCATTCCATATATAGCTACCCTGCTATGCCGTTGGCACGACAACAGGTCCACCAGAGATATGTCCATCCCGGTCCTCTCGTACTAGGGACAGATCCTGTCAATATTCCTACACCCACGGCAGATAGGGACCGAACTGTCTCACGACGTTCTGAACCCAGCTCACGTACCGCTTTAATTGGCGAACAGCCAAACCCTTGGGACCTGCTCCAGCCCCAGGATGCGATGAGCCGACATCGAGGTGCCAAACAACCCCGTCGATATGGACTCTTGGGGGTCATCAGCCTGTTATCCCCGGCGTACCTTTTATCCGTTGAGCGATGGCCCTTCCACGCGGGACCACCGGATCACTATGACCGACTTTCGTCTCTGCTCGACTTGTCAGTCTCGCAGTCAGGCGGGCTTATGCCATTGCACTCGACGACCGATTTCCGACCGGTCTGAGCCCACCATCGCGCGCCTCCGTTACTCTTTCGGAGGCGACCGCCCCAGTCAAACTACCCACCATACACTGTCCCGGATCCGGATAACGGACCGCGGTTAGACATCCATGACGATAAGGGTGGTATTTCAAGGATGGCTCCACGAAGACTGGCGTCCCCGCTTCAAAGCCTACCACCTATCCTACACATGCCGACACGAATGCCAGTGTAAAGCTATAGTAAAGGTGCACGGGGTCTTTCCGTCTAACCGCAGGAACCCCGCATCTTCACGGGGAATTCAATTTCACTGAGTCTATGCTGGAGACAGCGGGGAAGTCGTTACGCCATTCGTGCAGGTCGGAACTTACCCGACAAGGAATTTCGCTACCTTAGGACCGTTATAGTTACGGCCGCCGTTTACTGGGGCTTCGATTCAGAGCTTGCACCCCTCCTCTTAACCTTCCAGCACCGGGCAGGCGTCAGACCCTATACGTCGTCTTTCGACTTCGCAGAGCCCTGTGTTTTTGATAAACAGTCGCTACCCCCTGGTCTGTGCCACCCCAAAATAGTTGCCTACATTGGGGTCACGCTTCTTCCGAAGTTACGCGTGCAATTTGCCGAGTTCCTTCAGCATAGTTCTCTCAAGCGCCTTGGTATACTCTACCTGACCACCTGTGTCGGTTTCGGGTACGGTCTATAATGGTGGAGCTATTTCCTGGAACCGCCCCGCCGCACTTCCAATCCAATAAGAAAGTACGACTTACGCGATCCGTCACTACCACCAGGCCCACGAATATTAACGTGGTTTCCATCACCTACGCATTTCTGCCTCGGCTTAGGGGCCGGCTAACCCTGCTCAGATTAACTTTAAGCAGGAACCCTTGGTCTTTCGGCGAGAGGGTCTCTCACCCTCTTTATCGTTACTCATGTCAACATTCGCACTTCCGATATCTCCAGGGGTCCTCACGGATCCCCCTTCACAGACTTACGGAACGCTCCGCTACCACGTGCAGTAAACTGCACATCCTCAGCTTCGGTGCATGGCTTTAGCCCCGTTACATTTTCGGCGCAAAGACCCTTATTTAGACCAGTGAGCTGTTACGCTTTCTTTAAATGATGGCTGCTTCTAAGCCAACATCCTGGTTGTTTTGGGATCCTCACATCCTTTCCCACTTAGCCATGACTTGGGGACCTTAGCTGGAGGTCAGGGTTGTTGCCCTTTTCACGACGGACGTTAGCACCCGCCGTGTGTCTGCCGACTAGTACTCCTCGGTATTCGGAGTTTGGTTAGGATCAGTAAGACGGTGAGTCCCCATAGCCCATCCAGTGCTCTACCCCCGAGGGTATTCGGTCGACGCTCTACCTAAATAGATTTCGCGGAGAACCAGCTATCTCCGAGTTTGATTGGCCTTTCACCCCTAGCCACAAGTCATCCCAATCTATTGCAACAGATGCGGGTTCGGCCCTCCAGTTGGTGTTACCCAACCTTCAGCCTGCTCATGGCTAGATCACTCGGTTTCGGGTCTAATGCAACTAACTGAACGCCCTGTTCAGACTCGCTTTCGCTGCGCCTACACCTACCGGCTTAAGCTTGCTAGTTACACTAAGTCGTTGACCCATTATACAAAAGGTACGCCGTCAGCGTTTCCGCCTCCGACTGCTTGTAGGCATCCGGTTTCAGGTTCTATTTCACTCCCCTTGTCGGGGTGCTTTTCACCTTTCCCTCACGGTACTTGTTCGCTATCGGTCATGCACGAGTACTTAGGCTTGGAGAGTGGTCTCCCCATGTTCAGACAGGATTTCACGTGTCCCGCCCTACTCAAGGACAATGTCTGTTCTACGCTTACGGGACTATCACCCACTATAGTCAGGCTTTCCAACCTGTTCAGCTTTATTCAACATTGCCACTGGCCTGGTCCGCGTTCGCTCGCCACTACTTGCGGAGTCTCGGTTGATGTCCTTTCCTTCAGGTACTTAGATGTTTCAGTTCCCTGAGTTCGCTTCTTACACCCTATGTATTCAGGTGTAGATACCTTATAACAATACCTAGAAACCTAAACCGTACCGAAGTACGACTTAAACTTTCTAGGTATTTAAGGTGGGTTGCCCCATTCGGAGATCCATGGATCAAAGCTTATTCGCAGCTCCCCACGGCTTTTCGCAGCGTATCACGTCCTTCTTCGCCTGTGCATGCCAAGGCATCCACCAAATGCCCTTACGACACTTAATCGTTCTCATTGCCAATGCTCATCAATATAGCCTGCCCTTTCGAGCAAACAGCCGGGCTACCTTTTACAACCCAACCATCTCATGATGCCATCGACGTGTTCTTTATAGATCAGGTCACTTTATCGGGGCCACGCCGAGCGGCCCGCTTGTGCCTGATCAAAGACCAGCTTCTCGAGATTAAATCCGGGTCCGCGCGGTTAGCAAACGGACATCAATAAGTCGTCAGATGATCCAAAAGGATCAAACAACGACCGACCAGAGTGACAAGCTTCCTTTCTCCACTGAACCCTCCATCGTATCCAGTCGGCTAGACCATCAACGACATCATAAGGATCAGCTTCAAACTCGGACCTAAATCCGAACCTGGAAGCCTCCAGATCAATCTTCTCTTCACGATTTTTGCAGAACAGGCACAACGCAAATGCGATGTGCAAACTT
>NZ_JAUSRF010000040.1 GCF_030811685.1 Neorhizobium huautlense | reverse complement strand
AACGCCCTACGAAGCCATTAGGCGACTCAGTGAGAAAAAACCTGAAATCTTCTCTCGAATACCAAGCCATGACATGTTGGGACCAAACACCTAATCCATTCCGCATTGCGGTGAGACAAAACTGGCGCAGGTCTCCAGTGGCGGGCGGCAGGTCTTCGGTCATGACGATAGGAACATCCACCATTACGCCCTCGCTGAAAAATGAACTGTGAACGCATCGACGCAGTCCACCAGAATAGTCTGGCTGACCCTGTATCGATCAACGTCAAAAACAGGGTCAGCCGTTTGCATTGCTGCGCCCGTCACCCCAAGCAGGCCGAGATTGTAGTCCATATCGTTCGACATACCCATGATCGAACGCGCAGGAACGAACGACCCGGTGGTAGGCCGCCTTGCCCAATTATAGGACGAGATGACATCATAGGTCGTCGGGTTTCCGCTACCGACGCGGTTCGTACCATTTATCAGTGTCGAGTTGGTCAGCGAGCTCTTGTTCGCAAGCACAGTGATCCGTGGGCACGTTTGAGGCATTTGTCACGCCCCTCGCGATGAGCATGTCGTCATAGCCGCCGTCGAACGCTGAACTTGCCTCAGGAAGCGAACCGGGATTGTATCCGGTGTCAGCAATATCCTTGAGGGCGAAACCCGCCGATGGCGACCAGCGGAGGTGATAGGTCTTGTTTGCTGCGGTCGGAAAATCCACCTGCACCGTCGTGACATTGAAAAGTCCGCGATGCAGAAAGCTGTAACCGGCCGGAATGCGAACCTGACCAGAAGCAGGAGAGGTGACAGGAAACTTGCCGTCACTGGTCAGCACTTCCGGATAGATCGGAAGGCGGGTTCGAGCCTGCATCATCAGCACGTAATTTTCGTCACTAGCGCCGCTGGTCGCGGCGTCGACAATCAACTGGATAGCCTGCAACAGCTGCATCAGGTCTTCACTGCTCGGAGAAATGCCAGCCGCCTCGATGACAGCCACGATCTCGCGCTGCGCATGTTCGACTGCGGCGGCAGGAACTCTCGAACCGCTCTCACCAGCGGCCGTATTCCGGTCGCGATAGGCGGCATTTGGATCGACGCCGCCATAAGGTGGCGCATAATTCATCACATATCCTTTCAGTTTACCGGAACACCGATGGCATTGCCGTATCCATCGCCGAAAATGTTGCCGCGACCGTCGCCGAGAGAAGCGTGTTCACATCAATTCAGTAACGGAAGCGGCTATGTTTCATCATGCCATCGCTGACAGTCGCAATTTTGTCGTCTCACAGGCTACGCGATCCTCGCATACTTGCCGGAACGTAGATCGTTCTCAGGTGCTCAAGTCCTACAGCAACCCTGTCGAGATCTGTCATAATCACGTCCATACCCTTCATCAGGGATTTCCACATCTGCTGTCGAGCGCCTTCAGTTTCACCGAACCTCGCATGTCGCGCATCCCTCACTTTGATATCCGGATCATAATCAAATTCGTCGCTCAAAAGCAGTTCTACGAGGAGCACGCATTTGGTCACTGCCTCAGAAGACTTACGCAGGTGGCGCTGCATCCGAAAGACATCATCACACAGTTGACCATGAAAAAGGGGCTCGGCATGCCTCCAAATAGTGCTGGATTCCATATCATTGAGTTGCCCCAGGATATCGCGATACGCCAAGAGCAGGACAAGCATTCTGCCGTACTGCCACTTATCGTACCGCTCCCTATTGTACCGGGGCATTTCAAACGCTGCGATTTCGCGTTTACCGTCACCGATCCGCAAGGACCACGTCCTCACTCGATGAACATAAATCAATACCCTGTCCGACTTAAGGCGATCCGGCCGCAGCGCCAACTCGACAAGCTGCAAGTGACGCCTCCCCTGCTTATCCTCGGTAACGCGCATCACAAGTATCGTGACGGAGGCTGCGCCAATCGCACCGATGCCTGTCAGCAACGTCTGGTAGTCATAAATGAACCTGCCCCAAGCATCGCATCCCCCCCCCCGAAAATGGAAGGCAAGAGCACTGCCGCGAGAACGCGCCACGACAACTGCTCCGATCATGCGTCCAGTCGAACTGCCAAGCATCCAATGAAACTCAAGTTGCGTCAGAGCCGCATCATATCCAGACCAAGCCGCACAACCAGTGGGCGCATGCGTTTTTTATTGCTCGCCTTCTCAGAAAAACGGGCTTTAGCAATGGGACGCCGCGCATCGATCCGCAGTTCGGATATCAAAACAACGCTGGCAGCCCTGAAGGATGCCGGCATCATACCCTGCGCCATGGACACCTTGCCTGATGGCAGCATGCGGTGGCATTTTACACAGCCGCGAGAATCTGACGAGGATGACCTCGATCGCGAATTGAGGGAATTTGAGCAGCGCCATGGTGGAAATAACGCTTAAGGGACTTCACACCTTAAAGGCCAAAGGCCGCGTCTACTATTACGCATGGCGCGGCGGCCCGTCGATCAAGGGCAAACCCGGAACGCCGGAATTCATGGCCTCGTACAACGAGGCTGTCGCGGACTACCGGGCGCCAGACGAGAGCAAGTTCCGCTCGATCATCTTTCATTACAAGAAGAATGAATTTCAGAAGCTCGCGAAATCGACCAAGCGGACTTGGACGCCGTGGGTGGATAAGATCGAGCAATATTTCGGTGAACTCCGCATCGCCCAGTTCAATCGCCCGGAGAAGATCCGTCCGATCATCCGCAGGTGGCGTGGCCAGTACGCCGACACACCGAGGGCAGCCGATACCGGCCTGCAGGTGCTGTAACGCATCTTGGCGCATGGCGTCGATCCTATGGGAAAGATTGCCTCGAACCCCTTAGAGGGGATCAAGCACCTGTATTCGAACACCCGTGCGGAAATCATCTGGGCGGATGCCGACATCGCTCAGCTGAAAGAGCACACCAACGACGAGGCAGGCTCCGCGGTCGATCTCGCCGCACATACAGGCTTGCGCGTTGCAGATCTGGTTCGCTTGTCCTGGTCGAACATCGGTCAAGACGACATTGTTATTTCGGCCGGCAAGAGCAAGCATCGGAAAGAGGCGGTCATCCCGCGCTACGACGTGCTCAATGAGCTGCTGGAGCGGATCCCGCGCCGCTCGCCTGTCATGCTTACGACGAGCCGCAAAAACGCAACGCCATGGACGAAAGACGGCCTTGCCAGTTCATTCTGGACAGCAAAGGATAAAGCAGGCCTGCTGGAGCGCGATCTTCATTTTCATGATCTGCGCGGCACGGCCGCAACTAAGTTTTATATCGCCGGCTTGTCGATACGCGTGATCGCGGAAATCATGGCGTGGAAAGAAGAACAGGTTGAGAAAATCATTCGCCGCTACGTGAGCCGAGGAGCCGCCACCCGAGAGGCTATCAGGCTGATAAACGAAGCACGCCTGAACGAGCGAATTGACCGCTGAGGGTTGAAATTACCCTTCGCGCCGTGCCACTTGGCGAAGAGCCATAATGTACGCGTATTGGCGCTGATATGTTTCCATGAGGTAGGATATTTGAGGCGTACGGTAGCCGCGCCAGCAACCGAAGAATTCCTCATTCCAAGGCAGCATGACAATATTGTCATCATCGAGAGCGAACCGGGTCGCGTATGGCAGACCCATTTCATCAAGATGAGCGGACTTCTGAATAATGATATCCAGCTTCAGCCGCTGTGAAATTTTGAGCGTCCGCGTTCCGTTTGTGACCAAGCAAAAATATTCGCCTGTCTCTTCGTCTTCAAAGACGTCCAGAATCAAACAAGGGCGAAGCCGAAGCTCGCCCTTGGGTTTGGTTTCCGGGTAGTAGCAGGCCACGATATCGAAAGCTTCGGGCCGCTGCCCTTTCCAATTAATGGGTTTTCGCAAGTTTGAAACCATCCACGTGTCTCAACTTCCTGCCCTCAAGGTAGGGACGCGCTTTTTCGCGCAGGATGTTGTTGGCCTCTACATTCACATCATCGCTTGGCTCGTACGCTTCCGGCGGGAAGCGATCAAAGTCGCTCGCGGTACCATTTGTATCCGCTTTCCTCATCGGTGCTGCCATATTCATCTCCACATACACAGTTGAATTACAAAGAAGCACGGTGTGTGCATATAATCAACGCAGTCATTCAGCATAAGTTGCGGGAAAATTCCTTAAGGAGTTTTAACGACCGAACATTGCGCCAACCATTTGACTGCGAGATTCGCGTAGCACGAATTTATTCGATCCGTATAGAGCGTTAATGTCACACATGCGTGCTGTCATTTTCCGGCGATTGCCTTCGCTAAGCCCCATATGAATATCCGTCCAATTCAAATCAAGCCCTAATCCGTCGAACCTGTCGCGCACCAAACAAGAACAGGTTCGCGTGAAACGCACTGTAAAACCGTCTTTTGTTCTTTTTATGAATGATAGGCTAGGTGTTTGGTCCCAACATGTCATGGCTTGGTATTCGAGAGAAGATTTCAGGTTTTTTCTCACTGAGTCGCCTAATGGCTTCGTAGGGCGTTT
>NZ_JAUSRF010000039.1 GCF_030811685.1 Neorhizobium huautlense | reverse complement strand
GGTCGCCAGCCAGACCTTCACACCAGCAGGAACCGGGATCATCGCAGACCCAATACGCAATCGAGAATCCGGCCAAGCGCGTCCGTGTCGATATCACTGTCCACGCGGACACGGCGACCGCGACCCAGCTCAATCGTCACATCGCTACGCTTCCGGCGTGGTTGCGACGGGATCGGCGCTTCTAAGGCGGCGGGCTGGTCTGCCGGCGCGGCCTCCGACACGATCACGGGCACCAAGGTGTTCACCACCTGAAGCGACGGCTCCTCGATCCGGCAGAGTTCCTTGCGCCACCGAAAGAGCTGGCTCACGTGGATGCCGGCCGCACGGGCGATCTCGGAAAGAACCGCACCAGGCTCAAGGCAGGCCGCAACGAGCTGCTCTTTGTCCTCGCGAGACCAGCGCCGCCGGCGCTCCACAGATGTGATGACTTCAATCGAATGCTTGGTCATAGGACTACTCCTAGTGTTTGCACTAGGACTTCCGATGTTCGCATCAACCTCGCAAGACGGCCCTCACCGGAGGCTTACGTTCCTGCCACCGTATTCGCCCGACCTCAACCCGATCGAACAGGCCTTCTCGAAGATAAAGCACTGGATGCGTGATGCACAAAAGCGGACTGTCGACGATACCTGGCGACATATCGGCGGGCTGGTCGAAACAATCCAACCCGACGAATGTGCCACCTATATCAAAAATGCAGGGTATGGTTCTGTCAAAAGGTGAACCGCTCTAAAGGCGCTGCTGCGAAAACGAGCCGCACGCAGCTTCGACACGATCACGCAAGCACTCGGTGACATCATCAGCCTCTTCTCAGTCGATGAGTGCAGAAACTTCTTCAAGGCAGCAGGATATGAGGCCGAATAGATGCGACACGCTTTAGACTTGCTGCGAGCAGTCTCGATACCAGGGCGCGGATACCACGCTTCAGCGCCTCCATCGACCCCGAACGGCGATGGCTTCGCGGAAACCCACCTCTGCCGGGGCAGGCAAACTCATTTGATCACAGTCCGTTCCAAGCCTTTTCAGCCAAGCGGTCCGCAAACGGTCCGCTCCCGTGTTGTCACACATTACCTAATGGCGAATGCCGATTAGGGATCTCACCGCCCTCATGAAGCCACTACGTTGCTTTACACCGTTAAGTGCATCGAGATACGATGGAGACGAGAGAGTGCTGTAGGTAGATGGCAACCTGCCGCCAAAGTTATGATCGCCTCGGTTTTCGTCAAAAATATTAGTTCTATCTAAAAAACCGTAGATCAAACCGGACGCAGATTTCAGTTCTCGTGAAAGGTTCTCCGCGTTCGAATTCAGGTACTCGATGTCGGCAGCAACATCGTAGTTTGGCACAACCTCCCGCGGCATGAGAGGATAGTTGAGCATCCATGACAGTCCAAGATTTTTGTGCGTGTTCGAAAGGAATTGTACGAACGGCGTCCCGGCTTTCGCGGCATAAATATTCATGTGGTAGCGGCCGCTGAAAAAGAATGGTGCTGCCTTGATAGCCTCGAACGCTTCCTGTCTTGTGCGATCCTTCCCGACCAATTGAATGCGATCGCCAAAAGATTTGGTGGCAAGATCCGCAAAGTCCAAATCGAGATCAGTTGATGCAACGATTGACAAGCCGCCATGACGAGATACGATTTCGCCGACCATCCGAAGCAAAAGCTTCGGATCCAAACTTTCAATACGCGCTAGACCTGAGAAGGCTGGATAAGCAGCCGGGCTCACCTCATTCGTATCCAGGTCATCGTAGAACGCCAAATCCGGAAGCAGCGCCGCGTCGCGCACACCTGCGTCTCGCATGAACCTTAGCGAGGCCGGCTCTCTAACGAAATTACGTTCGAAGACAGTATTAAATGCCTCAGATGCAAACTTCGTGAACTCCGTATCCAGAGAAAAAACCGTTTGATTGATGGACCAAACAGGCTTTCCGAACATCCGATTAGCAGCGATAGGCGCAGAAAAAAGGTTCTCCGAGTTATAAAACTTGTTGCCGACCATCGTGCCTTCGCCCTGAAACAGGACGAGATCTGCATCGGACAGTGCAGCAATTTCGCCTTCGTTATATGTAGCCAAAAGCGTGCGCATAGCGGCCTTGCCGCCGCGCATCATATCAACAAGCTCGGCGCGTAAATCGCCGCGCGGCACTCGTTTAATGTCAGGAAACTTGCTCTTGAGCGGGATTGTGGCGATCTCGACTTCTCCAAGATGCCTCTTCAAGTAGCGTATCAGGCCCAGACTTGTCGATTGGCAACCCCAGTTCTGTCGATCGCCAGTGTAATTTGTGATAACGACTTTCACCTATACCGCCTTTTTTTGCCCCTCCCCGATCTGTCATGGAAGATGACAAATTTTGCAAGCGTGAATCCCAAGAATTAAACTAAATTGTTGACCATGCAGTCTGGAGCCGATCCCGGGTTATCTTTTCGAAAATCCAAGCACTCGTAGTAATACTTCACGGCTACGCGAGAAAATATCCCTACCCGACGGAACTAGAAGAGGATCTTGTCGCCACTCTTCGGCAGCAAAAACGGCTTCACCAACCCGAGACTGCAGCATCAACGCCTCATCTATATCCGTCTGATACACATTCCTGTAGTAATAAAGGAACCTCTTCATGTCAGAGACAGACCGCCTCGGCTCAAACTCCGACGTAGCCTCTTCAAAATCAGCAAAATTCGAGATGCGATGCGCCACCCAATTGTAGTCGGCCTCTCCAAAAAGATAAATAGGCTTAAGATATACAATGGCCTCAGACCCCACCCCCGAATTGACCGTGCAGACTCCTAGACAGTTAGGGATCAGTTGATGAATGCTGTCATCTGTTAATATGATGATGCCAGCAGCCTGCAAAGTCGCCAACCTTGCTGCTACGGTGGGCTCTTGGCATTTCGGATGCCTTTTTACGACAACTGCAATGTCCGTCCCTTTAAAGCGCCTGACCACAGTATCCAACATCTCCAACATGGGCATTCTGGCCAGAGATTGCGTCCGATCGGCAGCCACTTGAAGCGCTACAAACACATATTTTTCCGGCAAACTGACACCCTCAGACACCTCCTTCTGATTATACTTTGAAATATTACTATGAAGCACTTGCTCCCTGTGCTCCTCGTAAAACCGATCAACCGCATCAAAATCCGGCACTACTAAATTTTCAAATTTTGCCGAGGCAAGAGTTGACCAGCCCGAGTATCCGCCTCGGTCAAGGATGACACGGCGCGGAAAATCTGAAGGCTTGAAATGCACCGTCTTCGGCTCAACGCCATGAGTATGAAACGAGAGAAAGCGGTGGGTGCGGTCAGTGAACGGTATCATGTAGTCCGGCAGAAGCAGCAGAGAAAGCCCACGGCTTTCGACTTCTTTGGCAGCGGCATTAACTGTCTGCAGCCAGATGTCTCGGGAGCTGTTGTATTCAGCCGGCAACAGCAGGAGCCGAAACCAGGTGCCTATGCATAGGTCTGCTGCTACCGCAGACTTACGACCGGCAATGTAACTACATACCAGCGCGTGCGTGTCATCCAAGGCCGCACGGTAACGGGTTACGAAATCCAACACGGTTGCTCGAGTAAATATCACATCAGCCGTTTCAGGGACGGGACGGGTTAGGGTGTGGAGAAGCGCCCCCACATCAGCGGTTTCAAGATAAAAACGCAGGAGAGATCGCCAGGTAGGCGTATCAACATCTTCTTGATCACCAAGCGCCTGAGCCGCTTTTCTGGCCTTTTGGATCACGGCTGAAAATTTTGCGCCCTTACCCCTTAAGCCAGCATCTCGAAAACTTGTGATAAGTCTCTCAAGTTCCTGCGCACTCATTCCTGTTCCCCATGGCGATAACGCTTATCGTTTGACCCGAAAGTTGAGCGGGTGCTCATCATTACTCGGACCTAGCAGATTCCATCACGATTACCATGTTTCTCTACGGAAAGAAGTCTGTCGCTGTCGTCCAGAAAGGAGGGCAGCGATGATGCAGCTGCGCGAAACTCCGATTGAGCAGATCTGCTGGCGGCAACCCTATGATCCAAGGACCGGCCCGCTGATATCCAAGCGGTTGGTTTGGGCTGGACGTATCGCCACCCGCCCGCTTGAGCAGAACAGGCACCCGCTCAAACTCGGACACCCGATCACCGACAAACCACATGATAGCTATATATTCGCAATCCCGACGCTTCTCGAATGCGGCACGGATAAGCGTGCTGTGATCGCCGACAGGCTCCATCGACAGGATCTGCAGCTTGGAGACGGCCGGAAAGTATCGCGTCTCGATCGATGGGCCAATCGTAAAGAACGTGAAAGCGGCTGAAGCGCCCCCTAACCAACAAGACCGTCGATCTTGCCGGAATAGAGACCCATGCCCTGCAGGGCACGCTGGAGCCATTTGACCGACTGCATGACGCCGGAATTCACGGCGCCGTCGAATACGACGTAGGAGATGCCGGAGGCCATGCGGTCACCCTGGATCTTGTTCCAGTATTCCCGCCGGTAGATGGCCTTCAGCTCAAGTTCCGATATCCCGCGGACAGATTGCGTCGGCATCTTCAGCGACTGTCGATAAGTATCGTAAACCCGCTGCGTGACGCCCTTCATGGTCTCGCCGCCTGGATCTTTGGGATGGTTCGAAAATCCGCCCTCATGGACAAGCACATGCGAAAGCGAGCGAGAAAACTCGGCGATCATTTGAAAGTCTCCAGTTATGGCATGGGAGTAAAGACGCCGGACGACGGCAAGGAGCAGCGATGCCGAACGGATGGCAGAAGAAATACGACCGGCGGATCACATGGCCTGGCGAAGGCCACGAAGACTGGTCCGGCTATGACGGTGAGATCTATATCGGCCGGATCACGCGCGACCTGACGACACACGGGAAGACGGTTCATTCATGCGGTCTGGCGGCGCTAACGGCAAATACGGCTTCAAGAAACGGCTGATGCCTCAACAAGGTTGGGAGCGAGAGCACTGGCAGGCCGCAAAGGCCGTCGAAGACTGGTACGATCGGATGCGCGAGGCGAACGGAATGCCGCCCCGCAAATGCACCTAGGTTGGTGGATTGGTTAGCTCCGGAAACGCTTCCTTCAGCAAGGCGAGTGCGTTGTTGGTGTCGGCATAATCAACGATAATCCGTCGGCTGCGGCCCAAGCTTCTTATGTTCTGAGTGAGAACGATTGCCGAAACCCTCACCCGCCGGATTTTGTAGCCAAGCCATTCAGCAAGCGGCGGCCGCTCTTTTGTCTTCCTTGATGTAGCGATCAGGCTGCGTCTAACGGGGTGAGAGATTGGTTCAGATTTATTCAGGATACTTACTTGTATGGCGGCGGCTGGCTCAATCTGCAGCTTGCGAAGATTGGGGGCAAGGTTGATGGCGGCATCCGCGAGGGGCAGCATCATACTAAGGCTTGTCAGCAATTTTTGCGCACCTTGCGGCCACAGTAGGTAAGCGGCTGCACCGGCGCTATCTCGAAATACTTCTGCAACCGTGTATCCGGCTTGTGCGAGAGCTCGCGGGCGTCCAAGTGTTTTCGGCGCGCCAAAGGTTTCGAGATTGACGCAATCGACATCCGAGAGCGTTGCAGCTGCCGTCAATACTGTCGCGATGTCGGTGGAAAGGATGACATCATCCTCTATGACAAGCATAGGCCGGGGAGCCTTGGCCACAATCCCCCACGCTTTCCTGTGGCTGAGCGCGCATGAGACTTCGGTGTCGCGCAAGCGCCGAGCCCAGCGGCGCTGAAGGCGCTTCATCTCTTCGTCCGGTATGTCACCGGCCGTCGTCGCGTCCATGAATTCAAACGACAAGCCAAGGCGCTGAAGTTGATAGGCCTGAAGTGTGCGGCGCTCCATCGACGACGCCATGCTGATAACCAATATGTGTGGCGCGTCCTGCACGTCCAGCGACCTTCAGGTGAGGCTTTAAACAAGCCGATCTTTAATTTCGAGAAGAAGCCGTGCCCTTCTACAGCGATTAGTTGGGTTTAGAGGCATCAAAGTGATTGCGCAATGGAGGGCTATAGGAAGCTTTTTTTGGCAAAAGGTCATAGAATCACTGAAAATGGGGCAGGCTAGGTAAATATCCATGGTTAAGCGCGGCTTGACCTTTATCCCTCATTCTCCATGCCAAATAGGGTGGTCGTGCCTGTGGCACGCCATGCATGATGAAGCTTGGAGAAGCGAGCATGAAGATGCGCCTTGCGACCACGGTTGCTGCGGCAATGCTGTTGGCCGGCGTTGCCCATTCGGCAGACCTCTACCAGCCCTAGCAGCCTGAGCCCATCATGGATGCTCGGAAGTGACGGTTCAGGAAGCGAGCGGTTGGTATCTTCATGGTGATGTCGGCGACTCGTTCAACAAGATTCGCGGCGCGAAGTTCTTCCAGGGCGGTGCCGCTGACAGCGAAGGCGATTTCGCGTCTACGGATATCAAGGACAGCTTTCTGCGATTGGGGAGTACGCAGATCGAGGCCGAACCCGAGAGAAAGCCCGCTCATCAACGCGCCTAGCGGAAGCCACGGATTGCCGTTTCGGTCGGGTACGGCGTGCGGATATAGACCTTGTCGCCCGCAAGCAGATTGGCAACGATCTCGCGCGTGCCATTACCGGAGAGGACCATGTAATCCTCATGGTTCACAGCAGGCGCCGACGCTGCGATGCAGAGATCGACGGACTGCGTATTCACCTGAGCCGACGCGGGAGTAATCAGCACCGTCGATTGCGGGCTGCCAGCTGGTCGTGCCAGCCACCTTGAATGTGTTGGTCATGGGGAAAACCTTTTTTGTAGATCGCCTAACCGAAGTCAGGCCAGATGACCGCATCAGTGACAGCATGGGCCGCCTCGAGCGACGACGCCTCGGCAATCGACTTCTTAGCGTCGAGCCGGACGGCCTCGAGCGCCGAACCAATGACCTGCCACTGCCTGTTGCTGTCGTCGATGATCGTCGCGACGGCATGGTGCGTCTCGGCGGCAATGCCCACTTCCGCAGAGATCAGCGGATAGTCTTCCGGTTGAGGATCTTCTGCAGCTAGGTAACGCGCCGCCTCCGATGCCTTTTGCATGTAGGTCATCGCCTGCCCATCTCCGGCGGTGATGTATCTCTTCCGCTGAATTTCAGCTGCGTCATCAATCGCCAAATTGAACGCGTCTTTCACGCTCGCCAGATCCGGAGATCGGATCGATATTATCGTCGCGCCACATCCTCTGAACCGCCATCGACGTCTGTCGATTGCTCTGCAAACCAAGCGTCCGCACCAATTCCGAAGCCATGAGGGTTAGAAAAGTCAGCAATCCAGTTATTCCGCTGAGAATGATCTTCGGGAAGATCTACGTCCTCGACGGACCAATCAGAACTGGGGTCGATAACGCCTATGCCGCCTTCAAACGGATACAGGACCTTCATGATCACTCCATTATAAATACGACGCCCATAGCTGGGTCGACGAGAGTTCCACCGGCGTTGATGAAGTCGTATTCGAAGGAAGTCGTCGTCATCGTGCCTACTCTCGGCAGGCCGATGCGCGGCGCGCTGCCATCGGTTGATCCTATGACGCCAGGCGCATAATTCGCGTCTGCCCGGCCTGCGGAAAAGTCGCAGCGATAGCGTCCCGTTGCCAGCTGCGTGATGGAAGACACTCCGCGTTGCTTGGCAATCACGCCTGCCGAGGAATGGCGCGCGAACACCGGCCGCGAAGCCGCGAGCGCCTGAGCCGTTCGCAGCGGCGACATACCTGTCGTGTTATCAGTACCCGTTTCTGCCTGCGCCTGCGTCGCCAGCTTCAGCGCGACGATCAGATTACCACCGGAAAGACTGCCGGACACATCAACCCCGGCACCGGCCCCGACAGTCGCCGCAGACGAAAGCTTACCGCCCAGCGCCGTATCCATATCCTCCAGCGCCGCAGCTACCTTCTCAAGCGTATTGAGGTCACTCGGGGCATTCCCTGCGGCAACAAAGAGAAGTTCAGAGTCAAGCAATCGGTACCCTAGGTGTTTAGTCCCACAGTGTGATGGCGTATTATTGTCGCGATCACAGAGGGACACTCTATGGGCCAATTTCTTCATGGCAGCGCCAAGAC
>NZ_JAUSRF010000038.1 GCF_030811685.1 Neorhizobium huautlense | reverse complement strand
GGTCTTGGCGCTGCCATGAAGAAATTGGCCCATAGAGTGTCCCTCTGTGATCGCGACAATAATACGCCATCACACTGTGGGACTAAACACCTAGCCCTTTCAGGCTGGGCGTCGCCATGGCGCAGGAGACAAGACATTAACCAGGACACTGGACCCCTCAGATCCAAAGCTCAGCGAAGGGCGAAGTTGCGAATGGCTGCCTTCGTAGCGCTGTAGACTCTAAACGCTGCATTACCTATCGAGCCGGTGTCGATTCAGTGGGGATTTTTGAGTTCCTCTATCAAATGATTATGCTGGAAATAACTTGAGGTTGCGCCGCTGACTGGAAGCAGGCGGAGGAGAATTGCACTTCGACGTCGAATAGATGCGCTTACAAATCTAGCACGATCTTGCTCGCGGATGATCGGGACAAGTTCATCGTATCCGTAATCTTAACAAATGAGCCGCATCAGCGACGCGGGCGAAGGAGCGAACAGCGAGTGCCTGATCAACGGCGAGCATGTTGAAAAGTGCTAACGGTCCCTTACTACGCGCCCGTGTGGGCTGGACCCTGCAAGATTTTGCGAAAGTGGAAAATTTTGCGCCGTTAGAAGGCGCTTTCGATCTAAGTAACCGAAAATTTTCAGTTTTAGTTAGAGGGGGGACGGATCGAATCTCTGCCACGGCTTAAGTGAGAATATAGCCGATTTGATCTGAGATCGTGATTTTCCTCAAAATTCAGAGCGATTCAACAAGCATATCTAGCGCGGAATTTGGATGAAAGATCGGTATTTGTTTATTTCCGATGTGAATTTTGTTTCACGTAAGAAGTCCGCCGCGTACCGCGTTGACGAGTCGCAATGTTTCCGAGAATGTCCGCCGGAACAAACTCATTCGATGGCATCTATGTGGTGCCGGATCCTACCGCAATGCGAGTATAGCGATTCGACTGAGCAGGGCTGTTTCAAATGGTTCTATTGAGCCTCAGCGAACGTGGTAGTCTTGGTAACCAAAAAAAAACCATCCTTAGAACAGCTAATAAAGCGTTCTTTTAGGCTGATTCAAAGCCTTGAGACCTATAATGGGAACGATTTCGAAGTCAGAAGAACTCTCTTCGTGAAGATGGTAGCGAGTTTCAAATCTGTTCGAGCGGAATGGGCAAGGCTTCAGTCTTTTGCAGGGATGATTGATAAGGGCCCAGTGGTCAGGCGTGAGGACCGGAATTTTATTGATACGACCAGTCTTGGCAAACCATTGCCTGAAATATCTAGCTTGCAAGACGAGCTTTCCAGGCTAAGCCTCGAGTACAGACGAACACGTGCGAAATTATCACACACCCGAATAGTGTTTGCTGACATAGAGCAAGTTCTGACAAGCTTCCGAACAGACTTCAGAAGGTTATGTATTGACGATGAGTTATATCAAAACATATTGGGATCCCGGTCTCAATTTGATCCCAGTAGTTTGCATTTACTGACGCAACTCTGTCGCGCGGCGAATGCGAAACTGGTTGTGAAATCGAATAAACGGTTTTCAAACGTCGAAGAGCCCAAGCGGCTTGTCGAGGTTTTAATCGATTTGGGATTTGACGGGGCACTGCTTCACCCGGAATGGATCGTCCCCGTGGGAACGTCCGACTGCAGGTGGCAAGAAATGTCAAATTGGGTAAGTTGGTCGAGCACGAATGTCGCGCTAATATTAACCAATGATGCCCCCCCGCTATCCGTCTCGCCGTTGTTGGCTAAGAAGGCAATGTCTCTATTGGTCGATCCGCTAGAAGGCTTTGGCGCTCGCGACTACTTGAGTGCCTTGGAGTATTTTGATAGCAAGCCGCACGACCTAACCTTTTCGCGTTTTGAGCGAGCGAGCGGCGCAGTTAGAAGATACCCAACGCTCAACGAACACTTTGCTAGATAAGTGTCAAACACTCAGCCTTCGCTGTCGGGCCGGCTTTGATCCCTTCTCCACTCGTTGGGGGATTTCCCCACAATCCGTCGAAATGCTCTTGAGAAATGAGCTTGGTCGGAAAAATCCATCAATTGTGCGACGTCAGCAATGGATAAGGTAGTGCGGTTCAATAGGCGTCTTGCTTCTATGATCCGTCTTTCGAGCAACCAACGAGCGGGGGTTGTCCCAAAAGTGCTCTTAAAGCACGAAGAGAACCAATCCTCTGAAAGCCCCAGATGTTTCGCTAGATCGCCGACTTTAAGCCTGTAGCTCGAGCTTGCATCTATCAGTGAACGGAGTTTTCGGGTTTGCGCCATGGTCAGCCGACCCGACAGATCCTTACCTTCAGTGTTGGGATTTTCGACAACGTCTGCAAGAATGCTTCCGACTAAGTTTTCTACATAAGCATCTCGCCGATTTGAGCCGAGTAACTCATCCTTCACGAGGTGTGATAGCAGGCTCACGGATTTGCTGTCTTGAACCTCAACAATCTCGTTGAGCGCACTCAAAGCAGCGCTCGATCCTAGAGTTGGCCTTAGGAAACGATGTAGTTTGTCGCTATGGCCTATCACCTGCAATATTTGAAATTGACTTCCATGAGTAATTTTACTCCACAAAGGTACTCCGGCGGGGAGGAAGATCGCTTGCGGCATCGGTTTTGTTCGAAGTGGCGCTAAGCCTCGCTCGTCAGTTGTTATTTGTACCGAGGAGCTATCTCGCAGGAACACCAGGAGGCGGGGATCCTGAGATAAGAGGTATTTCGAACCTCCTCTATGACCGAAGCCGTCCCAAAAGCCCACCTGGATGCCGTCCAAAGCTCGAATGGTCGGAGAGGAGCTCGCGACCAATCCATCTTTGTTTGCAGTAATGACTGGCGAGTAGGTCAAGAAATGAAATCCATAAAGTAAATAAGTGTCAGTTTCCTACGGCGATTAAGAGTTACCCGTGCATAGCATGTGTCGGGTTTCCGTCTCAATAGCGGAACTGACCTTGCCCTGACCTGACCCCCATCGTTCCTCCAGTTTTCAGGAGAGTCTTGGTGACGTGCACCCCGATTTTGGGCCAGCGGGAGCTGTAATTTTCCGGGGGCACGTCAAACCGGATAAGCCGTACCATGCAAGTTCTTGCGAAACGTGGATAAAGTTGCTCTGTTCGAATAGGCATTCAATCTAAGTAGCGGCAATTGTTCAGTTTTGCTTCAAGGGGTCGCAGGTTCAGACCTCTTTCAAGACCAAGCCGGCGGCGTGATGTGCGCCGGGGCTTTGGTACAAAGGTATGGATCAGCCAATTGGTTTCAGTGAAAAGCAACTACCGGACTGCGTCGACAGGTCGCCGGTGCAGTCGTTCTATCGCCCTTGTAAGACAGCGGGCTCGTCGAGCGCCCTAGAGAGGACGATCGCGTCCTGAATGGCGAGAACAGCGTCCTCCGAAAGGAGTCGCGCATGCGCGGCGTCACGGCCTCGCCGGACGAGGGCTGTTTGTAGCGCATCTACCCAAGCGGCGAAATCCCAAACTTGATGCTGGTGAGGGGGGCCGTGAGAGGCCAGCTATGAGAACAGCGAGGACCCATCGCAGTTCGCGCTCAGCATCAGAACAGGCTGCCATAGAAGCTAGCTTTCTGGCAGCTTTCCGAGGATGGAGATGCGGTTGTCCGGCCCAAACGCGATCACCTTCTCTTGCTCGAGCGCCAGGTGAACAGCCATTATCTTGTCCTGCGAGAAACCGTCGGCATTCAAGGGCACACCTAGGTCGAATAGGTTGATCGCCATTTCAGGCTTCGCCTTTAGCGCCCGCAAACGGGTCAACAGGGCGATCTCTGTTTCTGAACATCCGTCCACACCGTGCTCAACGGCTTTCTGGCCAAATTGTTCTAAGGCCACTTCGTCGAAGTCCCATCGTTTCTGAAAGATGCCAAACCTTCGAAGCCCAGGCACTACCGTGACCGCGGATCTCAGTACCGGTGCCGCACTACGTTTCAGTTCCTTCGCCTACTCGTTGCAGTCCGAAGAAGTAACGATCGGGATCGCCTTTAACCACCATCTTACCGATGATATCTCCGTTGGCCGTCCGCCGGAAATAGTCAACGATCGGCTGTTTGTCGTACACCATGGCGGCCGTCATCACGCCAGCATCCAACCGCTCTTCCAATGCAGCCGTCGTTCCTCGTGCCCTCAAACGCGGAAGAATGTGGGTGAATAGGTTCGACGCAGGTTTTGTTCGGCCGATACCAGCAAAAAGAAGTGCCCACTTGATCGGGAAGAAGGCGGGATCGACGGCGAGGAGCTTACCGGGATTACTCTCGAACAGAAGCGCATCGGCCCGCTTGTCCGGATGAAAACGCTTGCCGAACCAGTGAAGGTTTTCGAGAACTCCGTCGAGCGGGTGGCCTGATGGATAACCGTTCCCTCTCCATAGCCCGATCAGCTCGGCGGGGTGGACCAGATCGAGTGTCTCAAACCAGTCGTTCATTTCCTCTTGGACTGTTGATCGCAGTGCGACTGGTTTCATCGTCTTGATCCTGGGCTACCTCGGGTTCGAATAATGCTGGAGCGTTGATATGTTGCTCGGCGATACACGCGTTACTGCACGCTAGATCCGAGCAGCGGCGCAAACGGTGTCTCCCATGCTGGCCGCAAGATGCGCCCGCGCCCGATTGACGCGACTTTTGACGGTGCCGACTTTGCACCCAAGCAGGTTGGCGGCATCTTCATAACTGGTCCCATCCAAGAGTATCATCTGTGCCGCCGGGCGGTAGCATTCAGGTAGGGCGATAAAGGCTTCCTCGAAATCGTGCCCTCGCATAGCCCATTCTTGCGAGGCTTGCTGCGTTGGCTCGATGCCGCTCATATCGTCCAATCCAGTGAGCGTTCTTTTTCCAACGACATATCTGGTCGAGAACGTGTTGCGCATGATCGTGAAAAGCCACGACTTGAGGCGAGTGCCTTCCTGGAATTTATCGAGATTCCCAAGCGCTTTCGCAACGGTATCTTGGACGAGGTCGTCGACGTCACCATCCTGAATACAAAAACGGCGGGCAAATTTTCGAAGTGCGGGAAGCAACTCAATCATCGCCGCTTGAACACGGACGGTTTTTGCGTGCGTCATGTCGCCAGATCTCCACCGGGTGAGATCCGTCAATCCGCGGTTGCAGACATAGTTCCGGCCTGTGCGCTCGTATACCGGGAGGGTACGCTGGCAGACAATGCTGATGATCGGCACCGCTCATGGCGACTTTACCCCGGGGGCCGCAACAGGAGCTGTCCCCTCGGGGGCAGGATCGGCGTCGAATGGTGTAATATACAGCCATGACAGAAACAGCGTCAGCGAGACTGCTGCCACCCCGACGGCCAGCTTTGTCTTGGAAGAACCCGCTTTTCCTCCCGGTTTTCCCTCGCGTTCATATTCCGTTGTAGGATCGGCTGATCCGAAAGGATCCTGTTCCTGTTGTGGCATGTGCTGGCTCCCGTTGCCGCCAGTTACGATCGATCGGTGTCGCCATTTCCAAATGTCCTTCGATCCGCATCGGGAGGGTCGAACCTGTCTACTGGGGACGGGGCCGAATTTTCTGTATCCGAAGGAGGAGCGGCGGCGGGCCAGTCGTTGGACGGCTCCTGGACCTGTTCGTCTTCTACGGAGCCTGTGCTGGTCGGAGGCGAAACGCCGTTGTGATGATCCCCGGACCAGGTCTGGGCCGCGCCTGTGGAGTTGCCGCTAATCTCTTTCTCGGCTTCGCTCCAGTGCCGTTCGTGCTGGCCGTCCGGCCTTCCTTCCGCCTCCCATTTGGCGTGAGCGGCGTCGCGGATCGTATCTTCTTTGCTCATGTAATCCTCCTGTTTCTCTCGGACAGAACCTGCAATGTCTAGGCGAGTTCCCGGAGAGGTCGATCGCGGGCTGCTCCGCGAGTTATAGGGTTCACGGCAGGGCCCGCAGATCTCCTATCGCTCCGGGCCGCTTGACTCCTATCGTAGGGGATCGAGTAAGTTCAGGAGATCTTATCGAATTCGCCTGCATAGGACCCAGAATGAGCATTCAGCGCCGCCCCGGCAAACCGCCAAAAAAGATCCTACGTCGCGTGCCGAAACAGGAGCGGAGCAAGGATCGGGTGTCGGAAATTCTCAAAGTATCTGCCGACCTAATCGGTGAGAAGGGTATCGATGCTGTCACGATGAAGGAAATCGGTTCGCGATCTGGCGGGCCGATCGCATCGGTTTACCAGTACTTCCCGGACAAGGAAGCGATTGTCGCATCGTTGTACGAGCAGTACGTCAATGAGACCCGTTTCATTCTGAAAGGTGCTCTCGGGAACATCCATACTGAGGAAGACGCGATGATTGCGGCCGAGCTTCTTGTCGATGCCTACTATGAGGTCATGCGACAAGGCCAGTCAGCGATCGACATCATGAATGCCATAAAAGCCAGCAAGCTTCTCGGCCAGTAGGACATCGCTGAGACACGCCGTCAGGTCGAAGATTTTTTCGAGGCAACTGTGCGGTTCGTGCCGCAGGGAAATCATGACCAGTACAAGAGCACTCTCATGTTGCTTTTCAACATGGCGGACGCGAGCGTGCGCCTTGCGCTGATGCACTCGCCGCGGGAAGGGGCCGAAATCCTGGAGCAATTCAAGGGTATCGTCCGAGCGCAAGCGTCCTATTTCTTGCTAGGGAGGTTTCCGGATCAAGTGACCAACCCGGTCCACAGGGCGCATGTCCCTCAGTAGGAAATCGATGGCTCCCGGCACTGAGAGGCTGTCCGAGAATTGAGTTGAGTGATCGGGTCGATGATGATTCCAAGACGGTGTTCAAAGCCAGAATGGAAGCGCCATGTGGAACCCGACCACCCGGCGGCAGTATAGTCGCAACCAACCCCGATATGAAACCGATCTGACGGACAGCGAATGGGAGGTGCTCTCGCCGCTGTTTCCTCCACCCGCGCGCAGAGGTCGCAAGCCAGTTTGGCCTGTGCGTGAGATCGTCAATGCCATCTTCTATGTTTTGCGCGGCGGCATCCCGTGGCGGCTTATCCCAAAACACTTGCCGCCCAAGAGCACCGTGTTTGGTTATTTCTGCCGATGGCGCGACACCGGGCTGTTCACGCGGATCAACCGTCGCCTCGTCACAATGGATCGCGAGCGGATTGGACGGCAGGCCTCGCCGAGCGCCGCTGTTCTGGACAGCCAGAGCGTCAAGACCACCGAGAGCGGTGGCCCGCGCGGTTACGATGCGGGCAAGAAGATAAAGGGCCGCAAACGGCAGGCAATGGTGGACATGGATGGCCGAGCACTTGTGCTCGATCCTCAGCTTGCCGACATTCAGGATCGCGACGGAGCAATCCCTGTTCTGCAGGTATCCCGCAGGTCCTTTCCCTTCGTGGAGAAGGCGTTCGCCGACATGGGATATTCAGGCGACAGGCCGCAGAATGCGACGCTTGTCGATGTCGAGATCGTCCGCAAGCCCAAGGATCAGGTCGGCTTTGCCGTTCATCCAAAGCGCTGGGTCGTCGAGCGATTCTTCGCCTGGATAAGTCGAAATCGGCGACTGTGGAAAGACCCGGAGGCGACGATAAAGTCCGCCGAAGCCTTCCTCTATGCTGCATCTATCATGACGCTGACCAGACGCATCGCACGATCATCATTAATTCTCGGACGGACCCTGAGACAGACTGGGCGGTAATAATGAAGACAGCTTGGTGGTCAGGAGATGGCTAGTCTTCTTGGGGTGCGAGCCAAACTGTGTATCCCATCTGCCACAAGGCATCGAGAAGAACGAGGCAACGCTGTTTTGTTTGTGTCGAAATGATGAATTCCGGGATCCGTCACCTAAGTCCTGTATAGGCGCTTGAAGCCTCCCAACCAGGATCCCTGACATGAATAATTTCAAACGAGTTCTTCTGACCTGTGCACTCTCAGCCGCAATGGTCAGTGCCGCCAGCGCTGCCGACATGGCTGTTGAAGAGGCTCCGGTCGTGGTGCCGTCGACATCCGGATTCTACATCGGCTCGCTGAGCTCTGTCAGCTTTCTCGATGACACGACATTTACGTCAGGCGTCGGCGCTATCTCGACGGACTACGACACCGGCTTCTACAGCTCGATCCGCGCGGGTTACAATTTCGGCTCCATGGGCTTCATCTCCCCACGCATCGAACTCGAACTCGGTTACGGAAGCGCTTCGGTTGACGCTCACTCCGTGAATGGCGCAGGCGTGCCAAGCATCGACTCTTTCGGCGACGCCCGCTCGTTCCAAGGTTACGTCAACGGATACCTCGACATTCCCCTCACGAACGACGGCTTCTTTAGTGCCGTCACACCCTTCGTCGGTGGTGGTGTCGGCTTCATGAACCTCGAACTGCGCAAGCAGGGCGTTGCTGGAACTGCGACCCTTATCGACGATAGCGATACCCAGTTCGCCTACCATCTGGACGCGGGCGTCGGCATCAACTTGCAGGGCATCGGTCTCTTTTCCGACATGTCGCTATTCGATAACACCACTCTCGACATCGGCTATCGCTTCACGGCGGCTGACGACTTCGATTTCGTGGCTCGCAATGGCTCCGCGTCGAGCACAGACTTCAGAAGCCATGCCGTGACGTTCGGCCTGCGCAAACAGTTCTGATGAAGTAAGCGGGAGGTGCGCTGTCTTAAGCTCCTCCCGCATCCGCTGAACTCGAGGGTATCGGCTTGCAAAAAGACCTTGGGCGAAAGTTGGGAATGGCTACTGCGCTCGTCGCTGCATTGATGCTCGTGTCTTGTACCCACGACGACGATATTCAGCAGAGAACACAGTCCGCTCAGTCGGCGTCCCGCGCCGCTACGGTTGCACCGGACGTTGCCGCGATCGAACGGGCTATTGCTGCGGCCCCGCAACAGCAAGCCAGCGGCGTGCCTTGGGCGAGTCCCGCGACCGGTAGCGCCGGAGTTTTAAGCTATACCGAAAGCCGCGGCGCCGATGGTCGCACATGCCGTGCCTTTCTCAGCAGCCGCCAATCCCTGAACGGTGTTGACACTTTGAACGGACAGGCGTGCGCCGAAGGCGATGGGCGCTGGCGGGTCAATTCCCTCAACGAACAATAGCTCCGGCGGTAGGCGCAGGAAGTAGATCAAGCGGCGCTACGCCAGAAGATCGGCGGCCCTGTGCAGGTCCCGAACTTCCGTATACGGCCGCCAGTCGGGATTGCCATCATCATCTCTGCGATTGACCCAAATTGCCCGCAGTCCGAGTGGCATGCCTTCATGTCGGTGTGCATGCCCATGGCTACGTGTATCGTGTCCTCGGGCGTGGCATCCCTGTGCGTACGCGTGTTCGAAGTTCTCTTTGGAGGGCTTGTATGAGCGAGCCCGCTCGGCCGTTATGACTTATTCAAACGGTGTGCCGACACGCTCCGCGTAAGCCTCCGGTGAGGGCCGTCTTGCGAGGTTGATGCGAACATCGGAAGTCCTAGTGCAAACACTAGGAGTAGTCCTATGACCAAGCATTC
>NZ_JAUSRF010000037.1 GCF_030811685.1 Neorhizobium huautlense | reverse complement strand
GACAACGTCGGCTTCCACAAAAGCGAGCGAGCCGAGCAACTGGTCAAGGCGGAAGGAGCGTGGCTTCTCTTCCTGCCTCCCTATTCGCCCGACCTCAATCCGATCGAGATGGCCTTCTCGAAACTCAAGGCGTTGCTGCGAAAACGAGCCGCACGCAGCTTCGACACCATCACCCAAGCACTCGGCGACATTATCAGCCTCTTCTCCGTCGATGAGTGCAGAAACTTCTTCAAGGCAGCAGGATATGAGGCCGAATAGATGCGATACGCTTTAGTCCGTGGTACCTGCGCCGCATACCGCTAAGGCTGAGCGGCTGTCTGAGCGCCCACAAAAATAGGCGCAGCAATCAATTCGAACCCTAACAGGAATGGGCGGGATGCGGGTGTTGCGAAAACACGTTAGTTAACAGGCGTTTATCGAGATGATATTGCATGTCGGTAGTTCGAGTCCCTTCAAGACCTTCTGAACTCGAACATTTTTTGGATAGCGATCCTGGAAAGACCCATCTGTTCAGTGCTCCATAAGTGGTTAGGCAGCCTCGTTAACATTCCCGATTGCTAGTTGCTGCATAATCTCTTCAGCACTCTGCGGTCTCCCAAACAGGTAGCCTTGTCCTTCCTCGCATTGCAATTCGGCGAGAATCCGCCGCTCTTCTTCGTTCTCAATACCTTCAGCGACAAGCTTCAGCCCGAGGCCCTGAGCGAGAGAGATTACCGCTTTTACGATCAGAAGAGACTGATGGTCGGTCGTCAGCTTGCGGACAAAAGACTGGTCTATCTTCAGCTTGTCCAACGGGAAACCAGCCATGTAGCTGAGGGATGAATAGCCAGTGCCAAAATCGTCGAGTGCTATGCGAACACCAAGGCTGCGCAACTGCGATATCACGCCCAACAGACGCTCTGTGCCTTCCAGGAATGCGGATTCGGTCATCTCCAGGTGAAGCCGGTGCGCGGCTAACCCGCTTTCCGCCAAAGCTCTCTTAACCTCCGCCAGGATATCCGTCTTGGCAAACTGAATGGGGGAGACGTTAACGGCCACCGTCATATGAGGTGGCCATGTCATCGCAGTCGCGCAGGCATTTCGAAGCGCCCATGTGCCCAAGTCGCACACGACACCACTGCTCTCCGCAACGGGGATAAACTCACCTGGCGAAACCAGGCCAAATTCTGGATGCCTCCACCGCATGAGCGCCTCAGCCCCTACCATCTGTCCCGTAGCGAGATCGACCTGCGGCTGATATGCGAGGAAGAATTTGTCCCGTCTCAGGCTCGCGCGCATCGCCTGTTCGAGCTTTCTGGCTCGAAGTTGATTCTGGGCACATTTTTCATCGTAGACGATCCAGTTGGAATTGGGGTTAGACCTCGCGTCGATAAGTGCTGTTTCGGCGTGATCCACTGCGGACGCGGCCGGAAGCCTAATGTCGTCGAACAATGAAATGCCCAGACGAGCGTCAACGTAGATTTCGGACCCATCGGCCTCAAAAGGAAGCGCGAACTGCCTGAGGATGGCTTCCGCTTGCATCTCGTGGAAGTCCCGAGTGGGCAGGCTCAGTGACATCGCAAAGCAATCACCATCGACACGGCCCAAATGCGACACGCGCGAGACACTGGACAAGCGGCCAGCGATTGCACGCAGCAACTGGTCGCACGCTAGGCGGCCCAGAGTCGCACTGAGCTCAGGAAATCTGTGCAGTCCAACAGCGACGACAACCTGCGGTTCGATCATGGACTGAAGGCGATTGATGAATTCTCGGCGGTTCAGCAGCCCAGTTAATTCATCGATCTGGGAAATTCGAAGGAGGTCCGCTTCGTATTTTCGACGGGCAGTAACGTCTCGAGCGATAACGCTTCCGATAAAGCCGTTGATTTGCTCACCCCTAACGTCGAGACGCTCAGAACGGGAAATCGTAATTGACGCTTCAAAACGGGCCTCGAAACCCCTGCGATCCACCTCAAAGTCTGTAGAAACTGAGTAGGTCGGCGCGCTGCCTGCTCTGAAACGAAGGACAGCCTCCTCGACATGCGGCATCAACGTGATTGGAATAGTTTGACGGGGGTCGTTGCCGTCCTCATGCTCTGAGTTGAGATCATCAGCAGACGCACTCCGATCGAGAACGCAGAGGTTTTCATCGAAAACAAGGACGACGTCACTGCTGTCCGCGATTATCGACTGGAGTGTATTCCTCGAAGTTCGAAAGTCGGCAATGGCGATCCGGCTTCGGATGTGGGCAAAATTACTTCTCTCGCTTAGGGCGAGTAAGAGGGAAAGGCCCACAAGTATCCAGCCATTTGCCGTTCTTACTGCATGGGCATCATTGGCCTGGATAACGAATGCAACGTTTTCCATTGCTGTGATCAGTATGACGGCAGTCGCGATAAAAGCGACGGGACGATACACTCTGAAGCTTATAGCTAGCGCTATAAGCACCGCTGCGAGAACCAGTTCCGGTATTGTCTGGTCGACGCCCGATGCCAATCGGTGCTGCAAAATCGTTTCGGTCGCCAAGATATGGATCAGGGGGCCCGCCAGAGGCCCGTACAATGGTACTGGATAGACATCCTTCAGTTCAGTAGCGTAAGCGCCAACAACCACCGCTTTATTGGCGAAAACGCTCGGTGGAACCGTTCCATCTATTAGCTCAGAGGCAGAAACAGTGGGGATTGTTGAAGGGTCGATTGAATAATCTATGAGATAGGTACCAGCGGTGTCGTCGACTTGTGCCAAGACGGCAGGTACGGACTGCGTCACCCTTCCGTCCAATCGATCGGCCATTTTGAACGTCGTTATCAGCCCGCTTTCCGCAAGTTCGACGTTAGCGAATGCAAGCCAAGCATTTGAGGCGAGGGCGGTGATGGGCCTTGTTACGCTTGTGGACGATCCCGGTACGGCGCTTTCGTGTTGCCGGAATACCGGCAACACAGTGCCTCCGCCGGCAGCAATGAGTGATAGCCTGAGCTTATCATCTTCCTTGGCGGACGACGGGTTGCTGAAGTCAATATCGAGAAAAACGTCACGAGCACCCGCCGCTGTCAGTCGATCGATGATCTCCGAGTGAACGCCTCGTGGCCAAGGCCAGACGCCGACCGCATCAAGACTTTTCTTATCGATTGCCACGAAGACAACGTCGCCACTCGCCGGCCGTTGCAAAGCTTTGAAACGAAGGCTGGCAATGACATTGTCGACGTAATCGGTGAACGGCTTTACGGCCGTCCAAACTGGCACGGCGCACATAAGAGCGACGAACGCGGCGCGAACAGCGAGTGACGTTTGTACTTTTCTCCAAAAACCCATCACGTCCCCCTAGACACCCGATAACGACTTTAGTCGTTCCCGTTCCCGTTCCCGTTCCCGTTCCCGTTCCCGTTCCCGTTCCCGTTCCCGTTCCCGTTCCCGTTCCCGTTGCCGTTCCCGTTCCCGTTCCCGTTCCCGTTGCCGTTTCCGTTCCCGTTTCCGTTGCCGTTTCCGTTTCCGTTGCCGTTTCCGTTTCCGTTTCCGTTGCCGTTGCCGTTGCCGTTTCCGTTCCCGTTTCCGTTCCCGTTTCCATTGCCGTTCCCGGCACCATCGTCACTGCTTCCGCTCTTCGAATGGCCAGCACTGTCGGCGCGATTGCTGTTCGTCGAGCCAGACGTCGTAGAGTTTTTTCCAGCGGCCGTGGACTGCGGTTGGCCGTTGAGCGCTGTTGCGCCAACAGCCCGCACGCTAGCCACTGATGGTTCCACGGCACTAATAGAGGGCTTTGAAACAGCCCCGGCGACCGTCATCCCTTTCACCCCATCGACTGCGGCGCGTTGACCAGGCCCCAAGGACGAGCGTTGGCCACTGGCGAATGAACTCACTTGAACGAGGCCACGCGTTACAGAAACGCTCGCAGTTGTCTTTGTGACTGACACGCGAAACGCTGTACCTTTGACGACAGCGGCAAGGTACGGCGTCTGGACTGTCGTATGAGGCCTGCTGCGCTTCTCGATTTCGAGGTCGAGCGTACCGGTCTGCTGGCGAACCTCGGTGGTCTTTTGAAAAAAACCGGAGGTGGTAATGCTTGCCAACGTGTTCGGCTGAAAGGAAACAGACTCCACGCCTCGAGAGAGCTGGACCCTTCCCTTTGGTCCTGTGGAAACCCAAGCCTTATTCGGAATTACATCGCCGACTTTGACTGCGAGCCAAGTTTTCGAATCGGTCGTGTAGTTCACCTGTCTTGTCGTCATAGTGACTTGCCACTCCGTTGGTGCGGCGTGGACAGATTGTCCCATAGCGAAAAGGAAGCTGAAAAGAATGAAGAAGCGATGCATGTATGGTCCCCCGCGGTCGAAGCAGGGAGCCATAGTTAGATTAACAGCTGTTGAATTAGCTCTTTCAAGAAGACGCTAGCCTTAACAAATCGATAGGAAGTTCAGCCCATAGAGCGGCGAAATTTACGTGTTCAATCGGGGGCACACGCTGACTATGCGGGAACGACAGAGCTGGGTGTTTATGGATAAGAGGGAATAGACGCTATTTACTGAATGCGTTTACCGCCACATTTCATGTATGAGCAGAAGAAGGCACACGATTGTGCCCAATCTCAAGATCGTCGGACGGCACAATATCTCCGTCAGGGGCATTCGCGTCGAGCCTGTTCTTTTCGCTTTTCTTTTTGTTGGTGCTTGCAGGCCGCGTTCCTCGCCTCTGAAGCCTGTCAGATTTCTTCTCGGCCACGCTGTCTAGAGCCTGCTGGACCCGATCATTTCGAATCTCTCTAACCATTTGCAATTCCTAGATGGACACGCGGCCAACCGGGTAGTTGGTCGGCACCGAGGCCTATTTAGAATCATTCTTAGAGCAGGAGGAACATTTCGGCAAACATATCTATTTGATCATGCCATCTCCGCGTCGTCGGAAAAACTGAAAACATCTGTTTGGGTACAAATCGATCAAGGCAGTGATGATCATCTTTGGTAGCGCGCGAAGTTCCAAGCATTCCTCCCCCGCCAGCGCTCTGGATCGTCTTCGGCAAGAGGAGCGATGTCGCGAAATTAGCCCATTGTTGCCTGTTAATACTCGCGCAGACACTTTGACCGGTCTAACGTCGTAACGCCGCAGGAGTTGAGAGGAGATCGGAATGCCCGCTAAATGCTCGGGAGTTATCGGTACGCTACCGCACAGCTCAAGAGCCAGTTTTAACTCGAGGCTTCCTGAGATTTCAGATAGTCTCCATGCCAGCTCGATTCGAAGACTGTCGCAGCAGACAACGTCGCGAATGTAACGCGACGATAATGAGGATCGGAAATGAATTTCGACATGGAAGCCCTGATTGATTGGCAGCAGCTTGGAATGAACGCCCGTGTGCTGGGCCTGTCTAAGGGTGATAATCCTGTAGCGGCCCGTATCGCGAACGCGAGCTGTTTACTCGAAAAGCATTCCTGGTTGCAAAAAGCAGAAGCTTGGATATTTGGCTGGAATATCGAAAACGCCGCACGCGCATTTTCTGAAAAGGCGTCCATGGCCGCGTCTCCGTAAGCCCCGCATTTGGTTTTGGCGGTCAGAGCGACGGCGTCCCCGACGTCTCGGAGGAATGATGACCTTTGACAGTGTGCCTGCCGCGCAGGTTCAATCCTTGTCCTTACTCTCGATTAAAGCGTAGACGTGTTCGACACCGCGCACCAGCGTTAGTCAAACCATATGCAGTGGAACCATTTGATAGCGGCGGCATTTTCGTACGCAAAATCATCAGGTTGTTCTCATGCGCGAACTTTTCACAAGTCTCTTGCTCGCTACGTGTCTGCTTCCAGTCGCCGCCGGCGGATTAAAGGTAGCGTCAGAGGTCGCGCAGCAGTCAAAGCCTCATTCGTTCACCAAGTTGCATGACGAGCCCCTTTGGCCATCCGAGGTAAAGTGAGTTGATCGCAGACAGCAAGCTTATCAACGCCTTCCCGCCGCCCAGTCGGGGAATACTATCATCGCCGAGCTCGAACCCGTTGGGCGCACAACCCGGACGCTCGGGTCGCCAACAAATATTAGCCCATCTGACGAACAAAACACATTGCCGAAATCCCTCTCTGCCGAGCTACAAGCATTGAAGTCGCGTGAATGGTGCAGCGCGCGGTACCGCTCCTTCGATCCGGTCAGCAACACCTACCATCCCTACGGTGGAGGATCCCGCCAACCCTGCTTGCCTCCCACTCTAATCGTACCTGCACAACAGCTAGCGGGTAATAGTAGTGCTGAAGAGATGAACTCGAATGCGCGTTGGTGTATGCAGAAGTATAGCTCGTACCGTCTCGACGACAACACGTATCAACCCTTCTCGGGAGGCAGAAAACAGTGTAAACGCCCTGAATCACAGTCTGCTAGCAATTCTGTCCAAAACCCTAGTATCGCACGGTTTTGACGGTTGATACCTATGCTGTGAAACACACCTATATGCAGAATAGTGTGAGAGACTAACGGGAACTCGCGGCTCTCGGCAGCACATTGATGAACTATGGATAGAAACCCATTGGGGCCAGGGCAAAGTCAGCTACAGTTGCTGCTAATCATCTTTTTGGCCACTTGGGCATTTCCGACTTTTATCGCCAGCAGGGACTAGACCAAATTCCGAGACATCTCAGTGATACTGTCGTCAGCATCGTGCAACGCATGGAAGGGAACGCGCTTCGCGTGTGAATCGCATCCGCTCCTGACGCGGACTAGCAGACGCCGTTGCGTCTGCAATGGCGTTATTATTCCCTGTCCGCGATGCACGACGGACGTTGCATTGAACAGCTCGCCGCAAGTTCACGACGATCCTGTCGACAGGCTGATGACGCAAATTTGACAGTGCCACCTCACCGCGATGGCACCGTCCCGTCCGTCTGGCAAAGCCAGGATCAATCAATAACCTGCACCACACGGCGGCTCGAAGGCTCAATGATCACACGCCGGTCATTGACCACCGCGTATCCGTAGTTCGGATTGTCAGGCACCTGCTGAACAACAATCGTCTGAGGAAGTGGCTCCCCGACGACGACGCGCTCTTCGACGACAACCCGTTCCGTTGGGGCGGGCGCTTCGCGAACATATGTGACTACACGCTGCGGCGGCGGATCGATCGCGGTGCCGACGATCGCGCCAGCAACACCGCCTACAGCGGCACCGACCGGGCCGCCCACGATAGCGCCGGTGACCGCTCCACCGGCGGCGCCATTCACCGTGGACTCCTGTGCAAAAACTGATCCTGCGACCAGAAGGGTGGCGCCGACCAAAACAACCTGTCTCTTAAACATTGCGTTCTCCTTGACCTGAGCCCCTGAACTTCCTCCAGATTTTGGTAGAGTCCGTCGTATCAAGGAGACGGACGGAATGAAGCATTCACGGTTCACGGACGAGCAGATCATCGGGATATTGAAGGAGCAGGAAAGCGGCATGCGGACGGCCGACGTTTGCCGCAAGCACGGGATATCCGAGGCGACCTTCTACAAATACAAGGCAAAGTTCGGCGGCATGGAGGTGTCCGATGCCCGCAAGCTGAAGGCTTTGGAAGACGAGAACGCCAAGCTGAAGAAGCTGCTGGCCGAGACCATGCTGGACAATGCCATTCTGAAAGATGTCGCTTCAAAAAAGTGGTGACGCCCGATGTGAAGCGGGACGCTGTGGCTCATGTCTGCAAACAACATGGGGTGAGCCAGCGTCGGGCGTGTGAGGTTTTGTCCGTAGATCGGTCGAGCGTTCGATATCGTAGCGTTCGACCGGATGACGCTGATATCCGTGAGGCAATGAAGCTGGTGGCGTCCGAGCGCCGTCGTTTCGGCTATCGCCGCATCCACGTCATGCTGGGTCGGCAGGGCATCATCATGAACCTGAAGAAACTGCGGCGTCTCTATCGCGAAGAGAAGCTGACGGTGCGCAAACGTGGTGGACGCAAACGGGCTTTGGGGACGAGACGCCCTCTGGCGACGCCCTCTGGCGCTGCCCTCGCGTGCCAACGAGCGATGGAGCTTGGATTTCGTCAGCGACGCTTTCACAGATGGTCGTCGCTTTCGCGTTCTGGCCGTCGTCGACGACTTCACCCGCGAATGCCTGGCGCTGGTCGCCGACACGTCGCTCTCGGGCCGGCGGCTTGCGCGTGAACTCGATGCTGTCATCGCCCAACGAGGGAAGCCGCGAACAATTGTCTCCGACAATGGCACGGAGATGACAAGCATGGCCGTTCTGGAATGGTGCCAAAGCACTCACGTCGAATGGCATTACATCGCACCGGGCAAGCCGATGCAGAACGGCTTCGTAGAAAGCTTCAACGGCAGCTTCCGTGACGAATGCCTCAACGAAACACTGTTCTCGTCACTGACGCAGGCAAGGATCGAAATCACAGCATGGAAGGAGGACTACAATCGGAACAGACCACACTCTTCACTGGGCAACATCACACCCAATGAATTCGCGATGAAAATGGCTATGGAAAAACAGGCCGCATAAGGCCAGATTGAAAACCCAAGACTCTCCTGAAAACCGGAGGGAAGATGGGTCTCAGGTCAGTTCCCCCGTCGTCTCAGCATGAGTAATCACTTCTTAAACTGAGGCTGGGGAAATCGGCTCTTAGTGCTGGAAGGCGCTCGATCAATAGTGGACACTGGGTCGTCCACCCTCTGGGCAGGGCGCAACCCGCACGTCCCGCGGCGTTGATGAAGTATCGGCTGGCAGCTTGTACTTTATTGTGAAGGAAACCTGCACTTCGCCGCCCGACTTCAATAAAACGGAGATGCCTGCCGCCGAGAGTGGTTCGATGGAAATTCTTGAACTGAGATACGTGGCAGAGGGCGTCTATGAGCCGAATCTCCAGCGGGGGCGCGTTTCAGCCCTCCGGGCTCTGCACTTAGTTGCTAACTCAACGAAGCGACACTGCGTTCGGATAGGCGGGACCCCCACAGCTGAAGCAGATTTTTCAAGGAAACACTGGATACTGCTTGTGCATAAGCCGAAACGTGATCCAGACAGATGGACAAACCGGCAAGCTCCGCGCAAGCTTCGATCTGCAGAGAAGGCGAAAGCCCTATATAGGCGCCGCTCGCAAATGAGGATCGATATGAAGTTCGATGAACAAGTCATTCTCGATTGGCAACAGCGCGGCATGAACGCGCGAGTGCTCGGGCGTTCGACGGCTGAGAACCCCATCGCTCCATACCTGAACAAATCAACATGTCGATATGAGCGGGACAACTGGTTGCAAAAAGCCGACGCCTGGCTTTTCGGTTGGCATATTGAGAACGCTGCGCGCGGATAGCTACGTGCAGATTTCGCACATGATCAGCGATCGAATGTCTTTCCGAGAAATGGTTGGTATTGGAAACATGAACCAGCTGCCTTGGGGTTGATTCATAGCCGCTGCTATCAAATGACCGAAACGTTTTCCGCCATTGATTTGCCAGTCCTCTGGTCCTGACCAATCTCGTAGCTGACCTTGTCGCCTTCCCGCAACGAGCCGCCGCGTTGAAGTGCGGAGACATGGACGAATACGTCCTGTCCACCAGTTTCGGGAGTTATGAACCCGAAGCCCTTTTCGCCGTTGAAAAACTTTATGGTACCAGTCGCCATCGATGCATCCCTGTGTGCGGCCAACAACATGGTTGAGTTGGTCATGTTGCTATCCCAGTACCGCTAGTCAATGACAAACATGTAACCGTTCGTTTCCGCATATCAGAATTCATTTGAGGTGTGGCAGCTCAAGACGGAGCCGCATGGTTTCCCCGGCGAGGCGACTACCGCCGCGTCCACTTTCGCACTTATGTGCTTGCTCTATGATTCGTAAGCCTCTGGTGAGGGCCGTCTTGCGAGGTTGATGCGAACATCGGAAGTCCTAGGTGTTTGGTCCCAACATGTCATGGCTTGGTATTCGAGAGAAGATTTCAGGTTTTTTCTCACTGAGTCGCCTAATGGCTTCGTAGGGCGTT
>NZ_JAUSRF010000036.1 GCF_030811685.1 Neorhizobium huautlense | reverse complement strand
GCCGCAAGATCAGCGGTTCAAGCCGGAGGTCTCTCAATCACTATGTAGAACGCGTCCAGTCCTCCACCGGAGGTGGAGGTTTACTTCTCTTATAAAGCAGAAGCCCGGTCGCGAGACCGGGCTTCTGTCGTTTTAACTCTGTCGATGACCGCCTCAGGCGACCCGCAACGATGCTTTGCTCGGAAGAAAGACCGTCAACAGGCCCAATGCCGGCAGGAAGGCGCAAACGACATAAACGAAGGTGATGCCGTGGGCATCCGCCAGAAGCCCCAGAACCGCGGCTGCAATGCCGCCCATGCCAAATGCGAAGCCGAAAAACACGCCGGCAATCATGCCGACACGCCCCGGCACCAGTTCCTGCGCCATGACGATGATGGCCGGGAAGGATGAGGCCATGATGAAACCGACGATGGCAGACAGAAGGATCGTCAGCGGCAGGTTGGCAAACGGCATGGCAAGCGTGAATGGCAACACGCCGAGGATTGAAAACCAGATCACCACCTTGGAACCGAACTTGTCGCCGATCGGACCACCAACCACGGTGCCGAGCGCCGTTGCACCGAGGAACACGAACAGCATCAACTGTGATTGCTGCACCGTCACGCCAAAACGATCGATCACGAAGAAGGTGTAATAGCTGCCTATGCTGGCCATGTAGATGTTCTTGGAGAAGGTCAGCAAGGCCAGAATGACCAGCGCAACGATGACGGTGTTGCGCGGCAGCGAATGGGCATGCACGACCTTTTTCTTGCCGGCATTGGCGGCCATATGCACCTTGTACCACGATGCCACACGGGCCAGCACGATGATACCGATGATGGCGGCAATGCAGAACCAGGCGACACTGCCCTGCCCGCGCGGCACGATGATGAAGGCGGCGAGCAACGGCCCGATGGCCGTGCCGAGATTGCCGCCGACCTGAAAGACCGACTGCGCAAAACCATAACGGCCACCGGAAGCCAGACGCGCGACACGCGATGATTCGGGATGAAAGATGGCCGAACCGATACCGACCAACGACGCCGCCAGAACCAGCATGTTGTAATCATGTGCCGTGGCCAGCAACACCAGACCGATCAGCGTGGACGCCATGCCGACCGGCAGTGAATAGGGATAAGGCTTTTTGTCGGTGACGATGCCGACGACCGGCTGCAACAGCGATGCGGTGCACTGGAAAGCCAGCGTCAGAATGCCGATCTGCCAGAAATCCAGCTGATAATCGGCCTTCAGCATCGGGTAGATGGCGGCGATCATCGACTGCATGATGTCGTTCAGCATGTGGCTGAAGCTGACGGCAAAGATGATCGGCAGCACAGTCACCTCGGCAGCGATTGCCGCCACAGGCTTGGAAGTCGCATCGGCCATTGAGTACTCCGCCGCGCAAGCGGTCGTCGTCTCGGATGGCCCTTGCTGCTGTTTATATTAGCGGCAAAAGTATCGGCGCTTACGATCCTTGTCCATGGCAGCAGGCCGGAAAATGGTACGGCTGGACATCCCCACAGACCTTAGACGGTTGTCGCCTGCCCCGTGGCAAAGACCGGCTCTGCTTTTGGGCGTCTTTCCGGAACCAGGTGCGTCAAGCCGGACGCCAGCGCGATGCATAAAAAGGCAAGCGGCACACCGGCAAGAGCATCCACGAGATAATGGCTTCCATGCGATACGGCCGACACCGCCATGCCGACATTCAAAAGCAGAACCGGATAGCGAATGGGCCGCACATTCCACGCAGCCCAGGCGCATAAGGCCGCCACAGCCGCGTGTACCGATGGGAAAGTTATAATGCCCGCAGCGTCGTTGATATCGAAAACGAAATTCGGATTACCCCGCACGCCATGAAATTGCTCCAGAAAGAAATAGCCGTAGAAGATGTTTATGTTTTCCAGGTCTTCCGGGCCCATGTGATTGTGCGGAAAGGCGCCTACAGCCGGAAACCATACAGCGACAATTGCCGCACAAAGCCCCACAAGCGCATAGGATGATATCATCCAATATGCACGCTGCGCCTGCCCCATGACGCTGAGCAGAACAGGAATCAGGAACAACTGAATAGTAAAAGACTGATAGGCAAGGTTCAGAAAGGCAGCCAGCCACGGAAGCCCGTCGACAACCCTCACGAAGGCGCGCCAGTCAAAGCCGATCGCGGCATCGAGATGGGCAAGTTTCGCATCCGCGAGCGGCAAGGAGGGCAGCATCGCCAGATATGTCGAAACCAGGATAGCGATGCTCAGCAGGGAGCCGACAAGCGCCGGTTCAACAATATTGTGCAGCTTTGGCATATTGCGCCACCGACAATAGACGCCGGCAAAGATGAGCGTACCGCCCAGCCATGCGATAAACGGCAATAATGTCTGGTAGTTGAGCCGCATTCCGATTGCGAACGCCAAACCATAAATAAGTGCATGCGTGGCAATCGCCAGCCAGATGAGAACCTGGCGCGCCCTGTAGAGATCGTTGGACATCCCACCCCCGTGTTTTGTCTCCCTCTACATGCCATCGAAATATTAAGGAGAGGATATCTTCAGCCCCGGCTTCACCGATAACGAACGACCCGGCTCTTTTCCTGTCGATTTGCCGATTTATGGGGTTCTCATAGGCCGCACTTTTGCCTATAAGCCGCGTCTAGCCAGAAATAATGTTATGCACGCGACCCGACCGGAGCCTCCCTGCCCCGTGCCGGCTTTTCGCGCAGAAAACAGCGGATAGAGACCATGCCAAAGCGCCAAGACATCAAATCGATCCTCATCATCGGCGCGGGTCCGATCGTTATCGGGCAGGCATGCGAGTTCGACTATTCCGGCACGCAGGCCTGCAAGGCGCTGCGCGAGGAAGGTTTCCGCGTCATCCTGGTCAACTCCAACCCGGCAACGATCATGACCGATCCGGGCCTTGCCGACGCAACCTATGTCGAGCCGATCACGCCGGAAGTCGTCGCCAAGATCATCGCCAAGGAACGCCCGGACGCGCTGCTGCCGACCATGGGCGGCCAGACGGCACTCAACACGGCGCTGTCGCTGAAGCGCATGGGCGTGCTCGACCGCTACAATGTCGAAATGATCGGTGCAAAGCCTGCCGCTATCGACATGGCCGAAGACCGCGCCCTGTTCCGCGAAGCCATGGCCCGCATCGGCCTCGAAACGCCGAAGTCGATGCTCGCCAACGCCACCGACATCAAGGATGCCGACCGCAAGGCGCATGAAGCCGAGCGCGCCAAGCTGCGCGAAACGCTTTCCGGCGCGGATCTCGACAAGGCGCTGGACGAGCTGGAAAACACCTGGAACCTCGGCGAGACCGACCGCAAGCAGCGTTACATGGCGCATGCCATGGCAATCGGCGCACAGGCGCTCGACGTCGTCGGCCTGCCGGCCATTATCCGCCCGTCGTTTACACTCGGCGGCACCGGCGGCGGCATTGCCTATAACCGTTCAGAATTCTTCGAGATCGTCGGCTCCGGCCTCGACGCCTCCCCGACCACCGAAGTGCTGATCGAAGAATCGGTTCTCGGCTGGAAGGAATACGAGATGGAAGTGGTCCGCGACACGGCGGACAACTGCATCATCATCTGCTCGATCGAAAACATCGACCCGATGGGCGTCCACACGGGCGATTCCATCACTGTCGCGCCGGCTTTGACGCTGACCGACAAGGAATACCAGATCATGCGTAACGCCTCGATCGCGGTTCTGCGCGAGATCGGCGTCGAGACCGGCGGCTCGAACGTGCAGTTCGCCGTCAACCCGAAGGACGGCCGCCTCGTCGTCATCGAAATGAACCCGCGCGTTTCGCGTTCGTCTGCTCTGGCATCGAAGGCCACTGGCTTCCCGATCGCCAAGGTCGCGGCCAAGCTCGCCATCGGCTACACGCTCGACGAACTGGAAAACGACATCACCGGCGGCGCGACACCTGCTTCGTTCGAACCATCGATCGACTATGTCGTCACAAAGATCCCGCGCTTTGCCTTCGAAAAATTCCCGGGCGCATCGCCGGTCCTGACCACCGCCATGAAGTCGGTCGGTGAAGTCATGGCCATCGGCCGCACCTTTGCCGAATCGCTGCAGAAGGCACTGCGCGGTCTCGAAACCGGCCTGACCGGTCTCGACGAGATCGAAATCCCCGGCATGGAAGAGGGCGAAGGCAACAAGAACGCCATTCGCGCCGCCATCGGCACACCGACGCCGGATCGCCTGCGTCAGGTCGCACAGGCGCTGCGCTTCGGCCTCACCGAGGAAGAAGTGCACGAAGCCTGCAAGATCGACCCGTGGTTCATCGCCCAGTTCAAGGCAATCGTCGATATGGAGGCCCGCATCCGCGAGCACGGCCTGCCGACCGATGCCGAAAACCTGCGCAAGCTGAAGGCCATGGGCTTCTCCGATGCCCGCCTTGCCTCGCTGACCTCGAAGCGTCCGAAGGAAGTGGCTGAACTGCGCAACACGCTCAACGTTCGCCCGGTCTTCAAGCGTATCGACACCTGCGCCGCCGAATTCGCTTCGCCGACCGCCTACATGTACTCGACCTACGAGACGCCTTTCGTCGGCGCCCTGCGCTCGGAAGCCGAAGTGTCGGACGCTAAGAAGGTCGTCATCCTCGGCGGTGGCCCGAACCGTATCGGCCAGGGCATCGAGTTCGATTATTGCTGCTGCCACGCCGCCTTCGCGCTGAAGGATGCCGGCTATGAAGCGATCATGATCAACTGCAACCCGGAAACCGTATCGACCGACTACGACACCTCCGACCGCCTGTATTTCGAACCGCTGACCGCTGAAGACGTCATCGAAATTCTGCGCGCGGAGCAGGAAAAGGGCGAAGTTGTCGGCGTTATCGTGCAGTTCGGCGGCCAGACCCCGCTGAAGCTCGCAGAAGCGCTGGAAAAGAACGGTATCCCGATCCTCGGCACCGCGCCCGACATGATCGATCTGGCCGAAGACCGCGACCGCTTCCAGAAGCTGTTGATGAAGCTCGACCTGACGCAGCCGAACAACGGCATCGCCTATTCGGTCGAACAGGCCCGCACTGTCGCCGGCGAGATCGGCTTCCCGCTGGTCGTTCGCCCGTCCTACGTTCTCGGCGGCCGCGCCATGCAGATCATTCATAACGAAGCGATGCTGCAGACCTACCTGCTCGACACCGTGCCGGAACTGGTGCCTGAAGACATCAAGCAGCGTTACCCGAACGACAAGACCGGCCAGATCAACACCCTGCTCGGCAAGAACCCGCTTCTGTTCGATAGCTATCTGTCCAACGCCATCGAAGTCGACGTCGATTGCCTCTGCGACGGCAAGGAAGTCTTCGTTGCCGGCATCATGGAGCATATCGAGGAAGCTGGCATTCACTCGGGCGATAGCGCCTGCTCGCTGCCGCCGCGCACGCTGTCTGCCGAAATGATCGACGAGCTGGAGCGGCAGGCAACGGCCATGGCCAAGGCCCTCAACGTCGTCGGTCTGATGAACGTCCAGTTCGCCATCAAGGACGAGACGGTCTACGTGCTGGAAGTCAACCCGCGCGCCTCGCGTACCGTACCGTTCGTCGCCAAGACGATCGGTGCGCCGATCGCCAAGATCGCCGCCCGCGCCATGGCCGGCGAACAGCTGGATGCAACCTTTGCGGCCTACGGCACCAAGCCGGATCCGCGCAACCTCAAGCACATCGCCGTCAAGGAAGCCGTGTTCCCATTCGCCCGCTTCCCGGGCGTCGATACGCTGCTCGGCCCGGAAATGCGCTCGACCGGTGAAGTCATCGGCCTAGACACCGATTTCGCGCTGGCCTTTGCCAAGAGCCAGCTCGGCGCCGGCGTCGAACTGCCGCGTGATGGCGCCGTCTTCGTATCCGTACGCGACAGCGACAAGACCCGTGTCCTGCCGGCCATCCGTATTCTGGTGGAAATCGGCTTCAAGGTTCTGGCGACCGGCGGCACTGCCCGCTTCCTCGCCGAACACGGCATCGAGGCGACCAAGATCAACAAGGTTCTGGAAGGCCGTCCGCATATCGAGGACGCCATCCGCAACCGTCAGGTCCAGCTGGTCATCAACACGACGGACAGCAACAAGGCGATCTCGGACTCGAAATCGCTGCGTCGCGCCACGCTGATGCAGAAAGTGCCTTACTACACGACCATGGCCGGCGCCGAAGCCGCTGCCATGGCGATCAAGGCACTCAAGGCCGGCAATCTGGAAGTTCGTCCGCTGCAGAGCTATTTCGCCTAAAGCAACGCGCCAATTCTAATTACAAAAATAAGGGCATGCTTAACAGGCATGTCCCATTTTTGTGTGATTGTAGCAGAGCGGCCTTTTTCAAGATCAGGCTTGCAGCACCGCCCATGTTCGTGGGCCAGCGATGCCATCAGGCACGAGGCCATGTCCCCTCTGAAATTCGCGCAAGATAGCTTCGGTTGCAGCGGTGAACACCCCCGTGCCGCTCTCGCCAATCTTGCTCTGAAGCAGGATCACATGCTCCCCGCGCGCACCTCGCCGCAACGTCGGACGATCGGCGCCATCTACCAACGGTATGCGGCTTGGAGCAGGCGCATTGCCGCTCATCACGGCAGCAACCTTAAAGCGAAAATCGTTCATATCGAAGCGGGGATCCGGTTTTCGTCCTGGCGGCAGTGCATATTCCTTGTGACCGCAGCACATGATCGCATCTTCACCGATCTTCTTCAGGATCGCCGCGACACACCGCACATAGGCATCCATCTGAACCTCGGGCCATGGATCGTTTCCGCCACCGGAATTTTCTGCCTCGATACCGATAAAGCTAGAATTTCCTGACGTTATTCCTTGCCAATTGCCCGCACCCGCATGGTTCGCCCGACCAGCGGCAACAACATAACACGTACCATCTCGACCCAATCCGAGTTGCGACAACGGCCCCGGCAAATCCGCCCGGCCCTCCGTGATGACCCGGAGACTGGGCATGTTGCCGGCTGCCGGTCCGGCTGTATGGTGGCACATGACCCCGCGCACCCGTGGCATATCTGCCCGCCCACGGCTTCGCCAGCCGGGAACTTCTGCCACTTTCAGATTGGCGTCCTCGAGGACTTCGACCAGCCAAGTTAATGAGAAAGTCATAGTACAACTCCCCCAACAGCCGCCGGCAAATCCCGGTCTTCTGTAACATGCCCTAAAAAATCAAGTTCACAGCCATCCATGTCGGCGGCCTCATCCACCGGCGTCACGATTACTTCGAGACAGCCGAACGCCTCTGGCAATTCCGTGTCCGCTGTCAGCTCATCTTTGCCGAGTTCCAGACCACACAGACAACCCTCCTCATGCTCCATATCGAGTCGATCGGCCATGACCTTCCCCCAATTTTGACAGCAGACAAAAATAACACATATTCACATAAAGACTACCATAAATTGCAATTATGACTGTGGCTGATCGGTGATTTTGACAATGTTCACGACATCCTCCCGAAACCGCGCCAGTTCCTCCAGCCGCCTGCCCTCATCCGGAATGCGCAGCAGATAGGATGGATGCACCGTCACGAACAGCGTTTGCGCTTCATCCATCACGATCGGTCGGCCGCGAACATCTTCCAGCTTGTCCTTGCGGTCGGTCAGCGAAAACAGAGCTGTCGCACCCATCGCCACGATCAGTTTCGGCTTCACCAGATCGATCTCGCGCGTCAGCCACCAGCGGCACTGCTGCACCTCACCCATGTTCGGGCGCTGATGGATACGCCGTTTGCCGCGCGGTTCGTATTTGAAGTGTTTGACCGCATTGGTGACGTAAAGCCTGCGCCGATCCAGACCGGCCAGCGACAGCGCCTCGTCAAACACTCGCCCCGCCGGCCCCACGAACGGGCGCCCCGCCAGATCCTCCTGATCGCCCGGCTGCTCGCCGACGATCATCACACGTGCATCGACCGGGCCTTCACCGAACACCGTTTGCGTGGCGCGGCAATGGAGATCGCAACGGCTGCAATGTCGCGCCTCCTGCCGCAGCGCATCGATCGTGCCGGCTTGCGCCATCGGTGTGGCAGGAGCACGTGCTGCCGCTTCCTGAAGCCGATGATGGAAGGCCAGGGGCTCACTCGCCTGCCTGCGCCCCATGTCGAGGACTTTTTCCTCTGCACCGGCAATCAGGCCCGGAATGAGATCTGCCTCGGGAAGGTTCTTCCAGTATTTCTTCGGCATCTCCGTCATCATCATCTTTACCTTCAACCGGGCGGGATTGAAGATGGAGGCGTAATAGGTGCGCCACAGTTCATCCGTCTCGTCGCGGATGTCAGGCTTCTGCGCGGGTTCGGCAGATGTGCGGAGACTGTCGCCATCCCAGGAGGCCGAGCCGTGCGGCGTGGCGATGATCCAGTCCATATCGTTGAACCGCCGCTGGAAAAACGGTGCTGCGCGCGCGACGATAAAATGATCCGGCTCGAACCATGCAAAAAAGCGCCGCCGTCCGGCCATGCCCGCCGGCAGCGGCAGTTCCTTGAAGCGCACGAAGGCGGTCATCTTGTGATAATCACGGCCCACGGATTTGTGCATGCGATGGGCCGCCACGACATCCGCATCCGATTTCACCTCCAGCAGATGCCGCTCGGACATCAGGCGAAACAGAAGACGGTAGAGCAACGCAAACCGGGCAGGATCGGAATGACATATGACAGCTGATGCGAGCCGGAGAAAACTTTGCGGCACCGACACCTGGACCGCCGCCGTTTCCGTCACCATCGGAGAGGCGTTTGCATTCGGCGCCAAAGCGGCGCCGGCATCGAACAGTCCCTGCTCCTCACTGCGAAGCCGCCAGTCGATATCCTTGGGTTCGATCCCTGCGACCAGAAAACGTCGCGCGGCATCGCGCCACTCGCCAAGATCGCCACGCCCCTCAAGGAAACAGGTTTCCGTCATAACAGGGAGAGCTGTTCCGGTTTCGGCATGAACATCGCGCGCAGATCGGTGCGATCGACCAGCCGGTGCGGTGTCCAGCCTTCCGCCGTGATGAAGGCCTGCACCTTTTTCAGGGAGACACCAAGCCGTGCGATATCCTCCAACCGCAAGCGCTTGAACCGGCGAGCGGAAAGGATGGATTTCACGGTCTTGGTGCCGAAACCCGGCACGCGCAGCAGCGTTTCCTTGTCGGCGCGGTTCACATCAACCGGAAATTTCTCACGATGCCCGAGCGCCCAGGCCAGTTTCGGGTCGAGATCGAGATCCAGCATGCCATCCGGCCGCGAAGAGGTGATCTCGCCGATATCGAACCCGTAAAACCGATAGAGCCAATCCGCCTGATAAAGCCGGTGTTCGCGCATCAGCGGCGGCTTGATCAGCGGCAGGTTTTTCGAGGAATCCGGGATCGGACTGAAGGCCGAATAATAAACGCGCTTGAGGCCGTAACTTCCATAAAGCCGCGCGCTGGTACCGAGGATAGTCGCGTCATCGGCGGCATCGGCCCCCACGATCATCTGCGTGCTCTGCCCGGCCGGCGCAAATTTCTGCCGGCGTTTGGTCTGCAGCGTCGGCTCCGCCATCTCTTCGATCTTCAGGCGCAGATTGCCCATCGAGCGGCGAATATTGTCCGGCCGCTTTTCCGGCGCGAATTTGCCGATACCGGCATCCGTCGGCAGCTCGATATTGATCGACAGACGATCCGCATAAAGCCCCGCTTCCTCGATCAGTTGAGGCGAGGCTTCCGGAATGGACTTCAGGTGAATGTAACCGCGAAAATTATGGATGGTACGCAGTTCGCGGGCAATCCGCACCATTTCCTCCATTGTATGATCGGAGGAGCGGATGATGCCGGAGGAAAGGAACAGTCCCTCGATATAATTGCGCCGATAAAATTCCAGCGTCAGCCATATGACTTCCTCGACGGTAAACCGCGCCCGCTCGACATTGCTGGATGAGCGGTTGATGCAATAGGCGCAGTCATAGATGCAGAAATTGGTCATCAGGATTTTCAGCAGCGAAATGCAGCGGCCATCCGGCGCATAGGAATGGCAGATGCCGGACCCTTCCGTCGAACCCAGCCCGCCGGATCCCGACGAATCTCTTTTCACCGTTCCGCTCGACGCACAGGAAGCGTCATATTTGGCCGCATCGGAAAGAATGGCGAGACGTTCTTTGAGTGACTTCTTCATCAGAATGTTCACTATATGTTCTGCGTCTTATTGTCAAGAAACCCTGCAAAAGCAATCCTCCCCCTGTGAAACTGCCGCGGAACACACTATCTCTGTTTTTATTGGAATTTGCCGTCAGATTTCTGTTATACTGACGCAAATAATGATTTTCGGACGGTTCCGGAGTTTTGCTCCGGGACCTCTTTCTTTTTGTGTCCGCGGATGGCGGGCACGGGGTCGAGGACTAGGAAATGGTTGAAAAGGTACCGATGACGCCGAACGGTTTCACGAAGCTTCAGGAGGAGCTTCGCTGGCGTCAACAGGAAGAACGTCCGCGTATCATCGAGGCGATTGCCGAAGCGCGCGCCCATGGCGACCTTTCGGAAAATGCCGAATACCACGCTGCCAAGGAAGCCCAGAGCCATAACGAGGGCCGGGTCACGGAACTCGAGGACCTGACGGCCCGCGCGGAGGTCATCGACCTGTCGAAAATGTCCGGCTCGACCATCAAGTTCGGCGCGACCGTCAAGCTGGTGGATGAAGACACGGACGAGGAAAAGACCTACCAGATCGTCGGCGACCAGGAAGCCGATGTGAAGCAGGGCCGCATTTCGATCTCCTCGCCCATCGCCCGCGCAATGATCGGCAAGGAAGCCGGCGATTCGATCGAAGTCGTAGCCCCCGGCGGCTCCAAGGCTTACGAAATCCTCGCAGTCACCTGGGGCTGATCAGCCCCAGCGTTTGCCGCCGGAGACTTTTATTGTGCCGCTGACTGATATTAGCAAGGTGCGGGTGATTGCCCCCAACTTCAAGCGGCGCCTTTCCGGCGTGACATCGACGATCATCCAGCTCCTGCCGGTGCAGAACCGGCAGGGCCAGCAGGTGGCCTCGCTTGGCCTCGGCCTTCCCGCCACCCTGCCCTTCATCCGTTTTCGCGATCTCGTGCATCTGTGGTCGGCGCCCGAAGGGGCTCCGGTGCGCATCTGGCATGCCCGCCGCAACATCGAGATGCTGCCGGCGATCATCCTGCGCGACGTGTTGCGGATGAAGATCCGCATCGTCTTCACCTCGGCCTCCCAGCGCAAACATACCGGCTGGACCAAATGGCTGATTTCGAAGATGGACGCGGTCATCGCCACCAGCGCGAAAACCTCGGCCTATCTGGACGTGCCCAGCACCGTCGTGCTGCACGGCATCGACACGCAACGTTTTTCCCCGGCCAAAGACAAGGCGGCCGCAAAACGCGCCTGCGGCCTTCCTGAGACGGCAAAAATTGTCGGCTGTTTTGGCCGCGTTCGCCACCAGAAGGGCACGGATCTGTTTGTCGACAGCATGATCCGCCTTCTGCCGGACCAGCCGAACTGGATCGCCATCATCGCCGGCCGCGCGACGGCTAAACATGTCGCCTTTGAAAACGAGCTAAAGGCGCGCGTGGCGCAAGTGGGCCTTGTCGACCGTATCCTGTTTGTCGGCGAACACACCAATATCAACGACTGGTACCGCGCACTCGACCTATTCATCGCGCCACAGCGCTGGGAAGGTTTTGGGCTGACCCCACTCGAGGCGATGGCATCAGCCGTGCCGGTGGTGGCCACCGATGTCGGCGCCTTTTCGGAACTGGTGGTGACGGGCGAGAACGAAACCGGCGAAATCATCGCCCGCGACGATCTCGACGCCATGGTGATGTCGGCATCGGCATTCATCGACAATGAACCACGCCGCTTGGCCGCCGCAGAACACGCGCTTGCCCATGCCGGGCAGAATTTCAGCATCGAGGGTGAGGCGCAGGCGCTGGGGAATCTGTATAATCGAACCTGCGGCCACTAGAACAATTTACCGGCATCCGCGAATGGCTTAGGGAGAGTGAGGCACTCAACCATACCGATAAGCGAAGCACGCCATGTCCAGAGCTGAAAAACAACTGAAGATTTACGTGGCGGCCCTGACGCGCAAGCGGCCCGAGATGCTCGATGACCTTCTGGCCTCCTGGGCGGCTATGGATATCCCGTCATTATGCTCGATCACCTACCTGATCGTTGAGAACGACAGCGATACGCCTGCACTTCCCGTCGTGGATCGCCACCGAAAAAACTTCATTCAAAGCGACCTTCGTTATGTGCAGGAGCCTGAACTCGGCATCCCGTTTGGTCGCAACCGCGCGGCACGCGAAGCGATAGAAGATGGCGCTGACCTGCTTCTGTTTGTCGACGACGACGAAGTGACTGCCAAGGACTGGCTAAAGCGCATGCTGGACGGTTATCGCAAGAGCAATGCCATGCTTCTCGGCGCACCCTTGCGCGCCCGTCGCCCGAAGGAAGCACTCAGCTACATGCAGTCGAAGATGTACGAGAACATCGAGGCCCGCTACAGGCAGAAGGAAGAACGCGCAAAGAGGCGCACGACGTTGAACAGCACCAATCGGGTGACAATCGTGACCAACAACTGGTTGGCCGATCTGGCCATCTTCAGAGATCACAATATCTGGTTCGATCAGGAAATGCGCTTCACCGGCGGCACCGATTCCAAGCTTTATGCTGAAATACGCAAGGCAGAGCTGCCGACAGGCTGGGTGGACGACGCTTTTGTATATGAAACCATCCCCCCGGAAAGACTGAGTTTTTGGTACCAACTCAAAAGAGCGATGGACCAGTCGAATACGAATTTGCGGAGGAAAGGAAATAGTAAAATTCGAAACTCGGCATCAGCCATTGCTGGATCAACACTGAAAATCCCCGTATTCATTTTGCTGATCGCGGCAACTATAATTACAAACGGAAAAACTTTACTGTCTCTTGCAAGAAATACAGGGTGGATCGCAGGAAGAATAAGCTACCTGATCGGCTACAGGTCCAAACTTTATGCGAATACAACAGGATTTTAAAAGACCCGTTAAGCCAATCCATCTGGAGCGAAAGACGAAATGATAACTCCTGAAAACATGCTTATCTGCGTATTTTCATACAACGTGGGGAGTACCTTGCATAATTGCATAGATTCAATATTGAGTGACCTGCCACTGAAGTTTCATCCGGCTGCGATTAGAGCCTTGGCGTTTTTTGATAAGCCAAATGGCGTGGTGGGAGCAACCAGCGGAAACGTGA
>NZ_JAUSRF010000035.1 GCF_030811685.1 Neorhizobium huautlense | reverse complement strand
AAGATTTTTGAGACAAGAACTTCGTCGCCAGCAGCGCCGCCGCCCTCGTCAGTGACCGGGTTATAGGCGGACCAACCCGAAAACGTCAACAGTCCTTTTGCAAAAATGTCATGTTTTTTCCGATAAATTATCAAAACCCTTGTGCACCAAGGCTTCTCGCCGGCATTTTTTCTTGAAGGTTGCGTTTGTGCCTTCGCGGCGGCATTTCTCATTGTGATTTCCGCCCCGAGAAAGCCCCGTTTGATGTCAATCACTTCCCTATACCCATCGGCTCTGCCGGAACTGCCGATCCGTGAAACCTTCCCGCAGATCGTCAGGGCACTCAGTGAGGGAAACCGGGCCGTGTTGGCCGCGCCGCCCGGGGCGGGCAAAACCACCCTGGTTCCTCTCCTGCTTCTCGAACAGGACTGGTGTACGGGCAAGATCATATTGCTGGAGCCACGCCGACTGGCGGCGCGCGCGGCTGCGGGCCGCATGGCATCTCTGCTTGATCAGCAACCGGGCGAGACCGTCGGTTATCGCATGCGGCTCGACAACCGCATTTCGGCGAAGACACGTATTGAAGTGGTGACCGAAGGCGTTTTTGCACGGATGGTGCTTGAGGATCCGGAACTGACCGGTATCTCGGCGGTCCTGTTCGATGAATTTCACGAACGCTCGCTGGATGCGGATTTCGGGCTTGCGCTTGCGCTCGATGTGCAGGCAGGCCTTCGCGAGGATCTGCGGATCGTGGTCATGTCGGCAACGCTCGACATCGAACGGATCAGCGGCCTTCTGCAGGGGGCACCGATGATCCGCAGTGAAGGGCGCGCCTACCCGGTGGAAGTTCGCTACAAGGATCGTCCCGGTGACGAGCGTATTGAAGACGCCGTCGCGAAAGCGGTGCTCGACGCGCATGGGCAGGAAAGCGGCTCCATTCTTGCCTTCCTGCCTGGACAGGCTGAAATCCTGAGAACCGCGGAACGGCTCGAGGGGCGGCTGGCCGGAGATACGTCGATCGTGCCATTGTTCGGCAACCTTTCCCAGAAAGAGCAGGACCTGGCCATCAGGCCGTGCCCCCCCGGCAAGCGCAAGGTGGTCTTGGCCACATCGATCGCCGAAACATCGATCACCATCGACGGCGTCCGGATCGTGATCGATAGCGGGCAACAGCGGCTTCCGGTCTTTGAACCCTCGACGGGGATCACCCGGCTGGAAACCACACGCGTTTCACAGGCAGCAGCCGACCAGCGCGCCGGTCGCGCGGGACGAACAGAACCGGGTGTCGCCATAAGGCTCTGGCACCAGGGACAGACTGCAGCCCTGCCCGCCTTTGCGCCGGCACAGATTCTCTCCAGCGACCTGTCTGGTCTGGCACTGGATATGGCGCATTGGGGCGTGCGTGACGCCAGCGTCCTGGCATTTCTGGACCAACCACCGGCGCCCGCACTTGCTGAGGCGCGGCAATTGCTTCGCATGCTGGGCGCTCTCGACGCGCTGGATGCATTGACGGCAAAGGGCCGGCTGATGCGGGAGCTGGCGCTTCCGCCACGCCTGGCCGCCATGGCGATATCCGGCGCCGAGGACGGACACGCCACGACCGCCTGCAAGCTTGCCGTGCTGATGACGGAACAGGGGCTTGGCGGCAATGCCATTGATCTTGAGGAGCGTTTGCGCCGGTTCGATCGCGAAAAAGGCGAACGCGCCGAGGCGGCCCGGAAACTGGCCGGTCGTTTGGTGAAGTCGCTTGGCAACAGTCCGATCAATGACCAAAACGGCAATATCGGTGCATTGCTTCTGCACGCCTATCCCGATCGCGTCGCCATTCAGCGCGGTGGGCATGGGCGTTTTGTGATGGCAAACGGGCGCGGGGCTGCGGTGCATGAGACGGAACGGCTGGCCGGAGCGCGCATGCTGGTGATTGCCGATCTGACCGGGCGCGCGGCGCAGGCGCGTGTTCTTGCTGCCACCGAAGTGAGCCGCGCCGATGTGGATGCAGAACTTGCCGATGTGATCGAACGCAGGGACGAGGGATTTTTCGACATGTCAAGCCGACAGGTTCGGGCGCGGCGGGTGGTCAGGATCGGTGCTGTTCTGCTGGACGAATCACCATTGCCGCGCCCGACAGGCGCTGCTGCTGCCGAAGCGCTGGCAGATGGCATCCGGCAACTGGGCCTGCAGGTCCTCGATTTCGGCAGGGACGGGAGCCAGCTGCGCGACCGGATCGGCTTTCTCCACCGCACAGTGGGAGAGCCGTGGCCGGATGTTGCTGACGAGGCATTGTTGGCCCGCCTGGAGGAATGGTTCGTGCCGTTTCAGGGTGGCAAGACCAGCCTGGATTCGATTGATGCCGGCAGCCTGGCCGAGGGTTTGCGTTCGCTGCTTCCGCACGAAATCCGCCAGGACCTTGGCCGGATGGCACCCAGTCATTTCGAGGCACCGACCGGTCAACGGCATCCCATTCGGTATGACGGCGCAGAACCGGTTTTGACCATTCGGGTGCAGGAACTGTTCGGTTTGACGAAACATCCATCGGTCGCCGGAGGGCGCCTCCCCCTGCTTCTCGAGCTGACATCGCCGGCACATCGACCCATCCAGACGACACGGGATCTGCCCGGCTTCTGGTCAGGATCCTGGAAAGATGTCAGAGCGGATATGCGGGGCCGATATCCCAGACATCCCTGGCCCGAAGACCCGGCAGCGGCCATGCCGACCAACCGCGCAAAACCACGTGGAACGTGACCAATGAGCATCGCAGAAAAATCCTCCCTCAGACACGCGCAGTTCGGCGACAGCAGCCGTCGCATTCGCCTGCAGACACTGGTACGACTGCGCTGGCTTGCGGTTGCCGGCCAGAGCGTCACCGTGCTGATTGTCTGGCAGTTTCTGAATTTTCCGCTTCCTCTTCCGGAAGCGCTGCTTCTGATTGGCGCTTTGGCCAGCGCAAACCTGTTTCTGTCCTATCGATTTGCACCGACGCATCGTTTGGAGTCGACTGCGGCTTTTACGCTGCTCGGCTTCGACCTCCTGCAGATGGCTGGCCTCTTGTTCATTACCGGCGGCCTTGCCAATCCATTCGCACCGTTGATCTGTGTGCCGGTCATCATTTCATTTGCATCGCAACCGCTGGTGCCTTCGCTGGCTCTTCTGGCATTCGCGGTGATCTGCACGACGATCCTGGTGCTCACACCCTATTCCGTGCCGTGGTATCCGGACCATGCGCTGGCCGTCGAGCCGGTCATGCAGCTTGGTGTCTGGTGCGCCATTGCTTCGATGATGTCATTTGCCGCCTTTTACGCCTATCGCGTTTCCCATGAGGCGACTCAGCTTGCCGACGCGCTGGCTGCGACCGAGCTGGTTCTTGAGCGCGAAAAACACCTGTCGCAGCTCGACGGCCTGGCCGCCGCTGCCGCCCATGAGCTCGGCACACCACTTGCGACAATCACCGTGGTTGCCAAGGAAATGCAGCGCGAGCTGGGCAATGACGAGAAATACGGTGAGGACGTGGCTCTCTTGAGAAGCCAGAGCGAGCGTTGCCGCGATATCCTGCGGCGCCTCACCTCGCTTTCGACCGATAACGAGGAGCATATGCGTCGGCTGCCCCTGTCATCTCTTATAGAAGAGGTGACGGCGCCGCACCGGCAGTTCGGCATCGATATCAAGCTGGTGGAAAAGACTTCACGCCATGGCGAACCCGTCGGCAACCGCAATGCCGGCATTCTCTATGGCCTCGGCAATCTGATCGAAAACGCGGTCGATTATGCCCGCGACATGGTCACGCTGACGGTGGAGCACGATGCCGAGAAAGTGGTCGTGACGATTGCCGATGACGGCCAGGGTTTTGCGCCCGATGTTCTGCTCCGGATCGGCGAGCCTTATATGAGCAGCCGACCGACCTCGCAGGATCGCGCCGGCGGGCTCGGGCTCGGGCTGTTCATTGCCAAGACATTGCTGGAGCGCTCCGGGGCCACACTGCGCTTCGACAACTGGCAGGCCGATGGAAGCGGTGCACGCGTTCACATCGAATGGCCGCGCTGGCGAATGGAAGCAGATCAATAAGCGCCGATCGGAATGCGGGTAAAGTGACTTTACCGATCGATTGCAAAAGACGATAACGTGCGCATTAACAGTGGGCACAAAGGCCTGCGGAGACTAATATTATGATTGCAGACAGGAATGAGCCTCAGGGCATTTTGGATACGGCCGACTATATCGGCCCCGACGCCTCGCTTCTGATCGTCGATGACGATGGTCCTTTTTTGCGTCGCCTGGCACGGGCGATGGAAACCCGCGGTTTTGAAGTGGAAGTTGCGGAATCCGTCACGGAAGGCATCGCCAAGTCAAAAATCCGCCCGCCGAAATATGCCGTGGTGGACCTCAGGCTCGGCGATGGCAACGGCCTTGATGTCATCGAAGCGATCCGCGAAAGCCGTACCGATACGCGCGTCATCATGCTGACGGGTTACGGCAATATCGCAACTGCGGTGACTGCCGTGAAGCTCGGCGCCGTCGATTACCTTTCAAAGCCTGCGGATGCAGACGAGGTGTTCAACGCATTGACGCAGCGCCCCGGTGAAAAGGCCGATGTGCCGGAAAACCCGATGTCGGCGGATCGCGTGCGTTGGGAACATATCCAGCGAGTCTATGAAATGTGCGAGCGCAACGTTTCCGAAACCGCGCGCCGCCTCAACATGCATCGCCGCACGTTGCAGCGCATTCTGGCCAAGCGCGCGCCAAAATAATCAAAGTTCGTCGAAGGATTTGCCGGTCGCCCATTCCGCCATCATCAGGCGTTGGGCGGCGGCACGTGCGAAATTCAGCATGACGGATTTTCGCGTCGCCGGCGACAGCCGATGTTCCGGCGCCTCACGCAGCATATGGCTGCCATAACCATCCGACAGAAACAGCCCGCACTCTTCCGGAAAGATATCGAGCGGCACATCCTTGTGTGTCGCAAAAAACAGCCGATCGCAATGAAGCCGGTAGTCCGGCCATTTGCGATCGACGCGAAAATCCTCGACCGACGTCTTGATCTCGACGATCCAGATCTCTCCTTTTTCGGACAGGCTGATCAGATCGGCCCGGCGGCCGCTCGCCAGGGTCAGTTCCGGAACGATGGCGTGACGCATATCGTTCAGAAGAATCTGAACGCCGCGCCGAACCATCATGGCGCGGGCGGATTGCCGCCCATCCAGAAGCGGATTGTCGTTGCCGATACTGACTATGGTCATTGGGACAATCGTGTTTCCTGCCGGCCCTCCCGGCTATGTTGCAAAAAGGCCATGACCTTTTCAATTGTGCAATAGCGAACGCGCACGCCACCGCGGCATCTTGCAAAGCCTAATGTAATGGCAAATAACCACGATCAAAGGTGAGCGTTTCATCTTCGGTTCACAATCTTCATTTCCAAGAGAAATCCATGCGCATCCGCACCAGCATGATCGCTTCCGGCTTGGCCCTGTTGGCCCTGGCAGGCTGCTCCACGACGTCTGAAACCAAGGTGGCTTCCAATGCCCCGGCGACTGTCGAAACCTCGGAAATCTTTACGGATTCCTACGGCAGCATGACCGATGCCGGTTACACGCTGCCGGCAATCCCGATCAGCCGTCTCGCTGAGAAGTTTCATCGCCAGATCGTCAGCTTCGACACGGCCGAACGTCCCGGCACGATCATCGTGAACACGCGCGAGCGCTTCCTTTATTACGTGCTGCCGCGCGGCAAGGCCGTGCGTTACGGTATCGGCGTCGGCAAGCAGGGTTTTGCCTGGGCCGGTGAAGCCTATGTTGCCTGGAAGCAGGAATGGCCGAACTGGCATCCGCCGAAGGAAATGGCAGCCCGCAAGCCGGACATTGCGAAATACGTCGAAGCTGGCATGGGCCCGGGCCTCAACAACCCGCTCGGCGCACGCGCCATGTATCTTTTCAACGAGAAAGGTCAGGACACGCTGTTCCGTCTGCACGGTACACCGGAATGGGCCTCGATCGGCACCGCCGCTTCTTCGGGCTGCATTCGCATGATCAACCAGGACGTTATCGACCTCTACCGCCGGGTCCAGCCTGGTCGTCAGACCAAGGTCGTCGTGATCCAGTAATCGGAAGATTACCAGACATGTTGATCGGCCCGAGCAATCGGGCCGATTTTTTTGTTGAGAGATCGACATCAGTTCCGAAGCGTCACACGCATCGGCAACCCATCCCGCGGCTGCGTGGTCAGCTTCTGCACAGGCCAAGGAACCGTTTGCGGTGTCACATCGAAACGGTAACGTTTCATCAGAACAGCAAGAGCAATCACCGCTTCCTGCATGGCAAACGTCGCGCCGATGCAGACGCGTGGACCAGCGCCGAAAGGCAGATATTGGAAGCGGCTGATTTTTGCGCGGTTTTCCGGCAGGAACCGTTCCGGCATGAAAGCGCGCGGTTTTTCCCAATAGAGTTCGTGTCGATGCAGCGTCCAGGGCATGACGAGTGCTGTCGTGCCGGCCCTGATCTCCACCCTCTTGCCATCAGGTGACGTCCAGCTGTCGTCCTGAATGGCAGCGCGATTGATTGAGGGCGCTGGCGGATAGAGGCGCAGAGCTTCTTCAAAGGCCGCACGAACATTCGGCATCATGTCCAGCCATTCGACCGGCTCGGCTCCGCTTGCAACAATCCGATCAACCTCTTCTTCCATGGCCTGTCGGATATGCGGTGATTGCGCCACGCAATAAAGCGTCCAGGCAAGCGCACGGGCCGTGGTTTCGTGGCCAGCGCCGATGAAGGTGAGGATATTGTCTTCGATCTCGTCGAGCGTCAGCCCGTCCGGCCCGGCCTGTTGCAGAAGCAGCGTCAGGAAATCCTGCGGCGCATCGGTCGGATTGGCCGCTATCTTCGCCTTTCGATGCTCCATCGTGTTGCGAACGATTTCCCGGAATTTGTCGAGCACCCGCTTGCCGCCGATGCGCGTGATCCGCGGCACCCACGGCGGGGCTCGCAAAAGATCCATCGGATCGACGCGGCCCATGCGGTGCAGAAGCTGATCGACATCATCGGAAAAATTGCTGGTTTCGGAGATGATGTCACCGGAAAACAGCGTTTCGGAAAGGATGGCGAAGGCAAGTTCGGTCATATCGACCGAAACGTCGTGGACGCGGCCGGAAGAACCGACATCCGCATATTTCTCCGTATACTCTTCCGACTTGGCCAGCATCTGCCCGGCAAAGCCCTTGGCGTGGCGAGGCGTGAACACCGGCGCCATGGCCTTGCGTGAACGCTTCCAGACCTGCCCTTCCGCTGTCAGTAATCCATCCCGCAGGATCGGCCGTAATATCAGCTGGCGAATTTCCGACATTTCGTAATTGGCAGCATTATCCACCAGCACATGCCGGATCAGGCCGGGATCGTTGATGATCAGCGTCCGTTCCTGAAAAAACTTCGTATCGATCCAGGGCAGCGTATAGGACGGCTCGCCCCACAGTTCGAGCGGATTGCGCAAGACCGTGCGGATGATTTCCAGCCGGGATGGCGGCACGGTGCGGGGCACCGGTGCCGGCGGAACGAAAGGTTCGGGACGCATGTCCATCAGCGATCCTCCTGCTTCATGAGGATCTATATCAGTCTTCAGAGAAGCGATTTCAAATCGGCAAGCTTGTCGTTGACCAGCCAGCCGTAATAATTCTCTTCCGGCAGGCCGCCACGAGCCTTGAGTGCCGCGGCACGCTGCGCAGAACCGCCGGTATTATAAAGCGTGGAAGTGATACCGGGGTTGTTGCTGATATCGACATTGGCAATAGACGAATAATCATCGATCGAACGGCGGATCGTGGCCGCCATATAGGCGAGCGACTTGTCCGGATCCATGATGGCCCGATAGACCTCGCCGGCATCGTTTTCATCCAGCTTGGAATAACCGGACTTTTTGGTGACCATGTCCGACTGCATCAAAGCCGTCAGCGGGTTGATCTGCCCAAGGCCAAAAGTCTGGCCCGCATAGAAGGGCTGGAAGAACACGGCGCTGAAACGGTTGTCCGGATAGGACGTGCCGCCAACGCGATTACCGCGAAAAGTCTTTTCCCAGATGTTTTCACGGCAGGACCAGAGACGGTAGGAATCGCCGCTGCAGCTCGAAAATTCCGGGCGGCCGACGAAGTCCGCGATGCTTTCATCCTTGTAGCCAAACCGGAAACTGTTGCCGGCATAGGCCGCCGCTTTCACGTAATAGCTCTGCAGCCGGTCATATGCATCGACATTATAGGTATGTTCGCCGACAATCGCGCCGACCATGTGGATCGGATCGATGCCATAGGTGCGTGCCGTCGACTTGATCTTGGCGATCAGCGATTTGTCGGTCGCCAGAAGCTCGCGGATCTTGTCGTATTTGTCATCGAACGTGGTGCGGCCGGCGCGGGTGCGGCGAACCGATGCCCCCGGAATTTTAGGCTGCTCGATATTGCGATTGCCCGGTGGCACGACAGTATCCGCCAATGCCGGCGTCGGTGCGCACCATGCCAGCAAGGACAAAGTCAGAATGAAGCCTGTAAAGGCGGATTTACCGGTATGATTTCGCAACATCGTCTCCTGCCGATCGCTCGGCGATCCTGGGCAGATCTGCGGAAGGAGCCAGCGCTTTTCAGTAAAACGCGCCTCCTTTACGTGAAAGGTAGGCGCGCTGTCGAGCTTTCAACGCTCAAAAAGCCATCACAGTTTGAAGAGTGGCGCCGGAGAGTGTCTCCGACGCCACGCCTTTACAGGATGTAACGCGACAGATCGGCATCGGCTGCAATATCGCCGACATGTTTTCGCACATAGTCCGCATCAATCGTGATCGAGGTGCCGCCCTGATCCGGTGCGGTGAACGAGATTTCGTCCAGCACACGCTCCATCACCGTCTGCAGACGGCGAGCACCGATGTTTTCGACCGACGAGTTCAGGTGAACCGCCACATCGGCAAGTGCGTCGATGGCATCATCGGTGAAGGTGAGGCTCACATCCTCCGTGCCCATCAGCGCCTTGTACTGGCGGATAAGGCTGGCTTCGGTTTCCGTCAGGATGCGGCGAAAGTCTTCTTTCACCAGCGGGCGAAGTTCGACCCGGATAGGCAAACGACCCTGCAACTCAGGGAGAAGATCCGACGGCTTGGAAACGTGGAAGGCACCTGAGGCGATAAACAGGATATGGTCGGTTTTGACCGGACCATATTTGGTCGACACCGTCGTGCCTTCAACCAGCGGCAGAAGATCGCGCTGAACACCTTCACGCGACACGCCGGCACCCATGCCGCCGTCACGCGCGGCGATCTTGTCGATCTCATCGAGGAAGACGATGCCATCGTTTTCGACCGAACGCACGGCTTCGCGCTGAATGACTTCATTGTCGATCAGCTTGTCGGATTCGTCACGGATCAGCTCGCCGTAGGATTTCTGCACGGTGGTGCGCACCTTCTTAGTGCGGCCGCCCATGGCCTTGCCGAACATTTCCGACAGGTTCAGCACGCCTATATTCGCACCCGGCATGCCGGGGATCTCGAAACCGCCGGGCATGCCTGAACCGGTATCGGCAACTTCGATCTCGATTTCCTTGTCGTCCAGTTCGCCGCTGCGCAGCTTCTTGCGGAAGTTATCGCGCGTTGCGGGCGATGCCGTCGAGCCGACCAGTGCGTCGAGAACGCGTTCCTCGGCGCTCATATGCGCCTTGGCCTGCACTTCCGAGCGCTTCTTGTCGCGCACGAGACCGATGCCGATTTCGACGAGGTCACGAATGATCTGCTCGACATCGCGGCCGACATAACCGACCTCGGTGAATTTCGTGGCTTCAACCTTGATGAAGGGCGCACCGGCGAGCTTTGCCAGACGGCGGGAGATTTCCGTCTTGCCGACGCCGGTCGGGCCGATCATCAGGATGTTCTTGGGCATGACTTCGTCGCGCAGGCCCTCTTCGAGCTGCTGGCGGCGCCAGCGGTTACGAAGCGCAATCGCCACCGCACGCTTGGCCTCGTGCTGGCCGATAATATAGCGATCGAGTTCGGAGACGGTTTCTCTGGGAGAAAAATTGGTCATTGTCTTCCTTTCGGCCCCCTCGTGGCTCCGGCCATTATGGCCCGGTGCCAAGGGTCCATGACATTTGGAATGCAGTTATTCGGCGTCGAGGCTTTCGACCACGATATTATGGTTGGTGTAGACGCAGATATCGGCAGCGATTTCGAGCGCCGTCTTGGCGATGTGTTCAGCCGACTTGTCCGAATCCATCAGAGCGCGAGCCGCCGCAAAGGCGTAGTTGCCGCCGGATCCGATGGCGACCGTGCCGTGTTCAGGCTCCAGAACGTCGCCATTACCAGTGATCGCCAGCGTGATCGACTTGTCGGCCACCAGCATCATCGCCTCGAGATGGCGAAGATAACGGTCGGTGCGCCAATCCTTGGCAAGTTCGACGGCAGCGCGCATCAACTGGCCGGGATATTGTTCGAGTTTCTTTTCCAGACGATCGAGAAGCGTGAAGGCGTCAGCGGTCGCACCTGCGAAACCGGCTATCACTTCCCCGCCCTTGCCGATGCGACGCACCTTGCGTGCATTGCCCTTCATGACGGTCTGGCCGAGGCTCACCTGGCCATCGCCAGCCATTATCACCTTGCCACCTTTCCGCACCGTGATGATTGTTGTCATAAAACACCTGTCTGCCCGCTTGGTCGGGCTCCTTGAATTCGGCCTTCATTGGCCGGTTGGGTTCTATGTAAGTGGGCAAATCGCGAATGCAAATGCGACGCTTTTATCGGTTCGCCGTTCTGGATATTTCTCTGCCCCCCTGATAAGGAACCGCAACATTTCCAGTATGGAGCGTTCTATGGCCGCCGCCAAAGACAGCCGAACCGCAACGGTTTCCCGCAAGACGAACGAGACGGCGATTTCCGTTACCGTCAATCTCGACGGCACGGGCACATCGAAGATCAGCTCGGGCATCGGCTTCTTCGACCATATGCTGGAACAGCTCAGCCGCCATTCGCTGATCGACATGGAGATCGACGTGAAGGGCGACCTGCATATCGACGACCACCATTCGGTCGAGGACACCGGCATTGCCATAGGTCAGGCGATTTCCAAGGCACTGGGCGACCGTCGCGGCATCACCCGCTATGCTTCGCTTGATCTTGCCATGGACGAAACCATGACCAAGGCTGCCGTCGATCTGTCCGGCCGCCCTTTCCTCGTCTGGAACGTCGCCTTCAGCGCCCCCAAGATCGGCACATTCGATACCGAACTGGTACGCGAATTCTTTCAGGCGCTCGCCCAGAATGCCGGGATTACCCTGCATGTGCTGAACCATTACGGCGCCAACAACCACCATATCGCCGAGACCTGCTTCAAGGCAGTGGCTCGCGTGCTGCGCACCGCGACCGAAATCGACGAGCGTCAGGACGACCGCGTACCATCCACCAAGGGAACGCTCGTCTGATCGGGTTTTGACCCTAAGGAGGTTTCGTGATCAGCTATACCGTATTGACGACACCTGGCGGAGCTGACCGGGATCACGCATCGACGCTTTTCGTCGCCGATCGTTTTATCTGGTCTGCGATGCTTCTGCCGTGGATCTGGCTTCTGTCGCGTCGCATGTGGTTTGCGGCTTTCGTTGTCTTTGTTGCCGAATGTCTTGCGATTTTCCTTATGCGGCAGCCGGGGCTCGGCACGGCGGGCCTGCTGGCAATCCTCGCCATCCATGCGTTGGTTGCGCTTGAAGGCGGTCATCTCCATATCCGCCATCTGATTGCTGGTGGCTGGAGCGTGGCAGGACAGATCGCGGCACCGGATCTCGCAACCGCCGAAGAACTGTTCTTCGCGAACCTGCCTGAACCGGCTGAAACACCCCTGCCCCCGGCATCCGACTGGGCAAAACCGAATTCTTCATCGACACAAGGCTGGAGCTCACCCGCGTTTGGCCTTTTCGACAATACTGGAGCACGCTGATGCGCGTTGCCATCATCGACTACGGATCGGGAAACCTGCGATCCGCCACCAAGGCTTTTGAACGCGCCGCACGCGAAGCCGGCATAAACGCGGTGATCGACCTGACCGACAAGCCGGAAGCGGTCGCCTCGGCCGACCGGATCGTTCTGCCCGGCGTCGGCGCCTATGCCGATTGCCGCGCCGGTCTTGCCGCCGTTGACGGCATGCATGAGGCATTGCTGGAGGTGGTCGATAAAAAGGCACATCCTTTCCTCGGCATCTGCGTCGGCATGCAGCTGATGTCGTCGCGTGGTCTTGAAAAGACGGTCACCGAGGGTTTCGGTTGGATCGACGGCGACGTCGTGGAAATGACGCCTTCCGACCCGAGCCTCAAGATTCCGCAGATCGGATGGAATACGCTGGATCTGAAGACCGACCACCCTGTGTTCGACGGCATCCCGACAGGTCCTGATGGGCTGCATGCCTATTTCGTGCATTCCTACCACCTTGCCGCCCGCAACGCCCATGATGTCATCGCCACCACCAATTACGGTGGCGCGATGACTGCCTTTGTCGGCCGCGACAACATGGTCGGCTCGCAGTTCCACCCGGAAAAGAGCCAGGCGCTTGGCCTCGCCCTGATCGCTAACTTCATGAAATGGGCTCCGTGATGATTCTTTTCCCGGCTATCGATCTCAAGGACGGCCAGTGCGTGCGCCTGAAACTCGGCGACATGGAACAGGCCACCGTCTACAACACAGACCCAGGCGCTCAGGCCAGGGCCTTCGAAGAACAAGGCTTTGAATGGCTGCATGTGGTCGATCTCAACGGCGCCTTTGCCGGCGAAACCGTCAACGGCGATGCTGTCGATGCGATCCTGAAGGCGACAAAGAACCCTGTCCAGTTGGGCGGCGGTATACGTACGCTCGATCATATCGAGGCGTGGCTTTCGCGCGGCCTGGCGCGCGTTATTCTCGGCACCGTTGCCGTGCGTGACCCGAACCTCGTCATCGAAGCTTGCAAGCGTTTTCCAGGTCAGGTCGCCGTCGGCATCGATGCCAAGGGCGGCAAGGTCGCGGTGGAAGGCTGGGCAGAAGCGTCCGAACTCGGGATCATTGAACTGGCGAAAAAATTCGAAGGTGCCGGCGTTTCGGCGATCATCTATACGGATATCGACCGCGACGGCATTCTGGCCGGCATCAACTGGGCATCCACGCTGGAACTCGCCGATTCCGTCTCCATTCCGGTGATCGCTTCGGGTGGCCTCGCTTCCATGGACGACATCCGTCGGATGCTGGAACCGGATGCACAAAAACTCGAAGGTGCCATTTCCGGCCGCGCGCTTTACGACGGCCGCATCGATCCGGACGAGGCTTTGGCCCTGATCCGCGCTGCCAAGGGAGTTTCTGCATGACCCTCAAGGCTCGCGTCATTCCCTGTCTCGACGTCAAGGACGGCCGTGTCGTCAAGGGCGTCAATTTTGTCGATCTGATCGATGCCGGTGACCCGGTAGAAGCCGCCAAGGCTTACGATGCAGCCGGCGCCGATGAACTCTGCTTCCTCGACATCACCGCATCCTCGGACAATCGCGACACGATCTTTGATGTCGTTGCCCGCACCGCCGATCATTGCTTCATGCCGCTGACGGTTGGCGGCGGCGTGCGCGCCGTTGGCGACATCCGCAAACTGCTGCTGGCCGGTGCCGACAAGGTCTCGATCAATTCGGCGGCGGTCAACAATCCCGATTTCGTGGCGGAAGCCGCCGACAAGTTCGGCAATCAGTGCATCGTCGTTTCGATCGATGCCAAACGCCGATTGACGCAATCGGTCGGCGGCGACAATCGCAGCGAATGGGAAATCTATACCCATGGCGGCCGCAACGCGACGGGCATCGATGCCGTCGAATTTGCCGCCCGCATGGTCGAGCGCGGCGCCGGTGAACTGCTGGTCACCTCGATGGACCGCGACGGCACCAAGGTCGGCTATGATCTGGAGCTCACCCGGGCGATCGCCGATGCGGTGCGTGTACCGGTCATCGCCTCCGGTGGCGTCGGTACGCTGGACGATCTCGTTGCCGGTGTAAAAGTAGGCCATGCGACCGCCGTTCTGGCCGCTTCGATTTTCCACTTCGGCACCTATACGATTGGCGAGGCGAAGCGCTATATGGCGGATCATGGCATTGCCATGCGACTGGACTGACGGGAGGCGGACTTGGGCGGATTTTCCTTAAACGATCTGGAAAAGATCGTGGCTGAACGCGCCATGGCATCTCCGGACCAGTCCTGGACAGCCAAGCTCGTTGCCGCAGGCCAGACCAAAGCCGCCAAGAAGCTTGGCGAAGAGGCAACCGAGACCGTGATCGCCGCCGTGGCACAGGATCGCAAGGAACTTGTCGGCGAAAGCGCGGACCTTCTTTATCATCTTTTGGTCGTATTGAAGATTGCCGATATCCCGCTACAGGATGTGCTGGATGAACTCCAGCGCCGGACCGGACAATCCGGTCTTCAGGAAAAGGCTAGCCGTCAACCATCATGACCAGTGCGCCGCAACCCGCCGAGGCATTTGAGGTCGGCATGATAACGGAACCCTATTCGCCCTATCATCACTTCACCGCGGACGAGTGGGCAAAGTTCCGGGCCGATACGCCGCTGACCCTGAAGGCCGAGGAAATTGCCCGGCTACGGTCCCTCGACGACCCGATCAATATCGATGAAGTGCGGCGGATCTATCTGTCGCTATCGCGTCTTCTGTCCTCGCATGTCGAGGCGTCGCAACTGCTTTTCCAGCAGCGAAACCGCTTTCTCAGCCTGTCGGACATCACCAAGACGCCTTTCATCATCGGCATTGCCGGATCGGTAGCCGTCGGCAAATCCACCACGGCCCGTATCCTCAAGGAATTGATGGCGCGCTGGCCTTCGAGCCCGAAAGTAGATCTGATCACCACGGACGGCTTTCTCTATCCCAATGCCGTTCTGCAGCGTGAAAACCTGATGGAGCGCAAGGGTTTTCCGGAAAGCTATGACGTCGGTGCCATTCTGCGTTTTCTGTCGGCCATCAAGGCCGGCGAGCCGAATGTGCAGGCTCCACGTTATTCGCACCTGACCTATGACGTACTTCCTGACGAATTCACGACCGTCGACCGGCCGGATATTCTGATCTTCGAAGGCATCAACGTCCTGCAATCCCGGGCGCTGCCGACCGATGGCAAGATCATTCCTATTGTCTCCGACTTTTTTGATTTCTCGATCTATATCGACGCGGACGAAGACCGCATTCACAGTTGGTATGTGCAGCGTTTCATGAAGCTGCGCGAAACGGCTTTCCGCGATCCGACCTCGTTCTTCAAGAAATACGCCGCGATCGATGCCGACGCGGCCCTGGCCGTTGCCGAAAACCTCTGGCAGAACATCAACCTGAAAAACCTGCGCCAGAACATTCTGCCGACACGACCACGGGCAGATCTTATTCTGCGCAAGGGCCGGGATCATTTCATCGAGACGGTATCGCTCAGGAAACTTTAGGCGATCTATCGCTGGCTATTTGTCGTTACGGATTGACCCGCCGCAGCGTCAGATTGATGCGACCGCCATTTTTCAGAAGCGTCGATGTGTCGGGATAAATCCTGTCCACGCCGTGAAACGCCAACCTCCCCTCGCCGCCCAGAAGCACGACATCACCGCTTGAAAGCTTGAACGATCCCGTCGGTGCCTTGCGATCGAGGCCACCGACGCGGAAAAGGCAGGTATTGCCGAGCGAAATGGACAGGACCGGCGCGTCAAACGCGTTTTCGTCCTTGTCCTGATGAAGGCCCATTTTTGCGTCGTCGCTATAAAAATTGACGAGGCAGGCTTCGGGCGGTTTTGCATGATCCGCCAGCTTTTCCCAAAGATCCAGAAGTTCCTGCGGCATCTGCGGCCAGGCTTTGCCGGTGACCGGATGTGTAGACTGATAGCGATACCCCTGTGACTTGTCAGTCACCCAGCCGAGCGGCCCGCAATTGGTCATACGAACCGACATCGGCCTGCCGGTACCCGGCATGACGGGTACGTATAGCGGCGCCTCGACAACGATCTGGCGGATGATGTCGACCAGATGTTCCTGGCTCGCACGATCCAGATAACCCGGCAGGTGTCTTATGCCATTCGCCAACGTCGCCACAGGCTCTCCTCCCCGGTAATCGATCAATCTCCCGTCGGGCGACCACGCATCTTCTTGACCTTGGATCGCCCCGACTTCGCCTTCAGGCGGCGTTCCACGGATCCCTTTGTCGGCTTGGTCGCCTTGCGTGGCGGTGGCGGTGGCTTGGCGGCTTCGAGGATCAGGTCCTTCAGCCGCTCCCTCGCCTCCTCGCGATTGCGATCCTGGCTGCGCGACCGGTTGGCCTCGATCATCAGCGTGCCATCCTTGGAGACACGGCGCCCACCCAGCCGCAGTGCGTTTTCTTTGACGCGATCCGGCAGCGAAGGCGAATTGGTGATGTTGAAGAACAGCTGGACCGCTGTGGAAACCTTGTTCACATGCTGGCCGCCGGCGCCACCCGAAAGCACGAACTGCTCGGTTAGTTCCCATCCGGCGATGGTGATACGGTGATTGATGATGAGGGGGTCGCTGGCCATGTCTGTCTCCGCCCCTCTCTTCCCACAAAGCCAGGCATAAGTCACGACCTCCACCAGAGGTGGAGGTTTGAAACGCTGCGCTTGAACCGCTAGAAGCGGTTTTGCTAGGTGTTAGTAGCTACGATTAAAGAGG
>NZ_JAUSRF010000034.1 GCF_030811685.1 Neorhizobium huautlense | reverse complement strand
AAACGCCCTACGAAGCCATTAGGCGACTCAGTGAGAAAAAACCTGAAATCTTCTCTCGAATACCAAGCCATGACATGTTGGGACCAAACACCTAGGCGTCAGGGGCACTGCGCTCATGCTGCACACACCAGATTTCCGGGGCGACCTTTGCCAGTCATACGCATCGCTTTTTGCACAAGAGCCGGCAAACTCCCGTCCCGGCGGCCCAGTTTTCTGTCTCTACACACAGGCCGGAGTTGCATTGGCTGCGATCACACGACCTTCAATGTCTCGTCTTTCTTCAGCCATTTCCTCGCATGGCGACCGTTGATCCAGTCCCTTGCCGGCTTTTCGAACAATTCATAGGCGGCATAGGAAAATGCGCTCACTGTCACCCAATAAACGAGCCGCCAATAGTTGGGCGCTTCTGCGATCAAGTCAGGATGACGCTCGATGTAACGAAGGAAAATGGAGTGAAACAGGTACATTCCGAAGCTGATCTCGCCCAGCAGAACGAGCGGTCGAGACCCGAGGATACGCGTGATATAACCGGTAGAGGAAGCTAGCACGAAGATAAGGAGTGCATAGACCGGGCCGAAACCTGCCGGCAGCAACCACACGCCGCCCGCCTTGCCAAGCAAGCCGGCGGTAATCGGGCTGCCGGCGATCGGCGCGGCGTAATAAAGCGCACCGACGGACAGCGCGATAGCAGCAAGGCTGGCGATATCCGATTGACCAGAGCTGAACCGAAATTGCCTGCGATACCAGTACTGCCCGACGATCACGCCAAGAACGAATTCCGGCAAACGAGCGACCGGGAAAAAATAGAGCATGGTACCGGCGTTGATGCCGGGGCTATCGAGTGCGAGCGGCAGATCGGCAAAGTTGGAAATCTGGATGAGGAAAATCGTCGGCATTATCGCGACTGGTAACTTGAGGCTGTTGAACCTCCCCCAATCCATCAACCACAGCGGAAATGTTGCGTAGAAAAACACCTCGGCCGATATGGACCATGACACTGCGGTGTAGGCCATGATGTTTTCGAGGATAGGCAACCACGCTTGGGTGAGCGTGACATATTGGATCGCCGTGAGCAGGCCGCCTGACGTGAAGAACTGATTTGTTACGCCCGGCACGACGGCAAGCAGGAGCAGTGTCGAGAGGATGTGCAGCGGCCAGACCCTAGCGATCCTGGCACGCAGGAAATTTCGCGAAGTCACATCGGCGGTCGTCGGATAGGCGACGGCCAGGATGAAACCCGAGAGCACGAAAAAGATGGAAACACCGTGCACCAGCATCATACCGTCAAGGTAGCTGGGACCAAAAAGCCGCCAGGAGTGTCCATCCATAATCATGGCTGCGGCGAAAAAACGAAGTCCTGTCAGTTGGTTGAGGCGTATAGGCATTGTATGATTTGCTATCATCACGTCACCCGGCGCTTAGAGTAACCAAAACAAAAGACGCCATCATGGCGCGCAGATCGACATTATTCGCGCCAAACTTTAGGTTAAGCGAAACCTGCTTAATTCCGTGCATTTCAAAATGCTTTCAATCTCCATAGTTGTAATTCGGCATCGAATTTGGCGAGATTTGTGATCATGAACTGACCGTGAGTTGGTCCCGTTGGTGCGAGCCCCAAAATCCCGAGGAGGCTCAGGGCTCAAGGTCGCCCCATTTTCGTGTTTATCGTTCGCAGACAAGGCCTCTGCCGGCTCTGGCATATCGTCGGCAGACCAAAGATCGCTACATTGACCGGTGTCGAGATTGTTCGTAAGCCCCAGAATAGGTTCGGCTTTGCATGAGCCGGGGCTTGGGCGGTGTCGCTTTACCTGCAGGATTTATTGTGCGATGAGCACGGGGAGACACGATATCACCAAGGCGATTTGCATGTTTATGACTTTGCGCGCCATATATCGCAATAGAACGCTCATTCTGCGGCTGGCGCGACGTGAAACTGAGGCTCGCTTCCGGGGATCGTTCCTCGGCATATTATGGGTCACGATCGTACCGGTAACGATGCTGCTCATCTACAGCATTGTCTTCGGATCGATCCTCAAAAGCGGATGGCGAGGACCGCAAGGTGACGAAACCAGCCGGTTCAGCTTTCCCATGCTGCTTTTCATCGGACTTACACTCTTCGGGATCCTTTCCGAGACGATCAACCGGTCTCCGTCGCTGATCCTGGAAAACAAGTCCTATGTCAAGAAAGTGTCTTTCCCGCTTGAGATATTACCCGTCGTGGCATTGCTTTCGACACTTATCAATGCAGGCATATCCTTTCTTATCTTTATGGTATTTTATGTTTTGCTCTATGGCCTTCCGCCCCACACTATAGCCTATTTGCCATTCGTCATCTTTCCGTTTGCGATACTATGCTTGGGGATTGCTTATTTTCTGGCTTCTCTGGGTGTTTTCCTGCGGGACCTCAAGCACATAACCGGTCCTTTCACCACGGCAATTCTCTTTCTGTCACCGGTATTCTATTCTATACAGACGCTTCCGGAACAATATCGGTACCTTATGTACCTCAACCCGATGACGCCCGTTGTAAACCAGGCACGTGATGTTATCTTTTGGGGCGCGCCACCCGCTATAGTTGAATGGCTCGTAATGTTTTCGGCCTCTTTTCTGGTCTATTTACTCGGATCGGCTTGGTTTTCACGCACCCAAAAGGCATTTGCCGATGTCATCTGAAGTGGTCATACAGGCCTCTGCTTTAAGCAAAGCCTATCTGATTTACGCAAAACCGCAGGACAGACTGAAGCAGATGCTTTTGCGTTGGCGTCGATACTATCGAGAGTATTGGGCTGTCCAGAACATAGACCTGTCCATTACCCGGGGGCAGACGGTCGCGCTTATCGGTCGTAATGGATCTGGCAAGTCGACGCTTCTGCAAATGATTGCCGGGACGCTGCAACCATCCGCCGGTTCGCTGAAGGTGGTCGGCCGCGTTGCCCCGCTTCTCGAACTCGGCGCAGGCTTCAATCCGGAATTCACCGGTCGCGAAAACGTGCGGCTTTCCGCTGCCATCCTTGGCCTGACAGACGCGCAGATCGCAGAGCGCGAGGCTTCGATCCTGGAATTCTCGGGCATAGGTGATTTTGTCGATCAGCCGGTCAAGACATATTCTTCCGGCATGTATGCCCGGCTTGCCTTTGCAGTGGCTGCTCATGTTGACGCAGATGTTCTGATCGTCGATGAAATTCTTGCCGTAGGCGATGCGGCTTTCGCTCAGAAATGCATGCGCTATATCCGGAAGTTCCGCGAGCAAGGCACCATCCTGTTCGTTTCACACGACATTGCCGCCGTGAACGCCTTGTGCGATCACGCGATATGGATGGACAAGGGCAGGATTCGCCAAGCAGGTACCGCCAAGGATATAAGCCTTGCCTATCAGGCGTCACTCCAGGCGGAGTCCGACGGGCAGACACTTTTTATCGAAGGGCGCCGACGGGAAGTGCCAACACTGGTCAAGGATGCGCGCCGCGACATGATCAGCGGGTCCGACAAGCGCAACCAGATCGAAGTTTTCGAGTTCGATCCGAACGCTCCTTCATTCGGCGCCGGAGGCGCTAAAATCATTGACGTCCGGATCCTCGACAGAAATGGAAGCATCCTGCCCCTTATCGAAGGCGGTGAGGAACTGACTGTCGAGGTTACCTGCAAGGCTCACAACGAGCTTTACAGCCCAATCGTCGGCTTCCTCCTGCGCGACCGGCTCGGACAGAACATTTTTGGCGACAATACCTATCTTTCTCATTCAGCCACGCCGATTGCGATCCCGGCGGGTGACACATTTCGTGCGCAATTCACCTTCCAGATGCCCTATATGCCCAGCGGCGACTATTCCATTGCGGCGGCACTTGCGGAAGGAACTCAAAACGAGCATCGGCAGCATCATTGGGTCGATGACGCACTCATCTTTCATTGCAGAAGCAGTCATGTGACGCACGGAATTATTGGCCTTCCAATGGCAGACATTCAGCTCATTCACGAAAGCTAGGGCATGGACGCACCGAAATTGTCCTGCATCGTTTGCGGGTCGAAAGAGTTTCGCTTCAAGGCCGTTCTTTGGGACGAGCTTGTCGATGACTGGCAAATTTCCAGCGAGGAGCGGCACTACATCGACCGTCAACAAGGCGAACAATGTGTCTCGTGTGGCAGCAATCTGCGCTCCATAGCACTCGCTGATGCCGTCAGAAACGTTGTGTCGTCGGATGACATGCTCACGGGCTACCTATCCAGTCCGCCGGCCCACGAACTGAAAATCCTTGAGATCAATGAGGCAGGATCGCTCCATTCGTGGCTCAAGCCCCTCCCCGGGCATGTATTTGCCGAATATCCGGAAGTTGATATGCACGCACTTCCGTATGATGCGGATTGCTTCGATATCGTCATTCATTCCGACACGCTGGAACATGTCGAAAATCCGGTTCATGCTCTCACGGAATGTCGGAGGGTTCTCAAGCGCGGAGGGGCTTTGTGCTTCACCGTCCCGATCATCGTGGGACGCATGTCCAGAACGCGTTGCGGAATCAAGCCATCTTATCATGGTGATCCGACTAAAAACGCCAGCGATTATCTGGTCCACACCGAATATGGAGCAGATGCCTGGACGCAGTTGGTCCAAGCCGGCTTCTCGCAGATCAGGATCTTCACTGTCGAGTACCCGTCAGCCATTGCTTTCGCCGCAATCGCCTGACACCTGCAAGCACTAAACGCTGTCGATACGAAAAACAGCTGAGGTAATGAGAATGAAACAGGATGGATCATCATCATTGCAATTTACCGGTGAGCGATTTCACCCTGAGCTGGAGGGAGAAATCCGGCAGGAGCACATGCATCGATATGCCTGGTGCTGCGATCTGGTCGCAGGCAAGGACGTTGTAGACGTCGCATCCGGCGAGGGTTTTGGCTCGGATATGCTGGCCAGCAGGGCAAAGTCGGTCATCGGCATCGACCTCTCCGCCGAAGCGATCGCCCACGCGCAAGGCCGCTACACGAGACCCAATCTGCGTTTCCAGGTTGGTGACGCCGCGGCAATCGACCTCCCGGATTCAAGCGCCGATGTCATTGTCTCTTTTGAAACGATCGAGCACATCGACAATCAGGAAGGCGCCATCTCGGAGTTTTTTCGCGTCCTTCGCGAAGATGGGGTGCTCATCATTTCCTCTCCGGATATCGAAACTTATTCGATCCGCCAGAAATATGACAACCCGTTCCACAAGAAGGAACTTGATCGGGAAGGTTTCACCCATCTGCTGAAGCAGCATTTCGGAGCCGTTCGCCTTTACGGTCAGCGCATACTCATGGCATCGGCTCTCTTGCCTTCCGACGCCAGTATGGACATGGCGGAAGTGCTTGTGGACGACGGAGACATCAAGCGTGTCACGCGTGAAAGCCCAGCAAGCATGTATTTCGTCGCCATTGCCGCGCGTCAGGCAAGTCTGCTGCCTTCAACCAATGCGTCTTTCCTGCTTAGCGACAAATATGATGTATACTGGCAGCAAAAAGAGAATATGGCCCGGCGCGAAGATATGATGGCGCGGACGGAAGTCGATCTTTTATCTCACAGGCAAGCGCTTGCCAGCTTGCGGGATGATTTTGCCCGTCTCCGGAGCGAACTGATCACGCTGCGCGCCGAAGCCGGTCTCAAGAACCAGTTCGAGCACATGCACCTGATCAGCAATAGCGGTCTTTTCGATCCTGAGTTCTATGCAGCACTTAGAGCCGGTGCGAACATCGATGGCGGGAAACTACTCGAGGACTATATCGTATACGGCGAAAAAGAAGGTCTGGCGCCTTCTGCTGAATTTGATCCCTGCTTTTACGCTTCGACTTATCCCGATGTCGAAGAAAGCGGCATGGGCCTTCTGCTGCATTACATTGTTGCAGGCAGGAAGGAAGGCCGGCTTCCGAAAGCAGCCCACGGCCCCGATCCCCATGACGCAGGCCTGGCGTAGTCCCAGATCCAGATAACATACCGGACAAGCGGCCTAGATTGCCGTGCATGAAGGATGGCAGCAATGCCCACCATCCTGCCATCGATATCGAAGCAGAACCCTATTTCTCGTTTTTCGGTGGCGCGCTGCACAGGTGCTCGAGAAGATAGGCATGGGTGGCGGCATTGGCGACGATCATCGTGCCGGTCTTTTCGTAAAACTCCGCCCCCCGCCCCCACCAGTCGGTGACGATGCCGCCGGCTTCCTGCACGAGCAGAATGCCGGCCGCCGTATCGATGAAGCCGGTTTCCTCGTAATAACCGGTCAGCCGCCCGCAGGCGACATAGGCGCAGGAATTGGCGGCGCTGCCGACGATCCGCACCGCACCGATCGGCGCGCGGATGTCATCAAGGCGCTGATAGGCGCCCGGATGCAGCGACAGGTTCGGCGTCGGCAGGCCGGTGCCGACGCACATCAGCGCAACATCCGTCGACGCACTGACCTGCAGGCGGGTGCCGTTGAGATAAGCGCCCTCGCCTTTGATGGCGGTGAACATCTCGTCCGAAACAGGATTGTAGACCAGCCCGCACATCGTTTCGTTGCCGCGACGCAGCGAGATTGTGATGGTGTAATGCTGTCCGTAGATGAAGTTGGTGGTACCATCGATCGGATCCACCAGCCACCGATGTTCGTCGTCCGCACCTTCGACGGGCGCAAATTCCTCACCCGTCAGGCCCCATGGATATTGGCTGAGCAGGCGCTCGCGGATCAGCGTCTCGGAATCCTTGTCGGCGTCGGATACGAAATCGCCCGGTCCCTTTATGCCGATCTCGATATCGCGAAACCGCGCGAAATGCTCGAGCGTCAGGGCGCCGGCCTCGCGGGCGGTGGCCACCATGTGGTCGAGAATGCTGCTGTAATTGACTGTCATGAACTGAATGCCTTGGCTAACCCTTCCGGGTCGTCTGTGGTGATCTGGTCGACCTTGAGCGCCAGAAGACGCTCGATCTGGAGAATGCTTTCAGGAGTGATGCGGTTGATCGTCCAGGCATCGACACGACGACCGGCCGCATGAACCGGGGCGATGAGGTCGAAACCGGCTGCATCGGCGGCAAGCACAATACGGTAATCGAGATAGATCATGCCGGCATCGGGCGCGGTGGCGAGCGCCTGTTCGATGAAGCTGCGATAGTCGCCGGCCGCCTCAAGTCTCTTCAGGCTTTCGCCGTAACAGGGATCATAACCCGTCGCGATGCCGGGAGCGGCCTTGGCCAGCGCATCGATCGCCGAAAAATCACCACCCGAGAGGATCAGGGAACCGGCGATCGGTGCTGCGCCTTTGCCGAAATTGACGATCGCCTGCGGGGTCAGCGCCTGCAGATCCTCCTTGTAATCGAGCTGCAGCAGGGCATCGGGATGCACGCCTTCACGCTCAAGAAGAGCGCAGAGATCTTCCAGCAACAGTACCTTGTCGGCGATCGGTTCACCGTCATTGCCGCGCAGATCGAGTTTTCGCAGGTCGGCGGTAGCGGTGTCGCGCACTCGGCCGGTGCCCGTTGTTTCCCGTTCCAGCGTCAGGTCATGCAGCACGGCAAACCCCTCATCGCCATGGACGACAAGATCGACTTCGACGCTGGCTCCAACCCGCATGGCTTCGACGATGCGTGCTGCGGTAAAGACAGGATCGCTCAGGCGACGGCGACCGCGATGCCATTTGATGGCAGTGCGATGGCCGTCCCGGTCGAGATGAAGAGGTGCGTCCACATTCAGCTCCGAAAAATCTGCTGGTTGTTGCGATAGGCAGCGACGGCGCGGGGCTTGGGATCCACGCCCTGCCCTGCCTGGAAGAGATCGGGATGGGCTACCATCGATTTCAGTCGCGTGCCATCGGCGAGATCAAGATCAACGAGACCATGCGAGCCGTAGTCGGTGACGCGATGCACTTTTGCCTTTGACGCATCTGATGCGGTGAGATCGAGCGATTCGGGCCGAATGGCAAGCGTGGCCGGACCATCGGCGATCGGCAGCGGGAAGGCGAAACCGGATCGCGTGAACTGGCCGTTCGACACTTCGCCTTCGACAAGGTTCATCGTACCGATGAAACCGGCAACGAACGGCGTTTTGGGATCACGATAAACGACATCGGGGCGGCCGATCTGCTCGGTCTTGCCATTGGCCATGACGACGATGCGGTCGGCCATGGACAGCGCTTCGTCCTGGCCATGCGTGACGAACAGCGTGGTGATGCCGAGACGCTGCTGGATGTCGCGCACCTCTTCACGCAGGCGCTCGCGAAGATGCTGGTCAAGGCTGGCAAAGGGTTCATCGAGCAGCAGGATCTTTGGCTCCAGCACCAGCGAGCGGGCGAGCGCCACACGCTGCTGCTGACCACCGGATAGCTGCGTGGTCATGCGGTCGCCATAACCGGCGAGACCGACGAGTTCGAGCACGGCCTCGACCTTTTCCCTGATCTCGGACGCTGGCATGCGCCGCAATTTCAGGCCGAAGGCGAGGTTCTTGAAGACATTCATATGCGTCCAGAGCGCGTGGCTCTGAAACACCATGCCGGTCGGCCGGCGCTCCGGCGGCAGATGCGTGACGTCTTCGCCATCGATGGTGATGCGCCCGCTGGTCGGCTGCTCGAAACCGCCGACCATGCGCAGAAGCGTCGACTTGCCGGACCCGGAAGGGCCGAGAAGGCAGACGAGTTCGCCATCGGCGACATCGAGCGAAAAGCTGTTCACGGCGTGGGTGCCGCCGGAAAAGGTCTTGGTGACCTCGGAGATTTGAAGAACGGACATGATAATTCCTAACCGCCGAAACCGCGGGCAAATGCGCCGCCACCGATGACACGGCGGGCGAACATGAGGGCGATGAACGACGGGACCCAGAGCAGGACCGACAGAACGGCGCCGTACTGGATGACCATCTGGTTGTTGATATAGCTGATCATCAGCACCGGCATGGTGCGGATGCCGGGCGCGCCGATCAGCCAGGCGCCTTCTGTTTCATAAAACGTGCCGACGAAACTGAGCAGGACGGCGGCAAAAATGGTCGGCCCCGCCTGCGGCAGCGTGATCGACCAGAACACCCGCAAGGGGCTGGCGCCGACATCGCGCGCGGCCTCTTCCATGCGCCGATCCACCGCCTGAAACGCCGCAACCGGGATCCAGATCATGAACATCAGCGTGCCGACAAGCTGGATCAGCACGACGCCCCAGAAGGTACCGATGAGATTGAGCTGCAGGAAGATCGCGGCAATCGCCACCAGCAGGCCGAACTTCGGAAACGCATGGCCGGCGAGGAAGGAGAAAAACAGGATGTCCCGCCCCGGAAATTTCATGCGCGCGAAAGCGTAGGCGGCTGGCAGGCAGATCAGCGCCGACAGCAGCGTCACCACCGTCGAGAGCTTCAGGCTCAGCATCAGCGCGTTCCAGACATCCGGACGACCCAAAGTCTGGCCCCAGAAGCGGAAACCGAATTTCTGCGGAATGATATTGGGATAACGCCAGACCTCGGTAAACGCCCAGGTGGCGACCACGACGAGCGGTCCAACGATGAGGAGCGTCAGAACAATGGCGAAGGCAATGCCGGACCAATCGATGCGGGAGCGCGTGCGAGTAAGCGAAGTCATCTCATTTCCCCCGGTTTCTGGCGACCGAGCGCACGTAGAAGAGACCAAACAGGATGCAGAAGCCGAATGCGACCACGGCCTGTGTCATGGCGCCGATCGGATCCTGAAGATCGCGCAGGGTGCGCTGCATGAAGGGGCCGAGCATTTCCGGCGAGGCCGGACCGAGCAGATAGGGAAGCGTGAAGGAGGAGAAGATACCGAGCACCGAAAAGGAAAGCGCCACGAGGATGGAATTGGAAATACGCGGCAGGATGATGTGCCAGAAAACACGAAACGCGTTGGCGCCGACATCGCGCGCGGCCTCGATGAACTGGTTGGCGACGCTGCCGAGACCCGAAAGCAGGATCAGCACGGTCAGCGGAATATTGTCCCAGACGAGACCGATGACCGGCCCCCAGGGGGTGAGATAGGGCGTGCGGATTTTTGGCAGGCCGACGGCATTCAGCAGGATATCGATCATGCCATTCGGTCCGAGCACGCGGATAAAGGCGAAGGCCAGGATGATCGACGGCACGAACATCGGCAGGATGGCGAGCGCCTGCACATAAGCCGGCAGACGGCCTTGCGAAAAACGCAGGTAGAGCGCGATCGGCAGGCAGATGACGAGCAGTAGCACCGCGCAGACCATCGTAGTCCACAGCGTCACGGCCAGATTGTCGAGACTGTAGCGATCGGAAAAGAAAAAGGCGTAGCTCGACAGATCGAAGCCGGTATTTCCGTCAGCGTCCACGCGCCAGATCGTGCGGCTGATTGCATTGATTGCCGGCCAGATGACCAGCCAGATCACCAGAAAGACGGGTATGGCGACGAGCAGGAGGCCAAACGGCCTCCTGCTTGCTGCGGTTTCAGCGAGCGGCGGAGCCGCTCTTTCGACGAACTCGCTCACGCTTTGCGATCGACGTTCGGAGCCACATGGCGATACCAGCCGTCATTGATGGCAGCTTCCCACTTGCCGGACGGGAAAGTCGGGATCGACTGCGGAATGATATCGGCGAACTTCTTGCGCAGATCTTCCGAGACGTGATCCCAGGAAACGCCCGGAAAGCCGCCGAGTTCGGTCAGGATGGCGCCCTGCATTTCTTCCGACAGGATGAAATCGGCCAGCTTCAGCGCGGCATCGCGATTAACGCCGTTATCAAGAACGATTGCGCGGGAGAAATTGCCGCAAAGCGCCAGATCCTGCAGCTGAACCAGACCGGTTTCAGCCGGCAGAACGCCCTGGTCGATTGCCTGAAGAACCTGGTCGGACCAGACCGGGATCATGGTGACGACGCCCTGGCTGAGAAGCTGCAGCGACTGTGTGTTGCCGGAGGAATAAGCGCCCTTGTCATAGAGATGCGGCGCGATTTCGGTGAGAAGCTTCCAGCCCTTGCCGAGCGCTTCATCAGCGAATTCCTGGGTATAATTGTCGACCTTGAAAGCCTTCGGGTCGAGACCGTTTGCCTGATGGATGGCGCGACGAACGAAATTGCCGCCCGAACCGCCCTTGTCGGGACGGTTGTAGACGAACTGGCCGGGATTGGCCTTGATCCAGGCAACCAGTTGATCCCAGGTTTTAGGGGCATCGGCCGGCTTCAGCTTGGTCGTGTCATAGGCGAGAAGGACCTGTGAACCACGATACGGCAGGCTGTATTCGCTTTCGATGGCGAGCGGATTGACCTTGGAATAGTTGGAGAGGCCAGCTTTCGCCATATTCACATAGATTCCGGCATCAATGGCACCGGCGGGCAGAAGCGGATCGGAATGTTCGAAATAATCGGCCTGCGGATCAGTTCCTGTCTGTTTGGCAGCGATGGCCCGATCAGCAATGGCAAGAATGCCGGCATTGTCGCCAGCATCGACAAGATTAAGCTTGATGCCGGCATGCGCGGCTTCGAAGGCCGGCTTGACGGTATTGGTCCAGAAATCGAGGATGTTGGTATCCGAGCCCGTATACCAGTCGATCGTGTCCTTGGCGGCAAAGCTCATGCGCGGCGCAAGCGCCAGACCGGCAGCGGCACCGGCGGCGGACATCATAAAAGTACGGCGTTTCATCACTCTCTCCGATTAAGTCGGCGCGTTGATTTTTTTGAGGCGCGGACCTGATCGCTGAGGGACCTAAGCCGTCGCCGGCTCTTCAGCGATACACACGTGTGCACAGCTTTGCAGAACCGATTGCGGTTCTAAAGTTGCTACGTAACGCTTTCATGACAGGAAACTGTGTGAGCACGTGTGCACGGCATACCGCACCCTTCGCCGCACCCGTCTGGCTGGCGCTATCGCGCGGCAGGCCTTACGGAATTTCGCCACACCGGCATCGGTTCGAAAACCCGTTTTTCCTGTCCAGCCATCGCAGGCTGAGCGATGAGTGCAACGACGTGTTCCGCCATCTCGGCCAGCGGCTGGGAGAAGGTGGTCAGCCGATAGGAGCGCCAATCCGCCTCGGCGATATCGTCGAAACCGATGACGCAAAGATCGCCGGGAATATCGATGCGGAATTCGTCTCTGGCGCCATCCATGAAACCGAGAGCCAGAAGATCGGTAACGCAGAACACGCCGTCCGGCGCCTGTGAACGACCGAACAGGCGGCGGGCCGCCTCCAGCCCGGATGCGTAGCTTGTCGGCCCCGCTGCTGTGACAGTCACTGGAACACCGGCTTCTTCCGCAGCCTCGACGAAAACGCGTTCACGCTCGATCAGGCTGGCTGTGCGGGCGGTCGAGGTGACCACGCCGAGCCGCTCGCAACCGGCGCGACGCAGCAGGAAAAACGCCTCGCGTCCGGCCATGGCATTGTCCACGCCGAGATTGTGCCCCCCGGACAGGCGATCATCCCGATTGATCAGCACCACCTGCTGACCGTTGGCAAGACAGGTTTCGATCAGCGACGCAGACGGCGTGCCGGAGAGAACGACCGTTGCATCGGCGCGGTAATTGAGCGTCATGCCGAGTGCGGCGGACACGCTTTCCGTATCGGTCTCGCTGTTGATCACCATGGTGATCTTGCCGGCGGCCTGCAGCTTGCGGGTCAGTTCGTCCACCAGCTTGGCACGGATCGGCGTGGTGATATCGGCCACCACGAGGCAGACGATATTGCTGCGCTCACGCAGCCCCCTTGCAAGATGATTGACGTGATAACCAAGCTTTTGTGCAGCTTCGAGGACCTTTTTGCGCGTCTCGTCAGAAACGCTCGCGCCATCGGTGAATGTTCTCGAGACAGCCGAACGCGATACACCTGCCCGTTCGGCAACCATGCGCGCGCTGACGAAAAGACGACGTTCCTGTTCGCTCATGGCGGCGTTCACTCGTTTCGAGGTTTTTCCGGATAGTGACCAAGACGGAATGAGGGTCAAGGAAAAGCTTGAGGTGCGCGATGTGTAAATTGCGCGGACTGGGTGGCCGGTACAAACTGCACTCGGGCGGCGCAAGCTCTCAAGCCTGCTTCGCCAGAAGTTCATCACGCTCTTTCGACGTCAGAGGCCTGATCCTTTCGCCGCGCAGCATCAGGAACAGCTTTGCCGTCTCCTCCAGTTCCTCCGTGGCATATTGTGCTTCGCGAAGGGATTTTCCGGCGACGACCGGTCCGTGATTGGCAAGCAGTACCGCATGACTTTCACGCGCACGCTCCCGCACCGCTTCGGCCAGCGCGACATCGCCCGGCGGAAAATACGGCACCATCGGCAGCTTGCCGACCCGCATGACATAATAGGCCGTCAGCGGCGGCAGAAGATCATCCGGATCAAGCCCGTCGATGAGGCTGATGGCGACGGCATTGGTGGAATGCAAATGCACGACGGCACCGGCACCGGCCCGTTCGCAATACATGCATTGATGCAGAAACGCCTCCTTGGTCGGCTTGTCGCCATCGACATGAATACCTTCGGCGGAAAATTTCGACAGACGGGCGGGATCGAGCGCGCCGAGCGAGGCATTGGTCGGCGTCATCAACAGGTCTCCATTGGAGAGCCGCGCGCTGATATTGCCTGTCGATCCGAAGGTGAAACAGCGGTCGAACAGCGATTTCCCGACCTCGACGATTTCGTCGCGCAGGCGGGCCTCTTCCGACAGAATTGCCGTCATTTCAGCATCTCCCAAGCCTTGAGGAAGAAATCGGGGCCGCCGAAATTGCCCGATTTCAGGGCGAGCGCCATCGGCTCGCCCTCACCCAGCGTCAATGTCCATGGTACGCCCGGATCGATCTCCGGGCCAATGAACAGCGCAGCAGGCGCAAGCGCCCCCACAACGGCACCCGAGGTTTCGCCGCCGGCGACGATCAGGCGCCTAAAACCGTTTTCGCGCAGGCCGATCGCCGTCCGCGCCAGGAATTTTTCGATGATCTCGCCCGCCCTCTCCTGTCCGAGCTCCTTCTGCGCGGCAAGAACATCTGCCGGCTCCGCACTCGAATAGATCAACGGCACGTTTTCCGTTTGCGAAAGCGCCCATCGCAGCACCTCATCAACCGTCATTTTTCCTTCGGTGATCGTGACCGGATCGAGTTTCAGCGCCGGAATGCCGGCTTCGATGGCCCGCTTGATCTGCCCGCGCGTCGCCTCGGAACAGGAACCGGCGAGAATGGCGGCGCGACCGGCCGGTACCGCAAACGTTCCGGCGGTTCTGTTCGTAGGCAACAGACCCGTGCGACGAAAATTTTCGGATAAACCAATGGCAATGCCCGAGCCGCCGGTGATCAGAGGGAAATCGGCAACGGCCTCGCCGATCACACGAAGATCGGCATCGGAAATCGCATCGATGACCACGATTCGATCACCTCGCCGCTTGGCATCGGAGAATGCCTCTCGAACAGCGTCTGCACCCCGGACAACCGTATTATGCGAAACCAGCCCGACCGGCAGGACGGACTGCGCCGCCATAAGGCGCACCAGCGACGAATCCGTCATCGGCGTCAGCGGATGGTGGCGCATGGGACTATCAGACAGAAGTTGATCGCCGACGAACAGGTGCCCCTTGTAGATCGTCCGGCGATTTGCCGGAAAGGCCGGGCAGACGATGGTCAGGTCGGTACCGAGTTCTGCGACCAGCGCATCCGTTACCGGTCCGATATTGCCTTTGGTGGTGGAATCGAAGGTGGAGCAATATTTGAAGATGATCTGGCGCGCACCGGATGCCTTCAACCATACGAGCGCTTCCAGCGACATGGCGACGGCTTCCGTTGCCGGATTGGTGCGTGATTTCAGCGCCACCACGACCGCATCGACATCGCCAAGATCGAAATCGGCCGGCGGCACGCCGATTGTCTGGACCGTGCGCATGCCTTCACGCGACAGCATCAGCGCCAGATCGCTTGCTCCGGTCAGATCGTCGGCAATTGCTCCAAGCAGCATGTCATTCCCCCTTCTGGCAAAAGCCCGATTCAGGCGGTTGCCCCTTCAACGATTGAAAAGCCTGTATCGATTTTCACTGTCTCATCCGGGCGTTGGACGCCTGCGAGCAGAAGCTCGACCGCAGTCTTTCCGATGGCAAACCTGTTGGACAAAACCGTCGTCAACGGCTTGGGGAGAACCTGACCGATCTCAAGCCCGTTGAAGCCGATCAACGCCAGTTCCTCGGGCACCGCGATATTGACCGCAAGGCAATGCATGAAACCGCCGACCGCCATGTCGTCATTGGAAAAGGCAACGGCATCGATATGCACACCGCCCGACAGCAGGTTGGAGAGGGTCTTGCGCCCTTCAAGCGTCGAACTCGCCTGATCGGTCCGGCACTCGGCGACAAGCGACAAGCCCGTCTCTGCCAGCCCTTCGCACAGGCCCACATACCGCGCATGGGCACGGCGATCCGCCGTCCAGTCATGGCCGACATAGGCGATATTGCAATAACCGCGCTGAACGAGATGGTGCGCCATGGCCCGGCCGGCCTCATGATGCGACAGGCCGACAGCCAGATCGATCGGCGCATTGTCGATATCCATCAGTTCCGCGACCCGCACACGGCTGTTCTCCAGCATGCGACGCGCGCCAACGGTGTGGTCGAACCCGGTGGTAATGATGGCGGCCGGTTGCCATGCCAGAAGCGAGGCAATCAATTGATGTTCGATATCCAGATCATAATCGGTCACGCCAATCATCGGTCGGTATGGCGTAGCGCTCAAACCGGCATTGATACCGCGCAGCACTTCCGGAAAGACGATGTTCGAGAGCGACGGAAGAATGACGCCGATGATCAGCGAGGACGATGATGCAAGCGACCCTGCCGCGCGGTTCGGCACATAACCCAGCTGCTCGATGGCCGCATTCACCCGTTGCCGGGTCTCGGGCGCAATGGAGCCCTTGTCGCGGATGACACGCGACACCGTGTTCTCGCTGACACCCGCAAGCCTTGCCACATGCGCAAGCGTCACCGGCTTTGCCGTCGCATCGGGCGCTGGCGGCAAACCGGATGTGTCCGCCCAACGGCGCTCGTTCGTCATCTGTCATTCTCCACGACCATCTCAGCGCTAACATAACTTGCTTGAAACGATCAAGAGGATGTGCTTTGAAAGCTATGTTAGCGCTGAGATTGCACGGCATCGCGCTTCGGGAGGTATTCAAATGTCTCGTCAGATCACCCTCGCTGTCATCGGGCTAGGTTCCATGGGACTTGGCATGGCACGCTCGGCATTGAAGGCCGGCCATCTCGTTCGCGGCTACGACATCAATCCCGGCGTGCTGGAAACATTTCGGAATGAAGGGGGCGAGGTCGCCCCCACGCCGGCCGCTGCCGCAGCCGGTGCGGATATTGCGGTGGTCGTCGTCGTCAACGCTGCCCAGACACAGGCGGTGCTGTTTGGCGAGGCGGGCATTGTCACCGCAATGCGACCGGGATCGGTGGTGGTTTCCTGCGCAACCATCTCGCCTGCCGAAGCAAAGTCCTTCGCAGAGCGGACTGAGGCCGCAGGCCTGCTTTATCTCGACGGCCCGATCAGCGGCGGATCGAAAAAGGCCAATTCGGGCGAACTCACCTTCATGGCGTCCGGATCAACGGAGGCCTTCGAGGCGGCGCGGCCGGCACTCGATGCCATGGCCGGCACCGTTTATCAGCTCGGCGAGCAGGCAGGCATAGGATCGTCTTTCAAGATCGTCAACCAGTTGCTCGCCGGCGTGCATATCGCGGCCGCCTGCGAGGCTATTACCTTTGCCAAGAGCCTGGACCTCGACATTTCCCGGGTCTTCGATGTCATCACCAAATCGGCCGGCAATAGCTGGATGTTCGAAAACCGCGTGCCGCACGTGCTGGAAGGCGATTACACGCCGCACAGCGCCGTCTCCATCTTTACCAAGGACCTCGGCATCGTCTCCGATATTGGCCGCGCGCAAAAATTCCCCTTGCCGATCACGGCGGCGGCACTCCAGCTTTTCATCATGACGGAGGCAGCCGGCATGGGGCGCGACGATGACAGTTCCGTCGCCCGCCTTCTGGCGCAGATCGCCGGGCTGCAATTGCCCGGCATGCCGGACAAGGTGTGACCCCATGCCAAAATTTGCCGCCAACCTGTCTATGATGTTTACCGAACGGCCATTTCTGGAGCGTTTTGCGGCAGCTGCGGCCGCCGGTTTTACCGCCGTGGAATATCTGTTTCCCTATGACCATCCTGCAAAAACTGTTGCGGACGCACTTCGTTCAGCGGGATTGAAGCAGGCACTTTTCAACATGCCACCGGGCGATTGGGCGGCCGGAGATCGCGGGCTTGCCAGTCTCCCCGACCGACGGGAAGAATTCGAAACAGCACTCGTCACCGCCATTTCCTACGCGAAAACGATCGAGACACCGCTTCTGCACATGATGGCGGGTATCGCACCTTGCGACGATCCGGCGGCCATTGCCTGTTATCGCGAGAACCTGAAAAAGGCGGCCGATGTGACGGCGGAGGCCGGTATCGGCCTTGTCATCGAACCCATCAACAAACGCGATATGCCGGGCTATTTCCTGAACGATTTCGACCGCGCTTTCGATCTTGTCCTCGATCTCGACAGGCCCAATCTCAACCTGCAATTCGATGTCTATCACCGCCAGATCCTGCATGGTGACGTCATTACGGCTCTGAGAAAGATGGCGCCGCGCATCGGCCATATCCAGATTGCGTCCGTTCCGAACCGCCACGAACCGCTGACGGGTGAGCTGGATGATCGGCGGATCTTTCAGGAGATCGATGCCATCGGATATCGCGGCTATGTCGGTTGCGAATATCGTCCGGCTGCAAAAACCGAGGAAGGTCTAGGCTGGATGGCGGCGATCTGAGACAGGCCGCGCCGGATCCGGGCGATGAGGACGGCGGGTCTTGACCATGCGCGCCCCTGCCCTACTAAATGCATGCAGCAATTGCAGCCTCACAGGGTGAACTTATGGCTTCGCCAAAAATGCGCGCCGACCACTCTCCGGAAACATTCGTCTTTTCGCTGCAGCTGCATTCCATGCGCGGACTGGGCGGTCTCGACGCACAACTGGCTGCGGCTTGCGTTGCCGGATTTCAGGCGGTTGAAGCACTGGAACGCCATCTGGCTTTTCCGTCAGATCTTCAGGCAAGCCTTGCCCGCTTCGAGCTCTCCTGTCCCTCCATCCACATCACCATGCCGACATTGCTGCAAGGGCCTGAGGCCATCATCGATGGCTGCCTTGAGGCCTCTATTCCCAGCGTGTTCGTGAACCCGATGCCGCTGGATGATCCGTTCGACCCCAGGGACTGGAGCAAGGCCGGCGAAAAACTGGCGCAGCTTGCAGAGGCCTTCGGTGAGCGCGGTATCCTGCTGGGTTATCATAACGGTGTACATGGTTTTGATCCGCTGAAAACAGGCCGATGCGGGATCGAGGACCTGTTTCGCGCAGCCGCAGGCAGCGCGTTGAAATGGCAGGCCGACATCGGATGGATCAGACGCGCGCGCGGCAATCCGGCCGAGTGGTTGAAGCGTCTGCAGGCCTATCTCATATCCGCCCATGTCAAGGATGTCGGCGCCGACTATGATGTCGAGGAAGGATGGCAGGACGTGGGGGCCGGACTGTTGATATGGCCGATCCTTCTCAAGACGGCGGTCCAGTTCGGCGCCCGCTCCTTTGTCGTCGAGCACGACAACCCGCCCGATCCGGCGGAATTTGCCAGGCGCAGCTTTGCCTATCTCAGCCGTTACAATGGCAGCGCAGGGCTCCTCGGCGCCACCTGACGGATCAGAGAGGTTCGGAAGAATTATCGCGGGACCGCCAAACGCGTTTCAAGAATATGCTCCAGATCCTTCAGCGCCGCTGCTGCCGTTGCCAGTGGTTCCTTTCCGGCGCCGATGGCGATCGTTTCACCCATGGCGTCTGTGACGATGCGGATCGCCTTGTCCTTGCCGCGAATATTGGCGAATGGATCGGCGAGCGGATAGGTACGAATTCCGACCTCGGCCCGAAATGTATCGTCCACATGTGAAAGACTGCCGACGAGTTTTGGCACGAGGCCCTGCCCGCGCCAGAACGCGATCCGTTCGGCGGTGACCGACTGGATACCCTCGACACGCAGATCATCCATATCCAGGTCAGCGCCGAGGCCGAAATTGGCGAGGATGAGAAGCTTGCAGGCGGTATCCCACCCTTCCGTATCATTGCGCGGATCGGCCTCGGCAAAACCGCCGGCCTGCGCCTCGCGCAACGCTTCATCAAAGCCGATGCCGCGCGTGATCATCGCATCGAGCAGGTAATTGGTGGTGGCGTTCAAAATGCCCTCGACCGACAGCACCTCGCACCCTTTGAGGCTATGCTGGACAAGATCGACAGTCGGCAATGCGGCGGCCGCAGCGCCGCTCAGTTTCAAGAGCGCGCCCGATCCTTGCGCAAGCCGGCGAAGCTCTCGCCCGCTGTGCACGAGTGCGCCTTTCGAGATGACCACCGTATCGCGCCCCACGGATAGGGCCGAACGAAGATAGGCAAGCCCCGGTCCACCACTACGGAAATCAGTGGGCCCAGCCTCGATCAGGACATCGGCGCGGCTTTCGTCGATGAAGGCAGGGCCGGATAGCCCCTCCTGAAGCGTGGTCAGCTGCTCTTCCTCAAGTCCGTCCGTGCTTGCAAGACCCGACCGAGATCCGCAGACCGCAACCAGCCGGACATCCGCGTTATAGACTTGGCGGTAGCGTGCGCGTCGGGAAAGAAGCAGGCGGGCCGTCGCCCGCCCCACGCCGCCAAAACCGGCAATGGCAATCCTGAATGTTTTCATTCCACCACCATCCTATGAAAGTGCACCAACGTCCACGCAAAGTATCTATTGAGCTTCGTCGCCACGCCAACCCAAGGCGGCGACACCTTGTGCGCAATATTGACCTCGTTGTTCTGCGTGATCTGCTGGATTTGGTCGGTACTCAGCGGCATCACCATTATTGACATCTGACATGTTAGTTTGCTACCACTAAGATCTCAGTGGAGGAGACACTCATGACGCGCTTCGGTCTTTCCGTCGCTTTGACCACCCCTTTTGACGAGAATGGTGACATTTTGCTCGACATGATGATCGCGCAGGTGAAACGCAGCCTTGCCGGCGGCTGCAACAGCTGCACGCTTTTCGGCACGACCGGTGAAGGCTCGTCGATCGGCATGAGCGAGCGCGAAAAAGTTCTCGCCGCCGTCCTGGAGAGTGGCGTGACGCCCGACCGGATTGTGGTCGGCGTGCTGGTGGATTCGGCCGAGGACGCGGCAGCTCAGGCCGGCCATGCACTCGATCTCGGCGTGCGCAATATCCTGCTCGCCCCACCGTCCTATTTCAAGAATGTCAGCGATGAAGGCCTGTTCCGCTGGTTTTCCCGGGTGTTCTCGCTGCTCGGCGCCAAGGCACGCGACATTCTCGTCTATAACATTCCGTCCGTCACCATGGTGACGCTGAGCGTGCCGCTGGTTGCCCGCTTGCGAAAAGCGTTTCCGGGCATCGTTACCGGCGTCAAGGATTCGGGCGGCGACTGGGATCACACGCAGGCACTTTTGAAAGATCACTCCGACCTGATCATCCTGATCGGCGATGAACGGCATCTGGCGCAGGGCGTGCGTATGGGCGGTCAGGGTGCGATTTCGGGCGTCGCCAATTTTGCGCCGCAGGAAGTGGGCGCCATGGCCAATGAAGGCCGTGACGATCCCCGCGTTGTGGAGCTTGTGGTCGAACTTCTGAAACATCCTGTCACCCCCGCCGTCAAGGCAATGCTGGCGCGCGAGTTGGGCGACCCGAAATGGCTTGCGGTTCGCGCGCCGCTGCTTTCCATATCAACGGAGACACAGAATCAGCTCGGCATGGTTTTCGACAGGCTTTTCCGCAGCAAGGCGGCCTGAGCAAACATAAGGACCACCGGAACAAAAATGGCAATCCAGCATCAAGACCAGCAGGTGGAAGAACCCACGCTTCGGGAAAAGGCTTATGAAAGCTTTACCCGGCACCTGCTGGCGCGTGATGTTCGGCCCGGCCAGTTCGTGTCGCAACGCCGTCTGGTCGAACTGACCGGCCTGCCGCTCGGCGCCATTCGCGAACTGATCCCGCGGCTGGAGGCCGAGGGCTTGATCAAGACGGTGCCGCAGCGCGGATTGCAGATCGCCCATATCGACCTGCACCTGATCCGCGAAGCATTTCAGCTGCGCCTGTTTCTGGAAAAGGAAGCCGTTGCGCTCTTCGTGCATTCTGCATCCGATGAGTTGATCGGCAGGATGATCGCCAAACACCGCGAGCTTGCCGCAGCCGTTGCCGCCGGCAACGAAACGCCGGAACTGGAGGCGGAAGCACAGGCGGTGGACTGGGGCATGCATGACGCCTTTATCGATGCGCTCGGCAACCGCATCATTTCCAATGTCTACCGCGTCAATTCGATCAAGATGCGGTTGATCAACCAGGAGCGTTTTCGCATCAATGGCCGCGTCGCCTCGGTCATGGGCGAGCACATGACTGTTCTGGACGCCATAGAGCGCCGATCCGCCGAAGATGCGGTCGCAGCACTCGTCAAGCATATCGGACATGCGAGGGACCGCGCCCTCAGGATTTAGAACAAGCAGAATTTCAACGTTCATGAGCCGAGATGAGGAGATCCCGGTAAACCTTGGAGGAGGACATCATGACATCAACATTCTGGACCCCGACCCGCCGCAATTTTCTGGCAGGCTCCGCCGCACTCGGTGCCGCAGGCCTTGTCGGCGCCCGCCCTGCATCTGCTGCCGTCGACTGGAAAAAGTTTGCCGGTACGACGCTGGAAGTGAACCTCGTCAAAAGCCCGCGTGGCGAAATTCTCCTGAAATACATGAAGGATTTCGAGGCGCTGACCGGCATCAAGGTCAATGCCGAAGCCACGCCCGAACAGCAGCAACGCCAGAAAACGACGATCGAACTGTCGTCCGGCCGCCCCAGCTTCGACGTCGTGCACCTGAGCTACCACGTGCAGAAACGCCAGTATGAAAAGGGCAAATGGCTCGCCGATCTCACCGAGTTCTTCAAGGATCCGAGCCTTACCGATCCATCCATGGTGGAAGGCGATTTCGCCGAGGCCGGCCTGAAATTTGCGAAAGATGCCGATGGCACCCTGCGCTCCCTGCCCTTCTCCGTCGATTACTGGATCGTCTACTGGAACAAGGAACTGTTCGACGCCAAGGGCCTGAAATATCCGCAGAGTTTCGAGGAAATGGTCTCCACGGCCGAAGCCCTCACCGACAAGTCCACCAACACATTCGGTTTCGTTGCGCGCGGCCTGAAAAATGCCAATACGCCGGTCTGGACCTCGCTGATGCTGGGATATGGCGCCACCCCGATTACCGATGGCAAGGTCACCAGTGACTCGAAGGAAGCCGTCGAAGCCGCAAAAATGTATCAGACGCTGATGACCAAGGCGGCCCCGGTCGGCGTCTCCGGCTTCAACTGGGCCGAAGCACAGTCCGCCTTCCTGCAGGGCAAGGTCGGCATGTGGTTCGATGGGGTCGGTTTCGCGCCGCCGATCGAAAACCCGGAAAAATCCCGTGTCGTCGGCAAGACCGGTTACAGCGTCATCCCCAAGGGCCCTGCCGCACAGGCCGCCGGCACATTCGGCGATGGTCTGGGCGTTACGGCCGCCAGCACCAAGAAGGAAGCCGCCTATCTGTTCTGCCAATGGGCGATCTCCCATGAAATGGGTGCGCACCTTCTGCAGGCCGGTGCCGGCGTGCCGTATCGTCAGTCGATCCTCGATGATGCCAAGGTGCGCGAAGGCGTTACCATGCCGGGCGAATGGGTGGATGCCGTCGTTGCTTCCGGCAAGGTTTCGCAGCTGGCGCTGCCGGTCATCATCCCGGTCACCGAGTTCCGCGACATCTACGGCGTGGCGCTCACCAACATGATCGGCGGCGCGGATCCGGCTGCCGAGCTCAAGAAAGCGGGCGACCAGTTCGCACCGGTTCTGGCACGCAGCGAGGGATAATGGCTTCCGTGACCGTTGATACGACCGCGGCAGACGCCGTGACAGCAAAAGGGGGCAAGCCGCCAGGGCTTTCCCCCAATTACTGGCCCTTCGTCGCGCCCGCCCTGGTGGTGATCGGCGCAGTCATTGTTTTCCCCTGGGTGTTCACCCTCTGGATGAGCGTCAATTCCTGGACGCTTGGACAGGACCAGACGTTTATAGGGCTGGACAATTACATCCGGCTCGCCGGCGACATGCGGTTCTGGGAGAGCATGTGGCACACGGCGATCTACACCGTGCTCTCGGTGGTCGCACCACTGTTCCTTGGAACGCTTGCCGCTCTCGTGTTCGACGGTCAGTTTCCGCTGCGCGGCTTTTTGCGCGGCGTCTTCGTCATGCCGATGATGGCGACCCCGGTCGCCATCGCGCTGGTCTGGACGATGATGTTTCACCCGCAGCTCGGCGTGCTGAATTATCTCCTGTCGCTGGTCGGCATCGGCGCGCAGGAATGGATTTATAACCAGTCGACGGTCATCCCCTCGCTGGTTCTGGTCGAGACATGGCAATGGACACCGCTGATCATGCTGATCGTGCTCGGTGGTCTCGCCGCCGTCCCGCGCGAACCTTACGAGAGTGCGGAAATCGACGGCGCCAATGCCTGGCAGAAATTCCGCTATCTGACGCTGCCGATGATCGCGCCTTTCCTGATGATCGCCGTCATCATCCGCTCCATCGATGCCGTCAAAAGCTTCGACATCATCTACGCGATGACACAAGGTGGCCCCGGCACGGCCTCGGAAACCATCAACATCTACCTCTACAACACCGCGTTTGCCTATTACGACATCGGGTACGGATCGGCCATGGCCGTCGTCTTCTTCGTCGTCATCGTGGCGCTGTCCTTCGTGCTGATGATGGTCCGCGCCCGCACCAACTGGTCCGACATGGAGGACCGCTGATGATCCCCCGCATGACCCATCGTATGCTCAATCGGATCGGCCTGTTTTTCGCGGCCTTCGTGATGGTCTCGCCGGTCATCCTGTTCTTCATCTGGATGATCTCGCTGTCCCTGAAATTCGAGATCGACAACGGCGCTTATCCGCCGATCCTGATCCCCGAACGGGTGGCGTGGTCGAACTATGCAAAAGTGTTCGAGGAGAACAATTTTCTTCTCTATTTCTGGAATTCGATCCTTGTCACAGGTGCAGCCACCTTCCTCGCCCTCGTCATCGGCGTACCCGCCGGTTACGGAATCGCACGGCTGAAGGCGGAACGGGCCGCCATGGTCATCATGATCGCGCGCATGACGCCCGGCCTTTCTTTCCTGATCCCGCTGTTCCTGCTGTTTCAATGGCTGAACCTGCTCGGCACGTTGTGGCCGCAGATCATCATCCATCTCGTCGTCACCGTGCCGATCGTCGTGTGGATCATGATCGGTTATTTCGAGACAACACCGAAGGAACTGGAGGAAGCCGCCAGCATAGACGGCGCCACCACCTGGCAGATTTTTCGCCTCGTGGCACTGCCGATCGCCAAACCCGGCATCGTCGTGTCCTTCATTCTGGCCGTGATCTTTTCGTGGAACAATTTTGTCTTCGGCATCGTGCTCGCCAGCCGCGAAACCCGCACGCTGCCGGTCGCCGTCTACAACATGCTGTCCTTCGAACAGGTCAGCTGGGGGCCACTTGCCGCCGCAGCCTTGATCGTCACCCTGCCGGTTCTGGTGCTGACCATGTTCGCCCAGAAGCAGATCGTCGCAGGCCTCACCGCCGGGGCAGTCAAGGGCGGCTGAGATTGTCCTCAAAATACTTCGCCCCCGCTTCCGGCAGAAAGCGAGGGCGAAAATGACAGTTAGACTTGGCCCGGCTTAATAATGAACCGAACGGCTGTCGATCGGCGTCGTTTTCGGCGGCGCAAACTTCGTCAGGTTGATGCCTTCGACCGCAGAGCGATACTCTTCGATGTTCGGCGTGCGGCCGAGGATCGCGGAGAGAACCACCAGAGGCGTGGAAGCCAGCAGCGACTCGCCCTTCTTCTCGGCAGTGTCTTCCACCACGCGCCCCTGGAACAGGCGGGTCGAGGTGGCGAGAACGGTATCGCCCTTCTCCGCCTTTTCCTGGTTGCCCATGCACAGGTTGCAGCCCGGACGCTCGAGATAGAGAATGTTCTCATACTCGGTGCGGTTGGACGTCTTCGGCTTCAGGTCATCGAATTCAAAGCCCGAATATTTCTGGAGGATTTCCCAGTCGCCTTCGGCCTTCAGCTCATCGATGATGTTGTAGGTCGGAGCTGCGACGACGAGCGGTGCCTTGAACTCGACCTTGCCCTCGGCCTTTTCGATGTTCTTCAGCATCTGGGCAACGATCTTCATGTCGCCCTTGTGCACCATGCAGGAGCCGACAAAACCGAGGTCGACCTTCTTGGTGCCGCCGTAATAGGAAACCGGGCGGATCGTGTCGTGGGTGTAACGACGCGAAACGTCGGCATTGTTGACGTCCGGGTCAGCGATCATCGGCTCGTCGATCAGGTCGAGGTCGACAACGACTTCAGCGAAATATTTCGCATTGGCGTCCGGGGTCAGCGCCGGCTTTTCGCCCGAGCGGATCTCGGCAATGCGGCGGTCCGCCTTGTCGATCAGGCCCTGCAGCGTCTTGGCAGCATTGTCCATGCCCTTGTCGATCATGATCTGCATGCGCGACTTGGCAATTTCCAGGCTCTCGATCAGCGTCTCGTCTTCAGAGATGCAGATCGATGCCTTGGCCTTCATTTCGGCCGTCCAGTCGGTGAAGGTGAAGGCCTGGTCGGCGAGCAAAGTGCCGATATGCACTTCGATGATACGGCCCTGGAAAACGTTGTCGCCGTGCTGCTTGAGCATCTGCGCCTGGGTGGCGTGAACGACGTCGCGGAAGTCCATATAGGGCTGCATCGTGCCCTTGAACGTGACCTTGACCGACTGCGGGATCGGCATGGTCGCTTCGCCGGTGGCAAGAGCCAGCGCGACGGTGCCTGAGTCAGCACCGAAGGCAACGCCCTTCGACATGCGCGTATGGCTATCGCCGCCGATGATGATGTCCCAATCGTCGACGGTGATGTCGTTCAGCACCTTGTGAATGACGTCCGTCATCGAATGGTAGACGCCCTTCGGGTCACGCGCGGTGATGACGCCAAAGTTGTTCATGAAGGACATCAGCTTGGGGATGTTGGCCTGAGCCTTCTTGTCCCAAACGGAAGCCGTGTGGCAACCGGACTGATAGGCGCCATCGACCAGCGGCGAAATGACGGTAGCCGCCATCGCTTCCAGTTCCTGCGCGGTCATGAGGCCCGTCGTATCCTGCGAGCCGACGATGTTGACCTTGACGCGAACGTCGGAGCCGGCATGCAGGACCTTGCCCGGTGTGACGCCGACTGCATTGCGGTTGAAGATCTTCTCGACCGCCGTCAGGCCCTGGCCTTCGATGGCGATTTCCTTGTTCGGAGCAAAGACAGGCGTCGCTTCGACACCCAGCGTCTGGGCGGCAAAAGTCTGCAGTTTCTTGCCGAACACGATGGCGTAGGACGAGCCGGCCTTCATGAACTCCATTTTCTGGGGCGTAAAGGCGCTGGCGACATCAACAAGTTCCTTGCCGCTCTCGTCCGTGAGCTTCTTGTTCTTGGCGTCGATCTTCAGGACCGTGCCGGTCTCGACCGAATATTTCTGCTCGAGGATCGGGTTGCCGTCATTGTTGAGGATCGGCTTGCCGTCTTCACCGAGCTTCTTGACCCAGTTCTTCAGGTTGATGCCGATGCCACCGGTCACATCGACAGTGGTCGCGAAGATCGGTGAAATGCCGTTGGTGCCGGCAACGACCGGCGCGAAGTTGACGAAAGGCACGTAGGGGCTGGCCTGTTTGCCGGCCCAGAGCGCGACGTTGTTGACGCCGGACATGCGCGAAGAGCCGACGCCCATCGTGCCCTTTTCGGCGATCATCATGACGCGCTTGTCAGGATGCTGCTGCTGAAGCGCGACGATTTCCGCCTGCGCTTCCGGCGTGATCATACACTGGCCGTGCAGCTGGCGGTCGGAACGCGAATGCGCCTGGTTGCCCGGCGACAGGAGGTCAGTCGAGATATCGCCTTCGGCGGCGATGAAGGTTACGACCTTGATCTCGTCTTCGACGTCCGGCAGCTTGGTGAAAAATTCTGCCTTGGAATAGCTCTCGAGCACACCCTTGGCGACGGCATTGCCGGCCTTGTAGGCATCACGCAGACGGAACATGTCGGCGTCGTAAAGGAAGACCTGAGTCTTCAGGACTTCACCGGCTTCCCTGGCGATCGCTGCGTCATCGCCCAGCGCGACGTCGAGCAGTACTTCAACCGAGGGGCCACCCTTCATATGCGACAGGAGTTCCAGCGCAAAAGTGGGCGTGATTTCCGGAACGATGGTTTCGCCGAGAATGATCTTCTTGAGGAACGCAGCCTTGACGCCAGCAGCGCTGGTGGTGCCCGGAAGTGTGTTATAAATGAAGAACTTGAGGGCATCTGCCCGGTACTCGCTACCGGCATCCTCAATCAGCGTGATGATCTCGGCCGTCAGAGCGCCATCATCGATCGGCTTGGGAGCAAGCCCTTGAGTTTCTCTGCTTTTGATCTCAGCCAGGTATTCCAAGTACAGGTTCATTGCAGTCCCAACATCATGAGTTTCATGGTGCTGAAACGCAGCACCACCAACGGCACCATTAATCGGCCTGGGGCCTTCGCGATCTGGAGTACGTCAAGCCGGGCCGTGTGACAAGATACCGCACAGCAGTAAAAAACTGGTGTTGTTTTTTCAGGTTTTGAGGCATGGCTGCTCCTGCAGCCATGCCTCAGACTGCTGACAAACCCCGTCATTTTTTGGCGGGGTTTTGTTTTATGCGAACCACCGGGTTTGCCGGCCGCGTTCGAATGAGGCAATGAAG
>NZ_JAUSRF010000033.1 GCF_030811685.1 Neorhizobium huautlense | reverse complement strand
GTACATTGACGATCCCTATTCCGCCGCTGGCGGCTGCTTCGACAACGCTTTCTCTCGCTTCGCAATCACCGCTGGATCGTTCATGAAATCCGTCCGCCGCCCCGGTTTACGCCCCCGATTCTGGTAACCGTTGGCGATGCTGCCGTCGCGAATGCCGAACATATGATCCGTCTGGCCGGTGCGGCGTGGGCCGCTTCTCTTGTGCTTTTGCTCACGCTTTGCCTGCATCTCGGCGACGATAGACAGCATGTCGTCCAGCCGCTTGTTGTCGACGACCTGCGCGCGATGCACAGAACGCAACGTATCGAACGTCCTGTAGGGCAGGGTAAAACTCTCGTGCATGATCTCGAGCCGTCCGTCCGGATAATCGCAGACGATCACCTTCTTGCCCGCCAGGGGCCGCGAAATCTCGGTCGGATCGAGGATGAACAGCACCTTGTCATAGCGCAGCGTCAGGGATTGTGAGAGCGTGCGCACTTCCTTGTGGCACATGGCGCCATCGAGGTTCTCATGGTCGGCCAGCGGCCGGTGCATGTCTTTCGGATTACGCGGTGGCTTTCCGAAACGCGCGTTGAAATCCGCAATGAACTCAGGTGCATAGGCATTGGCATCCTCGATCGTGTCGATACCGCGAAGCCGCATCTCCTTGACCAGCCGATCCTGCAGCGTCTGGTTGGCGCGTTCCACTCGGCCTTTGGCTTGTGGAGTGTTGGCACAGATGATGTCGATGTTCAGCTCGTAAAGCGCCCGGCCGAACTGCGTCAGACCGCTTGTCCGGTCTGTCTTCGACGCATTGAGCGCACGGAAAACACCGTGCTTGTCGCTGTAAAACGCCAGCGGCTTGCCCCATTGCCGCAGATAGGCCTTGGTCGCATGCAGATAGTCGAACGTGTTCTCCGATCGGGCGAAGCGCAGATGCAGGAGCTTGCCGGTGGCGTCATCGATATAGACGAGCAGGGCACATTTGGGGCCGCGGTTCTCGAACCACCAATGATGCGACCCGTCGATCTGTACCAGTTCGCCAAAACAGTCGCGCCGGCCGCGTGGCTGAAAGACCCGTTTCTTGCGCTCGCGACGCGAGATCCAGATGCCGGCCTCGGTCATCCATTGCCGCAGCGTCTCCTTGGCGACCGAGATCCGGTGCAGTTCGATCAGTTTCTCGCGCGCCAGTGTCGGGCCGAAATCCAGATAGCGTTCGCGGATCAGATCCAGCGCCGCATTGCGAAACTCTTCGCTATGACGCCGGTTGCTCGGCCGTGATCGTTTCTTGGAAACAAGGCCGGCCGGACCGTCCCGGTCATAGGCCTGCAGCAGCCGGTGGACCTGGCTGCGACTGAGGTCGAGCTGTTCGGCTGCCTGGACGACGGTCAGGCGTTCGTCACGGATTTTTTGGATAAGTTCGAGGCGATGCAACTCTTTCTGCGACATGGTGATCAAAAAGGACATGACGACTCCGACCGCTCATGGTCTCGACCAGGTTGAAGGTCGTCATCCTTGCTCCCAACGTTGGCTTTGACCAGTCGTCGAGAGGCGAGACTGTCGCATCTCTAACTGGCCCAACTGTCGCATTACTAAATAGCCCTTACACAAATAAAATTCGGTAATCAGTATTATGGAACAATCATCTCGGACGTTAGTCGTGATTGTTGTCAGACGGGCAAATGTGCCGGATTGAGCCCTACTTTCCGCGGTCCCACGGCGTTCCACGAGTTGATGACCGATTGATCCTGAGTGGCATCATTTTCGTCTTGTCGAACGGGCTGCGATGGCGCGATACAAAAAGCGCCACAAGATCGAGAACACGTTCGGAAGACTCAAGGACTGGCGACAAATTCACACCCGATGTGCCCATGCCTTTTTCTCAAGCATAGGCCGCTGCTTCGCCACTCGAAGCAAAGCCTAATAGCTCGGGCAATTGCGATCGGCAGGGCCGACATGTGGTTTTCACCTGTGAAGATTTCATGTTCGACGTGCATGCCTGGCGGAGCGGCGATTGAAAGCCTTGCCGCCAGTCCATTCACGTGGACGAGAGTCCTGGCCTCTTTTTTCTGTTTCAAGCGCGCCGATGCATCCTCCGCATCAATCTGAAATGGTGCAAGCTCCTCGCCTTCATGCTCACCGGCGCAAAGATGTAGTTTCACCTCTTTACCGGTAGGAACATTCGCCAGAAACTGATTTTCCAGATCGAGTACCCGGCAGCCTTCCCAGAAGATCGAAGGGCTGGCGGCGATATAACGGGAAAAACTCCTTGCCCGTGAAAATAGCGTATAAAGCGCGAACAGCCCACCGAACGAATGACCAAACAAGCTTTGCCGATCGGCATCCACCGGAAACACCTTGGTGATATGGGGCTTCAGTTCGGTTTCGATGAACTCCAGAAACTCTTCAGCGCCGCCGGTTCTGACAGGAGGACCACCGGTCTCGAATGGCGGATAGGTTCTGCCGGGTGGAGGGCTCAGGTCCCATGAGCGCCGCAGGGGATGGAACAGGTCCTCCGTCGGATAACCTATCCCCACGATGATGCCTTGAGCGATGTTGGTGCCACCGGGATAAGGCGCCTGGATACGATGAGCAGCGACGGCTAGCGGAAAACATGCATTTCCGTCCAGCAGATAAAGGATCGGCCAGCCGCTGGCCGGCATATCCCCGGAAGGCGGAGCGATGAATATGCGATAAGGTTCACCGCCACGCGCAGGCCGTAGATCGAACGATATGGTATTTGTCAAACGAAAGCCGTTGGAAACATCGATATCTTCCGTCATCGCAACCACCGTCGCTGACCGTTTTCGGCATTTTTCATCAGGATGGAAACCAGCACCGGCGCTCCGAGCAGGACTGCCATCAATCCGGCCGGCATCTGGTAGGGAAAGGCGATCATCCGGCCCAGCCAGTCGGCAATCAGCATCAACAGGCCGGCCGCCATCGCGCCTCCGATCATCTGGGAAAGTGCGCCCCGCAAACCCAGTTCACGGGCGATATGCGGTCCAACCAGCCCGACGAAACTCAAAGGGCCGACGATCAGCGTCGCCGCCGCCGTCATCAGGGCAGACAGCACCAGAAGCGATGCACGCGCGACCGGCACCTTGATCCCGACGGCGTGAGAGACTTCTCGGCCGAGAGGCAAAAGGGTCAGCCACCGTCCCGCCGGATATACCAGCGCCGCGAACACGATCGCGCAGGCCAGGGCGAACAGTGCCGATGCCTGATCGACCCGGGAGGTGGAGCCGGACATCCAGCCGATCAGCATCATGGCGCGGGGATCACCGCCCGCCGCCAGGAAACCGATCAGTGCATCGAGCAGGGCCGTCAGCACCACCCCGGCCAGCAGCACCCGCTCCGGCGAAAAACCCGAGCGTAAACCGAGGAGCAGCACCATAACCAGAACGGCGAGCGCACCGAATGCCGCAAAAACCAGCTGAACGGCGAACCCTGCGGAGGCAACCGTGAACAGTGCCAGTGCCACTCCGGCGGTTGCGCCGGCCGAAATACCGAGAAGCTCGGGGCTGGCCATCTCGTTTCCGGTCAATCGCTGCAGGATGACGCCGCTCGCTCCCAACATCATCGCCGCCGACAATGCGGCAACAACCCGCGGCCAGCGATAGGGAAGAATGCTCTGCCATTCCGCAAACGGCAAAATCTCCCACTGCCCGGTCGGTGCCCGGCCGATCAGGATAGCGGCGACGACACCGATGGCCAGCGTGAGAAGAAAAAGTGCCGGCATGAAGCGTGGCACATGCCAAGAGCGCGTCGCGCCCTGCCCTAAATTGGGTGGGCGGCGGCTCTCCGTTCGCAATCGCGCGAGAAGCATGAGAACGACCGGAGCACCGAACAGCGCCGTCATCGAGCCAGTCGGCAGGAAGGCGCCAAAAGCGGCGGACAGCAGCTTGACCGTCTCATCCGTCACCAGCAAAAGTCCGGCACCGATCAGCGGTGACCAGACCAGTTGCTGGGCAAATCGCCGTGCTCCGGCAAGCCGGGCAATCGCCGGAGCCACGAGGCCGACAAATCCGATAATGCCGACGGCACTGGTAACGAATGCCGACAGGATCACGGCAACGGCGATCGCCAGAACCCGCACTTTTCGAACCGACAGACCGACCGAAAGCGCGCCAGCATCGCCCAGTTCCATCAGCGACATTGGCCGAACCATCAGCCCGGCAACCACCACGCAGGCGATGATCTTGGGAAGCAGCGAGAACGGTACGGTCCATCCCTGCAGGGCTAGCGAACCCGCTCCCCAGATGAACAATCCCGACAGATAACGATCGTTCATCAGAACAAAAACGGCTGAAAGCGCGCTGCACCACAGGCCGATCATCAGGCCAGAAAGGATGAAGGACAGCGGCGATGCCCCCTTGCGGCTGCCGATGGCAAACACGAGACAGGCGGAGACGGCGGCACCGGCAATTGCGATCGTATCGCGGCCAAACCCCTGCGATGATGGAAAGAACAGGAGGCTCAGCACCAGGGAAAGATTGGCGCCGGCAGAGGTTCCAAGCGTTGTTGGCGAGGCGAGCGGATTGCGCAGAGATTGCTGCAACATCACGCCGGAAAGCGCCAATGCAGCACCAACAAGCAACGCAGTCATGAAGCGCGGAAAGGTTGAATAGACCAGCAGCACGCGTTTGGGGTCGTAATGCCCGGCGGGTTCAAACAACAGCCAGGCATCGCGGCCGATATTCCAGGCCGACAGGGACAGACCCAGCAGAAACAGGATAAAAACGACGGTCGCGGGTGACCGGAAAAGACGGACCGACATCAGGCGAGCTGCTCCAGCCGATCGGTCAGCAGTTCGGCAAAACGTATCGCTTCGCGCACCATGCCGAACATCAAGACACCGGGCAGCACCGAGACGCGGCCTGCGCGCGCGAACGGCAATTCATGCCAGAGCGGGCTGTCATCGAGGCGCTGCAGGATGTCGGGGGGCGTCAGCGGCTCGAAAATCATCAGATGCGTATTTTCCGGCAAGGAGATCAGTTGTTCGATGGTGATCGTCTGAAAACCCCAGAAATTGGTTTCCGCCTGCCAGGCATTTTTCACGCCCAGCCGGTCCAGCGTGCCCTGGTAAAGACCGGAGCCGCCATAGATGCGGACGTGCCGCTCGTCCATCAGCGTGACGAGTGCGACCGGCGGCGCCGAAAGCTCGGCGATACGCCGGTTACAGTCGGCAAAATTTGCTTCGGCATGCGCCAGAAACGCTGTTGCCTGACTTTCCCGTCGCAGCAGTTTTCCAAGATCACGGGTCGCGACAATGGAAGCCGGCAGAGCTTCGCGCCCGCCACCATAAATATCGACTTCTCTCACAGGCGCAATCGTTTCGAGCTGGGAGCGCGACGCTGCCAGAAACGGCGTGCTGAGGATAAGCGAGGGTTTCAGCCTTGCCAGCACTTCGAGATTGATTTCGGTCGCAGTACCCAGATCAGCCACACTTTCCGGCATGGGCGGATCAACGACCCATTGTTGCCAGTCTGCACGCGCCACAACGGCGGCCGGGGTCACGCCCAGCATCAGCATGGTCGAGGCGAGACCGTAATCGAGCGACACGATCCCGCCCTCATCCGCTTGCGCAGGCCTGGAGATCGACCATGGCATCGTCAATGCCAGGGTCATCAGTAGGCGGCGGGAAAAGCGCAGATCCTGTGGCATCACCAACGGTATTTCAGCGATGCCGTCATGTTGCGCCCCTGTGCCAGCGAGCAATAGGTCCCGTTGCAAACCACGTCCTTGCTGTCGGCGATATTTCGCACGTTGAACGCAGCCGTCAGGCCATCATATTTCTTGTCGATCGCACCAAAATTGTAATTGAGCGAGGCATCGACATAAAAGGTCGCGTCATTCTTTTTGGTATTTGCCTCATTGGTAAAGGCAGAGCTGGCGTAACGAATACCCGCGCCAGCCGACAGACCGTCCAGCGCCGTGCCTTCCGCGAACGTGTAATTGCCCCAAAGCGAGGCGACATGCGCTGGCTTCACTGCTGGTTCATTGCCAACATTTGCACCTGCTGTGATCCGCGAATGCGCGTAGGTATAGGCGGCGATTACATCCCATCCGTCGGCGAAATTCGCGCGCGCTTCCAGCTCGATCCCCTTGTTTGTCAGCTCACCGAGCGAGCGATAGGTTCCAAGCAGCGGATCGTCGAGGACAGGCTTGTTCTTTTCGACGAGGTGATAAGCAACCGCCGAAAGCAGGATGTCCGTACCAGGCGGCTGGTATTTGATGCCGGCCTCGAACTGTTCGCCCTGGGCGGCTTTCAAGCTCGTACCGGGAACCGGAAGGTTGGTCACTGGATCGAAGGACGTGGCATAGCTGACATACGGAGATATCCCGTTATCGAAGGCATAAAGCGCACTCGTCTGCATGGTGAAGGCGCCCTTATCAATGTTCTCGCTGTAGGCGACGCCACCCTGCGTTCCATCAGCACCCTGCTTCGCCCAGGCATATCGGCCACCGAGCGTGAAGCGCCAATTGTCGATTTCCAACTGATCCGTAGCATAGATGCCCGTCTGCTGGAGATCTCGATCAAGCAGGAGGAAGTTGTAGGGTGCCGTCGGACCATCAATGCCATAGACCGGATTACTGATGTCGAGGTCGAACATCGGGTCGGAGGCGCTGTAGCCATAACCGATCGATCCCCTGACCTTCATGAAATCCACACCGGTCAAAAGTGTATGTGATACTGGGCCTGTATCGAAGGTCCATTCCAACTGGTTATCGACCTGAAAGACCCAGGTATCGTCGCGAACAGACCAAGGCATACGATGTGCGACCGTACCGGTCCAGTCGGCAATCGTCAGGTAACGGCTGCGCAAGTTCATGTCAGAGTAACGCAGGTTCTGCCTGAAGGTCACGAGATCGTTGAACTCGTGTTCGAATTCGTAACCGACCTGACGCTGTTTGATCTTGTTGAAATCGTATTCGGGATCGCTTGCCCGCAAGTTCAGGACATTCCCGTCAGGATCGATGACTGCGCCGACACCACCGCCGGTATTCGAATTCTGAATGAGGCTGTAGATCGTGAATGACGTCTGGTCAGACGGCGTCCAGGTGATCGATGGCTGCAGGAGATAGCGGTCATCGGCGATCTGCAGGTTGGTCTCCCCAGTTCGCGCCAGACCGACGAGGCGATAGGAAAAGTCGCTATCCTCCGAGACCTTGTCCCCGATGTCGAACGCAGCCTGCCGGCGATCTTCCGTGCTGTAGGATGTCCCGACTTCGCGGATACGCTCGCCATTGGCGAATTTCGACACCTTGTTGATGATGCCGGCGGGTGTACCCGCACCGTAGAGAACCGAAACCGGTCCCTTGACGACCTCGACGCGTTCCAGCGCATATGGATCGGTGCGCAGCATGCCGTAATTCAGATAGGGCTGGCGAAGGCCATCCTTGTAATCGCCGGTCGATGTTGCGTCATAACCGCGGATTTCGACCGTGTCGAAACGTGGATCGAAACCGGCACGATCGGTGACGATACCGGCCGAATAACGCACGGCCTCGACGATATCCTGCACGCCGCGTTGCTCGATTTCCTTGCGTGTGACCACCGATACCGAACGGGCGGTCTCGATCAGAGGCGCATCCAGCTTTGTCGCTGCGCTGCTGTTTCTTGCAGCAACAGTGCTGTTGTCGGATCCCACGCCGTCCACCTGAATGGTGCGCAGCATGGTCGAACCATCGGCGGCGACACCATCAGCCCCGCCCGTCGGCGCCGAAATCGCAACCGTTGTGGCATTGGGAAAGGAATAAACCAAACCTGAGCCTTCGAGTATCCTTGCCAGCGCCTGTTCGCGCGTTGCCGATCCGGAAAAGCCGGGCGACATCTTGCCCGCAGCAATGGATGCAAGATAGGTGACCTGCACCCCGCTCTGACGCCCGAAAGCCGTCAGCGCGCGGTTGAGCGGACCGGCAGGGACACTGAAGGAAGCCTGTGCCTGCGCGACCGCTTCACGCGGCATTCCGCCAAGGCCGAAACCGATCGCGGTCGACATCAACAATGACGCCGCCAACGCGCGACCTTTCATTCCCCCGAATATGACCGTGTTCGTCCTGCGCCCCATACCGTCGACCTCTCCAATGCTTCATGTCGTAACCGGACAGGCTCGCTCGTCTCCGACGCTGTTTTCTGTCCCTATGACTGTTACAATCGGCATGGAGAAATATTCACCGTTTCACTCAACTTTTTTCAGAGAGGCGAAACGACTGTGAGCAGCGAGGAAATCCGGTGCACATGTGCACCGGCCGGATGTACGACTGCTTCAAGCGCGCGTGCGGGATCATTAAGGTCGAAAAGGCCGCTGACCCGCTGGTTGCCGATAAAGGGATCGGCGATGACGATCCGTCCCGGTATCCAGCGGCCGATACGCGCGACCAGCGCCGATACGCTTTCCCGCTCGGCAATGATAAGCTTGTCGCGCCAGGATGCGATCTGACTTTTTTCCCGCTGGCCACGATCGATGCCACCGGAGGCCGGATCGAAGGCCATCCATTCACCCTCGGAAAGTTTCACACCGGCGGAAAAAGCCGCGCCCGGCGCCTGCACGTCGACAAGCCCATGATCGACGGAGACCGTGAGAATGCCCGCATCGCTCGACACATCGAATGCCGTGCCAAGCGCTGTTGCACGCAGGCCGCCGGACGATACGGAAAAAGGACGGCCTGGATCCGCCGCGACATCAAAAAACGACATGCCCGCGAGGAGATCGATGCGTCGCGCCTCGTTTTTGTAATCGAGTGCGATCGCGCTTTCCGGCCCGAGCGTGGCAACACTGCCATCCGGCAAGTCGATCCTGCGGATTTCTCCCTTCGCGGTGATATGGTCTGCCCTCGCCTGCAGGATCATGCCGGGGGCGAAAGTATAGGCGGTTGCGCCGGCCCCCAGCGCCATCAGGCCGCCGATGGTGAAATTCCGGCGCGAAAGGCCCAGGCTTTCCCGCCGTTCTATCCGTCGCTGTTCGGTGAGGATCGTGCCGGAGACACCATGCACTTTCGAAACGCGCGCCCAGACATCCTCGTGCTGCAGGCTTCGCGCACGCCAAGCGCGGATCATGTCTGTCGCCACCGGGTTGGCGGCATCGTTCTGATAACGGATGATCAGGTCGATCGCTTCGTCCAGCAGCCGATCCTGTTCCGGCATCTCGTTCATCACGGTCCTCTCGGCTGGCTATGCGACTTCATCGCCTCTATTCTTTCTTACAAGCGAGCGCCGCGGATATTCTCAAACGAAGCGAAAATAAATCAGGAAATATCGACCCGCCCGATCAGGTGCTTATAGGCTTCACGCACCAGAGACCACGCCCGCGTGTTGGAAATGCCGAGCTCCTCGGCAATTTCGGCAATCGTTCTTTCGCCAAGACGATGCATTTCAAAAGCCTGCCGCGTCCGTTCCGGCAGTTCACCAAGCGCCTGATATGTCCGCATCAGGCTTTGCCGCGAATGAACGATGCGCTCGGGAGATGGTGAAGGATCGGCGAGATTGATCGCCTCCTCGTCATCCAGACCAACCGTTTCGATCAGCGCTTCGCGCCGCTGGTGATTGATGCAGATATTGCGCGCTGCCTGATAGAGATAACCCTGCGGATTGTGGTTTTGCGTCGCAGCAAGCGGCGGTCGGGCAAGAACACGAGCAAACGTATCCTGCGTCAGATCCGCGGCAGTTTCGTTATTGACGCCTCTGCGCCGCAAGGCGCGAGCAATGCCATCGGCATGCCGGCGGAAAAGGATATTCAAGTCCCATGTCATCATTCGGTACCTTCAAACTGGCACTTCAAAAACAGTGCCGGCTTGAAAAGCAGGACCGGAGGCTTATTCGAGTAACCGGCCGTGCCGTCGTACAAACCTTCATCGCATGCGGAGCAATATTACTCATACACACTCTTGCCATTCCTCATGCGACGCCATCCATTATTCAGGAGCATCCAAGCGGTTCTCATTCAATTGCATGACAATTTCTCTGTGTTGCACCAGATGAAAACCTTCCAGGAAAGGTCATGTTTATCATGTGAGAACCAAACCGCAACCGTGTTGTTGATCTCGGAGGGAAAATCAGTTCTCAGGTTGAGCATGTCGGCCACCTAATCGAAAGGAAGAGCAAGACGGGAGACCCTTTTTTGGATGCACACAGTCTCTCGATTGCAACCACGCAGTACGACGAAAAAACAACAGCTTCCCGTATTGGCAAACCCCTACGGTTGAGCAGCATTGCTATCGGCTTCCAGTAAGTGAAAGCTACTCAAATAGAGGCGCGATAGGTTGTAAGGTAATCTCGTAGACCCACGTGCGCACCGGCAGCGTAAGCTCTTGAGCGGATACGAACTCGTGACCCGCCGTTTCACTCGGGACATTGATGATGCCAGGCCAATGAAATGACAGCCCAACTTGACTAAAAAGCAATAGGATTGAGCGTTGCCAGCAGTGGTTGGCGGTCTGGTAGGCGACAGGTCTCCTGTTCAGCTGACGCAGAAAAGCAGTCGATTGCCCGCCGAGATGCCTGAACGTGGGCGCCAAACAAACAGCATCTCATCGAATTCACGGATTTGATTGAGCTTGACCATCGAGAACTGAAAAAGCCTCACAAGCTGAAAAACGCTTCTCAACAATGACCAAAACGCGGACGAAACCGACTTACCCGGTTTTCCGCCCGAAAACGCCCAGAAAGACAGCACCCAATATCCCGGAAACAGCAGATCCCAGAAGGATGCCGATTTTTACATGATCCTGCACTGTCGGGTCATCGAAGGCCAGCAACCCGATAAACAGGCTCATCGTGAAACCGATACCGCAGAGAAACGCTGTTCCGGTCATCTGTCCCCAGTTGGCTTTGGCGGGCAGATCCGCAAATCCGAGCTTCACAAGCACCGCGACGGTTCCAAGAACGCCGACAATCTTGCCCAACAGCAATCCGGTGGCCACGCCCATCGTCAAAGGCTCGGAAAAAACACCCATCGAAAGGCCTGCAAGCGATACTCCAGCATTGGCGAAGCCGAAAATCGGGACGATGATGAAAGCGACCGGCTTGTGAAGAAAATGCTCGAGCCGGTGAAGCGGCGATTCCGCATGTGTCGCTTCCGGCGTGCCGGGCGTCAGTTTTAGCGGAATGGTCAGGGCAAGCATGACACCGGCCAATGTCGCATGAATGCCGGAGGCAAAGACCAGCACCCAGAGGACGGCACCCATCACCAGATAGGGCCAAAGCACCTTGACCTTCATCCGATTGAACAGAAGGAGATTGCCAAGCACGAGCGCGGCACCGCCGAGCGCCAGAAGATTGAGATCCGACGTATAGAATAGCGCGATGACGACAACGGCCCCCAAATCGTCGATGATCGCCAGCGCTGCCAGGAAGATTTTCAGCGAGGCAGGCACGCGGGATCCGAACAAGGACAAGACGCCTAGTGCAAAGGCGATGTCGGTTGCTGTCGGAATTGCCCAACCGCGAAGGGCCATCGGGTTTTCCCAATTGATCCAGACATAAAAAAGCGCCGGAAACACCATGCCGCCAGCCGCCGCGGCACCAGGCAGAATGCGGCGGCTCCAGGTCGACAGCTGGCCGTCTAGCATCTCACGCTTGATTTCGAGGCCAACCAGCAGGAAGAACACTGCCATTAACGCATCATTGATCCAGTGCTGCAGGCTCAAAGGCCCGAGATAAATGTGCAAGGCATGAAAATAACTTTCCGCCATCGGCGAGTTCGCGGTCACGAGTGCCAGTACGGCGACGATCATCAGGACGATACCGCCTGAAGCGCCACTATTGAGAAAATCGCGGAGGGTGGATCGAATGCGGCCCGGATTGTTTGTCGAAGACATGGGTTCGCGCTCCCTGGTTGGAAGGTTGATCAAAGTCTCCGTGGATTTCGGGAAAACCCGCAGCACCGCAGCACGCGCTATTTGTGCAATTAGAGCAGCAAAGCCCAGATATCCAGCTCTTCGGGTTCTGGGCGGCATTAAGGGTGATCACGATCAGTTTAATGCAAACCGCTCTTCTTCACGAAGAACCGCTTTATCTCGCGAAACGCGAAGCCTTTCGATGGAATCCTTGCGACCTTCGCCTCCTATCCACGGGCCGCGGAGAAATCATTCGACGATACCAGATCGACAGGAGAGAGCCTGCATTTCCATGATCGGAACAATTTCCCAGCATCTTTCCAAATCGCTCAAGTTGTTATCCCTACATGCTTCAAGTATCACCCGTCTGCTTTGATTTGATGATCGTCATGCCGGTGCCCCCGCCTTCCAATATTACACTCTCGACTGTACGATCATCTGTCATTTTTTGTCAGTTCCTGGCATGCGCGCAGATTTATCTTTGCGCAAGGGTTGACTGGCACGCCACGAGAGGCATGCTTTTGGGAGAACTTCAAACGCCGAAAGGACGTTATGCCTCTCCGGAATGCCGCTGCCAGCCTGCTTTTCTTGCTGATCCTGATCTTCTCTCCCACCCTGTCGGTTGCGCAGGAAGCGTCACCGCCCTCTGCGAAACCTTCAAGCAGCATCGATGAGCTTATTCGCATCCTGGAGAATGACGAGGCCCGCAACGCGCTTCTGACGCGGTTGAAAAGCGAGGTTTCGACCGATCAGGCCAAGGCGCCACCGCCGGAAGATCAGACGATTGCCACGCAGATCGCCGAGCATACTCGTGCCGCAGCCGAGCAGATCATGGAAGGCGGCGCCGCGATCTGGAGCGGCGTGGCGGCCGTGGCGACGGTTTTCTCCGGTTCCGGCACGGTGGATTACGGCGTCCTTCAGACACTTGTCCTCAATGTCGTCCTTGTCGGGGCCAGCCTGTTTGCATCCTTTTTCGTGTTGCGGATGCTGGCTTATGTCCTGCAACGCAGTCTGGACCGGCGCGCCGCCGGCCGCCCATGGCCGCTGCGGATCATCCTGACCGCCATTTCGACAATCACCGACATCGTGACGGTCGCGTTGGCCTGGAGTGCAGGGTATCTGATCGCCTTGCAGGTTATCGGCGCCGGAAGCGGTCGCATGGACATCAACCAGACATTGCTGCTGAACGCCTTCCTGATGGTGGAAATGCTGAAGGTCGCCATGCGTTTTGCGCTGCAGCCGCGCTTGCCGGCCCTTCGGCTTCTGTCGATCTCGGACACAACTGCAGCATACTGGTATTTCTGGCTGGCGCGCGCCATCTCGCTTGTCGGCTACACATTCATGTTCGCGGCTCCTGTCATCGCAACGAACGTTTCAGATACAGCCGCTCAGGCCATCCGCGTGCTGGTCATGCTGACGGCGCTCGTCATTGCAATCATCGTCATTCTCCAGAACCGCGATCGGGTGCGGCGCGTCCTGTCCTCCCGCGCATCGAATGGCCGCGGGGACTTTATCAGCCGCAGTGGTGCGTTTCTCGCCGGCATCTGGCATATGCTGGCGATTGCCTATCTCGTCGCCGCCTTCGTGGTCTGGCTGGTCAACCCGATGGCGGCACTGCCCTTCATGATTTCGGCGACGCTCAAATCCGTGGCTGCGGTCATCGTCGGCGGACTGGTGATCGCCTTTATTGGTCGCTTCGCCAATGCCGGTCTGCGGCTTCCCGATGATTTGAGGCTTCGTTTGCCGGCGCTCGAAGGACGGCTGAAGGCTTTTGTGCCGCGCGTGATGCAGGTCATTCGCACCGTCGTCACGATAGGCGTGGTGATTGCCATCGCCCAGGCATGGGGACTGATCGATTTTCTCGGCTGGTTGTCTTCCGAAGCCGGCCAGCGCATCAGCGGATCGGCCATTGCAGCGTTGATCATTCTTTTGCTGGGGTTTGTCGCCTATCTCGCCGTATCGTCCTGGGTCGAGTACCGGCTCAATCCCGAATTCGGCTCGGTCCCGACCAGCCGGGAAAAGACCCTGCTGTCGCTGTTCCGAAACGCATTCACCATCGCGCTTGTGGTTCTGGTTTCCATGCTGGCGCTGGCGCAGATCGGCGTCAATATCGCACCGTTGCTGGCCGGTGCCGGCGTGCTTGGTCTCGCCATCGGTTTTGGCGCGCAAAAGCTGGTGCAGGACATCATCACCGGCGTCTTCATCCAGCTTGAAAACGTCATGAACGAAGGTGACGTCGTGGCCCTTGGCAGCGTCAGTGGCGTCGTCGAGAAACTGACCATCCGTTCCGTGTCGATCCGTTCACTCGATGGTACGCTGCACCTCATTCCCTTCTCGTCGGTCGATACCGTCTCCAATCTCGTCAAGGATTTCGGCTACCACGTCGCCGAAATCCGCGTTGCTTATCGCGAAAAGATCGCGGAGGTGAAGGAAGCCATGCAGGAAGCCTTCGACCTGCTCATGCAGACCGAATGGGGCGACCAGATCATCGACAAGCTCGACATGCATGGTGTCACGTCGCTGGGAGAAAGCGCCGTTGTCGTGCGAGCCCGTATCAAAACGGTGGCAGGCGGGCATTGGGGTGCCGGGCGTGCCTATAACGAACTCGTCAAGCAGGTTTTCGACCGCCGCGGCATCGAAATCCCCTACCCGCATGTCACACTTTACAAGGGTGACGAGAAAGCCGGCAGGTCGCCTCCGCTTCAGCTTGAAGGCGCACCACAGTCAACCTGATCATGGCTCACGCCCTGTCGCATTTCCGCACCGTCATAGGCGCGTCCGGACGGCGCGGACGGCAATATTCACCAAGCCGCAGAAGATCCGTTACCGGGAGGTGGACTTTGCATGACTGCTGCCTAATTTGCACGATATCCCAATGAGATGACGCCCATCGGCGGGGCCACATCATTTCCACGCACGAAACATGAAAGACGATTATCGATCATGAAAAGCTTCATCATCAATCCACCGGTCTTTTATGGCTCCATCATCGTCATTGGTCTTTTTCTGGCTGTCGGCGTCGTCCTTCCCGGCCAGGCGGGATCGCTGTTCGGCGCGGTCCAGACCTACATTCTCGGCGCGTTCGGCTGGTTCTACCTTCTTTCGGTCGGCATCTTCCTGATTTCCGTTCTCCTGCTCTGCTTCGGAAGGTTCGGCCAATTGAAACTCGGGCCTGACGATTCCGTGCCCGATTTTCGTTTCGTCTCATGGATTGCCATGCTCTTTGCCGCCGGCATGGGCATCGGGCTGATGTTTTACGCGGTCGGGGAGCCGATGACGCATTTCATGGCGCCGCCCACCGCAGAGCCGCGTTCCGTCGAAGCCATGCGTGAGTCGATGACGGTGACCTTCTTTCACTGGGGCATTCATGCCTGGGCCATCTATGCCGTGGTCGGCCTGTCGCTTGCCTATTTCGGGTATCGCTACAATCTGCCGCTGACGATCCGGTCGGGACTTTACCCGCTCCTGAAGAGCCGCATCGATGGACCGATTGGCCATGCGGTGGATATTTTCGCGATCGTCGGCACCATGTTCGGCATAGCCACCTCGCTCGGCGTCGGCGTTGCCCAGATCAATGCCGGCCTCAACCACCTTCTTGGCGTCCCGATCGGCATTGAAGTGCAGCTGCCGCTGATCGCCGTCGTAACCGCAATGGCCACCGTTTCCGTGGTCACTGGCCTCGACAAGGGTGTGCGCATCCTGTCTGAAACGAACCTGATCGTCGCCATCCTGCTGATGGTGTTCGTTCTCGTCGTCGGCCCGACAAGCCAGCTATTCCGCGATTTCGTGCAGAACCTCGGCCTGTATTTCGATACGCTCGTTCTGCGCACCTTCAACATCTACGCTTACGAACCGACCCCCTGGATCGATAGCTGGACCCTGTTCTACTGGGCCTGGTGGATTTCATGGTCGCCGTTCGTGGGCATGTTCATCGCCCGCATTTCGCGCGGCCGAACGGTTCGCGAATTCGTCACCGCCGTGCTTTTCATTCCGGCCGGTTTCACGTTCTTCTGGATGACGGTGTTCGGCAATACGGCGATGTTCATCGATACGGGTGTTGCGGCCGGTGCGCTGGGAACCGCGATTGCCGACGACGTTTCCGTCGGGCTGTTCAGGTTTTTCGAATACCTTCCCCTGCCCGCGATCACATCGACGCTCGCCGTCATACTGGTGTCGATCTTCTTCATCACCTCGGCGGATTCCGGCGCACTCGTGGTGGATTCTATTGCCGCCGGCGGCGAGACGCAGACCACGACCGGCCAGCGTGTCTTCTGGTGCGCCATGGAGGGTGTTGTGGCGGGTTGCCTGCTTCTCGCGGGCGGCCTGACGGCACTGCAATCTGCGACGGTCGCCAGCGCTCTGCCGTTTGCGGTGGTGATGCTGGCGCTTGTCCTGTCTCTTTATCTCGGCATGCGCGAGGATCTGGCCCAGCGGGAAGCGCATGGGCAAAACCAGCTGCCCGCCGCACAACCGGCCTCCGGCCAGACATGGCAACGTCGCCTCGCGCTGATGCTGACGGATGCGACGGAAAAGGATGTCAGGCGCTTTATCGACGCACAGGTGCGACCGGCACTCGACCAGGTGGCTGCGGAACTGAGTGCAAAGGGGCGACAATCGGAGGTCGTCGAAGAGGCGGACGGCGCTATCGCCCTACGGTCTCCGGCAGAAGGTGTCCGCGATTTCGTTTATGGTGTGACGCTGACCAACCACCGGGTCGCAAGCTTTACCCCCGTGCGGGCCGGAGAAGCCGAGTTCCGATATGAAGCCCGAACCTATTTCTCAAGCGGAAACCGGGGTTATGACGTGATGGGAATGACGCGAGAGCAGTTGATCAGCGATGTTCTGGCGCAATTCGAACGTTACCTGCATCTCGTCCATTCGCCCGAATTGCAGCTCGTGCACGGCGCGCCGGAACATCAGTCCGGCGTTTGATGCGCGATGATGGCCGGCGTCCGGCTGGCCATCTTTCGATACTGTTGTCAGAGTTTGCAGAAACGGCGCGGCTCACGCGCCGTTTTTTCGTGGATTACTGCCGGAAAAAGACCAGTGTCACCAACGCAAACACCGGCACAAGGATACCGACGGACCAGGCCATATAACCGAAAAAGCTCGGCATCTTCACGCCGGCGCTTTCGGCAATTGCCTTCACCATGAAATTCGGCGCATTGCCGATATAGCTGTTGGCGCCCATGAACACCGCACCGCAGGAGATCGCGACAAGTGTTCTGGCCAGCGGCCCCATCAGCTCGACGGGATCACCGCCCGCCAGATTGAAAAAGACGAGGTAGGTCGGCGCATTGTCGAGGAAGGACGATAGGATGCCGGTCATCCAGAAATACATGGCATTGATCGGCGCGCCATCCGGCGTGGTGACCAGTGCCACCAGAGGTGCGAAAGCACCGTTTTCCGCCGCCTTCAGCATGGCGATGACCGGGATGATGGTGACGAAGATCGCGGCAAACAGCTTGCCGACTTCCAGCATCGGCCCCCACTCAAAACTGTTTTTCTCGCGAAGTCCCGATGGCGTGAGGATCAGCGAGGCGATAGCGGCGGCGATCAGGACGATATCCCGGACGATATTCTGCAATTCCAGCGGCAACCCGAAGACGGGGAAGGATATGCCAGGCTTCCACGAGCCCGAGACCAGAACCGCACCGACGACGACCAGCAAAAGGGCAAAGTTGATCTTGCCCGAAACGCCCATCTCCTTGGTGTCCGGCGTCGGATCGACGCAATCTTTGAAATCACTGTCGCCCTTGTAGAGATAGCTGTCGACCACCCAGAACAGGGCGAGCAGTATCAGAACAGCGAAGCCCATTTCCGCCAGCATATGCGATGCCGTCCAGAAGAAACTGACGCCGCGCAGGTAACCGAGGAAAAGTGGCGGATCGCCCAGCGGCGTCAGCGAACCGCCGATATTGGACACGAGAAAGATAAAGAAGATCACGACGTGAACATTGTGGCGGCGCCCGTCATTGGCGCGCAGCAGCGGCCGGATCAGCACCATGGATGCGCCGGTCGTGCCGATCACCGAGGCCAGCAGCGTTCCGACAGCGAGAAAAGCAACGTTGAGACGCGGCGATCCGTGCAGGTTGCCGGTGACCAGAATACCGCCGGCAATCGTGAACAGCGCAGTGAGGAGAATGACGAAAGGCACATAATCCAGAAGGATCGCATGCGTCATTTCCGAGGCGACGATGCCGGTGGCATGCGTGGCCGCGAAAGGCACGATGAAGGCCAACGCCCAAAAAGCGGCAACCTTGCCGAAATGGTGATGCCAGAATGCCGGTGCCAGCAATGGGGCAAGCGCGATGGACAGCAGAATGCCGACAAAGGGAAGTGCCCAGATAGGGCCGAGCGCACTGCCATCCAGCGCCACATGGTTATCCACGGCAAATGCAGGGGTCGAAATGAACGCCAGCATCAGGGCGGACAAAACTCCCGCCGAATGACATGCCGAAATTCGACGGTTTTTGCCAATGAAATTCACGGGGATCCTCCATCCGCCGGTTTCCGTGCGGGAAACGGACGGCAATGCTATCGTCGAACATGGCTGATACCGCAGGTGCTCTTGCGGATAAATGTCTTTTCTTTCAGGCAGGCGTCGGACTTTGTCGATGTATCCCGGCCGTGAGATCCTCGAAGAGAGCATTGCCAGCAGCGAGGCTGGCAATGCTTTCAGCTTCTATCGTATCAATCCTGCCGCCTCAGGCAGCATCAACGCGCCGGGAATGAAGCCGATCAGGGCTTTTGCGAAGTTGATCAGTCGCCGCGCTATGCCGTCATTGGTCATGATGATGCCGGCAAGGACGAAGAAGGGAATCGCCAGCAGGGAAAAGCTGTTGACGCCACTGAAGATGCGCTGGGCCGCGGTGATCGCCATTCTGTCGAAGGTGAAGATCGTGGGCGTCATGAAGGCAGCGGTACCGAGCGCCATCTTCAGTATCTGGCACAATATCTCAGGCGCCTTGCTGGCAAACTGGTTCTCTGGAAGGGTCGATGACGAACAGGTGCGCGCTCCCGCAACCGAGGCGAAATAAGGCGCAAGCAATCGGCTATGGAGCGACGAGAATTGCTCCGTAGCCGATCGCGCAAAAAAATCAGACCAAATCAGGCTGCCGTTTCTTTTCTATCCAAGGCCCGGCGGTTGCGGATAGCCGCCGCGACAAATATCCGCGACAAACCGTGGTAAAGCGGTTCCGCGCACAAGATCCGTGATGTCACATAACCGAGCATCGATACCGCCATGATCGAAATGACCGCCTTGTGATCGCCTGTCATTTCCAGAATGATGACGAATGCCGTCATCGGCGCCTGCACGACACCGGAAAAGAAACCCGCCATGCCGAGGATGGCTGCCAGCGTTATGCTTGTGCCCAGAAGCGAGCCGATGGTGCTGCCGAAACCTGCGCCAACGGAGAGCGATGGCGCAAAGATGCCGCCTGGAATTCCCGATAGCATCGAAAGAAAACTGGCGCCGAGTTTCTCGACGAAGAACATCATCGGCAGGGCATTGCCGTCGACGGCCGCTCTCGCCTGCTCGTAGCCTGTTCCGTACGTCGCGCCGCCCGAAACCATCCCGATCAATGCAATCGCCAATCCACACATGCCGGCAAGCGAAACCATCCTTTTCAAAGGACGTGGCTGCGCCCAGCGCCGCACCTTTGCCCCGAAATGCTGAGCGGACGCGCTGAACCCGGCACCGAGCGCCCCTCCTCCCACCCCGCAAATGAGGACAAGAACCCAGTCCCTCATACCGGCAGGCGCTGCGGATGCTTCGCCGAAATAATTGTAGCTCCCCGCCAGTCCAAGTGCCGCAAGTCCTGAAAGAATGACGGCCGTCAGCACGACACCATTGGCCCGTGACTCATATGTCCTGCTCATTTCCTCGATAGCGAAGACAATGCCTGCAAGCGGTGTGTTGAAGGCCGCAGCAATTCCCGCGGCGGATCCGGCAAGGATAAGCCCGCGCGCCTGTGCCATGCCGCCGAAGCGTGCGACGGCCAGCATGATCGAGGCACCAACCTGTACCGTTGGCCCTTCGCGCCCGATGGAAGCGCCCGAGGCGAGGCCGAGCACCGTCAGAACGATTTTTCCCAAGGCGATCTTCAAGGACAGCAATGTCGACCGTTCCTTGTCGTCGCGCAGATGTCTTGCAGCGATGGCTTGCGGTATGCCGCTGCCTTGCGAATTGGGAAAGAGCACTGCCGCAAGATAAGCCGACACCATGAAGCCGGCAGGCGTCAGGACCAAGGGGACCAGGAACATATATGGGCCTGACGATCTCAGGCTTTCAAAACCGTGCTGCGCCAGATCGGCAAGCTCTGCAAATGCAACGCTGATGATGCCGATGGCCAAAGCGCCGAACCAGAATACCACGCGCGGTTTCCAGACCGACAACGATCCCCAAAGGACACGGGATCGGCGATGCAGCTTGAAGCTTCGATAACGGACAGGCATGGACAGGCTCGCATTGGGGATGATGCGCCTTTCCTATGCCTGCTTGGACCGCGTGTCACGTCATTCGCACGGAACAATGGATTGACCGCAGGCGTGCGGCCAAGCTGACTTTACTGTCGTTCCTGCACGAAATATTGGGAAACAACTTGAGGTTTCTCAAAATCCTTGCCCTTATGGCCACAGGTCATGCGTGGAGGAGACGCCATGAATCTCAGGCATCAGATCATCGCGCTGACGGTCATACCGCTCATCGTCGCCATCTTGACGGTGACGACGTTCATTACCCTGCAATCGGCCAATTTGATCGGCAGCAGTATCGGCACCTTCGAGCGCAACATGCTCAAGGCCAAGGAAACCGAATTGCTGAACATGACCAACCTTGCGCTGTCGGCCATTCAGGGCATCTATCAGGCGGCCGGCCCGGATGACGAGGCGGCCAAGGAAAAGGTTCGCGAGATCCTGACCTCTCTTGATTACGGGCAGGACGGCTATTTCTTCGCCTATGACTATGACGGCAACAATATCGTCCATCCAAGGCAGACCTATCGGCCCGGCCGCAACTGGCTGGACCTCACCGATCCCGACGGCGATCACGTCATCGCCAATCTGATCGACAAGGCCAAAGCGGGGGGCGGCCTGCACCAGTACAAATGGCAAAAACCCTCCTCCGGCGAAATGGCCGACAAGCTTTCCTTTGCCGTCGGCCTCGACAAATGGAAGTGGATGCTGGGAACCGGCGTTTATCTCGATGACGTCTTTTTGCAGACCGCGGCGGCGAAAGCCGACCTTCGCGCCAACATCCGCAGGACATTCACCGTCGTGGCGCTGACGGCACTGCCCTCGGTGCTTCTCGTGTTTGCGGCCTGCATTCTGGTGACGCTGCGCGAGCGGCGGATGGCGGACGGCAAGCTGAAGGAACTGACCAAGCGCATTATCGGCGCGCAGGAACAGGAACGCGCCCGGCTCGCCCGCGAACTGCATGACGGCATCTCGCAAAACCTCGTCGGCGTGCGCTACGCCATCGATCTCGCCAGCCGCAAGGTGAAAAGCGGCAGCAACGATGCGGCTCAGGCCATCGACAAGGGCGCTGATGCGCTGAACGGCGCGATCAAGGAAGTGCGTCGGCTTTCGCATGACCTTCGCCCCAGAGCGCTGGACGATCTCGGACTTTCTGCGGCGTTGCAGGCATTACTGTCTGACTTCACCGAGAGAACAGGTATTGCCATGTCGCTCGATGCCGCGCCTTTCCGCGACACGCTCAAACCGGAAGCGGCAACGGCGCTTTACCGTGTGGCGCAGGAGGCCTTGCACAACATCGAAAAACATTCCGGGGCCTCGCGCGGCGAGATCAAGGTCTGGACGGTTGCCGGGCGTGTGCGCATGACAGTGTCCGACAATGGCCACGGCTTCGAAAAAAGCGCCAAACGCAGCGCTACAAGCGAGGGTGGCCTCGGCATCCGCAACATGCAGGAGCGCATGGCACATTTCGGCGGTGTCCTGCTGATCCGCTCGGCGGATGACGGCACGACGCTGACGGCGATGTTGCCAAGATCGGCGTCGCTCACCGCCATCAGGACGAAGGACGCGGCATGACCATCCGCGTGCTTCTCATCGACAATCATCCGCTCGTCCTGGAAGGACTGGAGGCGCTGCTTCGCACCTTCGAGCATATCGAGGTCGTCGGCACGGCGGGCACCGCGCGCGCGGGACTTGAACGGGCTGTGCAGGCCCGACCCGATGTCGTGCTGATGGATATCAACATGCCGCAGATGAGTGGGATCGAGGCAATCGAGCTTTTTCGCGAAAACCTGCCGCAGACGAAAATCCTGATGCTGTCCATGCATGACAGCAGGGAATATATCTCCACCTCGGTTCTGCATGGCGCGTCCGGTTACATCCTCAAGGACGTTTCCACGGACGAGATCGTGTCGGCCATCGAGGCGGTCGCGGCCGGAGGAACCTATTTTTCATCCGGCGTCTCCGACGTACTTCTCGAAAAGAAGGGCAATGCCGCATCGTCTTTGCTGACGACGCGCGAGCACGATGTCCTGCTTCTGATCGCCAGCGGTCACAGCAACCGCGATATCGCGCAGGCGCTGGCGATTTCCGAGGCGACCGCCGAAACGCACCGCAAGAAGGTCAAGAAAAAGCTCGGCATTACCACAACGGCAGGGCTCGTCCGCTTCGCGATCGACAACGGTCTGGCGTCGGCTGAGCCGGACATACCCACTACTGGGTAGGGACGGTAATTTAGGGCTGACGCATTCTTGTCGCCGTGGCGAGGCGGCGATAGCAATTGCTGGATGGCAGGCCTTCGGTCGGCTGTCATGGGGAGGAGAAAATATGACCGCATTCCTGAGCGTGTCGCGTGCGATAGACGCGATGAATACCCTATTGGGCAAAGCCGTTTCCTGGCTGCTTCTGGCCGCCGTACTGATCAGCGCCATCAACGCGGTCACCCGCAAGCTTTTCAACCTCAGCTCGAATGCGTGGCTCGAGGCACAATGGTACCTGTTTTCGGCTGCCTTTTTGCTGGCTGCCGCGTGGACCCTGCTCAGCAGCGAACACGTCAAGGTCGATCTGGTTTACGGCCAGCTCTCGCGGCGCAAGCAGCTCTGGATCGAGGTTTTCGGTACGATCTTCTTCCTGCTGCCATTCTGCCTGATCACCATCTACCTGTCCTGGCCGATCGTGCTTTCAAAGTTCCAGAGCGGCGAAGTCTCCAACAACACGGGCGGCCTCGTTTTGTGGCCTGTCTGGGCGATGATTCCTCTGGGCTTCGGTTTCCTGGCTCTTCAGGGCCTGTCGGAACTGATCAAGCGCATCGCCATCCTTCGCGGCGCCATGCCCGATGCCGTGGCGCTTGCCGACGCCGAAGCAAAAACGCTCTAGAGCCAGCAGGATACGTTCACATGTTTGCATTTTTCGCGGAAAATCTCGCGCCGATCATGTTCCTGTCGCTGATCGTCGTCTTGCTGCTCGGTTATCCCGTCGCCTTCGCGCTGGCCTTTGTCGGCTTCGTGTTCGGTTTTATCGGCATCGAGATGGGGCTTTTGCCCATCAACCTGTTCGGCGCCATACCCGACCGCATTTTTGGGCAGATGTCGAACGAGACGCTGCTCGCCATCCCGTTCTTCACCTTCATGGGTCTGATCCTTGAACGAAGCGGCATGGCCGAGGACCTGCTCGACACGATCGGCCAATTGTTCGGCCCGATCCGCGGTGGTCTTGCCTTTGCCGTCATCTTCGTGGGCGCCATTCTTGCCGCGACCACCGGTGTCGTTGCCGCATCCGTCATCTCGATGGGGCTGATCTCGCTGCCGATCATGCTGCGTTACGGTTATGATCGCCGTGTGGCCGCCGGTACGATCGCCGCTTCGGGTACGCTTGCGCAAATCATCCCGCCGAGCCTCGTGCTGATCATTCTCGCAGACCAGCTCGGCCGCTCGGTCGGCGATATGTACAAGGGCGCGCTCGTTCCCGGCCTTCTTCTGGTGGCGGCTTATGCCGGCTACATCATCCTGATGTCTTTCCTACAGCCCGCCAGCGTTCCGGCCTTGCCGCCGCAGGCGCGCACGCTGCGTGGCTGGAAGCTGCTCGGCAAGGTCATCACCTCGCTGGTGCCGCCGCTGGTGCTGATTTTCCTCGTGCTCGGCACGATCTTCATCGGCGTGGCAACGCCGACCGAAGGCGGTGCGATGGGTGCCGTCGGCGCGCTGGTTCTCGCCGCCATGAACCGCAAGCTCAATCTGGCGATGATCCAGTCGGCACTTTACGCCACAGCGAAGCTGTCATCCTTCGTGATCTTCATCCTGCTCGGCGCGCGCGTCTTCTCGCTGACCTTCTACGGCGTCAACGGCCATGTCTGGGTCGAACACCTGATGACCTCGATTCCGGGTGGCGAAATCGGCTTCCTGATCGTTGCCAATCTTCTGGTGTTTTTTCTGGCCTTCTTCCTCGATTATTTCGAACTGGCCTTCATCATCATCCCGTTGCTCGCACCAGTCGCCGATGCGCTCGGCATCGACCTGATCTGGTTCGGCGTGATGCTTGCCATCAACATGCAGACCTCGTTCATGCATCCGCCCTTCGGTTTCTCGCTGTTCTATCTCAGATCCGTGGCGCCGACACGCGCCTACAGGGACCGCATAACCGGGGCGACGATCCAGCCTGTAACGTCGGGGCAGATCTACATGGGTTCCCTGCCCTACCTTGCCATCCAGCTGGTCATGGTGGCGATCGTCATCACCTTCCCCGGCCTAGTGACCCACTACAAATCGGGCAGCGTCGCCGTCGATCCATCGACCATCGAACTCAACGTGCCGATGCCCGGCGCCGGTGGCGAAAACCCCTTTGGCACGCCGACCCAACCGTTCGGCGCACCCGAGCCCTCTTCCGGCGATGCCGCGGCCCCAACCTTCGGCAGCCCGACGCCCGGTTTCGGTTCCCCGACCCCAAGTTTCGGGACACCATCGGAAACACCGCCACAACAGAACCCATGATCTTCGACCGCATCACACACGGTCGCCACATATCAACCTTGAGGAGGAGGACACCATGACGGACAGGATCAACAGACGAAACTTTCTGACGAAAGGCGCCATCGGCGGTGCGGCAACCGTTGCCGGCGCGGCGTTGGCCGCCCCGGCCGTGGCGCAGGAACTGCCGACCATCAAATGGCGCCTGACGTCGGGCTTCCCGAACAACCTCGACACGATCTATGGCGGCGCCGTGGTCATGTCACAGGCGCTATCGAAGATCACCGGCGGAAAGTTCGAAATCCAGGTGTTTCAGGCAGGCGAAATCGTGCCCGGCCCGCAGGCCATCGATGCCGTGAAGGCCAATACGGTGGAAATCGCCCATACCTGCGGTTATTATTTCACCGGCAAGGATCCGACATTCGCAATCGGTTCGACCATTCCTTTCGGCCTCAATGGTCGCCAGCAGAATGCCTGGCTGTATCATGGCGGCGGCAACGAGGCCTATAACGAGTTCCTGGCCGATTACGGCGTGATCGGCGTGCCCGGTGGCGCGACCGGTGCCCAGATGGGCGGCTGGTTCCGCAAGGAAATCAAGGGCCTTGCTGACCTCAAGGGCGTCAAGATGCGCATTGCCGGCGTGGCCGGCGAAGTAATGTCGCGCCTCGGCGTTGTGCCGCAGCAGCTGCCAGGCGGCGATATCTATCCGGCGTTGGAGCGCGGCACGATCGACGCGGCCGAATGGATCGGTCCCTATGACGACGAGCGCCTCGGCTTCTACCAGATCGCGCCGAACTACTATTACCCGGCCTATTGGGAAGGTGGCCTGACCATCCACTTCTTCATCAACAAGGCCCAGTATGAAGGCCTGCCGGATGCCTACAAGGCGGCGCTCGACGCCGCATGCAAGGCCGCCAACATCAACATGCAGGCGCTTTACGACGTCAAGAACACGACGGCGATCCGTTCGCTCGTCGGCAAGGGCGTCAAACTGCGTCCGCTGCCGCGCGACGTGATGGACGCGGCCTACAAGACCACATTCGAGCTTTACGCGGAATACAGCGCCAAGCACCCGGCATGGGCAAAGATCTATCCGGGCTGGAAAAAATTCCGCGACGAGTCCTTCGAATGGTTCCGCGTCGCCGAATACAGCTATGACAGCTATATGTATGCGGCGCAGGCATCGGGAAAGTAAAAGGACTGCAGCGGCTTGAAACCCGCTGTCTGAGATTTCGATATGCTGGGCGCTCGCGAGGAATGTATCTGGGCGCCCAGAACACTTGGTCCCGATGGGATATGAACCGCGTTTTCGCGATTACCCAAGTGTAGGATAAGAAATTAAGTCAGGTACTCCGGTCGCCTAGGCAGTGCCCCATAAACGAGGTTCATCTCGTCGCCGGTGTGTGATTCAATCTCCTTGAAAGGAGATTGCCATGCGCCGTCACGAATTGAGCGACGAAGAATGGGCCGTCATCGCACCACTTCTGCCGACCAATACCCGTGGAATTGAACGTGTTGACGACCGCCGAGTGATCAATGGCATCCTGTGGCGTTTCAGAACCGGATCGTCCTGGCGCGACGTGCCGGAACGTTATGGCCCGCGAACGACGCTCTACAATCGGTTCTCCCGTTGGCGCAAAGCAGGTGTCTGGGATCGCCTTCTGGACGCCGTTTCAAAGCGTTACGACGGCGACATCGTGATGATCGATTCATCCTGTGTCCGCGTTCACCAGCATGGTGCCAACGCTAAAAAGGGGGATCTGCCGATCCTTGCATGGGACGTTCGCGTGGCGGCCTGACAACCAAAATCCACGCACTTGTCGATGCCGACGGTTTGCCGGTTCGCCTGGAATTAACCGCTGGTCAGGCTGCAGATGCGCCCATGGCTGAAAAGCTGCTGAACGACGTTCAGCCCGGAGCAACTATCCTTGCCGACAAGGCATATGACACCGATGCAATTCGTCACTTTGCCAAACAACGCAAATGCTGGGCCAACATCCCCGCAAAGACCAACCGCAAAAAGACCTTCAGCTTCAGTCGATGGGTCTATCGTCAGCGCAATCAGGTAGAACGCTTCTTTAATCGCATCAAACAGATGCGGGGCCTGGTAACCCGATATGACCGACGTGCCGACAACTATCTCGCCGCTCTCAAACTTGCAGCGACGAGGATATGGATCGCATCAGGTAATGAGTCCGCGTCCCATGCGGCCCGGTCCGGCACGGTTTCAGCAATCTCGCCGGTCAGCCGTGAGAAGAGTTCCTGCGATCCCTCCATGCAGATATCTGTCTGATAGGAGCGTCGACCGTCACAGGAACGATGATAACCGAACGTTCCCTGGAAGTCGTTTCACTTAAACGGGCGATGATCGCATCTGCACACAGATCGATCTTGCTTGCTGACAGCTCGAAGTTTACAGTGTCTGCGTTCTGCACCCTATGCGACGTCTCCGAAATGCATGAAATTATCAACGATGTAGGCGTGATGCTGACGCTTATTCCGCGCTCAAAGCGCCGGAGAAGTTCGTCACGCTGGTTTCCCTTGTGGGTCGGATGCGGCATATACGGAAAGTTAAAAGATATTTTCATCTTAGGCATGATATTCGCGCCGGAAGGTCTTGTCCTTTCAATGCCGTCGGTTGCATAACCGCAGGATCAAGCGGTCATGCCGCTTTGAGGCGAGGGGATGCCGAGAACGGCCTCCCCTCGTACGATCGCCATCATTAGTCAGCGGCGAAGTCAGTGGACACCGAGACGGTGCGCCATTGGGAGAGGATGGCAGCGTCTTGCGCGTTCTTCTTCTCGATCGCGGCTACCGTGCGCACCTTTCCGGCAGTCGCTTCGTAGTCGCCGATGATATTGCCTCTGACTGACAAGGACGAGCTGTCGAGGAAATTGGTACGGAAATAGCCCGGCTCGACAATGGTGACATGGATGCCAAGCGGCGCAAGTTCGTCATGCAGGGCTTCGCTCAGCCCCTCGACCGCAAATTTCGTCGAGGTGAATAGCCCCTAGATTTGTAGACGCCTTCTTTCCTAATTTTGAGGCAGGAAGAGCATCATGAGCAGATCGAATTTCAGCGAAGATTTTAAGCGCGACGCGGTGCGTCAGATCACGGAGCGAGGCTATCCGGTTGCGGAGGTTTCTCAGCGCCGCGGTGTGAACCAGCATTCCCTGTATGAGTGGAAGAAGAAGTTCGCGTCGTCGAAGGTGACCTGAGCCCCTGAACTTCCTCCAGATTTTGGTAGAGTCCGTCGTATCAAGGAGACGGACGGAATGAAGTATTCACGGTTCACGGACGAGCAGATTATCGGGATATTGAAAGAGCAGGAAAGCGGCCTGAAGACGGCCGATGTCTGCCGCAAGCACGGGATATCCGAAGCGACCTTCTACAAATGCAAGTCGAAGTTCGGCGGCACGGAGGTGTCCGATGCCCGCAAGCTGAAAGCTCTGGAAGACGAGAACGCCAAGCTGAAGAAACTGCTGGCGGAGACGATGCTGGATAATGCCATTTTGAAGGATGTTGCTTCAAAAAAGTGGTGACGCCCGATGTGAAGCGGGACGCTGTGGCTCATGTCTGCAAACAACATGGGGTGAGCCAGCGTCGGGCGTGTAAGATTTTGTCCGTTGATCGGTCGAGTGTGTTTCGGCGTGGAATATTGACCCCTCTGGCGGGTTGATCGGCGTCCAATATTGGGTCTGACTCATTCTCGATGATGTTTCGGATTCTACTGGCCTGGTTTCCAATGGAGAATCAGCGCCATGCGAGCCCAT
>NZ_JAUSRF010000032.1 GCF_030811685.1 Neorhizobium huautlense | reverse complement strand
TCGAGAGCCGTCTGTTCGGGAGCAGGTTTCTTCAACATGACCCAGTGAATCACAAAACCCCTGGACCAGCCAGGGGTTTGTCAGCAGTCTGAGGCCGCCGGTAAGGCGGCCTTTTTCTATTCAACAAACTTGAGGACAGGCAAATGGCCAAGAAGACAAAATCAGCCGCGGATCAGGTCGCTATTCACGATCAGACGCTCTCTCGGGGCAACGGTGGCGAGCTTCACCAGACTGCCGAAGATGGCTACGACGTACTGACGACGTCGCAAGGAACGCCGGTCGCTGACGATCAAAACACATTGCGCGTTGGTCCGCGTGGTCCCGCGCTAATGGAGGACTTCCACTTCCGGGAGAAGATTTTTCATTTCGATCATGAGCGGATACCTGAACGCGTGGTCCATGCACGCGGCTACGGTGCACACGGATATTTCGAGACATACGAGTCGCTCGCCAGATATACCCGCGCCGACGTTTTTCAGCGAGCCGGCGAGAAGACCCCGGTGTTCGTCCGGTTTTCTACGGTCGCTGGGAACAAGGGCTCCGCGGATCTCGCCCGCGATGTCCGCGGCTTTGCAGTCAAGATGTACACCAAGGAGGGTAATTGGGATCTGGTCGGCAACAACATCCCGGTATTCTTCATTCAGGATGCGATCAAATTCCCTGATCTCATCCATGCCGCCAAGCAGGAGCCCGACCGCGCCTTTCCTCAGGCCCAGACAGCCCATGACAATTTCTGGGACTTCATCAGCCTGACGCCTGAGAGCATGCACATGGTCATGTGGATCATGTCTGACCGCACAATCCCCCGATCGCTTCGTTTCATGGAAGGTTTCGGGGTCCATACCTTCCGCTTCATCAACGAGGACGATCAGTCGACCTTCGTAAAGTTCCACTGGAAGCCGAAGCTTGGCCTTCAGTCGGTCGCATGGAACGAGGCGGTGAAGATCAACGGTGCCGATCCCGACTATCACCGTCGAGACCTGTGGCAAGCAATCCAGTCAGGCAACCTCCCCGAATGGGAGCTCGGTGTCCAACTATTCGACCAACAATTTGCCGAAAGCTTTGATTTCGACATACTCGATCCGACGAAGATAATCCCGGAAGAGGTGCTGCCCGTGAAGCCGATCGGCCGACTGGTCCTCGACAGGATGCCGGACAACTTCTTTGCCGAGACCGAACAGGTCGCGTTCATGACCCAGAACGTACCGCCAGGAATCGGATTCAGCAATGACCCTCTCTTGCAGGGCCGCAATTTCTCCTATCTCGATACGCAATTGAAGCGCCTGGGCGGTCCCAATTTCACCCACCTGCCGATCAACGCTCCGAAGTGTCCCTTCGCGCATTTCCAACAGGACGGCCATATGGCAATGCGCAATCCCGTCGGACGGGTGAACTACGAGCCGAACTCATTCGGGGAAGGCCCGCGCGAAAGCAAGTCTCGCGGCTATCGCCACTACGCGGCGGAGGAAGAGGGCCCCAAGGTTCAGCTGCGTCCCGAAAGCTTCGCGGATCACTACAGCCAGGCACGACAATTCTTCATTAGCCAGACGCCGCCGGAACAGCGTCACATCGTCATGGCACTCACTTTCGAGCTCAGCAAAGTCGAGACGGTTGCAATCCGGGAGCGCATCATCTCCCACCTGCTCAACATCGACGAAACACTGGCCTCCGAGGTCGCTCACCGTTTAGGTATGACGTCTCTACCGAAGGCGGCGCTTGCTGCTGTCGCGACAAGACAGGATCTCGAGCCTTCACCTGCCCTCAGCATTGTCGAGCGCGGACCAAAGCGATTCGAAGGGCGCAAGCTTGGCGTGCTTGTCACCGACGGCGTTGATGCGAAACTGCTTAAGAGCTTGGCGACCGCTGTCTTGAAGGAGAAGGGCTTGGTGGAGCTCGTCGCTCCGAAGGTCGGCGGAGTGACAGCGTCCGACGGCAGCTTCATCGAAGCGCATCATATGATCGATGGCGGGCCTTCTGTCTTGTTCGATGCCGTCGCTCTCCTTCCGTCAGATGCAGGCATCGAGGATCTGCTGAGGGAAGCGACTGCACGGGACTTTGTGGCCGACGCCTTCCAGCATTGCAAGTTCATCGGCTACAGCGCTGACGCACGCCCTCTTCTTGAAAGGGCTAGTGTCGCGGCTGATATGGACGAAGGCGTACTGGAACTCTCTGGCAACACCTCGGTGACAACATTTGTCGAAGAACTTGGAAAACTCCGCGTCTGGGGACGCGAGCCGTCCGTAAAACTCGGCTCGGCTTCTCCACAGATCGCTTGACCGCGTTCGATGGGTACGGGTTTGCGCCCGTGCCCATAAACGGTGTTTTGTACGGCATCGTACCTTCATGACACTTCTTCGCTTTGGTGGGAACCTGAAAATGGACATGTCGTTTCCTGCTGGCTGAGCTCAACAAGGTGGCTGCAGTTTTGAGGACGGCGCGCGGCGGATCAAAGCATGTGCGCTGCAATTGGGAGACTGAGATGGAAAATAACCGTGAGGAATGGATTGCGCGGCGCGCTTTCGAGCTGTGGGAGCAAGAGGGGCAACCCGAAGGCCAAGAGCATGCGCACTGGGCTCAGGCGAGCGCCGAATGGGATAGTCGCCCCGATACCGGCAAATCTGAGCGCTCGTCCTGGGACGAGGATGAGTAGTTTGTAGCTTTGATGCGAAAGCGGGTGGTCAACTCACTCGCTTTTTTTATGCTCGAACGCGTTGCATCTCCTAGAGTCAATCAGTCTTCATGCAGTCAAGAAGCGGACCACGACACCGGAGGCCGCCCGCTGTGAGATCTTTGATGCAATAAGCCCACGTATCTTCCTGCTCAGGGTCTCAAACGAGGATTTGGCCGGCGGCCGTTATGGTGTCGAGAGAGTACTCGCCCGCCCGGTGTCGGTTGGACGCGATAGAGCAGACAATTAGTCGCCATTGCCCCATGGCTGTCTGGCCCTGATGTTCGGCGTCCGCCTTACCAAAGAGACAGATGCGCTCCATCGCCTTGAAGGTAATCATGCAATCGAGACAGATCGAGCCCTTGTTGGCATCAAGGACGTCGAGAAACTACTGGAGCTCGCCGGCGCGATTTACGGCATCGCCGAACCGGAGTTTTCAAGCTGATTGGCGATCTTTCGCTCGGCCCCATGACACTGGCGCCGAGCCTGTAAAGAGATGTACTAGCCATTGGGGCGGATGACTACTTTTACGCATCCATCGGACTTATCTCGAAATTTTTTGTAGGCCTCTGGCCCTTCTTCAAGACCGATACGATGTGTGATGAGGAAGGAGGGGTCAATCTTGCCGTCCAAGATCAGGTCCATTAGTGGTTCCAGGTATTTCTGGACGTGGGTCTGCCCGGTCTTGAGCGTGAGCCCCTTTCCGACAACGGCGCCGAGTGGTACAGGCACGGCCGGACCGATAAATACGCCCGGAAGCGATACCGTCCCTCCCGGGCGGCATGCCAGGATTGCTTGACTGAGTGCATAGGGGCGTTCCGTCGCCGATAGCTTTGTCTGCATTGTCTCCATCAATCCGCCGGCGCCATGGCTCTCGAGACCAACCGCTTCGATCACTGCGTCGGGCCCCTTCCCGCCGGTCATATCGACAATACGCTGCTGCAGATCTTCGTCGGTATAGTCGAGCGTTTCCGCTCCGCACGTCCTGGCGAGCGCCAGGCGCTCCGGAACGGTGTCGATCGCTATCACTCGCTCAGCACCGAGCAGAAAAGCGGACTTGATCGCGAACAGACCGACTGGGCCACAACCAAACACCGCAATCGTCTGGCCCGGCTGGATGTCGCAATTTTCAGCGGCCATGTAACCGGTTGGGAAGATGTCGGAAAGGAAGAGAACCTGTTCGTCGCTTATTCCGTCCGGCACCTTGATTGGCCCAACGTCGGCAAAAGGCACGCGCAAATATTCGGCCTGTCCGCCGGGATAACGACCGTACATTTCTGAATATCCAAACAACCCAGCGGTCGGATAGCCGATTTGCTTGGCCTGCATCGCGCCGTTCGGGTTAGAGCGCTCACAAAGTGAAAATTGACCCCATTGGCATTGCCGGCACTCGCCACATGAAATGGTGAAAGGAACGACGACACGATCGCCAATCTTGAGTTTTGCATTCCCACGGCCGACTTCCACCACCTCGCCCATCGTCTCATGGCCCATGACGTCGCCATGGTGCATACCGGGGACGAAGCCACCATAAAGATGGAGATCGGATCCACAAATGGCGCAGCTCGTGACGCGGATGATCGCATCGCGGTCATCCTGAATGATTGGGTCATCTACTTGCTCGCAACGGATGTCTCCACTTCCATGCCAAGTCAGCGCTTTCATGAGATACTTCCTTCCAATCATCGAGAGAGGCGCCAATCCGGGCCGGTTGCCAAAAAAGAGAGCGGCCGCTTGGAAGCGGCCGTCTGGAATTCACTTGTCGAGACCCTGCGCCATTTTGTAACGGTGCTCGAGAGCCGGCAGCGTCTTTGCCGCCCATGCCTTCAGGTCGGCGTTTTCACCACCTTCCGCGTATCGCTTGAACAGATCGACTGCGTCTTCATGGGCTTCGACCTGGTTGTCGATATACTCGTCGCTGAACTCGTCACCCTCGAGCTTCGCGAGCTCATCGACTTCTTCCTTGAAATCACCGCCGAGCGTAGCAACCGGATTGCCCTCCACCTTACCCGTTGCGAGCAGAGCCTTCAGCTCCGTGGTTGTCTTCTCGTGATCGGTCACCATCTGCTGGGCAAACGCTTTGGTCGCGTCATTGCCTTTTTGCAGAGCGAGTTTGCTGGACTCGATTTCGAAGAGGTCGCTGGCCGAGGCCTCCATGATGAAGTCCTCCGTTTTCGGCGCGACGCCGAGAGCGGAGTTGACGCCGGTGGTCTCGGTGGCGGATTGCGCAAAAGCACCGCCGGCGCACAGAACAACGCTTGCTGTGAGAAGAATATCTTTCATGAGTGTAATCCTTGGACCCGGTCTTCGCGATTGGAAGACCTTGGACTGAAACGACAGCTCGACTTGACGGTTCCGCCGAAAACGAGTGATGATCACCTTCGTACGACAACGTACCGATTACCGGGTGAGACCTACTTCTTCGGTCTCGCGTCTGTTCCAGCGCTGGGGAACAGGTCTCGCAACCGGCCCGACTGCGAGGTCGGACTTGAGACATCGTCTAACTTTAAACAGCCACTGCCGAATCCTCAGGACCAGCAGACATACGGAGCCGCTGCCCCGTAACGGCCCCCGAAAATCTGAAAAGGAGCATGGCGCGCTTTGGTATCGCCGTCCTCCTAAGGGTAGGGCAAAACCACATTGGGTTGGAGAGGTTTGTGCCAAGGGCTGCGATCTCCGGCATCGCATATGTGGTCGAGATCTAAGTCGGTCAAAGACCCTAGCCGCGCTCCTCGTGGGTCCTTTGGCGTCGGAAGGCCCGGAGGCGAAGCTGGGAAAATGCCCTACAGAAACATTAGGAACTTTCTCCGAATGTGACGGTTCTCCCAAGAGCCGCTTAGGAATATCGACACTTTAAGCAGCCACAGCGGGCCAAATCATTGCGTGCCTGAGGGGTGGCGCGTGTCGATCAACCATTCCCTTATCCCTCATGAGAATTGGAGACAAGCATGACTCTTGCAGGCAAAAAGATCGCTATCTTGCTGGCACCCCGAGGAACCGAAGAGCCGGAATTTGTCGAGCCGAAGCACGCCGTCGAGGCGGCTGGAGCATCGGTTATCGTCATTGGCGTCGAGGCGGGCGAGGTCAAGACCGTCAACAACGATCTCGAGCCGGGTTCTAGCTTCTCGATCGACAAAGCTATCACGGACGTTTCCGCGTCCGATTTCGATGGGCTCATCATCCCTGGTGGCAGTGTCGGAGCAGACACGCTGCGCGGCAACGCGCAAATTGTGTCGTTTGTTCATGACTTTTTTGCCCAGCAGAAGCCGGTCGGCGTCATCTGCCACGGACCTTGGATCCTCGTAGAAGCAGACGTCGTCACGGGCCGTACGCTGACGTCCTATCCGACGGTCTCTACAGATATTCGCAACGCCGGTGGGACCTGGGTCGATCAGGAAGTGGTGACCGACAAAGGTCTGGTCACCAGCCGTACGCCCGATGATCTGCCGGCGTTCTGCGCGAAAATTATCGAAGAATTTGCAGAAGGGCAGCATCCGGCACAGGCACGAAGCGCGTAACGGCGACTCTCCTAGGCACGATCGTGCCCGCCTCGATGCATTTGCCACAGGGAAATTAACACATGAGCAGCTATCCGACACCGCCATTCGACACACCAAGACAGGAGATGCCCGGGAGGACGCAGGCGATGTCTCCCCTCCCCGATCACGGCGAAGAAAGTTATCGGGGCTCTGGCCGCTTGTTGGGAAAGAGGGCGGTGATTACAGGTGGTGATAGCGGAATCGGCCGCGCGGTTGCGATCGCTTTTGCCCGGGAAGGCGCCGATGTCCTCATTTCCTATTTCGATGAGGACGAAGATGCCGAAGAAACCAAGGCCTGGGTCGAGAAGGCTGGGCGAAAGGCGATCCTCTTGCCTGGCGACATTCAGTACGCGCCGCATTGCAAGGAAATAATAGATACGGCCGTTTCACAGCTGGGCGGGATCGACATTCTCGTCAATAACGCTGCACACCAGGCAAGCTTCAGTGACATCACGGAAATATCGGATGAGGAATGGGAACTGACTTTCCGTACCAACATCCACGCGATGTTTTACCTGACCAAGGCCGCAGTCCCGCATATGAGGCCAGGCAGCGCGATCATCAACACGACTTCGATCAACGCCCATAGTCCGAGCCCGCACCTGCTTGCGTATGCTACAACGAAGGGCGCAATCCAGAACTTTACGGCTGGCCTGGCTCAGATGCTCGCTGAAAAAGGAATTCGCGCGAATGGAGTGGCGCCGGGCCCGATCTGGACCCCTCTCATTCCGTCGACAATGCCTGATGAAAACGTCAAAAACTTCGGAAAACAGGTGCCTATGCAACGACCTGGCCAGCCTGCCGAACTTGCGACGGCTTACGTTATGCTCGCTGACCCGTTGTCCAGTTATGTGTCAGGCGCAACGATTGCGGTCTCCGGCGGTAAGCCAATTATCTGATGCTATAAAGCAACACAAAGGAGATTGCACATGGCCAAGCCGCAAGACGATGCCAAAGGGCAGTACGCTCCATCGCAGGCAGATCGCCACGCGACGGGCGTCCACAGTGCCAAGCCGACAGTTGTGACCGGCTCAGAGGACGCCACCGTCAACCGAACGCCTCCCGGTCAGGAGAAGGAAAAGGATTTCGATCTGAATTACGACCCTACCGAGCGCAACGAAAACTCCTCAAACTGACCTCTTGTGCAAATCCTCTCCAAGCAGGGGAGGATCTGCACCCCCACTTCGGTATTTCAGGCCGGACGCCTGCCGGCATTCGCATCGTCGGCCAAAACCAGACTTGCCGGGGGCGAGCCGCTATCGTCTCCCTCAATAAGGGCCGACACATAGGCCAGCGCATTTTTCATCCCGTTCATCGTATAAGGCTTCTCGATCGCGCCAAGGGCACCGGCAAAGTCATCGGGGATCTTTTTAATATTGCCGCTGACAAAGACGTATGGGATCCCTGATGCCGCAAGCTCACGCCCGACATCAATACCAGTTGGCCCATCCATGAGATGAATATCGACGAACGCAAAATCGGGTTTTGAGCTACCGATCTGTTGGCGTGCCTGGGCGCTGCTCATCGCGAGACCGGTAACGACGTGTCCCGCCATCTCCACTTCACTCTCTAGCTCCATGGCAAGCAACATTTCATCTTCGACGATCATGACTTTCAATGCGTATTCTCCTGGTGGTCGCCGACAAGAAGGACGACATCTACGATCGTCTTACTGCCATCACGCTTCCGTTCAATTTCAGCGCCGAGTTGTAGCGTAGAGGCTTCCAGCAGCATCCGTCCGAGCTCAACACTTTCGCTATCCGGCTCTACCGGTTCCGACGTATCTTCGACGCGGATCAGAAAATGCCCGTTCAGCCGTTTGACAACGACATGGATGTCACCGCCGCCATCATTCAGTCCCCGTCTGACTGCATCACCTACAAGCTCGTTGACGATCAGCGAAAGCGGCGTCGCTTTTACCGCCGGCACGAGAAGCGGAGCAAGGTCGAGCGAAAGGCGAATATCCTTGCGGCCGGTCGCATCAACGAGATCTGTGACAAGCTCTCGCGTAAACTCCGACATGTCGAATTTCGAGACATCGTCGAGCGTAAAAAGCTTTCGCTGGACAGTGCTGAGGGCTTCGATCCGGTTGAGCACAGACATGAGCGTCTGCTTTTGCCGCTCATCTTTCGTGACGCGCGCCTGCATCTTGACGATGGAGGCCATCGTCAGAAGATTGTTCTTTACACGGTGGTCGACTTCATGAACGAGCAGCGAGCGCGCATCCAGCGCCGCGCGAAGATTGGCGGTATGCTTGGCGACTTCCGCTTCAGCCTGATGACGTGCCGACGCCAGGTCCGCTTCCCGGCTTTTCACGGTCGTGAAATCAAGCTGCGACGCAAAGAAATAGATGATCTTGTCGGTCTCATCACGCACTGGGCTGATAAAGACCGCGTTCCAGAATGTGCTGCCATCCTTGCGATAGTTGAGAATATCCACCGCCACATCCTGTCCAGCGGCTATATTGTCGCGGATTTTGGCCACGGTATCCTGATCTGTCTCAGGCCCTTGTAAGAACCGGCAATTGCGACCGATGACCTCGTCGTCGCCATAGCCGGTCAGCTTCAGGAATGCCGCGTTGCAGAAGATGATCGGATTGTCGGCCTGGCTTGGATCCGTGACGATCATCGGCATACGCGTTGCCTTGAATGCCGCTGCGAACGGGTCCTCGCTTACATGCCCGGCGACAAGACGATCTCCGGCGCTTCGGGCATCTTGTCGGTTTTGATCATTTTCGTGCATGGCGGTCCTGATTGTTGCCCGGTGAGAGAAGTCGCGGCCGAGAGATTCGTTCCTGGCGATTATGCGTTGGCGTGCGACGGGAAGATCGCCTCGATCTCACATTGAACGCCCGAGTGGTCATAGGAGATCGTTGATGACCCATTCAGCTCGGCAGCAAGCAGACGCTCGATCAGGCGAGATCCAAAGCCTCTGCTGGTCGGCGGGGTGACAGGTGGCCCACCGGTCTCTGTCCAGCGCAGGCTGAAACTTCCGGCCTCGGGGTCGTGCTTCCAGGTGATCGCTACTCGTCCGGATGGAGATGATAGCGCCCCGTATTTGGCAGCATTCGTACCGAGCTCATGAAGCGCAAGAGAAAGTGTGGCCACAGCCTTCTGCGGCAGCAGAACGGATGGGCCGCATAGATCGAAGCGCTCTGGTGGATAAGGTGCCACTGCCTGCTCTACCACGGCTGCTAGGTTGGCAACTTGCCAGTCACCATCCGCCAGCAGATCATGGGCGTGTGCCAGCGCCGAAAGCCGGGCTTCGAATGCCGCCACCGCTGTCTGGACGTCGGTTGCTTTTGCCAAGGTCTGACGGGCTATGGCGATGACCGTCGCGAAGACATTCTTGACGCGATGGTGGAGTTCGCCGATCAAAACCTCTTGGAGGCGATCAGCCTCCTTTTTCGCGGAAATATCATGCGCGATCTTTGACGCTCCGATGATCCTTCCCGTAGTGTCATGAATCGGAGAAACGCTCAGTAGGATATCGACGAGCTGTAAGTCCTTGCGCCGACGTTTCGTCTCATAAGCTTCGACCAGAGAACCAGCTTTGATCTGCTCCAGCAATGCCGGCTCTTCATCAAGCCGGTCCTCTGGCACCAGCATGAGGACGGACTGGCCGACAATCTCTTCAGCATTGTAGCCGTAGAGCCGTTCGGCGCCGCCATTCCACGACGTGACGGTCATCGCCAGATCAATGCCAAGGATCGCGTCGTTGGAGGATGCGATGATCGAAGCCAGTCGGCGCTCGGCCTCCTGTCCTCTCTTCCGCTCGCTAATGTCGACGGAAACAACGGCGACCTGCCGGATCTGTCCCTGTTCGTCGCGCAAAGCGGAAACAGTGTTGTTCACCCAGACGAGTCCACCATCCCGCCTGACGTATCGCTTCTCCATGTCAAAGCTTTCGCCGGTCTGCGCAAGACGGTTAAACAGGCGCCTCTGCTCGGGCATGTCTTCATCATATGTGATGTCGGCGATATTCATGCCGAGGAGTTCCTTCTCGTCATAGCCGACGATCTCGCAGAACCGGCTGTTAACGTGCAGGATCTCGCCTTCAAGGCTGCCTTGTCCAATACCCGCCGCTGACTGAGAGACGACTGCCCGTAGCCGTTCCTCACTCTCCTGCAGCGCCTGATCGGCTCGTACCCGGTCGGTCGTTTCGTTGACGATGCAGAAAACGCCCCGGACACTGTCTTCGTCGCGAATGGCCGAATAGGAGATATCGAAGTAGACCGTCTCTGGATATCCATGCCGCTCGATGTAGAAGGGTCGATCTTTTGCAGATACCGTTTCGCCTGTGTCCATCACGCGGCGCAGGAGCGGCTCAAGATCGTCCCAGAGCTCAGCCCAATTCTCGCGTGCCGGGCGGGCGAACGCTTGGGGATGACGCAACCCGATCGTCGGGGCATAGGGCTCGTTGTAGAGAGCAATCAGATCAGGCCCCCAGAATATCACGATCTGGGCCATCGCCGGCAGCATAATATCGACTGCGGATTTCAGGCAGGGTGGCCAGGCCGATGGCGGCCCGAGCATGGAATCGTCCCATTTGCCACTTTCAATCAGACGGGAGATCTCGTCCGTTCCCTGGAAAATTCTGGCCATTCCGCCTTGCATCGTGTCCGCTCTACACTACCGCCGCGATGCTATGCATCTGTTCCCGATTTAGTTGACGGCAAATCTATGGCGCGACGAGAGCGCTACAAGGCTTTCAGCAATGAAATCAGCGTGAGAATGAGACAAACTCGCCTAGATCCATGCTTGGCACAAGTAGTCGAACCCATTCCTTGACGACGACACGAGGCTTTCCCATAGGGGCGCGCGACAAAGGGGAAGGCTATGCGCGCATTTCTGGAGACGGCATTCGGGCCAAATGAATTAGAGATCGTCGATCAAGCGTTCAATCATTGGCTGGCTCAGCACCAAGTTCCCAAGAACAGCCCGGATGCTGAGCTCGCAGCCGCAATCGTCATGACCCTCTATCGAGAGGGCCACAGAACAAGGCCAACCTTGGAAGCTGCGATGGCAAAGCATCGTGGCCTCATCGATCTGAGCAATCTGGCGTCAGAGACTTGATGGGACTCGGACCGCTGACCCGTGAAATGACGATCCAGAAGCCACTTAAAATTTCGCGGCTTGATGCTATGCAGCCACAGGCGTGAAGACATGTCGCTTTTCGGCACATTCGGATCGAAGGTGAATAGGAGGCATGTTGTTTTAGCACAGCCTAAAATTCCACAATGATGTAGATGAGGTCTCGTTCATCCACAGAGGTAGTGAATTGGAAGTATCATCCGTTCGGATTGGTGGCGGTTTCACCGCGCTTATGAACTCGCATATGGCATTTTTCACCTGGGATTTGCATCTGGACCTCGTGTTTGGAGATGTCACACTGGCATCGCTCTTCGATTTTGAGCCAGACGATCTCGCCGTTGATGTCCCGATTATGCCCCTGGTCGAAAAAATTGTCTCGGATGATCGTGCACGCGTTGCTCAGTCGATCCATCGGGCGATCGAGACCGGCGCCCCCTATCAGGAAACATATCGAATATTTACCCGCAGCGGCGACGTCAGGACGGTGATCGCGGTTGGCCGCTGTTTCCGCAGCATCGATGGGATCCCCTCCACATATGCTGGTGTCGTTGTCGAAGTGACGGGTTCCGAAGCATTTGCCCAGAGTGACCCTCTTGAAATGCACTGTCGCGCAGCCTTGGAGATGGCTGAGCTCCGCGGCAAGGAACTCGTTTCACGTTATCTCAAATCGGCGCTCGGGGCCTTGAACCAAGTCGGTACCAAACGGCTGTAGCGATCAGGCATTCATGAAGCGTACGTCGGCAGGTCGTCGGCATCAGGCAGCAAGATCCAAGGCAATCGCGCCGGCTCACCAATGCCTACTGCCCGCGTACCTCCGAGGCCAACGCTGCGCGCTTCAGCCTTTCCACATCGGCAGGAATGACGAGAGCTGCGACTGCGCGAGCCAGTGCCTCCTGCGAGTGCCGGTCGGCGTTTGCCTGAAATCCCTCTCCCTCGAGCTTCGAGATGAGCGTCAGGGTCTTTTGCAGTCTAACACCGACTTGACCCACAACCAATCTGCATGCAATTCTGTAAAAAAAGCCGAGGGCGCTCAACCCTTTCGGGGAGTGCGCTCGCACGCCGAACGACGACATCACGCGCGTCCACGATCCGGGTCGCTGCGGGACTCTGTCGGTGTTATCGGGTGATGAGCTCTGACGGTGTCGCCACCCGGCAACAACAACGGCGACACAAGGGTTCATGCAACCGAACAGTTTCCTACCGAGTTAGAAGACGATAACGATCGTGATGTCGGTCAGGAGGTCATCGTGGGTAAGAAGCTTACTAGCGTCTACGAGGTGCTGATCCAAGGTGTTCGCGAGGATCTGTCTGGGCACGATCTATACGAGTTCGTTGCGCGGCGTTGCAAGGTTTCATCTGACAAGCGCATATGCCGGGCATCTCTCCTTGCGATGTCCGATGCGCGTGTCCGCGACAGAGGCATCCTCGAGCATGTTTACTCGTTGGCAGCAGATCACCGCATCCGGTGTGCAAGCTAGCTACGATTTGCCCAGACCGCCGAACTGATTCTGGTAGGTCTTCGGACTTACGCCGGTCCGTTTCCGAAAGTGATGCCGAAGGGTATCTGCCGATCCAATTCCGACGGCCGCCGCAATCTCGTCAATGCTATGCCGTTGCGCGATCAGGAGCGGCTTGATCGCCTCGACCCGCTCACTAACGAGCCATTCGCCTGGTGGAACGCCCGTCGCTTCGGTAAATCTCCGGACGAAAGTCCTCAGGCTCATTCCGCACTCCGATGCCATTTGCTGAAGTGTCCAGGATGCCTTCAAGTCAGACCGGATCTTGTCCAGAAGCGGTGCGACGGCGGATTGGTGCACCGGTGGCACGGGACGCTCCAGAAACTGAGCCTGGCCGCCGTTGCGATGTGCAGGCATCACAAGTCGCCGAGCAACCGAGTTGGCCACTTCTGTCCCGAAATCCTGACGAACAATCTCGATCAGAAGATCAATTCCGGCAGCACTACCTGCCGAGGTGTAGATCCGATCGTGTGCTTGATAGAGGGATGCATCGTCCACGACGATGTCCTCATGACGGGACCGAAGAGCGTCGGCGTAACGCCAGTGCGTGGTGGCGGTCGCGCCATTCAGAAGACCTGTTGCTGCAAGCACGAATGCTCCAGAACAGATCGATGCCAATCTTGCTCCTCGTTGATGCGCCTTGCGCAGCAGATCGATAAGACTTTGCGGAAGAGGCTCGTCAATGCCTCTCCATCCGGGCACGATGACGATATCAGCCTTTTGGATCAACTCAGGCCCATGATCCGGTGTGATCAGAAAACCACCGTGAGCACGAAGTGGCCCCTCTTCAACTGCGCAGCTTGCAAATCTGTACCAGTCCTCTCCCATTTCGGGCCGGGCGAGCCCGAATATTTCGGCGACAATTCCGAACTCGAAGGTACAGAGACCATCGTAGAGGAGAGCGACAACAAGAGGTCCGTTTAAGTTTGGCATGATATGCCCGTACTATGTCACGCATGCCAATTGCAAGTGGAGACAGGCAGAAGCGAAAAGAGGGCTCAACCCAAGGAGCCTACAATGTCAAACGCCGTTACTGCCATCCCTGCTGCACCAAGCGACATCGCCCGCGAGCATTTTGCCGCCGAGTTCACGTTCGAGACGGACTGCTGGGATGTACACGCTGCACTCGCTGGAGAGCCGGGTTTCGTCCTGCTGGATGTCCGCGGCCCGGCCATGTTTGCCGAAGGCCACGTGCCGGGAGCTGTCCATCTGCCCATGGCAAGATGACACGTTCCAAAATGGACCGTTGGCCCGCCGACATACTTTTTGTGACCTATTGCGCAGGTCCACATTGTAACGGGGCTGCCCGGGGGGCACTTCGCCTCGCCGAACTCGGGCGGCCGGTGAAAATCATGGCCGGCGGCATCACTGGCTGGATCGATGAGGGGTTCGAACTCGCCAAGGGCATGGAAGCGTGACCTGCACGATCCGAAGGCCCGTTCAATCCGATCGTTCGGGACTATACCATTTGATCCAGGAGCACGCAGCGTTCGAGAAGAGCGTCGCCCCACTGACGGAGACCGATCTCGACTCGCTGCTGCGGCAGGGTGAGGCCATTCGGTTTCTCGTCGCGGCCGAGGGGCAAACGCTCCTCGGCTACGCAGCGATCACATTTGACTGGTCCGTCTGGCGAGCGCAACGCTATGCCCATCTGGATTGTCTGTTCGTCTGCGAAATCAGCCGCGGCCGAGGCATTGGAAGCTTGCTGCTTGCTGAAGCGAAAGCGGTTGCGAAGCAAGAAGGGGTCGACCGAATGGAATGGCAAACTCCAGCCTGGAACGAGCAAGCCATCCGCTTCTACCGCCGTGAAGGGGCGGATTGCCAGGAAAAGTCTCGGTTCGTTATGATACTCGCATAGCAATCTGGGCGGGAAACGGCTGCAACAGACCGAGAGATCCTTGGGTGACCGCATTCCGGCCAGAAACATGGAAGGCGGTTCTGGCTTAAGTTCTTGATAGGACACGAACCGGCAGCAGATTGATTCCTGCCTCGCCGAGACGGATGGGCTCGGCCTTCGTTTCCTTCTCTATTGCAACCTTGTCGGCGAAACATATTATTGGCCACGCACCAACATGTTTAGTGACCCAATGAACCAGCATCAGCCGCTATCCGAACGCTCAGAACTTTCCGGCCGTTACACTGAATGCGGCATCGCAGTGACTGTAGAAATCTTCCGACCTTCAGGCAGTGACGATTGGCGGATGGAGGTCACCAGCCTAGAAGACCAGGTTACTGACTGGAATGAATCTTTCGCTTCCGCTCATGAAGCTTGGGAAGAATTCATCTACGTCGTCAATACGGAGGGTCTCGCGGTCTTCCTCTAGACTGTTTCAACATCGGCGGAGATGCAGATTGGCGATCGATAGCGACAGACGGCGGGTGATCTTCGACCAGGTTCGCGACAAGGCGATTGCGCGGGGAATGCCCATCGACGATGACCCCGAGTTCCTGGGATGGGTCGAGCTCTGGATCAGCGGCGAATACGACATCTCAGAGCTCAGGTCCCGATACAACGACCTCACAATCCGTCGCGCTCAGCGATCGAAGTCTGGCCCCGACATACGTAAACCCGCCGGCCCCGATGCGGAAGCGATTGATATTCCTGGCGCCGCCGGTGAGCCTGCTCAGACCACGGTCCGGGATGACGACTGAAATTTGACCGCGTCTTTTCCGGCCGCCTTTGCATCGTAGAGAAGCGCGTCGGCTTCCTTGAGGAGCTCCGTCACATCACGCTTTGCGTTCGTCCAGATTCCGCCGATGCTCGTACGGACGTCAGCGATCCCAGTGGCGACCGCAATCGGCTCATGCATCCGCTCAAGAATACGACTTGCCGCCGCCTCGCCTGCGGATCGATCACCGGCGACGACCACGACGAATTCATCCCCGCCGGTGCGGGCAACCAGATCTTGGTCTCTAACGGCGGAGGCCAGGCGCGCGGCGGTTGTTTGCAACACGAGGTCTCCAGCAGCATGACCGTGAGCATCGTTCACGTCCTTGAACCCATCCAGATCGAGCGCGAGGATAGCGAAGCCATCGGCAGACTGCAGAGTCGCGAACTCGATTGATAGTCCCCGGCGGTTCAACAGCCCGGTCAGGGCGTCGGTGCGTGCTGTCTCCTCCAGTATCTCGATCCGGCGCCGCTCTTCGGTAAAATCAATTGCCATTCCGACAATCTTGACCGGCCGGCCGTCGCTGTCGCGCAAAAGACGTCGATCACAGCGCATCCAGCGTTCGCCGTGGACGGTGTCGAGACGATACTCGGCAACATTGTGATCGAGCGTGCCAGCGATGAGAGGTGTCAGATCTGCCTGGGCCCCGTCGTTGACATTGACCCGGTCGACGTAGCGTTCGAGATCGAGCCGGGCTGCCGTCGGGCCACCAATAAACTGAGCGAGCCGATCGGACGTCTCGAACTTACCCGTCAAAATGTCCATCTGCCAGAAGCCGCCACGGATGGCTTCAAGCGCCAACTCAAGCTGGGCTGCCCGCTCGGCGAGCTGACGCTCATGCTCCTTGTGGCGGGTGATATCCTCGATCTGCGAGATGAAGCGGACGACCTTACCTTCGGCATCGCGCATTGCGGCGACGTGGATCAGGACGTGAACGACCTCTCCGAACGGCCGCAGGTAACGCTTTTCGATCGTGTAGCCGTCCCGCCTCCCCTGCAACACCTGCTGAAACAGGATCAGGTCCGCCTCGATATCCTCTGGATGAGTGAAATCTTTAAAGTGCGTTCCGAGTATCTTGTCGGGAGGGAGCGACAGCAGCTTCGCGAATGCAGCGTTGCCGCGAATGATGCGCCCCTCAAGATCGACAAGGGCGATCCCGATGGGAGCGTTCTCAAAGGCAAAGTCAAAGAGCGCCAGGCGAGTTTTGGGATCGTCCGCCGTGTAGGGTTCCGCTACCATCTTTCCTCCAAAGATAAGAGCTTCACCGCGATAGGTGTGTTTTAGGAGATGATAATCAAGGTGCCAGCATCGCTCCGGCACTTGTAGGGAAGCCCGGCGACCTACATTCCGCCGAGCTTGGCGCGACTGTCGCGCTGTAGATGCGGCGGCACATCTTCGAGTTCGGCAAGTTTGCCATTCTGCTTCAGGAACACGCGGAAGTTCTCGCGGACCGCATCGATGGGCCAGTGACCGTTTGCTGCCTCGCGACAATATCTGACGAGCGTGTCATATGCGAGGTTGCGTTTCTCTTGCGGCCACTCGTCCAAGAAGTCGAACACGTCATCCAGCCCGCTGATTTCCGGCATAAAGTACCGGCGCTGCGCATAGAGCGGTTTATCGAACAGAGCTAATGCCATTGGAACCTCCTTCTTTGCTCTGCATGAAAGGGGAAAGCCAGCCCCGTGAGGCCGGCCGAGCTATGGGCGATACGAGACCTTCTGGTCGAATGTCACCGATTGTGATCTGCGGTGTATTGAGCGACGCCCTCGCCGACCACCGAGCTCTCGCTCAGGCAACCTGACGGTCGGTTTCCAACCGAAGCGGTTCGTTAGACGAAGCAACGCCGATCTCGATCTTGCGGGGCTTCATCGCTTCCGGCACATCGCGTTTCAAGCTAATCGTCAGCAGGCCGTGCCTGAGATCAGCACCCTCGACCCTGACGTGGTCAGCAAGCTCGAACTTCCGCTCGAACGAACGACCAGCAATGCCGCGGTGGAGATACTCGCCCTGAAGCTCTTCATCTTTGCCACCCTTAATTACCAGGACGTTGCGCTCTTGGGTAATATCCAGATCGCCCTCACCGAAGCCGGCCACGGCCATGGTGATGCGATAGTCATCCTCACCGGTCTTGACGATGTCATATGCGGGCCAGGTATCGATGGGATTCAGGCGCTGCGTATTGTTCAAGAGGTTGAACACGCGGTCGAAACCAATGCTAGAGCGGTACAGTGGCGCAAAATCAAGTTCAGTTCTCATAACCATATCCTCCGTAAAGCAACATGGAAGGAAGCGGTTTATCCGCTTCCTCGGTCAGCCGACCCCCTCATTGGGCCGTCGGCGCCGACCGATTTGGTTTCTCAGATTTCGCCGTTCAAGACCTCGGACGAAAATGTTTTGATGAGATTGGTTGCGTCTTGTTCGTCGCGAAAAGCCTCCCCATTTCGAGGCCCAATCCTCGACTTGGAAGCATCGAAATGAACGACTTAGCGATTGACCATTTTTCGGATTTTGACACGGAAATTCTACCGCCGGAGCATATCACTGATTGCGAGACAGCGATCTGCACTTGCTGCTGTCGCCAGCGCCCCCGATCGTTGATGGACGAAGATGGCTGCGGCATTTGCGATGAATGTCTGGCGCCTTGACACGATGAGTGAGGTGATTTGGCAAAGACTGAAGACGACTAGTAACGAAGGTCCGAGCTCGTGGTCACAGTACCGCGCTGCCGATTGATCACTACGCAAAACAGCAGGCGGTTGAACGAGGAATGTCTAACGGTATTGCCAGAAGTCCTCGACTAGCCCGCCAATCGCATCCCCTCGCTCGCAGTCATGTCTCCGACCATAGCCGCAATGACATCCAGACCATAGGGTTTGGGAACGAACACGGCGTCGCCGGGCAGCTCTTCCTGTCCGGGCCTATGCCGACCTGATGCAATGATGACGGGCACGTTCATATGTGAGGTCGAAATCATCCGGGCGAGATCGAGACCACTCAGAGCGCCCGGCATGTCAATGTCAGTTACAACGGCGTCGATCGGCCGCTGTCCAAGAGCCGCCACAGCTTCAAGCACGTTTCCGGCTTCGACGACATCGTAACCTTCGTCGAGAAGGGTGTCCGCGAGCACCATCCTGATTAGAGGCTCGTCTTCAACGATAAGGACTGTACGCTGGCACATGGCAGTCTCCGCTTTGTGGTTACAAGATCAACTCGCTTGTCCCATTATGGATCGCCCCTCGAAGCGCAGTATTTTCCGACATGTTTAATAAAATGCGAATGAAATCATCACTTGTCGGCAACGGGCCATTCGCTCGACGGCCCATCGACGTTGAACGCGCTGTGCTTGCAGGCGACGCAACGCCGCTGTGCCGTCGATGGAATAGAATGCGGACCGTTTTTTATCCCCTGTGCTCTTCTTCGGTTACCCTCGCGACTGAAACTTTCATAGAGATCGCTCATGCGACAACCTCTTAAAACCGCCTCTTCTGTCCGACACCGTACAAAGACACGGCAGCCAGTTTCCAGACGAGAAATTTCCTTGCATGGCGGTCTCTGACCGTTAATTAGAATTTGTGTATGGATGCGTTCAGAGGGAACGATGCAAGGGTTTGACCTGCTGAAAGGATTGGCCGACGCCTTTTCGTTTGAGAACCGGCGCGATGCTGACAAGTTTTTGCAGGCCATCGTCGATACGACGCCGGAATGTATCAAGGTCGTAGCACCCAATGGCGACCTGCTGCACATGAATGCCGCTGGTCTCACAATGATCGAGACCGACAGCTGGGATCGCGTCGCCGGCGCCTGCACGTTCAATCTCGTGGCCGATGAATACCGGGCACAGTGGCTCGAACATCACGCCAAAGTTTGCGGCGGAGAACGTCTCGTCTGGGAGTTCGATATTATCGGCTTGGCAGGCACACGCCGCCATATGGAAACCCATGCCGTTCCGATTAAACTGGACGATGGCACCACAGGCCAGTTGGCGATTACCCGCGATGTCAGTGCCCGAAGGCAGGCAGAAGAAGCACTGTTGCAAGCCAAGGAGGAGCTGGAGGACCGCGTCCGCGACCGTACGCATCGACTGCAGCAGACGTTGCAGAAACTCCAGGAGTCAGAACGCAACTTTGGCCTGATCGTCAACAGCGTCAGCGACTACGCCATTTGCATGCTTGATCATCAGGGTAACGTCACCAGCTGGAACAGTGGCGCGGAACGCATCCTGGGCTACACTTCCGAGGAGATAGTCGGAGAGAATTTCTCGCGCTTTTACAACGAGGACGATCGGGCAACTGGCCTACCTTGCCGCTCAATCGAAACGGCATTGGAGGTTGGTCGCTTCGAGAATGAAGGCTGGCGCCTGCGCAAGGATGGCAGCCGATTTTTTGCCAACGATATAATCGACGCGGTTTACGATAACGGCGCCCTCGTGGGCTTCGCCAAGGTGACCCGCGACATCACTGAAAAGCGCCGCGCGGAGGCTCTGCTTCGCCAAGCTCAAAAGATGGAAGCGGTCGGCCAGTTTACCGGCGGGGCCGCCCATGACTTCAACAATCTGCTGATGGCGATCCTCGGCAGTCTCGAACTCTTGCAGAAGCGCCTTCCACAAGAGGACACGCGTGCGAAGGCTCTTCTCGAAAATGCCGTGCATGGCGCGCGACGTGGTGCTTCCCTGACGCAACGTATGCTCGCGTTTGCACGCCGTCAGGATCTCCAGCAGGAGGCGGTCGATCTCGTGACTTTGGTCAGCGGTGCCAAGGAACTGCTCGACCAGGCCGTTGGCCCGGCTATCACAATTGAGACGCACCTTCCTCGGACACTGCCACCAACCAAGTCCGATCCTGTTCAGCTCGAGACGGCCCTTCTCAATCTTGTCGTCAACGCACGTGACGCCATGCCCAATGGCGGGACTGTAGAGATTTCCGTGCATCTGGCGACCCTGGCCCTCCACGAGGTCGACCACCTTCCGGCTGGCGACTATCTTTGCCTCAGCGTCAGGGACAACGGCGAAGGAATGGACGAAACCACGCTCAGCAGGGTGATGGAACCGTTTTTCACGACAAAGGGTGTTGGAAAGGGTACCGGCCTCGGCCTGCCAATGGTCGATGGTCTCGCGGCGCAATCCGGCGGCAAGCTTCGTCTGCTGAGCATCCCCGGGACTGGAACCACCGCCGAGATCTGGCTGCCGGTCGCCCGAGAATACGCTCCGTCCCCGGCCCCTGTACCATCAGTCGAGCTTACACAAGAACTACCTCAGCCAGCGCTAACTATCCTTGCTGTCGATGACGATGCGCTCGTCCTGATGAACACGGCGGCCATGCTTGAGGATCTCGGTCATCGGGTTCTCGAAGCTTCATCCGGTCAACAGGCGTTGCGGATATTGGAGAACGGAGAGCGGGTGGATCTGCTCGTGACAGACCAGGCGATGCCAGGCATGACAGGTGTGGAACTCGCCAAACTAGCTAAAGCCCTGCAACCAAACCTTTCCGTTGTTTTGGCGACAGGCTACGCCGAACTCCCGGCAGGAGAGGAAACCAGTCTGCAAAAACTCAGCAAGCCATTCATGCAGGCGGAACTTGCAACTGCGGTCTCAAAGGCATTGCAGCTCTAAGGATTTCTGGGCCGTCATCTCGCCCAATAACCCCTCCGCGCTCGGCTCAGTCTCCCGCCGATGATCTCACGGTAGCTCAGACCATATCGCTCGCATTTTAGGATGAATATCAGCGGTGAGCGCAACACTCGCGGGCGATGCCAATCTTTCTCGCCGGACCATGGTGTTAATCAGTGGGGCTAACTTGGCGTGTTCGATATCTCGGCGCTATGGGCGAGATCCCGAAGACCTTTGTGCTTTGCAGCTGCGGCCAACAGCCCTTCAGCAGACCTATACCCTTCCCGATACAATGTGATCATGATGGCGGCTGCAAGTTCGCGGTCGGGGTACGCCTCGTACGTTGTTCAGCCCACACCATTCATCAAGCGCGGCCTGAATCATATTCAAATCAGCCGGAGTAAACTTGGATTTAAGAAAATTACGCATGGTCTCATAAGTTTTATCACATGAAAGAATGAGCGACGACATGGCTGCGTCGGCGACTCTTTCTAGATCTTTTACGTCTGGCCATAGCCGTAGCATCATGGCCCCGACCGTAAACAAGCGGTCTCATCACTCTGCGGCATGCCGGAGAGAAAGAGAGGCTATCTTTGCCTCATTCAGTGACGTATTCTGGACTTAAGGCGCACATCCATCAGAAATTCCTGTTTTGTCGCGAACATTCCCAGAAGCTTGGTGAGACGCAATTGCTCGTCGCTTGTGATCTTGTACTGAAGCGCAAATTCAGTGACAGTCATCACTTGTTGAGCACCTTGGATCTTCAAATCTGCTGTATCGATATGTTTTGACAACGTCCCACTCCGCGTTACGCACGGGGTAACGCGCGGAGAGCGGCCAAGTTTCGGTACGGTATCGTACTTGATGAGGTGGTCTGTTTCCCACACGCCGTGGCAAGCCATCGCTTCCCTCAGTTCTGTCGGTACACGAGCGCTCGCACTCGTCGTTGCAAACTCGGTAGCGAGACCTCCAGGCGCTAGTTTAATGTTTGGAGGGATCAGAGCTTTCGAACTCCGTCAGGCAGTGACCAAGCCGTACCTCTTGAGCGGAATCGAACCTGTGACCCGATGTTGCTTCGCTTCCATGTCACCCGAATTCTTAAGACGTCAGGGACTTGGAAATCCCATCCCTATCTCTCGGTCGCTATCTCCCTGCCGATGAAATCTAAGGACCGTCTCTGCTTCTGCTGGCAGCCATTCTCGAACATCTTCTTTTGTCTCGCTGCAGAAGTCTGGATCCGGTCTAGGGAAGACTGGCAGATCATCTGACGCACAACCAGCAGGCAGGTGGACAGACCATCTGATCGAAATTGGATGGAAACGGATGGAAAAATAGTGCATGAGGGCTGGCTAGGAAATGGATGGAAACGGATGAAAGAATGGAAACTCTGAACACGACTACCATCCGGATCACGCCCGAAATCCTGTCCTTAATTGCTGAAATTGACGAATTCAAAGGTGCTTGGCGCGCAATCGGGCGGATCGCGCCTGAACGGCTGTCCAGTCTCCGGCGCGTCGCGACTATTGAGAGCGTCGGTTCCTCCACACGTATCGAAGGAGCGCGCCTCACCGATCGAGAGGTCGAAAGGTTGCTGGCAAACATTCGCCTGGGGTCCTTTACGACGCGCGATGAACAAGAGGTTGCCGGCTACGCGGAAGTGATGGAGACCATCTTCAGTGCCTACGACGCTATCTCGTTCACTGAGAATCATATCCGTCAGCTCCACCGCGACCTACTTGCACATTCGACCAAGGATGAACGGCATCGCGGCGCCTACAAAAACCTCTCCAACAACGTGGAAGCGTTTAACGAACAAGGCGAGAGCCTCGGCATCGTTTTCGCAACGGCAACGCCGTTCGATACGCCGCGTCGAATGGAAGAACTTCTCGCATGGTTGGACGAGCAAGGACGAGAAAAACGGCTCCATCCACTTTTAGTCGTCGCGATCTTCGTTGTCGTATTCCTCGAAATCCATCCGTTCCAGGATGGCAATGGCCGCTTGTCGCGTATTCTGACCACCTTGCTGCTGCTGCGAGCCGGCTACGCTTACGTCCCATACAGCTCGCTCGAAAGCATCATTGAGCAAAGCAAGGAGAGCTATTACATTTCTCTCCGGCGCACGCAGGGAACGATCCGAAGCACAGAGCCCGACTGGAATCCTTGGATCGAGTTCTTTTTAAGAGCGCTGCATCGGCAAAAGACCCGACTTGAGAAGAAAATGGAGCGCGAGCGCATCATCCTCGCCGACCTGCCGGAACTATCCGTCACGCTGCTCGAGTTGGCACGCGAGCATGGGCGGATCACGGTCGCGGAGGCTGCCAGGATCACAAATGCGAGCCGTCACACCATCAAGGATCACCTCAAGGCCCTCGTCGATCAAGGGCACCTCGTCCTCCACGGTGCGGGCCGCGGTGCTTGGTACGGTCTGTCGTGATCAGTCAGATGTCGGGAAAATCTAATTAAGTTTAGCTTTTGATGGGATTTGCACCGCCGGCCCGCAACCCTCGAGCAATCGAAGACTAAGATACCCCTTTAAAACCAGAAGCTTATCGGATACCTCCTGCCTTTCTCTTGCGCGCTTAGGCTTCTTCAGCTCCTCAATATAATTCCGATTTTGGACAAACGAATCCATAACTCGGTAATCACTAGCCTGGGGCCCGGACTGCAATACGACCCACCGTTTAGGTCGTCGGTCGATCCGTGGCGGGATTGTTTATTCCGGCGTGGCACCGCCCATCTCCCATGATGCCCAGCGCAGCATGGAACTTCCGGTATTTTCCACGGTTCGAATTTCGGGAGGAAAAATTGATGCCCAGCACAAGTCTTGCCGGCACCAGCCTGCTTATAGTCGAAGACGAGTATTTGATCGCCTCAAATCTCATGACGAGCCTCGAGGCAGCGGGAGCACGGGTATTCGGCCCCGTATCGAGCGTCGATCAAGCGCTTGAAATCATTCGCGGCTCAGCTCTGATCAACGGTGCAATCCTCGACATCAACCTGCAGAACGAAATGGCATATCCTGTCGCCGAGCTTTCACAGACGCGTCAGATCCCCTTCGTTTTTGTGACCGGCTACGAATGCTCATCAATGCCGAAAGAGTTTTCCGATATGCCGTGCCTCACGAAACCCGTAGACGAGCGTGAGCTGATCGCCTTATTGGTACCTCTCCTGCCCCAAAACGCCTGACTAGCCGTCGGTTTGCAGGACAAATGGGATTAGCGATTTACATAGTAGCAGATTCGGATCGTCGGTCCTACGAAAGACCGCAGCCATCCTTTTGGTTTTAAATCCGGTGCCGACGCAACTTTATCTCCCTAGAGCTGTTGGGAAGGATGGAATATCCTTCGAGATTAGCCGAGCGACAACGTGTCCTGGCCAACTTTGGCGATTTCGTTCTTGATCATGATGATCTTGACGAAATCCTGACCAAGGGTTGCCGATTGGTGGCAGAAGCGCTCGACGCCGATCTTGCCAAGATCGTAGAGGTCGATCGTAACACCAACACTGGCTTCATCCGCGCTGGCATCGGGTGGAATTCGGACATCGTCGGGCAGGTGCGCGTCGATCTCGATGAGCGCTCATCCGAGGCCTACGCGATTGAATGTCGCAAGCCGGTCATCACCAACGATATCGAGCAAGAGGAGCGCTTCGCCTTTCCACGCTTTTTGCGCGATCATGGCGTCGTTGCTCTGGTCAATGTGCCGATTTTTCTGCCGGGTCGTGTCCCGTACGGCATTTTACAGGTGGACGCGCGCCAGCCGCGGGACTTCGACACGCAAGATATCGAGTTTCTCAAGACCTATGCCATGGTGCTTGGACCGGTCATCGACCGCCTCAAAACCGTCGAAAACCTGAAGACCAGTGACGAGCGATTGAGGCTCGTCGTCGAAAATGCCAAGGCTTACGTGCTGATCGTCAGTGACGCGGAAGACAGGATTACCGACTGGCTCGGCGGATCTCAGGATATCCTCGGTTGGTCGGCTGCCGAAGCAATCGGGCAACCTGCCGATATCATCTTCACCGACAAGGACAGGGCGGCTGGTCAGCCCCAACATGAGCTGTCCGTTGCGATCAAAGAAGGCTCGGCAATCGATGCTCGCTGGCATCGGCGAAAAGATGGCACCAAGGTCTATCTCGATGGCCAGACGATTGCCTTGCGCGGCCCCGGGGGTAACTTGCGCGGCTATTACAAGATTGGTCAGGACAAGACAGAGCGCAAGCTAACTGAGGATCGGCAAGCGTTTATCACAGAGCTGTCGGACGGGATGCGATTGTTATCTGGCGTTGACGCTATTGCGGCATTTGCCAGTCAACGCGTTGCCCGGGAGATGCGGGCTGATCGCGTGGTCCTTGGAGAGATTATCTCGGGAAAGCTTCACATCCAGCACGAGTATGGGTCCGGCGCACCTTCAATTCTAGGCGTTCATTCCCTTGCGCCGCTCGGTCAAAATTTTGTCGACGCCTACCGATCGGGCGCGCTGGTCGCGTCGGACGATGTGGCGGCTGACCCGACCTTGCCTGAAGCCGGGAGAGAAGGCCTGCAGAAGCGCGGGATCCAATCGTTTGCAGATCTGGTGCTTGTCGATCGCGAACGGGGTGTGAGTTTCCTCGGGATTCAGCGCCGCTCAGCTCACCACTGGACCGCTGCAGAGAACCTCCTCATCCGTGAAACGGGGGACCGTCTTCGCTCAGCCCTGGAACGTGCTCGCGCTGAGGAAGCACTCCACGAAAGTGAATCACGGTTGCGGCAGTTCGGTGAAGCCTCATCGGACGTGATTTGGATCAGAGATGCCGGTTCGCTCCAGTGGGAATACCTGAGCCCGGCATTTAAGGCGATCTACGGGTTGGAAGTCGATACCGCGCTGGCCGGGGACACCGTTGCCAACTGGCTGGGCCTTATCGTGGCTGAAGACCGGGAACAGGCAATGGCGGGCATCGAACAAGTGCGAAAGGGTGAGCAGGTCGTGATAGAGTACCGGATCGAGCGGCCTGACGGTACCATGCGCTGGCTTCGGGATACGGATTTCCCAATCTACGGCGCCGATAATAGAGTCATTCGCATTGGGGGGATTGGTCAGGATATTACCGAAGTCCGACTTGCCCAAGCCAGGCTGGAGCAGAGCGAAGAACGTTTGCGTAGTGCAGTAGAAGTTGGCCGGCTCGGTCTTTGGGATTGGAACGTTGTGACCGGAGATGTCCACTGGTCCGACGAACACTTTCGAATGGAAGGTTACGAAGTTGGCGAGGTCCGACCTAGCTACGAGGCCTGGATTGCCCGGATCCATCCGGAAGACAGCGAAGCTGCCGAGGTAGCGTTACGCCAAGCTATGGAAAATGGCACGGAGTTCGTTCATGAGTTCCGCACCCTCCATCCTGATGGCTCGGTTCATTGGCTTCACGGCCGCGGTCGATTTTTCTACGACAAATTCGGTAAGCCGCTTCGCATGGTGGGCTCGATGATCGACACGACAGATCGCCGCGAGTGGGAGGATAGACAGAAGGTTCTGGTGGCAGAGCTTCAGCATCGTACCCGCAACCTGATCGCGGTTGTCCGCTCGACCGCAGACAAGACGGTTCGTTCAAGCACAGACCTCGACGATTTCCGAAAACGTTTTCGCGACCGTCTCGACGCTCTCGCGCGCGTCCAGGGGCTACTATCGCGGCTCAAGGATGGCGTTGACCGCGTCACATTCGATGAACTGCTTCAATCGGAATTGTCGGCGATGGGAGATGGCTGGGATCGCATCAATCTTGAGGGACCGTCCGGGATACGTCTGCGATCATCAACCGTGCAGACCCTGGCTATGGCACTTCATGAACTGGCGACCACCGCCGTAAAATACGGAGCTTTGAGTCAGCAGGATGCGTATTTGACTGTTTCCTGGTCGTTCGAGCCGAATGGTCAAAACGGCAGGCCATGGCTTCACATCGACTGGCGTGAAACAGGCGTGGTGATGCCAGACTCAGACAGCAAACCGCAAGGAACTGGGCAAGGGCGCGAGCTGATCGAAAGAGCCCTTCCTTATCAGCTCGGTGCCAAGACGACGTACGATCAGACACCTGATGGCGTCAGGTGCACGGTCTCCATTCCGGTCTCGAACACGACGCCGCCCAATGGAACCAGATGACCAGTGAAACGAACAGGAATCTCACCAGAATTCTCGTTGTAGAGGATGAGTATACGTTGGCGGAGGAAGTTGTCGGCGCAATCGCTGACGCCGGTATGATCGCAATCGGACCGGCGGCGAACACGAAAGACGCGATCGACCTCGTTGAACACCAAGATGTCGACGCAGCCCTACTTGACGTGAATCTGGGTGACGAAATGGTCTATCCGCTGGCGGACATCCTGACGGCGAGAAAAATTCCTTTCGTGTTCTGCACGGGGTATGACGCGCCCTCGCTTCCAGCACGTTTTGAGGATGTGGGTTGCTGCGAAAAACCCATCGACATTCCACAGGCGTTTAGGCGTTTGGGATTATTTCAGTGAAGATCGCTTGGGCACTCGCTAGAAAAATCGTTGACCAGTCCACCTGAAGCCAGTCTTGGAGCAACGAGCAGATCCAAGTCCTGACGAGCGTTTGACAATCAGCGTTTTGCCTCTTTTCGAAAGAAGAATGGGTGTCCAGTGTCAACGTCTGTACGACAGCGTACGCAGCGTCCGTTGCGCACGATCGTCAGGAACGATACCCCCACCATGATGTTTTCCAGACTAACGGGAGGATGTCATGGAACAACACGACAGTCAGACAGGCTTTAGCGAAATCGAGCTCATCGATCATCTGCCGGCACTCCGCAACTTTGCGAAAAGATTTCACGCCTCGCCAACCGATGTCGATGATCTTGTTCAGGAAACGTATTTAAAAGCGATCGCTAACGCGGAGAAGTTCCAACGTGGCACGCGCTTGAGATCGTGGCTGTTCACGATCATGCGCAACACGTTCTGTACCAAGTTCGGATTGACGAAGCGCGAGAATGTCGGCCTTGCGGATGACACCGCGCTGCAGGTAACCGTTCCGGCTACTCAGGAGTGGACGCTTCGCGGACGTGAGCTTGAGCAGGCGATATCTAACCTCCCGGAGCACCACCGAACGGCGATTGAGATGATATTCATCGATTGTCTGAGCTATGAAGATGCTGCCCAGAGATGCGGATGCGCACTCGGGACGATGAAAAGTCGGGTGAATCGCGCCAGATTGCATCTCTGGACGACGATCAACGGCAACTGAAGTCAGTTGAGCGCAGGACCACCGCTTGGTCCAAATAGAGCGGACGCTATCTTTCCTAGCTCCGTCGGTTTTTCACATAATGCAAAACCAGAGAACTTCGCGGGGATTATAAACGCATCATAGCCTGTTGCAAAGACAAACGGCACGTCGACCGCTTCCAACGCTTCCGCAACGGGAAACACAAACTCGTCTCCCAAATGCACGTCCAGGATGGCTCCGTCGATGTCCAATGACGAGATCAGCCGCAAGGCATCCTCAACATTAGCAGCGGGGCCAACGACGATTGCACCGAGATGATCGAGCTTCTGGCGTGTCTCATCGGCGAGGAAATATTCGTCCTCAACGACCAAGATACGTTTGCCCGCGAAAAGGCTCAGATAAATTGAACTGTCCAATGCAACCTCGCAATCGCCTCAGCGTACTGGTGGATGGTTCAAATCGCAAGGCAAAGGCCTTCTCATAATGCCTGATCTGATAACCAGCTTCGGCACTGACGAACACCGGCGATAGCGACAAGTTCCCTCGCAGATCTTTCAGGCGGTAGACGGAACTTTGACAACTGTGTCTTGTTCGCAGCCTACGGATTTACCGAAGAGGCTATCATGCGTTTCATTCCCACCGTGCTGCACGGAGTGCTCGACTATCTTGTCGGGGTGGTGCTGATCGTGTTGCCGTTTGCTCTCGGGACCCAAGGCCCAACGCTCATTGCCTTGATTGCCTTGGGATTGTTTGCAATCGCCTACAGCCTCTTCACGGACTACGAGCTGGGCGCAGTTCGGTTCCTCCGGGTCAGATTCCATCTGGCTCTCGATATCGTCTTTGGCATCATCATGCTTTTCATCCCGACCGTGTTCGACCTACCCGCGGCTATTGAGTGGCTCGTGTATGTCATCGGCTTTTTAGCCATCCTCCTCGCCACGATCACCAAAATCCGCGCGACGGGCACCGCCTCCTGACAAAAAGAAGGAAATCACAATGAAAGCACTCTGCTGGCACGGAAAAGGCGACATTCGTTGCGATAGCGTTCCCGATCCACAAATCGAAGACGACCGCGACGTAATCATCAAGATGTCGGCCTGCGCTATCTGCGGGTCGGATCTCCATTTGATGGATGGCTATATTCCTTTCATGGAAAAAGGCGACATCCTCGGTCATGAGTTCATGGGCGAAGTCGTCGATGTCGGTCGTGGTAACTCAAAGCTCAAGGTCGGAGACCGCGTTGTCGTTCCTTTCACGATCTGCTGCGGGGAGTGCTCCCAGTGCCGGAGAGGCAATTGGTCCGTTTGTGAGCGGTCCAACCGCAAGGTAGAGAATGCAACGAAGGCGTTCGGTTATCCAACTGCCGGCCTCTTCGGATATTCGCACCTGACGGGAGCCTATGCAGGCGGCCAGGCGGAATATGTGCGTGTGCCCTACGCGGACGTCTCGCCAATCATCATTCCGAATGGTATTTCAGACGAGCAGGCTCTCTTTCTTGGCGATATTTTCCCGACGGGATGGATGGCCGCGGCCAATTGTGAGATCGAACCGACCGATATCGTTGCGATCTGGGGATGTGGTCCTGTCGGCCAATTCTGCATCAAAAGCGCCTTCATGCAGGGCGCCGCGCGCGTCATCGCGATCGACAACGTGCCCGAGCGTCTGGCTCTCGCCGCTGCAGCAGGTGCGGAGATTATCAACTTCGATCAGATCGATGGCACTATCCCCGACCACATCAAGGACATGACGGCCGGTCATGGCGCCGACAAATGTATCGACGCCGTCGGTGCGGAATCCCACGCAACCGCTTCGTTCGACGCAATCATAGACAAGGTGAAAGCCGCAACTCTGCTGGGAACTGACCGGCCACATGTTCTCAGAACAGCCATCATGGCATGCCGCCCCGGCGGCATCGTCTCTGTTCCCGGCGTATACGGTGGGTTTCTGGACAAGATCCCGTTTGGGGCAGCGATGAACAAAGGTCTGACGATCAGGACCGGCCAGACGCATGTCAATCGTTACTCGCTCGATCTCCTTCGCCGCATCGAGGAGGGCGAAATCGATCCGAGCTTTATCATAACCCATCGCGCAACGCTCGAGCAGGGACCAGAGCTCTACGAGACGTTCCGCGACAAGAAGGACAACTGCATCAAGGTCGTCTTGACAGCGTGAGAGTGGGCGAATGGACACCGAAGATCTGAAAACGGCTTGCCGCAGATTTGAAAAGGAACATGGCGTCGAGGCTTTTCTCGACGCCATGGCCGAGTTGATGACCGAGCGAATGGCCGTTCAAGGGTTGAAGCTCCGCTTCTTCGATGACAATGACCAACGAAACGACGAGCAAACTCCATACCTTTCTAGGTGTTTGGTCCCAACATGTCATGGCTTGGTATTCGAGAGAAGATTTCAGGTTTTTTCTCACTGAGTCGCCTAATGGCTTCGTAGGGCGTTT
>NZ_JAUSRF010000031.1 GCF_030811685.1 Neorhizobium huautlense | reverse complement strand
TGCAATGAAAATGGCTATGGAAAAACAGGCCGCATAAGGCAGATTGAAAACCCAAGTCTCTCCTGAAAATTGGAGGGACGATGGGTCTCAGGTCATAGGCGCGAAAGCACTGGCCGTTGATCGGCCCGTCGAAGACACAGGGGGAAGCCAGCCGATCCTTTCTCAAGGCCCCGAGGAATGTCAGCGTGCGCCAGTGACCGTGCGGCGCAAACGCCCGCAGACGCTTGCCTTTTGGCCCCCATCCCCTGATGGGTGTCATGTTGGTCTTGATCCAGGTCTCATGGATGAAGACCAGTCGATCGGGATCGAGGTGAGGCTGCAAGGTCTTCCATCGTTCTCTTCTGCGAGCGACATCGGCACGAGCCTGCTCAAGGGCGAACAGCGTTTTTTTGAAGCGCAGCCCCTCGCGGCGTATGAACTTCCAAATCGTATTGTGGGAGACTGCAATCCCCCACACAGCCAGCTCGGCCTTCAGTCCGTGCAGCGTCAGGTGCGGATTTTGGGCCAGCCGCTCGACAATGAAGTTACGGTGCGGCTCCAGAATGCGCTTGCGGTAACCACCCATCTTGTCGGGATCAACCGATCCGGTCGCTCGATGGCGCTGCGACCACTTCACCACGGAAGACGCCGCCACTTCGAAGCGCGCAGCAATGGTTCGGATACTCTCGCCGCCCGACACGGCTGCTACAACACGCTCACGAAGATCGTTCGATAACGGTGCGGTCATATGATGCTGGCCTCCATCCAGCCAGCATCAGTGAATCAGAACAGAACTGATTTGGGAATCCCAGCCGATTCAGAGAAACGAGAAAACGCTTGTCTTATGACTATCGGCGCTTCTTGTGAGAAAAAGAAGCGCCGGCTTGGGTAGCCGCCCTTGCCGGCGATGGGGGATGGATCGGAGAACCGCGGGCCACCATTCTGCTGAATGCCGGGCCGAGTTAGAGTTTGATCGCCCCATCTTTTCCAATCGTCCTGAACGGATACCCGAGCTTCTGGCTCGGATGACAAGCGTAGGAGACGGAAAAGATGACTGACATTACCATCGGTGCCGATATCTCGAAAGACCATATCGATCTGTATCGTCTGCCGAATGGCGACAGGCTGCGCATCCGCAACGACGCCAAGGGGTTTGCCGCCATGCTCGGTTGGATCGGCGACACGCCTGTCGCGCGTATCGTCTATGAACCGACCGGAGCGTATCACAGGGCTTTCGAACACGTCATGCTCACTCGCAACCTGCCCGTTTCCAAGGTCAATCCGCGTCAGGCGCGTCGGTTTGCCGAAGCGACTGGAAAACTGGCCAAGACAGACCGTGCGGATGCCGAGATGCTGGCGCAATTCGGCATGCTGCTGAACCCACGTCTCTTATCCCCGGATACGGCTTCTTTCGCGGAACTCAAAGAGTTGCATGCCGCGCGCCTGGCGCTGGTGAAGGACCGGACGGCTGCGAAGAACCGAGGCAAGAACATCACCCAACCGCTCCTCAAACGGCAGAACGCTGCCCGCCTGAAGCAGATCGAAACGCAGCTCGCCCAGGTCGAACAGGTCATCGCCGATCGCATCGCAACGGACGAGAGCCTCAGGGCTCGCTTCGATATCCTCGTTTCCATACCCGGTCTGTCAAGGATCACAGCCTTTACCCTTCTCATCGAGATGCCCGAACTGGGCGAACTGGATGAAAAGGCAGCCGGCAAGCTTGCGGGTCTTGCCCCAAACGACAGGCAGTCCGGGCGATGGACCGGCCGCGCCTTCATCGTCGGCGGTAGGGCCATCGTCCGGCAGGCGCTCTATATGCCGGCACTCGTCGCCACCCGCTTCAATCCCGATCTCAAGGCCAAATACGACGCTTTGCGGAAAGCCGGAAAACCACCCAAAGTCGCAATCACCGCGATCATGCGAAAGCTCGTGGTGCTCGCAAATGCACTCCTGCGGAAACAGCAAAAATGGATCCCAAAAGCCGCTTGATCAAAACGAATGCTCTAAAGAAGAGAGCCCGCCCTCCACTGAAAAGCCACACGGATCATAGAAGCTGCGGAATCTTTCCCTCGACCCACCGTTGCCGGATAACCCTTGTACGCTTTTTGCCACTTGAGGTTTTCTCTACCATGCCTCGAGGCACCAACAAAATATCAGTCGGGGTGAAGCCGTATTTGTTCAGCGTCAGTTGCCGAATTTTCGAAATGCGATCCGTCCTTTGTGCAAGACTCCACTCCCTGGCGCTTTCGATCAACAATATTTGCCGTGAGAACGCAGCGTCGGCATCATCGACACTGAACAGGACCGACCGGCCCGCGCCGATAAAATGCAGTTCTTCAATATCGAGTTCGACATCCGCCGGCACGATCTGTCGGCCTCCGACACTAAAGCTGTCATCCAACCGCCCATAAATGTACAATTCACCGTCTGCTAAAAAGCCGAGATCGCCCGTACGCATATACCCCCGCCCCAATGCGGCTTGTGTCGCTATCGGGTTGTTTTCGTAACCGTCCGTCAGGCACGGCCCGGCAACCGTGATCTCTCCCATATGCCAATCGGGCAACAGCCGACCAGAAGAGTCTCGAACATTCAGATTGCAACGCTCGTTCCGGTGTCCCACAGACACGAGGTCGAGACCCTCCGGTGAGCCCTGCAAGGGAAAAACATTCGAGCCGGAGATACGAACCCTTTGGCGCCGCACGGGGCCATTGCCACTGCTCGTACAACCAAGCGCATATTCCGCCAGACCGTAGCCGGTACGAACGTTGGAGTGGGACAGACCCAAGGGGCCGAGGGCCGCATCCAGCCAGTCAAGGACGACGGCGCTAATCTTTTCCGCTGCGAGATACATGACCAGCCGTGACAGGTCACAACTTCCTGGCGCCAGATGCCGGGTCGCCTTCAAGGTCGCCGCCAGAACTGAATTAGTGGAAAAAGTCAGGTCGCAGCGCACCTCTGACAACAAGCGATACCAGCGTGCCGGGTTGCGTATAAAATAGGACGGGGGCGCTAGGACGACATCTGACTGGGTAAAAAGCGGCAGCAGCATACCGATGAAAAGACCCATGTCGTGATATATCGGCAACCAGGACCCAACTGAGCGGGGACGGATGCCGACGGCACCGAGCGCATAATTGTGTCGCAATTGCTGCAATTGCGCGACGATCATGTCATGCCGGACACGCACACCCTTCGGCTGTCCGGTACTGCCGGAGGTGAACTGAACAAGGGCGACATCGCTCAGGCAGGTTTCGGCAAACGCCGGTGCAGGTTCGCAACCGGACGCAAGTGCCTCGACATCGGTATGGAAGATCGTTCCGCCACTGGGAAAACCGAGATGGGCAGTATGCAGGATGATCCGGGCATTGCAGATGCGGGCAACGTCACAGACCAGACCGTCCGGTTCACCATCATCCGCCCCATGGGGACGCAAGGGCACGGCGACGGCACCGACCCACCACACGGCAAGCAGCGCCGCGACGGCGGCGGATCCGGTATCCATCAGAAGGATGACCCGATCGTCTCTCGCCACGTTTCTTCGGATGAGACCCGCCGCGATCCTGCCCGCTCGCGCCAACAGGTCCGAAAGCCGAAGCTCCAGCCCCTCCGCCGGAAAGCGCCAGAGGGGATCGCGGTTGTCATCGCCGGGAATGATGCGGTCAAGAAGCGACATCGGCCGTCATATTCTCCGAACAGCCAGAGCTGCATTAACGCCGCCGAAGGCAAAGGATTGCTTCACCGCAGCGTTGATCCGGATTTCACGAGCCTCGTTCGGCACATAGTCGAGGTCGCAATCGGGATCAGGCCCCAGATAGTTCGCCGTTGGGGGCACCACGCCTTCCTTCATGCCCTTGAGCGTGGCGATCAATTCCAGCCCTCCTGCCGCGCCGAAAGTATGGCCGATCTGGGACTTGGTGGAAGAGATCAGCAACCGATCCGCCTGGGCTCCGAAGACCTCCCTGACGACCCGGGTTTCGACCCTGTCGTTCAACTGCGTCCCGGTACCGTGGGCGCTGACATAGGTGATATCGTCCGGTGCAAGGCCCGCATCCTGCAGGGCAGTCTTCACGGCGCGAACCGGCCCGCGCTGAGTGGGCTGCAATGTATCTCCCGCATCGGAGGACATGCCGAAACCGGCGATCTCGCCGATGATTTCAGCACCCCGCTGCAGGGCCGAACTCATGGTTTCCAGCACCAGCAGTCCGGCCCCCTCGCCAAGAGCGAACCCGCTGCGGTCTTTCGAAAACGGCCGGCAGGTATCGGTGGCAACGGTGCGGGCGGAATCGAAGGCACGCATGGCACAATAAAGGACATTCGCCTCCGTTCCACCCGTCAAGGCAACCTGCGCATAACCGTGGCGGAGCATCATAGCCGCCTGGGCGACGGCGTGAGAGCCGGCAGCGCAGCCGGTCGCGATGACGAAGCCAGGCCCCAGGATCTGATGTTCGATGGCAATCAGGCCCACGGCCGCCTGATGGTTGGTGCGCGGCACCGTGGTCGGATGGGCTCTCGGCCGCCTATTGCCGAAAAGCTGGCGCGCGGCATCCTCCCGTGACTGTTCTCCGCCACCGCCGCAGCCCAGAATAACGGCTGCGTCTCCGAGATGGCTTGCCTCCAGCCCGGCCTGTGCGATTGCCTCGCGCGCCGCGATCTGGGCAAATTGCGAGAACGGTTCGGACATCATCAACTCGGCGTTGGAAAAATGCTCGGCCGGTTCGTAACCGGAGACCGTGGCCGCGGGCCGCGTCACCTCCAGCGCATCGAAAGACCTGGATGTCTGCCGGATGGCGCTGCGCCCCTCGACAATGCCTTCCCACATCCTGGCAAGGCCCAGACCGAAGCCTGAAACCGCGCCCATACCGGTCACAACAACACGATTTGATCCATCCGGTCGAAACGGGTCGAGCCGGCTCATGCTGCGACCTTCTTGTCCAGCAGCACCTGCACCAGCTTGACGAATTCGTCGCCGCTCTGAAAAACGTCGAGCCCGGCGTCGACGATGACGATGTCGTATAATTCCTCCACTTCGAAAACGATTGTAATCATTTCGATCGAGGAAATGCCGAGACTGTCGAAAGGGGTTTCAGGCCGGATGTCGACTTCGACAAGAGCAGGCACAACCTTGTTGATGCAATGGCGGATCTCGGTCCAGACGGTGTCGGCGTCGATGTGGGTTGTCATGAGGCTCTCCATTATTGACGGTTCATGAAACGGCCTGATTCACGGTCAGATCCAGTTGGCTCGAGACGTCCGAGGCCGCCCTCCCCCGCACGATCAGCACCAGCGTTGTCGACGCGGCCGGCGCCTGGATCGTCGTGCTCCCTGTCTGGCTGTCGGTATCGAGCGGGACCGGCGACGTGGGCTGGTCAATGCCGACGCCCAACGCGGCTGACAGCGCGTTGCCGGTCGCATACGTCACCGTCACCACATCGCCGGGTTTTGCCGGATTGGGGGTGGCTGTCAGCACCTGAACCTGCAATTGCGGTCCGCCAAGATAGGCTCTCAGCGGCTCCTGACCCGCTCCCGGACCATAGGTCGTCAGCGTCCAGTTCCCGATGGTACCGGACACCCTTGGGGATCCGGGTGCTGCATTGACCACATCATATGTCGTCGTGGTTTTGCTCATGTCGGTGTAGCGGAACCAGCGGATGCCGACATTTTCGAAATCGAAGGTGACCGTGGATGTCCTGGGTCCATTAAAACCGTCCGCCGTTAGGGAAACCGCGACCGAGGAGCTGTTGCCGGTCAGGTAATTGCCCGGGACGATGGTCTTCGTCCCGCTCTTGTCGACGATTGTCGTGTCGATGGGGGTGATCAGACTGGGGTCGGTATCGGTGTATTGGGCAGACCACGTCAGTGCGGCCTCGTCTTTCGTTCCGATCCTGCCTGTTACATTGCTGTTGAGCTGCGCCAAGACACTGCCCACGAATGCAACAGTCACCTGCTGCACGAACTGCCGGTCATCGGTGTAAAGCTGCAGCAGATAGCTCTGTGAGGGCACGTCCACATCCATCTTGACACTGTCGGTGAAAACACCGGAGCCGATAATGTTTCGCCGGATACTACCCGGCTGCAGAACGACATAACTTCCGCCCGAGACCACCCAGGTCAGTGTGGTCTGCGCCCCCTTGGTCACAGTCACGGGAGAGGCATAAAAGCTTTCGATCGCAAGTGACGCGGCGTCCTTGACGATTGTCTTGGTCGCGCTTCCGCTGCCTACGAGTTCCCTGATGAGGAATGAGGCCGTGCCTCTGGATGAACTGACAAGGAGGTTCTGGAATTCGAAACTGATGCTTGCCAGGCCTTTCAGGGCAGGCCCGCTCAATGCCAGATATGGCGGGTCGGCGGTCAGATAGGGGCTGACCAGCCAACGGGGATCGGAAGCGACAATCGCCAGTCCACCGGCGGCGGTGGTGATGTCGTCCGGGTCCGGCCCGATCGGCATCAGGACATAGATCGTCCGGGTGCCGCTGCCATCGGTCTGGCTCGGATTGGTCACGGTCAGGATGGGAGCCGCCATCACGCCCGTGAACAGCGTATCGGGATCGAACCGGTATTGATAAGCCGCATCGGTTCCCGCCCCGTCGGCCGCTGTTTTCACGATTTCCCTCAACGCGTCGCCAGACAGTTCCATCAGCCGTTCTCCCTTTCGATAAAGGTCATGTCCACTGTCGAGGCGCCGCCCTGACCACCCACCGGAACCTTGGGAACCAAGCCGAGCCAGCCTTCGCGAAGGGTCGGTATCTGGCTCGGCACGATGCTGTCGGGCTGACTGGGCTGGAGGTTGTTGACAGTTTCCCAGGTGGTGATGCCGGTGCGGGCGATCCAGCTCCATGTCCCGGCAACATTGCCGGGCAAGGGCATCTGCACCTGTCGCGGGCTCGTCAGGATCGGACCGATCCTGAACGTCGCCAGCAACTGGTTCATCGCGGCCACGAACGCCGGCTCGAGCGACATGCTGACGACGGGCAGGATGCCGGACAGGACCGGGATCAGGCCGCGCGGGTCCATGAGGATTGTCAGCCTGGCGATTTTCCCGTCCGGCTTCAGCATGACTTTCGGATCGGCGTTAAGATAGATCGATGCCGGTTCGGCACCACCCTGCGTGTCCTGGCCAAGCGCCTCAAGGGCCTGCGCCAGCCTGTCCTGAACATCACCGCCGGACAGCGCACGCCGCACGGCGGCCATCGTGCTGTCGAAACCCCGGATCGGGTTCAACAGCGAATAATCGTCGTTGAGGAAATATCCTAGCACGCCGTTGCCGGCATAATTGATATCGCCGATATGGGTTGCGAAGGCCACGCCGGGCAATCCGCCCGCATCCTTCCGCCCGGTATCGGCCCAGGACTGGTTGACGGCAGGCGGGCCCGACAGTTCCAGATTGATGTCGGCGCGCACCACCGCCACCGCCTGCCCGATGAGCACGGCAAGATTGTCGTCGGCAGGCTGCTGGATGCCGGCGGTAGCCCATAGGGTCAGGTCTATCACATCGAGCAGATCCCGAAGCGCCTTGTCACCGGATATCGGTGCCTGGGTCAGCAAACCGTTGACAAAGCCAAGCAGGTGCGGATTGTCGATGGCAGGGGGCTGGCCGAGCGGCACGCTTGTTCCCGGTGCCGGATCCCAGCGGATACTCGCGCCCAGATCGGTGATGACCGGCAGCAATTCACCAAGCGGTGTGCCTACCTGGTCAAACACCAGAACGGAATTGTCTATGTGGTTGGGCAGCAGCCACCCTGCGACGGGATTGGTCAGATTGGAGGAATTCGTGACGATCGTGTCATCCTCCGCATCGAGAAGGCGCAGACGAATGCGGCTGTCCTGCTGGATGGACGGGGCGACCTGAACATATCGGCTGTTATCGTCACCACCGACATTTTTGGTCGTCACGGATTGCGAGCGAACGGGGAAAACCGTCTCACCGGGATTGGTGGCACGCAGAACCTGACCAAATGTGTCGACGATCCAAAGCTGCTCAAGCGTGAAATGGCCCGCGCGCAAGGGATAAAACCCGGGTCCCGAACCATTGCCCGGCAGGGGCACCATCGAGGGCGCCTGCTGGATATACGCCTGGACAATCGGATCAGGGTCGGTCAGCTGGGTGATCTGGCTGACCTTTTGCAGCATTGTCGATCCGAACGCCTCGAGCGATCCGGTTATGATGTCGAATTCCTGGATTTCACCAAAGGCCTCCTCCAGCGCCCTTTGCTGGTAAATCGGCAGCGTTTTGAAATTCGGGTCCAGCCTGGTGAAATCGCCGAGCTTTGCGGCGAGACCTGCCGAGACCTGCGTACCAATGATGGTACGGCCCATGATCGTTTCGGTGGCAGGGGGTATTGGAACGCCCGCCCAGTCGAATTCGATGGAAGCGAGTTTCCAGTTGGTCAACATGCCGGCCGCATCAACGGCCGACGGATGCCAAGTAACTTGCCAGTCGATGAACAAGGGAGACCAGGCCGGCGAATAGGGCAATACCGACCGCTTCATCGGCACCACGCCTGAAAAGCCCACGGCCGCGCCAGCCAGTTGTTCCGAGTATTCGGTCTGTGGCGTCGCCGTGAACGGGGCCGTCTGCTGCGCCCGGATTGTCTGGCTGAGGGAATTTAATGCGGACGGGTCCGGATTGTCGATGCCTGCCTTGGCAAAGGCGAGTTTGGCGAGGAAACCGGCATTGGCCGTATCGAGCAGCAGCACCTCGACGAGATAATCATCCAGTTCCTTGGGCAGGCCCCGGGGCAGCGTGGGAAAATTGATGCTCCGCCCGAGATCGTTGGCGGAAATGGTCTCCAGCGAAGCTCCGGGCACGCTGACGGTCAAGGCCGTCACCGTCTGTCCGGTGAAACGGCAGGTCAAGGTGTCCTCTCCGGTGCCGTCTGCATCGGGCGGCAGGAAACGCGTATCCTGTTTTGCGCCTGCAATCATGATGCTTGTGGAGGACGGCGCCTGAAACCGCTGGCCGGCGGTGCTGCTCAGATTGAACGAACTGCCAAGGGCAGCCCGCAAGGCCTGCAGATCGGTGGAAAGCGTCTGTTGCTGCCGGCTCTCCTGCGCCGACAAGGTGGATAGCGTCGCGTTGACGGCCGAGATCGCATCCAGTATCTGCCGCCGCCGTTCATTGCCGCCGAACGGGTTTTCCGGCGTCTGAATAAGCTTGTAGACTAGGGCAAACAGCTCTTCTGCATTGCCTGCGATCGCCTGCTGCGTCACGTCCAGCTGGTTTTGTCCGGCATTCACCTCGGTCAGAAGGTCGGTCTGCGCCCTGCTCAGGTTCACCGTCTGCAGGTTCTTTCCCCGGGCCTTGTCTGTTCCCTCCGCGGGCGCCACCAGCCAGACCGTTCCGGCATCGCTGCGCGTGAAGCGCGCCCCGAAGCTCTTGTCCTGAAAAATCGAAGGCTCCTGAAGGTAGTCCGTCACCATATCCTGTTGCAGCGCCAGCAACAGGTCCTCCAGATCGGGACTGTCGAGCTCATTGGCCAGCCAGGCGGCGATTGCCTCGAACCCGGTGCCGCCGACCGCGACGGACAGGGGATGTTGTCCGCTCAGGATAGGGTCACGCGGATAATTCGCTGCGGGGCCCTTCCAGTCGATCCCGTAGACCATTCCGTGGCACAGGGACTGGCTGGCCAGTTGGTCCTGAATGGCGGGAATGGATATGGGGTTCGTGATCGAATGCGCCGCCTGCCATGACGCCCAGGCCTTTTTCGCATCGCTGCTTCCGGCAGCGCCCCCGAGACTGAACCGCAGGGCCGACATGATCTCGTTCCAACCGTCTTCCGACGTGAAGCCGTCCGCAGTCTTATCGGTCACGTTGCGCAAGGGATCGAAAACGGAATTCGAATACCAGCCAAGGGCCGCATAACTGACCAGCCCATTGTCCAGATCGTCCAGCGCATCGTAAAAACACAGGACGTCGCGGGTGTTCTGATAGGTCGAGACCCAGGAAACGCTGCCCGGTCCCATCGAAACCAGAACAGGCTCTGCGGGACTGGTGGGATCGGTCCAGTCGGCGAGTGCAAACGAGCGGCCGATATACCGCGTCTGCCCTGCCTCATCCGGGTCCGGATAGGAATTGCTGCCTTCTCCGACCGCTCCGAGAAAATCCGATTGCAGCACGGTCGCCGTCAGGACCGGCGCATCGCCCTGGTTTGTCGATACCCATCGCAGGAACAGCCAGCGATTGGGAATAGCGGGAAAGCTGACATCGCCAGTGGCCGGATCCTGCGATCCGTTGCGGAAACCGAAAGGCAGCGTCACCTGCAGATAGGCGCCGGTCTGCGGCGGCGCAGCCGCGGTCGTAAAGGGTTTCGGGTCGGGATCGAAGGCCTTGGGCAATTGCCGGTAATCGATTGTCATGTTCGCCCAGGTCCCGGTCTGGTTGGGCTGGCCGATCACAAGGCATTCCAGCGTGATCGGCACGAACAGGCAAGGACCGGGCCAGAGCGGATTGTTGAACCCCTGATTGGAAATGCTGCCATCGCCGGTCATTGGCTCTTCCCCCCCTGTGCGGCTGTGGGAGCGACACCCCATTCGAAACTCTGCAACCCTGCTGCACGAACCATCTGTACGGCGAATTCCGCGGACGTGAAGGTTTCCGCGGTGTCCAGCGCATTTTGCGTTTTCAATGCGTTTTTCAAACTGGCGGCTGTTTTGGTAATGTCGACGACCCCGGGATAGCGGGCATCGGTTCGCATGCTGACCGGCGCCTCGACACTGCCGATCTGCAGGCCCGGGGCATGTCCGCCATAACCGAGCCCGCGCAGAAAGCTGTAGAAGGTGGCGCCGTTCGGACGGATGCCGAAATGCAGGCTTTCAGGGGGTTGCAGGATATCGACGCGTTTGGGCAGCCCGTTGAACAACGCGATGAGGATCGTGTCGGACAGCCGATCGAGCCGCAGCAATTGCAATACGGCGCTATCGGTGGTCTCTCCCGCATAGGCCGTGACCTCCATCCCCGGCCAACCCGAGACCGCCGCCGAACGCAGGAGAAAGCCGGTGATCGGTCCAACCTGTTCGGCTTCGGCCGGCAGGGGTTTCCCCCGCATGCGGGCGCGAACCTGGGGCGTGCTCAAGAGCGTACGGTCCACGATTTCCTGGATCGCAGTCAGGATCTGAATGCTATCGGCGCTGCTGGACACGCCGATGCTCATAGCGCCCTCGATCATGCGTTGCAGCCAGTTCACATCCATATAGAAAAACCGGATGGATTCCCTCGGCAACATGCGCGCATCCGGCACGATATATTCGAACGGGACACCATAAAGCAGGCTCGCCTGCGCCAGCCAGTCAATGACCGATTGCGGCAAGGGAACAGGCAGCGGCAAGCTTGGCACGTCGCTTTTTTCCAGCCCCCTTACGGCATGCCTTTGCACCAGAGGCTCGGCAGCCATGCGCATGAGGTCTGCCAGCTCGATCCTGCGTTTTTTCCGTGCGCCAGTCACTTTTCGTCACTCCACTATGTCCATGGGCCCAAAAACCCGGTCGAGCAGGTTATCCAGACTGTCCGACGCAGCCCCTCCGGCAGGCTGCGCTGCAAGGCCGGTGCCGGGCGTCCCTTCCACCGTTCGCTCCTCGCGACGGACTCGTTTAGGCAGTCTGTCTGTTGGGCGTCTTTTCTCTACCCCCTCTCCGATCAGCGCACTGCTGAGCGCCGTGGTCGCCGCGAAGCGGGCAAGCCTCTGGCCTTGCGAGGCGGAACTCACCGCACGCGCTTTCCCGTAGGAAACGCCCGTCTCCGGCAATTGCTGAACAAGTGCATTCAGATTGACGGTATTCCGGACCGAGGCATGCGTGGCGCGCCTCCACTCGAAAAGCTGCCGGGCAAAACTGCTGTCGGACAGGCCCAGCAGGAGGCCGATCTGCCAGGCCGCGGCCTGCGAAAGATCGAAAAGTGCCGTTTTCGGATCGTAGCGTATCGCCAGATCGCTGGACGGGAACGCTCCAAGCCCGTCGTTTCCGGTTGGAACGGAGGCGATCGGACCGCGATACCACGCAGTTACGTTTTCTCCGGCGCGCATCCGGTACGTCAGCGGCGTATAACCCATGCCGAGGCCAGCTGCGGCCGTTCTGGAATTGTCGTCCATGCCGGCGATGGCCGCATGCGGCATGCCGATCAGAGCGTCGCCACCGAGCCCGGGAAGATCCTGCATGATTTCGATGAAATCGCCGCGCGCGGGCAGCGCCTGAACCTTCCACCATGCCAGCGACGCAAACCGGAAGGTTTTGACACCTGGCGGAACCGCGTTTCCGGGCAAGTGGTTCTGATGGCCTTCCAGAGACACGAGGAAACAATAGTTGACGACATCCTCACGGCCGGAAGTCTGAATGGTGCGATTGCCCACGACAACCGAAAAGCTGCCGTCTTCATCGAGACCGAGGATCTCCTTGCTGTCCGTGTTCACGTCGCGGACATGCGCCAGAAACGTCAGATCCGTCAGGGTCGGCGCAATGCCCTGAAACAGCGCCGCATCGAGATCGAGATAAAGCAGCGGTGCTTTTTGCTCATCGGCGCTGACATTTGCCAGTTGTGGACCGGCAATGCTCGCCTTGCCGGTCTGGAGGAGATCCGCCACCGTCCCCGTCACCACCGGCGACGGCGCCTGAATGGCGCCGGCTGCTCCGCCGAGTTCGGTATCGGTAACGACAAGAAGCCCGATCCAGGGAGTGGAGACCGCGTCCGGCGGGCGCGAACTGCCGTCGATCGTGCGCACCCACGGAATGATCCGGCGGCGCAGGACGATGTTCGGCATCCAGTTTTCCCAGTCCCCCGCCTGAGCCGAGGGCGGCATCACCATCTGCACGTCGCTGGGCGCCAGCGAAAAGCGGGGCCCGTCAATGACGAACTGTTGCTGGGCCAGATAGGTCGGCGTGTCATCCTCCTGCTGAAGAACGACTTCCTGCCGGGCGGACAGGCGATAGGTGCCGGCGCTCAGGGGCATCAGCGCCGCTTCGCTGAACCGGATTTCGCCCGGTTGAATCTGATCGCCGGTGGCGAGTGGGATCTGTTCAGACATGACCGGTTCCCGTTTCTGAAGTTGAGCGTCTCATCGGCGGAACACCTGCACCGTTGAACGCCCCGCAGCCGCGGCGTCGGCGGCCTGGGGTGCAAACCGTCCGGCAGGGTTCGGCACCCGCCTTGCCAACGACAGCATCCGGTGTTCCTTCCAGCCCTGCCGCACCTCGTCGGCGTCGCTGCGCCAGCCATAGACGCCGGCCAGCCCACCCGTTCCCTTCACCAGAACCGCGCTTCGCATGTCCGGACCCGCCGGCAGCCCCGCCAGATCGAACAGCAGAACCCGCCCGTCCTCGACATCCACGATATCGACCGGATCGGCAAAACCGCCATAGGTCACGAACCAGGGGGAAGGCGTGGCGGCCGTCTTGACGCGGACAGGGTCCGCGGCTCCGGCCTTCGTCAGAACGACGGCCACCGTTTGCAGGCCGGTTGCAAAAATCGTTTCCGTCCAGCCAGGGGCATGGCTTTCGGTGCCTTGCTGAACGCGATTTCTGCTCATCAGGTCATGGCCGCTCAAAATACCGCGCCGCTGTTCAGTGACGCCGCGGCGCAGGCACGGGCTGGTTTGCGGCCGCACCGTGCAGCCCTCGCCCAGCATCGTGTAATGTCCAACCTGGAACAAGGTGCTGTGCCGGTTCCAGCCATGCACAATCGTTTCGTCCCATGCGTTCAACCCGACAAAGGCGGCCTGAACGGTTTCGGGCGGCAGCGAAAGCGAGCCACCATCCGCGCCCACGACCATGTCGGAAACGAGACGCTGCGCCTCGTCAAATCCATAGACGCGCCATGGCACGGGTCCCTCGCCCGCAACCACCGGCTGGCCCTTGCCGGTGCCGAGATCCACGACCGCCACGGTGCCGTGGCGCACATCGACCTGAAGTCCGGCATCATCCTGCTGCGCCCGCACCAGCGCATTGCGGCCCGTGAAATCGACATCCTTCCAGCGGGCGTGAACAACCGGGGTGCTAAGATAGATGGAAGAGGCGCTGTCAGAGAGTTCCGACACCCGCTGCACGGCATAACTGTGCGTGCCGCCGAGATAGCGAGGAGGCAGATCTCCACCATCGGATGTCAGGACCGACGATTTCGCTTCGGGCAGCGATCGCCTTGAGGCGAGAGGTTCGGCAGTGCCGGCCTGATCGAAACCCAGTTCGGCAAGATGCGGCGGTGCCTGGAACAGTTGGTCGGCAAACCGCGCCAGGACGGAGAGGTTCTGATCGACGATCACGGCGATACCGCTGCCTGCCACCAGCCGCATGATCTCGGCCCGGCGGGACGCTGGCGATGAGGCCGTGGTCGTGTCCATGACCGTGCTCATCAGGATCGCGAAACGCCGGTCCTGGCCGAGCGCCGGCGGCACCGGTTTGAACGCCGACGTCGTGGCAAAGGGCAGCGGCAGAGATGCTGCACTTTCATGACCGAAGGCCGTCAGCAGGTTCATCGCCGCCAGCTGGTCGACCAGATGATCGCCGGTCGTGCCCAGCGTAAAGCCGAATTTCGCATCGTCGACCATGGATGCCGACGGCAGTCCTCGGCGATCGAAGACCTTTGTCGACCAGATCGCATCAGGTGCGCCGCCGCTGATCGGCAGCAGCCGAACACCTGCACGGCCAACCAGCGAGACCGGGCTCCACCTGTTCTGGTCGTCGCGGATTTCCAGCCCGGCAGTGACACCGGTCTTGACGTCCGCCTGCCCCATCGGCTGGATGCCCAGAGCCGGGCTGGCCGTGCTGAAGGACGAGGCCGTGACAGTGACCGTGGAAGCCGGCACAACCGACCGCACCTCTATGGCGAACGGCGTGGCCTGCACCACCGCGTCATTCGCCTCGTCCGCATCGCTGAGCAGACCCGCCGTAATCTGAACCTTCATGACGACCTGATCGTAGCCCGGAACGGGTCCAGCTTGCGCGTCAACCGCGCGCTCTAGCTTTGGGCTGGATATGTCGGGCTGCGGCAGCAAACGTTTCTGAAACGTCGCCCAGTCGAGATTGGGCAAGGTATCGTTGGATGTTTGGTCGCCGAACGGGATGTCGAAGGCCAGAACGTACCAGTTCACCTTGACAAGACCGCCCGTGGCCGGGCCCCACATCTGCAATCCCGCCCCGAGCTCGGCCTTCAGCGTGATGCTTACGCCGGCGATCTCCACGCCGAGCGAGGCGCCGACCGTGATGTGAATTTCGATCGTGTAGTAGAACGGCTGCCAGGAGATCAGGAAATCGGCACCCGCGTCGAACCACGCCTTCAAGGGCCCTGAACTGAACAGCGCCTTGAGATATCCACCCGCCATGATCATCGACGGCGTCAAGGCGAAATACGCCCCGCCGCTGATACTCAGCTTCACGGCATCGGTGTCGAGAACCGGCCAGTCGAAGCCCAGCCGGGGAACGCTGGGGTAAAAATCAGGTGGCGTGAAGGCGGGGTGATACCCCCCCAGAGTGATGACGAAATTACCGGCATTGGGGTTGGAGCCGAACCAGAACTTCGCCGCGAAACCGCCGGTCAGCCGGCAATCCTTCACCAGCAGGAAGGAATTCGGCGTCAACTGGGCCGTAACGGAGATCTCACCCTCCGAGAACTTGAAGGACGCAACGATGGCCAGTTCGACAAAGGCCAGTGCCTTGGCGGGCGGCAATTCCGGCGGCAGGCTGGCGCTGGCGACCCCGATCACGTCGATTTCGAACTCGCGTCCGAACTTGACGAGCAGCATGGCGAAAACCCGGAGCAACTCGAAACTGGTGAAGGTGATCCCCGCCGCGACCCAATAGCTGCCGACTTCCGGGTAAACCGAGGTCGACAACGTGGCCAGAGCGCTTGCCGGCGTCGCGTCCTTGCCGAACTCGCTGGACGAGATCGCGCCCTTGATGAGCGGGAAGTCCATGATGTTGCCGGCTTCGGGAACGATGATATTGCGGTTGATGGAGAAACCGCCGGCGATGCCGCGAAGGAAAAACGCCGGCACGCCGCCCAGCGGCGCGTTGACGTTGAGGAACACGAACAGCGACACCGCCTGTCCCTTTGAGGGATTGCCCGGATCGATCGGCGCCATGGCGAAAGAGCCGACCGCATAGACCGTGAAACTGCTCGCCTTGACGAGGATCTCGCCATCATAGCGCAATGGATCGCTGTTCTTCAGCAAGCCACCTTCGATGGTGATTGCTCCACCGGTAAAACTGACCGCCAGTCCGGCCAGATCCATGGAATATTGCTTGTAATCGGTAATGTCGGAGACGTTGACGCTGACGGAGAGATCGATGAGCTCCACCGTCACACCCGCAAGGCTGAGGCTGCCGTCGAACAGAACGCTGGCAATGCGGCTGGGATTGTCCCAGCCGAAGCCGATCCGGTTTGCCGTGACCGGGCCGAAGGACCGCTGTACGGGTATCCAGATCCGCGTGGCGCTGTAGCCGCTCTGGTCATAAAGTTCGACGCCGAGGCTCTCGCCCTTCAGCCACGCTGCACGGGCGGAAAAACCGGGATTTGTCGGCGGATTGTTCTTGCTGGCCGCGTCGCCCGAACCGAGCAGGTTCTGCGCGACCGCATTGCTGGCCGGACCGGACACGATGTTGTTCGGGGCCAGCGAGATCGCGATGTCTTCGAACTCGATACCCCCGCCATAACCGTCGATAATGCCCGAACTGGCAAAGTCGAAGGTCACGAGACCGCGCGGCTTTATCATGCCGAGCTGGAAACGGGTGAGATCCACCAAAGGCTGCCCGGCGGCCCCCTTGAAATCCACACCCACATTGATGAGCCGGAGCTTGATCCCGGTGAATTCGGGAACCAGTCCATTCAGCGGCACATAGGCGGCAATACCGGTGTTGTAGTCTTCGGGATTAGCGCCGGTCAGCGCGATCCAGTCCTTGTCGTTCGCGCCGATCTGGAAGACGAAATTCGGCGCTGCACGCAAGGACAGATCGGGCATGGCAAAGCGCAGACCAAAGGCGGAGCCGCCCGCCGGATCGGGCTCCATCCAGATGCCTCCCCCGTTTTCGAAGGATAGAATCCTGATCTGGGATTTTGTCAGTGCCTTGACGAAACCGCCAAGGAACTGCTCGGGCCCCAGTTTGATCAGCGAGGGAACGTCGTTCAGAACGTAAAGATCACCGGCCTTCACCAGCAACTGCGTATCGACCAGAACGTCCCCCGGCTTCAGCGCTACAGTTTCTGTTAGCGGATCGTCCAGCCAGGTGGAAACCGCCTTGGTGTTCAGCACCACGATCGACACATAGCGGGGCAGCACGTAGAGAAGGACATCAAGCAGCCAGGCTTCGAGCGCAGCGACAAGCTTCCTGTCGAAATCGGCTCCCTGGTCAAGGCCGAAAAGCCGGGGCAAGAGCTCGACACCCAGATCGGGCGTGGCCTGCGGCTTGCCGGGCCCATGTGAACCCTTGATCATCATCGGGTCGATCAGCGCGGTGATACCGCCGCTGCTGGAGAAGCTGACCGTCAATCCCGGCCCTTCGTCATTTGCGACCACAGCCTGAGCCGTCAGGCCGAACGTCACGACCGGCGTTGTGTCACCCTGGACCGGAATGCCGACACCGGTCGGCGCAAGGGCGATGATGACACGGCCTTGTGCGGCGCTGGCCGACAGTTGCGCCCAGATTCCGATCTGCTGATCGCCCGCGGCGCCTCTCAGCCCCGCGGTAATGGTCACAGGCACCTTGTCGGAAGGAGCGTAAGACAACAACCCACCGGCCGATGTCACGCCGTCCAGTGCCTGGCTGATCAGATTGGCCACAGCAGTCGCCGTCGCCGCCGCATTGCTGGAGGAGAGACGTGCGTTCAGCCAGGCGAAAGCCACGTCCCTCAGCTTGTCGGGGTCCGGCTGCGCGGCAATCAGCGCATTGATCAGGGCGCCAACCTGTAATGTCGAGGCCGTACTGCGCAGGTTTTCGATGAATTTCGCAAGATCCGCGTCTCCGCTTGCCTCCAACCCGATGAGCAACCGGTCGACGAGCGTGCCGAGAAGCTTCTGCGCAATTTCGGACGCGAGGCTGAGCGCGAATGTTTCCCACGATCCGAAGGGAACCAGCGACAATGTCGGCTTGCCGTCCCCCCCCTGGCCGATCGTCAGGTTGAACCCTTTGTTGCCCTTCTGGTCGTAGCCGCCTTTCAGGAAAAGCCCGTCGGACAGGCCGGGGATCTGCGCCGCCACCTTGGCGCCACCGGTCAGGCCGGGCTGAAAATCGGATGTCAGCGTCAGCCCGAAGCTCAGTTCCTCAAGGGAAACATCACCGCTCCCCACCTCGATGGCCGTCGTCAACCCCGGCTGCAGCGAGAACAGGCCGGTGCCGGTATCGGCCATCGCCGAAAGCTGGAGACCGTAGGGAAGGCCGGTCAGGGTAACGACACCGCCCACGGATTTCAGGGTCAGGCCGGCACCGCTTACCTGCGGAAGTGCGGTGAGCAGCTTATCGAGAGCGGCGATGTTGAGCTGGCCACCGGTCCCCACAACCGCGTCGGACAAAAGCCAGCCCACAGGATCCTCGAACAGTCCGAGCGTGGATTTCATGATCCAGACGTCGCCACCGTCCATCGGTGTTTTTTTCACCAGACCGAAGAATTCCAGCAGGCCGGATGCCACCGGATAGCTGGCAAGCAGGCGATCCTGAACCACCTGCGCCACGAAAATCGACAACACATAGGCAGGACCGAGGGCCGCGAGCTGGTTGATGAAGGTCGTCTGCTCGAACGGGAAAACAGTAAGGGCTGCCGGCTGCGGCATTCTCCCGTCACCCCATTCGAGCGCGGCCGTAACAGCGGGCGCAGCACCGATCGCCGTGCAGGCAATGCCCGTGACCAGGGAAAATCCGGCCTGAGGAATGAACAGACCGAGTTCGAAAGAGGTTTCCCCGGTTTCCAGGTCCACCGTAAAATCGATGGAGGGGGCTAGGAAGGCACCCAGCGTCAGTGTGCCGCGTGGCAGCGTGGTGGTGATCACCCGACCGTTCGCGGTTGTGACCTCCACCGGGCCGAAACTGAACTTGCCGGCACCGCCGGCCATGCTGGCGATGACGGCCGAGCGGGCGGCAGAATTGCCCATCAGCGCCGTCATTCGCGCGGACAGTTCCGCCGCGGGATTGCGCAGCACCGCGATAACCGCCTGGGGGTTCAGGGCATATCCATGCGCCTGGTCCTGCAACATGCCCAGGCCGGACAAGAGCGCCAGCAGAGGCCGTGGCGCGGCCTCGGCAAACGCGAAATTCAGCGTTTTTTCGACGGCCAGCAGCAAATCCGCCTGCGTTTGGGGATTGGCGAGCATGTGCATCAGACCGCCGGACATGAATTTCAGCGGATCCGCCTGCAGCGCGCGCCACCCATCTGAATCAATGCCGTAATGCGGCGTGCCGCCAGAGGCCGGAACGGCCAGCCCGAGACCGGTCAGAACCCGGTATATCAGCTGGAACGTGTCATTGCCAGCACAGGCCTGTCCGGCAGCGTTGATCCCGGCATTGATCCAGGCGAACAGATCGCTCTCGTCGCCAATGCCGTCGAGCTCCGCCAGACTCAGCATGGCATCGTTTTGCACCCGTTGAGCTTCCAGCACCGGCATGACATTGAATACCGGCGAAGCGCCCGACAGATCGAGGTTCAGATCGAGCCCGAGCGTTACGCTTGCGATTTCGACACCGGCCACGGCGACGAGTGGACCGCTGGCTCCGCGTAGCACGGAACGCACGCCGAGAGCGGGCAAGCCTTCCGTGTTCACCGGCTTGCCATCCGCCCATCCGAGCGCCAGCGCATCGAGCCGGACGGTCGTTTCCGCGCGGACCTGCTTGACCGAAACCGTCTGCTGCGTGGCAAAGCCCGGTGACACGAAGGTTTTGCCATCGTCCTGCCAGAGGCTGGCGAGGAAACCGCCGGGCAGGCCAAGCGGCAGGAGGTATGGATCGTTTCGGGTGCCCTTGCCCGCTACGGCCGCCGCCGTGATGGATGTGCCGTCGATAGCCCAGCCGAGCAGCCCCAACGCCGCCTTCGCCTGGCTATCCGCCGACAGGACCGACTTGATCTGCTTGCGGATCTGACCGACCGGATCGTCGAAACTGGTCGGTTTCAGGGACGGCATGGCCGAAGGCCAGTCGATCCCCTCCGGTATGAAGGACGCAAGGTCCGGCAGAAGCCCCAGCCAACCGGTCAGGGCAAGACCAGCGCGCTTTTCGCTGCGGTAGAGGGCGACACCCAGCATCGCGGTCAGGATGGAGGCGAAGGTCTGGGCCTGATCGGTGACAAACTTTTCGAGGCTGTCGCCATCCGAATAATTCATGGGCGCGCCAACAGGCATCTCCCGGCCGTCCAGCACCAGCGCCGGGGCGCTGACCTGCATGGACCAGCCCCAGCCGGAATAGGGGCTCCAGCCCACGGTCATCGAGCCGCTGTCGATCTTGAGAGAAGCACCTGCAACCTCAGGTGTGGACACGCCGCCCGAAAGCGATCCGGCAAAGGCGACACCGGGCAGGATCTGTGCGCCGGTAATGCCGCCACCCGCCTTCGCGGATGCGTCGAGCCCGAGCATGGAAAGCGTGAAAGCAAGATCGAGACTGTTATCCGCCAGTGCAATGGACGTGTTTGCGCCGATGCCGAGCACGAGCCGTTTTGCACCGCCGCCGCCCAGATCGTCGATAAATGCTTCGACGGCGGCCCGGCCGCCGGTGCTGGTGATCGGCATCGACCACGGGTTCGCCGCCTTGCCGGATCCGGATACCGAACTGCCGCTGGCCACCTGCAGCACGGAACCCAGCGCCTCGACCATGTAAAAAAACGGCGGTTGCCCTGCAACGGGAAGCGTCGCGCTGACAAGGTCGCCCCAATAGGCGCTGAAAGCGCCCACCGGGTTCTGGATGGAACCTGCCAGACCGCCGACACTGAAGGGCGGGGTCAACGGCCAGTCGTCCATGCGCCCGTCCGGAGGGGCGACACCCATCAGGGCGGCGAGCGAGATGCCGATCTTGCTGTCGTGGCCGAGGCCGAAAAGTTCGTTGAAGACGGCGTTGATGGCCGCCGTCAGCTCGTTTTCGGCAGCCTCCACCAGCTTGTCGGGCTGGGTCAGGTCGATCGAGGGATATTGGCCGGTCGGGGTAATGACACCGTTCAGCGTGCAGGCGGGCAGCACCGTGACATCAGACCCGGAAATCGAAACGCTCATGCCCGCCGCGAAGCTGGCGAATGTATAGCTGTTATCGGCAATGGTTCCCGAAAAAAGCGGTTGGTTCGCGTTTTTATTGGCAAGCGTCACGCCCGCGCTGAAACGGCCGGGCGCGATGCCGCCATCGCCCGACAGAGCGAAATCGAGAAATTCCAGCTCCGCCGCGGCGGAAAGCGCGACATGGCTGCTGCCGAAAACGAACGGATCGGACCCGAAGATCAGGCCGGGATAGAAATGGCGCACCCCGTTTGCGCTGATGGCGGTTGCCGCGCTCAGCTGAAGCGTGCCGGCACCCGCAACGCCGAAGACGGGAACCTTGTAGGGATCCTGCCTGCTGCCACTGCCCGATAGTGTCGCGGCCGCGCCGGTGAGACCGCCGACAGCGCCACCCACCGCCTGCAACCAGGCGGACAACAGGTTCGGGTCGCTGGCAAGCGCTGTGAACCAGTCGACAAACGGCTGCGCGAGAGGGCCGCCATTGATGGCATTTTCGACGAACTCGTCCCAGCGCAGAATGGGCAGGACAACCCCATCGATACCCGGAACGGACGGCCCCAGGCCGAGCGCGGGCAAAAGAAATGGCAAAGACGGCTGTTCGCCGACCAGCTTGGTCAGCGCCGCCAGCGCCAGCGCCGAGGCGGTCGCCAGGATTTCCGCACCGGTGATCGCCTGCAGATCGGCCAATGTGCGGTCGACGGGTGCCGGATCGGTGGGAAGCTTCAATTGCAGCACGACCAGCGAAAGCGAGATGGGATCGGCCGACGACGGGGCGATGTTCACCGACACGCGCACGCCTTCGAAACTGAAGCCGGCCACCGAAACGAGTGGCGTATTGCCGCTCCCGACGATCTCGAACCCCATCGTGAACGGGTGCGCATCGCTGCCCGCCACCACAGCCACGGCCCCGTTGCCCAGCAAAACGAGCGGGATGAGACCCCAGACATTGATGTCGATCCCTTCAGGACCGTCGGCCACCAGATCCAGTTGCGCCTTGTCCTCGTCGGTGAGCGTGATGGTCTTTTTATACATCACGCCGACGCCGAAGACGGTGGGCGGCTGACCGGTGCCCGTCGCCTCCTCTGCCGACCGCTGGGTGGCCAGATACAATCCGCTCGGTTCCTCCGTGTTGGGTTTGTTGAACGGATACCAGGTGCCCAGTTCACCCGGTTCCTTCACCGGAATTCCAAGGGAACTGCCCGAAAGATCGCCGATCAGCCCGGCAATCAGCCTGGCAAGCGTTTCGGGATTGTCGGCCAGACCCGCACCGGTCTTTGCGACCGGATCCTCAAACCAGCTGTCGTTGAGTTCGCTGACCCCTTCTTCACCCGGCACCGGCCGCAGCAGGCCACAGGCCTGACCGAGCTGAATGACCTGGTTGTCGGTGTCCTTGGCGGATATCGTGATCGGGCTATTCATATCGATACGGCCTCTGACAAAGGCGCGGGTGCCGGCACAGCCGGCGTTTCGTCCGCATCCCATCGGTGAACCCAAAAAATATCCGGCGGGCGGCCTTCCATTCCCTGTTGGCCAGGTCGCCCATGGCGCCCGTCCAGCCCATCTGGCCAGCCCAGCCCCCCTGCGCCCGCCGCTCCAGCAGCCCCCCCCGGTCCACCCCGGCCGGCAAGGATTTCGAAGACGACGTCGCTGTTTTGCTGCCTGCGGCGAAAATCGAGCCGAACCGAGGCGGCATCGCCACCGCGACCGCCATCCCCGCCATCCCCGCCGTCGCCGCCATTACCCCCGGGGCCAATCTTGAAAAATGCGATGGTGCCGCCGCGGCCGCCGTTCCCACCGGGCTGCCCGGCTGCGCCTGCACCGCCCGCGCCGGGCTCGATCCGCAGCCGGCCATATCCTGTCATCGTATGCACGGAGACGGCGCAATTGCGCAGAGGATCGCCGTTCAGCCCGGGTGCGCCGCTGGCGCCGCCAGACGCGGGATCACCCTGCGGCACGTCACGGCAACCGGCACTGCCGTCGGCGCCCGCACTGCCGACATGGCCCGGACGTCCTGCCGCACTGACCAGCTCTATTGCCGGCAGGTCCTGGCTGCTGGCTTCCTTCAGCCCCACCCATTGGCCGACGGACAAGACCGTCGCCCCGCCATTGATGACGATCCGTGCGCCCGCCATCATCGTCAATTTATGGACATAGATTTCCAGAGGGTCGCCAAACGGCGTTTCCAGTTCAAGTGTCGCGCCTTCACGCAGGACGATATGGTCGTAAACGAAACGGACCCGAAGGTGTCGCCAGGTCTCGGCCGGCGAATGATAGGACCGGTCCTCGACCCAGGACAGCCGGATGCTCTTCCCGTGCCGGGCGGTATCGATCCACGTCCAGCGCGTCTTTTCCGCGTCGAAGCCCAGAAACGTGACAACCTTGTCCATATGGGCAAGCGCGTCCTGCGGCATTTCCAGATGACCGCTGCATTGAGGGCCGGAATAACGTGGCAACGGCAGGGCGAAGGGATCACAGCTGCGGTCGCGTTTGGGACGCGGCCATGCGGATGCCGATCCGGGTTTCCTCACACCTTGCTCCATGTCAAGGCTCCTTGATCACGGACACGGTCATCGGCCCGCCATTCTCGCCCGGCCGCCCTCCATTGCCGGGGCGTCCATTGTGGCCGCCCGATATTCCACCCTGCCCGCCCTGGCCGCCAATGCCGGGGATGCCGGCACGCCCGCCGTGCGGATTCAGATGAATCCGGGCGGATGACGATATGGTCTTGTAATAGACGATCACCTGTGGCCCCGGCGTGGCACCATTACCGCCATTGCCGCCGCCAGCCCCGTCGCCGCCATTCCCCCCCGGCAAGCCGTCGCCACCGCCGCCGCCTGCGCCGCCTCCGCCGCCTGCACCGCCATTGCCATTGGTGTAGGTCACGTTCAGACCCGTCTGAATGTCGCCGACATGAAACGTCACCGATCTCGGCGCAAATCCATCCCCGCCATTCGATCCCGAACCGCCGTTCGATCCGGACCCTCCCGGCGTCGATCCGCCGCCATTGCTTCCCCTTGCGCCCGTTACCCCCTGCTGGCCCTGAACGCCATTGATGCCCTGCACATCGATCTCGATGATGCTTCCGTCCGTCGATTGCAGCGCATCGGTGACAATCGTCGCATCCGTCTGGATGACGATCCGTCCCCCCGGCTCCACCGTGATGTTCGGCGCGATCACTTCCACCGCCCGTTTCTGCTGCGCCGTGACGACGAGCCTGTGGCCCGCACGCACGCGGATGGCACCGGCCGCATACCGAACGGGCCCGGCTGTGAGAGCCTGCGCAGCGGCCACGCCGCCCGCACGCGGACTATCCGACAGCGTCAGCCATCCGTTGTGATCGGCAGTATCGAGCTCTTCGCCCGCCAGATGGGCCGGATCGATGTCGCGAAATCTTGCTGCCCTCAACGACAGATCCGAAAGCCCGTCCGTATCCGCCTTGCCCGCCTGCGCAGGGGGCGCAAGAAGCCCGAGTTCAAGCGCGTTCGGCGCCCCTTGCCTGACATCCGCGGTGGCCGGCGCCCGCGGGTTCATCAGCGAATTGTAGATCGCAAGCGTATGGCCCGTCGTGCTGTTTGCGCGCGAAGACGTGCCGCCGGTCAGGGAAACCCGCACAGGCGCAGGAGCCAGCAGCGACAGGCCGGCGCTTCCGGCCACCACATCACCGGGCCTTGTCACCTGGAAACACCTGTTGGGCAAAGCTGCCTGCAACGTGGCGCTGAACACGTAATCACAGAAACGGTTGGAGCCGATCCCGTAAATTCCGGCGGTGGCGGCAATGCCCGGAGCCGGCGAAACCGTCTGACTGTATCCCGCCAGCGTCGCCAGGGAACCACCGAAATCGTGACCGGTGAAATAGAGTTCGCAGGTTGCAATCCCCGATATTCCCTGCAGAACCGCCGTCGTGGCGGACAGGAGACCGGGGAAAAAATCCGCCAGGCCGGACAGGATCCTGCCTGTGCCCTGACCCGGAAAGGGGCTTGTGGTCCCGTTGCCATAAAAAGCCAGGGTTTCCACCCAGGAACAAGGTCCACGCAGAGCGACGATCACTTTGCCAAGATTGGTGAAAACCAGCCCCCAGGAGACCCCGCCCACCTTGATTTCCGCCGCCAGAGCATATCCGCTGGGGATTGCGGGACTGGCGCCCAGTTCCGGATGTTGGTAAAGCCCATAGGCGATCATTCCCAGCGTGGACAGGGTATAGGCGAAGTCCGCCGAAAAACCTGCCGGCTGGTCGAGTGTGCCGTCCGCAGGCAGGACCGGCTGGGCACCGCCGAAGGCTGTCTGGTAGAAGACGGGGCTCCGCTCCAGCCACGGCACATCGGTCGTCGGAACTCTGGTTCTGGCGTTTTGCCATGCACCGGATATCGACCAGTTTGCCGGCGACCCGGTATCGGATGGGTAATTGTCGATGCTGTCGAGATTGATGACGAAGCTGGCGGGCACCGCTCTGACAAGCCCGTTGCCATAATTGTCGTTGCCATATCCCGCGGCCGAAAACGCGTAGCTGGCGACAGCGGACACTTTGCTTTTCGCACCGGCGCCGCCGGCGGGGTCGGATTGCCCGGGCCTCACTTCTGCGGCGATCATTTGTGCGAGCGGTGCCGCGGGACCCATTCCCACCACGATCAAGGGATAGGACGTGCGGTACCCCGGCACTCTCTCGGAAAGCTCCTCCAGTGCGGCCCAGACCTGGTTGCGGAGTGTGCCGAACATGAGTTGATAACCGAGCGCGATCTGGGCGGTCGGCTTGCTGACATCGATCTGCGGAACAAGGCCGAGGGATGCAGGCGGCGATTGCTGCCCCGTCAGGTAGCTCTGCAGAAAATAGCTGTTGAACAGCGACCAGTTGACCGCGAGCGCCAGAACCGCCACGTTGCCATCGACACCCGCCAGAGTGCCTGCCGTCAGGACACCTCGCCCGCCCCCGCTGGAAATCGAAGAATTCCCGAATGTCGTGACGGCGTTGAGTCTGGTTGGCGGCCTGTTGGGCAGCCGCACATTGTTCAGATCGCCGCCTGCCACATCGATAAGGTCAAGCAGGGCATTGGCCGTATCGGCCGAATATTGGGTAACGGAGGCCATGTCGTATCACCTCGAAAACTACACCAAAATTTACAAATCTCGCCCGCCGGCCCATTGTCGCCGCCGGGCTGAACACGATGCGAAGCAAGCCCGTTTCGGACTGCCGGCCCTCAGGTCGCCCCCCCTGAAGCACGTCGCGATTTTTCGGTTTCGCTCGCCGTGCTTCAAATCTTTGTTTTCGCAGGTTGATTGACCCCGGCACCGGTGGCCGGTTTTACCAGCCATGCGTCAGGTATCGACATGCATGTATGTCACCGTGCCGTTCGAACCGGTGGAGCCGTTTGTTCCCGGAGTACCGCCGCCGCCTGTTGTACCACTCGGCGCAGAGGTCGGGTTTTGCCCGCTCGCAGCTTCGTTCAGACCACCCTGCCCGCCTGCGCCACCCAAGCCGAAACCGCCACCCTGCCCGGCGGCGCCTCCCGGGGTCTGGACGGTTACGTTGCCCGGCACCTGGGAGGAATAATAAACAGTGACCGTTCCGCCACGGCCTCCGTTGCCTCCGTTTCCGCCAGCACCACCTTGGCCACCATTGCCACCGCTGCCACCGCTGGTGAGGTCGCACTGCGGCGTTTTGTTGGTGTTGTCGATGCATTGGGGCTGGTTGGAGCCACCGTTGCCCCCTTTGCCGCCGGCCCCGCCGGTGCCGCCAGTGCCGCCGGTGCCACCACGGCCCCCTTGTGCCCAGATCAACAGGTCGCCGACCAGTTGGTCATATCGGATATTGACGATCGGTGCGGCTTGTCCATTCCCACCGTACTGGCCGGTTCCGCCGCCGCTGCCGTTTCCGGCGTTGGTGCCATTCGTGCCGCAAACGCACTGGAGCTTTTTATGGCAACCCGTCGTTGTTTGGCATGTGCCTGGAGAGCCGTCCCTCCCGGCCGCGCCGAGATTTCCGACTGTCCCCTGCGCTCCATCGGCGCCGTCCTGCCCGATGATTACAATTTGTGCGTCACTCTGGTTCACAGCGTATCCTCCGATGCTTCTGCACGGTCCGGGGTGCGGCCATCAGATGTTTACGTCCTGTTGCATCACGACCGTGGGGCCCTTGCCGGCCGGCGTCGGTGCTCCGGTGGAGCCGTTTGAACCAGGACTGCCGCCATTGCCGCCAGCAGCGCCGCCCTGTCCCGCCGCGCCGCCGGCACCGAACTTCGAAACGTCCAGCGTGTAGCTCGGATTCGAGATGGAATTGTACAAGATGACGATGGATGTCCCGAGCTGGGCTGCACTTCCACCACTTCCGCCCGGCCCACCATTGCCGGCGGTACCCGTGCTACCCGCCGCCATCGTGGTGCCGTAGCTTGCCTGGCAGCAGGACGCGACATTCGCGCTGTTTCCGCCCGTGCCGCCAGGTCCCCCATTGCCCCCATTTCCCCCTCGCCCTCCGTTTCCGTTGATGACGGAGATGACGAATTGCCCGGATATATCCCCGACCTTGAATGTCAGCGACGCCGGGCAGCTTCCACCGCCACCGCCAGAACCGCTTCCTCCATTGCTGCCGGTCCCTCCATTGCCGGCGGCGGTCGGTGCCGTGCTGCAACTCTGGTTGTTCTTGCCGCCGCAGACCCCGCCTGTGGCGTTGCTCCCGGAAGATCCCTGGCCGCCCGGACTGCCGTTCGTGCCGTCCGTTCCGTTGGTTGCGACGACCTGTACGTTAGGTTGGTTCGTCATCTCGGATCCTCACTTCAAAATCAGCTGGGAAGCTTGAAAGGTGACAGGGATCAGGATTTGGATCTGTCCACCCGGTTCGACAGTCACCGTGCCGAACAGCGCGAGACCGCCCTGCACAAATGGACTGTTCTCGCCGATGATCAGCGGGTTTGACGGTGTGACCGTGATGTCTTCGCCGGCAGTGACCAGGATTTGCGCCGGAAATTTTAGCGCATTGATGACCGGTTCGTATCCCTTGACCTTTTCGCTGTTGCCATTCACGAAGGCCAGCATGGCCGCGTCGATATTCTGCAGGTGGTGCGGCTCAATAAAGCTCTCCAGCGCACAATTGTCCGACTTGGCCCGGTCGATGGCACTCATGATGCTCGAAGCAACCTCATCCGGATAGTTCAGGTGCCTGTCATTGCCTTCCTTGAACTGGGCGTTTGCGATACCGCCAATCTGTTTCAACTCCTCGACCGAGTTCACGGTTATCAATCTTGAGTTGAGATTATCCAGATTCGGATCGGCCGAGACCTTCATCGCGCCGCTATGGGAATGGGGCCCGAAGCTCACGCCGTCGAGATCCTCAAGGCGCAGGCCAACGGCTTCCGCGGTCCGTGAAACCATGTTTCGATGCGCTTCGGAATAGGATTGAAATGCCACTTGGTTTCCTCCTGTGGAAGTGTCACGGGTTCGCGATCGCCGGAAAGCACATCAGCCCCGATCAAGGTTTGTTAGGCGGCAAAATAATTGCGATGATGCGTTTGTTTTCAGAGAATTAACACATCAATTCCAGATTTTATTGATGGTTGTATCAGATTTACAAAGCACTACATAATTGCTAGGTTAGCAGCAACGATTTCGTCTGTTAAGTGATTTTTTCGGGTGCAGAGACACAATTTTCACGGGTGAGTGGCAGCGCAGCGTCATGTCTCGGCCTCATCGCCCTCTCCAGAATTCCGGTATGCTACACGTGGCTGGGAGATTATCATGTTGAAAAATCAGGATACACGCATTGGTGGTTTTTTGTCGCTTATGCGGCGCTGGCGAAGAGCCCTTTCGCTTTACAATCTTTCCGGCCTCATCAATCCGGTTTTCGATCTTTACACCGGAGGGTCCCGCCGGCTGGTCTTCCACGACATCGACGCCACGCGTCCGGAATTGCGGGAGGTCGACCGCGCCTATGACATCATTCTGGAAGAGGCGCGAACGGTGCTGGCGGCCTATGGCAGGTTGCCGTCCTACCACGCCATCGATACCGACGTGATACATTCGTCGGGTCGGCTGCAACGCGACAAGCGCTGGAGCGTGTTCATGCTGACCTGCTTCGGGCGCACGCCCGATGCGGCACCCGCTCTGGCACCGAAAACGCTGGAACTCGTGCGCCGTATTCCCGGCGTTTACCAGGCGATGTTTTCAATTCTGGAACCGGGCAAAAATGTCGCCGCGCATGTCGGGCCGTCACGTGCCTATCTGAGATACCATCTGGGCCTGATCGTGCCATCGGAAAAACCGCCCCGGATCCGGCTGAAGGACCATTATTACACCTGGAAGCCCGGAGAAAGCGTCCTTTTCGATGATTCATGGAATCACGAGGTTATCAATGACAGCGCGCATATGCGGGTCATTCTCATGGTGGATATTCGCCGCCCGATGCCCTGGCCGCTGACCGGCATCGCCCGCCTCATGGAGCTTACCGCCAGGTACCACTATGCGACCCGCATCGTGCAGAACATGAACGCGTTGTTACCGCCTCCCCGGGGTGAGGTCGCACCATATCCGCCGCCGGACGAAAAACAGTACAGCGTGGTCAAATGACGCTCTTGCGCGGAGGCTCGCGCAATCGGACCATATCAGGGTTCTGGCTTGGATGCGGATGGAATCGTGGCTGATTTCGGCAGGGAAATCGTCAGATACATCTGGCGTGTTTGCGCCCTGACGAGCACACGGTCCGATCGTTTTCCGCCATCGGAACTGAGAAATTGCCACGCATTCCCCTTTGAAGCGGTAGGTCGAAGGCCGTCTGCCGGCAGCCTTCGACCTACCTTATCCATTGCGGTGGGGACAGATGCGGATTGGGCCAGGCTGGCATATTCGAAAAGAGAGACCAAAAGGCGAGGCGCGCCGACAGGGAGTATTGGAAGCGGGAATGGAAAGTGGCAGTGGAATCCTGCTGCGATCCTCGGACCATCGACAGCCTTTCCTTGAGTTGAAGCACTCTGCCTGGGCTGCTTCTGTCAGGGCCAAGTTTCTCGTCAGGCCAAGGGTGATTGGCGAGGCCTATGCCACGATGGTACGCCCGAGCCGATCTCGCTTGTCATCTTGCCTGAAAGGCGCGCCCGTCTTCCAGGGCTGGCGGATACGCGCCGTATGTTCATTCGTCCCCCAAAGCCATCCAGCAACGGCGCTGCGGCCGAACCAATATCCGACCCCGTCACGACGACGGGAGCTTGCGGATCAGCAACATCGTGCAGCAATGGACAAGCGATCGGACACGCTTTGATGAAGCGTGTCCGATCCTTTTATCCACAAATCGGCAGACAGTTTTTTTTCGGGGTCCGTCGATCGCTCAAGTCCCGATATCGTCGACGCTATGGCGACCCGATTTCGTTTCGATCCGTCCCTTCAGGTTATTGAGATCCCTTTGCGTGGTTCCCCAATTCGCATCGAAAAACCATGTATCGTCTTTATATGTCTCATTGTAAGCCGGGACTGCTTTCAGACCCGCCACAACTTGATCAATTGTCGTATCTTCGCTGAATTTAACCCAAAACGAATTCATTTTATGCTCCCAAAGCTGAAAACACCGGGAAAATCGGCCCAAACCTCCGCCCAGCCGGGCAACGATGGCACACAATCATTGGGTGTTCAATTGCAACCATTTACTCATGATTGTAATTGAGTGACAAACCGGCTGCGTCATCCGCCGGCTTCTGCGCCTTACGGAGACACAAATGGGACGGTGGGCGAGCCCCGACAACCAGCCGATCGTACCGCCACAAATATCGAAGGGACCGAGCCGAACTTGCGAGTTAAAGCGTGTCGCATCTATTCGGCCTCATATCCTGCTGCCTTGAAGAAGTTTCTGCACTCATCGACTGAGAAGAGGCTGATGATGTCACCGAGTG
>NZ_JAUSRF010000030.1 GCF_030811685.1 Neorhizobium huautlense | reverse complement strand
AAAACGCCCTACGAAGCCATTAGGCGACTCAGTGAGAAAAAACCTGAAATCTTCTCTCGAATACCAAGCCATGACATGTTGGGACCAAACACCTAATGTGCCCGATCGAAAAACGACGCGATTGCCGCTATTTGGGGCAGATATGGAGTGAACCCCTCGGGCTGGACCAGCGAGGCGCTTCAAACTAAGCCGCCTGCTGGGCGAGTTGGGTTTCAAATTCTGCTGGCGACATGTAGCCAAGAGCCGAACGCAGCCGCTTGGCATTGTAGATCTCCTCAATGAACCTGGGCAATCGTTCGGCCACATCCGCGAAGGTTTCGTAGCCGGCGGGATAGATGTCCTCAACCTTCAGGGTCTTCATGAAGCTCTCTGCCTGCGCATTGTGATAAGGGTTGCCGACGGCGCTCATGGCCCCCTGTAGACCAGCGACATCGAGCGCTCGTCGGTAGGTCTCGCTCGCGTATTGGCATCCTCGATCCGTGTGGTGAATGCAGCCGGGCAGAGGCCTTCTGTTCTCGAGTGCCGACCGCAACGCTGCCAATGCAAGCGGTGTGTCCAGGCGTTTTGACAGGCCATATCCGACGACTTGCCGGCTGCAAGCGTCGAGAATGACTGCGAGATAGCAAAAGCCGACGGCGATGCGTATGTATGTGAAGTCGGCCACCCAGACCATGTCAGGCCGCGACGGGATCACATTCCGATAAAGGTTCGGGTAGATCGGTGAATCGTGGTTGCTATCCGTCGTGCGAACATACCGCTTGCGAGGCCTGATCCCGAGGCCGTTGGCCCGCATGACGCGGGCGACACGCTTGTGGTTGACCAAGTGCCCTCTTCGCTGAAGCTCGTGCGTTACGCGTCGGTATCCGTAGTAGGGCAGCTCGTCCTGGATATCCTCGCTGATTGCCACGAGTTCCGCATCCCCAAGGTTCAACGCTCTCGTAGTTGATCGGTAATAGTAAGTGCTTCTCGACAGATCGATCATTTTGCACCCCCGTCGGACGGAGCAAGACGAGGACCAGTGATGATGAAGGAGTTCCCGCTGTCGCTGGCGATCGGCTGGCGCGGAGTTTTTTTAACCAGGTCCAGCTCAATCGTGAGCTGGCCGACCTTACGTTCAAGCGCCGCAATGTGGGCCTCGTACTCGGCAATAACGCTAGCTTCCGCTTCCTCGTCGTTCAGCTCGCCACGATCGAACTGCGTGACCCACAACTGAATGAGGTTAGCCGAAACGCCGTAGGTGCGCTGCGCATCGCGCCGTCCGATAACGCCGTTTCGGATATCTTGGCAAAGCTGCAATTTGAACGGCGTCGAATGCCGCCGGTATGGACCTCGGGACTTCATGAGCCTTCTCCGATTGAGGCCCGCAGAGTGTATCAGTTTTTCCGTGTCCCGTGGTCCAGCCCGAGGGGTCACTCCACCTCGCGCCATCTCTAAGACACATCCGCGCGGAAGCGCTTACAGCAAGCCCAGCTTGCCGTGCAGCCCTTGGCGGCCTGCTCGGAATCCTGATCGCCTACCCTATAATATTGCTTGTACGCTATTGAACGTCGGACACCGAGCACCTTAGTTATTTGCGTTCAATCGGTTTCGCTGAGTCTCGGGGCGGCTTGGCGGAGACTGTGGTCACGGGTTAGTTAGCCATCTCCCGATATCTTCCATAATGACGCGCCGCCCATTTTCAGAGCGAAGCACTGTCATCGCGCTGCTCTCGACGAACCCCTTACTCGCATCAGAGGGCCAAATCCCAAGCGCGTGTTCGATGGCGATAGCGGCGCGCGTGGTGAGTCCACTAGGCACGGCTCTCCCCGCTTGGTTTCCACCATCCAGGCGTTGCCCCGCGCGATATTGCCGGCGTGCTGGACAGATATGCCGAAGCGAGCCACAGTGATGTCGATCGGCTCCCCTGCCAGCTTCAGCACGGCTATGAGGTAGTTTCGTTCTGATCTTTCGGATTTTTTCAAGCCACGATCTAATCGGGGGGAAAGCTTCCATCAAGTCGTAGCGATTCATGCATCGATGTCGCAATCGATCATAAAAGGAGCCAATGCGCCCTGCCCATCGTCGTTTCAAATCAGTCTAGGGATTGGGGCAAATGATGGGCGGCTGGACTTTGAGGGGGTCGCCATCCAGCGAAGGGTTCTGATATGGGACCGGGACCCAGCCAGCGGGTTTCCAGCGACACGCTGCGCCCAGCGTCTCTATTTCATGATTCGGCTGGGCGGCATACCCGCTCGAAGCAATTGTGCGCTTCCGTACCGATCGTACCGGTGTCTGAACAATCGCTAGCGATCCTGTTGATATAGAAGCCAGGCTCCGATTTCGGCCATTATAGCCCGCTTGCCTTCAACTGAATTGGAAATACGGCTCGCATTCCGCTCCACGAAAAGCTTGTCGTCGTCTGTTGGCCAGATGCCAAATTCATCCTCAATTGCGATTGCTGCTTGGGTTGTGAGGCCAATCGGGAGAGGGCGGTTATCTCGGCGCTCGACCATCCAAGCGATCTGTCGGCTCATCTTACTGGCGGATGAGACCGAAACGCCCAAACGGCGCGCTATATCGATGATAGCCTCGCCCTCCGATCGAGCTTCTGCGATCTCATAATACATCTCGCTTTTGAGATATTGGGCATGAAGCCTGTCTCGAACTTCTTTGGGAGCCGGCGTCATTAGTTGACACTCCCAGCGTCACAGCAGCGATCAGGCGCAGGACGATCGTCATTAGCAATGTCTGCCGGTGCAAACAAAGGTGTCTCGGCCAGCGCCCGAAGCTCGTCAGCCAACTTCATCAGCTCGCGAGCGATGGGCCCGAGCTCAGCAGTTTTATTATCCTGATCTTTCATAGCTGAAAACGTGCTGTATTCGTGGGCACGGGTCAATCGTCATGAATTGCTGGCCGGCGCATGATCATTAGAAATGTCTGGAATCGAGGGGCGGAGTATTAGCGGTTCACTGACTACGGGAGTTATAGACATTATTGCCAACTCCATGACCCGTCGCCAAACTTGGCTGGGGGTGATTTTTTTGGCGCTGCAGCCCAGTCCGTCCACCGCGCGAAACTTACCGCTCTGAAGCGAACGATAGCGTCTCGGCCGCCTTCGGCTTCTTGTACACCCTCATGAAGACGTCGAGGTTCACTTTCGATGGTCCCGATCGATTGAAGATCCGCTCAGCTTCGTTTCGCTCGAGCGAATGTTTAGATCGAAACTCATCCAACGTGTAAACTGTCTGCTCAGCCGTCCGCTTCCTCCATTAGATCGCAATGTCCTTCAACCCGCCTGGACATAAAGCCAGGCGCGGTCGAAAGCCTTGCTCAGTCCCTTATCTGCGGCTGCATCCGTGCGAGCAGCGATGACAAGTAAGGGGCGGGCTCTCGTAGCGGCCGCCACCTTCGCGGCCATATCCTGCGGGGATGCCAGCTTCTTGTCGTTTCAAATGCCGGCATTTCTTGGGAAGAATCTGATCTTCGATCTGGATTGCAACCGCCCCCCGTTTCCTCCATGCGGCGAACGGTGTTCATGACGTTCAGCGCCTCGCCGAACCGGTATCGCCATCAATAAGCGGAGATGACATCCACTGTGAAATCTAAAGAGGTTCGGTAGCAATCCGCCTGAAGGCGATCCCCACCATATGAAGTTCAGAATTTTCTTTCGTCATACGCGCGCTGATTGAATGCGCCGCGGCGAGAAAGACGATCAAGCCACCTTGAAACAGACAACCCGATAATCAGCAGAACTGGAGCTGCGAGTTGGGCTGTCCAAATTAGTTCTTCGGGCCAGCGAAGGAAACCCGCACCAAGGGCGGCGGTGACCGAGAGGGCAACAGCGAGAAGAAATGAAATTACCGCGCCAGCAGCCATAGCAGCGACGAATGCTGAACTCATGATAACGATGAACAGGACACTGAACACAGGAGCTCTCTTTGGCGGTGCGTCGAATTCGACGGCGGGCTATAGCTATTAATGCTCAAATGTCACCGAAGCGTTGAGATCCTCCGGTGAGCTGCCACCATGTGCATCAGGTAGTATGTGCTTCGGCGGCGGTGTGACCGGCTGTTCCAGAGCTTCCATGGCAGATGCGTACAGCTGCGTACGCTCTTGAGTACCGCGATTGTACAGCTTGGCCACGCACGCTGTCACCGCGTTAATTGCCACCGGGTCTCCAACAATGCCTTTGGCCTGAGCGATTTCCTTCACCACACTCGCGCACAAACGTACATCCTCTCGAGAAACTATCCTTGAACTCATTGACTTCCTCCAACTGGCCCACTCCCCGAAAGGAGCAGGCCGTCTTTGATCGTTTAGAAGTCCATGCCCGGCCCGCCGGGCAGGGCCGGGCCGGGGTCTTTCTTTGGCTTTTCTGCGATCATCGCTTCGGTCGTCACCAAGAGACCTGCTACAGAAGCCGCATCCTGCAAAGCGGTGCGAACTACCTTGGCCGGATCGATAACACCCTGGGCATACAGATCGCCATACTCGCCGGTCTGCGCATTCCAGCCGAAGGAGAGCTCGCTCTTCTCCCGGAGTTTGCCGACGACGATCGAGCCCTCCGCGCCTGCGTTCTCCGCAATTTGACGGATAGGCGCCTCGATTGCCCGGCGGACGATGTCGATCCCGACCCGCTGATCGTCGTTGGCTGTTGGCAGACCCTCCAAAGCCTTAACCGCACGCAGGAGTGCAACGCCACCGCCGGGCAGGATACCTTCTTCGACGGCTGCGCGCGTTGCATGCAGAGCATCGTCGACGCGGTCCTTCTTCTCCTTCACCTCGACTTCGGTCGAGCCGCCAACGCGGATGACAGCGACACCGCCTGCAAGCTTGGCAAGTCGTTCCTGCAGCTTTTCGCGGTCGTAATCCGAGGTGGTATCCTCGATCTGCGCTCGGATCTGGGCGACACGGCCGTCAATCTCGGCCTTGGAGCCGACGCCATCGATGATGGTGGTGTTCTCCTTTTCGATCGCGACCTTCTTGGCACGGCCGAGCATGTTGAGCGTGACGTTTTCAAGCTTGATGCCCACGTCTTCGGAGATGACAGTGCCGCCTGTCAGGATGGCGATGTCTTCGAGCATAGCCTTTCGGCGATCGCCGAAACCAGGCGCCTTGACGGCGGCGATCTTTAGGCCGCCACGCAGCTTGTTGACGACGAGTGTAGCAAGCGCTTCGCCCTCGACATCCTCGGCGATGATCAGCAGAGGCTTGCCGGACTTCACCACAGCTTCCAGCACAGGCAGAAGAGCCTGGAGATTGGAGAGCTTCTTCTCATGGATGAGGATATACGGCTCTTCGAGCTCGACCCGCATCTTGTCCTGATTGGTGACGAAGTAGGGGCTCAGATAGCCTCGGTCGAACTGCATGCCTTCGACAACTTCAAGCTCGGTCTCGGCAGTTTTCGCTTCCTCGACGGTGATGACGCCTTCGTTGCCGACTTTCTCCATCGCCTCGGCGAGATAACGGCCGATCTCTTCATCGCCGTTGGCAGAGATGGTGCCAACCTGTGCGATCTCCGAGTTGCTGGTGATCTTGCGGGCGTTGTTCTTCAGTTCTTTGACGACCGCGTCAACGGCAATATCGATGCCGCGCTTGAGGTCCATCGGGTTCATGCCGGAAGCAACCGCCTTGGCGCCTTCCTTGACGATCGCCTGGGCGAGAACGGTCGCAGTCGTGGTGCCGTCGCCAGCCAAGTCGTTGGTCTTCGACGCGACTTCGCGCAGCATTTGCGCTCCCATGTTCTCGAACTTGTCTTCCAGTTCGATTTCCTTGGCGACCGAAACGCCGTCCTTGGTAATGCGCGGCGCGCCGAAGGACTTGTCGATGACAACGTTACGGCCCTTCGGGCCAAGCGTGACCTTTACCGCATTGGCAAGCACGTCGACCCCACGCAGCATACGCTCACGGGCATCGGTGTTGAATTTGACTTCTTTGGCAGCCATTTGTCTAACTCCTCAATAGGCAGCTATTTTGACTGATGGGTTGATTTGTAAGGAGAGCACCTCAGGCGGCGATCATCTGCGCAGCCTGAGCGTCGATAATGCCCAGTACGTCACTTTCCTTCATGATCAACAGGTCTTCGCCGTTGATCTTGATCTCGGTACCGGACCATTTACCGAACAGGATACGGTCGCCAGCTTTGACGTCGAGTGCCTGGATCTGACCAGCCTCGTTACGCGTGCCAGTGCCGACGGCGACGACTTCGCCCTCTGATGGCTTTTCTTTCGCGGTATCGGGAATGATGATGCCGCCTTTGGTCTTCTCCTGGGATTCGACGCGGCGGACGAGAATGCGATCATGAAGCGGTCGGAACGACATGTTTTCCTCCATTGGACAAAAAAGATGACGCAGATCCCCTACCGGACCGGGTGACCAGTCCGGCGGGTGCGAACCTCTTTGAGCGTTCGCGGGCGAAAATTTATTTTCGAGATTTTTCGATTTCAAGAGGGCTTGCCACAAAAATTAGCACTCGCGGGAAGTGGCTGCTAACATATTGTAAAGGCAAAAGAAATTAGTCTTCGCGGGAAGGAGTGTGTTGATGGCGCCGGCCTTTTGCGCCACCATACCCGTTTCATGAAACGGAGATGAAGCATGCCATTCTCATCAGACTTGGAGCGTCAACTCAACGGCTATGGGCTGACCACAGCGCATATCCTCTACCGCATTCCCGATTTCGAATCCGTGCTGCAAACCTACGTTTGGCAGGACTATGATCTCGCCCCTGATTTTCCGGAGATGCGCAAGTTCCTTGACTTCTGGCAGGCGGAGCTCGACGGGCCTCTCTACTCCGTGCGCTACAGTCACCAGCGGCTGATCGGTCCGAATGAATGGCGCCGCGTCGACGGCGAGTTCAAGCTTCACTGAACTCTTGATTTTGATTTTTCTGCTCCCTAGCTCATCGACCGCCCGAGACGTTGAACTCGGTGTGCGTCGATTGTGTATGGAGTGACACCTGCATGGAAGAGAACATCAATATCATCAAGAGCGTCAGCGCTTCTGAACGCGAAGAGATCATCGTTGACTTCGCCCGATGGCTTGAGGTCGCCGCACAAGAGGCGCTGATCTTTGGCGAAGGGCGCTTTGCGATGATGTCTGCCAGCATGGCAGAAGCAATGCGGGTCAATGCCGACGAACTGGCTCGCGACAATCCTGATAAGGCTGAACGCTTACTGCAGCAAGCCAGCGCGATGATGGCGCAGTTCAAGTCGGCGTATCCTTACCGCGTCGTTAGTCGAGCCGTCCACTGAAGCGGCAAAGAGACAATTGGCCTCGACATTCCGCAGAGGTTCTCATGGCGAGGTACGGAGGCAACCACATCGTTCTCACGCGGATCAAATTTTTCGCGTCACAGATCTTGAATCGCGAAATCGGCAAAACGAAATCGATTTTCACCAGCCGCTGAAACAAGGGCTGGTCATGCTGGGAGCGCCGCCTTTCGGCGCTTCCGTATCCATGTTGCTTCAAGGAGGATATGGCTATGGCAACATCTTACGACTACGCACCGCTCTACCGTTCTAGCGTCGGCTTCGACCGGGTATTCAATCTTCTCGAAAACGCCCAGCGCGCCCGTTCGGTCACGATTGGCCGCCGTATGACATAGTCAAAACGGATGACGACACCTACCGGATCTCGATCGCGTTAGCGGGCTTTGCGCAGGATGATCTCGATATCACCTTCCAGTCCAATCTGCTGACGGTCACGGGCAAGAAACAGGAATCGCCGACAGAGGGCTACTTACATCGCGGCATCGCAGGTCGTCCGTTTGAACACCGCTTCGAACTGGCTGATCATGTCCGAGTGAATAGGGCCGACTTGAACAACGGTCTTCTGACTATCGAGCTTGTGCGCGAAATCCCAGAGGCTCTTAAACCGAGGAGGATTTCGATCCAGAGCGTGCCTACGCTGACCTCTGCCGCTCCAGCACAGATCGAAGCACAAAAGGCGGCCTGAACCTGAATTTCGTCCACTAAGCCAGGGCGCCATTGCGATGGCGCCCGTCAACATTCGGGGCTGGAAAGGAGAAAACCTTGTGGCGACTCTCCAGGCGTTGATCGGCGGTGAGCCCGTTGATCTCGCGCTCGATATCGAACAGGCTGTCGATCCGTTTGACGGCCTCAAGCGCCATAGGCGAGATCGGCGTGGCGTTCTTTCCACGCTTGGCGTTTGCGGCAATGTCGGCGAGCACGAAGAACTTGCGCCGCGAGTGCGCCCAGCAAAACGCCTGACTTAGCGGATTTGGATCGCGATCATCCTTGAACAGCGGATTGTAGCCACCATAGGCGTCCGCCTGCAGAATACCGGTGAAGGTCTTCAGGTGGCGCTCCGGATGTTCCTGCCGCCGATCGCGCGAGGCATAGTAAAGGGCTGCCGGCGGTGAGAGGCCTCCGGACGGCCGATCATCCCGGACATAAGTCCAGATGCGGCCCGTATCGGTCTTTCCCTTTGCGAGGATCGGGACGGTCGTGTCGTCGCCACGCAGTCGCTCGGCGGCAAGGACATGCGTCTCGATCAGGGAGTGGATGGGCTTCAGCGCCGCTGCACATGCTCCAACCTGATCGGCCAGCGTCGACAAGCTGAGGTCGACGCCCTCGCGGGCATAGCGTTCGCTCTGGCGATTGAGTGGCTGGTGCTGGGCGAACTTCTCGAAGAGGATCATCGCCAGCAGGTTCGGCCCTGCAAAACCGCGGGGCGTTACGTGGAATGGTGCCGGCGGCTGCGTGATCTTCTCACAGTCGCGGCAGGTAAACTTCTCCCGCACCGTCTGGATGACCTTCCACTGACGCGGTACGACCTCCAGGGTCTCGGTGATGTCCTCGCCAAGCTTCGACAACTTAGCCGATCCGCAGCAGGCGCAATTGGCGGGAGCGGCGATAACGACGCGTTCGCGTGGCAGGTGTTCGGGGAATGACTTACGTGACGGACGCCTGCGCTCGAAGGCTTTGACGGTTGAAGCTTTGGCGGCGATTTCCGCGACCAATTCATCTTCACCGGCGTCCGCTTCGAGCTCCTCGAGCTGCAGTTCCATCTGCTCAAGGAGCCGCGCCTTACGCTCGGATCGGCTGCCGTAGAGTTCACGTCGAACCTTGTCGATCTCCAGCTTCAGCCGTGCGATCAGCGCCTCGGAATGCGATACGAGTGCCTTGGCGCTGGCGGCTTCTGCCTTGGCGGTCGCCGCTTCTGCTTCGGCTGCGACACGGCGAGCACGTTCCTGGGCCAGCAGTGAGAGGGCACTGGCAAGGTCGTCCGGAAACTCTTCGGTCGCATTGCTCATGACAGGATGGAATCATATTCGATCCCGTCATTCCAGTGTTTTTGCTTATCCGGCCGACGTTGGCCGCCAGGTCTTTTGCGGCATCCGCCAGTCGATGCCCTCCAGCAGATAACCGAGCTGCGCAGGCGTGATCACTACCGTGCCATCGGCCGCTGAAGGCCAGATGAAGCGTCCTCGCTCGAGCTTCTTCGTGAACAGGCAAGCTCCCTGGCCGTCATGCCAGATCACCTTGATCAAGCCACCCCCTCGGCCGCGGAATACGAACAGGTGACCGCACATCGGGTCGCGCTTTAGCGCCTCCTGCACCATCAACGACAGACCGGGGAAGCCTTTGCGCATATCGGTGTGACCCGTCGCCAACCAGACCTTCACACCACTCGGAACCGGGATCATCGCAGCCCCAGCACGCAATCGAGTATTCGGCCAAGCGCTTCCGTGTCGATGTCGCTATCCACGCGGACGCGTCGGCCCCGACCAAGTTCGATTGTTACATCACTGCGCTTCCGACGAGGATGGAATTTGGTGGGTGGTTCCGGCTGAGCGGGGGAGACTGTCGAAGCGGCCTCGGACACGATCACCGGCACCAAAGCCGCAGTGTCAGATCTTGGCTCCTCGATCCGACAAAGCTCTTTGCGCCAACGGAACAACTGACTGACATGGATGCCGGCCGCGCGGGCAATCTCGGAGATGACCGCGTCTGGCTCAAAGCACGCAGCGACGAGCCGCTCTTTATCTTCGCGTGACCAACGCCGACGGCGCTCCACAGACGTGATCACCTCAATTGGATGGTTCGTCATATGACTACTCCTAGTGTTACCACTAGGACTGGCAGTCAGCAGGTGAACTGCCCCCACTTTCGACCGGACAGTCGGCATAAGCAGAAAGGCTCAAGCACAGGCTTGAGGACAGGCTTATGTCTAACGCATATCGACACGTTGAATTGCTGACAGGTGATGTCCGCCGCAGGCGGTGGACAACCGAGCAAAAGCTGACGATCATTGAGCAGAGTTTCGAACCAGGCGAGACGGTATCTTCGACCGCTCGCCGCCATGGCGTCGCGCCCAATCTGCTTTATCGGTGGCGCAGGCTCTTGAGCGAGGGAGGTGCTGCAGCCGTGGATTCTGACGAGCCGGTGGTCGGCAATTCGGAAGTGAAGAAGCTGGAAGATCGCGTCCGCGAGTTGGAGCGCATGCTCGGCCGCAAGACGATGGAGGTCGAAATCCTCCGCGAAGCCCTTTCCAAAGCGGACTCAAAAAAACGGATATCGCGGCCGATCTTGTTGCCGAAGGACGGTTCCCGATGAAGACCGTCGCAGACACTCTGGGCGTCTCCCGATCCAACCTCATCGAAAGGCTGAAAGGTAAATCAAAGCCGCGCGGGCCATACAACAAGATCGAGGATGCAGAGCTTCTGCCCGCCATCCGCAGGCTGGTGGATCAAAGGCCAACCTATGGCTATCGGCGGATCGCCGCGCTCCTCAATCGCGAAAGGCGAGCCGCCGATAAGCCTGTCGTCAACGCCAAACGGGTCCATCGCATCATGGGCAACCACGCCATGCTGCTGGAGAAGCATACGGCCGTTCGCAAGGGCCGCCTCCACGACGGCAAGGTCATGGTTATGCGCTCCAACCTGCGCTGGTGCTCGGACGGTCTTGAGTTCACCTGCTGGAATGGCGAGGTCATTCGTCTCGCCTTTATCATCGATGCCTTCGACCGGGAGATCATCGCCTGGACAGCGGTCGCCAATGCTGGCATCTCCGGCTCGGATGTGCGCGACATGATGCTGGAGGCGGTCGAGAAGCGGTTTGGGGCGACGCGGACTCCGCATGCTATCGAGCATCTCTCTGACAACGGTTCAGCCTACACAGCTCGGGACACAAGGCTGTTTGCCCAGGCGCTCAATCTGACACCCTGCTTCACGCCGGTCGCGAGCCCCCAGTCGAATGGAATGTCAGAGTCATTCGTCAAAACCCTGAAACGGGATTACGTGCGTATATCAGCTCCGCCAGACGCCGAAACGGCGCTCCGGCTCATCGACGGATGGATCGAAGACTACAACAAAATCCATCCCCATTCCGCGCTCAAGATGGCTTCCCCTCGGCAGTTCATAAGGGCTAAATCAAACTAGCCGATCTGTCCGGTGAAATGGGGAGCACTCCACGTTGAAGACAACAAGCGCGTCGTGCGCGAGTTCTGCGACCACTTCTCAAAGTCCAATGCCGACGGTCTGATCGATGCGATGACAGACGATGCGACCTGGTGGGTCAACGGCAAGCCGCACCTGTTCCCATCGTCGGGCACGAAAACGAAAGAGGAGGCCGCAAAGATGTTTCGTAACATGCTGTCAGCCTATACCGACGGCCTCGATATGCAGATCGTCAGCATCATCGGCGAAGGCGACATCGTGGCGGCCGAAGCTCGGTCGCACGCTATGACGAAAGCCGGGAGAGTGTACGAAAACGAGTACGCGTTCCTGTTCACCATCAGGGACGGAAAGATCTCAAAGGTTCGCGAATACACGGACTTGCTTCACGTCCTGGAAGTGTTCGGTTGATCTGGCAACGCGCGCCCCTGAGTGCTCTACGCCGCTCTCTAGCCAAATCTGACACTGGGCATCGTTGCTCTGGCCTTCGGATTTCCAAAGTTTGTTCGCAGCATCTAGACAACATCGTCGAACGGATTACGCCGCAAGGGCCTGACAAGCGAGAACATCGGTTTAAAGGCGTGTAATCTTATTGACACCCAACGTTGAGGCAGCAGTGAAGACTGATCCTCCGCTTCGCCGAGTTACTTATAGGGACGGCATTCTCGAAAAGGTGTTTTCTTTGCAGCAGTGAACCTTGCGCCACTTGCCATGACTATTGAGAAAGCTCCGAGAGCGGTGATGCTACCGCTGGCGTCCAGCACCATTCCAAAGACCGGCGCTCCAGCGGTTTGACCGACCGCAACGAAGAGAAATGGCATACTCAACCCTAGTGCCGGGCGTCTGTTATAGATCGATATACCCCATAGCAGCAGCACACCTGTAGCGATGATATAGCCGCGGCCAAACATACCGAGAGCGATGAAGGCTAGGGGGGAGTAAGCACTTGCCGCTGCGAGAAGCACAACGGCTAAACTCATCATTGCGATCGCGAGGCGGTGCACTGCAGGCAGTCCAAGATACTGCACGAGTGCTCCTGTGGAGGATCCTGCGATGCCGATCACTCCGAGTGCAATCCAGCTTAAAGCGATCTGATTTCCAGAGAAGCCGACTTCATCTCGCATTATGTCCGCGCCGAATGTCCATACAGCCGTGCTAGCAAAGCCAACCATGAACGAGCTTGATAAAAGGTTGACTGCGCCAGACGTTTGAACGTCATTCCAATGCAGTTTTTCAACGACGACTTTGGTATCGCGAGGCGGCATTGTCCGCCAAAGCCAGAGAGTTGTCATCACTCCGACACCAGCAAACGCCACATATAGCCCGCGCCAGCTGTCGGAAAATACGAGCGCCGCTGCGCCTGAGATTACTATTCCCACTGCCGTTCCAGAATTGATGAAGCCATTGGCCTTCACCTGGTCAGGATGAGAAAGCGTCCTTGCCACGGCTGATGCGAGGGGAGGTGATGTCAATCCGGTGCTAAGTCCTCCAAGCGTCATGGCGAAGCCGAGACCCCAGCCTGACCACGACACGACGATTATCGCCATTGCGCCAGTCGCGGCCGTTCCGGCAAGTACGGTGATCCAGCGCTCACCAAACCTATCCACTAGGGTGAACGCCAAGACCACCCCGACGCAGTAAGATGCGAAAGCTAGTCCGCCGATCCAGCCGGCTGCTGTTGCACTCAAACTAAGTTCAGCGCGGATCGAGGGTAGCAGAAGACCATACGCAAACCTTGTTAACCCGTAGGTGAGGGCCGTAAGAGCGAAGGCCGCGCCCACCATGTTTGCGTGTCGCATCATGGCGTATTCCCTAGACGTCCTCGTATCAAATTCGTCGCCGCGTCTTTCGCGGTCTCAAGGGCGAGTGTGCCTCTCAAGCTTGCCAACGCAGTTGCGCCTTCAAACAAGAGCCAGATCTGCATTGCTAGATTTGCGTCAGGACGACCGATCGCTATCTCCACACGCCGTTCGATCTCAGTTTCAAACTGGTTTTTATGATCGTTGACCACGGCGTTGATGTCCGCGCTGATGGTGGCGTACTCGCCGCGGGCGAGTAAGAACATACAGCCAGAACTCTTATGCTCAATCATCCACTGACGCTGGATCTCGAAAAGCTCGCCTACGGGGTCTGAGACATCCGCTTCATTCAACAGCTTCATAAAAGCGAGATGCCTGTGGCGTAAGACCTCAATGACGAGACCGTCACGAGATCCGAAATGCTTGTAAAGGGTCCGGGTCGACGCTCCCGACTGGGCGAGAACTTTGTCGATCCCAATCCCTCGAAACCCTTCCGCTTCGAATGCGCGCTCCGCGCCTTCTAAAATATCCTGATGCCTGGTCATGACAGGAATGTAAAGCGATCGTTTTACCCGTCAAGAGGCGGGCCGCAGGAAAGGTGTGACGAAATATCCCATCTGCCGCACCTCACCATCTGCATACAATAGCGGATAGAACGGCGCTCGCGCCGACACAGACGCAGCGACGATCTCCCCAAACAGATGTTCAGAGCCAGCTAGGCAAGCTGATCGTCCACCGTCCTGCTGGCGAAGATGATGGCGGCACGGTCGATCCCGCTTGAGAAAGGCTAGGTGTTCAGATACCGCGTGTAAAAAGCGGTCAGCTCATCAACTGCTTGATCTACGTACTCCGGTTTGTAGTACATGTCGTAATGACCGGCGCCCTCCACAACCATGAAATCTTTCTCGCTGCTAGGCGAAAGATCAAACAGACGCTGGCCAGACTCGAACTGGCCGGTGGTTCCCCGCCGACCTCCGACAATCACCTGAAGGGGCTGGGTCAGCAGGTCGGGCACAAGGCCAAATGCGTCAAAGCCGAGAATGCTGCCATAGCTGACGAACAGCAGGCGGTTCGTTGAGTTTGGGTGACGATACTGGGACTCCCGGTAAAACCTGACGGCTTCGAGCACATCCGGGTCCGTTATGCCCGCGTTTCCGGCCTCCTCCAGACTGTCGGGGATCCAAGGATCGCGGCGCTGCTCGCCGTCTTGGGCTTCCGCCGTCCGCTGGTTTGCGACGTCTGCAAGCGTTTGGCGGTAGTCCGGCAGCAGGCGGCGAAGCGCTTCACCGATGTCGTTTGCAACGACTGTTCCAACCGCCCTGAAGCGACGTTCGGTCAATGCGGCGCTGATAGCGTAACCTCCACCAGCGCAGACGCCAAGCAGACCGATGCGATTACAATCCACGTAAGCCAACGTTGTTAGATAATCGACCGCGCAACGAAGGTCTTCGACGCGGGCGGCCGGATCCTCAAGGTCTCTCGGTTCGCCGCCGCTTTCGCCTTGATGGGACGGATCGAAGGCGAGAGCGACGAAACCTCTCTGCGCCAACTTTTCTGCATATATCCCACCAATCTGTTCCTTCACGCTGCTTCCGGGCGTCGCCAGAACAATCGCCGGATACGACAGGCTGCCATCGAACTCGGGAGGCAGATGCACGTTGCCGGCGACCTCAATCTTTCCGTTTCTGAATGACACGCGTTTCATGTCGGACTATCCTCTCCCATTTTGGATCTCTTGTACTCGGACTTCAGACCTTCATCACGACCCGACCCAGAGGTTTTGCCGTCTCGGCGTGCTCATGCGCCGAGGCTGCATCCTTGAGGGAGAACGTCCGATCGATGACGACCTCCAAGCCCCGTTCGGCCGCGGTCTTGAGGAGCGCGTCGACGGTTTCGTGTACCGCGGGCCGTTCGAATAGCGCTCCCATGAACACGCCGTGCAGCGTTTGGTTATTCTGCATCGGTTGCCAGAGATCGACGGCTAATGCGCCTCCCCCTGCATTGCCGACGAAAACCAAACGCCCTTCGGGGGCTAGCGCCAACAGCGAACTCTGCAAGGTTGAACCGACGGGATCGATGACGAGATCCGCGCCCTTGCCGCCCGTCAGCCGCCGAACCTCTTCAACCACATCCTGGTTGTGGCGGTCGATAGAATGGGCCGCACCGAGCGCGCGTAGTCGCGCCTGCCTTTCATCGCCACTGGCTACGGCGATCACCTTTGCCCCGGCTTGCCGTGCTAGCTGAACCGCGGCAAGTCCGACACCACCCGCGGCCGCTTGGATCAGCACTGTCTCGTCCGCTCGCACCTGTCCCTTGGTGATTACGCAGTGATACGCCGTACCAAACGAAATCGGCAGTACCGCCGCCTCGGCCATGCCCAAGCCATCGGGGACTATCCATGTGCGTGTTTCGGGCACAGCCCAGAGCTCGGCATGCGATCCCTGCATGTTGAAGGCGGCCACCTTCTCTCCGACGGTCCGGTGCTTGACGTTTTCGCCGACGGCAACAATCGTTCCCGCGGCGGCGTAACCGACAATCCACCGGGGTTGCTGTTTCGTCGAACGGCGATTGATCAGGTCGCCTCCCTCGATAGAGATAGCCTCGACGGCGATGAGCACATCGCCCAGTCCACAGATAGGATCCGGCATATCGGCGTACTCGAGAACGACGGGAACACCAGGGTTGTCATAGACTGCAGCCTTCATAGTTTACTCCTTTTCCGGGCCGGCGGGCCCACTGTCATTCTCGGACCCTAAATTGTAGCGCTCAGCTGCTCTGCCCAACTTGATAAGGGGTTGCGCAGCTCTTGAGATGCCGGATCGATGTCATCTCCTGTGCTCCCGGGCACCACTTGGGTTGCTATACGGCCAGACGCCTCAAGCGTCTGAGTCGTTTGAGAGCTGCTACAGCGACTGAGCTATTCTTTTGAAATAATAATGAAAGACAAAGTGCGCTGGGGAAACGACCGCAACCAGTTCCCACCCGGCTTCACCAAGTTCGTTCATCTGATGATTATCGAGCGTTTTGTCGACTGTCAGGTATTCCCATTTCCATGATGGACCTCGTTTATTGCTGTAACCGATTATTTGCGAAAGGTGAGGCGTCTGTCAGGGCGTCGTGGTGTGCGCAGACTGGCTCTTCCAATAGGTGTCGATGATGTTGCGACAGTTTTGAACGACATGATCGCCAACCTCCGGGTTTCCTCCCCGCAGCGTATCCGGATCGCCACCGCAAAGACGCACGAACGTTGCCTGCTGAACCGCAAACATGAGGTAGCCTTCACTGGTGGGTTCGAAGCTCAATCCGGCGTCCCGAACGTTCGTTGCAACTTCGGTTACCGCATCGGAGATGGCGCGCGACACCTTTTCAGCATTTTCTGTTCGGCTGCTTGCTGGATATCTAGGAAGGAGCGCTCCTGGGGTGTGGGAATGGGGCAGCTGTCGGTCTTCAGCACGTTCTCCTAGCTGGAATACTGAGGCGGCAATCGCAAAGACCTTCAGCTTGCTACAGCCATAGATCGGCCGTTGCTCAGAGCGACTACTCATTGTGCGATATTGCTGTCGTGACAGGCTGTCATTCCAGAATGGCAGTGACACGAATCTCAATTCGCATGGCGGGGAGCCCAAGGGCTTCGATACCGGTTTGCGTCCAAATCGGAGCGCGATCGGGCATGTACTTGCGGAAGAGACGGGTGATCGTCTGGTTCACGATCGGCGGAAAGCCTCCAACGTGATAAGAATTAACATGCACGACATCCTTCCACTCCGCGCCAGCCGCGGCCAAGGTTCGCTGGACATTCTCAAACGCTAGCTCGATCTCGCTCACGATCGCATCGGGGATTTCGAGTTCATCGTTCCATCCGCCTTGGCCGGATATCTCGACGCGATCACCGATTTTGAGCGCTTGCGAAAAGTGTAAGAGCTCGTGGAATTTCTGCCCGTACCCAGGTGTGACGAAAAGTTCAGGCTTAGCCATCAAGGTCTCCTATCGTTAAAAGTTGAAGCATGGAGAAGGCGCCCACCGAAGTGATCTATTGGCTGGTAAACGCAGGGGATCAACGGTGGGTGCAAATATCCATTCACGAGAAAATCAAGCGATAGCACCGCCGTCTGCGGTCAGAATGGCGCCCGTGATAACACTCGCGGCTGGACTTGCGAGAAACACCACAGCGTTGGCAATCTCCCGTGGTTCGCCGTAGCGCCCCAAGGACGTCAAGCTCTTCTGCAAGTCCGCGGCTGGTCCATCCGCCGGGTTGCTCTCCGTGTCAGTTGCTCCGGGTTGCACAAGATTGACGGTGATACCACTCGGACCAAGTTCTCGCGAAAGACCGCGTGTGAAGGATGTCAGTGCTGCTTTAGACATTGCGTAGGGGGTAATGCCGGGGAACGGTACTCGCTCACCCAGAGCCGAGCCGATTGTGACAATGCGGCCGCCGTTGGCGAGATGCGGGATGACGGCCTTCGCGAACAGGACCGGAGCTCGTACGTTCACATCCATCAACGTCTGATATGCAGAAACATCAAGGTCTGCGATCATTCCGTTGTGGCCAATTGCAGCGCTGTTCACGAGGATGTCCAGCCCGCCCAAAACGGAGATGGCCTCGCTTACGGAGCTGGCAATTGCCTCAGGGTCGGCACTGTCCGCCTGGATCGCAGCCACACGGCGCCCCAACTTTCCGATCGCTTCCGTTACCTTTGAAGCCTTCTCGGCGGAGCGTTGATAGGTGAACGCGACATCCGCGCCGTTTTCTGCCAGCGCCAACGCGATCGCAGCACCAATGCCTCGCGAGCCGCCGGTTACTAGTGCACGTTTGCCTTCAAGATTGATCATATTTCTGTTCCTTTCTTCCTAGCTAAGTTGACGTGTTTCAGGTCATTCGCGCCGACACCGAAGGCGCAAACCGAATTAGCGGACAGTATGTCGTGGTGCCTGTTGGATGCCGTAGGTTCGTGACACGCATAACTCTGTTGCGTGAGCGGGAACGCTGGGACTGGTTCATGACCCGTACCTGTCTGCCCTCGTAGCGTCATCCATTGTCTCCCTTTCAGTGATGCGGGAGCCGAACTTGAGCGCAGACTGTCGTATCGAGCTCAGACGTATCTGATCAGGAAGCTTCGGATGAACTGAGCGATCTCGTCGACATGTGTTTCCAAAGCAAAATGGCCGGTATCGAGCAGATGGACTTCTGCGGCGGGCAGGTCGCGCTTGTAGGCCTCGGCACCCGCCGGGACGAATGCTGGATCATGTCTGCCCCAGACCGCCAGGAACGGAGGTTGGTGATCCCGGAAATACGCCTGAAATTCGCCATACCGGTCGATGTTTGTTCTGTAGTCGAGGATAAGATCAAGTTGAATGTCTTCCCCACCCGGCCGCGACATGAACGCGATATCAAGCTGGTATCCATCGGGCGAAAGTCGCTCCTTTGATGTCCCGGTGCGGTATTGCCAATTCTCGATCACCTCCGGAGACAGGGACGCTCGACATGCCTCTCTGTTTTCGGCGGAAGGGTCCCGCCAATAGGCCTCCCAGGCGGTCCATTCATCACTGAACCCGTCAATGTAGGCGTTGCCATTCTGGCTGATTATGGCGGTGATCCGCTCCGGATTGGCCGTTGCCATTCTGAACCCGACCGGTGCGCCGTAGTCGAACACGTAAAGTGCATAGCGGCTGAGGCCGAGCGCCTCTGTAAAGCCTGTCATGACGGCGGCAAGGCTATCGAAAGTGTAAGCAAAATCCGCACGTGGAGGTGAGATCGTTCGTCCAAACCCGGGAAGATCTGGTGCGATGACGCGGTACCGATCTGCCAACAGCGGGATCAGATCACGGTACATGTGGCTGGATGACGGAAAACCGTGAAGGAGAAGAAGCACCGGCGCTTCCTTAGAACCAGCCTCTCTATAGAAAACCTCGACGTCCATAACTTTTTGCGTTTTGTAGCTCACGACCATTTTGGAACTCCTTCTCAAAGGTTTCGGCAAACCAACGTTCAACGGATGGATGTAAAATACGACCGAACGGTCGGTTGTCAACCCTTCGAGGTTGCTGTAACAAGTGCCATAGAACCCGGCTCGGAGAAGACGCATGAAAGTCATGAGAGAAACGATCGTATCGACTGCGAGGGAATTGTTTCGATCGAAAGGGTATGCCGGGGCGTCGATGAACGACCTCGCGGATGCCGTTGGCCTGAAGAAATCATCGCTATACGTCCGCTTTCCCAACAAGGAAGCTCTCGTTCCGGCGGTCCTGGATCTCACTTTGCAAGAGACGTTCGGTGATCGAGACCGGGGATCAAGGCAATGGGACGTCGAGTTCGCCGACGTTATAGAACTGATTGCGACGACGCTCACCGATCGCGGGCGATGCGTAGGCCTGCATCTAGCTTATGGCACGAGTGACGAGACCCCGATTGCCAAGGATGCAGTCAGAGCCTTTTTTCAAGCGCACCGCGATCATCTGTCCAGCATCTTGTCCCGCGCCATGCCTGCCGATGTCGCTCGGAACATCGCGACTGACACATTGGCTCGCTTGGAAGGTGCCACGGCTTTTGTTGCCATATTCGGGGAGAAGGATGCAATGAAGCGAGCGGTCCGCCTCTCCATCGAAGAAGCTAAGAATGCAGCGGTTGCGACGTCATTGTCTAGAGTTAGCTCTTAAGCGACGCCGAACACCGTGATCCGCTACATATACCGGGCATTTAGCAGGATTTCATGGCCAGCCCAGAGACTCTGACCTGCTAGGTCAAGAACTATGCTCTTTTGCGTTGGAGGAAATATGCCTGTTTGTGCTTACGTCGAAATGATGGATGGCTTGCGCCCGCATGGAACGGCGTGGGACCAATTTGCCCAGGCTCTCGTCCATCGCCGGCCCGATATAATGGTAATGAATGAAATGCCCTTCGGTCAGTGGCTGGCTCGAAAGGAGGATTTTGCCATGGAGGACGCACGGCAAAGTGTTGAGATCCACGAAGCTGGCACTGCTGCTCTCGCCGCACTGAACATTCCGGCTGTTATAACAAGTCGCCCAGCGCTCCTCGCCGACCGTCTCGTCAATGAGGCGATCTTCATCGAGAACGGCCAGGTTCGCCCCCTGCATACGAAGACATACCTTCCGCAGGAGCCCGGTTGGTCCGAGGTGTCCTGGTTCAGCCGAGGCGATGGGCGCTTCAACATCCAGCATATTTGCGGGCTAGGTGTAGGCGTCCTCCTGTGCACCGAACTCATGTTCAACGAACATGCCAGACAATATGGCCGACGGGGAGCTGATCTGATTGCCGTTCCTCGGGCGACCGGTTCTTCCCACGAAAGTTGGATAACTGCTGGCAAGATGGCCTCAATCGTGTCTGGGAGCTATGTCGTCAGTTCGAACAGGGTGCGGCAATCTGGGGATGGTCCGCGCTTCGGCGGGGGCGGCTTTGCCATCACTCCCGGGGGCGGGCTGGCTGGGCGGACTGAAACCAGTTCGGCCATCATGTTCATTGACATTGATGCGCAGGTCTCTGCCCGTCAGCGGCAGGAATATCCCTGTTATGTGGACGAATTACACGACGATGCCAGCCTCGATGTCCCCTGATATCGATATTTGATTGTCAAAGAACTCAGTCACCGTAGTTCTCGGCAAGACTGCCACTACGTTGCACTGCAATGTCGCTACTTCTCCCACTATCGAGAGGGCTTGATTCGGCTTGCTCCTTCCAAAGGTGGCTTTGGATCAGGCTTTGCCCGGCCGGTTGATCGCCAGAAAGTGGCGGACGACCGGCTTATCAGGACCTTTGTGATAGGTCAGAAGCTCGCCCTGCAAATCGGCATCGGCATTCGAGACCCGCCTGTGTTGACGCAGGTGCTCGGCCCAGGATTCGACCATGAACCATTCGACCATCTTTTGCGGATCGGCGCTGTCCTCGGTCACGCCCCATCCATAGGCGCCATCGCGTCGTCTTTCGTGCGAGAGCTTATCGATCGCATGGAGAAACGCTGTGCGACTGTGCTTTTCGACATTGTATTCGATGAGGATGAGGACCGGGCCGCGATCATGGCCGACCGGTTCCGCGACAAGGGGTTCGGGCCAGTGGTTGGACGGCACCATGTCCGCGTCGCCGGCCGGCAGTTTCAGCCGGTGCATGACGACACCGGCGACAGCCAGTCCCGCAGCGCCGATCAGCAGCGTACCGGATAGGCCGGCGGCCTCGCCGACCGCGCCCCAGCCAATACTGCCCGCCGTCATCGCGCCGTTGAAGACGGTCAGATAGACGGCAAGCCCGCGCCCCCGTACCCAGTTGGGCAGGACGGCCTGGGCGGTGCCGTTGAGCGTCGTCAGTGCCGTTATCCATGCAGCGCCCAGGAACAGGAGAGCGACGATGGCGATCCATTTCGGTGGGGCAAGCGACAGTGTGGCCATGACGGCCGCAGCGGTCAGCGCCGCACTAAGCAGAAGCCCATCGGGGCTCAACCGTACGCGCAGCACCGGCATGACAAAGGCTCCACCGATCGCGCCGGCCCCGACGGCGCCAAGCAAGATTCCGTAGAAGCTCGCATCCCCACCAAGCATTTGTCGGGCAACCAGCGGTAGGAGAGCCCAGACGGCGCTGGCGAAGGCAAAGAAGACTGCCGCGCGCAGCAGCACGACATGCAGCGGTCGGCTGGCGCGGGTGTATCGCAGGCCGGCCCGGAAGGCGCCGAAGAAACCTTCGGCCAGCGCATCATCGGTTTTGCTCGCCCGGGGCCACCAGATCAGTGCAGCGATGACCACCAGATAGCTCGCAACATCGACGCCATAAGTCACGCCCGCTCCGAAAGCGGCGAGCAGCAGCCCACCGGCCGCAGGACCGATCGACCTGGCTATGTTGATGCCGAGCGAATTGAGAGCAATGGCGCTCTTGATGTCCTTGCGTTCGACCAGCTCCGGAACGATCGCCTGCCAGGTCGGTCCCATCAACGCAGCGCCAACGCCGCCGAGGAAGGTGAGCCCGATCAGGGCGCCGACCGAGAGCATTCCCGTCTGCGCCAGGATCATCAGCGTGATGCTGACGGAGGCCAGAAGGAGTTGCACAGCGATCAGGAACTTGCGGCGGTCGAGAATGTCGGTCAGCACTCCGGCGGGAATGGCGAGTAGAAAGATCGGAAGCGTGCCGGCTGCCTGGACCATCGCCACGGCAGCGGGCGACGCGGAGAGATCTGTCATCAGCCATGAGCTTGCAACGTCGCGCATGAAACTGCCGGTATTGCCAAGCACGGTGGCGGCCCAGAGAACTGCGAAGACCGGTTGGGCGAGCGGCGCAAAACTTCCGCGCGGGGGGCTTGCCGGGCTCATTCGCCCGCATCCTTGCCGAGATCGATGGCGGCCACGAGAACGAAGGCACCGGCGAGCCCGATATGCTCGAAAAAGGCATTGGCGGCCATCGAGCGCTCCATGCCCGGCGCCATCTCCCAGAAACGCAGGGCGATGAAGGTCGCGAGGAGCGTGAAGCCGGATAATGCTAGTGCGGCTGCCCAGCGCAAAAGGCCGGATACCACCATGGCGGAGGCGACGAGTTCGAAAACGATGACCGAGACGGCAAAGAACGGGGCCGGAAGCAGTCCGAAATGCGGCATTTCCGCCAGTGCTCCATCGAAATCGAGGATCTTAGTGATCGGACCCTGGATATACGCGGCGCAAAGGGCGAGTAGCGCCAGCGTGCGGATCGGCGACGCGGAAACGAGCCGGGCAGCCAACGAGCCCTGGCGGCTTGCGGATGGAAGGTGATCGGTCATCTGTGCGTCTCTCAAATTGTCCTGCTGGCGTGAACTGCCGGTGTCAGGAGCGGCGGCTGTTACAAGGGACTTAAAAATGGCGCGGCAGTCTGTCGGAAGCGGTCGACATGGGCGAGCAGCAATTGAGGCTGCCCGGCCGGTTCTCGCCGGATCTCACACCGCCCAGCAGGAGCAGCCAAGCGCGCCGAAGAAACCCTTCAGATCCGCGACCGGCAGTTTCGAGGTCCAGGCACCGGCATGATCATGGCCATGGACGCCGCAATCACTGGCGCAGCCGCATGTCGAGATTGCCGTGCGGCGGAGCGAGTTGCGGCCAGCGCCATCCGGCTCACCCCACGCGGCGTAACCTCCGAATCTGCGCACCGGCGACCAGTCGGGCATGGCGGGCGGCACCTCGTTTTCATCGAGCTCCCTGAAGTCACCGGCGCCATAGACGATCTTGCCGCCGACCATTGTGAGATCAGACGTAATGAAGGAGATCTCGTCCTCAGGGCAGGAAAAGAAATCCTTGTCCGGCACGATTAGGTCGGCGAACTGTCCCTTCTCGATCCGCCCCTTCTTGCCCTCCTCGTTGGAGAACCAGGTGACCTTCTCGGTCCACATCCTTAGTGCCGTCTCGCGGTCGAGGCAGTTTGCTCGCGGATAAAGCTGCATGCCGCCGATGGTCTTGCCGGTGATCATCCATGAGAGCGAGACCCAGGGGTTGTACGAGGCGACGCGGGTCGCATCGGTGCCGGCAGAGACTTTCACGCCCTTGTCCAGCATCTTGCGGATCGGCGGGGTGGCTTCGGCGACGGCATGACCGTATCGCTCGACGAAATACTCGCCCTGGAAGGCCATGCGATGCTGGGTGGCGATACCGCCGCCGAGCGCCGCTATGCGATCGATCGAACGATCCGAGATCGTTTCTGCATGATCGAAGAACCAGTTCAGCCCCTCGAAGGGGATATCCCTGCTGACCTTTTCGAAGACGTCGAGTGCACGCGAAATCGTCTCGTCATAGGTAGCGTGTAGACGCCAGGGCCAGCGATTTTCGGCAAGGATGCGCACGACGTCCTCCAGCTCACTTTCCATCTCCGGCAGTGCGTCGGGTCGCGGTTGACGGAAATCCTCGAAGTCCGCAGCCGATGCCACGAGGCTTTCTCCCGCACCGTTGTGGCGGAAGTAATCGTTGCCCTGCTTGTACTTGACCGACGACGTCCATTTGAGGAAGTCCGCCTTTTCCTCCTTCGCCTTCTGAGGAAACAGATTGTAGGCGAGACGCACCGTCATCTGGCCTTCGTCGGAAAGCGTCTGGATGACCTGGTAGTCATCTGGATAGTTCTGGAAACCGCCGCCGGCATCAACGACGCCGGTGACCCCGAGGCGATTGAGTTCGCGCATGAAGTGGCGGGTAGAGTTGATCTGATAGTCCAGCGGCAGCTTGGGCCCCTTCGCCAGTGTCGCATATAGAATGGTGGCATTGGGTGTGGCGATCAGCATGCCTGTCGGATTGCCGTTGGCATCGCGGCTGATCTCGCTGCCTGGCGGGTTCGGCGTTTCGCGCGTGTAGCCAACGGCGCGAAGGGCCGCACCGTTCAGCAGCGCGCGATCGTAAAGATGCAGCAGGAAGACTGGCGTATCGGGGGCGATTGCGTTGATTTCGTCGAGCGTCGGCAGGCGCTTCTCAACGAACTGCTGCTCGGTGAAGCCGCCGACGACGCGCACCCATTGTGGCGCCGGCGTGATCGCCACTTGGCGCTTCAGCATGTCCATCGCATCTGCAAGCGATCGGACACCGTCCCAGCGCAGCTCCATGTTGTAGTTCAGGCCACCGCGAATGACGTGGGTATGGTTATCGATCAGACCGGGCAGCACGCGTTTGCCCTTGAGATCGATGATTTTGGTCTGAGGTCCGGCCAGACGGATGATATCGCCATCCGCGCCCACCTGGAGAAAGAGACCGTCTTTGATGGCAACGGCAGTTGCGCTCGGGTTGGTTCGATCGAGCGTGGTTAGCTGTCCGTTGTGCATGATAAGATCAGGATGCGTCTTCCTAGCCCCGGTTTCCACGGGATCTGCAGCATGGGCTGATGAAAAGAGCGATGGAAAGGCCAGGCTAGATGCTGCGCCGAGAAGGGTTCTGCGTGTAGGCATCAGATTTTCTCCTTTGCGGGCGGTGTCTGGTTGCCGGCGATCTCGGAGCTGCCATGACCGCCCTTAGGCAGATGGCCGAACATGTGAGGCTTGATGTGGTTGAGCCACGAGGTGGCTGCGGGTTGCCTGCCCCAGATGGTTTTCGCAAGCGGACCGATCTGCTCGCCGACGAGAATGCCGAGCAGTCCCACCAGCGCGATTACTGGCGGCGCCGGCGAGCGGACATTGAGCAGGCTATAGATGACGCCGACGAGCAGCCCGGCGCCAAGCGATAGAAAATAGATTTTCACGACATATGCTCCTCTAGCGGCGGAACCGCTCCGACAGGGACGATCGGAGCGGCGCGATCAGCCTTTACCTTGCAGGGTTAGGGCCGATCCGCTTGCCGTGCTTGACGCGCTCAGGACCGCCATGGACATGAGTGACCGCGTAGTCGATGCCTATGCCGTAAGCACCGGAATGGTCGCGGACCAGCGAGGTGACGGCGTCGTAGGTTTCCTTGCGCGCCCAGTCGCGCTGCCATTCAAGCAGCACCTGCTGCCAGGTCGCCGGGATTACGCCGGCTTGCACCATGCGATCCATAGCGTACTTGTGCGCATCGAGCGAGGTGCCACCCGAAGCGTCCGCGACCATGTAGATCTCGTAATCAGTCACGTCGTGGAGTGCGGAAAGCGCGAAGGTGATATTGCATACCTCAGTCCAGAGGCCTGCCACGACTATCTTCCTGCGGCCATCGGCGGCATTCTTCGCTAGCGCATCGCGCACATTCTGATCATCCCACGAGTTCATCGAGGTCCGCTCGAGGATGTCGTGTTCCGGGTAGACGGCAAGCAGCTCAGGGAAGGTGTTGCCGGAAAAGCTATCCGTCTCGACCGTCGTAATCGTCGTCGGAATGTTGAAAATCTTCGCAGCCTTGGCAAGACCGACGACATTGTTCTTCAGCGTTTGACGATCGATTGACTGGACGCCAAATGCCATTTGCGGCTGTTGATCAATGAAAATAAGCTGAGAGTTTGATGGAGTTAGCACCTGCAGGAAATTTGCCATCTGAATATCCTTACATTGAGCCACGGCGAAGGGCGCCGCCCAGCCTGAGTGGCCATCGGTTGAATGAAGCTGCTCGGTAAAAGCCAGGCAGCAATTTGCATCAGATTGATTCTTCGGCGCTGCTTTTTCAAAACTTGCCGAAGTTTCGTGAGTCCGAGTTCTAACTACATGCCACTCGAAGCGCCGTCTTTTCGGGTGAGTGCTTGAAGCCGGGCGAGGCGGACCTACCCTCAGACGGTGATCTCGGACCCGTCCGGGTTCGCTTTAATGGAATACTCGCCGCCATCTCTGAAACTGCGGACGGTTGCGAAAGTATCCTCCATGAACTGCACGTATGACAATTTGCCGTTCTCGCCGCGCGCCAGAACCGAGAAGGGCGACGTCACCGTTTTACCCAAAACGTTTGATGTGTAGGTGAACGTGCCGAAGATCGCAGCGCCGTTTTTATTTTCGAAACTGTCCTGGATTTCGAAGTTGTCTGTCGTCCAGTACCGGCCGACATCGATAAAAGTCTGAACCAGCCCTTCTGTACCTACGTTGGTACCGGCCCAGGGCATGATCCGTTTAAGCTCCGGGTGCTCATAGTTCAACGAAACATAAACGAAATCATCCGTTGTGAATTGCTTGGCGAACTCCAGGTCAGTCGGGTTAGACAAGATCGACTGCAACACCCCCAAAGGCGATGTTGGCGACGCTGGTTCTGCTTTCGAAAACTTTCTCTCGGCGTTCGTGTCGGTTGACATGGTTATTCCTCCTTTTGAGTGGGTTTGGGTAAGCGCTGCGTCAAGCCCGGCTTGAGCGCGATGTGCTTATGTTCGATGAAATCGTCCAGCGCAGCCAGACCGTTCAGGCGGCCAAGGCCAGACTGCTTGAAACCGCCCTCTTCTGTACCGTCGTAGACCTTCGCCCAGTCATTGATCCACACCGAGCCCGCTTCGAGCGTCTGCGCGACCCGCAAGGATCGATCGACATCGCGTGTCCAGATGCTGGCTGACAATCCGTATTCGTTGTCGTTGGCGAGTTGGATCGCTTCCGCCTCGTCGGCGAACCTCTGAATTGTCAGCACCGGGCCAAAAGTCTCTTCTTGGACGATAGCCAGACTGTTGTCGGAGACTTCCAGGAGGGCCGGGCGGAAAAAGGCGCCATTTGCAAACGGACCGACTTTGATGGGACCGCCACGCTCAACCACCTTCGCTCCGGCTGCGATAGCGGCCTCAACAACACCATCAATCCGCTCGACGTTAGCGCGGTCGATCAATGGGCCCATATCGCTTGAGGGGTCGGCGGCGGGGCCGACCTTGACGTTGCGCAACCTCTCCGCCAAGCCGTCGCGAACGGCCTCGTATTTGCCATTCTGCACGAGCAGGCGGGAGCCCGTCATACAAAACTGGCCGCTGAAGACTGTCAGCGCCTTTTCCAAGACCGGCAAAGCGGCATCGAGGTCTGCATCGTCGAAGACGATCATCGGCGTCTTGCCGCCGAGTTCCATGCCGAAACGCTTGAGATACCTTGCGCCAGTGCTGCTAATGGCTCGGCCGGTACGGGTGGATCCTGTGAAACTGACGACCGGAACCTCCGGCGAGTCCACGAGATAGGCAGAGCCTTCAGGTCCGCTCTCGAAGAACAGATTGATCACGCCGTTCGGAAGATCTTCTGCTTCAGCCATTATCTCCGCCATGACGCTTGCAGTCTGTGCGACTTGCGCCGGAAGCTTGATGACCGTGGTGCAACCAGCAGCAAGCGCTGGAGCCAACGAGCGGATAGTCAGAATAACCGGAGAGTTCCAGGGGGCGATGACTGCGGCGACGCCCATCGGTTGGCGAAGGATCAGGGAAATGCTCCCCGGCTTTGGTGTCATCGCCCGTCCGCCTTCGACCAGAGCAGTTGCGGCCGAATAGCGAAGCTTACTCGCAACCATGTCCAACTCGAACGCGGCTTCTGCCTTCACCTTGCCGTTCTCCAACGACAGGATCTCAAGCAATCTGCCGCGATTGCGCTCAAAAGCGCACGCTAGTTGGTCGAGCACACGCGCCCGAAGCTCGTGATCGTGCGCCCATAAAGTCTCGCGAAAGGCTTTAGAGGCTGCTGCTACGGCCAGTTTCGCTGCCTCCGTCCCGCCGTCAGGGTAGTGACCGATCACACTATATGTTGCAGGGTCGATCGACTCTTTCAAATGGCCCTCTTGGCATTGAGAGCCATTGATCCAGTTGAAAGCTTTACGGGTCGATCCGTTGACCGGCACAATTGTCATATCAAATGTCCTTCTAATCTCCGTGTCGTCACGCAGCCGGGCCAGCGCTAACAGCAGCATCTCAGGGTCACATCCGCGTTGCCTCCCAACACCTCGGGGCACAAGAAGCATTGTGCAATTTAGTTGAGATCGTGCGTTGCTGATCGTGCGGCTGGGGTCGAATATTGCGCTACATTGCATCTGTTGATGCGTAATCGATGATACATTCAGCGCCAGCTGCCGCAGTTGCTGGACAAGCGTCACGCGGGGGCGCCGCGGGAGACGCTTACGAAGTGACCTGTGTTAAATATTCGCGTCGAGAGGTACAGGGTCAGATCAGCGGCGAAGTCCAAAACATTCGCGGACATTGATTGCAGACGGGAGCACGGCCGCTCGCTGAGAGCATGTACGACGAAGCGCGGACATTTCACCGTCGGCGCCAGTTATCCTTGTGTCCCGCGAAATGAGCGTCAATTTTCTGGAGACTGGACGACGCTGCGAAGGATCTCTTTGCCCTCTACGTCGGATTTCGATGCACCCCGAAAGGCGCGGCGGTAGTCCGACAGCGTGCTACCTCGATGCTTTAGGAAGATGCGCGCTAGCACCTTTCCAGACGAATAACCCACTTTCGAAGCGACGGCGGAGATTGGGACTTAAGTCGACTCAAGCAGCTCGCAAGCTCGTTCTACCCTGAGCTGAGTGAGGTAGGCCCTGGGTGGTAGCCCAACGGTTTGTTTGAACATGCGCGCGAAATGAAAAGGCGAAAGCCGGGCCTCGTTCGCGAGGTCATCGAGACCGATGTCTTCGGCAAGTCGCGCTCTCATCATGTCAAGGCAGCGACGTTTCGCCCAGGGAGCGAGACCTCCTCTGGCAACCGCTATAGGCTGACCACCCAGTTGGCAAAGTTCAGCAAGTATCTCGCATCCGGCAGCTCTGGCTAGCAAACGAGATGGTGCCCCCTCTTGATCGCATATCGCCCACAAGCTGCGAAACGTTGTTTGTAGCAGGGGCGAAGATAGCGTCCCTCCATAAATCGCGGCACGCTCGAATGAGAACCCGCCATCGGTGGCCTCATCTATTACGTCCCGCCACTGAGCCATGGGGAATGACAGGCTTCGAACCTGATGACTTCTGTTCAGCATAATTCTGTTGGCAAAGTTTGGGGCGGATAGAAAGAAACTTTGCACGCCACTGCTTACGTCAAATTGCCCTCCTCCCATATCGCCGCTTACGCGATTGCCGCCAAGCACATCTTGGTACAGGACAAGATCCGGCACGGACGGATGCGACATGTCGCCAGCTGGCGGCGCCGCCTCAAGCATGCTCAGAAGACCTCCGGGCGATTTCAGTGATCGCAAATAGCCAGAAAGCTTACCCTCGCTATACCATTGTGGAAAGGATGCAAAAGTACGGGGTGTCATCGTGTCATCTCCCAGACAATAGCCACTGTCTTCCAAACGGGGCGCCCTATATTCACATTGCAGCCTGGTCGTGTCGTATCGTCTGACCCCACCAACTTCGGCTAACTTAACGGATGGAGACCGCTCATCCCGGCGCGGCATTTGCTTCGGCGTTGCTAATCTTGCGGTTATTTTGGACAAGCACCCAAGAAATCGTCGCCAAACCATAACTGGCAACATTCGACCCGCCTGGGCTCGTAGGTGGCGTTTATTGCAGTTTTCGGTATTCGCGGCGGTAATCGGTTGGAGTCGTATTCCGATGTTTGAGAAAAACTCGGGCAAGCACCTGGCTAGAGGAATAACCAACTTCGAATGCTATTTCGGTAATCGGAAGATCCGAATACCGGAGTAATTCACATGCCTTGTCCACCCGTAGTTGCGTCAGAAAAACCCGTGGGGGAACTCCGACGCTCTGTTTGAACATTCTGGAAAAATGGAAAGGCGACAGCTTCGCTTCCACTGCTAGCTCGACAAGGCTTATATCCTCAGCGAGCCGCATCCGCATTATCTCTATGCAACGCCGTTCCGCCCAAGGCGCTAAGCCGCCATTTGCTGGGGAGAACGGGGCGCCATGCAAACGACACAACTCCGCCAGTATTTCGCACCCAGCCGCTTGCGCTAGCATTCGCGACGGCGCCCCCCCGTCGTCGCCTATCCGCCATAGCTGCCGAAATATCGAATGGATCAAAGGCGAGCGGAAGCATTGACCATTATAGAGCTTCGAGTCCGTAAGTGAGAAGATGCGATCTGCGGCCCAGTCGACAACCATTTGCCAGTACTCAATTGAAAAAGCGAGTGCGCGAGTATGATGGTCAGCATCGACGGTAAGCATATAATCTGCATTTGGTGGAGCGAGATAGAAGCCTCCTTTGACGCTAGTCCCAGCAAAGCGGCCGCTGCCAAAATCGCCGCACAATTGGGTGCCGCCGACCAAATCTTGGTTGAGAACCATACTCGGCAGCGCCATCCGAGAAAGATCTCCTCTCGGCCGGATGGCCTCCACCATGTCAAGCTTTGTACCTGCCGACTTCAACGTCAGAATATGCGGAGCAACGCTGCCTCTTTTGATCCAGTCAGCCCAAGTTTTAAAGGTTGGAGCCGTCATGCCTTTTTCCTTACGGGGCCAATAGCTAGGTGCTCAAAAGCGCCAGCCACTCAGACCGATCTATGGCCGTGTTGTAATGTGAAGGATCAGGACGGTTGACGGAAGAGGGTTGGATGTCGCATCATCCCGGACATTATGTCGTCAATCCTTTCAATAGAGTCCCTTGGTGGCTTGATCGCTTTTTCAGTTGCCGTGGAAACCGGGAGTTTTGCGGCCGCGGGGAGAAAGCTTGGGCTATCTTCATCGGCCGTCGGCAAATCGGTGGAACGGCTTGAAGCGCGTTTAGGGCTGCGATTGCTCAACCGGACAACACGCTCACTGGCTGTGACCGGTGAAGGTGACGTCCTTAATCGATACGTCGCGCGAATCTTGAAAGATCTACAAGACGCAGAGCAAGAGCTTCATCAGCTTCAAGCTGCGCCAAGAGGTCGCCTCAAAGTAAGCGTACCGACCGTGTTGGGGCGCAAGGTCATTATGCCGGCGTTGAGACATTTCCAGATCAAATTCCCAGATATTACGACTGACATTTTGCTCGATGATGTGAAGGTCGCTATCATCGAGGGAGGCTATGACGTGGTCCTGCGACTTGGTGAGTTGGACGAATCGACGTTACGAGCGCGGAGGATAGGCCCCCATACGTTCACCACCTGTGCTTCTCCATGTTATCTAACTCAGTTTGGCATCCCGCAAAATCCGGCAGATCTTCACGATCATGATTGCATTTTTTACCGTTTTCCGACGACAGGCCGCCCGGAAACATGGGCGTTCAAGTGCTCCAGTCAGCTGAAACCAATCAAACCTGCTATCATTTTGAACGATGGGGAGGCACTTGCGTCCGCAGCGCTTGGCGGCTTGGGAATCATTCAAGTACCAAGCTATCTTGTCAGAGACGACCTAGCGGCAGGCCGTCTTCAATCCGTTCTTGCAGACTACACTGAAGAGCGAGGCAGCGTTTCGCTTGTGTGGCCTCCGATGTCTGCACGGGCTCCAAAGGTTCGTGCTTTCATTGAGTTCATGGCTGAACAGGTCTTCAACGAGTTGTACTGACTAATACGACACAGTGATATGCATACTGTCCAGCAATACATGGTTATCGCTGTTAAAGCGTGTCGCATCTAACAGGATTCGGGATTTCGGTTTTGGTTGATTTGTGATTCACTTTGCCCATGGGAGGAGAAGCGCCATGGGCAAACCGCATCCGATGGAGTTGCGTGAGCGTGTCGTTGCGTTTGTGAATGAGGGTAATAGTAATCGCGAAGCCGCGCG
>NZ_JAUSRF010000029.1 GCF_030811685.1 Neorhizobium huautlense | reverse complement strand
TCTTCATTGCCTCATTCGAACGCGGCCGGCAAACCCGGTGGTTCGCATAAAACAAAACCCCGCCAAAAAATGACGGGGTTTGTCAGCAGTCTGAGGGCCGCGCGATGCGGCCCTTTCGCTATCCACTTTCTCAGCTTTCCTTTAGGCCTTCCAGCAGCGCCTCGTGAAAACGCTCCGGCGCCTGGATTTGCGGCGAGTGGCCAAGGTCTTCGAATTCCACCAGCCTTGCGCCCGGAATGACCTTGGCCGCATCCTTGCCAAGTTGCGTATAGTCACCGAGCGTCGCGGCAATCTCTTCCGGCGCGCGATTGGCGCCCGGCGCCGTCTTGTCGGTCATGCCGATCATCAGCAGCGTCGGCACTTTCACCTGCGCAAATTCATGCACGACAGGCTGGGTGAAGACCATGTCGGAGGTCAGCGCCTGGTTCCACGCCACCTGATCACCGCCCTCGCCTCCATACATGCCGGCACCCATTTGCACCCACTTGTCGTATTCCGGCTTCCATTCGCCCGAATAATAGAACTTTTGCTGGTAGGTCTTGATGCTGTCGAAGCTGGTCTTTTTCTCGCCTTCGAAGGCAGCCTCGATCGTCTGGTAAGGCACGCCTCTGGCCTTCCAGTCCTCAAGCCCTATGGGGTTGACCAACACCATCTGCTCGGTCGTTTCGGGATACATCAACGTAAACCGCGTCGCCAGCATGCCGCCCATCGAGTGACCGATCACTGTCGCCTTGTCGATGCCGCGACTTTCCAGGAGCGCCTTGGTGTTTTGCGCCAGCTGATGGAAACTGAACTGGTAGCTTTCCGGCTTGCTCGACTTGCAGAATCCGACCTGATCCGGCGCGATCACCCGATAACCGGCATTGCTCAACTGGCTGATCGTGCCTTCCCAGGTGGCGCCACAAAAATTCTTGCCGTGCAAAAGCACTACCGTCCGGCCATTCGGTTTTTCGGCGGCGATGTCCATGAACACCATTTCAAGCTTCTGGCCCTGGCTGTCCAGATTAAGCACTTCGGTCTTGAACGGATATTCAAACCCTTCAAGCCGCGGACCATAGGTCGGGCGCTCCTGCGCCACGCTCACAGCAGGCAGAGCGGTGCAGGCCAATGCGGCAAACATCACGGCTGATGTCAGGGATCGAACGGACATGAAAAACTCCTTCCAAATAGCGGCACGCAATTTGCGCACGCCGTCTGCTGGAAGTAGCTAGACACAAGCGATCGGACGGCAACGCGCAATAACGCGGCCGTGAAAGTTGTTTATCGGTCAGATTTTTCGAAAAATGGAAAGGGGTTCGCGGCACCCGCAACCGGATGGCGTCGGCCCATAGCCGACGCCCAAGGGAAAGCAGCCTTATTCCTCGACCTGCGACTTCTGGTTATCCAGCGTCATGTAGTCGAGCGGCAGTTCCGTCGTGTATTTGATCTGCTCCATGGCGAACACGGAGGAAACGTCGCGGATTTCGATCTTGGCGATCAGCCGCTTGTAGAAGGCATCATAGGCGGCAATATCCGGCACGACGACGCGCAGCAGATAATCGACATCACCGCTCATGCGGTAGAATTCCACCACTTCCGGAAAATCGACGACCACTTCGGAAAAGCGCTTCAGCCATTCGATCGAGTGGCTGGCGGTGCGGATCGAAACAAAAACCGTGACCTTGGTATTCACCTTGGCCGGATCGAGCAGCGCCACACGGCGGCGGATGACGCCATCCTCCTCCATCTTCTGGATACGGCGCCAGCAGGGCGTCGTCGAAAGACCGACCTTCTTGGCAAGGTCGGCAACGGCCAGTGTGGAATCCTCCTGCAGGATGCGCAGGATCTTGCGATCGAGACGGTCCATAAAATCTCCCCTTCGAAATTATTTTTCGTCATACCGCGAATTTTGGCACATGTAACCGAAAATTCTTTCAACGACACAGTCTGTCCACATCCTGCCGAAGTGTTGGCAGAACGTCATTGCTAAACCACAAATTGCGTTTCAGCCATGCACTGTTTCGCCAGCTTGGATGCGGCAAAGGCAGGATGCGCGGCCCGTCATTTGCAAAATAGCTACGCCGCCAGTCCTTGACCGTATCCGTCATGGTTTTCGCCCGCATTTTTCCCATATGCCAGGCCTGCGCATATTGTCCGATCGCAAGGATCAGCTCGACCTGCGGCATCGCGTCGATCACGGCCTGCCGCCAAAGCGGTGCGCATTCCCGTCGCGGCGGCAGGTCGCTGCCCTTCTCGTCATATCCCGGAAAACAGAAGCCCATCGGCACGATGGCGAACAGATCGGGGTCGTAAAACTCCTCACGGCTGACGGCCAGCCATTCGCGCAATCGGTCGCCCGATGCATCATCGAAAGGCCGCCCGCTTTCATGCACACGCAGGCCCGGCGCCTGCCCGGCAATCAGGATTTTCGCTTTCGATGAAAGAACCACGACGGGCCGTGGCTCATGCGGAAGTCGATGTTCAAAGCCCCGCGCCGGCACGTCGCGACAGAGCCGACACGCGGCGATCGACCGGCGCAGCAGTTTCAGCCGGTCGGCAATGGCATCGTCAATCGGGCTGTCGTTTGCAATCAAGGTTTCGGTCACGGACAAAACTCACAACCATTCCAGTGACAATAGATCCTGCATGCCGGAGAGGAAACCATTTCCCTCCTGTTCCAGCTTGCGTTCGCGCCGCCATTGCGCCGGCATCGTGAACGACCCGGCCCAGATCCCCCTACGATCCGTTTCGGCTTCGATCTGCTCGCTGCGATAGGTAATCAGGCCGGTAGCCACAGCCATCCCCGATCGCACCATTTCGCCCTCGATGGTGCGACCCTCGGCCAGACAATTCACCAGCAGACGACCATACCGATCGCGATCGCCGCCACGACACTCAACCGCGCCACGGGCCATCATCCGCTGCAGAGCAGCTTTCGCCTCTTGCCCGCAATCCCAAACCTGCCCGTCACGTTCGCAGGTCTGGTCGAGTTCGGGCGCGTCGATACCGACAAGCCTCAGTCTTTCGGCACCTGCCGCAAGCGTGTCACCATCCACCACCCGGAACGGCCCCGTGACGGGATTGCTTCCCTCGCTTTGCAATCGTGCGGCGATCAGCACCAGCAGGAACAGAAAACACAGCGTCAGCACGGAATCCTTGAAACGCCCCATCCGCCTGCGTTTTCGATAAACGCCCCGAGACAGCCGCATCATGGTTCTGCCTTAATTCCCAACAGAGCCTTCAGAAAAATGGAAAACAAATTCTTTCGCATCAGGACCTTCTTAATAATTTCCTACTAGGCTCGCACCATCCGGATCAGCAGTCCATGGGCAATGAGTAACAGCGTCAGCACATCGACGGACAAGATCATCGTGGACCGCACGCGCGCCCACCGCAGCAAGCCTGTGTCCAAAGCCGTGCGCGCAACGCGCGAGCGTTTACAGTTTACCGCGCAGGGCGCCCACGCATTCGACCGCGAAATGCTGTCGCAGCACGTGCATACCGTTCTCCAAAGCGCGCTGATCACCCCCGTCGTCATCATTCTGGTCGCCATCGTCGGCATTGCCATCAACCAGAACAGCGGCCTTATCTCCTGGGGAATGCTGGCACTTGCTGTCCATGCCATGAACCTTGTGCTCGCTAGACGGGTTTCCCGCGCCGAATTCACCACTGAAGAAGCGTTGCGCTGGCGCAAATGGCTGCTGGCCGGCCAGATCGCGCTTGGTTTCTGCTGGGCACTGTTCGCGCTGCAGGACTGCAATGCCTGCGGCAATACCGACGGCTTCTATTTCTACAAGGTGGCAGCCCTTCTGGTGGCGATCTCGATCACCGCCATGACCAATTTCATGTTGCGTCAGGCGGCCCTGTTCAGCTTCATCCCGATGGTCCTGACACTGCTGATCATCGCGATCAACAGCCGGAACCCGCTGGATTACGGCCTGACCGCCATGGTGGCGACGGCACTCGTGCTGTTCTATTACATTTCCAACCGGCTCTATCAGTCCAGCCTCACATTGCTGTCCTACCAGACGGAAAAGGACGACCTGATCGCCGAACTCGAAGTCGCCAATTCCATGTCGGACGAGGCCCGCCGCCGCGCGGAAGAGGCGAACCTTGCGAAATCCCGTTTTCTCGCATCGATGTCGCATGAGTTGCGCACGCCGCTCAACGCCATTCTCGGCTTTTCCGAGGTGATGAATTCCGAAGTGCTCGGCCCACTCGCCAACCCGACCTACAAGGAATATGCCGGCGACATCCATCGTTCCGGCGAGCACCTGCTCAACCTCATCAACGAGATTCTCGACCTGTCGCGCATCGAAGCCGGCCGTTACGATCTGAACGAAGAAGCGCTGTCGCTTCTCGAAATTGCCGAGGACTGCATCGGCATGGTGCAGTTGCGTGCCCGCACCAAGAACATCACCATCCAGCAGCAGTTCGAACCGGAACTGCCGCTTGTCTGGGTGGACGAAAAATCCATGCGCCAGGTCCTGCTCAATCTTCTGTCCAACGCGGTGAAATTCACCAGCCAGGGCGGCGATGTCATGGTCAAGGTCGGCTGGACGGCCGGTGGCGGCCAATATGTCTCGATCAAGGACAATGGACCCGGCATTCCGGAGGAGGAAATCCCGGTCGTTCTCTCCGCCTTCGGTCAGGGTTCCATCGCCATCAAGAGCGCCGAACAGGGGACCGGTCTCGGCCTGCCGATCGTACAGGCGATCCTTTCCAAGCATGATGGCCAGTTTATCCTGAAATCCAAGCTGCGCGAGGGAACGGAAGTGATCGCCATCCTGCCGGCTACCCGGGTGCTGCAAAGCCTGCCGGCTGTCGAGGACGCACCGCCGATCGAGCGCCGCCGCAAGAGCTTTGCGTGACAATCTGAACGGCGCGCCACCTTTTCCAGCGCATGGTTTTGAGGCATGATGATGCCATGACCAAACTTCTCGACCGCGCCATCGAAGTCGCCCGCGAACTGCCTGCCGAAATGCAGGACGAGCTCGCGCGCCTGATGATGACTTTTTTCAACGGCGAGCAGGATTTTTACGTCATGTCGCCGGAAGAAGAAGCATCTTTCAAAAAATCACTGGAACAGGCTGCACGCGGTGAGTTCGCCTCCGACGAGCGCGTTGAGGCAATCTGGTCGAGATTTTCCAGGTGAACATCCTTTTTACACCTGAAGCGGCAAACGAGCTGGAGCAGGTGCTGGAAAGGATTTACATGGCCTCGCCTTCCGGCGCCGAACATGTCGGTCAACGCATCCGCAAGATGGTGGAATATCTGGCCACTCACCCTCATGTCGGAACAAGAACCAATCGCGCCGGCATGCGTCGCCTGATAATAAATCCCTATCCCTACGCGATCTATTACAACCTCGCAGACGATACGATCACCATTCTCGGTGTCCGCCACGCAGCGCAAAATCCGGCCAACATGCCGGATGCTGATTGACAGTTCAGCACATGGCGCAGCAAGAGATCTGCCTGATCGCCCTACTTGCACACCACCTTTTCCAGCGCATGGTTTTGAGGCATGATGATGCCATGACCAAACTTCTCGACCGCGCCATCGAAGCCGCCCGCGAACTCCCTGCCGAAATGCAGGATGAACTCGCGGGCCTGCTTTTGCGTTTCATGGGCGAGCATGACGGCGAAGTGTATCAATTGACGCCGGAGGAAGAGGCGGACATCGAAGAGGCAGAACAAGAGATCGAACGCGGAGAACTCGTCGAAGAGACCGAGGTCCACGCCATTCTGGCGAAATACATCCGGTGACCGTGCGCTTTACCGATCGCTCTTCCATACAGATCGATAAAGCACTCACATATGTCAGCGAGCGATCTCCATCCGGTGCGGAACGCATTGCCATACGCATTTCTGAAGCAATCGAACTTCTTGCAAATCAGCCGAGAGCCGGCCAGAGAACGAGCAGACAATCGACAAGAAGACTTGTTATGAGCCCCTACCCCTACGTGATCTTCTACCGGCTGGATGGCGAGGATGTCGTTGTTACCCGGTTCAGGCACACATCCCGCCGACCGGAACAGTAGTCCTCACTCCCACAGCCGCACCACGACCACATAAAACACGAACATACCGTTTGCGCCCAGAAGGCAGAATACCGCGAAGGATCCGAGATCCTTGGCATGGCGGCCGACGCTCGAAATTTCAGGCGAGATACGGTCGACCAGCTCCTCGATCGCCGTATTCAGGGCCTCGATCGAAAACAGCACCAGCATGAGAACGAGATAGATCAGGTAATCGGTGAATTTCGCGCCGACAGCGACAAGGATCACAAGGCCGACGACAAAGGCGATCACCTCATGGCGAAAGGCCTCTTCCCGCCACAACCGCGCCAGTCCCTGCAGGGAATAACGCGTTGCCGCCACCACTCGGCGCAGGCCGCTCGCCTTTTCGATATTGCTGTCCAGTGGCGTCTTTTCCATGCCCGGCTCCCTTATCCGGTAGCCGTCATCCTCTCGGCCCGATGCGGTTCTATCGCCCGGAGCGCCTTCGACGTCTATCTGCAATTGCGGTCACCCGGCAAGGTCGGGTGGATATCGTTTGTTTTACACCCGACCGATCACAGACAGAGAACCAGTCCGTCATGTGTCGCGCTCGCGCTCGGCAACCTGTCGTAATCTGATCTTCTGCCCCGCCGCCCATGAGTCCGCATGTTCCTCAAACCGGAAAACGCGCTCCATAACCTCGCCATCCTCAAACACCCGCACGATCCACCAATCGTCACGTTCGAAAACCTCGACCCTGTTGCAAGACAATATGCCAAATCCCAATCACCCCATTAAAATATGACAAAAGATAACTTTCGCGAAAACACTGTCCACCCGCAAGTTCTTGCAATTGGCCGAAAATTAGGCAGGCGACTTGCCGGAAACGGCTTGAATTTAGCTATATGACTGTATATCACATAATTGTGAGGGCGTTCCGGTGTCGAGAAGGTCGAGTGCCAAGCGGCCAAAACAGAATCATGAGCCGATTAGGCACAAAAACACAGGCCACGAAAAAGGGCGGCGCAACCTTGATCGCGCCACCCTCGAATTTCCGGTCTCGATATTTCCGTAGCCTGCTTATACCTTGTTGGTCACACCCGCCTGCGCAAAGGTCGCCATGCCGGAATGGCAGGTAGCGGCGGACTTGACGATGCCGGCGGCAAGAGCGGCACCCGTGCCTTCACCCAGCCGCATGCCGAGCGCCAGAAGTGGCGTCTTGCCCAACTTCTCGATTGCCGCCAGATGGCCCGGCTCACCAGAGACATGGCCGATCAGGCAATGATCGAGCGCCGAAGGATTGATCGCCTTGAGGATGGCAGCGGCGGCGGTCGCCACATAACCGTCGATCAGAACCGGGATCTTTTCCATACGGGCCGCCAGAATGGCGCCGGCCATGGCCGCCACTTCACGACCGCCGAGACGGCGCAGCACTTCCAGCGGATCGGAGAGATGATCCTTGTGGAATTCGACCGCCGCCTTTACCGCCGCGATCTTGCGCGCCAGAACATCACCATGCGAGCCGGTGCCGGGGCCAACCCATTCTTCCGCCGTGCCGCCGTAAAGCGCGAGATTGATGGCGGCAGCAATCGTGGTGTTGCCGATGCCCATTTCGCCGATGATCAGAAGATCGGTACCGCCGGCAATCGATTCCATGCCGAAGGCCATGGTTGCGGCGCAGTCGCGCTCGGACAGCGCCGGCTCCACGGTGATGTCACCGGTCGGATAATCCAGCGCCAGGTCAAAAATCTTCAGGCCGAGGTCGTGGGTGACGCAGATCTGGTTGATGGCAGCACCACCGGCGGCAAAATTTTCTACCATCTGCTGTGTCACCGATGGCGGGTACGGCGTGATACCGTGTTTTGCCACGCCATGATTGCCGGCAAAGATTGCCACGAGCGGGCGGTTGACGGCAGGAGAGCGGCCCGACCATGCGGCAAGCCAGAAGGCGATTTCTTCCAGACGACCGAGCGAACCCGGCGGCTTGGTCAGTTGCGCATCACGCTCGCGCGCCGCTACCAGTGCCCGCTGGTCCGGACCCGGCAGTTCGCGCAGGAGAACGCGAAAATCGTCGAAGGGCATGCCGCTCACGCTCATATCATCATTCCTTGTCTGTCTCTTGTCGCGGGAAGGCTTGTGTTTGCTTCGGGAATCCCGCTTTGTGGCCCCCTGTTTATCAGGCATGGCCGGAGGAACAACTGCCAAACGCACGTCACATGTTGAGCGAATTCATCGCGGATATCGCCCGCTCCGTCGGCTTCCTGAGCCGGTTGCCGGTTCACGCGCGCTTTTTCGAAGGCCATGACGGCAGTATTTCTCGCGCCGTGCGGGCATTTCCGGTGGCCGGCGTCGTCATTGCTCTGCCTGCCATGTGCGTATTGTGGGCGATGCTCGTTCTCGGTGCACAACCATTTCTTGCGGCCATTCTTGCGCTCGGTACACTGACAGTCACCACCGGCGCATTGCACGAGGACGGGTTTGCGGACGCCGCCGACGGCCTTGGCGGCGGGCGCGACAAGGAACACGCGCTTGCCATCATGAAGGACAGCCGCACCGGTTCCTATGGTGTCGTGGCCCTGATCCTGTCTTTCGGCATCCGCGCCTCTGCCCTTGCCCAACTCGGCACAGACCTTTCGCCCTTTGGCGCCGCCCTTGCCCTCCTTGCCGCTGCCTCCGTCAGCCGTGCCCTGATGGTCTGGCACTGGTCGATGCTGCCGCCCGCCCGCACGAACGGCGTCGCCGTTGCTGTCGGCAAACCGGAAGACGCAGCACGCACCATGGCGCTCGCCCTCGCCGCTCTCCTCGCCTTCCTGTTCCTGTTGCCGAGTTACCATCTCGGCTCGATCCTGTTCGCTCTGGCCTTCGCGGTTCTGGCCGCTTTTGCCTTCACCCGCGTGGTCGATAAAAAACTCGGTGGTCATACCGGCGACACGATCGGCGCCACCCAGCAGGTCACGTCAATGGCGGTTTTTACCGCCCTTGCTCTTGCAACGTAAGCGCCCGATATGTCGGTCATGCACGCATCGAACATCCTCTCCCCCTGCAGCGGCGTCTGCACGATTGCGGGCGAAGACACGCCGCTTGCCGGTCATTGCATCGGCTGTGGACGCTCGCTTTCCGAAATCGGCAGCTGGCGCGATCTCGATGACACGGCGCGTGCAAACCTCATGTCCGTCCTGCCCGGCCGCCTGCGTCGGGCCGGCCTTGCCGTTCCCAACACTCTGAAGGAGGCCATTGCACCGTGAATGGATTGACCGTCGTTCTCATCATTCTCGGCGCCGGACTGGCGCTCCTCATCTTCAATGATTCCAGCGGCCACACGATGGGCATGGAAAACGACGATTTCGCGCGGATGGTCTATCTGCTGCCGATCGCAGCGGTCCTTTCCGCCGGCGTTCTCGCCGGCCGCCACGGAGGGCTTGGCGAAACCGCGCGGATGATCGCCATCTGGCTGGTCATCATTATGGGCCTGATGGTCGGTTATCTCTATCGCAACGATTTTGCCTCGGTCGGCAATCGCTTCATGGCGGGCCTGATGCCCGGCAGCGCCGTCGTCACCACGGCGTCCGATGGTAGTTCGGAAGTCATCCTGCACCGCGCCATGGGCGGACATTTTCAGGCGCGCATGGAAGTCAACGGCCGAACCGTGCCGATGCTGGTCGATACCGGCGCAAGCTCGGTCGTTCTCAGCTGGGACGATGCCCGGACACTCGGCCTTGATCCGGAAAACCTCTCCTTCACCGTCAGCGTTTCCACCGCCAACGGTCGCGCCATGGCGGCCCCCGTCCGACTGGACCAGATGACCATCGGCCCGATCGTTCGCCGCGATGTACGGGCAATGGTCGCCTCGGAAGGCCGGCTCGACGAAAGCCTGCTGGGCATGACGTTCCTGTCGACCCTGAGTTCGTTGCAGATCCAGACGGACGAAATGCGCTTGAAAGACTGACGTCTATTCCGCCGCCATCAGTTCCGCCACCGGCACGACCTCATCCGTGCGGCTGCGAAAATGGCTCGGCGGTGCACCGATGATACGCTTGAAGGCACGGCTGAATGACGCCTCGGCATCATAACCCAGCCGCTCGGCAATCACCGAAACACGCATGCCTTCCTTCAGCCAAAGCCGCGCCTGATGCATGCGCACCCGCGCCACATAACGCGCCGGCGTTTCGCCCACTACCTTGGCAAACCGTTCGGCAAAACCGGAGCGTGACGCCCCCATATGACGGGCGAGTTCGGCAACCGACCAGTCGCGTTCCGGTTCCAGATGGATTGCCGCCAACACGCGGCCGACATCCGGACTGCGTACAGCCGCGATCCAGCCATTTGTCTCGCCGCAGCCATGCTCCACCCAGGTGCGGATCATCGTCGCCATCAATACATCCGCCAACCGCGCCAGAATGCCGCCGGCGCCGACCCGGTCCATGTCCACCTCGCGCGCCATGGCATCCAGCAGATGCGGAATGGTCGGCTCGCTACGCGCCAGATCGGTGGTGGTCATCACGTCCGGCATCATCTGCAACAGCGGGTGCAGCCGGTCGAGATTGAAACGCAACGAACCGTTGAAGATCTGCGTCTCGCCCGGCCTCTCCTGGCATTTCACGTCGTAAACGCCAGAGCAAATTTTCGTGCGTCCATACCGTTCGAACGGCACCGGCGGAACGGTCGGATGTTCGGCCACGACATGCGCATTGCCGCGCGGCACCAGCACGGCGTCCCCCGCCTTCAGGTCCAGCCAGTCGCCCTGCCCTTCCAGCCGCAACACGGCAGAACCGGACTGGATGAAATGAAACCGCGCCGCCTCCTGCGCCGGAAAGGCCGTGGCCCAGGGCGAAGCCGGCCGGCAGCGGCCGTATTCCACACCATCGAGACGCAATCCCCGCAGCATTTCGCTCAGCGGATCGGAAGGGAGTTCAAATGGAGAATTGGACGAATGATCAAGCATGCCGGATTTTTTAGCATGGAAACTCCGGCCGGTCACGCCTATTCCTTGACCAACAGCAAATCAGGAGATCCCCATGCTGGACCATATCCCTTTCCCGGGCGGCGACGCCCGGACGATAGAACACGCCCGCTGGGGCGCTGTCGTTTCCATGACGCTCGGTGTCTTCGGCCTTGTCACCGCAGAGTTTCTGCCGGTCAGCCTGCTGACGCCGATTTCCGGTGACCTCAACGTCACGTCCGGCCTCGCCGGCCAGTCGATCACCATGACCGCCATCGTCGCCGCCATTGCAGGCCCCGGCGTCATCATCGGCACACGAAAATTCGATCGCCGCTGGACCGTGCTGGCGCTGACCATGACGCTGATCATTTCCAGCCTCATCGCCGCTGCCGCCACCAGCATCCACATGCTGCTTGCCGCCCGCTTCCTGCTCGGCATCGGGCTTGGCGGTTTCTGGGCGATGTCGGCAGCGCTTGCCATGCGCCTCGTGCCGCCGCATCTGATGCCGCGCGCCATGGCCATCATCATGGCCGGCGTCTCACTTGCCACCGTCTGCGCCGCCCCGCTCGGCGCCTGGATCGGTGCCACTATGGGATGGCGCGCCGCCTTCGGCCTTTCGGCCGGTATCGGTGTCGTCGCCCTTCTCGTGCAGGCCATCACCCTGCCCGCCCTGCCGCCGAGCGGCCATGCCGGTCTTGCCACCATGGCAGCGCTGTTGCGCCGTCCGGCCATGCGTCTCGGCCTCATCACCATTCTTCTGGTCATCACCGGCCATTTTGCCGGCTTCACCTATATCCGCCCGTTCCTGGAACGCGTGCCGCATCTCGGTGTCGAAACCATCTCGCTGATCCTGCTTGCCTATGGCGTCGCCGGTTTCTTCGGCAACCTGCTCGGCGGTTTCGTATCCGAGCGTAGCCCGCGCCTGTCGATCACCATCTTTGCCAGCCTCGTCGCAGCCGCAGCCGTCAGCATGGCGGTGGCCGGAAGCTCTGAAATCGTCGCGGCCACGGCGGTTGCCATCTGGGGCCTTGCCTTCGGAGCCATCCCGGTCAGCCTGCAGAGCTTTGTGGTGCGCGCCGGTTCGGATGAGGCCGAAAGCGCCGGAGCACTGATGCTGACGACGTTCCAGATCGCCATTTCCAGCGGCGCGGTTCTGGGCGGCATCCTCATTGAGACACAGGGACCGATCGCCGTTGTCACCTTCCTTGCCGCCGGCGCGCTTCTGGGTGCATCGGTCATGGCCAGCCGTGGCCAGCAGCGACGCCTGTCGATGGGCTGATACGATCACTCCATCCCTGTCGGTCCACTCGGCCCATTCATCACTGTCAGCAAACCGGCCGATACTCTCGGCCGGTTTTTTTAGAATATTCGACCTTGGCAATCGTCAGATTTGGGCGCATTGACGGCGTATCGATCATCCTGCCAGTATCTCCATGCCCCCTCGTAAAATTGCTTCCGTCATCTTCAGCCCCATCCTTGCCGGCGCAAGCCTGCGCGAACGCCTGATCGCCGGCCTCGGCGCGCTCATCGGCATCGCCCTTACCGGCGTGCTGGCAGGGCTGATGATAGGACACGGCGTTTCACCGCTTCTCGTCGCCCCCATGGGCGCTTCCGCCGTGCTGGTGTTTGCCGTGCCGGCCAGCCCGTTGGCGCAACCCTGGTCGGTCATTGGCGGCAACACGCTGTCGGCTGCCGTCGGCCTGCTGGTCGCGCATTTCGTAGCCGAACCGATACTGGCCACCGGCATCGCCGTGTCGCTTGCCATTCTGGTCATGTCGATCACACGCTGCCTGCATCCGCCCGGCGGTGCCGCAGCCCTGATGGCGGTGCTTGGTGGTGGTGCCGTTGATGCCTGGGGGCCGCTCTTTCCGGTCATGCCGGTACTCTTGAACGCGGTGGTCCTCACCCTTGCCGGTGTCATCTTTCACCGCATCTGCGGCCGATCCTACCCGCACCGCCCGGCACCCACAGTCACTGCGCCGAATGTACCGGTGCCGCCGGCCATCCCGAATTTCGAGGAAGAGGATGTCGATGCCGCCCTCGCCCATCTCGACGAGACATTCGACATCGACCGGGAAGACCTGATCCGCCTGATGCGGCAGGTGGAGGCCGAACACATCGCCCGGCGCACAGCCATCAAATGAAAAACGGCGCCCCGAGAGGCGCCGTTTTCGATTTCCGTATTGCCGAAGCGATCAGAGCTTCAGGTCGTTCTTGTCAGCCTTGACCGAGGCCATGATCTTTTCCAGCCAGCCCAGCATGACGGCCGACACGACGAAAGCCAGGTGGATGATCGTGTACCACATCAGCTGGCCATCGGTGTATTTCGCGGCATTGAGAAAGATCTGCAGCAGGTGGATCGAGGAGATCGCCACGATCGACGAGGCCACCTTGATCTTCAGGCTGCCGGAATCGAGTTTACCGAGGAAAGAGACGTCGGCGTCGGTTTCATCGAAACGGCTGACAAAATTTTCGTAGCCCGAGATCATCACCATGACGATCAGGCTCGCGACCAGTGCTGCGTCGATCAAACCCAGCATGGCGAGGATCATGCCGTTTTCATCCAGCGTGAAGACGTTCGCCGCCACCTTCCAGAACTTTGCGGCAAAAGACACCGCATAAACTGCCAGAGCCGCAACGAGGCCGAGGTAAAAGGCGACGAGAATCCATCGGCTCGACAGAATGATCTTTTCCACGAGCAGTTCCAGCGATTTCATGTGAGAGCAGTCTCCGAGTGTCTTGGGGTGCGGATCAGATAGTTGCTGACCACGACACCCGCAAGACGACGGACCTGCCCCGCGTCGCTAGGTCGCGATTTTCCTGACGATTGCCAACTCGGAACTAGCTGCGCAGCCTGTAACCGGTGCGGAAAATCCAGGCGAGGATCGAAAGGCAGATCACCAGAAACAGCCCGATCATGCCGAGGCTGACCACCGGGTTGACGTCGGCGATCTCGTAAAAGCTCCAGCGGAAACCGCTGACGAGATAAAGCACCGGATTGAAATGGCTGACCGCCTGCCAGAACGGCGGCAACATGTCGATTGAATAGAAGCTGCCGCCAAGGAAGGTCAGCGGCGGCACGACCAGCATCGGCACGATGTTGAGCTGTTCGAAATTTTTGGCCCAGATGCCGATGATAAAGCCGAACAGGCTGAAGGTCACCGCAGTCAGAACGAGGAACACCGCCATCATGAACGGGTGGGCGATATGGATATCGACGAAGAAGGAGGCCGTCGCCAGAATGATCAGGCCAATGATCAGCCCCTTGCTGGCAGCAGCGCCAACATAACCGATCAACACTTCCGCCATCGCCACCGGCGCCGACAAGAGTTCATAGATCGTGCCGGTGAATTTCGGGAAATAGATGCCGATCGAGCCGTTGCTGATGCATTGCGTCAACAATGTCAGCATGATCAGGCCCGGCGTGATGAACGAGCCATAGGAGACGCCGCCGACTTCCTGAATGCGCGAGCCGATCGCCGTGCCGAACACGATGAAATACAGCGAGGTGGTGATGACGGGCGAGATGACGCTCTGCAGAAGCGTGCGGCGCATGCGGGCCATTTCGAAGAAATAAATCGACTTGACCGCTTCGAAATTGAACTTTTGCACGCTCATGCCCGCTCTCCGATCAGCTTTACAAAAATATCCTCGAGCGAACTCTGGTGGGTAGAAATATCGCCGAGCGGCACATCGGCCGCCGAAAGCGCCTTCATCAGCGCCGCGATCCGGCTTTCATGGCCGTTGCCATGGGTTTCGTCGGCGGCGTAATCATGCACCAGTGCGTTGCCGTCATCGACCAGCTTCAGGTCAAACGCTTCCAGCCCCGGCGGCACGACTTCCAGCGGATGCGTCAGTTCCAGACGCAACTGTTTTGCGCCTAGTTTTTTCATCAGCGTCGTCTTGTCTTCGATCAACAAAAGCTCGCCGGCATTGATGACGCCGACGCGATCCGCGATCTCCTCGGCCTCCTCGATATAGTGCGTGGTGAGGATGATGGTGACGCCAGTGGCACGCAGCTTTTCCACCACCTGCCACATGTCGCGGCGCAGCGTCACGTCGACACCGGCGGTCGGCTCGTCGAGGAAGAGGATGCGCGGTTCATGCGCCAAGGCCTTGGCGATCAGCACGCGCCGTTTCATGCCGCCGGACAATTCGCGCAGCATGTTGTCGCGCTTCTCCCAGAGCGAAAGATCCTTCAAAATCTGCTCGATCAGCGCCGGGTTCTTCGATTTGCCATGCAGGCCGCGCGAAAAAGTCACGGTGTTGATCACTGTCTCGAACTGGTCCGTGGTCAGTTCCTGCGGCACCAGCCCGATCATCGAGCGGGTTTCGCGGAAATCGCGGACCACGTCATGGCCGCCCACCATTACCTGCCCGCCGGAAGGATTGACCAGTCCGCAGACGATCGAGATCATCGTCGTCTTGCCGGCGCCGTTCGGCCCCAGAAGTGCGAGGATTTCACCCTCGCGGATATCGAGATCGACGCCTTTCAGCGCCTTGAACCCGTTACCGTAGATTTTTGTCAGGTTGCGGATGGAAACGACGGGAGGCTTGGCTGTTGTCATGGGGAGACTTCTGGCTGGAATGCTGTGGCGCCGGATATAGGTGTCAAACCAACGAAAAAACATCCCCCGTCAGCAGTTCCCCGTTTTCAGGGACAATCAGTTGAAGACACCGACAAAAAACTGGATCGACACGCAGACAAGGAACACGCCAAAAGCCCGCTCCAGCGCCTGCCGGCTCATGGCATGGGCGGCGCGTGCGCCATAAGGCGCCATGATCAGGGTGATCGGAATGATCAGCACCACGGCAATCCAGTTGACGTAACCTGTGGACAGCGGCGGCAGGCCAGGCACGCCCCAACCGCCGATGACATAACCAACCAGACCCGGCAGCGAAATCAGCACGCCCATGCCCGATGACGTCGCCACGGCCTGATGGATGGAACGTCCGTAAAGCGTCATGAACGTGTTGTTGACGACACCGCCGCCGACACCCATCAGGCCGGAAAGAATGCCAAAGCTGGTGCCGACCAGAAACCGCGCCGGGTTCTTCGGCAGTTCATCGCCCAGCCGCCAGCTGGCGCGATTAAAAATCATCCGTGCTGCCAGAATGAGCGCTATGACGGCAAAGATCAGCCGCAGCGTCACGCTCGAGGCCTTGGCGGCGACAAAAGCGGCAATCAGTGTGCCGAGCGGTACCGCAATCACCCAGCCTTTGAGAAGTTCCATGTCGACCGCGCCGCGTGCCCGATGCGCCATGAAGGAGCGGATCGAGGTCGGCACGATGATGGCAAGCGAGGTGCCGAGCGAAAGCTGCATGCGCACCTCTTCCGGCACGCCGAGCAAGCCGAAGACATGAAAGAAGATCGGCACGAGAATGGCACCGCCGCCGATACCGAACATGCCGGCGAGAAGGCCGGACAGGACACCGCTGACCGCCAGCACGGCCGCGAAGAAAAGAATTTCCGTCAGTTCGGGCATGCACTCTCCTCAACGCAAAACCGGCATTGCGGAGTCTTGTCTGCACCGCTGCACGTTTATTGGCTTTGTGACAGCAGCACAGCCTGTGGACAAGTGCGGTTGTGGCGCAATTCGGCGCCATCCAAAAACGCGAACAACGCAAAAACAATACAACCGTCATTCAGCAGTCATCTTGCCGCGCCATGTTGCCGTCGTCGGGACCGGCCGCACCGCCGCACACGCTGCCGCGCCCGAAGCATGACCGTCCGCCGCCTTGCCCGCCCGTCCTCGTCGGGCCGCCAAGGCACCGCCTGGCTGGCGGTCGCTACTCATGGAAACGCATGGCCGCCCATGCGCTTCCCGTGTTGATGCATGCAGTCGTGATGACCGAAAGCCGACGCCCCATCCCGCGTCCGCTTTCCTTCCTTGGCCGGCCTCGTGCCGGCCTTTTTTTGTGCTGTCCTCGGACGGTAGAATTCCCGGTAGAAACACCCTCGCGATGATTATGGTCTTGGCGACATCCGCTGGCGTGCCATATCCCCGGTCAGTTGGGGATGGAAAGTTCCGCATGACACGAAGACCGTTTCGAAAACACCCAGACGGTAAAAAGGCATCCGAGGTGAAAGGCGCCGTGATCACGGTCATCGTCTTTGCCACCATCACATTCTCAGGTTTCTGTCTGTTCTTTGCCGGTGGTCCGGTCCCGCCGGAGGGGGCAGATATATGGTCAATCCTCCGCTGGATCGGCATTCTGGTCGGCGCCATCGCCGCCTATTGCACCTGTCAGGCATTGTTTGAGCTGCTCGTCGCCGCCACCATCGGCAAAGAGCGGATGATCGGCATCATCATGCTGTTTTTTCTCGTCTGTCTCATCTTCGCATTCGTTGATGGACTGGCCCTCCTTATTGACTGACGGGAAAACTCCGCCCTTGAGCCTTTGCCCCTCACCGGCTATCTGGGGCCTCCATAAAACTCCTCCGGCAAAGCAAGGTACCTCCCGGCATGATCCCAGATTTCCTCGTCACCCATTCCGGTGGCTTCCATGCCGATGAGCTGATGTCTTCCGTCATCCTCACGCGTCTGTTCCCGAGCGCGAAACTGGTGCGCAGCCGCGCGCCGGAATGGATCACGCCCGGTTCCGACCGCATCATCTACGATGTCGGCGGTGCATACGACGCCGAAGCCGGCATTTTCGATCATCACCAGCGCGGCGCACCGCTGCGCGAAGACGGTGCGCCCTACTCGTCCTTCGGTCTGATCTGGAAACATTTTGGTCGCGCCTATCTGCTGGCGCTCGATGTGCCGGAAGCGCATGCCGATGCGGTGCATGCCGCTTTCGATCAGAAATTCGTGCTGCCGATCGATCTCCTCGATAATGGCGCGGTCGATCCTTCCGTCGCTGGGCCGTTGGTCAGCCTGACGCTTCCGAGCCTGCTCGCCACCCTGAAGCCCGTTTTCGATGCCAAGGATGCCGACGCCGACGACCGTGCCTTCGACGTCGCGCTCACCATCGCCCGCACCTTTGTCGAGGCCGGCATTGCCCAGCGTGCATCAAAACTGCGCGCCGAAAGCCTTGTCCTCGAAGCAATCGCCACTACCGGTGAAAGCCGCGTGCTGGAACTGCCGATGGGCATGCCTTTTCGTCCGGCCATCGTGAAGGCCGGTGCGGATCATCTGCTGTTCGTGGTCCATCCGCGTGACAAGGATTGGTGCGTCACCGGCATCCGCCTCAGTGACGATGGCTTTGAGCAGCGCGCCGACCTGCCAGCCGCATGGGCGGGCCTCAACAATGGCGAACTGGAAAAGGTCTCGGGCGTCATCGGCGCAGTCTTCTGCCACAATGCCCGCTTCATCGCCGCAGCCAAAACGCGCGAGGCGGCACTTGCCATGGCAGACATTGCCGTAAAGGAAGCACTGGCGGGTTAACCCCCGCCAGCATGCATCAATCGCAATAACGGCTGTTCGACTTGCGCTGTCTCAGGTCGAAGTGAAAATGGTTCCAGTGCTCCTTGTTGGAGCCTGGGCCGAGCACGGTGTTGAAATATTTGCAGCTGTCGGTGCGCACGGCCTTCAGCAGAGCGCCTTCGCGGAAGGAGAACAGACCCTTCTTGCGCACGTCGATATCCTTGCCGTTCTTCAGCACGAACTTGCCGACATCGATGGCATTGCCACGCGAATGTTCCGACATCGGATTGTATTTCTGGCGACTGTTGTTCATACGGCGGCAGGAATAACCGCCCATCGGCACGATACGCTTGACGCCGCTCCAGTAGCGGTAGCGCGAGGATGGCGCCAACTCGTATTTCACCCAACGGGCAAAGGCGAGCGTCGTCTGGCAGTTCAGTTTCACCGACGGTTTGACGTCGATATCGCCGGATAGACCGGTCAGTTCGACCGGATAATCGATACCGCAGCTCGGCCCATCACTGATGCGCGGCGCATTTCGATATTCGACACCGAGACGACGCAGTTCCACCCGGCAGGCGGCTTCGGATGCCGGCATGGCTTCCGGCCCGCGCGGCGGTGCAATCGGTGCACGCTCGTCCATCGGGTTGGGCGTGCGCAGCATCGCCACTTCTTCCGTGCGTGCCGCACCACCCACCTGCCGCGTGCCAAACGGTGTCGACTGGCGCTGCCACGGCTGTTCGCCATTGATGTCGGCGCCCCGATCAGCACGCTGGCCGCTGCCCGACCGTTTTGGCGGCACGATAACCGGTTCATCAACCATGTTCTGTGTACCGGCCCGTCGGCCCAGTGCGCGCGGACTATCCGTACCGATCCCATCGACCACAGGCTGATTGCCGACACCTTCGGCGATGTCCGTCTGCTGTTCCTCGGCAAGTCCGACAACGCCTTGACTGCCGCCCACACCAAGCTCCGCATCCATGTTGACGCCACCATCAGCGCCTTGCGCCGACATGCCCTGCCCGCCTGATACGGCAGCCACGCCCTCATCGCTGTCTATGCTCGGCAGGCGACCCTGCTGCACGCGAGCATTGCCGGAGGATCTGGCATAAGGGTCGGATTGTTGTGGCGGTATCGGGCCGCCCCATTGCTCCTGGCCGTTGGCTGTCGGCATCGGCTGCTGGGCAATACCGCCGTTCTGTGCGCCATAACCGCCATAGGAAGAACCGGGATTGCCGTTCACACCCGGCTCGCGCAGGTACCCGTAGGACGATTGGCCCTGATCGACCGAAGCCGGTGGCATGGGATTCGCAAGGCCGGCGGTCGAGGTTCCGCCATAGGTCTGGTTGGCCGGCATGTTTGCCGGCGGCATCGGGCGGATCGCACCGACGCGTGTGCCGTTGTCGACGCCGACCGGCGGCACCAGCCCTTCGGCCGAACATGCCGTCAGCATCGTCGTGATCATCAGCGAAGCCGTAACCCGCCGCCAGAAAAGAGCATACGCCATACCAGAATGCCTTACCTGCCTAAAAGGTCGTCCGTTCTTCGTGACAGATTCGCCACTCCATCGGATTCTAGACAGGCTTGGTAAACGAAACCTTGAGCGATCAAGGCCGTTTCAAGGTCATATCGGGACAGCCTGCCGCAAAACGATGCATACGGACGAGAGGCCTACCGCGAAAGCCGCCTTGCCCACGCTATGCGACATGCTTATGGTCCGCCGCACCGCAACAAAGGTCCCGCATCACCATGAACGACACTGCCACGACTGCCCCTGCGGGCGAACTGACACTACGCACACTCGCCATGCCCGCCGACGCCAATCCGGCCGGCGACATTTTTGGCGGCTGGGTCATGGCGCAGATGGACTTGGCAAGCGGCATCCGCGCCGCCGAACGCGCCCATGGCCGCGTGGTGACGGCAGCGGTCAAGGAAATGGCGTTCGAACTGCCGGTCAAGATCGGCGATACGCTGAATATCTATACGCAGATCACCAAGGTCGGCCGCACCTCGATCACGCTTTCCGTCGAGGCCTGGGCACAACGCGCCCGCCACCGCGCACTGGAAAAGGTCACAGCCGGCACGTTCATCATGGTGGCGCTGGACGAAGACGGCAAACCGACGCCGGTGCCGGGGGAGTAAGTGAAGGCCGGCGGCCCCACCCTACTCCGCCGCCAATCTCACAGGACGCGGCTCGTCCAGCCCAAAAATGTCCGAAAAATCCTTGTGGTTCGGGCAGTTCGAAAGCCGCAGCTTGAACGCCTCCACCAGCCATGATGCCGCCGGCCCCAGCGGATGCGAAGCCTTGTGCATGGCATAAAGCGGATATTCACCCTGCTGATAGGCATCGAGTTTCAACGCCACCAGACGGCCCTCGGCCAGATCATGCCGAACCAGCGAGGCAGGCAACCCGCCCCAACCGAGGCCACCCTTGATCAGCTGGTGCTTGGTGGCGATATCACTCACCCGCCATGTCTTGAACGACATGACGTTGAAGTCACGGCCATTGGTGAGGCCCGACGCATCGGTCACCACCATCTGCACTTCTTCGCGCACATCGGCCAATGTCAGCGGCCGGGCGATCTGCGCCAGCGGATGATCGCTTGCCGCCACCGGCAGCATGAAGGAATGGCCGATCTTTTCCGCCACCAGCGTGTCGTCCTTGCTCAGCATCGCACCGCCGAGGCCGATATCGGCGCGACCGGACGACACCATGTCCATCACCATGCCGAGCTCGCCGACATGCAGGTTGAGTGAGACGGAGGGAAAGCGGGCGCGAAATTCCCGCAACTCCACCACGACAGCATCGGCCGGCACCATGACGGAGATCGCCATAGTCAGCTCCGCCTCCAGTCCCTGTTTGATGCTTTTGGCCCGCGCCCGCATCAATTGCAGGTCGGCAACGATGCGGCGGGCATCGGCCAGCATCGCACGCCCCTCTTCCGTCAGTTTCGGCTGGCGGCCACTGCGCTCGAACAGCACCATTTCCAGCTGCGCCTCCAGATTGGCGATCGTGTAACTGACCACCGACTGGGCGCGGTTCATCCTGCGCGCGGCTGCGGAAAAACTTCCGGTTTCGGCAACGGCCAGAAAAACCTGCAACTGATCGAGCGTGGGATTGGCGTCCATTCGACCTATCCATTTCCTAGATAACTAGCTTCGACATTATCCCGGTTCTCTCGATAGGTGTCCATGCCTATTTGTGCTGGCAAGCGAGAGCGGAAATCCTCCTGCACCGCCCTCCGAACAAACAACGCAATCCGATCAAGGAATTACCACCATGTCGTCCATTCTCCTCGTCACCTCCAGCCCGCGCGCCGAATCCCTGTCGACGAAGGTGGCTACCGAGTTCGTCGATAAGTTGAAAGCCAACAATGCGGCCGCAACCGTCGCGCATCGCGACCTTGGCAAGAACCCGATCGCCCATCTCGACCCGGTCACCACCTCGGCCATCAAGAAGCAGCCGGCCGACCGTACGCCGGAAGAAGCCGCAGCCGTTGTCGAATCCGACACGCTGACCAACGAACTGCTGGCCGCCGACACCGTCGTCATCGCCACCGGCCTCATCAACTTCAACATCTATTCCTCGCTGAAGTCGTGGATCGACATGGTCGCCCGCGCCGGCATGACCTTCCGTTACACGGCTGAAGGCCCGGAAGGCCTCGCAAAGAACAAGAAGGTCTACATCGTTCTGTCGGCTGCCGGCGTTTATTCCGATGGCCCGGCCGTCGCCATGAACCACGCCGTACCCTACCTCAAGACCGTTCTGGCCTTCATGGGCATGACCGATGTCGAGGTCATTTATGTCGAAGGCACGGCCTTCGGTCCGGAAGCATTCGAAAAGGCCATCGCTTCTGCTGCCGCCCGCACGGACGAACTGGCCAAGGCTGCCTGATTTTTCAAAAATCCACCGCTGAAACGAAAAATGGCGACCGATGCAGATCGGCCGCCATTTTCATTTGAAGTGCGTTGGTGGATGTTGCCCGATCAGACGGCCTCACGCTCAAGCTCTGCCACCTGTGCGGCATGCATATCCTTGCCGCAACGCACCGCTTCGGCCATGCCCTTGAGCTGCATGCCGATCACTGGGCGCACCTCGACCAACCGCTCATTCACCGGCACCGGCCGGCCAAGCAGATAACCCTGCAATTCGTCACAGCCGGCCTGAGTCAGGAACAGCGCTTCCTCGATCGTTTCCACGCCTTCGGCGACGATCTGCATGCCAAGGCCATTGCCGAGTGCGATAATGGAGCGGACGATCACCTGCGCGCTGTCGACCACGCCGAGATTACTGACAAAGCTGCGGTCGATCTTGATCGTGTCGAACGGATAACGGCTGAGATAGCTCAGCGACGAATAACCCGTGCCGAAATCGTCGAGCGCCACATGGAAGCCCATGCGCTTCAACGCTTCAAGAACCTGCAATGCCCGCTTGTCGTCTTCGATCAGGACGCTTTCGGTGATTTCCAGCTCGATCCGGGAAGCCTTCGCGCCGGTTTCCTTGAGGACCTCGCCGAGACAGGACACGAAACGGCTGTTGCGGAACTGCAGCGGGCTGACATTGACGCTGATACGGCGACCTTCCAGACCACCACTCAGGCGGCAGGCCTCGGCCATCACCCACTCGCCCAGCGCCACGATCTGGCCGGACGCCTCCGCCACCGGAATGAATTCACCCGGCGATACGAGGCCGCGGCTCGGATGGTTCCAGCGCAGCAGCGCTTCATAGGCAACGATATCGGCTGTGACCGCATCGACGCGCGGCTGCAGATAGAGTTCGAATTCACCACGCGTGATGGCGCGGTCCAGATCCGCCTCCAGTGCACGCCGCTTTTCGATCGCTTCGTTCATGCCCGGCTTGAACACGAGGCTTGCGCCACGCCCCTGCTGCTTGGCATGGAAAAGCGCGATATCCGCCTTGCCGACAAGCCCGTCGAGGTCAGCCGCATGTTCGGGGCAAAGCGCGCCACCGATACTGACATCGAGCTGCAGTCTTTCGCCCGATGCGATCTCGATCGGCTCGACCATACGGGCGAGCAGACGATGACCTAAATCCTCGACCTGAAAACTGAAATGCGTGTTTGCCAGAATGACCGCGAACTCGTCGCCTCCCAGACGCGCGACGAGATCATGAGGCCCGAGCAGGCCCTGCAACCGGGCGGCCGTCTCGCGGATCACCGCGTCGCCGGCCTGATGGCCATGGCTGTCGTTGACATCCTTGAAGCGGTCGATATCGACCATGGCAATGGCAAAGCTCGCACCGCGAGCGCTGAGATCCGCCACGCGCTCGGCAAACAGGGCGCGGTTCGGCAAGCCGGTCAGGACATCATGCTGCGCCAGATGGCGGATACGCTGTTCGGCTTCCTTGCGATCGCGCAGATCAACGATGCAGCCGACACGGGCCGGTCGGCCGTGATAAACGATATCGCGCCCGCGTGCCTGAACGGGAATATGCTCGCCATCGGCGGCAACCAGAACCAGTTCGTGAATGGTATCGTCGTTGAATGTCGTCACCGTCGCGACGTCGATCTGCGGCCCGTCACGCAGAAAATCGAAAATGCGCGTGCCCGGCAAATCCTTGAGCGGCCGTCCCAGCAGTTTCGCCAGTTGCGGATTGCCATCGACGACAACACCATCACGATGGATCATGATCGCTTCGAACGTGGCACTGGCAAGGGCTGCCACGCGCTCGCCGTCATCGCCGGCCACCGCCTTGGTCGTTCTTTTTTTGCGCTGGAATGCGGCGAGCGTCCATGCCCTTCGACCGGGAATCAGCCAGCCGATGCCTGCAAATGCAACAGCGCTGACGCCGAGACCCCAGTAAAGATCGGAGAGAATCGAACTTGCGGGAGATGCCACGGCCACAGTGCCGGTCACAGCCGCAGCAGCAACCGCAGGCATCGCCGTGCAGGCAAGAAGGCTAAGCGCGAACCAGCCTGTATGTGTGCAACGTGCTCGCATCAGCGGACCGACAACTCAATTGGCAAGATGAGTGGAAGGTACGGCCAAGGCCTTAATTTTGGGTGATCAGCACATGGCAGCCGACAAGGTTTTCAGCAGCAGGATCAAACCTGTTGCTGACTTTTTCGTGACAGCGGAGAATGGCTTACGTTACAGTAACAGACTCTGCGTCAACCGCTGGGACGCAACGCTCAGGCCGAACGTTCAGGCGCACCATCCGAAAACAGCGAGGCGCCGTTCTGGTCGATGATCTGGCGCGCCTTGCGAAAGGTGCTTTCCACCGCGTCATCCATCGAGGTGAACATGTCGGCGCGAATGAAGGTGCGCACCAGAACAGCCTCGCCGACCTGTTTTTCGATACGACCCGCCAGACGATACTGGCTGCCTTCCTTGATCGGCGCCGGATGGATCATGCAGCCCGCATGTTCCTGCGGCTCGACAGCCGGACCGGCCGCTGCCTTGGGAGCATCACCGGAGGAAAACATCGAAAGGAGATTGGAAAAAAATGAAGCCATGGCGGTTGCCTTATCATACCCGTGACGATGCAGGAAGCCACGGAGTGTCGCAGCTTCCCTCAATATCCCTAGCCGATCAGATGATCAGGTTGGCCAGAATTTCGTTCTCGGTGATGTCCTCATATCCTAGGCCCGCCGTTTCGAAACGCTGAAACAGGCCGGCAAAATTTTCCGGCGCCGTCGTCTCGATACCGATCAGGATAGAACCGAAATTGCGAGCCGATTTCTTCAGATATTCGAAACGCGCAACGTCGTCATCGGGGCCGAGCATGTCGAGAAAATCGCGCAACGCACCGGGACGCTGCGGCAGTCGCAGGATGAAATATTTCTTCAGACCGGAGAAGCGCATGGCGCGCTCCTTCACATCCGGCAGGCGTTCGAAATCGAAATTGCCGCCCGAAACGACGCAGACGACCGTCTTGCCCGCCAGCCTGTCCGGCCCAAGCTCTTCCAGCGCCCGGATCGACAGGGCACCTGCCGGCTCCAGCACCACGCCTTCGAGATTGAGCATTTCGGTGATGGTCACGCAGATGGCGTTTTCGGCAATCAGCTTTACCTGTTCCGGCGGAAAACCGCTCAGCCGCTCAAAGTTCAGCGTGCCGATACGGGCAACAGCCGCGCCATCGACAAAATTGTCCACCTTCGGCAACGTCACCGGCTCACCGGCCAGCAGCGACGTCTTCAGGCTCGGCGCGCCTTCCGGCTCGACGAACAGGAAATTTTCGCGCGCCACGACGTCCTTCAGGAAACCGGTCGCGCCAGAAGCCAGTCCACCACCGCCGACCGGCAGGATCACCAGATCCGGCACCGAACCGCTTGGCAGCTGGTCCATCACTTCCGCCGCAACAGTCGCCTGCCCCTCGATGATATCGGCATCGTCGAAAGGCGGCACCATCATGGCGCCGGTCGTCTCCACATGGCTGCGCGCCGCCGCATAGCACTGGTCAAAGATATCGCCGACCAGACGGATCTGGATGAAGGCGCCGCCGAACATGCGGGTCTTGTCGATCTTCTGCTGCGGCGTCGTCACCGGCATGAAGACCACGCCCTGCACCTCGAAATGGCGGCAGACGAAAGCGAAGCCTTGCGCATGGTTGCCGGCCGAGGCGCAGACGAACACGCGGTCGCGGCCATGTGCCTCGACGGCCTTGCGCATAAAATTGAAGGCGCCACGGATCTTGTAGGAGCGAACGGGCGACAGGTCCTCGCGCTTCAGCCAAATCTCGGCGCCATACCGACGGCTCAAATGTTCGTTGAGCTGCAGCGGCGTTTCGGGAAAAATCTCCCGCATGGCCACCTGCGCATCCGCAACCGCGACTTTATCCAAGACCTTCACTCCCTGACGCATTCCGTGTTGCAGCGGCTATGCCACAACGGCGCGCAAGACAAAAGGATAATTCCGAACCGAGCGGTACGGTTGGACCATCATAAAATCTTGCAAAATACACACTTATGTGTATTATTTCGGCATGAAAAGCACCGACGTTATAGCAGCTTTAAAAGGGGACGGCTGGCGGCAAGTCGGCGTCAAAGGCAGCCATGTGCAATTCCGGCATCCGATAAAGTCTGGGCGGGTCACAGTCCCGCATCCCAAACATGACATGCCTATCGGAACATTGAAGAGCATCGAAAAACAGTCCGGACTGAAATTGAGGTAAGGCAATGCGCAATTACATTGGATTGATCCACAAAGACGCGGAGAGCGACTATGGCGTCTCCTTTCCCGATCTTCCCGGCGTGGTCACAGCGGGCACCGATCTCGATGAGGCCCGCCGCATGGCGACCGAAGCGCTCGCATTTCATATCGAAGGCATGATCGAAGACGGAGACACAATCCCCGAACCGTCCGGCCTTGATACCATCATGGCCGACCCGGATAATCGTGATGGCGTCGCTATACTGGTTTCCGTGGCCATGCCGGCGCGCAAAGCCGTTCGGCTGAACATCACGCTGCCGGAAGATGTACTGAACGACATCGACGCCTATGCACAGACTCACGGCCTCACCCGATCGGGTTTTCTCGCAAGGGCGGCTCGTCGTGAGATGGAAAACTCTGGTTCGTAAACCATCTGGTGCGGACGGCGGGGATCGAACCCGCAAGACCGAAGTCGAGAGATTTTAAGTCTCTTGCGTCTACCAGTTTCGCCACGTCCGCGTGACGCGTCTTTTCAGGCACATACGCCGCGCAGTCAACAGCCGGTTTTGAAATCACGCGCATTTCACCACGCGCCCGGTGGTCGCACACAGCTTATATTAGCAACCTTATCACCGCAGTCCCGTTGGGCTTGATGTCATCTCTTTCGCAATGGAGACATCATGCCCAGATTTTATCTGCATATTTCCGACGGCAAACAGGCCGAGGTCGAAATCGACGCGGTCAATGCCCATGCGGCCATGAATGACGGGCTGAACGCGCTTTCCACCTTCGCCTGCCGCAATTTTCCACCACCCGCCAATATCGCAATCACCGTACTGGATGACAAACGCCGACAGGTCGGGCGCATGCGCTTTGTTTTCGAGATCGAATATACCGGCGTGGCCGTGGTGTAGGCCAAAAATGCAAAAGAGCGCGACACCACTGCCGCGCCCTTCTTCTCAAAACCGTTGAATCCGATCAGGCCAGCTTTGCGGCGATCTTCGCCACATGCGCGCCCTGGAATTTTGCCGCTTCAAGTTCGATTTCCGAAGGCATACGCGAACCGTCGCCGTCGGTGATGGTCGATGCACCGTAAGGCGAACCACCTTTCACCGCTTCAACGCCCATCTGGCCCTGGAAGGCATATGGCAAGCCGACAACGGCCATGCCGTGGTGAAGAAGCGTCGGGATGAAGCCGAGGATGGTGGATTCCTGACCGCCGTGCTGGGTGGCAGAAGAGGTGAAGACCGAGCCGACCTTGCCGACCAGCTTGCCATTGAACCACAGGCCACCGGTCTGATCCCAGAAATTGCGCATCTGCGAGGCGACCGTGCCGAACCGCGTGCCGGCGCCGACGATGATCGCGTCATATTCGGCCAGTTCGTCCGGGGTGGCGATCGGGGCGGCCTGATCCAGCTTGAAATGCGAGGATTTCGCCACCTCTTCCGGCACCAGTTCCGGTACGCGCTTGACCGTCACGTCGGCACCGGCGGATTTGGCGCCTTCGGCAACGGCATAGGCCATCGCTTCGATATGGCCATAGGCGGAGTAATAGAGGACCAGAACTTTTGCCATTTTTTCGCTTCCCTGATTGGGGTTGGGGTCGGGTTTGCTGTTGGTATCGGTGCTGCACCCGGCTCGCCGCCGAGCAGCTTTTTCAAAAACTCGATGATCATCGGCCTGCCCTGTGACATCCGTGTGGAGGCAAGCTAGCGGAGACGGCGCAGCCCGGCCAGACGATGGTTTCAGCATGCAGTGTCCACTTTTCGTGAACGACGAAGAGAGATCTTGTTCATCATTTGCAGAAGGCAAGAACATATTTCGCTGCGGCTTGCATTCGTGATCGGCCGCGCTAACGTCATAAGATCATTTCCGCACGAGTATTCTCCATGAGCCAGTCCACCACCGTCACCGCCGCCATGCTTGCCATTGGCGACGAGCTTTTATCCGGCCGCACCAAGGACAAGAATATCGGCCATCTCGCCGATCTGCTGACGCTGTCCGGCATCGATCTGAAGGAAGTGCGCATCGTCGCCGACGAGGAGGATGTCATCGTCGAGGCGCTGAATGCGTTGCGCAGCCGTTACGATTACGTCTTCACCTCCGGCGGCATCGGCCCGACGCATGACGATATCACCGCCGATTCTGTGGCCAAGGCGTTTGGCCTGCCCTGCGTCTACGATCCGGCGGCGATGACGCTCCTGGCCGAGATGTACAAGCGCCGCGAGATGGAATTCACCGAGGCCCGCCAACGCATGGCGCGCATGCCGCAGGGTGCCACACACATTCCCAATCCGGTCTCGACCGCGCCCGGCTTCATCGTCGAAAACGTCTATGTCATGGCCGGTGTGCCGCAGGTGTTTCAGGCCATGGTCGACAATGTCCTCCCCATGCTGCGGACGGGCGCAAAAATGCTGTCGCGCGCCATCCCCTGCCCTTATGGCGAAGGCGATATCGGCACACTTCTCGCGGCCATCCAGAAGGCGCATCCCGACACCAGCATCGGCTCCTATCCGAAATATGATGGCCAGCGTTTTTCCACCGAACTGATTGTTCGTGCCCGTGAAACAGAACCGCTCTATGCGGCAGCGACGGCTGTCGAGGCGATGATCGTCGAGCTTACGGCACGCAAGACCGCGACCAATCCTTCGCCGGACGCCTGATCGCCCGCCAAAGGCACGTCCTCACTGCCGGCCCGCCTTGACCAGCGGGCCATCGCGACCCACGTTCATGATGAGAACGGGTCAGAAAATCCCGGCAAAGGAGGAGGCACCGCAATGAGCTACAAGACCATCATGGCCGTACTCGATGATCCGGCCAGCGCAAGGCAGATCAGCGATTTCGCCAGCTTCCTGTCCGAGCGGTTTTCCGCCCATATCGTTGGTGTCCATGCCGAAACGCTGGCCGCCGTGCCGCTGATCGCGCCGATGGAAATTCCCGATCCCGCCGCCGTGCAGGTGCTGCAGGAAGCCGCGCGCCGCGAAACCGCCTCGGTCGAAAAGATCTTTCGCGAACGCATCGAAAGCCAGGGCCTTCCGTCGGAATGGCGCAGCTTTGTTTCGGCCAATGGTTATGCCTCCGGCAATGTCATCGAGAGTGCCCGTGCCGTTGATCTCATCGTCGCAAGCCAGGGCAATCCGCCCGAAGGCGGACCGGACAATCGCGCCGATCTCGAAGCCTTTCTGTTCGAAAGCGGCCGCCCCATGCTGCTGGTGCCGCGCACCATCACGCAACCGCAGCCGATCCGCCGCGTGCTGATCGCCTGGAACGGCTCACGCGAGGCGACCCGCGCCACATTCGATGCGCTGCCCTTCCTCAAGAATGCCGAGAGCGTGGAGATCTTCTGCGTGGATCCGCCGGAAGTGTCTGGCCAGATGCCGGAAATGGCGGGCGTCGAGCTTGCCGCCACGCTGTCGCGCCACGGCGTCAACGTTACGCTACGCACCGAACATACAAGCGGCATCAAGGCCTCGGCGGCGATCGAAAACCGGCTGGCCGATTCCAGCGTCGATCTTCTGGTGATGGGCGGTTATGGCCATGCCCGCTGGTGGGAAGTGCTGTTTGGCGGCGTCACCCGCACGCTGCTCGATTCGATGACGGCGCTGACACTGCTGTCGCGGTAAACAGGACGCACCGCCCTGCTCAGATACGCCGGTCGAACACGGCAAGCGGCGCTTTAAGCCGGTAGAGCGTGGTCGGTCGCCGCGCCCGCTCGGTCTGGCGCTTTTCGCCTTCCACCTCTTCCAGCAGGTTGAGATCGTTGATCTTGCGACGAAAGGCACTCTGGTCCAGCCTTTCCCCCATCACCGTCTCGTAGATCGCCTGCAGTTCCGACATGGTAAAAATGTCGGGCAACAGCCGCGCCGGAATGGTGGAATAGGCGCCCTTGCCGCGAAGCCGCTCCCGTGCCGCCCGGACGATGTCGGCATGGTCGAAGGGCAATTCACCAGCGGCATCGACCGGCCGCAACTCCAGCGCCACCCCGGCCTCGTCCAGCACCTCCTGCGGCACCAGCGCGAAATAGGCGATGGAAACGGACCAGTCGCGCGGATCACGATCAACCGAGGCAAAGGTCTGCAGCTGTTCGAAAAAGATGCCGCTTAAGCCCGCCTTGGCCTTGAGGATACGCGCCACGGCAGCCTCCGCATCCGAATCCTCCTCGACATGAACGTAACCGCCGATCAGTGCCGCCACGCCGGCGAAAGGCTCGGCAGTACGCGGCAGTAACGCAATGTGAAGCCGCTCCTCACGCAGGGTCAGAAGCACGATATCCACCGTCACGATCGGCCTTGGAAACTCCGTTTCCGCCATATGTTTCAATCCCCTCGCCCGCATTTCCGATCTTTCTCCCCTCATACCCGGATCAGCCAAAAACAACAAATTGCAAAGTGCGACTTGCAAAATACATTTTGCAAGTTTATATCCATATTCAGCGACAGGGCAGCCACCTTACTCAGGACCCCCCGCCCCGACGCCCGCAAAACCGAAGGCAGAAGCAAAGGAGTGTTGCCATGGGTATGGGACGTTTCAGCACGGCCGACTGGGCCGATTACAACGCGCGCCACGTCAACGGCCGCAGCCGTTCGGAAGTGTTTGGCGCCACCGGCATGGATCCGCGTTTCGATCCCGCCCGGTTTGGCTATCGCGAAAGCCGCGACAGCGATTTCAATCCACTGTCGACGCCGATCATTCTCGCTGCCGATGTCACCGGCTCGATGGGCATGATCGCCCACGAACTGATGCGCAACGGACTCGTGACGCTGACCTCGGAAATCTACGATCGCCGCCCGGTCACCGATCCCCATATCATGGTCGCGGCCGTCGGTGACGCTACCTGCGACAGCGCGCCCCTGCAGGCCACCCAGTTCGAGGCGGATATCTCGCTTGCCAGCCAGATCCGTGGCCTGTGGCTGGAAGGCGGCGGCGGCGGCAATGACGGCGAAAGTTATAGCGCCGCCCACTTGCTGGCAGCCTTGAAGACCACGACAGACGCTTTCGAAAAACGTGGCCGAAAGGGTTACCTCTTCACCATCGGCGACGAACCGATCCTCAATGGTCTCACCGGCCCGCAGATCACCCGCATCTTCGGCACCGAAGGTCCGCGCCATGGCCTCACCGCCCGTCAATGCCTTGAGCTCGCGCAAAAATATTACGATGTCTTTCACATCGTCATCCGCGAGGGATATGCGTCGATGCGGATGAGCAAGGTGCTCGAGACGTGGGAGCCGCTCCTGCCCGGCCGCACTTTTGTGCTGGAGGATTATCGCAGGCTCGCCGAACTGGTGGTCTCGATCATCGAGATAAACGAGGGCCGCGATGCCGACGACGTCGCCGCCAGCTGGGGCGCGGATGCCGGTAATGTGGTTGCGAAAGCGGTGCGGACGCAGCCGAAGAAGCGGTTTTTGAACTTCTTCTGATGCCACGAAGGCCCGGAGCCATCGTTCCGGGCCCCTCCCCAACACAAGGAGACCACCCATGACCATCCGCGCACAAGCCGTGATCGGCGCAGCCTATGGAGACGAAGGCAAGGGACTGATGGTCGACCGCCTGGCGGCTGCCACACAAAGCGCTGTCGTCGTCCGCTCGAATGGCGGCGCGCAGGCCGGCCACACCGTCATCTCGCCCATCGGCCATCGACATGTGTTTCACCATGTCGGTTCGGGTACATTTGCCGGCGCAGCCACGCATTTCAGCCGGTTTTTCGTCGCTCACCCGATGCTGCTGCTCGACGAGATGGCGGCGCTCGAAAACCTCGGCTACCGCCCTCGCCTCACCAGCGATCCGAATGTGCAAGTCACCACGCCCTATGACGTGATCATCAACCAGGCGATCGAAATGGCGCGCGGCGCCGATCGTCACGGCAGCTGCGGCCTCGGCTTCGGCGAAACGATCGAGCGTAACCTGCGCCCTGAATTCACGCTCACCATGCGCGACCTGTTTCGCCCGGACCTCAAAGCCCGCCTCATCGCCATTCGCGATCAATGGGTACCACAGCGTCTGAAAACGCTCGGCATCACCACCCTGCCCGAAGAACTGGCGGCAGCGCTTGCCGACCAAACCACGCTTTTGCGCTTCCTTGAAGATTGCGATGCCACGCTCGACCACGTCTCGCTCTGGCCCGACCGGCGTCTGGCGCAGCTCGGTCCGGTGATTTTCGAGGCAGCACAGGGCCTGCTGCTCGATCAGGATTTCGGCGCCTTCCCGCATGTCACCCGCTCGAATACCGGGCTTGCCAACATGCTGGCCATCGCCGCCGAGGCAGGGATCGACATGCTCGACGTTGTCTATGCGACACGCATCTACACCACCCGCCACGGTGCTGGCCCGCTGAAATGCGAGAGGCCGATGCTCGAAAACATCCGTGTCGTCGATCCCACCAATGCACCGAACGACTGGCAGGGCACGCTGCGTCTCGCCCTGCTCGATCTCGGCTTGCTGAGAGACGCCATCGTCCAGGATCTCGCTTTGCGACGTAAGGGCATTACCGTCCACGCAGGCCTCGCCGTTACGTGCATCGATCAGGCAGAAGGTGCATTTGCTGTCATCGATGGCGACGGCGTGATGATGCTCGATCCCGCCGATGCGGCCTATGAGATCGCCCGGGCAACCGGCCTGCCGCTTGTCGCCGAAAGCTGGGGCCCACAGCGTGGCGATGTCGGCAGGAAGGTGGATGTGGCGGCGTGATGGAGCCGCGCAGCACCTGACGCCCCCTTGTCCCGACGCTGAGAAGATGGCGGGAGCAATGTGCTCCCTCCTCAATCCTGCTCGTAGACCACCCAGGCCTTGTCGAAATTGCGCGCTGCCAGATCCTCTTCGCGCATCAGCACGTAAAGCGCACCGGGAAAGGGATAACCGGTCGCATCGTCCGTGCCGATCTGCAGCACAAGATGCCAGTCCTTTGCGCCGGCCAGCAAACGTTTGCCCTCTTCCGTCTCGAAAGCCTTGCCATCCCCGACATAAACACCGTTCGAAGCCAACTGGCTCGTCGCCTGCATGCCTGACTGGATGGCGCGCGGCCAGCCGCCAAGTTGGTGATTGCCGCCCTCGGCCTCGATCGGGAAGCCAAGCGAAAACAGCCAGCCGGAATAGATCGAGGTGTCGTCGCCGCTGATTTCCCCCACCACATCCCAGCCGGCATCACCGATCGGAACCGTCGTCACCACGGAACGCGGCGTGATTGCCGCCGCTTTCAGGCTGGCCGTGCCGGGAAAATCGGCCAGTGCCTTCGGCAGCGGCTTGCGCTCAAGGTCTGCCACCGGCGTATCGTCGTAAATCACCTTCCAGCCGGCCTTGCCACGTGGCTCGTAGCTCGCCGGCAAAACCGGCATGTCGTAGAAGAACAGCAGCCGGCCGTTGGTCGGCAACGCCTTGTCGAAACCCGGCTCATTCGCCATTGCTGCCAGATCCACCTGCGCGATGAAAGGCAGCGGAAACGGTTTTGTCACGGCATCGGCCAGCAGCCGCTGTTCGGTGGCGGCCTTGATGGCAACATCCGCCGGCAAGGTCATCTCTTCTGCGAGTTCGTCCTCGTTTACCTCGGCGCCGGAATCCTTCATGATCTTCAGCGTCGCGGCCATCGCCTCGTCACGGGCGCGCTTGCGTTCCGCCAGAAAAGCCTTGCCCTCCGTCTCCGGCATCCACGGCGGCGCGATCCCGGCATCGCCATAAAACGTCACTGCATCGGCGGTGAACTGCGCGGCCAGTGTTTCCGCGCCGTCATAGGCCGGCCGCACCGGCCATTCGATATTTTTGGGCAGGTCAGGAAGGCCACCGACCTTGGAAAAACCGGGCGCAAGTGCCGCCTCGTCCGCCGCCTTCGTATCGAGCACGATACCGTCACGCGCCACCTTGATGATGGCCTCGACACCAGCGGCCGACATGCCCGCCTCGGTCAGCCGGTCGGACAGTTCGTCGCGCGAGGTCGGCAGGCCCAGGATTTCGTCGCCCTCCTGCGCCAGCGCGGTATGCGGCATCATGGAAACGCAGGCAAACAGGCTGCCGGCGAGCGCGAGATGGAAACGGCGGGACATGGTCGGCTCCTCGGGCTGTTCGCGGGTTCAGGAAAGCAGTGCCGTGACTCGCGGGGCAAGATCAAGTCGAAGCCGGATTGCGAGTGGAACGTGACAGGGTTGTGACACGAAGCCGCGACAGGCATTCACCCCGCCGCCACCAAAAGCACGGCCTCCCCCTTATCCGCAACACGGTTCACCGCATCGGCGATCTCCCACAGCGGTCCGCGTGCGATCAGGGCGCCCTCCGCCGGCGGCTGGTCAAAACCCGGATCGACATAGGCCGAACAGACGTCATCCGTCTGGCTGATGGCAATGAAGGACGTGGCAACGATGCCCTTGCCGCATCCGCCGCAGCGGATGAGATAGGAACCGTGCTGCACCACCGCCTGCTGCTCGCCCGATCCGCAGGTCGTGCACATCCGGATGCCGGGGCCTTGCATGTCGGGTCGCGGATATGCGCGAAATTCATCCACCCATTTGTCATGCGACGGCACGATCTTGAAGGGCGGTAGCTTGTCGTAAATAAAATCGAAGCGAAAACTGCCATCCGGCATCAAGGTCACTGCCGCCGAATACCAGGCGTGCCCTTCGGCATGAGCCTTTGCCATAGCGGTGCGCAGATCCTTCAAGGCATCGGTGGCGTCATCCTCGACGACAAAAGACTGGTTTGCGCCTGTTTCCAGACGGCACATACCCGTTTCCTCGGAATAGCGCGTGATCGCATTGAAGCGATAGGTCGCGGCCGTCCAGCCCTCTTTCGGCAGAGCCGCATAAATGCCGGAGGCGATCGTCTTGTTGAGGGCTTCGATTTCAGGCGACATTCCGGTCCAATCCACATTTCATGGCAAACAGTGATGCGCCCATATGCCCGTCAGGAAAGCGGTAAAATGGACGCGTCGCGGAAATAGCGCCTCCATCTCGACCGGCAAGTTGGTACAATTACCCCGCTCATCCACAGATGCGACACCCGCGCGCTTGCCTTAGATCCGCCGATGCCGTTATTACAGGCTGCAAGGGGTCGGGAAACCGGCCTTTTGGCGTTTCCGTTCTGCGGCCGCCCGTTTCATTCACACAACGCTTGCGGAGCCCGTCGGATGTCTCTTCCCGATAAAGCCTTTCCCGTTTCCTGGGACCAGTTCCACCGTGATACCCGTGCCCTGTCCTGGCGCCTGTCCGGCCTTGGCCAGGAGTTCAAGGCCATCGTCTGCATCACCCGCGGCGGCCTCGTGCCGGCGGCGATCATTTCGCGCGAACTCAACATCCGCATGATCGACACCGTCTGCATCGCCACCCGCCATGATTACGTCAACCAGGGCGATACCGTGCTCCTCAAGGGCATTTCGCCGGAACTGATGGAAAACGGCGGCGAAGGCGTGCTCGTCGTCGACGACCTCACCGATACCGGCAAGACGGCGCTCGAAGTGCGCGCCATGATGCCGAAGGCACATTTCGCCTGCGTCTACGCAAAACCATCCGGCGTGCCGACAATCGACACGTTCGTGACTGAGGTTTCGCAGGATACGTGGATCTATTTCCCCTGGGACATGGGTTTCACTTATCAGGAGCCGATCGCCAAGGGTCACCGCGGCTAAGCAACATCGCACCTCGGATAAAAAACGCCCGGATTGCCAAACAGTCCGGGCGTTTTCTTTTGCGGCACACAGACGGAAATACGCTCTAAAATACATGATGATAGGGAATTTTACCCTTCCTCAGCCTATCCTCTCCGATAATCTGCGCCGACACGGCATTCACCCGCCGGAATTTGATTAGACATTCACCTTTCCAGCCAATCGCGCCAGTTCCTCGCGGATCACCAGGCCGAAGCGAAAACTCGGAAAACAGCCGCAGGTGTTTCGATGAAGATTATTCGCGCCTTTATTTCTCGCCATCCCGCCTGCGCCGCCATTATCGGCCTCATTTTCGGGCCCGAAGCGGTCATGGCCTATCTCGGTCGCGGCTGGCTGGCGATCCTCTACCTTGTCCTCGACATCGGATCGATGGCCGCCATCTGGTGGTATGCCTACGGTACGGAGTACAGCGGCCTGGCCGATCTCGCCCCACTTGCATGGCGGATCATCGGCGTGGTGCATGGTTTCATGATCGCCCGCTCGATCCGGGGCCAGCAGCATTTTCCATGGTATTCCCGCTGGTATGGCCTGCTCGGTCTGTGGCTCGGCTTTTTGGCCCTGGCAATGCTGGTCCGCAGTTTCCTGGTCGAGCCTTTCAGCACGCCATCGGCTTCCATGGCCCCCACGCTGCAGGTCAGCGATTACCTGTTTGCTGAAAAATACGCTTACGGCTACAGCCGCCAGACTGCTGACAAACCCCTGGCTGGTCCAGGGGTTTTGTGATTCACTGGGTCATGTTGAAGAAACCTGCTCCCGAACAGACGGCTCTCGAGAT
>NZ_JAUSRF010000028.1 GCF_030811685.1 Neorhizobium huautlense | reverse complement strand
GGTCTTGGCGCTGCCATGAAGAAATTGGCCCATAGAGTGTCCCTCTGTGATCGCGACAATAATACGCCATCACACTGTGGGACTAAACACCTAGCAAGGCCAGCACTCCCAACTCCGATCCTTGACCTGAAAGGATTGATAGGGCGGGGCCAAGCCCTACCCGCCTCATAATTTTACCGGACCGGTTGGACCTTTCATTTTGCCTGGAAGTTCGTGAGCGCCAAATTGATTATGGTAGGAGTTATCATGGCTGAGAAGACTTTAGACGACCTGTTCCTGGATACGCTCAAGGACATTTATTATGCTGAAAAGCAGATCCTGAAGGCTTTGCCGAAGATGGCGCGTGCGTCGCAGTCGGAAGACGGCAAAGCGGCTTTTCTCAAGCATAAGGAGCAGACAGAAGGGCAGATCGAACGCCTGCAGCAGGTTTTTGAACTTGTTGGGAAGCCAGCCCGTGGCAAGACTTGTGAAGCCATTCAGGGCATCATTGCCGAAGCCGAAGAAATCATGGACGAATTCAAAGGCTCCGTTGCTCTTGATGCTGGCCTGATCGCATCGGCACAGGCTGTGGAGCATTACGAGATCGCGCGCTACGGCACCCTGAAAAGCTGGGCAGGCCAGCTTGGTCTGAATGACGCAATTCCCCTTCTCGATGCAAACCTTCAGGAGGAACTCGAAACCGACCAACTTCTCACCCAGCTTGGCGAAGCGTCCGCAAACCCCAAGGGCACCAAGAAGAGCGCATGACGATCGCGGCTGTCGTGCTCGATGGCTCGCCGGTTCCGCAACGATTTACAGGAGGGTTTCATGGGAAACGACCGCGAGGAGTGGATATCAAAGCGGGCTTACGAACTCTGGGAGCAGGCAGGGCGGCCGGACGGCCAGGATGCCGAGCAATGGGCCGAAGCCAGCGCCGAATGGGATGCCGGCCGAGGACAAAACAAAACCGGCAGCACCGCTGCGGGTTGGGACGACGACGAGTACTAGGCTCCACTGCACCTATGTAAAACGAGCTTGACCTGAGACGATGGCGGACATCCGCCATCGTTTTCCGAACCTGCCGCCTCAACCGGCCTGATCAATGGCATGAGGTGAAGGTTGAGTTCCCGGCGGGGCAGCGGACGGCATCCGTATCACGTAGATGACGGCACCGATCAGAACCACGGCTGCGGCAAGCGCAAGGAGCGTGATCAATCCTTTGCGGGCCGGGCCACCCGGGCTCATGTTCTATCGTGCGATCGCTCGCCCCTCCTGTCTTCGAGGCTTTTTTCAGCACGCTTCTTCAGATCCTCTCGGCTCGCATCGGCAGTTTTCGCATCAGAACGTGCCGCGTCGCTTTCCGGGTTCGATTTTGCAGGATCGGTCATTTAGGTTTCCTTCCAGTGGTGTTCGTCTCAAGAGCAATCAGATCCTCAGTTATATCTTTGCCGACATACCTGCTTCCTTGAGGTTGGCGAACTTGATCGTCATCGGACGGCGGTTGTCTTCAAGCCACGCAGCCATGGCGATTTCTTCATCGAGGCTGGCCTGCAATGGATTGACCATTGCCGCGAAGCCGCCAAGCTCGGCGATCGTGATGAGCGATTTGTAAGCCGCGATCTCGAAGTGCTCGAATGCGAAATTGGCCATGCTGTTCTTGAGGATCTCGTCGCCGGCGACGGTATGGCCGAGTGCAGCCATCGAGCCCGTGAATGATAAGGCAGCGTCCTTCAACGATGAGTTCTCCTCGGCGAGGGATGTCAGGATTTCATCCAGACGGCTGATTTGCCCTTCCGTCTCGCGGATATGCTCTTCGAGCTTCGCCGCTAAATCAGGGTAGTTTTCGATCCGCTTGACCTGAGGCTTCATGATAGAAAGTGCCTGGTTCTCCATCGCGTGCGCGTTCTTTAAGCCAGTGATGAAAATATCTCTTGTTTTAGCGTCAGACATCCTTGCCTCCTTTTGACCAACCGCGAACAGCTTTCCTGGACCGGAGTTCCCTCGCATCATTCACCCGACACAGTCGCGCTGACACATCATCGCGTGTGCTGCTCCAACGTCCCGTCTTGCGGTCGCTGCATCGTGTTACTGTCTGGATCTCCCGGAGTGAGTACGAAAAAGTAGAGCGCCCCTCACCCCAGCGCCGCTGTCAGTAGGAGCGCAACGAACAGCATCATGCCGCTTGCAGGCTTTTCGTGTTGAGCCATCACGCATCCTCGTCTTGCACCATTGATCATTCATCGGGAGGGGCTGGAAACGTCAGGTGGATCATTTGGACCCGCTTGGCTGCCATTGAAAAAATAGAAGCCAACTCCGAGCACTCCCACGGTCGACAAAACCACGCCGAGCCACATCATCTTTTTTGATGCGACGGAAATGGCGATGGCGAAAAGTGTTGCCCCCGCCACCAGAGCAAAAAACCAGATCTGTGTCATCGATCACCTCCCGGTCCGGTCACTGAGTAAATGATAGAGGACGCTGTCACATCGGTCTCTCTGATCGAACCTTCCTCGATCAGGCGAGCACTACGCTGTCGGGTGAGGTAGCGCCAAATCCATTGAATACTCACGAGAATGCGCTTCTCGAAATTGATCAGCAGATACACGTGCACGAAGGCCCACAAGAGCCAGGCGGTCCGCCCTTTCAAGGTCCATTTGCCGAAATCAAAAATGGCAGCGTTTCGACCGATGACCGCCGTATTCCCTCGGTTCCTGAAAGCAAATCCTGCAGGGTTTGCGTCTCCGCCTTTCAAATACCGTCCGAGATAGATCCCCTGCTGCTTGGCAACCTGAGCAAGGCCAGGTAGCGGCTTTCCATCCGTTCCTTTAAAATCGGCGGTGTCTCCAAGAGCGAAAATGTTCTGGTGGCCTACGACACGCAACTGATCATCCACCGGGATTCGTCCTCCCGGCACGGCATCTAATCCGAGCCACCGATGTGCGGGAGATGCCTTGACGCCGGCGCCCCAGACGATACAGCCGGTTCGAATGAACTCACTTCCAACCGTGACGCCATCTGATGTTACATCGAGAACCCGTTCACCTGTGCGCACCTCGACGCCTATTTTCTCGAGGTAATGACGCGCGTAGTCGATGAGCTTTTCCGGAAATGCCGCGAGTATCCTTGGCCCCGCTTCAATCAGGATGACCTTGAATTGGTCAGGTTGGATGTGTCTGAAGTCCCGGTTGATCATGAAGCGACCAAGCTCGGATATCGCTCCTGCAATCTCCACGCCAGTCGGCCCACCTCCGATCACCACGTAGGTGAGGAGGTTGCGCTTTTCCTGTTCGTCGTGGGCTCTCTCCGCCTTCTCGAATGACGACAGAAGACGCTGCCGGATCTGGCGCGCTTCATGAATTGTCTTCATGCCTGGTGCGTTGGCGCGCCAACCATCCTTGCCGAAATAGTTGTATTCCGAGCCAGTGGCGATGACCAAACGGTCGTAGTCGACCCGTTCACCGCCATCGAGCAGTACCTGCTGCCTGTCTGTGTCGATCCCGACCACCTCGGCCATGATCATGTTGATGTTGCGATGCCGACCCAAGGTCTTGCGAATAGGTTCGGCGATATCAGCGGGGGAGAGTGCGGCTGTCGCGACTTGATAGAGTAACGGCTGGAAAAGGTTGTGATTGCGACGATCGATGACGGTGACGGAGCAATCCGTGCCACCAAGTTCTTGCGCACAAGCAAGGCCGCCAAAGCCTCCTCCGATTATCAGGATACGTTCCGGCACAATTTCCTCATGAGTGGCCTCAGTGAACCGCGCTAACCTGAGCGAAAGTCATTAGTTCCATTGCGAGAAGATGGAACTTTCCCCTCATGCTTTGGTTCGCCGGGCACCAACAGGAGTGATCCAATGACGGAACGTAAAAGCGCTGAAACGCCGACAGGCCTGACACCCTCCAACGACACGCCGCAGGAAAAGAAGCGCAAAGTATTGCTGGGACGCGGCGCAGTCGGCTTCTTGGCCGCATTCGCGATTGCAGCCTTCGCTCTCTACATTTTTATCGCCGTCTACGGCCTGATCGCCGGGACCTGAAGCCATGCCCCATTCCGGAAACCAAGGCCCCGACTGGTATTTCCGTCTCGTAGGAGCTCAGAACGCGAAAGCCGGTATAGTGCGGTTTGCCGCCCTTCTATGTGTAGTGCTGTTGATCGCGGCTCTGGCGTCGATCTGGATCAGATCAACGTAATCGGTAAAGCATAGGGCAGTCGCGATGGATTGAATGAAATGCGATGCGCTGTGGCGATCGAGGCGGCCCAGTCCCAAGCCTGCCAGCTCAACAACTGCTCACGCAGCGGTTCCGGTCAGTCTCCAGATGTCTAATCATTCGCTGACCTGATCGAGCGCCCAATTTTTTTCGGTATCGCTCTCGCTTGGCCGATCTCTCTTCACAGTGCGGGGAACCATTGCGGGAAGCTTGGGAATTGAAGCTTCAGTTCCTAGATTGTCGGCACCATCCTTGCGTGACCGGCACCCTGCCACGGTTTTTGGAAAAGAGTGAACCGGCCCAGTTTCCTAGGCCGGCTGACCGTTCAGATTTTGTCAATCTGCTCGTTTTGAGCGCCGCTGTCCGGGCGTGCCGGTCCTAAGACCGGCTCTTCGCCCATAGGTACGTTCTGGAACACCGTAAACTGGCCCTTTCCGTCTATCGACGGGCCGTCGTTCCATCGCGCAGGCGGAGGCACTGAGCCGTCCGACGCGGTAGCAAAGAAATCGTAGTTGTGAGTCTGATCTTCCTTGTCTTGGGGGAAGCTATTCGGAATCGGCAGCGCACCTTCGTGTCCGCCGAGTTCCTCGATAACTGCCAGCCACTGTTGCTGGTGCATGGTGTCGCGGGCGATCATGAAATGAAGCATGTCCTTCATGCCATCATCATGCGCGGCATTGTAAAGACGCGTCGCCAACACGCGCCCCGTGCTTTCAGCCGCCACGTTGCAATACATGTCGGCGGCGAGATTGCCGCTCGCGTAAATATGCGACATGTCAAATGGCACGCCTTCCGAATTGCCAGGAAAAGCCGCCATACCCGTCGATAAGATGTGACGGTGCAGCATGCCTTCGACAACGTGACGCGGGTTTTCGCCACCCATGACTGCGCCGACGATCCCGTCTGCAGCGCCTGCTTCGGCAAGGCTGGCCGGAGCCTTGTCGAGATTGAGGGCAACGGCTGTGGCCAGCATTTCGATATGACCGATTTCCTCGGTTGCCGTGTGAAGAAGCATGTCCCGGTATTTCGTGGTCGGGCCACGTGCGCCCCATGCCTGGAAGAAATACTGCATACAGACGCGGATCTCGCCTTCGACGCCACCAATGGCCTGCTGGAGCATCCGAGCAAAAATGGGGTCTGGAGTGTTGACCTTGACCGGATACTGCAAACGCTTGTCGAAACTGAACATCGTTATCTCCTCGTGTGGGTTTCCGATACCTGGACAGATATCGGGCAGCGAACAGGAAGGAGCCTGAGAAGTTCCTGCATAGGTCAATCGCAGCGGCGTTCGTGGCGGATGGTACGATAGGAGACAATTTCGCGGCCAAGGGAACAGTCCGCAAACCCTTTTGTTCGAGGGTCGAGGTCAATTCAGATCTCGGAAAAAACCAAGGAGACCCAGATGGCAAACCAAGGTGGAAGCCACGAACAGCACGTCAAGGCCGGCCAGCAGAGCCATAAGAACCAGGAGGCAAAAGCCTCAAGCTCAAAGGGCCAGTCCGACAATACGCGCGGTACGCAAGGTGGTTCGCATGAACAGCACGTAAAGGCTGGTCAGCAGAGCCACAAAAACAGTCACTAAGGCGACTGTTCGAATTTTTCAGACCCGCGTGAGAGGCGCGGGTCTTTGCATATGCAGTGCATACCGGTCCCCAAGCTCGTGCAGGCCATTATGAAATTCCATGGTCGCGCTCCGGCCCACCGTCGCACGGTCACGGTATCAAACCTGTTTCATCCGCAGGAAGGAACTTCGTGGCTATCGTGATGTTAGCCGCCCGCAAACAAAGGAGAAAAAATGCGCTCGATCAATCTCATTACCCTCCTACTGGTAATCATCGGCGGCGTTAACTGGCTACTGGTTGGTATCGCCGATTTTGACCTAGTCGCTGCTCTGTTCGGCGGACAGCAGGCGACGCTTTCCAAGATCGTCTACGTACTTGTCGGCATATCGGCCCTCTGGCAGCTTGTGCCGTTCTCTCGCGCGATCCAGATTGGCGAGCCCAGATCGGAAGCACACCTTCGGTAAGACTTCGAGACGGGAACACGGAATGGGGCGCCAGGCTAAGAGCGCCCCACGACATTAAAGAGCAAAGACCCTAAGGATCAGGTTTGTCGCTATCGCTTCCTATTTGCATGCTTCAGCAAGCACTTTCAGAGACGGCGTCATTAAAAAGCTCATTCTGCTCATCACCTTGGCGTGCCTCTCGGCATGCAGTACGGGCTCCGACCCGGCGCCGCTTTCACAAAGCCGCAGTGACGGGCTGAACCCGGTACCCGGAAGTATCACCTATCGCGGGCAGCCCCGAACCAAGCTGAACAAATCTCCTATAGGGAGCGGATTCAGCCACGAGTTCTACAATTCCGCGGGCGACCGTGTCGTCGAACGGTATGTGATCCGCGCGGATAGAAGTCTGGCTATCGTGAGCAGGCGTATTATCAACTTGCCGGATGACGCCGACCGACCTGATTGAGCGAGCGCCAACCGTGCTTTCCGACGAATACTTGCTTGTCCATGATCAAAACCAAGTGGCGGTACGGTCGCCTCATTTCCCCTGTCCAAATCGAGAATATGCAATGAACAAGTCATATGAAAACAACCTGCCGAGCAGAGAAGTGTCGTCAGGTTCTCGCAAAAATCGCCCTTCTCTCCCGCTCGCAGGCATTATTGCTTACGCCATGGTGGCAACCGCCATGGGTGGATTTTTCGTCTGGATCGCAATTTACGGCGCCTTCGGCAGCTAGCGAAAGCTTTGCCTTTGCCAACTGCGCAGGCTGATCGGATGCCGATCCGGAACAGGCACCGCTTTAATGGGGTGCGATGTCGTGATCGGCACTAGCGCGGCTCGTCCATCCGAAAGGGTTCAAGAAAATGAGCGGGGTTGGAACTGCGGGTCTCATGTCTGGTTAGCGCGCTGTTGCAACATACAGGAGACAGCCATGAAAGAACCACGTCGCCCCTCCCCGCCGCAGCCCGAACAGCAGCAACAGCCTCCGGGCGAAACCAAGCTCATGAAGCCTTTGCCCGATCACGGCGAAAATTCCTATCAGGGCAATGGAAAACTCACAGGCAGGGTTGCTCTCATCACGGGCGCTGACTCCGGTATCGGTAAAGCAGTCGCCATCGCCTTTGCCCGCGAAGGCGCCGACGTTGTGATCTCCTATCTCAACGAAGATGAGGATGCGCGCGATACGGCCAAGTGGGTGGAAGAAGCCGGCCGCAAGGCCCTCGTGATCCCCGGCGACATCAAATCGGAGGATCACTGCATCGACCTGGTTGAACGGACGGTGGCCGAGCTTGGCAGCCTTGATATCCTCGTCAACAACGCAGCCTTCCAGCGGACCTATGCCGATATCAGCGATATCAGTGCAGACGAATGGGATGAAACTTTTCGGACCAACATATATGCGCCGTTCTTTCTTTCGAAAGCCGCTGCGCGCCATATGAAACCCGGCGGCGCGATCATCAACACCACATCCATTCAGTCCCGCCAGCCGTCTCCCCCGCTTCTGGCCTACGCATCAACGAAAGGTGCCGTCTCGAACTTTACCGCGGGACTGGCCGAGATGTTTGCCGACAAGGGTATACGCGTGAATGCTGTCGCACCGGGACCGATCTGGACGCCGCTGATCCCCTCGACCATGCCACCGGAGAAATCGGCGAAGTTCGGCGAGCAAACCTTGTTGAAGCGGGCAGGCCAGCCCGCGGAACTGGCCGGGGCATATGTCCTTCTTGCCTCGGATCTTGGCAGCTACATGACGGGAGCGGTCATTCCGGTCACAGGTGGTGAGATCATGATATGATGCAAGCCACCTGAGAACGCCCTGCCCGCGTGATGGAGAGAGCCAATTGTGGCCCTCCCAATGCGAAAATCTTGACCGGGGCTATGGTTTTTCTGTCGTGGTGCCGGTTGGATTGGTCGTCGGCACCGGCCCACCGGTGCCACTTTGGGAGTGCGGCGTCGTGTCAGTGGGCGCCGTGTTGCCGGTTCCGGACGTAGGTGCCGGGCTTGATGGCGCAGACTTTTTTGGTTGACCGGCAGCGCCTGTTTGCTCAGCCGGAGGGTCGGTCGCTTCGCCCCACCACTCGGCACCGGCCCAGGCAATGCCTGCCAAGATCAGCGCTGCAGCGAGAATAGTCAGTACCGGTAGTCCTGTCCGACCTTGTCGTGCATCCGTAGCATTCTCTACGACAGTTGGATTGTCTTTCGTTTCCATAGCTCTGGCTCCGTTCCAATTGAACACAACCCAGCCGCGTGGCGTTCGTTCCTTCGATAGCCGCCCTTTCCCGGACACATTTTGCCATCTCACCTGTTGGGAGAAAAAGGAGAAATAAAATGACCGAAAACGATCAAAGAGGCCGACCGGACCATGTTGGATGACGATGATAACAGCCGCTTCAACGAAAGTGTCGATACGACGAAAACGCCCGAGGAAGAGCGCGAGGATCCGAAGCGGAAGGAACAAGGACGGCCGGAGGCTAAAAGCCTCTAACGAACAAAGGCGGCAGAGATGCCGCCTTTCTTGTAACGGGCGCGATAATCAGTCTTTGTCCATGTCCTGAGCCATTTTGTAGTGATGCTCGAGAGCGGGAAGATGTTTGGCAGCGAATGCCTTGAGGTCCGCATTCTCGCCTTCCTCTGCATAACGCTTGAAGAGATCGACGGCATCCTCGTGCGCTTCGACCTGATCGTCGATGTATTCCTCGTTGAATTCAGCGCCCAGCAATTTGGCGAGCTCCTCAACGTTTTCCTTGTGGTCATCAATGAGAGTGGTCTCAGCCTTGCCCTGAACCTTTCCGCTGTTGAGCAGCGCAGTCAGTTCTGCCGTTGTCTTCTCATGGTCGGCAATCATCTGCGTCGCGAATTTCTTGACGGCATCGTCACCCTTTTGCATGGCGAGCTTGCTGGACTCGATTTCAAAGACGTCGCTGGCGGATGCCTGCATGATGAAGTCCTCCGTCTTTGGTGCGACGCCCAACGCGGAGTTAACGCCTGTGGACTCGGTTGCCGACTGTGCAAATGCAGCCGTAGCTGTCATCATGGCGGCGACGGTGAGTGCGATCTTTTTCATATGAATCTCCCTTATTTGCCGGGCACTAACAGGCGCACTGACGGAAAGTTCCGGCCTCGGGATAGCAAAAACAGTAATGCGGCCTCGAAATTTTGGAGGTCATTCCTTCGGGATGATGCTCACGGCACCATCTGCCTCCAAAACCGCTGATTTTATCTGGGTGAGCTGCTCCAATCCTTGCTCGACCCTCGCCGTTGTCAGCACGTCGTCGAGACTGACGCGCGCTCGGGCGAATGCGCGTAGGTCCGGTTTTCCATCGGAAATAAGGACTGTCGGCGTACCGTCGATAATCCGTGCCACCCGTGGTGCCCACTTCTTTATGTAGGATAGACCGATATCCATGCTGAACAGCACAATGATCAGTAGCGCCGCATTTATGATCGAAAAATCATCGCCGAGCAGGGCTTGCTGTGTGGTTTCAGCGATGATAAGAAGCAGCACCAAGTCGAACGGTGTCATTTGCGCCACCGTCCGCCGGCCGGACAGGCGCAACGCTATAAGCAGAATGAAATAGATGGCTGCGCCGCGTATGACAGTTTCCATAACACCCTCACGGAAAGATAAAGCTGGAAAGGGACACTAGCTCGCTGTCGATGCCGACACTGAAGCTTGCCGTACCCGCAGACTGCGCGCGAAGATGGAGTGTGACCATACCGCCGTCACGACCTGGATTGTCAAAGAACAATCGCTGACCGCTTCCCTCAATGACTGTGCGCACCGGCAATGGTTGAATATCCTCAACTTGAAAGACTTCAGCAAAGGAGTTTGATAGAAATAAAGAACGGGTCCGCGCAGAGGGATCGGGTCGGAACCGCACCATCATTTCGTCGGTGCCCTCCCACCGACCGATGCGGGGATGCTCGACGATTGCCCTGTCTATGACGGTAACTTTCGTGGCGAGCGGGCCGCCGGAGCCAAAGGCGCCTAACAAGCCGGCGACAATAATGAGCGCAAAGGCACACCAGGCTATCCGTTCGATCGTCCAGAAACGCTCTTGGAACCTGCGATGCTCGTTGAGCTGCAGACCATCTTTCCGAACGGTTGGCTGGTCGGGGGGACCCATGGCGTAACCCTTCCTGCGTTTTCGCCCATTAACGTGGGTAGCCTCCGATTGGTTTCGGCCGCTACCCCCTACGCTTGCAGGTGAACTTGAAAGACATGCCCGGACAGGGGAGCTTTTTGTCGTTCTTCGGAACTCATCCCATCGAAGGCAGTCGTGATGAAGAGTGTCTTACGACCCGGTCCCCCAAGGCAGCAACTTGTAACGTTGGGGACCGGCAGATCGACTCGACCGACAAGATCACCACGTGGCGAAAAAACATCGACACGGGAGCCGCCGAAAATCGCGGCATAGAGATTGCCATCGCTATCAGCTTCAAGTCCATCCGGACTTCCCTCAGCCGTCCTGGTAAACACCCGTTTGTTTGCCACGAGGCCATCACCGCCAATGTAGTCGTATACCCAGATCGTTTCTCGACCGGTATCGGCGTGGTACATGAGCCCCGCATCCGCACTCCATGCCTTGCCATTCGCGTTCGTGTATCCACCTTCGACCTCCTCCAGCCGATCGCCTCGCAGGAGGTAGAGTGCTGCCGTGTTCGTCGGCTCGGCCGACGTGTTGATCGTCCCAACCCAGAGCCGACCATCGGGATCCATCTTTCCGTCGTTGAGCCGGTGATCTGCAGGCAGGTCGAGCAAAGCCACTGGGCGCTCTTCCCCAGATTCAGGATCTAAGACGTGGACGCCGTTGCTCAAACCAATCAGCAATTGCCCGTCAGTGTGGGGAAAGACGAAGCTCACCTCCTTAGAGACGGACCAGGATCGATGTTTTCCTGCCTCGATATCGTATCGATGGATGCATTTGCCGGCGATATCGACCCACCAAAGAGATAAGGTTGGCGCATCCCAGTGGATCCCCTCTCCGAGTTGGCATGCAGGAAGATCGAGGTCGAGTGGCTGTGCATTTGATGTTTTCATCGGTTCTCCTGAAGCGAAAAAATTGCGTGAAAGAGCGCGAGGTGACTGAGACCTTGGGGCAGATTGCCCAGCCCTGCACCGCTTTCGGGATCGATCTGTTCGCAAAGGATGCCGAAGTTGTTTCCCAGCGGTTTCAGCAGCAAACTCAGCATCTTTTCCGCCCGATCGACGTCACCGAGGAAGGCGTAGGCTTCGACCAACCAGCAGCAGCAGGCAACAAACGCGCCTTCTTCATCGGCAGCACCGCTGTAACGATACACCAGCGAGCCGACCGCTAACTCTCTCTCAATAGCATCGCGGGTCGCCTTGAGGCGGCCATCGTGTTCAAATCCAAACCGGGTCGTCAGAAGCAGGGCAGCATCGAGCTTCTCTGTGCCGGCATGGAAAGTGTAGCTCTTCTTCTCCTCGGACCAACAGTGGGTGTCGATCCAATCGCGGATCTTGCGACTTTCCTCCTCCCATCGGTCTGCATTGCCTTTTATGTGACCGTAGCGGGCAAGATGCGATGCGCAGACAAGTGCAAGCCAGCATCCAATTTTGGAGAACGTATAATGCTGTTGATCTTCGAGCTCCCAGAGACCTGAATCCCTCTCCTCCCAACGATCGATGACCTGGTCCGCCAATCGTTCCATGAGGCGCGCCGTTGCCGGGTCCAGCACATGGCCCATTTCGGCGAACAAAAAAGCGGTTTCCAGGAGATCTCCGTAACAACTGAGCTGCACCTGCGTTTTTGCGCGATTGCCTGTGCGCACCGGTGTCGACCCCTTGTAGCCGGGCACGTCGATCACGCATTCATCAGGAACCTCGCACCCGACCAATGTGTAAACGACCGATGGCGTTGGTCCATCCTCGTCAATCGTGCGGATCAACCATCCAAACGCGCCGATCGCTTCGGACAGTGCACCGGCCCGTAGGAACGCCTTGATCGTATAGGCCGCGTCGCGGATCCAGGCATATCGGTAATCGTAGTTCTTGTCGCCACCGATGCGTTCCGGGAGCCCGGAGGTTGCGGCCGCAGCGATCGCGCCGGTCTTCGAGTATAGCAGGAACTTGAGAGACAAGGCGCAACGGACGAGGTCCAATTTGAACGGCCCCTCATAAGACAGCTTTTCAGACCAGCGGCGCCACTCGTCATCGCTAAAGTCGATGCGGCTGTCGATCTCCGACAAATCGGGGATAGCCAGCGGGGCCTTGTCGGCAACTAGATAGGCAATGCAGATCCGCGAACCCGTCTTTGTCCGATATCGTGCGGCTGTTTTGTAGTCGTCATCATCGACGATCAGAACCTCATCAGGATGGCAGAATGTGGTCGTCAGATCGCCGATGTAACGGATGGACGCGTTTGGATGATTGACGCGGCGGACTTCTCCTCGAGCGCAGATCGGCTGGATAGCGATCTCGAATTCGACCTCGCCTGAAATGCCTTGAATTCTTCTGGCGAGCTCGCACCAGGGCAGCCTGCCGCCTGCCCCACTGTTGATGGATTCTGTGACCCTGGCCCGGCCGGTATCGGTGATAAACGTGGTTTCAAGGACATTGCTGCCTTCGCGGTAGCGCCGCTCGATTGTAAAAGGTGTAGTGGGCGTGAGGGAAAACCGCCCGCCGTCAGCGTCATGCAAGCGGTTGAAGAGTGGCGGGGAATCCATGTCTGGCGCACACCACCAGTCGATGGAGCCATCGGCACCAACGAGCGCAACCGACCTGCCCTCGCCAATCGCGGCATAATGCTCGAGCGGCAAGAAACCGCCCAAGCGTTCGGGTTGAAGATTTTCCAGCATCAGGGAAGGGTGTTGCCGCCGGTGACGCCGAAGACCTCCCCGGTAATGTAGCTGGATTCCTGCGAAGCAAGGAAGACGTAGAGCGGTCCGCATTCGGCCGGCTGACCGGGGCGTTTCATCGGGACCTTGCTCCCGAAGCTCACGATCGCTTCCTGAGGCTGGCCTCCGGATGTCTGCAGTGGTGTCCAGACGGGACCCGGCGCGACGACATTGACCCGCACACCTTTCTCGATGACCTGTTTGGAAAGCGCTTTGCTGAATGCGACGATCGAAGACTTGGTAGGCGCATAATCAAGGAGGCTTGCTGATGGCTCGTAAGCCTGAATGGATGCTGTGTTGATGATGGTTGCGCCTGCCGGCAGCAAGGGCAGAGCCGCTTTGCAGACCCAGAACAACGCATAAACGTTTGTCTTGAAAGTTTCGTCGAACTGCTCCGTTGTGAGATCCGCGATGGTCTCAACCGCCTTCTGACGGCCGGCGACGTTGGCGATCAGGTCGAGTCCACCGAGTTCATCATGAGCTTTCTGAACCAAAAGCCTGCAGAACTCCTCGCTCTTCAGGTCACCAGGGATGGCGACGGCCTTGCGCCCCTCCGCCTCGATAAGCTGGATCACTTCATCGGCGTCAGACTGCTCTCCCGGGAGATAATTGATGACGACGTCAGCACCTTCGCGCGCAAATGCGATTGCTGCTGCCCGGCCAATTCCAGAATCGCCCCCGGTTACCAGTGCTTTGCGACCGTTCAGCCGACCCGAGCCCTTGTAGCTCGTTTCGCCATGGTCGGGAACTGGCTGCATCTTGCTTGCAAGGCCCGGTACGGGTTGAGGCTGTTTGGGGAATTCCGGTTGCGGATATTGCGTAAGAGGGTTTTGAATATCAAACTGGTTGGAAGATGCCATAGTGCAATTCCTCGTATTGGCATGGAAAATATTGTACTCAGAAACGACGACCGAGCTGTGTCGCGATAAGGGGAGCAGCGACTGCGCCGGCTGCACCGAGCCCTAACTTCTGAACAAGTCGTCCGAAGATCACCGTTGCGGCGACAGTGACCGCAATTCGTCGCCAAGGGTGATCGAAGCCGGTGGGCGCTGAGACGCCATCGGTATAACCGCAGATCGATGCGAGCCGTTGATGCAGCTCGGCGACTTCGTTCTGTAACGCGGCGATTTCCTCTCGGGGATCGATCCATCCCCTCTCCACGGCCGGGTCGCCGGTCGGAGCCTCCTCATCAAGCTCTGCGAGATGCTCGCGAAGCTGTTCGGCACTGTCAAAGCCCCTGGCCTTGCTATTTGTCATTGTTAACCTCGCACATATTGGGTGGGCTATTTCCGACCGACCGGTCACCTTCCCGCGCTGAAGAGGTTAGGACATGGGGCCGCGGAGGTGCGTTGTGGGACCCGAAGATGAACCGCTGCGGTGGGAGGAAGTTCCCTGGACGTAGGAACTCAGCTCTTTTCACCGGGATATTGTGCGCTCTTCAAAAGCTTGGCGAGATGAGCCGTGTTGCGCGCGAGCATCGAAATCATCGTTTGCACCTCCTCTGACGCTTCGTCCAGATCGACGAAATTCGTCGAGCCCATGGCCTCCCCGACCCAGTAAGCAACGGCATTGGCGGGAATTGTAAATCCGACATCGTTCAGTGCCTGATAGATTTCAGCCGAGACGTGATGGGCGCCATCTTCGTTGCCGACAACGGCAACCGCTGCAACCTTGCCATAGGACACCATGCGCCCTTCCTCATCCGTTTCCTCAAGGAATGCGTCCATGCGCTCCAGTGCCCGTTTGCAAATGCTGGAAGGCTGCCCGAGCCAAATCGGCGTTCCAAACAGGAGAATATCTGCTTGAAGGACTTTCTCGCGGATCGCCGGCCAGGCATCCCCTTCGCCTTCGTCCGAACTCACGCCGGGCTTGATGTCGTGGTCAGCGAGACGGACGACTTCCGTCTCGATGCCATGTTTCCTGAACTCCTCAGAGATGAGTTCAAGCAATTTCCCGGTCGACGACGGCTCCGATGCGGTAGACGATTTCAGAGTGCTGTTGAAAGCAATGGCTTTTGTAGGCATCTAATTTCCTTCCTTGGACGATTTGGGAGGCATAAGCCTCCGGATGAACAGTCCTGCATCGCACTGGCATCCAATCGAATCCTCCTTGAGAAATTCAATGAGTGCAGGTGTCGTTTAAACCGGGACTGCCGAGAGAAATTCTTCGGTCTTATGCAGCTTGAGTTGCACAGAGAAACGCTCACCGAGCAGATCAACAGCAGCATCATGGGTTTCGTCAGCGCCGCTACAGACCGCGTCACTCAACATAAGAACACGGAAGCCAAGGTCGATGGCTCCGAGCACAGTTGCGAGAACACAGACATCCGTCTCGCCTCCGGTGATGACGACAGTGTCCACGCCCATGCGCCGAAGCATTAAAAACAGCCGGCCATCCACCCACGGCGAATACGTCACTTTGTCGAAAGTTCGGGCGGGCGGCACCAGAGCTTGTAGGGAAGGTGCGAGACCTAGCAGCTCCTGCGGCAAGTGTTCGCCCGTCATCATCCACCATTTGCGATAGTAGTCGTGCCAGCTTCCGACTGCTTCATCAGGGCGAGAAGGTGGGATAAACCGCGTAAATATCGTCCTAGCGGCGTGACGTTCCGATAAATCTTGAAGCTGGGGCAGGACGCGCGACATCCATGGCACATGCCAGGGCGTATCCTCCGAGAACATCCGCTGAGCATCGACACAAATGTGTCTCCAGTTGCCGAGATTGTCCATGTCACCTCCGTTGTGGCCACGAACAACCAGGAAGCGACAGAGTTCCTCTTCCTCCACACCGTTTTTCCGAAAGCTTCGGATCCGCAAACCAAGCAATTCCGCCAGATCGTGGCGCCTCTCCGCAAGAAGAGGAACGAAACGATGCTCTTCGTTCCGATGATCATCTTTATAAGCGACCTCTACCAAAGACCGATCCGCAGCCTATGTTCTCACATCAACAAAAAAACGCAGCCATCAGCGACCTTTCAGTCTGATTGGAGTTATTGGCAGGCAGACAAACTTCGACGGGTAAAATCTCTGCCGCTTGCCAACCCGGATTGCCGACGGCTCTTCCGAGATCATGACTGGTCCTCCTCTCCTTTGGGGAGCATGGATCAGTGGAGTGTCGAACTGAAGACGCTCACAAACGTCATGCTAGGTTCCCTGCAGCCGATGCTCATCGTTTGGGGGCCGTCTCAGGTGACGTTGTACAACGATGGCTATGCTGCCATGTGCGGAAACCGCCATCCGGAGGCCTTTGGCCAGTCCTTCCAGGCACTTTGGCACGATATTTGGGAAGACGTTGAGCCGATCATCACTGCTGCCTATCGCGGTGAAGGCACATCGATGGATGACATCCAGTTCACGATGTATCGCAACGGCTTTCCGGAGGAGACCCATTTCGCGTTTTCATATACGCCGGTCCGAGATCCATGGGGCACCGTGCTCGGCATGTTTTGCGCCTGCACAGAGATAACCACGGAGGTGATGACCCGCCGGGCGGAAAAGACGCTGCGAGACCGGTTCATGCAGGTCTTCGAACTTAGCCCAGGTGGAATCGCAATGCTGGCCGGTCCCGACCATCGGTTCGAGTATGCGAACGAAGAATATTACTCGATGATCGGCGCGAGCCGCGACATCCTCGGGAAAACCGTCGCAGAGGCTGTTTCCGAAGTCGTGAGGCAGGGATTCATCGGCATCCTGGATGGCGTTTACCGCTCGGGTGAGGCCTTTGTCGCCCGGGCTTTGTCGATCGAGCTCAACCGTGGTCCAGATGGGGAAATGCAGCGGCGGCTGATCGATCTCGTTTACCAGCCCATGCGAAATGACGCAGGTGCCATTAACGGCATTCTCGTTCAGGCCCGCGATGTGACTGAACTGCGCGCTGAAGAGGCTCGGCAGGAATTGCTGTCCCACGAGCTCGGCCATCGCCTCAAGAATCAGCTTGCCATGGTTCAGGCTATCGCATCTCAGACCTTACGAAACGCCCCGGATATTTCCACCGCTCGGAAACGCCTATCTGAGCGCCTCGCAGTTTTGAGCGACGCTCATGATACTATCCTGGAAGGTGGTCGGGGTGCCTCGACCGTCCGTCAACTCGTAGATCAGATGATCACCCTGCATGACGATCCCGCCCAGCCGCGGATACGCACAGTTGGCCCAAATCTCAAAGTTGGCTCACGCCCGGCATTGTCGGTTTCGCTGATTTTGCATGAGCTGGCGACAAACGCGCTGAAATATGGCGCGCTCTCGTCGCCTGAAGGCAGCATCGATATCAGTTGGCGGGTCGCAGGAGAGGCGAGAGACCGGTTCGAGATGGAATGGCTAGAGGTCGGCGGACCGCCAATCACCGCTCCATCGAAGCAGGGATCGGGAATGCGGCTTATTTCGGCGGGGTTGAACGGCACCGTCAACAGCGATGTGAAGATGGTCTACGAACCAGACGGGCTTAAATGCTTTATCACTGCTGATCTGGAAAGCTTTCAGAAGGAGCACTGATGAACGCTACTATTCTTGTGGTCGAAGACGACGGACTTATTCGAATGGATCTTGCCGATACGCTGACTGACCAGGGTTTCAAGGTGTTGGAGGCCGGCAATGCTGATGAAGCATTCGAGATCATGGAGCAAAATGCTCTAATCCATGCCTTGATTACAGACATCGACATGCCGGGCTCCATGAATGGGCTCGAACTGGCGCGTCATGTAGCAGAAATACGCCCCGATTGTGCGATCACCGTGATTTCAGGCCGCTATTCGCCATCGCAGGGTGCACTCCCCGCCAAGGCGCGCTTTCTATCCAAACCTGTTTCCGAGGAAGCGGTGGCGCAAACCTTGGCAGAGCTCGGAGTTGGATAGCGCAATGTACGGTATCGTACCGTGGCGTGTCTTGTCGCCTCCCAAACATATATCCGGGCGAGAGATGCTGCTGAGCTTCATCTGAGAACCATTTCGAGAAAATCAAGCATGAGCGTCGCGCGCGTGGACGAGTTTCAACAACCGACCAGGCCCTGGATTGAGAGTGAGCGATCGACAGCTCTTCACGCCTACGGTGTCCTGGACACTCCACGAGAGGCAGAATTTGACGAGCTTGCACAAGTCGCTTCAGACATTTGCGGCGCACCGATTGCCGTTGTGAACCTCGTCGATACAACCCGACAATTCTTCAAGGCCGAAGTCGGGCTTGGCGTCCGCTCGACGCCGCTTGAGTCTGCTATATGCGCGCACGCCTTGCTTGAAGAAGACGTGATGGTAATCCCCGACGCGACGAAAGACCCGCGTCTCGAATGCAACCCACTCGTGACCGAAGCCCCGCATCTGCGTGCTTATGCCGGGGCACTCTTAAAAACCGCAGACGGACTGCCAATCGGAACGATCTGTGTCCTGGATTACCGGCCACGGGAGTTCACTGATGCGCAGATAAAGATGCTTCGGTTCCTTGCCCGGCAAACAATGGCTCAACTCGAGCTGCGTCGCCAGATTTCAGAGCAGCGGCGTCTCCTTGCGCGGGCAAGGCGCGCCGAGAATGAGAAGGCAAATTTCGAGCGTCTCGTTCGTCAGGCCTCTGATTTTATTGGAATGGCCGACAAGTCTGGACAGGTTGTGTTTCTCAACGATGCGGCCCGCGCAATGCTCGGCCTTTCACCGGACGAGGCCATTCCATCGAAAGTGGAGCCTTTTATAGCCGAAGAGGATCGTCAGGCGTTTCGGGATGAGGTCGTACCGGTCATCAGAGCGGGCGAGAGCTGCGACCGTGAACTTCGGCTTCGAAATATAAAAACCGGCGAGACGTTTCCCGCCCTATACACGATGTTCCCGATTAGGGGGGCCGATAACGCTATCGTCGGCTACGGCGTCGTGACCAAGGACATTTCCGAACAAAAGGCAGAGGAAGAACGGCGCGCGCACATTATCTCCGAAGCGGCGCATCGGATGAAGAATACACTGGCTATCGTTGAGGCGATCGTGTCGCAAACACTCAGGAACGCGACAACCCTCGAGGAAGGGCGAAATTCAATCTCCAAGCGTGTCCGCGCGCTTGCCCAAGCGCAAGATATTCTATCAGCCGCGGAAGGTTCTGCCGCCGATATCGTTAAAGTGATAGAAAATGCCCTCACTCCACATGACCCGGGTGCACCACGGTTGAAGTTTACCGGCCCCTCGCATCCGCTGTCCGCAGCACAGTCACTTGGTCTGTCGCTGGCGATCCATGAGCTTGCCACCAACGCTGCAAAATATGGTGCCTTGAAGGGCGACACTGGCAATGTCGAGATTGCTTGGACTGTATCGGATGCAGGTGACTTTTGCCTTGAGTGGAAAGAGAGTGCAGGATTTCCGGTCATGCCCCCAACAACGTCGGGATTTGGCTCGAAGCTCATTCAGCGTCTGGTCGCCCCATATTTCGGTGGCACTGCTGTTCATGAGTTTCTACCGAACGGCGTCCGCTTTACGCTCGAGGGTAAGCTACCTAGTCGGGACATGGCATTGTAGGCCGGGAGGGCCGCCGTCTAAACATCAAATCTTTAGGAAAGGGTGTCGAGTTTTCACGCGGAACTGAGCCGCTTGGCGCATAAGGGGTGCGGACGAAAACTTTGACTATCAAGGAGCGAGTTCCGAGGTGCGACTTGCATGTGGACCATAAATTTCTCCGTGCGAGGAGTGACGCAGCCCGAGGAAGTGCCAGCAAAGCAAGCGGAGTGTATGCCAGCGTACATAAAATCTTCCCGAAATACGCGATGCTATAGAATCGCCAACCGTTTGAAATAGCTTAGGGCTTGGCGGCTGTGGGCGTTCGCCCGCGCCCGCAATCGAGAGCCATGCACGGTACGAAACATCCAAGCCTACGCAACCGTCTTCTTGCCCTGGTACCGGCAAATGAGTTTCAGAATATCGCTGAGGTGTTGCACCCGGTTGATCTCCCCAAAGGCACGGTAATCACGCGTGCAAACGAGAAGATCGATTGCGTCTATTTTCTATGCAGCGGCATCGGTTCAGTTGTTACGACTGCCAAGGACGGTCAAAGAGCAGAAGCGGGCATGGTCGGTCGCGAAGGCTTCTGTCCGACATCGGCAGGCGTGGGTGGCACGATAAGTATCCATGAGGTGTTGATGCAGGTCCCGGGTCAAGCATACACTATGCAGCTCGGCGCTATGACAGACATCCTGCCGACCAATCCGGTTTTTTCCAATCTTCTTGCCAGATACATCCAGTCGTTTGCCGCTCAAATTTCCTTTACTGCATTATGTAACGCAAATTATCAGGTCGATCAGCGCCTCGCGCGCTGGCTTCTCATGTGCCACGACCGTCTTGACGGTGATGAAATCATGATCACCCACGATTTTGTGTCGCTGATGCTTGCTGTACGCCGTCCAAGTGTAACCAATGCCTTCCACATTCTCGAAGGACTCAAACTGGTTTTTGCAGAGCGTGGCAGGGTCACGATTCGTGACCGCAAAGGTCTGGAGGATTTTGCAGGAGCGGCCTACGGTGACCCTGAGGAGGAATATCGCCGGCTAATCGGAGAGATATGAGCGATTATTTTTTCAAGTGATCTTGGACGACGTCATGAAACGAGATGCTAAAGAGGACATTTCCCTCTTCGTCAGAAACATCCATGTATTCGTCGGAAAAAATTTGACCGGTCTTAATCCGCGCCGCAACAAGTTCACGCACCGCATTTGTGGCACTTACACGTGCAGCCTCGCTGTCTGAAAACTCATCGCCTTCAACATCTGAAACAATCTGATCATCTCGGCGAAGGTGGAAGTAGTAACGGCTCATAGGGTCAATTTCAGTCCAAAAATCCGGCTGCCGCAGTTGTGGTTTGACTGGCTTCGCTGGCTCGCCACTCACTACGCGTGATGAGCTAACTCTTCAAGGCCAGACCTGTTCCTGATCGCCAGCATATGACGTCACAGTTCGTGGGCGGAACTGTGACAACCGGTAGCCGAAGCCCTTTGCATCGGATAAAGCGACACGTCTTTCGAAGTTTCAACGGCCGATTTGTCGCCGCTCGTCCCAAGCTAGTGCGAGACGCGTGCGTGGACGTCAGACTGCTCGGCGGGTACAACGATTCCGACATACCGTACGGGCACGCCGTCTTGATCCCGGAACCCTCTGCCAAACGAACAAACATTCACGTACCTGCCGGCCGCATTAAGGACTCGATAGTGTTCTTGTTGCGCAGTGTGTTCCACGATGCTGTCACGAATTGCCTTTGCCAAGCGAGCTAGGTCGTCTTGGTGGACGCGCGCCAGATAATCCTCGATCGGCAAGCCCTGTTCTGCCAAAACCTCGTCGATCCCGAACAGGCGCGCGAGTGCGCCATCAGCGTAGAGAAGGTTGTCTGGGACGTCCCAGGTAAAAAAACCGGCATCTGGCACTTCATGAATATTGTCGGTCTCAAAGAGAAATGCACTTGGCTGCTGCATCGACTTCCCATGGCAATAACGTACATGTGAATTTTAGGCATCGATGAAGTATGTTCAAGACGGAAACCCGGCCGGTACGCTAACGCACCCAAGGCATCTGGAGCTCACCTTGCGTGGACGAACCATTTCACTTGAGCATTGAGAAGCGGCACCTACCCACAGACTGACGTTTTCAGCTTACAAATTTCATGGAGTCTGTCAGAGGCAAGGCCATCAACCGATCATACTCAGACTCGGGCAGCCCATAAGCCTCACCTGCTGCTGCAACAAGTCCACGATAGTCACGCACCTCGATGCTGCCTCTGGTAGACCTGATGAGATGCTCACCCTCCAGAACGTGGAGGGTATTGGTCACTGAAGAGCGCCTTACCCCTAACATGATTGAAAGATAGTCATGCGTGAGGTCAAACGCCTTGCCAGGAACGCGATCGTATACCATGGCCAGCCACCGTGCCAGGCGCTGGCTCAGTTCGAAGCGCCCGTTCGCTAATGCAGTATGGCTCACCTGTACACCAAGGGCACGTGCGTGACGAGCAGCAAGCAAACGTAGCTCCGGTACGTGGTTCAGGAAAAACAAAAAATCTTGCACGGACAGAACAATCGCGTCTCCTTCGATCTGGGCAACAAGCTCATAGATCGTCTTGTCATCTCCAACCAGCATTCCCGCTCCAGTGAGCCCCTCCCGGCCGATCAGTCCGGTTTCGATTCGACTTCCCCCGTTTGAAGCAGCGATGACCGACACGACGCAGTCAATCGGGAAATAGATTTGGCTCACAACTTGATTTGGGGCTTCGATGGTCATCCCCTGCCGAACCGTTATCATTTGCAGCTTTGGCTGCATCGATCTGCGCGCCTCTTTAGGCAGACGTGAAAGAATGCTGTTTCGACATATGTCTGTGTCATTGATCAAGGATGCCTGACGCTCTTGTGAAAGAGCCGACAGGATCGATCGTTCTGCGATCGGTTTTTGCAATACGACCTTACGGGCATGACGCTCAGGTATGATGTTCCGTTCAAAGCCTGTTGAGAAAACAAAAGGAATGGCTCGCTTCTCAAGCTCGTCAGCAACAGGAAACACAAGCTCTTCCCCGAGATTGATGTCGAGTACGGCGCCAGCGATGGGCGTCTGTGCGATTTCGGCCATCGCACTTTTCACGTTTGCCGATGGACCGGCAACGAGGATACCTTCTGCCAAGAAATTCGACGCCAGCTGTGACGCAATAAGGTAATCATCCTCGACGATCAGAATGCGACGACCCAGCCAGGAATGTTGCGTTTGCATTGGCATCCTCCATTAGCCGTAAGAAATACAACATGTGCCTGTGTCTCAAACTCTCAAGGACTATTCCGTTTTGATCGTCATGAGAAAATTGCTCGCGTCCTTAAAATGCACGGCGGAGCTTCCTTATCTTTGTTCAGCTCAGCCGAGCCAAACTCAAGGTTATGGGCTATTAAGAGAGGAGCATTAGGCAAGGTTGCGCGCCACTTCCAACTGGAAAACGCGATCTTCTCCTCGATGAGGTTCGAATCATCGACCTGAAGCACGCGGCTGGCATGTCATCGCACGCTTTGTGAATTTAACAACCTGAAACGTCGGCCGTCATACGGTCCTATTACGGAACTCCGTCCGTATTGAGTTGCCGAAGTGCCGAAGTGCCGAAGTGCCGAACATTGCGCAAACGATGCTTTTCGCGAGGTCAACTGACAGAGCTGGTCTTTGCAGGAGCGCGTAGCCAGTCCTTTATCTCTGATAGAACCGCCCGACGGACGGGGAACCTCAAGATGTCTGGAAAGCGATCGGCGATCTGCCTGCGGTCTGTTTCCGCTGGCCAAATACCGATAGCATCTTCTAACGCGACTGCAGCCCTAACCGTTAGGCCCTGGGGGACTCGCCGATTATTTCGGCGTGTCACCAAGATAGCATTTTCTTGAGCTATCCGGCTGACTGAATTAATGTGAAGTCCGTATCTTATTGCTAACAAATTCAGTGGTTCGCCCGATAGTCGCGCGGCAGCGATTTCGAAGTTACGATCGGTAACATCATTCATTTTGAACCTGTGCATGGGGTAGTTGGAACTCTATTTGGCTGGTCCGAATGCGGAAGACCTGCATGTTTGCCCGCCAATTATGACGGGCAAACAGCGGTAGGTCTTTAGAATTTTTGCGGCCTCTCGGAAGAGTCTGCAGCCTTAGTTTCCGCGGCGACCCGATCCCGTGCGGCGTCATGAACATCGGACGCAACAGTAACGGCTTTGGCGTAGGCACCTGAGACAACTTCGCCGGCCTTATCTACCGCCTTTGCAGCTTCTGCTGAGACGGTGTCTTTCAGCTTGTCGGACGTTTCTCCAAGAGCTTCGTCCTCAACCTGAGAGTGGGGCAGCGCTGCACCAATCGCGGCGCCCAGAGCGAATGCAAGGGCACCTCCTACAAGCGGCTGGTCCTTGAAGTGTTTCAACACGGCATCGTTGAGCTGCGAACTCATATCAGCTGCGTTGCTTCCGGCACTCGAGAGGTTCTTTGTTGCCGTGTGAGCCTTATCCGAAATTGCTTCCCAAGTATGCGATACCCACCCCGACGCTTCGTCGAACAAAGTGCCGGCTTCATCGCGAATGTCGTGGATCTGACGCCCTGATGCGTCGGCAAAACCACGAAAGGTTTTTCCGCTGGCATCCACGAAGTGGCCTGCACGGCGCCCGGTCTCGTCAGTGAGCGCTTTGAACCGGCTTCCTGCTGCGTCAGTAAAGTGGCTATAGCGCCCGCCTGCATCTGCTTCCGGAGGACCAATCCGGCGAAGATCACCCTTTGTCATCGCCAAAGGGTAGGTCTCGCTGGAGCTCGCGGCATAGGACGAGACGTCCGTCTTCGGCCCTGCCATCAGCCACGCGAGGCTAACTCCCATAAGCGCAAGGGGAATTGGGTTGTTTTTAACCGCAGCACCGAAGTTCGAGGCGTATTCACCGCCGCCGCTTGTTTTCACGTACGCTAGCGCTTCGTCTACTAGCTGACCAGGAGACATGCGCTGTTGAATAGCGTCAAGTCGCTCCTCGATACGCTGGCGATCCTGGGCGATTTCCTGTTCGATCTCTGCCGATCGAGAATTCTCTGACGTGTGGGCCATTAGGTTCTGTCCTTTACGATCTGAGCGTCGCGCTGCAAGGATGCTGACGTGCGTTCAAGCTTGAGGTTTTCGCCTTTGAGAGCTTTGAGGCCGCGTGATGCGAGTATCCACGCGATGAATGCGACAACGACCCCTACCAGTACGGATGAGAGTGCATCAGCGTTTGGCTCCGTCATGCCTTGCGCTACAAGAAGGGCCCCGATGCCGTTCACCAATGCCGCGAGGAGTACGCCAACGGCGCAAATCGCGAGGACGATACCTGCGGCGAATGCTTCCACACCTGTCAGGGCATGCGACATCTTTTCGGAGGCTTCGGTTTTGGCGAGTTCGATCTCCTTGCGAAACAGACCGGAAATGTCCCCGACCAGACCGGTCACGAGTTCAGAGAGCGATCGATTTTCGGTTGAGTTAGTCATTGAACCGGCCCTCCGTGGTGACAACGTTGGTGGACGCGACCAAGGTGGAGGGAAGGCCGGATACCGGCCGACTTTCGGCAGGGTTCTTCGGAGAAGACGCTGATCGATCAGACTTCGGCGCCGAAGACGTGATGAAACGGCTGGCTGCTAGACCGGCGATCGCAGCGATGCTGAGAAAAGCAAGCGGTTGCTTCCGGCCAAAATCCTCTGCCATGCCCGCGATCTCGCCAAGGCTGCGATCCTGTATGCTGTCTGACGCGCTGCGCAAATTGTTGCCGAGATTTCGGGTAAGGCGGCCGATGTCACGGTTCTCCCCACCTTCGAGCTCCGCTGCAACCTTTTCCATCGCCATGGCAACGTCACCAAGCTTATGTGCGATTACATTCTTCTGATCAGTCGCGGCATCCTTGGCCTTGTCTGTCGCAGCTGTCGCTTCGTTTCGGGCAAAATCAGTGACAGATTGAACATCCTCCGCCACCTTTGTCTTCAGCTCAGCCGCCGAAGGCTGCGCTGGTTGCTCGTGCTCATTCATGGATCTCTCCCAAGTTTTGTCCGGTTGGTGAAGTCAACTCAACACAAGGGAAATCCGATTGTTCCTCAAAATTTTACAGAGGCCTGATGGGTGAGTTACGAGCTGACGGTCCTGGCTGAAAGTAGATCAACTCAGCGAGGGCTAATCTTGCCAAAGCTGAAAGATGGCGAGGCTCATGACGGAGCAGCGGGATCAATAATCACCTCGGTGCCTGACTGGTGAAGCACGATCGATCCCCGTTTTTGCTGCCTAGCAAAGGATTGCTCAGTAGCGAGCCGGTCACCGTGATCCTCAATGATGGGGCAGGCTGTAAAGCCTGTGCTAAGAAACAGGAAGAAATCAGCGAGGCAGGATTGATCGAGATCGATGGTGATCGCTCAAGGATTAGCAAGCAGGGCGAAGAGGCAACAGCCAGTCTGCTGAACCCCATTCGCGAGGAAAGTGGTGAGCCACCGCCATTACATTGATGGCTAAAAAAAGGCCCGCTGAAAAGCGGGCCAGTTTTGTGCGGGAAGCACGGTGGTATCAAGATTTGTCGATGACGTTTTTCACAGCGTCTTTGGCTTCGCCTTTGGCTTGCTGCGCGTCGCCTTTTGCTTCCTGAGCGGCGCCCTTCGCCTGCATACTGCGGTTATCAGTGGCATCGCCGACCGCCTGCTTTGCCTGCCCGGTCAGCTCGTTGGCCTTGCCGGAAATTTTGTCGGATGTCGAACCCATGGTCGTTTCTCCTTTTTCTGCATTCTTCAGTGGACCGGACGGCCTTCAAATCGCTACCCGATCGTAATCGCCGGGAAAGTCCATCGTGGGCTGCTCATTGAACCACCTGTATGATCAACCCGTCGCGATCGGGATCGTTCCGAATTTCCCGGCTCATTTTTCTTAAAAAATTACCAGCCATAGAATGAAAAGCCATCTGACCGGGATCACCAGCAGGTCGTTATGACCGCAGCCAAGGAGCGTTGGCCTCAAGACGATAATCGAAGCCGTGGATACAGACTGATCGAGATCGATTACGACTCTAACCAGCTGCGCATTCGGCGCAACCTGACAGCGAATGGTGACGCGGCCGCATAGGCGCGGTCCAACTGGGTAACTCGATCCCCGACCAGAACGACATAAACCCGTCTTTTGGCCTCGGTCGTAAAAGTCACGCGTTCGCGTGGTATAGTTTCTCGACAACCGGAGAGTGTGTGATGCGAGAGAGAAAAAGCTCAAAGAGATCGAAGCGATCGCTGCCGCGATCAGAGAGATCGTAATCCCCGGCATGAAGCCCAAGGAACTCATTGAAGCCGTTCGAGCCCGGCACCCTGAGGCGAGCAAGAAGGAAGTTGCACGAGCCGCATTTCTGGCAGTGATCCACTCGGCCGAATTCACACCCGACGATACGCAAGCACTGCACGACATGGCAATGGATACGCGTGACGTCGATCAGGCCTGAACGCTCTGTGTATGCTTGATCAAATCACGGATGGCGATCTGGTCGCCACTCTCTGCCAAAGTCGTAAGAGCTGTGGCACGAAATCGGGTATCTGCGGTGACCTCCCTACCTACCCATGGAGGGCTAACGAATGCACACTCTTCTGACAGAAGCTCAATCTCGCAGGTCACTAGACCCTCAAGGTAGCCGAGGTACTCATCAACCTGCCAGACATGGCCTTCGAATTTCACCTCATGCCGGATTTTTCTGAGACGCGGAGCCAAGGCGAACTCCTCTATCATCGAGCGGGCATCGTCGTCTTCAAGCGTGATGTGAACTTCGTTTCGTTTGATACCCCTACGCGGACCTTTGATTGTCAGCATAGCCGCTCCGTCACATATGCGGACACGAGCTTTCCCGCTTTCGTGCTCGAAGCGTGCGATCAAATAATCCGAGATCTCGCGGCGATCACCCACTGATGATCGCCAGCTACCGTCGGTCACCAGGAATTTTCTTTCGATTTCGACTGCCATAGGTTTCCGATCCGGCCCTTTTAATGGACCTGTCGACTAGCAGGCGGGTCGCCCGGATCGTCACCTTCGCTGAGTGCCACGACAGATGCGGAACTCTGGAGCTTGTTTTTTAGATCGCTGGAAATCAATGGAGCCACACCATCGTCTTCGTCGTCCTCGTGGGTGTCTTCATCGACACCGAGAGATGACAGTCGATACTTGATCGCCAAGTCGTACACCGCTTCAAGAACATATCGCTCGCGGACATCGGGATCCGTAAGCGCCATTAAGGAGGCTCTGACGATACGCTTACTGGATGTCTTTGAACATTTCTCGATGACAAAGTCGTGCAAGACGCTTCCGACAAGACCGTCAGATGCGCCCTCGATCAAAGCATTGTAGACGCGGTTCAATTTCTTACCCATCGTGCTCTCCGTTTATCTTTGATCGAACGCGGTACGACAGGGAATGGTTGCGCCACTCAACGTTTCGCTCAGTGTCAGGCCGTTTCCTGGAACAGGCCTGGCTCGGGTCGGTCCAACTCATGATCCTCTGCTAAAAAACGGATGATGTGCCCGTTTGTCCACTCAGGCTCCTCAAGGTGCACCCAATGAGTGGCGCTTCGGTGCACGCACATCCGACCGTTGGCGCACTGGACCAGACTTTCTTTTGCTAGCCTGAAATCCAGGGCACGATCTCTGCAGCCCCATAAGATGAGAACGGGCGGAACGATGCGCCCCAGTGCAGGTCGAGCCTCCCTGATCAGGGCCCGATAGTAGTTAAGCATCGCCTTAAGATGACCTTCGACCTGCCACTGCTGTCGATAGCGCTCTATCTCATCGTCGGTAAAGCTGCCCGGCCGCGCCGTCTTCGTCAACGCATCGACTAGCAACTTAAAACGTCGAGCCGACAGAAGCGCTTCCGGCAGAGATGGCAATTGGAAGAAGGCGATATAGGCGCTACGGACCATCTGCGACGGCATCTTTCGCAACACGTCGGCCATGACATCGATGTGGGGCGCATTGAGTACTATTAGCCGCTTCACGCGCATGGGGTGGAGAGAGGCAACGGCCCAGGCAACGATGCCGCCCCAGTCGTGGCCAACGATATTGAAACGTTGCCAGCCGAGGTGGGATGCAAGTCTAACGATATCATCAACTAGGTTTGCGATGCGGTAATCGGAGACATCCGTGGGCGCTTCGCTCTGACCGTAGCCACGCATGTCAACCATCACGACGCGGAACCCGGCTTCAGCTAAAGCGGAGGACTGCTTTCTCCAAGCCCACCAGAATTCTGGGAAGCCGTGGAGCATAAGGACAGGCTCGCCGTTGGCGGGCCCCTCCTCCACAATGTGCAGGGAGATGCTTTCGAGGTCGACGATGCGAGAGGTCTGCGAACTATCCATGCCGTGGCCTCGGATCACTAGAGCGCGATCACCTACAAACAGCCCGGGAGTGGTGATGTTCCTAAGGACTACCGCTCAAAAACAGACAGAGTATCAGAGTGTGGCAGGCCCGCAACATTCGGGTCTGGAGGCTGGAACGCCGTAGCGTTATTGAAGGCCCGCAGCTTTACACCGGGGATACGGGCCTCCGCCATACGGCGCCGGATTAATAAAGCAAGCATATGGGGATTCGAATATAAGCAAGTCGATCTCCACAGAATGTGGTCTCAAAATTGGTGGTCGGTCCCTGTCCCGGTCACACTCGCCCATTGGTGCCTACGCCTTTCGAAGATCGATCTCGTCGGCTGTGGGAAGCCAGAGTCAGCGAAGCTGCCGACTGGAACTGCGAATGCGTCAGGAATGTCCTCGTTTTCGTAGAAGACTGTCGAGCCGCAATCTGGACAGAAATGATACCGCGCCCAGAGGCCGCTTTCGCCGACGCGTTCATAAGTTTTGTATGTGCCTTCGACTCTTACAGATGTTTTGGGAAAACGCGCCTGAACACCGAAGGCGCTCCCAGTACGGCGCTGACATTCCAGGCAATGGCACACCGACACCACCGTCGGTTCTTCCTGGCAGACGGCGGTCAAGCTACCACATCGACATCTTGCACGTCGCATTTGCGATTTCTCCAGCGCTCGGCACTAGGCACTAGGCTTTCTTGAGGGCGTCGGGTTTATGCGCCGCCCTCTTTCCTGACTTTTCACTCTCCACGATAACCTGCGGATCGTCCTTCGAGGCCTTGACCGTGTGTCCCTTTATCTTGGTGTCAGAGGTCTGTTTTGTGACGACCTTGCCTTCGGTCTCCCCTTGGCTTGTCTCCCAGGTGACCTTGTCGCCTTTTTTGTAGTCGGCCATTGGTGTCTTCCTCAATCCGGGCTGATAGCCGATGGCGGCTTAATATCGGCGGCATTCTCGGAGCCTCCGTCCTCCGTGGCAAACTCGTAGTCAGCTTGTTGATTGACCTTCCTCACGTCGCCCTGGTCTTGTTCCGTCAACTCGTGCTGATCTTCGGCGCGTTTCCAGTGGTCGTCATGCGCGCCCTCGGGCCGACCTTCGTCTTCCCAGAGTTTATACGCTCGTTCGCGGCGTTGCTGTTCTCTGTCGTTCATTGATGAGTCCTCCTGTTGGCGCAACAAAACTCGGAACTCCCACGACTCGTTCCTGGCTGCCCGGTCATTTGGAGGAACGTAAGATCTGAACATCGGCGGGCTAAGTCTGTCGTTCGCAGGGGCTAAGAATAACGATCTAGGTCACGAACGTTCACCACGATCTGCGGGGCTCAAGCGAGCAAGATGATTTGCCAGGCCAGGATCATCCGATAGGTGTCTTTCGAATTGCTTTTGCGTTATCCGGCCTGTGCGATAGGCCGCGATGATCTCCTGCTGCTCTATCGTCATGGCAACTTGATCACCGCCTTCGGGAGGAAAAACCCCGAGCTCTGTCAGGATGCTGCTCATCACGCCACTGTTTCCCTTATCGTCCTGCATAATACTTCTCCCATTTTAAAGATTGAACCGATAGGGAGGCGTGCAGTTCCCTGGCGCGTCTGGCCTGCGGGTTGTCACGGTGATGACCCGCAGGCCAAGTGCCGATCAGGATGCTTCTCTCCGCAAAAGAGTCTTGCGCTGGGCAGTCGAGGTTGATCAGTCTTGCGGGAGCGATGCTCTAAATCTCGGATAAGCGACCTCGCATGCAAAAGCACAACGGGTGAGGCCGTAACTGGTGTTGATGAGCCAGGTACACGCGAAACCCGCGATCATGCGCAGTCCCGCGGAACCGAGGACCTCCCGTTAAGTTACAGAACGAGAAACCACGGGATTTGGAAATGCCGCACCTGGTCGAGATCCTGCTTCCGCTGACGAAAGCCTTAACGCGCAAGAGGCTCGAAGGCATTCGCGCCGAGCTGACTGATCGTTTTGGCGGAGTGACCCTTCATTCGAATGCTCCGGCAGAGGGATTGTGGATCGATAACGGCAACCTCGAGCGGGACCGCGTTATCGTTGCCGAAATAATGACGGATACGCTCGACCGTACCTGGTGGGCGCAATTCCGGCAACGACTGGAAAATCAGCTTTCTGAAGATGAGATCGTCGTACGCGCCACGCAGATAGAGCGGCTGTAGCAGTGTGCAAACAATCTGGCGCGGGGGGCAGTCCACGATGCCAGATCGCCAACGTGAGATGACGAACTGACATCTCCTTGACCGGAAACAGAGGACGACGAAAATTGGATACGACATTGCTGGTGGGATATGGTGCTTCAATTTGCTCGGTAACGAGCTTTGTGCCGCAGGTCTGGAAGGTGATCAGAACTGGAGATACCGCGGCGATTTCGGCACGCATGTACGCATTGACTGTCGTTGGCTTCGCGCTGTGGAGAGCTTTCGGCATCCTGAGAACCGAATGGCCGATCATTCTCAAAATTCGATTTGTTTCTGTCTCTCAGGTTATATCCTCATCCGGAAAATCCGCGCAGATATGCAACGCTAGCTGCGCGTCAAGAAAAATCACGGGCACCAAATGAGATTGCAGGAAGTGCACTTCGAAGAACTCCTTTCCCGAATAGGCACGGCTGAGCCAACGGTTAGCGGCAGTTCAGCATCTCTGATCGCTGGCCGGATCGGTGTTGCCATGGCGAGAATGGCTCTTGCAGTGTCGCGCAAACACGGCGTCGACAACGAAATGGCGATCGAAAAGCTGGATTCCATCTCTGCCCGATTGGTTGATGCAGGTGAACGGGACCGGGCGGCGTCACTAGCGCTGATCAAAGCTCTTCGCGATGGGACCGATGGGTCCGTTCATCGTCGCGCGCTCACCGACGCAACGCGGGAGCCGCTCGCGGCGGCTTATCTTCTTGTTGAGCTTCTGGAACACCTCGACGAGGCTGAGCCCGGCATCAGAAAACCGGTGGGAAGCGACTTCTTCGGCGGCATTGAATTGATCAGCGGTGCCTTTACTGCAGTGATGATGGCGGTTGAAGCCAATCTGCAGCATGAAGCGGCGGGTGACCTCGAGGATCGAACCCGGCAAAATCGACTCGAGCTCTATCGACGTCGTGATGTCACCATCGAAGCATTGCGTTCCAGACCTCTTGGGCGGGAGCTAAGGTCTTGCTGAAGCGGGAAGGCTCAGCCTGCGTCCTTTGCAGCAGTTTCCTCCTCAACTAATTAATGGCTACGACGGAAGCCGAAACGTAACAGCGGGCGCGTATTGAAATAGGTCAGACCGAAGTCGAACGAAAGCCAAATCCTTTGGTTTCGCGTCCAGCATCACGACGAAATTAAAGTCCGCAACTATGCGCATCTTCGTAGCATGAGCGACAACCAAAGGCTCTCGCACCTGTTGAAGCGCATAACGAGGTTCAAAAATCTGGCGACCGTACTGATACGAGGGCAATCCGCCCTTGCTCAGGAAGTGAATGAGGCTCATATGCAGGTCAGCTTTGCGCCCATTGTCCCCCGGGCGCTTGCTGTTCCCTCTGGAGGTATCATTGGCCTCCCACTTTCAAGGGCCGCGGCTTCGCTGGCCCTTTTTTCTTGTGGGGCAATCGTTTTAGGGTTTGTCAGCGTTTTCCAGAACCCGAGCTAGCGTCGCCAAACGCGCCTGTCGCAAACGATCGGTCTTTTTTAGGCGGGCCTCCTTTTCCGCCACCATGATCTCAGCCGAGATGCGGTGCGTCTGTTCAGCTTTTTCCGATGTGGCGCGTGGATAAACCATGCTTCAATACCTCCGTCCCGTACGTAAGGTAGGACGCAGGCGTCAGTTGCCCAGCTCAAATTGCAACGGAGCGAATTGACGAGCGGTTTATTACATACTCCCGCCTACTAGAACAGGAAAGCACCATCGTGCTTCAGTGAGTTGGCATGCACGACGAATGACCGATCGGGACCGTCGGAGGATTCACGCTCGTGGCAGTGGTCATAATTTGCAGATCCATGCGGCAGACGAAAATTAGTTCTCGCCGTTTCAGGTTTAGCGATCAATGCGGTCGTAGGAGCCCTATTTGGTCGGATCGAGTGAACCACGAAAGAGCCCCCTTGCCTGGCGCCCTCTGGATCATTCGTTTGGAGGATGACCCATGGAAAACTAGATTTGGCCCGTGGTCGTGACAGGCGGGCAACTATTCTCGGGACAGCTTTGCTTTCGGATCATTTACGCAAAGCCGGAGAAAGTCGATTCTGCCTCTCGTTGGTCTCGCGGTTGTCATAGCGGAAGGTCTAGCGGTTAGCATGTTGGTAAGCCAGGCGCCCACTGTGCCCTGCCGTCCCGCCGATCAGCAGAGCACCCATTTTGATGGCCCCGCGGCTCCATCAAGCGAAAATGCCCTGCCAGCTACCGCAACGCCCAACAGCGATTGATGAAGACTGATGCCCCTACAGCAAACAAAACAACGCACCCTTCGTGTGGCAGGCTTCGACGTATCGATCGCAGTAAGTTCGCAACTGAATGGAGACTTATATGCAGAACATCCAAGACTGGCTGCGCAGCGAAGTGGCCGACGTGATCTCACAAGGCCAACGAGGTAAGACCAAGTCCGATTACGAGGCTCAGAGGCTAGGCAAATCTGGCAAGCCGAAATCGCTGCTGGCTACACTCACAAGGAGATCGAAGCCGCGTGTGGCGGCGACTTGGAAACCTATCTGTTGGATGAGACCGACGGACTTAGCCCCGGCGCATCAAGCTCGGGATGGAGCGCGACATATACAGCGGATAGCGGATAGATTGGCTTTCAGGGCCTGGAACAGGAAAAGGATTGGAATAAGCGGGCCGCGGAGACGTGCCCACGCAAGCATGTCTAGCGGCGCGGCCTATCTCGCGCGGCCTCTCGATTGAGCCACTGCTGCTTGGTGAATTCGGGCGGCAACTGAGGCACACGCGTCCTGCTAGACCGCCAACGCCGCGCGATAAAGATCCCAATGGAGCCAATCAAAAACACCAGGAGGGCGGTTAGGAAAAACATGGTCAGTGCATCGAACATTTGGAACTCCGTTGGCATGCCTGTCTGATGTAACCGCTAGGTTTGATGCAGAGTTCCCTTCCGTCTACTACCGTACATGTTCCTGGAAGGCTCAGAGGAAAGACCTATTTCGCCGCTGTCTTGCGTTCGGACATGCCCACAATCTGGCCTTTGCCGAGGACATGGCCCTCCATTGCCTTCAGGACAGCGTCGCGATCTGCGCCGGGCTCAAGGCCAAGGTTTTCGATATCGAGGGCAAACACCTGGAAATGATAATGGTGGGGCGGATCACCGCCAGGCGGTTTTGGCCCGGTGTAGCCGATCGACCCCATGCTGTTGGCGCCCTGCTTCATCGCCTTCGGCTCTTGAAGGATCGGCGTGCCGGGAATGCCCTCCCGCAGCTTTGTCGTTGCCGCCGGGATGTCGTAGGCGAGCCAATGCATGAAGGGTTTCGGCTTTGCCGCGTCCGGATCGTCGACGATCAGCACGAAGGATTTCGTGCCTTCGGGTATGGAGGCCCATTCGATTACCGGAGAGGCATTGTCCCCGTCAGCGACATATTGGGCCGGGATCGGCCCTTCCTTGTCGAAGCCGGCTTTGACGGTGATCGCCTGCTCGGCCTTCCCTTTCACGAGATCGATTGCGATTTGAGATGCCGGCATTTCGGAGACAACATTCGGAATGGCGTTTGTCTCGACCGATTGCTTTGCGACGGCGCCCGTATAGGAAACCTTGTAGACGACGCCATTGCTGTCATCGGCGACGTATAATGACCCGTCCTTGCCAACGGCGATGCCGGTCAAACGGCCGAGATAACCATACTTGCCGTTTTCCTGCTGAAGCAGAAAACCTTCGAGGAATTTTTCGAATCCGACAGGTTTGCCGTTTTCGAAATTGACCCGAACCACTTCGTAACCGCTCGGCGGCCTGCGGTTCCACGAGCCGCGCATGGCAATGAAAGCGTCACCCCGGTAGTCGGCCGGGAAGGCGCTGCCATCGTAAAATGCCATCTGCATCGGCGCGCTGTGGGCGGTATAGCCGAGAACGGGCTCGGTCGACTGTTTTGCCCACTGATCGAGCGTGATACCTTCGGGCGGATTGATATGCGGGTTGATGCCGCTCATGCCATAAACATATGGCCAGCCATATTTCTTGCCCTGTTCTATCCGGTTCAATTCCTCGATCTGCACCTCATCGCCGAGCCAGTCGATACCGTGATCGATGCCATAAAGCGCACCGGTCGCCGGCTCCCAGTCGAACCCGATCGTGTTGCGCAGCCCACTGGCGAAGATGGTGCGTGTCTTGCCGTCCTTGCTGGCGCGGACAATCGTCGCGTTTTCGGGGTTGTCTTCCTGACACTCGTTGCAGGTGCTGCCGACGGAAATGTAGAGCATGCCGTCGGGACCGACATTGATCGTCCGGTTGGCATGCTGGCCGGCATCCGGCAGATCGTTGATGATGCGGGTCAGCGATCCGAATGTGCCCTCTTCGTTGACATCAGCCGAGTAGACGTCGTTTATCGTGACGAGGAACACCTTGTTGCCGTCGAAGGCTATTCCATGCATGTTCGGCCGGCTCGCCACTGTCACCGCGCCGTCGGCTTTTCCGTCGTTGTTGCCATCCTTCAGCATGATGACATCACCGACCGATCTGCGGGTCGCGTAGACGATCCCCTTTTGCGAGACGGCGAGCATGCGTGGATTTATCAGGTCGCGTGCAAACACATCCACCTTGAACCCTGTCGGCGCCTTGATAAGTCCGGTCAGCTTGGCGTCGTCCGTGACCTCCAGCTTTTCCGGTTCGAGGATGGAGCCCTGGATGACAACGTCGGACGCCTCGCCGACAGTCCCTTTGATCTGGGCAAGGCTGGGAGTTGAAAGCAGGAGTGCTGAGACAGATGCGGTCAGGACAGAGATGGTCAATCTGTTCATGTAATCCTCCAGAGGGCTCGAAAGCAGAAAAGCTCGACCCTTTCGGTCGGACCTGCGGTTAGATGCGGCTCAGTCATTGGCCACCAGTTTGAGGGTTTTCATCTCGGCTCTGCGGTTCGGCTCTTCCGCCAAGGTTTCGTTCATTTCCGAAGAGGCTGCGGGTCGATTGCTTGGATGAAAAATGTCCATGCGGCGCCCCATCTTGAAAGGCGCCGAACAAAGCCTTGCTCTCTAAGTTCCAGCACGGGTTGCAATTATTTCCGACCGGGGGACGTGGCGGCCTCATAGGACTTCCGCACGCACCGTGGCCGGTGCGCTTCTCGGCTTGGGGAACTCCGCGCGGGCGCGTCAGTTCGGATATAGACATCGAACCAGAGCAAGGAGTGCAACCATGCCACGTGGTGATAAATCGGCCTATACCGACAAGCAGAAGCGCAAGGCAGAACATATCGAGGAAGGTTACGAGGATCGCGGCGTTCCCGAGAAGGAAGCGGAGCGCCGAGCCTGGGCAACGGTAAACAAGGAGAGCGGCGGCGGGAATAAATCCGGTTCCGGCCGTAGCAAGGCGGAAAACCACTCGTCGTCAAAGAAGGGTGGGCGCGCAGGGGGAGAAGCATCCGCCAACCGAACTGCCGCAGAACGCTCGGCGTCCGCGAAGAAGGCGGCTGCAACGCGCAAACGCAACGAACATCACGCAAGCCACTGACTTCAGGAGAATCTCACGATGACCAATTCTCCGAAGGAAGGTGCCGCAGGCACCACGGATCAATCTCCCCGTTGGGAGGGACCACAGGAAAAACGCCCGCGTGGCTATTTGCCTGCAAAGGACAATCCCGATGTCGACCGCGATGCCGTCGGAGAGAACAATTGAGATCCGTTGAAAACGGACCTGTCCGATGCGGCCAAGACGAAAGGAGACTGACATGTCTAACCCGGAAGACGACGCAAAAGGACAATATGCTCCCTCCCAGGCTGACCGAAAGGCAAGTGGTGTCCATAGTGCCAAGCCGACCGTAATCACGGGCTCCGAGGACGCTACCGTCCATCGAGACCCGCCCGGCAAGAAGGCCGGCAAGGATTTTGATGTGAACTACGATCCCGCTGATTCCGACGAAGGGAAGTTTCGGGGGTAGTCGCTGACGCTACAGCACCTGATCAAACGCCCCGCACCTGCCTGGTGCGAGGTGGGCGACCTCATCCATTTCGCCTTCAAGCGCCAGTGAGAGACGAGTTTTTGACAAAGTTGCGCGCCGCTTTCGGCCGGATACCGTCGATCTTCGCTCTTGATGGGATCTGAATCGCTTTCTCTCGAACACTCGGGAGTAGGATAAACGATTAAGTCAGGTATTCCCGTCGCTTATTCCGATTTCCTTGTTTCCCTGCTTCCTAATTCGCCCAAGTGCCTCCTGACCTTCCGTTGAAAGCATACTACTTTCGGCTTTTTGCAGGGCTTCCTGCCATGCTGGACCCCGCTGCCAAGCTTCTTCAAAGGCGATTGCAAAATCAGACGACCTACGTGTCTCATAGAGCGCTTCAAACAGGATTTCCGCTTGGCGAATGTCCTTGTCGCGTTTGATTGCACTCAAGCCAGTCGTTCGCCGCCTTGTCGCCACGATCATCTTATGGACCGCATACCGAGCTGGATCGGGAACTGTCACAGGTACACCGCTTTTGTGTAAGAGGATCGTTCGCATTGGATCTCTGATCAGAAAATCGAGAAACCGCAGCGGATCGGCGCTTGCACCGCCGAGGGCTGGCATGGTTGCGGGTTGATCGATGTAGTCATCGGATCCACGGTTCGAAGTCAGGAATTCGACGCGATATCCCGTGGCGCTCTGGAAAGCGGATGAGGCAATCGAACCTGATCGATGCGGAACCGGGCGAAAACTCGGATCAACCTCCTGAAGCAGGTCGACCATCGGAGGCAGTGTATCTTCAACCTCACGAGAAATCGCATAATCCTGCGCGATATCGGCATCGCCGGTCAGAACGGCAGCGGCCGGCAATCGAACGCCCAACAGCCCCGCATAGGTCTGAAACGCGACTGTGCCGATGAGAACGCCGCGCAGCCGGAACAGACCACCTGACGCAAGCGCCTCCACGATAGCTCCCGACATGCTGTCCGGTGCGATCATGCCGCCTTCGCGGGTTAGGCTACTCACCATCCGTCGCCGCGCCAGAAGATCGTCCTTCTGCCGTTTATGCGTCTCTACGCGCTGAGTGATCTCCAAATCCTCAGCCGGACCGACATACCGTCGTGATTTTCCACCAGACCCGTCTGGGATATCGAAGTACCAGTATGTCTTATCCTTGACCACGACGCGCTGGAACCGGCCTTCTGCCGGAAAGTCTGCAGTCCATGCAGCATCCATCGACCGCTGCCCCAGTTCGGCTAGCATTGTCTGATAGACAAGATCGATCTTCTTCATGATGGAAACACTAAGCGTTATACCTTTTTCGGAAAAAGATATATCAATCTTGGCGCCTCGACGAAAGGGGCCATGCTTCCTCAGTCGACAAAGGCAAACAACGCATCCGCATTGAAGCTTGCGCTCGTCAGATCAAGATTTCCGAAACATGCTTTGTTAAAGGCCAAATCCTATCTCCCCGCTCTCGACATTGATGTCGACAGCAATGGATTTAGAGCATGCCCAAACAAGACATTTCATCACGACATTTTCAGCGAAAAATATCTGAATTCTGCGAGCTGCGCATAGCGCCGAACACATCCAAGCTGGTACTGGAGAACATCCGGCCCTACTTGGTCAGTTTGATCATATACCGGAAATCGCCCCCACTCCTAAATGGTCGCATCGACTGGTCCACGATCGGACAGGCCTGTGGAATAGAAGCTGAGCTGACCACTGAATTGAAAAGGCAGCTCCGGCCGGGCTTGGACGCAATCATCCGATGGCTCGGCGCAGCACCAGCAGCCGAAGAGAGACGGACACCAAAGCCAACAGTCCGCCTGGACAAGATTGCACCGACCGGGGCCTCCCCCCCTCGACCAGAAAGCCGCAACGCGCCGCGGCAGACGGTACCTTTGCCAACTCTGCGTCGCCATCGCGCGGGCCTGCACCGAAACCAATCAGTCCCTTCCCTGAACCACTGTTCGAAGCGAAAGAAGACCCGGCACGTTTTCAAGATGCATTGGCCTATCATATGCGCCGCTTCGGCGATACCTACTGGCAACTCTACCGAGCCGTCGTGCAACTGAATGAGACTTTCGACAACAAGACGCTGCTATCGTGGATCCAAGGCGAGCGCGTGCCAAGATCTGTCGCCAGTTTTGAAATCCTTCGACGCATCGAGCGACGCTATCGCCTTCCAGAAGGATATTTCAAAGAGAAGCTGCCGCATCAGGCGCGCTCGCTTTATGGTCATGACCTCGGTGATATCAGCCC
>NZ_JAUSRF010000027.1 GCF_030811685.1 Neorhizobium huautlense | reverse complement strand
CAGCATTCCGCCAATTCTCTAAAGATTTTTGAGACAAGAACTTCGTCGCCAGCAGCGCCGCCGCCCTCGTCAGTGACCGGGTTATAGGCCGAGCCCCACGAAAACGTCAACAGGCCAAATTCATAAAAATGCAAAAATCGAACAAGTATATGAAATTAAATGATATATTCTTAAAAACACCATTTTATCATTTAAATTGATGCCAATATCCAGGCCCGTAACGCCGGATTTGGGCCGAACCTTCATCTCTCGATTAAGAAACTATGTCCTGCCTTCGTCCTGCCCCGACAAAATCACAATCTAATGGTCAGGCTCCATCCCGAACGGGGCACATCATTCGACATGCTTCGCTCAATCCTCACTCTCTATAGAGGGGAAGAAATACCCATTATACAGGAAGCCTGTATCAGCTTGCCCGGCAAGGGCCGGCGGTTGTTTGACTCGCAGGCCTGAAAAGGGCACATCTTGCAGCCAAGCAGCCTCATATAGAATGGCGCAAAAGCAGGACGGGCCCGCTTCGCAACGGGAAATTGGTTTAGACGTGGCATGATGACACCCCGCAACATGATCCGATCGCTCGGCAACGACGCCCCCATCCTTGCGGATGGCAGGCGCGCGCCCGACCGTCGCGAGATTTCGGTGCGCTGGCTGTCCGGCACGTTTCTGACCGGCATCACCTCCTCCATCCTGATGGGGGTCGCATTGTTTGCGGCGCTTGACGGTCGCCAGCAGCTCGCCATTCCCGCCGAAGCCTATGCCTCCATACCCGAAGCCCATGACGGCGAAGGGGTTACGCGCGGAAAACGCCTGCTCGGCGCCAACATCGTTGCCATGCCGACCGACCGCAAGGTCATGGATGTGGCGACCGTGGTGCATGAAGGCTCCAAGGAAATCATTCGCCGCCAGCCGTTTTCGCATGTGAAGATGCAGCTTGCCGCCAACCACGTCGCGACCGAGGACTATCCGTCCTTCAATCCGCTGACGATCTTTTCCACCGGCGAGAAGAATGACGATGATGCTCCCGTCAACCGTACCGGGCTGATCTACGGCTCGCAGGTCGACAGCGATGTCAGCCTGCAGACCATTCCCTTCCCCTCCACCCGCGGCAGCTATACCTATGCACCCGGCATGTCGCTCGACGAGGTCGAGGAAAACGTGCGTACCAACGGGTCGTTGCTGACCGCCGGCAACAGCCAGGTCTCAGGGCTGGCCTATGTCGATCCGCGCCGTTTCGACAATGACGAAGACCATCTCGACACCAGCAATCTGATCTCGGCCCGCGTCGTTGAAGAAAACATGACCGTCTCCGCTCCGGAACCGGTGACGCCCAAAACCCGTGATTATGCCGACGACGTCATTCCGGTGCGCCAGGACCAGACGATCGTTGCCGCCATGACGGCTGTCGGTTATCCGAAGGCGCAGGCCGCCGAACTGGCGGACAGCCTGTCGCCCTATGTCGGATCGGACAAGCTGTTGCAGGGCCAGGTCCTACGTATCGGTCTGATCCAGGAAGGCGAGATGGTGCAGATCGTCCGCGCCAGTCTTTACCGGCGCGGCAACCACCTGATGACGATAGCGCTCGACGATCGCGGCCGCTTCATCGAAGGCCAGGAGCCGATGAAGCTCGACGCCGTCAACACGGCCTTCGACGATTCAGCCCCGCCGATGATTGCCGGCCGCGAATTGCCACGCGTTTATGATGGCATCTATCGCGCCGCCCTTTCCTACGGCATGACATCCGACATGACCTCGCTGCTGGTCAAGCTGCTGGCCAGCAATGTCGACCTGCAGGCGCAATTGCGCCCGAGCGATACGATCGAGGCGTTTTTCTCGGTGGCCGACCAGAGTGGCCAGGCGACCGCCAATTCCGAACTTCTGTATGTCAATGCCCGCTTCGGCGACAACAACACACGTTTTTACCGCTTCTTGAACACCGACGACAATTCGGTCGATTATTACGATCAGGACGGCAAGAGCATCCGTCAGTTCCTGCTGCGCAACCCGGTTCCCAATGGCCGTTTCACCTCCGGTTTCGGCATGCGCCGTCACCCGATCCTCGGTTATTCGCGCATGCATACCGGCTCCGACTGGGCAGCCCCGCGCGGCACACCGATCATCGCCGCCGGCAATGGTATCGTCGAAAAGGCCGGCTGGGACAGTGGCGGTTACGGCAACCAGACGCTCATCCGCCACGGCAACGGTTACGTTTCCTCCTACAATCACCAGAGCGCCATCGCCAAGGGCGTGCGAGAAGGCGCAAGGGTGACGCAGGGTCAGGTCATCGGATATGTCGGTTCGACCGGCCAGTCGACCGGCGCCCACCTGCATTACGAACTGATCGTCAATGGCGCCAAGGTGGACCCGTTGAAGGTGCGTCTGCCGGGTGGCAAATCGCTGGATGGCAAGGCGCTCGCCAAGTTCGAGCAGGAACGCAAGCGTATCGATGCGCTTCTGAACCCGAACGGCCAGCCAGCCGATCAGGTCGCCAGCCGGTAATTTTTCGAGCTTTGCAAAAATCCGACAGTTTTGCATAATTCGCCGCGCGGCACCTTTGCCGCGGGGGATATCACATGGCCGGTGCTGATGCCGAATATTCCAGCGACGTCGCCTTCACCCCGGCGGTCAAGGCAATCCAGGCGCGAAAAGGGTCGAGACGGGCCTATGCGCATATGGAGGAAGGCGGCTCCTGGCAGACAACAATCCCGGAAAACCTGAAGCTGTTCATCGAAAGCCGCATCAGCTTTTATCTCGCCACAGCGAGTGCCGATGGCCAGCCTTATATCCAGCATCGCGGCGGCCCGCCGGGTTTTCTGAAAGTGCTCGACGAAAAGACACTCGGTTTCGCGGATTTTGCCGGAAACCGGCAATATGTGACGCAAGGCAACCTGACCGAAAACCGAAGAGTCCAGCTATTCCTGATGGATTATGCCCACCGGCGGCGGATAAAAATCTGGGGTACGGCAGAAGTGATCGAGGATGATGCGGACCTGATCGCCCGTCTGACGCCAACGGACTATAATGCCCGGATCGAACAGGCGATCGTCATTTCCGTCAGCGCCTGGGACGTCAACTGTCCGCAGCATATTCCGCAGATGTTCGAGGCTTCTGCCGTGGAGGCGGCGCTGGCGCAAAAGGATCGGCGGATTGCCGAGCTGGAACGGGAGCTGAAGGCGCTGAAGAACAGGTAGACGGATATTGCCGCGCTGATCCGCATGCGTTTACCGGCTGCACGGCCATCACCACTTCGAAACCGAAGAACAAAATCCGCGTTACTTAAAATTGAAGAAATCCGGTTTAACAACCGGAATGGATTGTATGATGTCATCTGCCTCAATTCGCTTGAGGGGTTGAGGATGATTGACAGTCTATTCATGTTCGGCGGACGCCTGAACAGACTTCAGTATTTTTTCGCCGGCATGCTCATCAGTCTCATTGCCGGTGCCATTCTTGGTGTTGCTTTCTTTTCAATGGCAGCAGCGGATGCAGGCATCGGCGGGTTCGCGATACTCGTTTTCTTCGGCCTGCCTTTCCTCTGGATGTCGATCAGCATGCAGGCGGTACGAATTCGTGATATCGGCCTCAATCCGTTGCCCGTCATCGGCGGATTGATGGCTTTTTATACTGTCGCCCACCTCGCCGGCATGGCGGCAGCGGGCGTGGAAATGAAGCTTGTGTTTTCAGGCCTGAACCTCGTTGTGCAACTCCTGCATTGCCTGTTTCTTCTGTTCATGCCGGGTGACAGCTTTTCCCGCAACGCTCCGCCACCATCTTTCGACAATATGCCGGGCGGTGATCGATATGGCAGGACCGCGTGGGATGACAGTGCCATTCCCTCGACATCGGCCCAGGCACATTATGCGTCACCGCAACCGGCACCCGTTCGCGCGACCCGGCAGCCACAATCCCATGCCAAACCCGCCTTCGGTCGTCGCGGATTGTAGACGCGGGCAATCCTGCCATCGACCTTTAGTGACCTGGCAACTGGAGATAGCAGATAATCAGGGGAAGTAATTCATGACAAGACAGCGTCAGCTCAAAGCTCTGGAAGAGGAATATATCGAACTGCTGCTCGATGCGCTCAAGCGTTGTGCAGCCGGAAAGTCCGGGCTTTTCGGCCAAAATGACGCGACCATCGCTACATTGAACAAACACATGCAGAAGCGGCTGACCTCATCCGACGCCTCGGAATTACTGGATCTTGGTGATCAGATCACGATGCTCCGAAGCCGGCTGGGCTACAGCGAACCGTTCGCACCACATGCACGGCTGATGGAGGTCCGCTCAAGCCATCACGCGAACACACCCGGCGAACCAAAACTGGCGCAGATCTGGCTGAAAGACATGACCGGGCTTTGCTGACCAATCATCAAAAAAACCGCGCCAGTCACCCGGCGCGGCCTTCTCTATTCACTCTAACTTCGCAGCAACCTTACGCCGCTTCGCTCATGCTGCCCTTCACGCGAAACAGCAGCCGGTCCGAACCGGATGTCACCTTGACGGTCGAACCATCCGGGATCTTTCCACCCAGAATGTCTTCCGCCAGCGGGTCCTGCACGAATTTCTGGATCACCCGCTTCAGCGGGCGGGCACCATAAACCGGGTCATACCCCTTGTCGGCTAGCCAGATGCGGGCATCGTCATCCAGTTCCAGTTCAATCTTGCGATCGGCCAGAAGTTTCAGCAGACGCTGCAGCTGGATATCGACAATCGCACCCATGTCATCGCGTTTCAGGCGATGGAACAGGATGATGTCATCGACACGGTTCAGGAACTCGGGCCGGAAATGGCCTTTCACCTGCGCCATCACCAGTTCGCGCACGCTGTCACTGTCGTCGCCATCCTTCATCTGCGTCAAAAACTCGGAACCGAGGTTCGAGGTCATGATGATGATGGTGTTCTTGAAGTCCACCGTGCGGCCCTGCCCGTCCGTCAGGCGACCGTCATCCAGCACCTGCAGAAGAACGTTGAACACGTCCGGATGCGCCTTTTCGATCTCGTCGAACAGCACGACCTGATAGGGTTTGCGCCGCACCGCCTCGGTCAGCGCGCCGCCTTCGTCATAACCGACATAACCCGGAGGAGCGCCGATAAGCCGCGAGACGGAATGCTTTTCCATATATTCCGACATGTCGAGCCGCACCATCGCGGTCTCGTCGTCGAACAGGAACCGCGCCAGCGATTTGGTCAGCTCGGTCTTGCCGACACCGGTCGGGCCCAGAAAGATGAACGAACCGATCGGCCGGTTCGGATCCTGCAGGCCAGCGCGCGAACGGCGAACGGCCCGCGATACGGCCTGAACCGCATCACCCTGGCCGACGACCGACAGTGCCAGTTCGTCTTCCATGCGCAGCAGCTTTTCGCGCTGGCCTTCCAGCATTTTGTCGACCGGGATGCCGGTCCAGCGGGACACAACATGCGCGATCGCATCCGGATCGACCACTTCCTGCACCATGGCATTGGCGGTGGTATCCTGTGCTTCGGCCTCGGCGAGACGCTTTTCCAGATCGGGAATGACGCCATAGGTCAGTTCGCCGGCACGCTGGAATTCCGCCTTGCGCTGGGCAATCGCCAACTCGTTGCGGGCATCGTCGAGCTGCTTTTTCAGGTCTGCGGCAAGGCCAAGCTTCTGCTTTTCCGCCTGCCAGCGCGCCGTCAGCGCATCCGCCTGTTCTTCCAGAGACGTCACCTCGGTTTCGAGACGGGTCAACCGGTCAGCCGAAGCACTGTCGGTTTCCTTCTTCAGGGCTTCGCGCTCGATCTTCAGCTGCATGATGCGGCGGTCGAGTTCGTCCAGTTCTTCCGGCTTCGAATCCACCTGCATACGCAGCCGCGATGCGGCTTCGTCCATCAGGTCGATGGCCTTGTCCGGCAGGAAACGGTCGGTGATGTAGCGGTTCGACAAGGTTGCCGCAGCAACCAGCGCGGAGTCCGAGATGCGCACCTTGTGGTGCTGCTCGTATTTTTCCTTCAGGCCGCGCAGGATCGAGATCGTGTCCTCGACCGTCGGTTCTTCCACCATCACGGGCTGGAAACGACGGGCAAGAGCGGGATCCTTTTCCACGTGCTTGCGGTATTCATCGAGCGTGGTCGCACCAACGCAATGCAGCTCACCACGCGCAAGCGCGGGCTTCAGCAGGTTGGAGGCATCCATCGCGCCATCGGATTTACCGGCACCGACCAGCGTGTGCATCTCGTCAATGAACAGGATGATATTGCCGTTTTCCGCCTGCACTTCGTTGAGCACGGCTTTCAGACGTTCCTCGAACTCGCCGCGATATTTTGCGCCGGCAATCAACGCGCCCATGTCGAGCGCCATCAACTGCTTGTCTTTGAGACTTTCCGGCACGTCGCCATTAACGATGCGCAGCGCCAGACCTTCGGCAATCGCCGTCTTGCCGACGCCGGGTTCACCGATCAGGACCGGGTTGTTCTTGGTGCGGCGCGACAGGACCTGGATCGTGCGGCGGATTTCGTCGTCACGGCCGATCACCGGGTCGAGTTTTCCTTCGCGCGCATCCGTGGTCAGGTCGCGGGCATATTTCTTCAGTGCGTCAAAACCCTGTTCGGCATTGGCGCTGTCGGCGGTACGGCCTTTTCGCAATTCGTTGATGACCTGATTGAGGCCCTGAGCCGTCAGGCCGGCCTTCTTCAGGCTGGCCGCAGTCGAGGCAGAACTTTCGATAAGAAGCGCCAAAAGCAGGCGCTCAACGGTGACGAAAGAGTCGCCAGCCTTCTTGGCGGCGTCTTCGGCAGTTGAAAACACGCGGGCCAGCGGCTGCGAAAGATAGATCTGCCCGTCGCCACCGGAAACTTTTGGCAGCTTGGCAAGGGCGGCATCATTGGCGATCTTTGCTTCCTTGGCATTGCCGCCGGCGCGTTCGATCAGCGCCGATGCCATGCCCTGATCGTCGTCGAGCAGCACTTTCAGCACATGTTCGGGGGCAAACTGCTGGTGGCCATCAGACAAGGCTTGGCCTTGGGCAGACTGCAGGAAACCGCGCACGCGTTCGGAATATTTTTCGATGTTCATTCTCATGACCTCCTGAAATCGCTTCGCCCGAAAGGCACGAAACGACGGTTGGAACCGGGCTCCCGATTGCGGCAAGCCCCAAAGCCTTAATTGCGGCTTCGGTGGAGATATGGGAGCGAGTTTTGCTGTTTTAAAGGAGTGTTTTCCAGCATTTCGTATGTTCCTGCTGCAGGCGGAACCGCGTCCTGCCGGGATGATAACCCCTTAATCAAATCGCAATCGAAAATTGCATAAATGCAGGGGTTGAGGATGTGGGGGCACAATCCGGACATGCACACAGGCATCAGTCATCAAGGCCATCTGGACCAGGAGGCAAGGCAGGTTATACGGCCTGCCGCCGAACCGCTCGTCTTTGCCGGCACCATCGGCCTTTTCGAACCCTCCCGCAGCGGAGCCCATAATATCGCAGTCCTGTTTGCAGGCTCTTTCGGGGTGGAAGACCTCTGCAGCCGCCGTTTCATCCGAACGATCGCGGAAAAGCTTGCCGATCAGGGCGTGGCCAGCCTGCGTTTCGATTATCCCGGCACCGGCGATGCACTGACGCAGACAGGCAGCGAGCCCGATTTCAACAGTTGGACCGACAGTTTTGCCCTCGCCGCCGATCACCTGAAACGGCTATCCGGTTGCGAAAAAATCGTCATTACCGCACAGGGTGTCGGCGCACCCGTTGCTGCGGTGGCCGCACCGAAAATCCCCGGCCTTGAAGCCATGGTTCTGCTCGCCCCGGTCACATCCGGCCGCATCCATGTGCGCGAACTCTCCGCCTTTCTCTCCATCAGCGTCGAAAAACTGTCGCTGAAGCCGGACGCCGAAGCGGAAGCCATTGCGCAAGTGGCGCTGCCACTCGGCGTCGCTGCCGGCCTCAAGACCATCGACCTTCTGAAACTCGAAAAGCCACCAGCCGCCAAAATGCTCGTTCTTGCCCGCCAGGAGCGCGCCACAGACACGCAGCTTGCCGAACACCTGCAGAGGCTCGGCGCCGATGTCACTACAAAACCCTTCGAGGGTTATGATCGGCTGACCATCAATCCCATTCTCGCGGAAGTGCCGCGGGCGGTGGTGGAAAAGGTGGCCGACTGGATCGCTACTCTTGCCGCCCCCTCCGAAAGTGCGTCGCGATCAACCACGCACCCCTCCCCCGTCTCCCACAGCGGCGAAAACTACCGCGAAACCCCGCTGCGTTTCGGTCGCAACAACCGGCTGTTCGGCATCGCCTGCGATCCGGCGGAAGGCCCGGATGCCACCAAGGCACAGGTCCTGCTGCTCGCCGCCGGTTATGAACGGCAGGCCGGCTGGGGCAGTTATTCCGCACGCCTTGCCCGCGATCTCGCCCGCGCCGGCCTCTCCACGCTGCGTTTCGATTGCTCCAATGTCGCCGACAGCCCCGCTGTCGAAGGTCACGAAGGCCATGTCATCTACACGGACATTCAGGTAACGGATGTTTCGGAAGCCGTGGATTTTCTGCAAAGCCAAAGCCCTGCCCCCATCATCGCCGCCGGCCGCTGCACCGGCGCCTATCTCGCCTTCCAGTCCTGCCTGCGCGATCCGCGCCTGAAAGGCATGGTCGGCATCAACCCGGAAATGTTCCTCTGGCCGGAAAACCGCCCGATCGTCTCGGCGCTGACCGAACAGACGCAGACCTTAAAGCATTACGGCAGCCGGTTTTTCGACCTCAAGACGCTGAAAAAGGCACTGCGCGGCGAAATCAATCTCGCCCGCAAGGGCAAAGCCGTCGGATCCCGCCTGAAACAGCACGCCATGCGCCCGCTTTCCAAGGCAGTCGGCGGCGTTTCCGCCCGTGAACGTGCCGTCTACGCCGCCTTTGCCGATCTCCAGCGGCGCCAGGTGCCGGTGAAAATCCTCTACAGTCCCGGCGATATCGGGCTGGAAGAACACGCACATTTTTTCGGACGTGGGCGGAACCGCTACCCGACCATCACCACGAGAACGGTTACGGGCGCATCGCACACATTCCAGCACGCCCACGCCCGCGCCGCCTATCTGGAGGCGATTTGCGCATTGGCGGACACAGTGAAACAGAAAACTTAAAGGGCTTCCTGCACTTTCGCTTTTGGCTGTTTAGGCCGCCGCGCCGGCAAGGTCATGGATTCTTCCTCGGCATCCTGCGGACCGCCCCAGAATGTTTCGAGCGTCGGCCGCTCGCTCAGGAACCGGTCCTTGAACATGAACTGAAAAATTTCACGCAGCCACACCCGCCGGCCCATCTTCGTGTACCAGCGCATGGAGTGCCGCTGTTCCGGATCGGGGTGAAACAGCAGCCGGCCAATTGCCTTCGGCCGCGCCTGAATGGCGACCTCGATCGCCTTCACGCAGAAGAACAGCATCCACGGCCGGAAATGCGCCATCGCCAGAACCTGGTGTTTGTAATCCCACTTGCGCACATCGCCCTGAATGACCCGCCGGTCCTTGGCGATGCGGAAAAACGGCGTCCAGCGGTGCGGCGTCACGTAAAGCGCCTGAATCTGGTCGGGATCATAGGACAAAAGCTGTCGAAAACCGCGCCAAAGATCCTTGAAGCGGTCTTCTTCGAACCCGACCACCCATGTCGCCATGGAAAGAATGCCGTGCTGGCGAAGCAGCCGGATCGCCTCCCGGTCGGAGGCCGTGCCGCCGCCCTTGCGGATCAGCGCCAACGTCGCCTCGTCGGTATTTTCCATGCCGATCAACCAGCGGATCACACCCGCCTTGCGATAGAGATGCAGGATATCGGCATCCCGCACGATATCGTCGGCACGGGTGGAACCGACGATCAGAACCGGCACATTTTCGGCGATCATCGCCTCGAGAAACGCCTTCCACGCCTTTCTCGAGGAGGTCGGGTTTTCATCGGCAAGGTTGATCAGCTCGACACCGTGTTCGCGGTGAAGTTTTGCGATTTCGCGCGCAAAAAGCACCGGATCACGATGCCGCCAGCGGGTCCAGAATCCACGCTGGCCGCAATAATTGCACAAATGCGGACAGCCACGCGAAAACTGCATAACCACGGCCTTCTTGCCACCCCAGTAGCTGTAGCGGTCATGGTCGATCAGCTCCCAGCCGACACGGCAACTGTCGAGATCGGCAATTGCCTGCGCCGGGGCCGTCGCCTTGGCGCGGCCGTCTTCATCGCGAAAGGCAATGCCGTTGACGAGGCCAAGCGGTGTTCCAGCCTGCAAGGCATCCATCAGGAGAACGGCAGTCCCCTCGCCTTCGCCGCGCACGATCACATCGAAAACATCGGTCTCGGACAGAACGTCCTGCCAGTGATAGGTCGGAAACACGCCGCCATAGATGAGCAATATCCCGTCATCCGCCGCCTTGATGCCTTCGGCAATTGCAAGCGCCGTCGGATGCGCCGAGGTCGAGCCTGAATGGCCGATCAGCACCGCCTGCGGCGCGGCCGCCAGAATTTTTGACAGGATGGCGGCAATCGGCATCGGCCCGAATTCGGCATCGATCAGCGACACGTCGTGCCCGGCATCGATCAGCGGCCCGCCGATGGCAAGCAGACCCAGCGGCGGCAGGTGATCATCCGGCACACGGCTTCCGATCGCCGTATGCGGCGGATTGACGAGACAGATTTTCATGCGTGCCGGTGCCTTCCGAGAATATGTTTCGGAGACTAAAACACGACTTGTGAAAAGGCATGTAACGCCGGTCGCAAGAATGATGTTGTGCAGAACAGAGACTTAATGCTGGCGCTGGAAGGCGCGAGAACTGCGCTCTCTCAACTCTGCTCGTATACCGCCCAGATACGGTCGAAACGGCGCGCGGCAAGGTCCTCGTCGCGGATCAGGAAATTGATCGATCCCGGCAGAGCGGCATCCTGCGCGTCATCGGGCCCGAGCTGGAAAAGCAGATGCCATTTGACGGCATCGGCAAGCAGCGCCTTCGCCTTCTTGCTCGACCAGTCCTCAAGCGCCGACGCATCGACGCCGTTGGCCGCAAACTGGCTGAAAGCCTGCATGTTGCCCTGGATCGCACGCGGCCAGCCGCCCAGCTGATGCCGGTCGCGCTCAGGCTGGCCCGGCCAGCCCACTTCGCCGAGCAGCCATTCGTCATATTCCGCCATCTGCTCATCGCTGAGCGCGATGCCGAGATCGTCACAGGCTTCGAGCGTTACCGTGGTCAGTGCCGAGCGGGCCTTCACCGCCATCGGTGGCAGAAGCGCCGCCATGCCGAGCGGTTTCAGTTCAGCCAGGGGCGCCGGCAGGTCCAGTCGCACCAGCTTACCGCTTTCCGTATCGTCATAAACCGCGTGAAACCCCGATCTGGAGGCAGGGTTGCTCGCATCCGGCAGGCCGATGAGATCGTAGAAAAGATAAAGCCGGCCTGTTTTCGGCAGAGCCGGATCGAAACCCGGCGCGGCTGCCAGAGATGCGAAATCGATCTGTGCAATGAAGGCGAGTGGAAAGTCACTGGTCAGCGCTTCTGCCGTCATCACCGCATGGCGTCCAGCAATCTCAGCCTCCTCCTGCGTCGGCATCGGCCCCAGATCATAGGTATCGTCCAGCATGTCGCGATAGGCCTGTCTGTCTTCGTCAGTCAGGCTGTCGTCGTTCTCCAGCTCTTTCAGTTCCAGCTCGGATTCGGCACGCAATTCTTCCAGACTGGCAGCCATGTCATCGCGCTCACGCAGGGTTTTCGTGATGAATTTCTTCGCCTCGTCAGGCGTCATCCACGGTGGTGCGATACCCGCCAGCGCCATGATGCCTGCACCATATTCCATCTCCTTTTCCGCCATCTCGCGCGAATCGGGATAAGGTGTGCGAACCGGCCAGACGAAATTGCCGGCGATATCCGGCCGGCCGCCGATCTTTGTCGCCCCGAGCGGAATGTCGTCTTCGCCAACGGAAACCGGGCCCAGCATCATCGCCGGCCGGGCGGTTGCGACAAGCTGTTTTACCGTTGCGGCCCGCAACCCCGTCTTGCCCAGCCGGCCGGCAAGGGCGATCAGGTTTTCCGGCCAGCCAAGCAGATCATATTCGATTTCAAAATCGTCCATCGACTGTTCTCCCTGTCGATTTTCCCTCAGCGGACAATCCTGTTCATCGCTGCCCCGCCGAGCATACCTAGCCGCAAACCCATTTGCACGGCGATGTTGCACCAAAAATGTCGGGATGGACAACCCGACACGACACCGTTTGTCCACCCCCGTCACGGCCGTGTGATCCTCCGATCACAAATAGATGACATGCCATTTTGTCGCAGCAATCGCGTCCCTAAATGACAATTGTGAAGTTCGGCATCATGCACCGCATGCGGCCCGGGGGTGAGCTTTACGCGTATCATCCAGAGGTAACGACCATGTCGGAAGACAAGACCACCCAGCTCATCGATATCTTCAAGACCTTGATTCACGATCACGGCCTGCCACAGGGTGTCGAGCACATCAGCGATCCCGAGTTCCAGGCATTTGCGCAGGCCCATGTCGATGAATTCGACGAAGCACGCTACGAGTGCGAAAGCCACCAGACGCTGTTCTGACATTTATGCCCGGACGGAATTTACATCCGCCCGGGCACTGAATTCTTTCAAGAGCGGCATTCCCGCCGCCCCTCCCCCCAAATCTTATTCGGCAGCCGCTTCCAGTTTTCGCGCGCTATAAGCCGCCGAAAGCTTGTCCACCTCCGCCTTGGAGCCAAAAATTACCGGCACGCGCTGATGCAGGCCGGTCGGCTCGAGATCGAGGATTTTTGTCTCGCCGATGATCGCTTCGCCACCGGCGGCTTCCACCAGAAGACCGATCGGATTGGCTTCGTAAAGCAGGCGAAGGCGGCCGCCCGAAGCCGGCTTGTTGCGGTCGGCCGGATAAAGGAACACGCCGCCGCGGTTGAAGATACGGTGCGTATCGGCCACCATCGAGCCCACCCAGCGCATGTTGTGACCGGTATCGATCGCCTCCTCGATATAGGCGGCAACCACATCATCCCACGAAGCGCGACGCGCGGCGTTGATGGCGAATTCCTTGGCTTCGGGCGCAATTTTCGCATCCGCCGTGGTCAGCACATAGGTGCCTTCGCCATTGAGAGTAAATATCTGCACGCCCTTGCCGGTGGTCAGAACCAATGTCGTCTGCGGCCCGTAAGCAGCATAACCGGCCACCAACTGGTGACGCCCGCTCTTCAGAATATCAGCGGCCGTTTTCGCCTCGATGACGGAAAAGATCGTGCCGACCGTGACGTTCACATCGAGATTGGAAGAACCGTCGAGCGGATCGAAGATAACCGCATATCGGCCGTCGGCATGGATCGCCACTTCCGCATCCAGCTCTTCCGACACGGCAAAGGAAACCGAAGGCAGCGCGCGACACGCATCCAGCAGAATGTCATTGGAAAGAATATCGAGCGGCTTTTGCGTTTCGCCCTGAACATTGGTTTCTTCGGTGGCGCCGGTCAGCCCTTCCAGCGACGAGGTTTTCAGCGTGTCCGAAATCTTTCGCGTGGCCTCGGCAACCTCGCGCAGCACGGCGATCAGATCGTCGTCCAGGCCCGCCTGTTTCTGGCCCTCGAGAAAGGTTTCGAACGTCGTCATCGGCAGCGCCTCCTGATTGGATAGGGTTTGTGCGCAAGCGTAATGATTTTGCGCATCGCGGTAAATATCGATCACCATTCGGTAAATCACATAGCGCACTGCAATATGACGGAAATGGGCGAGGCAGGAATTTTGAGGATGGAGTGTTTCCGTTTCGGGTTTGCCCGCTCGCATGGAGAGCATGCCAAACGGCAACGGACTGCCCCACTCGCTAGCGAAACGCCGCGCGTCATCGTAAACAGGACATTCATCTGCGTGCGTTCTGACACCTTCCTCTAATCGGTTGTGCGCCCTAGATCATCACCCGCTATGAAACCAAACTCACCCCAAGAGCTGCTCAAGGCTCCCCTGCATGTATTCGGCCCCGCGGACTGGGCAAACTGGTATCCACGTCTGGCAAAACTGCTGGAAGCGGATGACGCCGGCAACCGCGCCGCCGCCGTGGAACGGCTGGCAACAGCGGTGTTCTGGGCAGAGGCCCAGCAAGAACGTCAGGTACCGAACCAGGAGAAACGGCAGCGGCTTGACTGGCTGATCGGTGTGATCGAATCCGCCATACAACGTCATGCCGATGTCCTGCCCCTGTTCCTGAAACAACTCCACTATAAGGGCGATGATCCTGATTTTGCCGATGGATTGCTGGCATGGCTGCATTCGCTTCAGGAAAAACAGATCCCGGGCCCGCAGCAGGATCGCATCGAGGCCGCAAAAATCCTGATCGGCGGGCTCGCGCCATGGACCGGCTCGATCCTGCCACCGCTGCTCGATCATCCTTCAGATCACGTACGCGCCTGCGCCGCCTGCGTCCTCGGCAGAAGCGGGCAAGGGTTTGACGAGGAAGATGACCGTTCCGACAGGGCGTTCTTCGCCGCCTTGACGGAAAAGGAAATCGAGCGTCCGGGAATTGCCGGCCCTTACTGGTCCGGGACCGGGCTGATGTATGGTGATTGGCACGAACTGGATTTTGATGTCGTCGACTGGATGCTCGACATCATAGAGAGACGTCGAGGCCCCGAACCCGAAGACATGCCATTCAACGGGATCGATTTTCACATCCACGAACTGGCCGCCGGAGATCCGCAAGCCGTGCGCCGAATGATCGCCGCTGGCAACCTCGAGCTGGCGGTGATGACGGCGACGGAACTCCAGAGCAGGGTCGAGGTAATGATCCCGATCCTGTCCGAATTGTCGGAGATCAATGATCAGCGGATCGCGGCCCAGGCGCAGATCCATCTCGCGCATTTTTACGGAATACTGCATCACCGCACTTTTCCGGAACGCATCCGTTGCCTGGAGAATTGGCGGAAAGGCGCACGTGCTTTCGTCATTCGATATGGCGAGCCCAGACGGGATAATGGACAGCTCGTCATCTTTCCGGCGAATGACGCAGGTTTCAGCGATGACGAGGCGACGGCCATCATTGACCTGGCCATTTCACCGGATCTGCGCGGCAAACTCCAACGGCATTACCTTGCCGCTCACGACGCCGAGCCTGCACCCTATAGACTTGGCCGCGATGAATTGCGCAGCTATGCGTCGGGCGCCAATATTACGTTGGTGGGCTCAGACGACGGGCCGGGCTGGCAGCGCATCGATATATCGGCCGGACGCCTCGCCGACAGATGGGATCCATGGCACTGGTAGCAGTTTAATCCCACATCCAACGACGCCCACCCTCCCCCGGAACGAAAAAAGCCGCCCCAACCGGGACGGCCCTTTTCATCTCGATCAGGCAAAAGCCTTATTCGCCGGCAACGTCTGCCATCTCGGGCTTGGCTTCGCCTTCGCCCTCGGAACCTTCGGCTGCCTTGCGCGGCTGGCGGCGCGGGCGGGCGGCGGCGGCACGGCGGCGCGGAGCAGCCGTTGCTTCGGCTTCTTCAGCTGCCACTTCGGCCGGAACACCTTCGATCACCGGCTGCGGGCCGGTGCCGTCATTGACCGCAGCTGCAGCAGGCACCTGCTCGCGCGGCTGGCGCGGTTCGCGGCGCGGACGGCGCTCGCGGGTCTCGACGCGCGGCTGGTCGTCCACCTCGGTTGCGGCTTCCGGTGCAACAGCTTCGGCAGCAGCCTCAGCCTTGGCTTCCGCCGCAACCTCGTTGTTGCGCTCCTGGCGATTGCCGCGATTGTCACGGTCCTGACGCTCGCCGCGGTTTTCACGATTGCCACGGTCTTCGCGATTGCCGCGATCCTGTCGGTCGCCACGGTTGTCCCGATTGCGGTTCTGGTTCTGCTCACGGTTTTCGCGCGGCTGCTGGTCGATGACCGGCTGCGCACCCGTGGTTTCGTCAAAATCGTTGCCGTCGATATCGTCGCCGTCACGATCGTCCTGGCCGTTATAGTCCTGGCGATCCTGATGCTGGAAACGTTCCTGCATCTGCGCCTGTGCGGCAGCAATGATGCGGTTATAGTGTTCGGCATGCTGCAGGTAGTTTTCTGCAATGACCCGGTCGCCGGAGCTCTGGGCGTCGCGCGCAAGTGTCGCATATTTTTCAGCGATATGCTGCGCGGTGCCACGGATCTTCACGTCGGGACCGGAGCTGTCATAAGTCCGTGTCAGGGGGTTCTGGCCCTTGCGGTTGAAGTTGTTACCACCACCGCCGCCGCCATTGTTGTTGTTACCGCGCCCTCGACCACGCTTATTCTGCTGTTGTCCTGGCCTCATCGATCTTTCACCTGAATTCTCTAGTTTTGCTGATAAAAGGGCCACGCTGGCCGTGCCGGCCACGCGCCGGACCAAGGCTCCACTGGCTGCATGCAGACGTCATCGTCGCTCTGCTGCTCGTGGAGGTCGGTTTGTCTGATCACGCACCAGGATTGAACCAACCCTCGAAGCTCTTCGAAAAAAGCCGAACTCCGGTCGATTCTGAACCCGAACGATAACTCGTTCATCCCCAGCTACCCAGTGCGTAATTTGAACCTAGCCCGCTTCCCGCGGAATTCCAAGCCTTTTCTTTCGCTTGTGCAAAACACGCTAAGTCTCGCACAAGCTTTGTTATTCGGCTGTCATGCTTTTGCTTGTGACTGGTCTTGCGACATTCCTTGCGCAACGTCACGCAACAGCAGAACACGATCGTTTCCGCCGTAGTCACGCACGGCATCGATCAGTGCAAAACCCTGTTGTTCAAAAATTGCCGCGACCGTTTCCTTCTGGTCGTAGCCGATTTCCAGACCGATCCATCCACCCGGCTCAAGAAACGCGCGGGCACCGTCTGCTATGTCACGATAAGCATCGAGCCCATCCGGGCCGCCATCCAATGCAACAAGCGGGTCGAAATCTCGGACATCCGGTTGAAGCTCGGGAATCACATCTGATCGTATATAGGGAGGATTTGACACGATTATGTCGAAACATCCCTCAATCTTGTCGAACCAGCGGCTTTCCCTTGTCGAAAACCGGTCCGCAACACCATTCAGGTGGGCATTGGCGCCAGCCGTATCAAGGGCATCGCGCGAAATATCGCTGCCGATAGCCGTCAATTGCGGCAGGGCCTTCACAAGCGCCAGCGCAATCGCACCGGTTCCGGTGCCCATGTCGAGCAGCCGCACCGCGCCCTTTTGCGCCGCGATTTGTTGCGCATGCGGCAACAGCGCTTCCACCAGCGTTTCCGTATCCGGTCGCGGCTCCAGCGTTTCCTTCGAAAGCTTTAGCGTCAGCCCGTGAAAATCGCGGGCACCGATAATGCGATGCACCGGCTCATGTCGCAGACGCCTCTCGATCGCGTCGGCAATCTTCGCCGTTTCGGCCAGCGTCAACAGCCGGTCGCCACCGGTAAATACCTCCGTGTTCGAAAGCCCCAGCAACCCGCCCACCAGATAACGCGCCTCGAAGGCCGCGTCGGCAAGACCCGCTTCGGCAAACCGGCGCTTGGCGGCCATCACCGCTTCGGCAAGGTTTTTCATCGTTTTATCCCTGCCGCTCGCCCAGCTGCGCCAACTGCCCGGCCTGATAATCGGAAATCAGCGCATCGACCATTTCGTCGATCTCGCCCTCGATCATCCGGTCGAGCTTGTAGAGCGTCAGGTTGATGCGGTGATCGGTCACGCGCCCCTGCGGAAAGTTGTAGGTGCGAATGCGCTCGGACCGGTCGCCCGATCCCACCTGGCTCTTGCGGTCGGCGGAGCGTTCGTTGTCAGCCTTCTGGCGCTCCATGTCGTAAAGCCGTGTGCGCAGAACCTGCATCGCCTTGGCGCGGTTCTGGTGCTGCGACTTTTCGGCACTGACGACGATGATGCCGGTCGGAAGATGCGTCACACGCACGGCCGAGTCCGTCGTGTTGACGTGCTGGCCACCCGCGCCCGAGGCACGCATCGTATCGATACGGATATCTTCGGGGCGGATTTCGATATCGATTTCTTCTGCTTCCGGCATGACGGCAACGGTCGCGGCGGAGGTGTGGATGCGCCCCTGCGTTTCGGTATCTGGCACGCGCTGCACCCGGTGCACGCCCGATTCGAATTTCAGCTTGGAAAACACCCCGCGTCCGGTGACGTTGGCGATGATTTCCTTGTAACCGCCGGCCTCGCCTTCGCTGGCGGACAGCACTTCCACCTTCCAGCCATGCGTGCTTGCGTAGCGATCGTACATGCGAAAAAGATCGCCGGCGAAAAGGGCGGCCTCATTGCCGCCGGTGCCGGCGCGGATTTCAAGGATGGCGCTGCGCTCGTCGGCGGCGTCCTTGGGAAGAAGCAGGATCTGCATCTCCTTTTCCAGCGCCTCGACCCGTTCTTCCGCTTCCGGCAGTTCCATTTCCGCGAGTTCGCGCATCTCGCGATCGGTCGCCTTGTCGGAGAGCAGCGCGCGCAGGTCCGTCTCTTCCGCAGTCGCCTTTTCATATTCGCGGATTTTTCGCACCACCGGCTGCAGTTCGGAATATTCCGATGCCAGCTTCACATAGACGTCGGCCGCCGGGCCTTCCGACATGCGCGCCTCGATCTCGGCAAACCGGCGCTCCAGTTCGCGCATCTTTTCGACAGGCAGTTTTGCCAATGACTGAACTCCAGATATGCCGGTTTGTATTCCGGCGTCCCTTTGGGCCGCCACAGCCACAACCTAGCGGTCGTCATCCTCGGGCTTGTCCCGAGGATCTGCTGTCCCATCGGCGTGGATAGATCCTCGGGACAAGCCCGAGGATGACGTTGAGAGCACTTAGCGCATCCCGCGATCGCCATTCAAGGCCCGGAAGATACCGGACAGAACGCTCGGAGCGGTCGCTAAACCGGAATGTTATGTTCCGCCGCAAACCGCAGCAGGATCTCGCGCGTCGTTTCGCCCGACAGGGAACGGTCGTCAAGGGCGGCATTCAGCGCATCGGCCAGCTTGCCGGCATCGAGACCGAGAAGCATCGCCTTCACCGGACCGATCGCCGTCGGCGACATCGAGACGGAACGGAAACCGAGCCCGATCAGCGCCATGGCAGACAGCGGCCGTCCGGCCATCTCGCCACACAGTGTCACCGGCGTATTGTTGCGCTCGCCGGCCCGCACGATGTCGCGTAGCACCCGCAGGAACGGTTTGCCGAGATTGTCGAACCGGTCGGAGACCCGCGTGTTTCCGCGATCCACCGCCATCGTGTACTGGAACAGATCGTTCGACCCGACAGAGACGAAATCGACCGCCGCCATCAACTCGTCGATCTGCCACATCAGCGACGGCACTTCCAGCATCGCGCCGAACTGCAGCTTTTTCGGCAGCGCGTGACCGTGTTTGGAAAGATGCTGCACTTCCTTGAGCAAAAGGTCACGCACGGCATGGATTTCGGAAACCTCCGTCACCATCGGCACCATCATCTTCAATTCCGACCCGGCGGATGCACGCAGAAGCGCGCGCAACTGGGTGCGCAAAAGTCCCGGCCGGTCGAGCGACAGGCGGATCGCCCGCCAGCCCAGCGCCGGGTTTTCTTCTTCGTGCGCCCGGAAATACGGCACCACCTTGTCGCCGCCGATATCGAGCGTGCGAAAAGTGACCTGACGCCCCACCGCCTGCTTCAGAACGGCGCGGTAAAACGCTTCCTGCTCTTCCAGCTTCGGCATGTTGGAAGCGATCATGAACTGCAACTCGGTTCGGAACAGGCCAATGCCTTCGGCGCCGGATTCGGCAAGCTGCGGCAGGTCCACCATCAGGCCGGCATTCATCTGCAGGCTGATGCGCTTGCCGTCACGCGTCACCGGCTCGACATCGCGCAGCGCCCGGAACTGCTCCTGCCTTTTGGCGCGCAGTTTCACCTTTTCCGCATAGGCGTTCTGCATGTCGATCATCGGGCGCACATGCACCTGGCCGTCATCACCGTCGATGATGACAGCATCACCGTTTTCGGCCAGCGCCACCACGCCGGTCGCCTGGCCGACAACCGGAATGCCCATGGCACGCGCAACGATCACCACATGGCTCGTCACCGCACCATCTTCCAGCACCAGGCCACGCAGGCTCTGGCGCGGATAATCGAGCAGCTCGGCAGCACCCATGGCACGGGCCAGAACGATCGCATCGTTGGGGAAACCGTTTTCGAAATCGCGGCCGGCGAAACCGGTCAGCTGGCGCAGCAGCCGGTTGGCGAGATCGTCGAAATCATGCATGCGCTCGCGTAGATAAGGATCGGTCAGGCGCATCATGCGCGCCTTGGTGTCGCTCTGCACCTTTTCGACAGCCGCTTCCGCCGTCAGGCCGTTGCGGATCGCCTCTTCCATGCGCCGCACCCAGCCCTGATCGTGGGCGAACATGCGAAATGCTTCCAGCACCTCGCGATGTTCGCCTTCCTGGCTGACATCACGGCGCTGCAGCATGTCATCGATGGAAATACGCAACGAACCGAGGGCGTGCACAAGGCGTTCGATTTCCTTGTCGGCATCCTCGTTGAGAAGATTGGTCACGACGATGCGCGGCTCGTGCAGAACCACGTGGCCGAGCCCGATGCCCTCGTTATAACCGTCGCCATCGATCGAGACCGCACGGGTCAGATCGAGTTCGAGACCGGGGGCTGTAATCTTTTTCAGTTCTCCGGTCGCGATCATCTCGGCGATTACCATTGCAGTCGTCTCGAGCGCTTCCGTTTCGTCTTCACGGTAATTGCGCTGCGCCTTGTTCTGGACGACGAGAACGCCCAAAGTACGGCCGGCCCGCAAGATAGGAACGCCGAGGAAGGAATGGTAGATCTCTTCACCGGTTTCCGGCAGATAACGGAAAGCCGGATGCGACTGGGCATCGGAGAGATTGAGGGGCTGCGCGGAGGCGGCAATCGTGCCGACCAGACCCTGACCCATTTTCAGCTGGGCAAGGTGCACGGCGTCCTTGTTCAGGCCTTCCGTGGCGTAAAGCTCCAGCACGCCATCGGAGCGCAGGACATAAACGGAGCAGACCTCCGCCACCACATTGCTGGCAATCTGGCGCACGATCCGGTCGAGCCGATCCTGTGGCTCGAGCGGTTCCGCCATCAACTCACGCAGGCGCTTCAACAGAACCCGCGGACCTGCCGATAGATCTCGCGTCGGCATGCTTGCTCCCGAAAACAGGTACCCTACCCCCCGGAAGCGGCCGCGCCCTTAATGTCAGGCGCGGCGAACCGGTTCACGATCAATTCTTATCGAGACCGTAAGCGGAATGCAAAGTGCGAACGGCAAGTTCGGAATATGCACCGTCGATCAGGATCGAAATCTTGATTTCAGATGTCGTAATGGCCTTGATGTTGATGCTTTTTCCGGCAAGTGCCTTGAAAGCTGTCGCCGCAACGCCCGCATGGCTGCGCATGCCGATGCCGATGACCGATACCTTGGACAGGCCTGATTCGGTCTGCACCACGTCGAAGCCGATCGCTTCCTTGTTTTCGTTCAGAACCTGCATGGCCTTGTCGACATCGCCGGACGGCACGGTGAAGGTCATGTCGGTGCGCGAACCGTCTTCGGAAATGTTCTGCACGATCATGTCGACATTGATATGGGCTTCGGCCAGCGGGCCAAAGATCGCCGCCGAAACGCCCGGACGGTCGGCGAGCCGGCGCAGCGAGATCTGTGCCTCATCCTTGGCATAGGCGATGCCGGTAACGACTTCCTGTTCCACGATTTCTTCCTCTGCGCAAATCAACGTACCGGGCGGATTGAGAAGGTCACCCATGCCCGGTGCATCGGGATCTTCGAAACTGGAGCGAACGAAGGTGCGGACCTTGTGGACCATGGCAAGCTCGACCGAGCGAACCTGCAGGACCTTGGAACCCAGCGAGGCCATTTCGAGCATTTCCTCGAAAGACACCTTTTTCATGCGGCGCGCGGCCGGCACGATGCGCGGATCGGTCGTGTAGACGCCATCGACGTCGGTATAGATGTCGCAACGGTCAGCCTTGACGGCAGCGGCGATTGCAACGGCCGACGTGTCGGAACCACCACGGCCGAGCGTGGCGATACGGTTATCCGGGCCAAGGCCCTGGAAACCGGCGACCACGGCCACCTGGCCTTCGCCCATGCGCTTGATGATGTCGGCGCCGTCGATTTCCTCGATACGGGCCGCGCCATGGGCGCTGTCGGTGCGGATCGGGATCTGCCAGCCCTGCCAGGAACGGGCATTGATGCCCATAGACTGCAGCGCGATGGCGAGAATACCGGAAGTGACCTGTTCACCGGATGCCACGATCGCATCGTATTCGCGCGCGTCGTAGAAAGGCGAGGTGGCGCCTGCCACTTTCGGCATGTCCTGAACCCAGCCGACCAGCTCGTTGGTCTTGCCGGACATGGCGGACACGACGACCGCGACCTCATGGCCGGCGTCGACTTCACGTTTCACATGGCGGGCAACGTTGTGGATACGTTCGAGGTTGGCGACGGACGTACCGCCGAATTTCATGACAATGCGCGCCATTTTAAAGACCAATACCACCCGTTCGCGCCCCATATGGCATCGGCTAAGGATGCCGGCGGACGCGTCTCCTGTCGAACGGACTTTTGTTTGAAAAGCCCGAAGTTGCCGGGTCTCTTAGCGAAAAGCAGGGTGCGGTGCAATGGTCGCATCAAGCCAAAGCGGTACGCCTCGCTCAGGAAATCGACAAAGCATCATACACGCAGACAAAAAAGGGCCGCCCCGCAAGGCAGCCCCTCTTCCCGCGCAGCCAGAACAAGGCCGGACCGGGTGTTCGGTATCGGGCGCCACCATCGGGCGGCGCGCCGGGATTATTGACCGGGGATCGGAAGGATCCGCCGCCCCTGATTGCCGTCATTGTCGTCGGGGCTCCAGCCCTGTGGCGCACCACGACGATCATCTCCGCGATCTCCACGCGGCGGGCCGCGACGGTCGTCACCTTGTGGAGGACCACGACGATCGTCATTGCCCCGATCCCAGCTGGGTGGCGGACCACGACGGTCATCGCCACGGTCGGCGCGCGGTGGCGGATCACGACGGTCGTCGTCACGGCGGTCGCCGCGATCCCAGTCGCGTGGCGGGCCACGGCGGTCATCACGGTCCCAACCGGGCGGCGGACCACGGCGGTCGTCACGATCCCAGCCCGGCGGTGGCGGTGGTGGACGACGATCTTCACGTGTCCAGCGCGGCGGCGGTGGTGGCGGGCGGCGGTCCCAACGGTCGCGATCCCGGTAGAAATCGCGGTCGCGGTAATAACGGCCCCAATAATTGTCGACCTCGAAGGTGACGGTCGGAATGCCGAGCGGACGATAATAATCCGGCGCGACATAAACGCGGTTCTGACGATAGGTCGTGCTGATATAGCTGCCGGAAACCCAGCCGCGTCCACCGACGAACGCCACGTCGCACCAGTTGACGTTGCTCATGCAGCCATGAATGGTGATCGGCGAACCGACCGGCACGACGGTCACCGCAGGGTAACCGGTGCTCGGGCCGGAGCGCATATTGACGTTCGCGGTCGCATAACCGCGCACGGCAGCCTCTGCGAGCGTCGGTGCGACCATCAGCGCACTGGTCGCGGCCGCAGCCAGAATGAATTTTTTCACGTGTTCCTCCTTGAAGAACATAGCCTGATACCTCGGTCGTCCGGACCAGGGGTCGGCAAGGCCTGCTGAGATGCCGCAGACAATGCCGAAGACGTCCCGATAGTTCCAATTTCACCGTGAACCGGGCATGAATGCGGCGTTTAGCTGATGTTTAGTCGTTTATCCCCGGCACCATATCGTGGCGTCGAAAAAACAGCAGGCGTGGAACAACCGCTTCAAAACGCGCGGTCGGTGCGCCCTGCGGCCACCAGCCTCTTGACTTCGCCTCCCTGTCAGCCGACTTCAGAACCAAAGCGAAGACCTTGATAGAGAGAATGACACCATGAGCGACGCCAACAAGACCACCGTCGATCCGAGCCAGGTCGAATGGTTTTCGAAAATGGCCGCCGAATGGTGGAGCCCGACCGGCAAATTCCGACCGCTGCACAAGTTCAATCCCGTCCGCATTTCCTACATTCGCGACCAGATCTGCGCCCATTTCGGCCGCGATCCGCGCGCCCACAAGCCGCTCGAAGGCCTGCGCATTCTCGATATCGGCTGCGGCGGCGGCCTGCTTTCGGAACCGATCGCCCGCATGGGCGCGATCGTGGTCGGTGCCGATCCGTCGGAAAAGAACATCGGGATTGCCTCCACGCATGCCGAACAGACCGGGGTCGAGGTCGATTACCGCGCCGTCACCGCCGAACATCTGGCCGAGACGGGTGAACATTTCGACGTCGTGCTCAACATGGAAGTGGTCGAACACGTCGCCGATGTCGAGTTTTTCCTGCGCACCTGCGCCTCGATGGTCAAGCCCGGCGGCCTGATGTTCGTCGCCACCATCAACCGCACGCTGAAGGCCCGCGCGCTGGCCATCTTCGCGGCCGAAAACGTGTTGCGCTGGCTGCCGCGCGGCACCCATCAGTATGAAAAACTGGTGCGCCCGGAAGAGATCGAAAAGCCGCTGACGGAGGACGGGCTGGAAATCATCCACCGCACCGGCGTGTTCTACAACCTGCTCGGCGACAGCTGGAACCTCTCGTCGGACATGGATGTGAACTACATGCTGCTGGCCAGACGTCCGGGGTGAACTGCCCCTGAAAAGGGATGATCCCGTTGGGTGAGAAGTCTGCTATGATGGCCGGAGTTGGGATTGTCCGTTCGGAAACCAGACATGTCGGAAGCCGCCAAAACCACAGTAATACTCGCCCCTGAAGTCGATGACTTTGTCCGAGGAGAGGTCGAGCGCGGCGTAGCAGCCTCTATCGATGACTATGTGAACGACGTGCTTCGGGCCCAGCAGGACGAACTTTGGGCCCGAATCCAGGTCGGGATAGATGACATTGAGGCAGGCCATTTCACGAGTGTCGAAGAGGCTTTCGCCAGCGTTCGTGAGGAATTCGGCCTCAAGAAATCGGCCTCAAAATGAAAGTTCGGTTTTCGCGACAGGCACGTGCCGATCTCGCGGAAATCACAGCGGTCATCAGCAGGGACAATCCACGCAGGGCCGAAACTTACACGGATGAGCTTGAAGCGGCCTGCACTGGCTTATCCGATACGCCCGAAGCATTTCAGGTCTTCCGGCGCCGAAACGGGCAGGAAATCCGTCGAAGGCCGTACGGTAACTATGTCATTCTCTATCGGATAAATGGACGGCACGTGGACATCTTGCGCATCATCCACGGCGCAAGAAACTACCAGCGACTTTTTCCGCCACCGGCATGATTTTCATATAACACAGATACGGAATAAACTCTCCAAACGATACTGATGCACGGGTACATCAGGATCTGGAACGGTTTCCGCCGCCGGTCTTTTAAAATCAAAATCCGCTCAATTCGCATCATCCGGGATCACCGGGATCGGCGCGATCTCGATGCCCTCATCCAGCAGTTCTCGCACCTCGCCAAAACTTGCCTGGCCGATAATGCCACGTGCATCCGCCTCGCCGTAATGGATTTTTCGCGCCTCTTCGGGAAACCTTTCGCCGACATCCTCGGAATTGGCCTTGATCTCGGCGACGGCTGCCTTCAGTTTGGCCATGGCTTCGGCCTTGGCGACATCCATCGCCACCGCCTGCCGTTTTTCTTTGGCCCGTGCCGTCGAAACCGACGGCGCCATCAGGCTTTTGGAAATGGCGGAAGAACCACAGACGGGACAGGTCAGAAAGCCGCTTTCAAGCTGCCGATCGAAATCGGCGCTTTCGGAAAACCAGCCTTCGAACGCATGTGCGCTGTCACAGGTGAGCGAATATTTGATCAAGCCGCGACCTCGCCGGACTTTGCCGGCGCGACCGTATCGAGCGTGAAGTCACGGGCATTCTTGAGATTGGGAATTTTGCCACGCGCCGCCGGCACGTCGGTAACATCGATTTCGGCGATCACCACAGCCTCGCCAGCACCACCGGCCGAGGCCAGAACCTTGCCCCAAGGATCGATAATCATCGAATGACCAAAGGTCTCGCGGCCATCTTCGTGCACACCGGCCTGAGCCGCCGCAATCAGAAACGCGCCGTTTTCAATGGCGCGGGCACGCAGCAGAATTTCCCAATGCGCTTCGCCGGTCTGACGGGTAAAGGCGGCCGGTACAGTCAGCACCTCGGCGCCGGCCAGTGCTTCCGTGCGAAAAAGCTGCGGGAAACGCACGTCGTAGCAGATCGCAAAACCGAGTTTCCCGAATGGCAATTCGGCAACCCGCGCCTCTTCGCCCGGCCGATAGACGGCACTTTCGCGCCAGCTTTCGCCATTGTCGAGATCGACATCGAACATGTGGATCTTGTCATAGGTGCAGACCCGCGAACCGTCCGGCGCGAACAGAAAGCCGCGATTGGCGATCTTGCCGTCTTCGAGCGCAATGGCCGTCGAGCCGACATGCACATGGATGCCGAGTTCCTTGGCCAGATCCGCCGCCGTCGCAACGATGATGTCGCCATCCTCGTCTTTCAGCACGGCGCGCAGACCGGCGCGGTCCTTCTGCACGGCGCCGGTCATTTCCGGCGTCTGCACATAGATGGCGCCCTCGGCCGCCGCCTCACGCACCAGCCGCGCCATGTCGGCGGCGTTTTTCACCGGATCGACACCGGAGCACATCTGGATGGCGGCAGCCTTGAAAGCCATGGTCTTCGTCCTGCTTTTCTTGAAAAGTGAATATCGTGATCAGGCAGCCAGCAGCGGGTCGAGCTTGCCGGCGCGTTCCAGCGCGTGCAGGTCGTCGCAGCCGCCGACATGCTGGCCGTTGATGAAGATCTGCGGGAAGGTCGTGCCGCCATTCGATATGGCGATCATTTCCGCTCGGGCTTCCGGTCGCTGCGTCGCATTGTGCTCGACATAGTCCGCGCCCTTGGATTCCAGAAGGGACTTTGCACGGGCGCAATAACCACAGCCGTCGCGGGTATAGATGATGATATCTGCCATAAAAATCTCCATGGGGAGCGGCTCAAAAAGCCTCCATGAAAATCCTTAGGGTCGGATGCTCCCTATGGCACCATGAGGGCCATCAGGCCGTCTCGTTTGTCGTCTTGTCATATAGGCCCGGAAATCGCCAGTGCAAAGGTCAAAACCGTGACCTCGGCAGCACCCGCCCGCTTCAGAACGGCGGCAGCGGACGAGACGGTTGCCCCGGTCGTATGCACGTCATCGACCAGCACCAGACGCTTGCCGAAAACCTCCGGCTCGTGGCCGGGCACGATCGAAAATGCCGCCCGCACATTGTCCTGCCGCCCCTTTGCCGTCAGCCCCACCTGGCGGCTGGTGCGTTTCACGCGTTTCAGCGTGGAAGGCAAAAGCGGTTTGCCGGAAAATTTTGCCAGATGCCGCGCCAGTTCCGCCGACTGGTTGAATTTTCGAAGCGCAAACCGCGTCCAGTGCAGCGGCACGGGCAAGATACCGTCGCATTCTTCCAGATGTTCCGCCCCGGCGCGCTGCATCCATGCCGCCATCATGATCGCCAACTCGGTGCGGTCGCGATATTTCAACCCATGCACCAGCTTGCGGGCGACGCCGTCATGGATCGCCACGGCTCGCAACCGGTCATAACGCGGTGGATCGGCAATTGCCTTGGCCGACACCAGCCGCCCGCCTTCGCCGGCAAGCCCCGCCTCATGGTCGAAGGCGAAGGGAATGCCCAGCACATCGCAAAAAGGCCGCTCAATGAAATGGACCGATTGCCAGCAGGCAGGACAAAGCGCCCCATGCCGGCCGATCAGCACGCCGCAACCGGCACAAACGGGCGGATAGACGAAATCCGCCACCCGCCGGAACAGACCACGAGCGCCCGAACCGATTGCCGCGGTAAAAACGGAACCGGTCGTTCGGCGATCGGCATTGCCGACTTCCTCTTCCATGCCATTCCCCCGACACCGGGCCCAACGGACATAAGCAACGATCCGAGTAGCCCGCGCCCTGGCTTTGACCTTGACATTAGTCGCTCACCGGCGCCTTTGCGATCCGGAATTCTTGGGGGATGACGAGACGGTCACCATATGGGGCCAGTACCGTATCCGGAGTGCATGATGGACATTCTTTTCGACCTCGACCTGATCGCCACCCGCCGCGAACGCGCTGCCAGCCATCCGCTGCCGGGTGCCGATTTCCTTCTCGATCTGGCAGGCCGCGAACTGGCCGAGCGGCTGGAAGTGGTCGAACGGGTTTTCGATGAGGCCGTCGAACTGCATGGCGGCACCGGCGCGACGGCGCGGCTGAGCCTCGAAACCGGCAAGATCACCAACCTCACCCGTATTGAAACCGATGTTGTCTTTGCAGGGGCCGGCGAACGGACATTCGTCAAAGCTCCGCTGGAAGATGTGCCGCTTGAAGCGCAATCGGCCAATCTCGTGCTGTCGCCGCTCGCACTACATCTGACCAACGACACGCCCGGCGTTCTGATCCGCATCCGTCGCGCATTAAGGCCGGATGGCCTGTTTCTCGCTGCCATTCCGGGTGCCGGCACGCTGGCCGAATTGCGCGATGTGTTGCTGGCAACCGAAGCAGAAATTTCAGGCGGCGCCAGCCCGCGTGTCATCCCGTTCCCGGATGTGCGTGATATCGGCGCACTTCTGCAACGCGCCGGTTTTGCCCTGCCTGTCGCCGATGCCGAAACCTATACGGTTCGTTATGATTCCCTGTTCGACCTGATCCGCGACCTGCGCGCCATGGGCATGACCAACCCGCTGTCCGGCCGCAGCCGCACGCCGCTCAGCCGCCAATTCCTGATGCGGGCAGCACAGATCTATGCCGAACGCTACAGCGACCCGGATGGCCGCATCCGCGCCACGTTCGCGATGATCTATGTGTCCGGATGGGCGCCACACGAAAACCAGCCGAAACCGCTAAAGCCGGGTTCGGCCACGGTCAGGCTGGCGGATGCGCTGAAGGGAAAGACGTCTTAAGGAGCCTTGTTGACGGCGTCGGTCATCTTGGTCGACACGCCGTTGAACATGTTGCCGAGCTGGCTTCCGTAAGCGCCAACACCGCCGATGATGGCGGTGCCTATCAGTGCAGCAATGAGACCGTACTCGATGGCTGTGGCGCCAGTTTCGTCGCACAGAAAAGAGCGTATCAAATGCATTATGCAGGCCTCAGCAACCGGTTTCGGAACTATAGCCCTGCACAATGCACACCGAACCCGGCGTATCCTGCAGGACACTTCTCCGGATGGTATAATGCTTATTCTTTTCTATTGCGTTATCATCATTACGCTTAATTGAACCAGTTGTGATCATATCGAAGTCTTGCTGGATATGCGCCATCCGGTCCTGCTCGCCGCGTTTTGCAAGCATGGGCGTCACGATCAGCGACAAGGCAATTGCCGCCGTACCGAACAGAAGTGCAACATTAAGGGCGCCAGTCCGGCCCGACCGATACGTCGGCCGCTGCCGTGTCCGCACAGTCTTCCAGATTTCGTCGTCCATGGTCCAAAGCCTCACACACGCAGTTACTTGCCCGCCAGAGCATAAACTTCGCACGATCGGTTAAAGGATCTGTTAACGTCGTTGCCTTAGTCGCGCCGACTGGAAATCATCTGTGGATACTTAAAGAAGGTCCTGCAGGAAGGGGATCAGCGGCTCATCGGCCGGCGGCATCGGATAGTCGCGCAGCGCCTGCGGCCGCACCCACTTGATCGCCTGCCCTTCGCGCCCGGTCGGGATACCCTCGTAACGACGGCAGACATAAAGCGGCATCAGCAGGTGAAAGGTCTCATAGGTGAAGCTGGCAAATGTCAGCGGCGCAAGGCACGCCACCTTGGTGGTGATGCCGATTTCTTCCTGAAGCTCGCGCACCAGCGTTTCCTCGGGCGTTTCGCCCGGCTCCACCTTGCCGCCGGGAAATTCCCACAGGCCCGCCAGCGACTTGCCTTCCGGGCGCTGCGCCAGAAGAATGCGGCCATCGTTATCGATCAGCGCGCAGGCGGCGACCAGCAGGATCTTGCGCTCAGTATTGCTCACGCCGTCTCATCCTTGCGCCAGTAGTGATATTGATAGGCTTCGCGGAAACCGAAACGCTGATAGAGCGCGATCGCCGCCTTGTTGGTCTCGCCAACCTGCAGCCACGCCAACCGCGCGCCGCTGATGCGGGCCCAGCGCAAGGCCGCTGCCAGGATCTCGGTGCCGAGCCCCTGCCCGCGACGATCTTCGGCAACAGCCAGATCCTGAATGCCAGCCAGATCATTATCCTGCACACAGATCGTCACGGCCGCCGGTCCCTCGCCGGGGTTTTCCATCAGGAAAAGACCGGTGGTCGGTTTGATAGCACTGACGATTTCCGCCATGGCCGGCTTGATCGCCGGATCGGCGCTGTGCACGGCAAGGCTGGCATCGATGAAGCGGCCGATATCATGGGTCGGCAGATGCGCCAGCGTTTCGGAAAAATCGATGGCGGCAAGATCCGCCGTCATCACCGAAACGGTCTCGATACAGGCCCAGCCATTCTCGTCCAGCGCATCGATCAGCGGGCGCGGCGAAAGCGGCGTTTCGCGAATGACCAGTTGCCGGCCGTAATGGGCAAAACGCTTGCGCGCCTTTTCCAGCCGGATATCGGCATCGTGGTAATCGGACGGATCGAGAGGCACGACGCAGTTCAGGCGCTTCGACGGATGACCGCCGGTCAACCGCACCTGCCAGCTGCCGTCATAAACCACGGAGGCCGCAGGCCAGGCTCGGAAGCCGACCGCTTCCAGACGCCGGACCATCGGCAGGTCGCCATGGGGAGATTTCGCCAGCATCAACACATCAGCTCCGGTAATCGCCATTGATGGCGACATATTCCTTGGTGAGGTCGCAGGTCCACACCGTCGCCTTGCCCGAGCCGAGGCCCAGATCGACGCGAACCGGAATGTCCTGGCCCTTCATCACGTTCGATGCGGCTTCTTCCGAATAACCGGCATCGCGTTCGCCATTGACGGCAACGCGCACATCGCCGAACCAGATCGCCAGCTTGTCGCGATCGGCGGCTTCGCCGGCCTTGCCGACAGCCATGACGATACGGCCCCAATTGGCGTCTTCGCCGGCAGCGGCCGTTTTCACCAGCGGCGAATTGGCGATCGACAGCGCAATCGTCTTGGCGGCTGCATCGCTCTCGGCACCAGTCACGGTGATTTCCAGCATTTTTGTCGCGCCTTCGCCATCGCGAGCCACCTGAATGGCGAGGTCTTTCAGAAGCGCATTCAGCGCATCACGGAAAGACGCCAGTGCCGGGTCCCTGGCATTGACGATCTGCGTCTGGCCATCCTTGGCAGCAGCGCCGGTGGCAAACAGCATCAGCGTGTCCGAGGTGGACGTGTCGCTGTCGACCGTCATCGAATTGAAGCTCGGTTCGACACCGGCAGAAAGCAGGCTCTGCAGAACCGGAGCGGTGATATCCGCGTCGGTCACGACGAAGGACAGCATGGTCGCCATATCGGGCGCGATCATGCCGGCGCCTTTAGCAATGCCGTTGATCGTCACCGTCACGCCACCGATTTCGGCGGTGCGGGTCGCCACCTTCGGATAGGTGTCGGTGGTCATGATCGCCTTGGCCGCTTCCAGCCAGAAATCGCCGGTCGCGGTCTTGTGCATGTCGCCCAAAACGCCTGCGAATTTCGTGGCATCGAGCGGTTCGCCGATCACGCCGGTCGAAGCCAGATAGACCTCGTTTTCGCCACAGCCGACAGCTTCCGATGCGGACTTGGCGGTCAGTTCGGTCGCAGCCCTGCCCTTGACGCCGGTAAAGGCATTGGCATTGCCGGAATTGACCACCACGGTGCGGGCAATACCGTGCGAAAGGTTGGCGCGGCAGAAATCCACCGGGGCCGAAGGGCACTTGGACTTGGTGAACACGCCTGCCACCGCAGCCGGCTCGTCGAACACCATCATCAGCACGTCGGTACGGTTCTTGTACTTGATGCCGGCGCTCGCGGTTGCCATGCGGACACCGCGCAGCGAAGGCATGTCAGGATAGGATTTCGGGGCGAGCGGAGAAATGGTGGCGGACATGGTCTGACCCTTACGTCTTTAAATCCTGAACAAGGAAAGGCCCGCAAAAGCGGGCCCCGTTGGTAGAAGCAGAATTACTGCTGCGTCTGCTGCTGTTCCTGCTGTTCCCTGGTGGCTTCGTCGTAAGCCTTCTTCAGCGCTTCGTCGGTGATTTCCACCTTCTGCTCTGCCTTGGCCTTTTCGAGGAGTGCCGAATACTTTTCCTGCATCACGAGCTGACGAACCTGCGGCTCGACCTGCTCGAATGCCGGCGGAGCGGCTTCGCGCTTGTCTTCGACCTTGATGACGTGGAAGCCGAACTGCGACTTGACCGGGGTCTTGGTATAGGCGCCCTTTTCGAGCGTGAAAGCGGCCTCTTCGAATTCCGGAACCATGCGGCCCTTGGTGAAGTAACCGAGGTCACCACCGTCCGACTTGCTCGAATCTTCCGACTTGGCCTTCGCCAGTTCGATGAAATCCTTGCCTTCGTCGAGCTGCTTGATGATGTCCTTGGCCTCTTCCTCGGTCTTTACGAGGATATGACGGGCATGCACTTCTTCTTCCTTGGGAAGCGAAGCGATTTCCTTTTCGTAACGGGCCTTCACCTCTTCGTCCTTGACGGCGTCAAAGACTTCCTTGCGCAGGTAGGCATTGTGCAGCTCGCGTTCCTGCAGGAAGGCAAGACGCTTCTTGAAGTCGTCCGTGTCCTGAAGGCCCTGTGCCGTGGCATTCTTGGCCAGCAGCTTCACGTCGATGACCTGCGAAAGTGCGGCAGCCTGCTTCTGGTCGTCGGGAAGCTGCTGGTATTGCGGGCCGAGGCTGGAGGCAGCCATGTCCAGATCGGACTTGTGAATCTCGACACCGTCGACCTTGGCGACAACGGCGTCTTCCTGCGCAAACGAGGCGGAAGAGAAGGAGATCGCAGCGATCAGGGCGGTGGCTGCAAGAAGCTTATGGCGCAACATATAGAAACCTTTCAGGTTAGGCACCGGTATCCGCATGTCTTGATTCCGGCCGGAAACCTTCAAAAACACCGGATTGTGGCCATTCTGTATCGGCCGGAACCGTTGACATCATTCGGCCCCCCTCTTATCTGTCACGCAACTTCGCGTCCAGAAGAGTTTCAGGCGCAGCGGAGCATTTTGTTTGGTTTGAAGACCTTGCAATCAAGCGGTCCGCAACCATGGGACATGATTGAGAAAGGACCATTTGAATGGTCAGCTTCGGCGGCATCGCCCGCAAACTGTTCGGCTCGGCAAATGACCGCCGCGTCCGCTCCTACAGCTCCCGTATCCAGGCCATCGCCGCCCTCGAGGAAAAGACAAAGGCTCTGACCGACGAGCAATTGTCCGCCAAGACCGTCGAATTCCGCCAGATGTTGGCCGACGGCAAGACGCTGGACGATATCCTCGCTCCGGCTTTTGCGGTGCTTCGTGAAGCCTCACGTCGCGTTCTCGGCATGCGCCCGTTCGATGTTCAGCTCACCGGCGGCATGATCCTTCATGATGGCGATATCGCCGAAATGAAGACCGGTGAAGGCAAGACGCTGGTCGGTACCCTGCCCGTCTACCTCAACGCCTTGTCCGGGAAGGGCGTACACGTCGTTACCGTCAACGACTATCTCGCCAGCCGCGACGCCGCCACCATGGCGCGCCTCTACAGCTTCCTCGGCCTTTCGACCGGTGTCATCGTGCATGGTCTCGACGACGAGCAGCGCCGCGAGGCCTATGCCTGCGACATCACCTACGCGACCAATAACGAACTCGGCTTCGATTATCTGCGCGACAACATGAAGTTCGAGCGGGGCCAGATGGTTCAGCGCGGCCACAATTATGCGATCGTCGACGAAGTCGACTCGATCCTGGTTGACGAAGCCCGCACGCCGCTGATCATCTCCGGCCCGCTGGACGACCGTTCCGATCTCTACAACACGATCGACGCCTTCATTCCGATGCTGTCGCCTGAAGATTACGAGATCGACGAAAAGCAGCGTTCCGCCAACTTCTCCGAAGACGGCACCGAAAAGCTGGAAAACCTGCTGCGCCAGGCCGGCCTTCTGAAGGGTGAATCGCTCTACGATGTCGAAAACGTCGCCATCGTTCACCACATCAACAACGCGCTGAAGGCTCACAAGCTCTTCACCCGCGACAAGGACTACATCGTCCGCAATGGCGAAATCGTCATCATCGACGAATTCACCGGCCGCATGATGCCGGGCCGCCGTTTCTCCGAAGGCCAGCATCAGGCGCTGGAAGCCAAGGAAAAGGTTCAGATCCAGCCGGAGAACCAGACGCTCTCCTCGATCACCTTCCAGAACTATTTCCGCATGTACACGAAGCTTGCCGGCATGACCGGTACGGCATCGACCGAAGCGGAAGAATTCGGCAACATCTACAGCCTCGAAGTTGTCGAAGTGCCGACCAACCTGCCGATCCAGCGTATCGACGAAGACGACGAAGTCTATCGCACCGGCGAAGAAAAATTCACGGCGATCATCAAGGAGATCCAGGAGAGCCACAAGCGTGGCCAGCCGGTTCTCGTTGGCACGACCTCGATCGAAAAATCCGAATTGCTGGCCACCATGCTGCGCAATGACGGCTTTGAAAACTTCCAGGTCCTCAACGCCCGTTACCACGAGCAGGAAGCCTATATCGTTTCGCAGGCCGGTGTTCCCGGCGCCGTCACGATCGCCACCAACATGGCCGGTCGCGGTACCGACATCCAGCTCGGCGGCAATGTCGACATGCGTCTCGAGCGTGAGCTTGAAGGCATCGAGGATCCGGCCGAGCGCGAAGCCAAGGAAGCGGCCATCCGCGCCGAGATCAAGCAGCTGAAGGCCAAGGCGCTGGAAGCCGGCGGTCTTTACGTGATCGCATCCGAACGCCACGAAAGCCGCCGTATCGACAACCAGCTGCGTGGCCGTTCCGGCCGTCAGGGCGACCCGGGCCGCTCGAAATTTTACCTGTCGCTTCAGGACGACCTGATGCGCATTTTCGGCTCCGACCGTATGGACGGCATGCTGCAGAAGCTGGGTCTCAAGGAAGGCGAAGCCATCGTCCATCCGTGGATCAACAAGGCTCTGGAACGCGCCCAGAAGAAGGTCGAAGCCCGCAACTTCGACATCCGCAAAAACCTCCTGAAATACGACGACGTCACCAACGACCAGCGCAAGGTCATCTTCGAACAGCGCCTCGAAGTCATGGACGCCGAGGATCTGACCGAAATCGTCGACGACATGCGCCAGGACGTCATCGACGCCCTCGTCGGCAAACACATCCCTGAGCGCGCCTATGCCGAACAGTGGGATGCCGCCGGTCTGCAGTCCGAAGTCGCCCGCCTTCTCAACCTCGAACTTCCGATCGTCGAATGGGCGCAGGAAGAAGGTATCGGTGAGGAAGACCTGCGCGAGCGCATCACCGAGGCGGCCGAAAAGGCCAATGCGGAACGCACGGAACGCTTTGGCGCCGAGATCATGACCTACGTCCAGCGTTCGGTCACGCTGCAGACGCTCGACCACCTGTGGCGCGAGCATATCGTCAACCTCGATCACCTGCGCTCCGTCGTCGGTTTCCGTGGTTACGCCCAGCGCGATCCACTGCAGGAATACAAGGCCGAAGCTTTCGAACTGTTCCAGGCACTGCTCGCCAACCTGCGCGAAGCCGTCACCGCACAGATGATGCGCGTCGAACTGGTGCAGAACCCGGAACCGCCGCAGCCGCCGGAAGTGTATGGCGAACACCATATCGACGCCTCGACCGGCTGGGACGAAGTGGCGAACCGCGATGGACAGGATTTTATCGCAGCACCTGAGGACCGCCGTCCGGAAGACCCGTCCACCTGGGGCAAGGTCGGCCGCAATGAAAACTGCCCCTGCGGTTCCGGCAAGAAATACAAGCATTGCCACGGCGCCTTCGAAAACGCCTGAGTGACTTGAAACACCGATAAAAATGCCGCCTCCGGGCGGCATTTTTATGCGCGCAAGCCTGTGGACATCCCGCGCCCGACAAAATTAGACATCACTAATGGAAACAATTTCTTAACGCTGTTCTGACACTCTGTAGACTGTATATCTGCGTCATTGCGAGTATTGCGTGTCCCTGGTGACGGTCATCCAGTTTGCGGAGCGTCAGCTCCCGCATGTCTTGCGTCGGCGGGCCGCACCGGTCCTGCTCCGGCTGCAATCCGTGCTGACCGACGACAACGATACCGCCCGCTCGCAGCGCATGGCGCTGATCGCCTTCGTGATCCGTGTTGTCAGCGCCGGCATAGCCTTCCTGTCCCAGATCATCCAGGCCCGCCTGATGGGCGAATTCGAATACGGCATCTTTGCCTTTGTCTGGGTTCTGGTCGTGGTGTTCGGCAATCTATCCTGCCTTGGCATGCACACCGCCGTCATCCGCTTCCTGCCGATCCACCATTCCGACAATGACCACGGCCTTGTGCGCGGCCTGACATGGACCGTGCGCGTTTTCGCCATGGTTTCGGCCAGCATCCTTGCCGCCATCGGCTTCGTCCTGCTGCATTTCGCCGGGGAAAAGATTGCCGAATACTGGATGGTGCCGCTGTTCCTCGCCCTGTTCACACTGCCGATGATCGCGCTTGGCGATGTGCTCGACGGCACGGCCCGCGCGCATGGCTGGACGGTCACCGCCCTGTCTCCAACCTATATCATCCGCCCGGTCCTCATCCTCACCTTCATGCTTCTGGCCGTTTTTATCGGTGAGCCCCGCACGGCGGTAACGGCGATGACGGCAGCGCTCGCCGCCACCTATGCGACCACCCTCTTCCAGTTCATCCGCATCACCTGGCGACTGCGCAGGACCTATGGACGTGGCGCATTGCGCTTCAGCGTATTGCCGTGGATGAAGTTCTCTTTGCCGATCTTTCTCGTCGACGGCATCGGTTTCCTGCTCACCAATTCCGATGTCGTCGTGGTCGGCCTTTACATGCCGCCGGATCAGGTCGGTGTTTATTATGCCGCCGCCAAAACCATCGCGCTCGTGCAGTTCGTCTATTTTTCCGTGAAGGCCGCCGCCGCCCCGCGCTTCTCCGCCATCATGGCCGCAAAAGACGATGACGCGCTTGCCGCCTTTGCCGGACAGGCCGCGCGCTGGGCCTTCTGGCCGGCGCTCGGCGTCGGCCTCTGCGTTCTGGCGCTTGGAGAGTTTCTTCTCTCCCTATTCGGCTCTGCCTTCACCTCAGGCTACATCCTGATGGTCATACTGTTTGCCGGCATCCTGACCAAGGCCTCGGTCGGCCCCGGTGAAATCCTGCTCACCATGGCCGGAAAGCAGAAACTCTGCGTCGCGCTTTATGCCGTGACGCTGGCCGCCAATATCGGTCTCAACCTGACCCTCATCCCGCATTTCGGGCTGGTGGGTGCGGCCTCGGCGACGGCCGGCGCGATGGTGGTGGAAGCCGTGCTTCTGCATATCGCCGTTCGCCGCGTCCTCGGCATCGTGCTGTTTGCCTTTGCCGATCCCCTGCCTGCCCATAAAATCGCGAAAGCCAGATCATGACCCTGCCCCCGATCAGCAACGACGTTTATCAGCAGGCTCCCGACGCACGCGAACTCACGCGCATCGAGCGCCCCGATGCGGAAGTGACGGTCGATGTCGGCAGGTCCGGGCGCCATATGTCGATCTACCCGGCGGCACTCGGCTACGACCTGCAGGAAGAACTCGACTTTCTCTCCAACCGCGTCATGGAACCCAATATCTTCTTTTCCGGACGGCTTCTGGCGCCCGCCATGCCGCGCGTGGAGGACCGTGACGTGCGTCTGGCGCTGATCCGTGACGATCGCGACGGCCGCAGCCGCATGCGTCTGCTAATGCCCTATTCCGTCGAAAAGCCGGGTTTTTCCATGGGCCCGCCGATCATCCGTGTCTGGGCCAATCCGTTCGGCCCGCTCGGCACGCCACTGGTGGATGCCGAGGATGCCGCCGAGACGATCGACAATCTTCTGGAAGCGCTCGGCTCGCGTCAGGCAAAGCTGCCTTCCGTTCTGGTTCTGCCGGACCTGCGCCTCAACGGCCGTTTTGCGCAATTGCTGCGCGCCGTGGCGATCAGCCGCGAACTGCCGGTCAGCATTACCGGCCAGTATCAGCGGCCGATGCTGGAAAGCCTGCTCGATGGTGACGCCTATCTCAAGAACGCCATGACATCGGGCCACCTGCGTGAAATGCGCCGGCAGTGGCGCTTGCTCGAAAAGGAAGGCGCGCTTTCCTACAATGTCGCCCGTCAGCCGGCGGAAATCCGCAAGCGCACGGAAGAGTTTCTGGCACTGGAGGCCAAAGGCTGGAAGGGCCGCAAGCGCACCGCCCTGATCAACGACCGTTACCGCGCCGCCTTTGCCCGTGAAGCCATCAGCAACCTCTCGGAAGCCGATGCCGTGCGTATCCACACGATCGATTCCGAGGGCCGTGCCATCGCCAGCCTCGTCGTGTTCGTCATGGCCGGTGAGGCCTATACGTGGAAGACCGCCTATGACGAAAGCTATTCCCGCTTTTCGCCGGGCAAGCTTCTGATGATGAAACTGACCGACTGGCATCTCGATGACGCCAACATCATGCGCACCGATAGCTGCGCCGTGCCGGATCACCCGATCATGAGCCGGTTCTGGGAAGAACGCGAGGAGATGGGCACAGTCCTGATCGGCCTGCGCTCGAACGTCGACCGCGACATGCGGCAGGTGGCCAGCCAGCTGCATTTCTATCGCAACACCCGCAACGTCGCCCGCATGCTGCGACAGAAAATCATGGCGATCGCCGGCCGCCACGGCTGACGGCAAACAACCGGACACCAAAAAGCCCGCGGCCGAAACCGCGGGCTTTTTGTGGGAGGATGACAGTTTAGCGCCGTGCCGTGGCGTTCAGCAGCTTGCAGAGCGAAACAAGCGAAGCATCATAACCGCCACTCTGGCGCAGAACACCGCGGCAGGTGATGAGCAGCTTCTTCTGCTCGGCACTCGACATGTTGTTGAAGGCGCGAAGCGAGCCGGATGGCGTCGTCGGTCCGGTGCCGGGATTGGTCGGGCCACCAGGCGTCGGGCCACCGGGTGTTGTCCCGGGAGGGTTTACGCCAACGCCGACATTGACATTGGTGCCGCCGACCGAAGCTCTCACGTTGGCATTGATGCCGCGACCACCGCCGACTGCTGCGCCGACACCGGCATTGACGCCACCGCTACCGCCGACCGAGGCAGCGACACCGGCATTGACACCGCTACGGCCACCGACCGTGGCGCCGACACCGGCGTTCACACCGTTGCGGCCGCCAACCGAAGCGCCGACACCGGCACCCAGGCCACCATTACTGCGTCCGCCGACACCGACACCAGCGTTGACACCACCGGAGCCACCGACAGACGCTCCCACACCGATACCGCCACGACCTGCGCCAACACCGGCGCTTACGCCACCGACAGATGCCCCGACACCAAGACCGCCGCCACCGCCGCGGCTACCACCGCCTCCAAGCCCACCCAGAGATTGCGCGGAAACAGTACCCGCGATGGGAAGAGCGAGGCATATAGAAAGAACCAGAACTTTACTCGGCTTACGCATGTCATTCTCCTCTCAATACCCTCAGCGTTTGCGAGGTCATGAGTGGATTGAAACACGTTTTAGGTCTTCCGTATATTAGAATTACATAAAACAACCGAAGCAAGAATTAATTGATGCAGCGCACACCGAAAAACCGTGTCGAATCGACACAAAAAACATGGATACGAGTATTTAAATACCGCCGCCGATCTTTGATGACACATCAACGATTGCCGAGCGACCAAACAGCGCAAGAACTGGATAACGGTGTTTTACGTTTCAGGCATATCGGCAGGAGAGACTTCTGCGGCCGATGAAACGTCACCGACAATAGAACCGAGATGCTTCTGCCATTGTTCCCGATATGACAAGGCTGGCTCGGCCGGCCACGGCTCGATGCGCTGAAAACCTGTCTGCGCCGGATGCGCCTGCGCCAGCAGCGCCGCACCGCCACCGGTTCCCGTCGAACCGGACACGGCAAGCACATCCCGCCCGGTCAGTGCTGACAGCAATCGAAGATAGGCCATGTTTTCAGCCAGAGGTCCCTCGACAATCGTCTCGCCTGCGGCGCCAAGAAGCGACAGGCAGGAATCCGTCATCAAGGCCAGATAGGCGGAAGCCAGCGCATATGCCTCGGCTGAGGTCTCCGGCGCCTTGCCCACCATTCCCCGCTCCCGATCGGGAAACGGGCCTGAGCCACGAACCACGCCAGGCAGGATCATCCGCCCGTGAAGCAGCACCTGCTCGACGCAGGCGGCAATGTCGTCCGATGACGGTTTTGGCCAATCCGATGTCAGCATCTCGAATTCGCGTCCACCCATGAAACGCGAGGATGGCACGGGGCGGCCATAGGCATCGACATTGGCGAGCGTATCACGCCGTGGATCGAGTGCGGCAAGATTGCCGCCAACAGCAAAGCTCACCACCCACGTGCCGGTGGACACGACGGAGAACGAACTGCGCCTTGCCGCAAGATGCGACAACAGCGATGCATTGGAATCGTGGATGCCGCAAAAGACGGGAACCGGTTTCGCCAAACCCGTTCGCGCCACGATATCAGGCAGGACAGGTCCCAGCCGATCGAAGGCCGAGCGGATAGGCGCCATCAACGACCGGATAGCGAGCGTATCGACCAGGCGCGAATAGTCTCCACTGCCCGGGCACCAGAGATCCGTATGGCAGCCGAGCGATGTCACCTCGTTGGCGGCGACACCCGTCAAACGGAAGGCCCAATATTGCGGGTAAGTGACAATGGTGGCGACACGTGAAAAGTCCGCCGGAAAACTTGCCTTCAGAAAATGCAGTTGCGCACCGAGATTGAGACCGGCGGATAGCGGCGGCGAGGCCGTTTCGGCAAAGGGTGGGCGCAGATCGGCGTAAGCATCGCGGATGGCCTGCGGATAGCTGTGCTCATAATCCAGCACCGGCAATGCCAATTCGCCAACCGCATCGAGAAGCGCCGCACAGGCGCCATGCGTGGTGATCGAAATGGCATCATAGCCCGGCTCTGCTGCAAACCGCGCCAGCGCATCGAGCGCGAATGACCAGATGGCCTCGACATCGTAATGTGGATATGGCGGACCGGCGAGCACCCGGTTCGGCATCCTGACCGCTGCGACTTCGTCGCCCGTCGCCGCATTCACCACCACGACCTTGGCATTGGTCTTGCCGATATCGAGAATGGCGATGTTTTTGAAATCGCTCATGGCAGATGAAACACGGTGACCAGATCGCTCTGCACCGGCGAGTTATCGGCATTGCTCTCCATGATATCCGCCATATGCGCCCACCAGCGTTTCATCACCGCATGGTCTGGCAGGCTTGCCATGGAATGATCGACCGGGCGCGACAGCACGCCGAACAGGATATTGGTTTCCCGGTCGAGATGGATGGAATAATCACGCACGCCCGCCTCGTGCAAAAGCGCGCTCAGTTCCGGCCAAATCTCGTCATGGCGCTTGCGGTATTCCGCTTCCATGCCCGGGTTAAGCTTCATCTTGAATGCGTGTTTTTCCAAAATCATTTGGTTCTCATATGCTTGATGCGTCGGGCCACGATGGGCAGCGCGATGGTGATGATCAAAAGAAGGCCGACAAAGATCGACATGACGATGCCGGGCACATTCAAAAGGCCAAGGCCGAAGGTGACGAGCCCCATGACGAAGGCGGCGATGACGACGCCGGCGATCGTGCCCGCGCCGCCAAGAATGGAAACACCTCCCAGCACGACCATGGTGACGATTTCAAGCTCCCAGCCCTGTGCGATCGAAGGCCGCGTCGAGCCGAGCCGCGAGGTGAGGCAGACGGCGGCGATGCCGGACATCAGGCCGGTCAGCAGGAACAGCTTGAATTTTATCCGCTCCACCGGGATGCCGGAAAAACGCGCCGCAAATTCATTGTTGCCGATGACAAAGATTTGGCGGCCGAAATTGGTGGCATGAAGGACCACGCCGAATATGGCGGCGAGCACGATAAACAGCACGAATTCGAAGGAAAACACCCAGACGACATACCCCTGTCCGAAGAAGGCGAAATCGGCCGGATATTTGCCATAGGCCTGATCGCCCAGCACGATATAGGAAATGCCGCGAAACAGGCTCATCGTGCCGATGGTGACGACGATGGACGGCAGTTTCAGCACCGAAACCAGCGCACCGTTGATGGCACCGCAGGTGAGCCCGACACCGATGCCGATCGCCACCAGTCCCGGCGCGCCGATGCCCATCTGCGCCGCCGCTCCCATGGCGGTGGAGGCCAGCGCGATGATGGCGGCAACCGAAAGGTCGATTTCACCGGCAATCACCAGCATGGCCATGGCAAAGGCGATCATTGCCTTTTCGGTGAAATTGAACGTGGCGTCCGACAGGTTCCAGGCATTCAGGAAGTAAGGCGAGGCAAACGAGTTGGCGATAAAGATCACCACCGCCACGCCGAACAGCAGCACTTCCCAACTCCCGAGCAGGCGGCTGACCGGTGTGCCGAGACGGTCGGGAATGGCCTGACGTTTTCCGGTTTCGGTGATCTCGCTCATGCGGAAACCTCCTTGGCGCCACGGTCACGCAGGATGATGCGCCCGGCCCGGCGTTCGGCGCGGGCGTTGAAGACAACGGCCAGCACGATGACGATGCCGGAAATGGCCATCTGGGCAAATGGCGAGATACCGATGACGGGAAGCGCATTCTTGATGACGCCGAGAAACAGCGCGCCGAGCACGGCACCGGCGACGGAGCCGATACCACCGGCAATGGAAATACCGCCGATGACGCTGGCCGCCACTGTATCAAGCTCGAAACCGGCCGCCACATCGACATAGGCAACGGCATAACGCGACACCCAGAGATAACCGGCAAGACCTGCCAAAGCGCCGGAAAGCACGAAGGCGAAAAACCGCGTCTTGCCGATATCGATGCCGGCATAAACGGCAGCGGTCGGATTGCCGCCGGACGCATAGGCTGCACGGCCGAAGGCCGTGCGGGTCAAGAGCCCCCACATCAACACCACGATGACGATGGCGATCCACGACAACAGTGGCATGCCGAGCACCGAGACACGCGGAAAATTGAGGAAACCCGGTGTCATCTGGTGCGAATTGACCCAGGCGCCGCCGGAAAGAACAAAGGCCATGCCGCGATAGATGGTGAGCGTGCCAAGTGTCACGACGATGGGCGGGATCTGCAAAGCCCAGACGAGATAACCGTTGATGGCACCAAGCGCCGCACCGATGCCGATCGCCAGAACCACGAGAAGCGCCAGCGGCAGGCCGGGATAGGCGGCATCCAGCATCGCCACCGCCATGCCGGTGAAGGCGAGATTGGCGGCAACCGAAAGGTCGATCGATTTTGTCAGGATCACCGTCATCTGGCCAAGCGCCAGAATGATCAGGATCGAGGTGTCGTTGAAGATGTTCGCGAGATTGCCGGGTGTGGCGAAACCGGGCGCACGCGTGGCAAAACCGGCCACCATGATGGCGATGATGCCGACCAGAAGAAGTTCGCGGTGTTTCAGGAGTTTTTTCATCGGCGCTTCCTCATGCATTACCGGTGGCAGCACGCACCAAAGTCTCGGCGCTCAGCTCAGAACGATCGAACATGCCGGCCATCAGCCCTTCGCGCATCACCAGAACACGATCCGACATGCCGAGAATTTCCGGCAGTTCGGACGAGACCATGATGATCGACAGGCCTTCCGATGCGAGTTCGCTGATGAAACCGTGCACGGCAGCTTTCGAGCCGATATCGATGCCCTTGGTCGGTTCATCGAGGATGATGACTTTGGGCTGGGTCGCGAGCCATTTGCCGATGACCACCTTCTGCTGGTTGCCGCCCGACAATGTGCCGACAGGAACGGACAGCGCGGCTGCACGCAGATCCAGCCGCTCGGCATATTTTCGCGCCAAGGCCAGTTCATTCGCGGCTTTCAGAAAACCTGAGCGAGACGTGCGGGCAAGCGACGGCAGCGACATGTTCTGAAAGATCGGCATGGGCAGCGCCAGACCGTGACGCCCGCGCTCTTCCGGCACATAAACGATACCGGCAGCAATCGCATCGCGCGGCGAACGGATATGGACCGCATTGCCCTCCAGCGTCAGGTGACCGGAAGAGGGGTGAGACACACCAAACAGCGACTGGCAAAGCTCCGAGCGCCCGGCGCCGATCAGCCCGTAAACACCAAGAATTTCGCCACGCTTCAGATCGAAGGAAATGTCGCGATATTCGGTCGGGTGGCAGTAGTTTTCGACCGAGAGCACTGTCGCACCGATCGATACCTCCACCTTGGGAAAGATGTTTTCGACATCGCGACCCACCATCATGCGCACGATGACATCCTGAGGCGTCTCGGCCAGACGCCCATGGCCGACGGCGCGACCATCACGAAACACAACAAAGTTTTCGGCGATTTCATACAGCTCATCGAACTTGTGGCTGATGAACAGGATCGCCTTGCCCTGCTTTTTCAGGCCTTCAACGATGCGAAAAAGATCATCGATTTCCTTGCGGGAAAGAGCAGCCGTCGGCTCGTCCATGATGACGATACGTGCCTCAACCGACAGCGCACGGGCAATGGCCACCAGATGCCGCTGCGCGATCGACAAATCCTTGAGCCGAATGGTCGGATCGATCTCGCTTTCCAGCGCATGCAGCAATTTTGTCGCGCGGGCGTTCATGGCCTTCCAGTCGATCAAGCCAAAACGCTTCTTGGGTGCGTGACCGAGAAAGATGTTTTCCGCCACCGACAATTCGTCGAACAGCACGGTTTCCTGATGAATGGCGGTGACACCGGCATCAATCGCATCCTGCGCGCTGGCAAAGGCGACCGGCTGCCCATCGATAAAAATCTCGCCTTCGCTGGAGCGATAGATACCGGTGAGGATTTTCACGAGCGTGGACTTGCCCGCGCCGTTTTCACCGATCAGCGCCGTCACTTCGCCGGCATGCAGCGCAATGCTGACGCCATCGAGCGCTTTTACGCCCGGAAAAATCTGGGAAATGCCGCGCATTTCCAGGACAGGCATTCGCCTGACGGGCGTTGCATCCCCAACAGGAAAAGTCTCCGCGCCGGTCTTTTCGACTGCAGTCATCATCACATCTGCCATTTGAAAATCATGGTCGGTCCGGCGCCGTCGAGGACGCCGGACACAAGTCCCGAGAGGGATCAGAAAATCTTCGAGAACTCGTCGATATTCTTGGCGTCGTAGATGAACGGATCGGCCATGGCGGCCTCGCCCTTGTCGTCGATCTTGATCTTGCCCATACGACCGGCCTCGATTTCCGAGCCCGGCTTGCCATCGGCATCACCCTTCACGAGGTGATAGGCAATCTGTGTCGCGGAATAGCCGAGGTCGATCGGGTTCCAGATGGCAAATTCCTTGGTGGCACCTGACTTGATGGCGCCCGCCATTTCCGACGGAAGGCCGAGGCCGGTGACATAGACCTGACCGATCTTGCCGGCATCCTTCACCGCCTGCGATGCGGCCAGAACACCCACGGTGGTCGGCGCGACGATGACCTTGACGTTCGGCTGCGAGGTCAACAGGCCCTGCGCTTCGCGGTAGGATTTGTCGGCAAGATCGTCACCATAAACCGTGGTGGCGAGGTTGAGGCCGGCAAAATCCTTCAGCTGCTTCTTCATCTCACCAATCCAGATGTTCTGATTGGTCGAGGTGGTGGTGGCCGAAAGAATGGCGAAATCGCCCTTGCCGCCTTCAAGGTGGCTTGCCGCCAGTTGCAGGCACATCTTGCCGATCAGCTCGTTGGAAGACGGATTGAGCTGCAGGATGCGACCTTCCGGTGCAACGCCACTATCCCACGAGATCACCTTGATGCCGCGTTGCGCCGCCTTTTTCAGCGCCGGCACGACGGCATCCGGGTCGTTGGCGGAAATGGCGATGGCATCGACCCCTTGAGCGATCAGCGAATTGATCACCTCGATCTGGCCTTCCGCCGTCGTCGAGGTCGGGCCGGTATAGATGATCTCGACGCCGCCGAGTTCCTTGGCGGCTTCCTGCGCGCCCTTGTTGGCCGCTTCGAAAAAGCCGTTGCCGAGCGATTTCACAACAAGCGCGATCTTCATGTCGGCAGCGGAAGCCGCGGACGACATCATGGTCACGGCCAAAGCCACACCCAGTGCCAGTTTTTTCGCAAGTTTCATGTCAATTCTCCTCCCAAAGATTGAACGATTTCATTTCCTCCCGTGACGCCCTCAAGCGACCGACGGGGTATCCTCCTCATCTGCCTGAGCGGCATGCCCCGCCCCTGCAATGATCAGCCGCACGCCGGCATCCTCAACCATGCGCATCGATTCTTCCGAGATGCCGTCATCCGTGATGATGGCGGTAACACGCTCCAGCGGACACAGGATCATGCTCGACCGCCGCTGGAATTTAGACGAGTCGACCATGACAATCAGCTCTTCCGCCTGTTGCATCAGCTTCTGCTCGCTCTGGATCACCAGCGCATCCGGCTCCATGATGCCGAGCGGGCCTATGCCCTGTGCGCCGATAAAGATGCGGCGGGCGTAAAAATTGCGGATCGCATCATTGTCGAACGGCGACAGGATCAGGCTCTGTTCGCGATAGATCGTACCGCCCGGCACCGTCACATTGTTCTTCGAATGCTTGACCAGATGTTCGGCGATAGCAAAGGAATTGGTCATCACCTGCATGCGGCGCAAAGCCATGTAATGCACCATCTGAAAAGTGGTGGTGCCACCATTGATGATGATCGAGTCGCCCTCTTCGCACAGTTCGACAGCCTGACGCGCGATTGAGCGTTTTTTATCGATATTGACCGATTCAGACACGCGAAACGAGCGCGCAGCCAGCTGACCGATCTGCGGGGGGTGCATCGCTTCCGCTCCACCCCGCACACGGCGCAGCTTGCCCTGCACATGCAGAGACGCGATGTCGCGCCGGATCGTCGCCTCGGACGCATCCGTCAGATCGGCAATATCCTGCACCGTGATCACAGGCTTTTCCTGGATCGCGCTTAGGATGATGCGATGGCGTTCGCGTTCGTGCATGGGGTCCTCCTGATGCCAACTATTGTCAGTTTCTGAAACTTGTCAATCATCATCGATCATTAATATTCCTGTTGCGACGCAACATGACTGATTTTGATCGATTGCGATTGACAAGCGTCGAGCGAGTGGGCGATATCCTGTCGCATAAGCGGCGCCGGAGGACTAGCGCCACGACCTAAGACAACGTCAGGGAGGACGACATGTCGGGCCAGATCCGCCTACTCGATAACCGCTGGGATGATGCTTATGCCGCAAAGCTCGATGAGCCCGGCAAGCTGCTCTATCGCTCCAACCTTCTGGGCAGCGACAAGCGCATCACCAATTACGGTGGCGGCAATACCTCGGCGAAGGTGATGGAAACCGATCCGCTGACCGGCGAAAAGGTCAAGGTCATGTGGGTAAAAGGGTCCGGCGGCGATGTCGGCACCATCAAGCTCGACGGTTTTTCCACCCTCTACATGGACAAGCTCGAAGCCCTGAAAGGGATCTACAAGGGCGTGGAAGACGAAGACCGCATGGTCGGCTTCCTGCCGCACTGCACCTTCAACCTCAACCCGCGCGCCGCTTCCATCGACACGCCGCTGCACGGTTTTGTGCCCTTTGCCCATGTCGATCACATGCACCCGGATGCGATCATCGCGATTGCCGCCTCGAAAAATTCGAAGGAACTCACCCAAAAAATCTTCGGCAGCGATATCGGCTGGCTGCCCTGGCGCCGCCCCGGCTTCCAGCTCGGCCTCGATCTCGAAGCCTTTGTGAAGGCGAACCCCACCGCCAAGGGCGTCGTTCTGGAAAGCCACGGCCTGTTCACCTGGGCCGATGACGCCAAGGATTGCTACCTGCTGACGCTCGAGATCATCAACAAGGCGATCGAGTGGTTTGCAAAGGAGACTGAAGGCAAGACCATCTTCGGTGGCGCCGTCACCAAGAGCCTCGGGACCGAAGAGCGCCGCGCCATCGCCGCAAAACTGATGCCGGAAATCCGTGGCCGCATCGGCAAGGCGGAGCGCAAGCTCGGTCATTTCGATGATCAGGATGCCGTGCTGGAATTCGTCAACTCGAAGAACCTCGCACCGCTCGGCGCCTTGGGCACCTCCTGCCCCGACCACTTTTTGCGCACGAAAATCCGCCCGCTGATCGTCGATTTCGACCCGGCAAAGCCCGATGCGGATGCCGTTGTCGCCGGCCTCGACAAGGCGCTGGAAGATTACCGCGCCGACTACACCCGGTATTACGAGACCTGCAAACACGACAACTCGCCAAAAATGCGTGATCCGAACCCGGTCATCTTCCTGATCCCCGGCGTCGGCATGCTGTCCTTCGCTAAGGATAAGGCAACCGCCCGCATCGCCGGTGAGTTTTATGTCAACGCCATCAATGTCATGCGCGGCGCCTCCACCGTCTCCGAATATCAGGGCCTGCCCGAGCAGGAAGCTTTTGATATCGAATACTGGCTGCTGGAAGAGGCAAAGCTGCAGCGCATGCCGAAACCCAAAAGCCTTGCCGGCCAGGTGGCCTTCGTCACCGGCGGCGCCGGTGGCATCGGCCGCGCCACCGCCACGCGGCTGATCGGTGAAGGCGCCTGCGTGGTTCTGGCCGATATCGACCAGACGGCGCTCGATGACGCGCATGCCGATTTCACCAAACGTTTTGGCGCGGACGCAGTGCGCGCCGTGCAGCTGGACGTGACATCGGAAAACGCCGTCGAGAAGGCGTTCACGCAAGCCACCGTCGAATTCGGCGGCATCGATATCCTCGTCTCCAATGCCGGCATCGCATCCTCCGCCCCGGTGGAAGACACGACATTGGCCATGTGGAACAAGAATATCGACATTCTCGCCACCGGTTATTTCCTCGTATCGCGCGAAGCTTTTCGCCTGTTCCGTCGCCAGAAGATCGGCGGCAACGTGGTCTTCGTCGCCTCGAAGAACGGCCTCGCCTCGTCGCCCAACGCATCCGCCTATTGCACGGCCAAGGCTGCCGAAATCCACCTCGCCCGTTGCCTGGCGCTGGAAGGGGCAGACGCCGGCATCCGCGTCAACACGGTCAACCCGGATGCGGTCCTGCGCGGCTCAAAGATCTGGAGCGGCGAGTGGCGCGAACAACGTGCCACGTCGTCAAAAATCGACGTCAGCGAGCTGGAGGAACATTATCGCAAGCGCTCGATGCTGAAACTCAACGTCTTCCCGGAGGACATTGCCGAGGCGATCTATTTCCTCGCCTCCGATCTGTCCGCGAAATCGACCGGCAACATCATCAATGTCGATGCCGGCAACGCGCAGAGTTTTACGCGCTAAGCCGACAACTCGATTTTACCGTCATCCTCGGGCTTGTCCCGAGGATCTGACCACATCGATCATATCAGGCAATTGCAGATCCTCGGGACAAGCCCGAGGATGACGGCGGAGAGGGAGACCCCGCCTTAGTCTTTCGGGAGGATTCTTTCACATGACCAAACTCAACATCGCCGCCGACACCGTCGACAAGGACAATGAAGCGCGCCTTGCCGCCCTCAAATTCGATTACGCGGCACTCGGCGACAACCTGTCCCGCCGCGGCATCGATATCGAGGCCATAACCCAAAAGGTCTCTGAGTTTTTCGTCGCCGTCCCCTCCTGGGGTGTCGGCACCGGCGGCACCCGTTTTGCCCGCTTCCCCGGCAAAGGCGAACCGCGCGGCATCTTCGACAAGCTGGACGACTGCGCCGTCATCAACCAGCTGACCCGCGCCACGCCCACCGTCTCCCTGCACATTCCATGGGACAAAACCGACACGAAAGACTTGAATGCCAAGGGCGAGGAGTTGGGTCTCCGTTTCGACGCCATGAACTCCAACACCTTTTCCGACGCGCCGGACCAGAAACACTCCTACAAATACGGCTCGCTCAGCCACACGGATGCAGCCACCCGCGCGCAGGCGGTCGAACACAACATCGAATGTATCGAGATCGGCAATGCCATCGGCTCCAAGGCGCTGACGGTGTGGATCGGCGACGGCTCGAATTTCCCGGGCCAGAGCAATTTCACCCGCCAGTTCGAACGTTACCTCTCGTCCATGGCGGATATCTACAAGGCGCTGCCGGATGACTGGCGGCTGTTTTCCGAACACAAGATGTACGAGCCGGCCTTCTATTCCACCGTCGTGCAGGACTGGGGCAGCAACCTCCTGATCGCCCAGACGCTCGGCGAAAAGGCCTTTTGCCTCGTCGATCTCGGCCACCATGCGCCCAATACCAATATCGAAATGATCGTCGCCCGCCTCATCCAGTTCAAGAAACTTGGCGGTTTCCATTTCAACGATTCGAAATACGGCGACGACGACCTCGATGCCGGTTCGATCGAACCTTATCGTCTGTTCCTCGTCTTCAACGAACTGGTGGATGCGGAAAACCGTGGCGTCAAAGGTTTCCACCCGGCCCACATGATCGACCAGTCGCACAATGTCACCGATCCGATCGAAAGCCTGATCTCCAGCGCCAACGAAATCCGCCGTGCCTATGCGCAGGCGCTGATCGTCGACCGCACGGCACTCGACGGCTTCCAGCAGGACAATGACGCCCTGATGGCAACCGACACGCTGAAGCGCGCCTACCGCACCGACGTGGAACCCATCCTCGCCGAAGCCCGCCGCCGTGCGGGAGGAGCGATCGATCCCATCGCTGCCTACCGCGCCAGCGGTTACCGCGCAAAGGTGTCGGAAGAGCGCCCGGCCGTGGTGGGCGGCAGCGGCGGCATCATCTGATCAAAGCAGACATGAACCGGATGGCGGCGCGTTGAAAAACGCGCCGTTTGCCGGTGACTAGAGCGGTTCACCTTTTGACAGAACCATACCCTGCATTTTTGATATAGGTGGCACATTCGTCGGGTTGGATTGTTTCGACCAGCCCGCCGATAT
>NZ_JAUSRF010000026.1 GCF_030811685.1 Neorhizobium huautlense | reverse complement strand
TGGGTCGGCGATGATCCCGGTTCCTGCTGGTGTGAAGGTCTGGCTGGCGACCGGCCATACGGACATGCGCAAAGGCTTTCCCGGTCTGTCGCTGATGGTGCAAGAGACGCTGAAGCGCGATCCGATGTGCGGGCATCTGTTCGTCTTCCGCGGTCGTGGCGGTGGCCTGATCAAGGTCATCTGGCATGATGGCCAAGGAGCCTGCCTGTTCACGAAGAAGCTGGAGCGCGGACGCTTCATATGGCCGTCGGCGGCCGATGGGACGGTGGTGATTACCCCCGGGCAGCTCGGGTATTTGCTGGAAGGTATCGACTGGCGGATGCCGCAAAAAACTTGGCGACCGACCTCCGCCGGATGAGCAAAAATGCTGGAATGGTGGGGTCGAATATGATTCCATCAGTTTATGAACGATGCGGCTGAACAGCTTCCTGACGACCTTGCCAGCGCCCTTGCGGCCCTGGCGGCGGAGCGTGCTCGACGCATCACGGCCGAGGCAGAGGCAGCGACCGCCAAAGCGGAGGCCGCCAGCGCGAAGGCGCTCGTGTCGCATTCCGAGGCGTTGATCGCGCGGTTGAAGCTGGAGATCGAGAAGGTCCGCCGCGAGCTCTACGGCAGCCGCTCCGAGCGCAAAGCACGGCTTCTCGAACAGATGGAACTGCAGCTCGAGGAGTTGGAGGCTGATGCTGGCGAAGATGAAGTGGCAGCAGAGATCGCAGCCAATGCTTCGAACGTCAGAGCCTTCGAGCGCAAGCGTCCTTCACGCAAGCCGTTTCCCGAGCATCTACCGCGCGAGCGTGTCGTCATCGCTGCTCCTACAAACTGCTCCTGCTGCGGCTCGGCCAAGCTGTCGAAGCTCGGAGAGGATATCACCGAGACCCTGGAGGTCGTCCCTCGTCAGTGGAAGGTCATTCAGACCGTACGGGAGAAGTTCTCCTGCCGCGAATGCGAGAAGATCACCCAGCCGCCAGCGCCCTTCCATGTTACGCCGCGCGGTTTTGCCGGACCCAACCTGCTGGCGATGATCCTGTTCGAGAAGTTCGCCCAGCATCAGCCGCTCAACCGGCAGAGTGAGCGCTATGCCCGTGAGGGCGTCGATCTCAGCCTGTCGACGCTTGCCGATCAGGTCGGCGCGTGTGCTGCGGCCCTGAAGCCAATCCATTCGTTGATCGAGGCCCATGTCCTGGCCGCCGAGCGACTGCATGGCGACGACACGACCGTGCCGATCCTGGCGAAGGGAAAGACTGATACGGGCCGCATTTGGACCTATGTCCGGGATGACCGACCGTTTGGCGGGCTGTCACCGCCTGCGGCTTTGTTCTACGCATCGCGAGACCGGCGACAGGAGCATCCCGAGCGACACCTGAAGACTTTCACCGGCATTCTGCAGGCGGATGCCTATGGCGGCTACAATCCGCTGTTCAAAATTGATCGCAATCTTGGTGCTCTGACGCAGGCACTGTGTTGGGCGCATTCCCGTCGCAAGTTCTTCGTGCTCGCCGACATCGCCATGAATGCCAAACGTGGCGGCAAAACTGCGCCGATCTCGCCGATGGCGTTGGAGGCCGTCAAGCGCATAGACGCGCTGTTCGATATCGAACGCGAGATCAACGGCCTTAGCGCCGAGCAACGACTGGAGCACCGACGCCACGTCAGCCAGCCGCTCGTCGAAGAACTACACGGCTGGCTCCAAACCGAGCGGGCAAAGCTTTCACGCAGTTCTCCCGTCGCAGAGGCCGTCGACTACATGCTGAAGCGCTGGGACGGCTTCACGTCCTTCCTCAACGACGGCCGGATTTGTCTCACAAACAATGCCGCCGAGCGCGCGCTACGGGGCTTTGCACTCGGACGGAAGTCATGGCTCTTCGCCGGATCAGATCGTGGTGCCGATCGCGCCGCATTCATGGCGACGCTGATCATAAGCGCCAAGCTCAACGACATCGATCCGCAGGCTTGGCTTGCCGACGCCCTCGCCAACATTGCGGACACACCGATCAGCAGGCTGGAGCAATTGCTGCCGTGGAACTGGGCACCCAAGACGCTGAGTGCTCAGGCGGCCTGACCTGCGGCCTCCGCCGGATGCTTACTGTGATTCAGAAGCTTTGCCCGGACTATTTCCGCGCTTCCACGAATATGAACAGCGTGTGGTTGTTCTCCGGCCCCACCGATTGCAAGCGCGACGATCGATACATCTTCCTCAAAGGAGGTGACGTATAGGACGTGTTCTGGATTCACGTATATAGGCTGGTTGTAGGTGTTTCTGAAGCGGATCATCCGGCGCAGGGAAGGGTAGGAGAAAGGCGGCAATAATCATGATTGCAGCCTTTCTCGATGAGCGAGACGAGCGGCGTCATGCCAGCGTCCTACACAAGTTGCGCATATTCGATTCGACTAAATTTGGTCAAGGGAGCATCGACCTCAAACGATTGCGGCCAGTCATTTTCCATAGCTATCGAGTGACCGGCACAGCGGCCCACGTTGATGGAATATTTTTGGCAGGGCGATGCTATCAGCTTTTCAAAGACAGCGCGGCTGTCATCTGGCCCGGTGATCTACAGTAACTCTTTCACGCGGCTTGAGACGTATCCGCTTGAACGTGGAAGTTCGATGCGAGCAGCATCAAAATATCGTTCACGGCTTTGGAGTTGCAACGATACCAAATCGTTTGAGCTTCCCGCCGGATGGTGACAAGACCTGCGGCTTTCAGCTTTGCCAGATGTTGGGACAACGCAGATTGAGACAAACCCACAGCGGCGGCGAGTGATGTTACGTCCCACTCAGCTTGATTGAGCAACGTCAGGACATGGAGCCGACGGCCATTTGCGAGGGCCTGCAGGAAAAGTGCGGGCTCATTGAACACCGACCCGGGATCATCACGCATATGAATGATTTGACCTTATCTTAATTAGAGATGCCTGCAATAGCTGGAAGGCGATTCCCAATCAACTGTCCAGACACATCTAAGAGCTTGATGTGGTGGAACGCGAGAGTAATTGATTGTGAAGGTGCGTTAATGCTGATGCATGCCAGTCGTGAACTGGTATGGAGGCCGCGCTAGCAGTCGACCTCCATAAGCGCCGTCGATGTTCAGAATTCTTCCCAGTTATCTGTCGCCACCGCGGTCGCCGGACCACCTCGGCCTGTGAAAGCTCTGGCAATCTTGCCGACCATGCCGCGAGCCGGGGAGGCGGCCGGCGCTGAGCGGGATGAGGCTGCCATGATCGCGGCAGTCTGGCGCAGGGCAGACGAGGGGTTGGCCATGCCTTGGCTCTGACCAAGCTGGAATTGACCAATCAGCTCGCGCAGGCGGCCGGCCTCGGTGGCAAGCGTCGCGCCCGCGGCATTGGCTTCTTCCACCATGGCGGCATTCTGCTGGGTCACCTGGTCCATCTGGTTGACGGCGGTGTTGACCTCGGAAAGGCCGACCGACTGTTCGCGCGAGGAGGTGGCGATCGAATCCATATGCTGATTGATGGTGACGATATGGGATTCGATGGCACGCAGAGCCTCGCCCGTCTCCCGCACTAGCTTGACACCAGTGCCAACTTCGATCGAGGATTTTCCGATGAGATCCTTGATCTCCTTCGCAGCTTTGGCCGAACGCTGGGCGAGTTCACGCACTTCCTGCGCGACGACAGCAAACCCCTTGCCAGCTTCACCGGCGCGAGCCGCTTCAACACCGGCGTTTAGCGCCAGAAGGTTGGTCTGGAAGGCGATGTCGTCAATCACGCCGATAATGTTGGAAATCTGCCCCGACGATTCCTCGATACGGCCCATCGCCTGCACGGCATCGGCCACGACGGCGCCGGACTGGCGAGCGCTTTCATTGGCCTGGATTGCCACCGTGCGGGCCTCTTCGGCGCGCTTGGAGGAGTTGGTCACGTTGACGGTGATCTGGTCGAGGGCGGCCGCTGTCTCTTCCAGCGAAGCCGCCTGCTGCTCAGTACGCTTTGCGAGGTCATCAGCGCTATTGCTCACTTCCCGAGATCCGCTGTCTATCGAGGTGGTAGCTTGTGCGACGGAGCCGAGCGTATCGCGCAGCTGCTCCACAGTTGCGTTGAAATCGGCGCGCAGACTTTCGAAGTCCGGTGCGAACGGCCGATCGAGCTGGAATGTCAGGTTTCCGGAAGACAGGTGTTTCAGGCCGGTCGCGAGCCCGTCGGTGGCTTCCGCCATCTGCTCGGCGCGAATGCGCGCGTCCTCGGCGTTCTGGCGGCGCTGTTCTTCGGTCATGTTGCGCTGTTCGTCGGCTTGGCGCTCCAGCTCCTTCGTCTTCAGCGCATTGTCCTTGAACACCTGCACCGCGCGGGCCATGGCTCCGGTTTCGTCAGGGCGATCTTCGCCCTCGACGTTTGCCGTTAGGTCACCGGATGCCAGCCGTCCCATCGTGGATGTGAGACGGCCAATGGCGTTGCCAAGCGACTTGGCGAACAGGAAGAACGCGGTCAGGGCGAGCAGCGAAATGACGAGAGTGACACCAAGCATGGTCCAAAGCGAGGCTCGGGCACCTGCAAGGATCTCGGTCGCGTCCGTCCCCACCTCAATAACACCGATCTTCTCGCCGGCGAATGAACTGAACGGAACGGCTTTGATGAACATGTCACGGCCTTCGAGGACGTCTTGTTCAAAAACCGATTTACCCTCGAGTGCGGCTTGAAGGGATAAGTTGTCTAGGAATGCTTGGTTCCCGTCGGTCGAGGATTGGTTTACAAGCCTGCCCTCAGACATGACATTGATCGAGATTTCGGCGCCGAGTCGTTCTGCCAGCGGTGTAAAATAGGGATTCGAGAGCTCCGTTCCGATATCGATCACGCCAACCACTTGGCCAGCAACAATGACTGGGGCGACAGCATAGATGCCGATCCCCGTTCTGCCGGGTTCTATACCAGCTGCAAGCTTGCCGGACGTGATGGCCGATGCGACCGTCTTGCGGCGACCCATATAGTTGTCACCGAATTTGTCAGGGGCGTGCATGCGGGCGATAACGTTGCCGTTAGCATCTGCAATCGTGACAAGTTGCAACCCACCGGCTTGCGCCATGGCAGTAAGATTTTTCGAAAGTTTGCTGATCAACCCTTGGCGATCATTGCTTGCAATCAGCGCTGGGGTATCGGGCTCGCCAGCAATGACGAGAGCCAATGCCGTGGCAGATCGTTGGATAGCATCCATGTCCGTCTGGATGACTTGCAGGTCGCTCGCTGCCTTATTGTAGAGCGCCTTATCGTTCATCGTTCGCTGCTCGTACCAGGCGACGCCGCCAATGGCAGCGCTGGTGAAAAGCACAGCCCCGCATCCATAAAGGGTAATCTTGCGCCAGAGAGGTTTGGTTACGGTCGTGGTGGCAGTCATAATTCATTTCGCTCGCATTGCTTTGGCGACAACCGTTAAATCAGAATGTTGAATTTTAGCTAAATATCATCGGTGTCTCCCGGCACCTTTGCCGAGCTCACAACCCAGAATCACAACCCGCGCGCGTTTCTGGGCGCGCACCGATAATAAGAGGTCACTGCTTGTGCACGGTGGAGCATGGTCTTTTGCAATCCGGGGTCCGAGCCCGTTAAAGCACTCAGGCAATGGCACATTCATATGTGTGGTCAGCAAGAAGCGCTCTGGCGGCGGCGGGACCAAGAGGACGGGAGAGGAGAAACCCTTGCAGATGGTCGCAGCCAAGTTCCATAAGTTGCTCTCGCTGCTCATGCGTTTCGACACCCTCTGCCGTGATCATCAGCCCTTTCGCCTGCGCCATGTTGATCATCGCGATCACCAGCGCCCGGCTGTCATCCTTATGCATCTCGTTAATAAATGAACGGTCGATCTTTATTCTGTCCGCCTCGATTTTCTGGATCCGAGAGAACGACGAATAACCCGTTCCAAAATCGTCGATCGCAAAACGGATGCCAGCATTGCGTAACGTTGATACAGCTTGTGCCATGCGGCCGTTCTCGTCTGCAGCAGCACTCTCCGTCAGCTCGATCTCCAGTCGGGACGGTTTTATCCCTGCCTTGGCTAGCGCCGACAGAACTCGAAGGGGATAGCCCGGCGCGGCAAGTTCGGTCGGCGATGCGTTGATCGCGACCTCGATGTCCGGAAACTCAGCCATGAGGGTGCATGCATCCTCAAGGACTATCGCACCGATCTGATTGATCGCGCCGCAATCTTCAGCGACAGGTATAAATACGTCTGGGCTTATGAAGCCGAGTTCTGGATGCTGCCAACGAACCAGTGCTTCAAGGGAGACAACGGCATTTGTTTCTGCTGAAAAGACCGGCTGATAGTGAACCTCGATGCCAGTCTTGCTCTCGACCGCCTCCCGGAGATCGTGCTCCAAGGCGCGCCGCTTCTTCAAAAGCTCGTCCATATGCGTGCCGAATACCGCGTAGGTGTTTCGACCGGCCGCCTTAGCATGATACAAGGCGATATCCGCATGCCTCGTCAGCTCGTCGCCATTGGCGGGGCCGACGGAGGTCGCTACGCCAACGCTGGCTCCAACGGTCACGAACACGCCGTCGATCAGGAAGGGAGTTCGCAAAGTCGCGACCACCGCGTTAGCGATTTCCTCAGCCTTATTCGAGTGTTGAGGCGACAAAAGAATTATGAACTCATCGCCGCCGATGCGGGCGATCAGTTCAGTAGGAAGAAGCTCACGAAGTCGGTGAGCGGCATCTGCAATAAGCTTGTCGCCCACCGGATGACCGAGCGTGTCATTGACCTCCTTAAATTTGTCCAGATCGATGAACAGAACGCTGTGGGTCTCGTGGGCACGAGCATTTTTGAGATCTGTGTCGAGATGCTGGGTGAAGTACGCGCGGTTGGCAAGACCTGTAAGTGCGTCGTGTGTCGCCTGATGTCGAAGTTCGGCCTGGCTCTCCGTGAGACGCACAGACCGCCTCCAAATAATACCTCCCGCGAAACTGGCTGCCGTGAAGATTGCTACGAAGACCAGCCCCAACGCCGGCCTCGTTGCTTGCAACACGCTCTGGCCAGGTCGGAAGGGGATCCAGTGGAAATAACCAACAGTGCCGCCCGACCGCGCAGTAAGGGCAACATAGGAAAGCTGGTCGTCTTTAGGTTTCGACACGCTGAATGAAAGTCGCTCGACGTCATAATCCTTGGACATCAATGTCGGCAGATCACCGTCTAGGAAACGCACCGCGACGTGCAGATTTTCCGAGCCCGGCGCCTGCTCGATATCACCGGTGTCCGACACGATTGGCTTTACGCTGACGACAGCGGGACGAAAGCCAACGAACGCAACATCAGCTTCCCCAATTGACAGCGCCTTGTTGTTAACGCCGCGGCGATCGCCGGAGGCGAGGCGGCTTTGTAATTTCTCTGCTAGTGGTCGGTAAGCCTTCTCTAGTTGATTTGTTCTGGGTGCATTCGGGCCGTTGGCTATGAATTGGTATATTGGCTTAAGGTTTTGACCGAGCACCACTGCTGCATCGTGATCGAAGTAACTGTGCATCCAGGCGCCGAGATTGGTGTCGAGCCAATCGATATTTCTTTCAGACGCGTTCCGCACCGCGTCGTCCCACACGGTCGCACTTTCCTGATCATGTGCAACAGAAGCCTCCAGCTTCGCGACCGTCAGGGTTACCAACACACGCTGACGCTGGGCGGCAACCTCATCGATGGCCCGACTTGCCAATGCTAATGCCAGAAGAAGAGAGAGGGAAATGATCGCCGCGGCGGTTACTGGTAAGGCTAATGTCAAAAACCATTTTGACTGGATGTTTATATGCACTGCGAACCGCCCCATTGTTTCGAAGACGGTAAATCAGCAGTGCTTAATACGCGTAGAACACCTATGGTTAAGGGACCAATATAAAGCAAGCGTACGCTGCCGGACACAGGACATTAATACGTCAATATGTCATGTTTCTAATCACGCTTTTGTTGATTCGGAGTGCAACATGCCATTTTCGACCATCAAGACGCCCGTTCAGCCAGCTGAGTTGAAAATCTTGCAGCGAGTATTTGACAGCATATGCGCAGAGCATCAGCTACCTAAGATTGGCCCAGATGCCGAAGCTCTCGCGCTCATACTCGTGAGACAGCTGCAAAATGGGGTGAAAAATGAGAGCGAACTTGCGGCTTTGGGGAGTGGGTTAATGCATCACGCCTGAGCTCGTTCAGCGCCGGTTCCGAATTCATTTCGCGCCCTTGCTGCAAATCACTTTCTTGTCTACCTGAGATCAGAAGGCTCCCGTGCGGAAGCGATGGGCTCGAATTCTCAGGACATCACGTGATACTGTCGGTCGCACCCTGCAAAGCTTGTAAGGATACTCACTTCGTGTGCAAGGCCCACCCGCATCGGGCGCGGACTGGCAGGCGGCCGTGCGTTTGCGTGAGCGTAAGTATCCCTTGCCCAGCTTGCACCAGCGACGCCGAGTGGAATAGCCCGCCACAAACTTTTAGTCAGTTCGCTGCCATTGCGGTTACAGGGTGAATTAACTGTCAGTCCAAACGCAAAGCTGGCATCACCCGAAAATCTAGTTGCCCGACTGGCGGAAGGGTCTCTGATAATGTTGCGGCAGCATTATTGATTTCGCTGCGGTATTCCAATGGGTCGACAGATCGAACCTCATCACGAGGGCAATGAAGCATCAGAGGGTTCAAGCGAGTAGCGATATCGGCTGTCCACCCCTTATCAAACCGGGCGGATCGCTCGTTCCAATTTTCCGCTTCTAACCATCTCACGATTAGAGGATCGGCGATCTTGTGACGCGAAGACGGCGCGTTCATCCAAACGCAGCAATATTTCCTTCAGCTCCTCTTCATCAACCATCGAAGCTGCTGTTGCTGGAGAGACCCATATTTGCTGGCGCTCGCCATGTTCGGGGAACTCGTTCGCTTGGTCCGTCGCCTTCAAGAGGTGGGTTATGACAACCAGCCGCAAGTTATGGTCCTTTGAATACTCATAGTAGCCGCTTGCTGCCTTCCGAATCTTACCGGAAATGCAAGCCTCTTCAAAAGCCTTTCGCTGCGCTGCCCGGTAAGAGTTTTCACGCCGGCCGATATTGCCTTTGGGAATTACCCATCGGCCGGCCTCTCGGCTTGTGATCAGGAGTATTTCCTGGCTACCTCAATCCGATATCCTCCAGCATAGTGCAGCTGCTTGGTCAGCTCGTCGGCTGTTGATTTTCGGAATTTTCGCCAGAAGGTTAGCGATCTGCTTTCGTGCACCCATGCCGTTCTCCCCAATTCCTCAAAAATATAGCCTTACTGCGTGTCGGTAATAGGAAGCCGTAAAATGAAGTTCTCATATGACTTGGCGGCACCGCAGTGATCTGCGGTCGATTGAGATGACAAACCATGGAGGCTGCTGCCATTTACGCGCGCAAGAGATGCGCGGCTTGTCTCATAACTCTTTCAGATGGCTGCAGCCGCCGGGTTCAGATCGTTGGTTCGGATTTTACCAGGGAGATAAACGCGCCGAGGTCTGGCCCGATGGTTTGCGGGGATACCGTATCGCACGCTGGCGCTGAGAGGTGCCTGACTTCAAACTCACACGCGATATCGGTGGCACGGGTAACGATGAAATGGATCATTAGTCAGCACAGGTCATCACGGTAAACGTGTTTTTGGATCGCAATTCTGCAATCCAGCGAGATGAGCGACAGCTTCCGGAAAGGTGTCGCCATTTACAGATGGTCTTCGATCCGCATCAGGAGGGTCGAACCTGCCTATGGGGACGGGGCCGAATTTTCAGTAGTCGAAGGAGGAGCGGCGGCGGGCCAGTCGTTGGACGGCTCTTGGACCTGTTCGTCTTCTACGGAGCCTGTGCTGGTCGGAGGCGAAACGCCACAATGATGATCGCCGGACCATGTCTGGGCAGCGCCAGTCGCGTTACCACTGACTTCTTTTTCGGCCTCGCTCCAGTGCCGATCCTGCTGCCCGTCCGGTCGTCCTTCCGCCTCCCATTTCGACTGAGCGGCGTTGCGGATTGCGTCTTCGTTGCTCATGTTGTCCTCCTGTTTCCGTGTGACAGAACAAGTGACACCGACGCGAGTTCCCGAAGGAACTGAAGGTGTGGTTACGCAGGTTTGGGCACTCACGGCCGGAGCCTAGTTGAGCTCCTGCCGCGCACGATCGCTTGACTCTCATTCTGCGGGATCGAATAGGTTCTGAAGAGAAGGTATCGAATTCGCCTGCATAGGACCCAAAATGAGCATTCAGCGCCGCCCCGGCAAACCGCCAAAAAAAATCCTGCGTCGCGTGCCGAAACAGGAGCGAAGCAAGGATCGGGTGTCGGAAATTCTCAAAGTGTCTGCCGACCTTATCGGTGAGAGGGGTATCGATGCTGTCACGATGAAGGAAATTGGTTCGCGATCTGGCGGGCCGATCGCGTCGGTTTACCAGTACTTCCCGGACAAGGAGGCAATCGTCGCATCGCTTTACGAGCAGTACGTCACTGAGACCCGCTTCATTCTGAAAGGCGCTCTCGGGAACATCCATACCGCGGCAGATGCGATAACGGCAGCGGAGCTTCTGGTTGATGCATACTATGACGTCATGCGGCAGGGTCCGTCAGCGATCGACATCATGAACGCCATAAAAGCCAGCAAGCTGCTCGGCCAGCAGGACGTCGTCGAGACACGCCGCCAGGTCGAAGACTTTCTCGAAGCAACTGCGCGGTTCGTGCAGGAGGGAAGGCATGACCAGTACAAGAGCACCCTATTGCTGCTTTTCAACATGGCGGACGCGAGCGTGCGCCTTGCTCTGATGCACCCGCCGCAGGAAGGGGCCGAAATCCTGGAGCAATTCAAGGACATTGTCCGAGCGCAAGCGTCCTATTTCTTGCTGGGGAGGTTTCCGGATCAAGTGACTAACCCGGTCCACGGAGCCCGTGTGCGGCCCCATTAGAGTACCGAAGACACCGAGCGTTAAGCTTTCCCTCCGTGCGGTGAATACGCGAGGCAGCTTGGTGGTCCGGAAAGATGGTAGTCTTTAGACGATATACGGTGTGAGACTGTGTACCCGATCTGCCACAAACAGTAGGGAATTCGGCTCAGCGATGCTTTACCTGCTTTCACGCGCAGAAAAATCTTGGCTGACGTTTTGCTGCAGCATCGTTGAATTTCACTGGCGTATTCCAACGGGCCGATAGTTCGCACCCCATTAAGACCTTGGCGATGAAACCGGCTCATGTCCTAATTCAGGAGCCCCTGAAGTCTTCTGAGGGCTGATGACCAAACAGCGTATCCCGCCGCATTCAAGTGGACCAGATCGGGCAGATAATATCGGAACATCGGCAGGCCGTTCTCGCCGATAAGGCCGGTGCTGGCCTCGACCCATGTCGTGTCGTCACGCTCGTTGCACCAGTCGCGGGCCAGCTGGTTGAACTGCGCGAACTCGTGTCGGTAGATCCAGCGGGCCGGGCTATCCTTAATCGACAGGACGAACACCTCGGACTGCGGCAGCACCTGCGAAATTCGGTCGCGCAGTTCCTTCAGATGCCGAAAGGCCGTTTGAGCCGTGAGGCCGTCGCTGGCGATATCGTTTTCGCCGAAATAGAGCGCGATCCTGCGCGGCTTGAGCGGTGTCAGAAGCTGGTCCAGATAATGGATGCCGGAGAGAAACGTGCCTCCGCCAAAACCCAGATTGACGACGTCGAGAGACCCGAGATCTTCTGCGATGGAATTCCAGATCCGGAAGGAGGAAGACCCGTAAAAGGCGATCGGACTATCGGGAATGCCGAGCCGCTCCAGCCGTGCCAATACGGTGATAATATCGTTTTCGTGTCGGCTCGTGCCGATGCTGGCGGGGAAATTGTACATGTCATTCCTCAAGCAAATGGTGGCGCAGCGCCTTGCCGGCCATTGCGACGTCGCGCTGCGCGCCGGGTTTCATGAAAGCGTTTGGCGCAGCACATCCATGGCGCCACGCGTCAGCACGTCGTCGGCGCCCATGGCTATGCCCAGTCCGAACACCTCCGCAGCGATGACGTAAAGATCGTTCAACCCGTCATTGCCGACGATCGTTGCTTCGTCACCGGCCGAATACCAGCCGGCTTCGCGTGCCTGCCTGAATTCCTGTCCGATCACCATGCCGTGCACGTACGAGCGCAGCTGATCGGCGGAGAGCTTGCCCGCAAGGCCGCCCGTTCGCGCCGAAAACAGTAGGGACAGCATGGCGCCGGAGTTCTTCGCCTCGTCGAGACCCCAGCGGTATGCTTCGAGATCGTTGACGGGAGGCTGCGTCGCTCCGCGCGCGATGAACGAATGGTTCAGCAGCAGCGCAAAGATTTCGCCCGTCACGAATGTCTGGAAGCCCTTGATCCGGCCTGCCTTGACCTTCGCCCATTTGCTGTGTGTTCCGGGGATGATCACCGTTGCATCGTGGTCCAGCCCATGACCCACGACCTGGGTTTCCTCGCCGCGCATGACGTCGGGGAAGGGCCGGCGCGCGGGATCGGTCAGGCCCGGCAAAAGCACTAGTTCCGAACCGTTCGGCAGAACCATCCGAACCGTGCCGCGTGCAAGCTCTGCCGAACCGGCCGGGCAGGGCACATAGGGAATTTCGACCCAGCCATTGCGGCTGGTAATCATGCCAAGGGCGACGACCGGCAAAGCGCCGTGAGCGGAAAACCAGGGGGCAATCGCTTTCATGAGTGCGGCCTCGTGGTCGCCTTTGCCGAGCGACGAGATGCCCTGTGGCGTTTCCAGACTGTCGAGTTCTTCGCCGTCATTGCCGACGAGTGCCGCTTTCAGTGACGTTGTTCCCCAGTCGACCACAATCGATGCTGCGTGTCCCATGCCGTGAGCCTCCTCCGCTCGTTTCATCTGGGGGCTTGTCATAGGGCCGTGGGGCGTATAGTGTCAATCTGTGAGTTTATAGTACCACTATATGATACTTCATTGGGAGGTGAGGAAATGGTAGCTGGGCTGAAGGGCATTTTGCCTGTTCTGCCGACGCCCTTTTTGGCGGACGGTGCCGTGGATGAGGCGGGCATGTCGCGGCTGGTGCAGTTCGCTCTCGAACAGGGTGTGGATGGCGTCGTGTTTCCCGGCTTTGCCAGCGAGGTGGAAAGCCTTGATGCCAACGAGCGCGCCAGGCTTCTGAAGATCGTGGTAACCACTGTGGCCGATCGGGTGCCGGTGGTGGCGGGTGCCAGCGCGGCCGATTGGCGCGACGTGGTTGCGCATGGTCGCGTGGCCGCAGATCTTGGCATCCGTTACCTGATGGTGCAGCCGCCGAAATCGGTCGGCACCGATGCGCCGGCACTGATCGAATTTCTCGGCAAAGTCGTCGAAGCGCTGCCGGACGTCGAGATCATCCTTCAGAACGCGCCGGCGCCTCGCGGTTCAGATCTGGCGCCGCAGGCAATCGTCGAGATCATCAACGCCCTGCCGCAGGTCGCCTATGTGAAGGAAGAGACGCTTCCGGCCGGTCCTGCCATCAGCCATATCATTGCACACGCCCCAAGCACGCTGAAGGGTGTGATCGGCGGCGGCGGTGCACGTTATATTCTCGACGAGTATGCCCGCGGCGCGACCGCCGCCATGCCGGCGCTGGAGATCGCCGGGGAGCATGTTGCGATCGATCGGGCGCTTGTTGCCGGTAAGCGGGATGAGGCGCGCAAGATCTATGTGCGTACCCTGCCGCTTCTGGTATTGCAGGCGGTCTATCGCATGCGGCTGACCAAGCATGTGCTTGTGCGGCGTGGGGTAATCGATGGTGTAGGTGTGCGCGCGCCGACCCCTGATCTCGATGCGGCGGCGACTGCCGATATCGATGGCAATCTGGTCGAGCTCGGTCTGCTTTCGCCGGAGGCCGCATGACCAGCCCCATTTCCACCGTCGAGGTTTTTACGCTCACCCAGCCGCGCAAGGTGCCCTATCTCGGCGCATTGCGCGAAGGTGAGGTGGTCAACCCGAACGGTTACATCGTGCGCAAGGGTAATCGCACCGTCTATCCCACTTTCGACCGCAGCGTTCTTGTTCGTCTGACGACACGAGATGGCATCGTCGGCTGGGGAGAGACCTATGGCATCGTCGCGCCCGGCGCGGTCGCGGCCCTGATCAACGACCTTCTCGCCGGTTTCGTGATCGGCCGCGATGCCGCCGATCCGTCGGCAATCTACGATGATCTTTACGACATGATGCGGGTGCGCGGTTATACCGGCGGCTTTTACGTCGATGCGCTGGCAGCGCTTGATATCGCGCTCTGGGATATTGCCGGCCAGGAAGCGGGAAAGTCCGTTCGCGATCTGTTGGGCGGCGGGGCCGAAAGTTTTCCGGCCTATGTGTCCGGCCTGCCAGAAAAGACGCTGCAAGCGCGTGGAGAGCTGGCGAAATACTGGCAGGATCGCGGTTTTGATGCTTTCAAGTTCGCAACGCCGGTGGCCGATGACGGCCCGGCGGCCGAAATGGAAAACCTGCGCAAGGTTTTGGGGCCGGACGCAAAAATCGCCGCCGACATGCACTGGAACCAGGCCCCCGAGCGGGCGCTGGAGCTGATTGCCGAGATGGCGCTGTTCGATCCGTGGTTTGCCGAGGCTCCCGTCTGGACCGAGGATATCGCAGGCCTGGAAAAAGTGTCGAAAGGCACGGATATCCCGATCGCGGTCGGCGAGGAATGGCGCACGCACTGGGATATGCGCGCTCGGATCGAGCGCTGCCGCATCGCCATCGTGCAGCCGGAAATGGGCCACAAGGGCATCACCAATTTTATCCGCATCGGCGCGCTTGCCGCCGAGCACGGCATCGACGTGATCCCGCATGCAACGGTCGGTTCCGGCATCTTTCTGGCAGCCAGCCTGCAGGCGTCCTCGACATTGAAGACGTTGAAGGGGCACGAATTCCAGCATTCTATCTTTGAGCCGAACCGCCGCCTTCTTTCCGGTGACATGGATTGCCGTGAAGGTCGCTATTACCTGCCATCGGGGCCGGGAATAGGGGTGAAGCCATCGGAGGCGGCGCTCGCGCTACTCGAACGTATCTGAATTGGTTCTTTGGAGGAGGAAACCATGAACAAGAGAGTGAAAAGACTGGCGCTCGGCGCCGCGACTGCAACCGTGATGATGATGGCAAGCCTTAGCCCCGCGATGGCTGAGACGGTCCTGAAATTCATCTCGTGGCAGACGGATGATGCCGGCACCGGCGAATGGTGGCATTCGGCCATTGCCGAATTCGAAAAACAGCATCCCGGGGTGAAGATCGAATTCACCAAGGCGGAGCGCAGCTCCTATGCCGATACGATGACGACGTTGTTTGCCGCCAACCAGCCGCCGCAGATCGTCCATCTCGCATCTTTCGAATTCCAGATGTTCGCCGATAGCGGCTGGCTGGAGCCGCTTGATCCGTGGCTGAAAAAAGACGGTATCGACATGACCGGCTGGGCCGGCCAGAAGACATGCGAATGGAATGGCGAAACCGTCTGCATCATGACGAACTATTTTGGTTTCGTCATGGCCTACAACAAGAAGCTTCTGGATGAGGCCGGTGTGGCCGTGCCGAAAACCTATGACGAGTTCATCGCCGCCGCAAAGGCCACCACCAAGGATCTGAACGGCGACGGTATCGCCGACCAGTTCGGCACCGGCCATGAAACCAAGGGTGGTCCGGGCCAGTATCTCACCGAAATGCTCAACTACATCATCGATGCCGGCGCTTACTGGACCGACAAGGAAGGCAATATCACCATCGATACGCCGGAAATGGTCGAAGGCCTGACGCGCTGGAAAACCGTCATGAAGAGCGGCATCAGCCCGGTCGATATGAGCGCCAGCGATGTCCGCAAACTCTTCGCCGACGGCAAGATGGCCATGCGTCTGGATGGCCCATGGCTTTACGGCACTACGGAAAAGGGAACGGCCAAAAGCGATATCGTTTATGTGGCACCGCCGCTGACACCACCGCTTGGCGGTTCGTCGAACGTGCTGGCCATGCCGTCCGATATTCCCGACGACCAGAAGCAGCTCGTCTGGGATTTCATCAAGCTGACGATGACGCCTGAATTCCAGCGTACCTATGCGACCATGGGCGGCAATACGCCGCCAAGCCCGAAGGCAGATGTCTCCGGTGTGGAAAAGACCATTCCGCACTTCCCGGTCTTGCTGGAGACGATGAAGGCGGCCTCGGAAAAGGGCATCGACCGCGTACCGACCGGGCTTGAGCTCTATTACAACGAATTCAGCAAGATGGTGATGGAAGAGAGCCAGCGGATGATCATTCAGGATCTCGATCCGGCTGAAGTGGCCAAGACCATGCAGGCCAAGGCGGAAAGCATCAAGGGCTGATCCGTCGCGAAACCATGGCCCGCAAAGTGGGCCGTGGTGACCACATGAGCATCCGGCAGGAGTACCATTCATGACCGACACCGTTCAGGCGGGGCGGCGCAAGTTCTTTGACCTTGCGCGTCCCAGCCGGCAGCATCTTCTTGGCTATATCCTGATCGCCCCTGCGGTGCTGATGGTTGCCGCCATCATCGTCTGGCCGCTGATCCTGGCGATCGACCTGTCGTTCCAGCAGGTCAAGATCCCGAGGCTCGGCGGCGCCAGCCGGCCGTTTTCGCTGAGCAACTATACGTGGCTGTTTTCCTCGCAGGAATTCTGGCTGGCCTGCTGGGTGACGCTCAAGCTGGTGGTCGTGGTGACGGCCGGCAGCGTCGCGGTCGGCTTGAGCACGGCGCTTCTCGTCAACAACAAGTTCAAGGGCCGTACGGTCGCTCGTCTCGGCATGGCGCTGCCATGGGCCGTGCCGGAAATCATCGCGGTCGTGATCTTTGCCTGGATGTTCGACACCTCTTTCGGCCTGTTCGGCTGGTTGGCGATCCAGCTCGGTTTCGCCGATCAGATGATCCCCTGGGTGAGCAGTTCGACGGCGGCCTTCTGGGCGGTGGCGATCACCATGGTCTGGAAAGGGTTTCCTTTCGTGTCGATCATGTGCCTTGCCGGGTTGCAGTCCATCCCGTCCGATTATTACGCCGCCGCCAAGGTGGATGGCGCCAGTGTTTTTCAGCGTTTCCGCTGGATCACCATGCCGCTGTTGATGCCGGTTCTGGGCGTCACGCTGGTTCTGACCCTGCTCTGGGTATTCCGCGATTTTTCCATCATCAAGGTTCTGACCGGCGGCGGGCCTCTGCGTTCGACGCAGACCCTGTCGATCATGACCTACGATCAGGCTTTTCAGTATCACAACTTTGGCCGCGCCGCCGCTGTCGGTGTGCTGACGCTGGTCATCTGCATCATCGCGAGCCTGCTGATGCTCGGCCGGCGTTCGAAATCGATCTATTGAGGAGGTTCGGATGAAACGCACATTTGCACAGAGCCTCGCGCTTTACGCCACGGTGATCTTCACGCTGTTGATGATCCTGTTCCCGGTCTACTGGCTGGTCGTCACGGCCCTTTCGACGACGAACGAACTTTACCGCCTGCCGCCGACCTTCTGGCCGACGGATCCGCAATGGGACATCTTTGCCCGCGTCTGGGCGGCAAAACCCATCCTCATGTGGCTGTGGAACTCGATGCTTGCCGCCGTCGGTTCGGTTGCATTGTCGATGCTGGTGTCCGTCAGCGCTGGTTATGCGCTGTCGCGCTATTCGATGCGGGGAGGGGCCACGATGGGCCTGTTCGTTCTCACCGCAAAAATGCTGCCGGCTACGCTTCTGGTCATCCCGCTCTTCTCGATCTTTTCGAGCTTTGGGCTGATCGGCAGCCTTTGGACACTCGTTCTGGCACATTCGACGATGATCATTCCTTTCGCGACCTGGATGCTGAAAGGCTATTTCGACACGATCCCGAAAGAACTCGAGCAGGCCGCCATGGTCGATGGTTGCTCGCCGATCGGGGCAATGGTGCGTGTGGTCCTGCCGATCGCGACGCCCGGCCTTGCCGCAACGGCACTCTATGCTTTCGTGCTCAGCTGGGCAGACTACGCCTATGCGCGCACCTTCCTCGTCAACTCCCCCGACAACTGGACGGCCAATCTCGGCATCACCACGATGCAGGGCGAATATGTCACCTACTGGAACGACATCTCCGCCGCATCGGTGTTCATCGCCCTGCCGATCATCGCAATCTACCTCTTCCTCGAACGTTATTTGGTCGGCGGCCTGACCGCTGGCGCGGAGAAATAAGCATGGCCAATATTTCCATTCGCAATGTCAGCAAGTCCTATGGCGCGCTCAATGTCTTACGACCCTTTTCGCTGGAAATCGAAAACGGCGAGTTCGTGGTGCTGGTCGGCCCTTCCGGCTGCGGCAAGTCGACCATGCTGAAAATTCTCGCCGGTCTCGAACCCGCGACCGAGGGCCAGATCTTCATCGGCGACCGCGAGGTGACCGACCTTGCCCCCGGCGATCGCGATATCGCCATGGTGTTCCAGAATTACGCGCTCTATCCGCACCTGACGGTGCGCCAGAATATCGGTTTCGGGCTGAAAATGCGCGGCACCGACAAGACGGAAATCGACCGGCGTGTCGATGACGCGGCACGCATTCTCGAGGTGACGCCATATCTCGATCGCAAGCCCAAGGATCTCTCGGGTGGACAGCGCCAGCGTGTGGCTTTGGGCCGTGCGATCGTGCGCCAGCCGCAGGCCTTCCTGATGGACGAGCCGCTCTCCAACCTCGATGCCAAGCTGCGTGTCCATATGCGCGCCGAAATCGGCGCGCTTCACAAGCGCATCGGCGTCACCACGGTCTACGTTACCCACGATCAGGTCGAGGCGATGACCATGGCCGACCGTGTCGTCATCATGCAGGGCGGTCTCATCCAGCAGATCGCCGCGCCAGATGAGCTGTTCAACAACCCCGCCAATCTCTTCGTTGCCGGTTTCATCGGTTCGCCGGGGATGAACTTCCTCAATGCGGAACTGCGTGATGGCCAGCTTACGGCCTTCGGGCAGCAGATTTCGCTGCCGCGCGCCACCACCCATCAGGGACCGGTCGTCGTTGGCCTGCGGCCGGAACATCTGACGCTCGGTGAAGGACCCGTGACCTTCAGTGTGCGGCCGACGCTGGTCGAAAGCCTCGGTTCTGAGAAATACGTCTATTTCGAAGCCGAAGGGGCCCGGATCGCCGATGGCGAAGACAGCAAGTCGAAAGGCCTGATCGCCCGCGTGTCGCATAGCGGCGCCCTGCCGAGAAACGAGGAGATCAGGCTCGGTTTCGATCCTGCCCAGCTCTACCTCTTCAACTTCAAGACGGGTGAACGGCTATGATCCTCGTCACGGGATCGGCTGGTCGAGTCGGTCGTGCCGTCGTCGCTGCGTTGCGGGCAAAAGGCCGGGCCGTGCGCGGCTTCGACCTGCGACTGTCCGCAGCCGAGGGCGAGGAAATCGTGGGGTCGCTTGAAGATGCGGATGCCGTGGCACGAGCCGTCGAGGGCGTGACCGACATCCTGCATCTCGGTGCCTTCATGTCCTGGGTACCGGCGGATCGCGATCGCATGTTTGCCGTCAATGTCGAAGGCACGCGTCGGCTGCTGGATGTAGCGTCCACGCAAGGCGTGCGTCGCCTCGTGTTTGCGTCCTCCGGTGAGGTCTATCCGGAAAACCGTCCGGAATTCCTGCCGGTAACCGAAGATCATCCGCTGGCACCGAATTCTCCCTACGGCCTGACCAAGCTGCTGGGCGAGGAACTGGTGCGTTTCCACCAGCGAACCTGCCGGATGGAGACGGTGATCCTGCGTTTTTCCCATACGCAGGATGCGGCCGAACTGCTGGATGAAGACAGTTTCTTCTCTGGCCCGCGCTTTTTCCTGAAGCCCCGCATCCGGCAGCAGGACAATTTCGGCAACACGGCCGTGGCGGATCTTTTGCGCTCCAAGGATATCGGCAAGCCCGCGCATGTGCTGGCGCGAAACGAAGACGGCCGGCCGTTCCGCATGCATATCACCGACACCCGCGATATGGTTGCCGGCATTCTGCTGGCACTCGATCATGCCGATGCGGCGGGCGGCGTTTTCAATCTCGGCTCCGATGAACCGGCAGACTTTGCTGAACTTCTGCCGCGCATGGCGGAGTTGACCGGCCTTCCACTCGTGCCAGTCGATTTTCCCGGCGCCGGCGTTTATTACCACACTTCGAACGCGCGGATCAGGAACACATTGGGGTTTGAAGCGGAATGGACGATGGACCGGATGCTGGAAGAGGCGGTCGCCGCAAGGCTGCACCGTCTCGCCGGGAGGGCGAGGCAATGAAACCGGAAACACCCGGCGGCACGGCCGCACTCGCAAAGGGGCTGACACTTCTCGATATGGTGGCCGATGCGCCCGAACCGCTGCGTTTTGCCGAATTGTTGCGAGCATCGGGCCTGCCCAAGCCCACCTTTGCCCGTATTCTGCGCACTCTGATCGCTTACGGGCTGGTGCGACAGGACGAGGCGCGCGGCACCTATGTGCTCGGGCAACGTTTTCTCGAAATGTCCCACAAGGTTTGGGAGAGTTTCGATCTCGTCTCGGCGGCGATGCCGGAGCTGGAGCGGCTTGCGGCCGAACTCGGCGAGACCGTCGCCCTGTGTCGCCTCGATGGAGTGATGGCGCAATATCTGGCAGAACGTTCTCCCAACGGGCTTTCCGTGCGGGTCGAGGTCGGTCGTCGCGTACCGCTGCATTGTACGGCACCCGGCAAGGCGCTTCTCGCGTTCCAGGATCCTGCCGTCGGGCGCGCGCTGATCGACCGGTTGACGCTGGATGCTCAGACGCCGCAGACCATTACCGGGCTCGATGCCTTGCAGGCCGACCTGACGCTGACGCGGGCAAGGGGATATTCAATTTCCTACGAAGAACATCTTCGCAGCGTGAATTCGGTCGCGGCGCCCGTTATGGGGCGCGACAATACGCCGATCGGCGTGCTGGTGGCGCTTGGCCCGTCCTCGCGCCTCGATGCATCCAACATCCATCCGGCCGGCCGTGAGCTGATTGCGGCCGCCCGCCGGATCACCGGTGCGGCGGGCGCCGTTGCCATCAGCTCGCGCCCCCGTCCGCGCAACGCCGTCGGCCGGCCGATGGCGGATCTCAGCTGTATCCTGCCGTGGGGTGCGCAACTGGGCGAAAGCCCTGGCTGGCATGAGGCCGAAAACGCGCTTTACTGGGTGGATATCTTGCATCCGGCGGTGCATCGCTTCGATCCGGCCACCGGCCGCAACGAAACCACCGAAACCGGCAAACTCGTCAGCGCCGTCATCCCGGTGACGCAGGAACGCCTGCTGGTCGCTTCGCAGGACGGTATCGAATGGCTGGATTTTGCCTCCGGTCGCCTGACACCCTTCGTCAGTCCGGAAGCCGGTATCGTCGACAATCGCCTCAACGATGCCAAATGCGGCCCGGATGGTGCCGTCTGGGTGGGCTCGATGCGCATTGATGCTTCCAAGCCGACCGGAGCGCTCTACCGGATCAACGCCGCCGGCGCTTTCGAGCGCAAGGAAGGCGGCATCGTCGTCTCGAACGGACTGGGCTGGAGCCCTGACGGGCGCACCTTTTATTTCGTCGATACGGTGCCGGGTTTTATCCATGCCTATGATTGCGATCCGCTGACCGGCGCCTTGTCGGGGCGGCGTGAATTTGCCCGGATCCCCGTAGCCGATGGCCGGCCGGACGGACTTGCGGTTGATGCCGAAGGCGGCGTCTGGTGTGCGATCTGGGATGGCTGGAGCGTGCGCCGCTACCTGCCGAACGGAAAGCTCGACCAAGTGATAGAACTTCCCGTGCCGCGTCCGACCAGCATCGCCTTCGGTGGCGAGGACCTGTCGACGATGTTTATCACCAGCGCACGCACACGTCTGCCGGCGTCTGCCCTGGCGGACGCCCCGCTTTCGGGTGGTCTGTTCTCCTGTCGTCCTGGCGTTGCCGGAGCGCGTATTCCCTTGTTTGAAGGATAGATGATGCGCCTTGAATCCGTCTTTGGCCTTGAGGGCCGCACGGCACTCGTTACCGGCTCCAGCCGCGGCATAGGTGCCGCGATTGCCGAGGGTCTGGCAGGTGCAGGTGCACATGTATTCCTGCATGGCACAAAAGTCGGTGGTGCAGCTGCCGTGCAAGAGCGTATTTCAAGTTCGGGCGGCACCGCACAGGAACTGGCTGCTGATCTCTCTGCTCAAGGTGCCGGCCGCGACCTGATCAATCGCGCCGAAGCGATCGCTCCGGTCGATATTCTTGTCATCAATGCCAGCGCCCAGATCAACGCTGCACTTGCCGACCTGACGCCGGACGATCTTGCCTTTCAGCTGTCGGTCAATCTGGGCTCCACCGTGGATATGCTGCAGGCCGTCTTGCCGCTCATGTCTGCCCGAAAGTGGGGACGGGTGGTGTCAATCGGTTCGGTCAATCAGCTTCGCCCCAAGGGCATCGTCACCGCCTATGCCGCAACCAAGGCGGCGCAGCACAATCTGATCCAGAGCCAGGCGCGCGATTACGCGCGCGACAATGTCCTTCTCAATACGCTTGCACCCGGCCTGATCGATACCGACCGCAACGCTCATCGACGAGATGCAGATCCAGAAGGCTGGGAAGAATATGCCCGCACATTAAACTGGATGGGACGGGCCGGGCAGCCGGAAGAAATGGTGGGTGCCGCCATCTTCCTGTCATCACAGGCCTGCAGTTTCATGACCGGCGAGACCGTATTCCTGACCGGTGGTTACTAATGGATTTTCCGGCACAGCTCAGTTCGCTTCTGCCGGCCGGTGCAGTCCTCACGGGCGATGACATGTCCGCCTATCTACAAGACTGGTGGGGGCGGCAGACAGGTTCGGCGCTCTGCGTGACCCTGCCCAAAACGACTGAAGATGTGGCTGCAATCGTCCGCGCCTGTGCAGACGCCGGACATGCTATTGTTCCACAGGGTGGCAGGACCGGCCTGACCGGTGCTGGTGTGCCGGGTGCTGGCGACAGGCCGCCGGTCATTTTGTCCCTTTCGCGAATGCGGCGCATCCGCAAGATAGATGCTATCAACGGTTCCGTCGACGTCGATGCCGGCTGTGTTCTATCCGATGTTCAGTCTGCCGCTATCGCTGCAGACCGCCTCTTTCCCGTCAGCCTTGGCGCAGAAGGTTCGTGCCAGATTGGTGGGATCATCAGTACCAATGCCGGCGGCACCAATGTCCTGCGTTACGGCACCACCCGCGAAAACGTCCTCGGTCTTGAAGTCGTACTGCCCGACGGTACGATCTGGGACGGCATGAAGGCACTTCGCAAGGACAATTCGGGATACGCCTTGCGGCATATGTTCATCGGGGCGGAAGGAACGCTTGGCATCATCACCGGTGCAGTGTTGAAGCTTCATCCATTGCCCAAGGCTCATGCAACCGCCTGGGTTGGAGTTTCCGATCCCGAATTAGCGTTGCGGCTTCTGAACAGGCTTCAATCTTGTTGCGGCGAACGGCTCACGACATTCGAGCTGATGAATGCGGAACAGCTTGCAAGCGTTATTGCTCATCGACCGGTTGTCGCATCGCCGGCCGACACTCCCTGGCATCTGCTGATCGAACTCGCAGATATGTCAGCGCCCGAATTCATCAGTGAAATGCTGCTTGCCGCTCTGGGAGCGGCAATGAATGCAGGTGAGATTTTGGATGCCGTCATTGCGCAGAACGGCATCCAGCGTGATAATTTCTGGGCGCTACGACACGGCACGGCCGATGCCAACCGCAATGTCGGACATCTGCTGCCCGCCGACATTTCCGTTCCTGTGTCCGCTGTCCCGCAGTTTCTGAACGCCGCGTCCGCTGCAGTGCGTGACCGTTTTCCAGGGGCAGAAATCGTTGTCGTCAGCCACATGGGAGATGGCAACGTGCATTTCGGAGTCAGATTTAGCCATCGGGATTGGAGTAGCTACGATGATCCGGCCGGCACGGTGGTTGCCGTTCGCACGATCGTGAACGGTTGCGCAGACGCACTGGGCGGCAGCTTTACGGCAGAGCATGGCATTGGTCGCAAGTTGGTCGATGAATTAAGAACGCGAACCGACCAAGCCGGGTATCAGTCAATGCAGCGACTTAAAGACGCATTCGATCCGCACGGCATAATGAACCCGGGTTGTGTTCTGCGTGAGCGGGAGAAAGTCAGTTGATAGCTGCTTCATATGCAGCCGACATACGGAGCAGCCACGAGGGAGTTTCGAAAGCCGCATTCGAATTTCCGTTTATCTAGCAAAGGTCTTCCGCGACCCACCGTTATCCATTCAAGGGGAAAAGCGGGTCGTTGGTTCGATTCCCATCAATACCAACTCCATACGCTTGGGTCGCCTTGGGTTTTGCGAGGCTGTATTCTTGGGTTCGTCCCGAATATCCATTGTGCCGGTGGAAATCTGAGCGGTCGTGAGTTCCGGCCCAGTTACAGGCCGGAACTTTTGCATCATTACTAGGCAGCCTGTCGTGAACCCCAATCAGGCGCCCTTTGAACGACACGTTCTGTATCGAGGGCGAAGAAGGACAAGAGAGCAGTTAGCGATTGAGCATCGTTTGCAAGGCTACGGCTTGCGGCCGTCGATTGCTCTACCATTGCAGCATTCTGCTGAGTACCTTGATCGATCGAGTTCACAGCGTTGTTGACCTCGTTGAGGCCGATCGCCTGCTCTCGCGATGATTCCGCGATGGCGCTGACATTGCGGCTTATGTCTTGTACGCCCTCTACTATCTTGCGCAGGGCAGCTCCAGTCTTGTCCACTAGGTCCACGCCGATCCTGACCTGCTGGCTTGATCCATCAATCAACACCTTGATCTCCTTCGCTGCGGTCGCAGACCTTTGGGCCAGCTCTCGGACCTCCTGGGCGACAACTGCAAAACCCTTACCGGCTTCACCGGCGCGGGCTGCCTCGACACCGGCATTGAGCGCCAGGAGGTTCGTCTGGAATGCAATGTCGTCGATGGCTGTGATGATATGGTTCATCTTGCTGGAGGAGTCCGCAATCTTGTTCATGGCCACGACCGCCTCCTCAACGATATGACCCGATTGTTCAGCGCCGGCTCTGGTGTCGTTGACAAGCGTTTGCGAATCCTCGGCACGTCTGGCTGCGTCGCGGACCGTTGTCGTGATCTGCTCGAGCGCTGCAGCGGTTTCCTCAACAGACGCTGCCTGCTGCTCCGTGCGGCGAGAAAGATCGTCCGCTGCAGATCTCACTTCGCCTGCGCTTCCGGATATTCCGCTTGCGCGTTCGCCAACCTCGGCGAGCGTTTGTTGAAGCTTTTGGAGGCTGCCATTAAAATTCTGGCGCAACTCGTCCAGATCGGAAACAAAAGGTTTTGTGATGCGGTGTCCGATGTTGCCCAGCGACAACGCGCTCAAGCCTGCCGCAAGTTCGCTCACCGCAAACTGAACATCGGCAGCATCTTTAGCCTTTCGTTGCTCATTCTCGGAGCGCTCGAGATCGGCATGGAGACGGGTGTCCGCCGCCTCGACCTCAAGGGCTGCCTGCTCAATCGCATTCGTCCTGAAGACGGCTACCGCAGTAGCCATGTCCCCGATTTCATCTTTCCTGTGGACTCCGGCGATTGCAGTGGTTGTCTCTCCGTCTGCGAGTGCCAGCATGCGAACCCGTAAGGCTTCGATAGGTGATGCGATGCCACGCGACGTGACCCACAAGCTTAGTACCGAGAGAAGCACAGTCAGACAGCCAAGTGCGAGAACTGAATGGAATATCGTCTCGTGGGCGTCCTTATCCAACTCAAGCGTCTTGTCATGGATGGTTTTGAGGTTCGTGTTGATCCAATCCCGCATATTCGGAAGAACAACCGCGACCAGTTTGTCAGCGCCCGAAAGGTGGACTTTGGCTGTTTCCGGATCACCAGCACCTGCTGCCGCAACCCCGAGCTCGACCATTCTGATGATGTTGTCCGACGAAGATTTCATTCGATCTATCGTCTGACGTTCCTGTGGCATTTTCAACGCAATTTGCTCGAACAATCCAGATAGGCGGCCGGTGCTTTCAGCAATGTCAGTATAAGCCGCATCCCACGAAGGTGACCCCTGACGGTCATTCAGCATTTTGTATCCGTCGTAGACGATTGCAACCAATCGCTGGCTAGCGATCGCGAGATCGATCTCGGCTTCGCCGTCATTAATGATGAAAGCTGAATAGGTTTCGACGGCGTGGCGATAGTTGACGGAAAGATAGGTCACAGCGCCGATGGACATCAAAACGAATGGCAGGATGAGAGCCATGATCTTCGTCCGGATTCGCGTATTTTCGAGTGGTCTCACAAATATGTTCCGTCGCTTGAGGGAATGCCAAAAGAAAATCAGATGGCAAAAATCGATCCCCTTGCTGACGTTCAAATCCTAATCTTTCATGATTTAATGTAAGAAAGCACTTTATTGTGAACAACAACAGAGCGATCGTCTGATAGCGTACGTTACGAAAAATAATTATTAGTATTTCGCGTTATATTATTGGTTGTAATTTTGAAAATTACTTGAAATATCGTGGTTCCAGCCTATAGGCGTCATTCTTCCGGCAAAAGCGGTTGCCGACTGGGGAGGCGAATCAAAAATTGATGCGGCCGCTCAACAACGTCTTGTGGCACAAGCCTTTAAAACAACGGTTTGAAACGACGAGCAGTGGGTCGAAGGTTCACATCCATTCAAGGCGAAAAAATTTGTCGTCATTGGCGCGCCGTCACCGGGCGGACGATCGTGGCCTTAAAAGTACCGTCGGCTTTGGGCCGACTTGCGCCAGCACGACCTCGCCGTTTTTGCAACCTTACCTGCCGCCCATACCCTTAAGTTGGTCAGGCTCTAGATACATCAGCCTATTGGGTATTTCGGGCAGGGAAGCGGCGGATGTTTAATTTGAACACAAACTCGGACGATTCGCACCAGCTGATGGGCGCCATTGACTGGAACACGACTCCTTTGGGGCCGCCTGCGACATGGTCGTCGCGGATACTCGGTCAGGTTGAGATGATCTTGTTGTCGCGGCAGCCGATGTATATCGCGCTTGGGCCCGATCTCAGGTTCATCTACAATGACGCATATCGCACCATCATCGGAGCACGCCATCCTTCTGCCTTCGGCACTCCGATGCGAGAGGTGTTTGCCGACATATGGGCGGAACTCGATCAGCTGTTTGATGATGTGCTGCACGGAACGCCACAAGTCGTCGAAAACACCAAGATTTCCACCCCCTGGCGCGAGGGCCGGCCCTTTGGATGGTTCAGTTTCGGTCTGGTTCCAGTGTACGATGACAGCGGAAAAATTGCTGGCTTCACCGCATCAATATTCGAAACCACTAAATATCAAGAAGCTAAGCAACTGCTGCTCGAGAGTGAGGAGCGCCAAGCATACCTTCTTTCGCTAAGTGACGCTCTGCGCGACTTGGGAAGCGCGGATGAAATCCGTGTGGCGGCGGCAGAGGTGCTCGGAAGACACCTGGGAGCGTGCCAGGTCGCCTATGCGGAGCATGACGATGATGCGCACTTCATCATCACAAAAAACTATGTTGATGGAGTATCCGACGCGTCCGGCCGGTATAGCTATGCCAACTTTGGCACTGATCTACTTGTTGACCTTCAGGCTGGACGACCACGCATCGTCCCGGACGTTCGAGCGGATGACCGTTTAGATCAGGCCGGGAAACTGGCATTGTTGCATCATGGCATACAGGCGTCCCTGAATATCCCGTTGGTCAAGAGTGGGAAACTTGTAGCCTTTATAGGCGTGAACTACCCCGCACCTCATGATTTCAAGGAGGAAGAGATCGAACACGTTCGTGAGACCGCAGAACGGACATGGGCAGCGGTCGAGCGCGCCCGCGGAGAAGCTATCCTTCGCGAGGAAGAGGAATGGCTCGGGGCACAGAATGAAGCGTTCCAGCTCGCAATGGATGGTGCACCCATTGGCAAGACGCTTGAGCTGCTAGGCCAATCGGCAGTCTCCCGGATTGCGGGAGCGCGGTATGCGTTCTACGTCAGGTATCCGAATGCAGACGAACTCAAACATGTCGTCGGAATGTCGGACGACTACGCCGCTAGCGTCGATCGGTTCAAGATCAGCGAAGACTCGCTTTCGTGCGGGCTAGCCGTGGCAACAGGCTCACCGATCATCACGTCCGACGTTCACCAGGAACCACGTTGGAAACCCTGGCTCTGGATGGCTGACGCCCATTCCTTCCGTGGCTGTTGGTCGTACCCGATCAGAACCTCTCGCGGAAAAGTCGTCGGTTCGTTCGCCTTGTATTTTTCTGATCCCCGTCACGCGACCCAGCGAGAGCGGGATATCGCTGGGCGTGTCACTTACGCCGCGGCGATCATCATTTCGCGTAGCCAGGAGGCAGAGGAACGCGCACGTGCCGAGGACGCCTTACGTTTAAGTGAGGAGCGCTTCCAGCAGTTTGCAAAGGCCTCAGCGTCGGGGCTTTGGATCCGAGATGCCGAAACCTTGACCATGGAGTTCATGAGCCCAGCGCTTAGTACGATCTACGGTGTGGACTCTTCCGAACTGCTGGGAGAGGAAAAACAATGGGCGTCGATGATCATTCCGGAAGACCGTGACAGTGCCGTCAATCACCTCCTACAGGCGCGACAGGGCGCGTCAGCAGTGCACGAATTCAGAATCCAGCGCGTTTCGGACCAAGCTTTCCGCTGGATCAGAAACACGGATTTCCCACTTCGCGACAACGGCGATATTCCACGAGTAGGAGGTATCGCGGAAGATGTAACGGAGGCGAAACTCTCGGCTGAGCACCAAGGCGTACTTCTTGCGGAGTTACAGCACCGAGTGCGCAACCTCATGGGTATGATCCGCGTGATGGCCAATCGTAGCGCTAGCGGTCCCTCGTCGGTCGAGGAGTATCGATCGTCACTCGAAGGGAGACTTCTGGCGCTGGCACGTGTTCAAACCCTTTTGACACGTCAGGCAAATCTCGGTGGATCCCTCCGGAACATAGTGGAAACCGAAATTGCTGCTCAAGCCCATCATCCCAGCCAATACACGCTCTCGGGTCCAGACGTTATGCTTTCACCAAAGGCCGTGGAGGTGTTAACGCTCGCGTTCCATGAGCTCTCTACAAACGCACTGAAATACGGTGCGCTTTCGATTCCAGAAGGCACTGTGACTGTTCGCTGGGTGGTTGAGGAGGAGCGAGGAAAACCGTGGCTTTCGCTTGACTGGATAGAGAGCGGGGCACCGTTTCGCGAGCCGCCAAGCCGAAGGGGCTTTGGGTCCGAGCTGATCGAAATGAAGATACCGTACGAACTGCGTGGCACCGGCAAGATCATGTTCGATGGCGGGCAGGCCAGCTGCCAACTCAGGATACCTTTGCGTATCGCCGAAAGCATCCTTGCGACCGACGCACCGACGCCGGTCAAGATACATGGAGGCAGCCTGGACATGACAGACGCACCGGACCTTTCGGGCCGATCAATCCTGATCGTCGAAGACGATTATTACATGGCATCGGATTTCGCATCCGTACTTCGAAGTGCTGGCGCAGAGGTTCTCGGTCCCTGCCCAAGCGAGGAGGCCGCGCTATCAGTCCTTGAACATACAACGCCGACTGGGGCGCTATTGGATCTAAACCTTGGCGGCGGTGGGCCACGCTTCGAGATCGCTCGCATTCTAGAGGGGCGCGGTATACCATTCATGTTTATAACCGGATACGATCCCGACGTCATTCCCACCGAGATGGAGACCATCGCGCGCCTGCAAAAGCCAGTGCCTCTCCGAGCGATCGTTGAGGCACTGGCTTTACTTTAGCCAGATAGTGTCGATCCGTTGGTGTGGGAGCGGGCTATTGGTGCTCAGGGAGTGCATGCTTTCCGCGTCCATCCCTGAAACGATTGCACAACTCGACGGTGGGATTGCAAGGGGGACGGCCCAGACCTCTGGCAGCTTGCCCCGAGGGCTGCGGGGCGGAGATTTCTCTTTGCGCGAGCCGGAGCCTCGGGGTTGCATCAAGAAACCGGAGGATCATGGCCCACGCTCAACTGAAATAGCGGCTGCCGAGCGATGCGTTGGCGCGTCGCAGACTGCTTCTATATTGTTGCCATCCGGATCAAGCACAAAGGCCGCAAAATACTGATCATGATATGGCCTGAAACCAGGTTCACCATTGGGCCGCCCGCCTGCTTCGATCGTATCTGAGTAAAAGCGGCGCACGTCATCGTGAGTTTTGGCCTGAAACGCAAAATGAATACGTGAGACGTAGTCGGTCGCCGCGTCTACATAAATCTCGTCAAACGAAAAGTATTCCCCTCCGTCAACGAACGTATGTTCGAGGCCGAGCGCGTGACAGGCGGCACGGTAGAAGCGCCTGCTCGCTTCTATGTCAGAGACACAAAGATGGATGTGGTCGATGACTCTTCCGAGATAGTGTTTCATCCGTCTCTCCTTGCAGCCGGAAAATTCCTGCGGTCTCGCACTCAAGGGAACGGGGGGCGAGGAGGTCCGGTTCCAACATACTGCAAAGCCAACAAAGAAAGGGCAGACCGCACCATTGGTTCGAAAGAACAACTGTCCAACAACGTACACAGATGGGCGGTTTGGAACTTCGGTGCAGATCCAGCTGTTACCCCGACCGCCATCAACCGGGAGTCTGCAATGAAACAAGCTATTGCCCTCGTCACTGGAGCAGGATCGGGGATTGGAAAAGCGGCAGCGCTGGCCTTGGCGGCAGATGGTATGAACATCGGTGTGCTGGGGCACACCCTGGAGGACATTTCTTCCACGGTAGACGAGATTAAGGGCAACGGCGGGCACGCCATAGCACTGCTGGCAGATATAGCGGATGAGGAGCAAATGGCCGCGGCCGTGCGGCAGGTCGTCGAACAGTATGGCCGCCTCGATGTTGTTGTCGCCAATGCCGGTATCAACGGGGTTTGGGCGCCCATCGACGATCTGACGCTTGCCGAATGGAACGACACGATCTCGGTCAATCTCACCGGCACGTTTTTGACAATCCGTGCGGCCGTACCCGAGCTCAAGCGGTCGGGTGGCGGATCCATCATCGTCGTATCGTCTATAAACGGCACGAGGACGTTCACGACCCCCGGCGCGACGGCATACACCGCTACGAAAGCGGGACAGGTGGCAATGGTTCAGCAGCTTGCGCTGGAACTTGCACGCCATCACATCCGCATCAACGCTGTGTGTCCCGGTGAGATCGATACAAATATCGAGACGAACACCAAGCTTCGAAAAGAAGATGAGACAGCGATACCTGTTGTCTGGCCCGATGGGCAGGTGCCTATCACGGGGGGACGTCCAGGCCGCAGCGAAGACGTCGCCGACGTCATTGCCTTCCTCGCATCAGATCGATCCCGGCATATCACCGGTTCACCTATCTGGGTCGACGGCGGTCAAGGTCTGCTTCGCTGATGTCAGATTTCATGCAAGATAAACAAGGTGATGTCTTGGTCGATTATACATTTGGTCCCGTTGTCTCAGCTAGCGGTGTTGATTTCCGGCTTTGGGCTCCGCTGGCAAAATGCGTTTCTCTCGTTATTGACGGGCGCGGCCCGCAGGAAATGGAACGCTCAGAAGACGGATGGCATCATTGTTTTGTGGCCGGCGCCCGGTCAGGCACCCGTTACAGATTCGTGTTGCCGGACGGACCTGAGGTGCCGGACCCGGCATCACGCCATCAACCCGAAGACGTCCACGGGCCCAGCGAGGTGGTCGATCCCAGCTCCTTCGATTGGAGTGTCGCGGATTGGGCAGGGCGTCCGTGGGAGGAAAGCGTCATCTACGAACTCCATGTCGGCTCTTTCACCGCTGAGGGAACCTTCCGTGCCGCGATCGAGCGACTTGCCCACTTGGCAGATACCGGCGTCACGGCAATCCAGATTATGCCGGTCAGCGATTTTCCTGGCCGCTACAATTGGGGCTATGACGGCGTTCTGCCCTATGCGCCGGACAGCAGCTACGGACGGCCCGAAGATTTCATGGCGCTGGTCGATGCTGCCCATCAGCGCGGCATTAGTGTCTTCCTGGATGTCGTTTATAATCACTTTGGACCCGACGGGAATTACCTGCCGAATTACGCCCCGCTATTCACCGAGCACCACAAGACGCCATGGGGCAATGGCATCAATTATGATGGTGAGGGGTCGAAGGCGGTCAGAGAGTTCGTTATCCAGAACGCGATCTACTGGATCAAGGAGTTCAGGCTGGACGGGCTACGCCTTGACGCCGTGCACGCCATCAAGGACGACAGCGAGGAACATCTTCTCCATGAGCTTGCTCGCCGGGTACGGAAAGCGGCGGGCAACCGGCATGTTCACCTGATAGTAGAAAATGAAGATAACGACAGCGATTTGCTGGCGCGCGATGAGAAAGGTCGGCCCAGGAGCTTCACGGCGCAGTGGAACGACGATGTCCATCACGTGCTGCACATTGCCGCGACCGGCGAGACGTTCGGTTATTACCAGGACTATGCCGATGACGACGGCAGGATCGGTCGCGCGCTAGCTGAGGGTTTCGTTTTTCAGGGAGAACATATGCCCTATCGAGGGGAGAGCCGCGGCAAGCCTAGCGCCGGCTTGCCTCCTACCGCGTTCATCTCCTTCATCCAGAACCACGATCAGATCGGAAACCGGGCGCTCGGCGATCGCATGATCACCTATCGACCCGTGGACGCCATCAAGGCGGTAACTGCCGTCTATCTGCTATTGCCTCAGATCCCCATGCTGTTCATGGGCGAGGAATGGGGAGCGCGCGAGCCGTTTCCTTACTTCTGTGACTTCGACGAGGAACTGAACGAGAAAGTCAAAAATGGCAGGCGGGAAGAATTGTCGCGGCTTCCGGGCTTTGATGCCGACGACCTCCTTGATCCGACCGCGCGATCGACTTTCAACATGTCGAAACTCGACTGGTCCCAGCTTGAGAGCGGCGACGCTGCAGAAATGCTTGGCTTCTATAAGTCGCTCCTAAACCTGCGGCAGACCCGGATTGTACCGCTTTTAAAAGGAGTGGGTGGTGGAGGCGCGTCATTCCGGCACGACGGACGCCTCACCTTGGTTGGATGGACACTCGCAGCCGGCGGAAGGCTTCAACTCCTCGCCAACCTTTCCGACGAACACGCGGCTTTGCCAGCCCCGCTGACAGGCGAGCGATTTTTTCTGCTGGGCTCGGCCAACGAGAGCACTGTAGCTCCTTGGTCCGTCTGCGCCAGCATCGGCACGGCTCAGGAATGATATTGGCAGGTTTGATGCCAACGGGAGATCGCCATGAAATCGCAGCTCGATCGGATGGCCGAACAACATGGGATCAGCCTGACGCGGCCGTCGCCTGAAAATGTGGACGTACCGATCTCCGACGAGACCAAGCGGAAGATCTTATCCGCGTTAGGCGTCGATCAGAATTCGACAGATGAGCGGCCTAAGTATCCGCCATCAAAGGGCATCGCTAAGTCATATTTGCCAGATTTCCTGGAGACGGGCCGTGTCTGGGGTGTCAACCTCCAGCTCTACGAGTTGCGGTCGGATCGTAACTGGGGCATCGGGGACTTTTGGGACTTGATCGAAATGGTTCGGTTGGCCCGGTCCCTGGGTGCGGATTTCATTGGGCTTAACCCGCTTCATGCGCCCTTTCTGGCGGAGCCCGACCGCTGCAGCCCCTATGAGCCATCCAACCGTCAGATGCTCAACCCTCTTTACATAGCGGTCGATCGGCTCGCCGGCTTTGAGGCTAACGAGACACGCGAAAATCAATTGGAGGTCCTGAGACAGAGCGATTTGGTTGATTACGTGGGCGTTGCCAAAGTCAAAGTCCCCGCTCTGCGCGAAATCTGGCAAGCGGGCCGCGTCACCGAGACGGCAGACGACGCAGCATTCGAACAATTCATCCTTGAACGCGGAGAGGTTTTGCGCCGGCATGCGCTGTTTGAGACCTTGTCGGCACACATGGAAGCAGATGGTAAGGGTGCAGGTTGGAGATCCTGGCCGACCGAGTATCAGGCTCCCGATAGCGCCGCGGTCTCTCAGTTTGCTGATCCGTATGCCGACGAGATCCGCTTTCACATGTGGCTGCAATGGCTCGCCCATAAGCAGTTAAGCGAGGCAGCTGCGGTCGCCAGCGAGGCAGGCATGCGAATAGGCCTCTATCTGGATCTGGCTGTCGGAGAAGCCATCGACGGGTCCGCGACCTGGAGCGAACAAGAGGTATACATCTCCGACGCCACGGTCGGGAGCCCACCCGATCCATTTGCCACCGAGGGGCAGGACTGGCACCTCGCGGCCTTACATCCTGCAGCGATCGCATCAGGTAAAGAGCCTCCTTACCGACGCATGGTCATCGCTGCCATGCATTACGCCGGCGCCATCCGTATAGACCATGCTGCCGCGCTTCGGCGACTATTCCTCGTGCCGCTCGACGATTCTCCCGAGTGCGGCGCTTACGTGAACTATCCGCAAGATGCGTTGATGCGGATCTTGGCAGATGCGTCTACGGAGTTCGAGTGCCTCGTCATAGGGGAGGATCTAGGGATGCTGCCTGAAGGACTGCAAGGCGATCTGGCCGACGCTGGGATATTGTCTTATCGGATCCTGTCTTACGAGCGCGGCGAGGATGGCTTCAAGCCTGCAAACGCCTATCCGCGTTTGTCGCTTGCCTGTATTTCCACGCATGACCATCAGACACTGGCCGGCTGGTGGCGCGGTGCGGACATCAGAGCGCGGGAGACTTACGGGATTGTGCCTCCGGATATCAGCGCGACGCATGTCGACGAGCGGAAGCTGGAGCGCCGAGACCTCAAAATCGCGCTCGAAGATGCTGGCACAGAGCCGCCTGATCGTCTGTCACCAGCCACCGCGACCGATGACAAGCTGCAGAAGCTCGTTGTCAGCGCGCACCATTTCATTGCCAAGACGCCATCCATAATGGTCGCCGTCCGGCTGGCAGATATGACGGGTGAAAAGCACCCGACAAACATCCCCGGCACAGGCGACAGCTATCCGAACTGGAAGCCGAAGCTGAGCGTCTTGGTCAACGACTTGGCGAATATACCGCTTGTTCGGGAAATCGCGGAGGTGATGCAGGAACGGAGATCATGAAGGCGATCAGTTCCCGGTCGAATGGGTTTCTAGCAGGCGGTCAAGCACCGGCGGCTTTACTACATCTGTTCGGCCGCCAACCCGAGATCTCTGGTTGATGATATCTCGCTCAACGCCGCTATCAGGTCCGCTTCAACAGTTGGTTTCGACAAGCACGGAGCCGCCGAGAATTCCTTTGGCATCGCTGCACAATCATACCCCGTGACGAAAATGAATGGCGTGCCTCGCCTGGCAAGGAGTGCCGCAGCCGGATAAACCATTTCGCCGTGAAGATTGATGTCGAGCACAGCAGCGTCAATCTCGAGGCTCGGTTCTGAAAGCACCTCCATCGCTTGCCGGACATCCGACACTGGCCCAAAAACTCTCGCTCCGGCGCTTTCAAGCATTGTCTGCATATCGGATGCGACCAGATATTCGTCTTCAACCACAAGGTATGTGCGGCCAGACAGAGCTTCATTTGGCATGATTATACCCTCACTGGTCTCCGAACTCGAGAAACTGGAAGAAGTTCGCGCTCGATGAGTGTATTTGCGAGGTACCGCGTCGTTGGAGAGGCCGAGTTCACGGAGCGCCACCTTGCGGAGAAGCAGCCGGAGCGCCTTGTCCATATTGGGCGCGGTGACGAGGTCAGGGTCCTCGGACGCGGTGTAGATCGCAATGCTGACGATCCGACGTCTGACAGTTTCAAGCGGCGAGTATCTTGAAGCCTGCGCATAAAAAAATCGTTAAGAGTTATGAACCTGGATCTGAGTCTCATGATCGGCCGTCCTGTCGTCATCGCAGGCGGGAGCACATAGTAACCCTCAGTCGTCACCGCCTACTTGTACGTATGGCAACGATTGGACGATCATACCCGCATAACACCGCGAGTCCACCGGAAACCTGCTGAACAGGTTTCGACACCTCGGCAGAGGAAACGGCTTGCTCAACGCTGAGGCCGAGTACGAAGACCTCTCCATCTTCAAGAACTTCAGGCGAAGTCGCCTACCTTACCGGACTGAAAGATGATTTCGGGTTCACCCTCTTCTCCGACGACTGGATCCCCCTTTCTTTTCCACACGATGACGCCAGCGTGCCGAGCATCCAGATCTCGACCTTCCTCTATAGCCGCCTCTTCGGTGGCGGCAGGGCGCGGATCGAAAGCTTTGACGGGTTGGTCGCGGTCGTCGAGATCGAAGGCCAGGACATAAATCGACACAAAGGTTCCAGGCATAATAGTTCTCCTTAACGGCGCGAGAACGTCCCAGTGACCGCGTTTGTTTCGCGAGACATAAATGAACTCCGGCTGGCTTCCCTTAGTCGTCGTCTGCCAGTCTCTGCTGTCGATTTACATCGGTCATCGCGTTCTGCTGATCGAGGAGATACCGCTCGACGTCGCCGCCACAAGCCGCTTTGATCTCGGCAACGGTAAAACCTTCGGCTTCGGCGCTCTCTACCAAGACTTTCGCCTCGTTACGAAAATCGGGCTTCTTATCGTGTAACCCCGGGGAGCGGATGATTTCCTGTACTCGATCGTCGAGCCAGTCGGCGATTACAGCCATACCGTATCCTTTCTTAAAGCGGTCCAGAGCGGACGGGGAGGTGTAACATTGGTTTTGGCCTCGAGATCGTCAAGGTGCCAGACATTCATCGCAAATTCCGCAGCCATCCTCGTCCATCAATGAGCGCGGACGCTGTAGGCAACAACAAACGCAGATGGCCGTTTCGCATTCGGTGACATGCTCTGGCGGCAAGATTTCCAGGTCAGAATCCCAAAATAGGTCGCTCGCCAAGTCGTCCATCTCAATGCTCCCAAGTCGATTGGGCATCGAAATGGGATGGCTTTCGCGACGAACAAGATGCCATCAATCGCATCCAAAAATTTTCGTCCGAGGTCTTGAACGGCCAAATCTGAGAAACCAAATCGGTCGGCGCCGACGGCCCAATGAGGGGGTCGGCTGACCGAGGAAGCGGATGAGCTGCTTCCTTCCATGTTGCTTTACGGAGGATATGGTTATGAGAACTGAACTTGATTTCGCCCCGCTGTACCGCTCAAGCATTGGTTTTGACCGCGTGTTCAATCTGCTGAGCAACACGCAGCGCCTGAATGCCATCGATACCTGGCCCGCCTATGACATCGTCAAGACCGGTGAAGACGACTATCGCATCACCATGGCCGTGGCCGGCTTCGGCGATGGCGACCTGAATATCACCCAGGAGCGCAATGTCCTGGTGATTAAAGGCGGCAAAGCCGAAGAGCTTCAGGGCGAGTATCTCCACCGCGGCATTGCTGGTCGTTCGTTCGAGCGGAGGTTCGAGCTTGCTGACCACGTCAGGGTCGAGGGTGCTGATCTCAGGCACGGCCTGCTGACGATTAGCTTGAAACGCGAAGTGCCGGAAGCGATGAAGCCCCGTAAGATCGAGATCGGCGTCGCATCGTCTAACGAACCGCTTCGTTTGGAAACCGACCGTCAGGTTGCCTGAGCGAGAGCTCGGCGGTCGGCGAGGGCGTCGCTCAATACACCGCAGATCACCATCGGTGACATTCGACCAAAAGGTCTCGTATCACCTGTATCTCGGCCGGCCTCACGGGGCCGGCTTCCCCCTTTCATGCAGAGCAAAGAAGGAGGTTCCAATGTTCGCTCTGTTCAATAAACCGCTCTATGCGCAGCGCCGGTACTTTGTACAAGAAATCACCGGGCTGGATGACGTGTTCGATTTTCTGGACGAGTGGCCGCAAGAGAAACGCAACCTCGCTTATGACACGCTTGTCAGATATTGTCGCGAGGCAGCAAACGGTCACTGGCCCATCGATGCGGTCCGCGAGAACTTCCGCGTGTTCCTGAAGCAAAATGGCAAGCTTGCCGAACTCGAAGATGTGCCACCGCATCTCCGGCGAGACACCGGTGCCAAGATCGGTGGATCGTAACTAACCGGGTCAGCCTAATGGTGCCCAAACTAAGCCGGCACCTTCGCCTAAGCACGTCTCTCGGGGCACAGCTCTTGCCTCAGAGAACGTACCAATGGGCTCCTCCGGAAGCATCTTTAGCCTCCAACGGCGTGCTTAGGCCGGCGACTGAAGGGACGTCAGGCTTACAGAGAGAGTTACTTCGAACGAGCCGGCTTCGATTTTTTTGCTGGGCCAATGCCCAGCTCTCTGTTGAGCTTTTTTTGAGCCAGCTTGCGGGTGCGGCGGATGCCTTCGGCCTTTTCTCTCGCGCGCTTTACAGAAGGCTTCTCGAAATGCTCCCGCAGACGCATTTCCCGCACAACGCCTTCCTGGAGGAGTTTCTTTTTGAGGAGGCGCAAGGCCTGATCAACGTTGTTGTCTCGAACAAGAATAAGCACTTTTGCCCTCGGGAAAGCGAATTGGTTCGCAAAACGCTTTGTCGCATATCGATGGGAAAATCAAGAATGCATAAAGGGGCTGATCGGTTGCGGTAGAAGACCCTAGCCACTGTTCGCCGCAATATCATATGACTCGAGATCTTTTCGTGCGGAACTATCCGCCATCTTCACCATCCGAGACCGTAGGCGGTGGCGACTGGAGGTTTCCGTGTACTGACAGTTTTCGCTTAGACCGGCGGGTCATAAGGGCATTGTATCGAGACCTCAGCTCAGAAATGTCGTATTCGCCGCTGATCCAGAGCTCGACCCATCCCAGGAACTCTGGGTCATCGTCGATGGGCATTCCCCGCGCAATCGCTTTGTCGCGAACCTGATTGAAAATCATCCGCCGTCTGTCGCTGTCGATCGCCAATCTGCATCTCCGCCGATGTTGAAACGGTCTAGAGGAAGACCGCGAGACCCTCCGTATTGACGACGTAGATGAATTCTTCCCACGCCTCATGAGCAGAAGCGAAGGACTCGTTCCAGTCGGTGATCTGGTCTTCTAGGCTCGTGACCTCCATCCGCCAATCGTCACTGCCTGACGGACGGAAGATTTCCACAAAGACCGTGATGCCGCCTTCAGTGTAACGGCCGGAGAGTTCTGAACGTTCGAATTGCGGCTGATGGTGGTTCATTGGGTCACTTAAAATGTTGATGCATAGCCAATAATATGTTTTGCCGGCGAGGTTGCAATAAGGACGGAAACGAAGGCCGAGCTAGTCCGTCTGGGTGAGGCAGTAATCAACGGGTCGTGGGTTCGATGCCCATCAGCTGCTTCGCGCCGTTGCTTAAACCAGGGAACCCCAGCCTTTCTTTACCTCATCGATTTGGCGGGCGGCTACGGCTTTCGTTTCCTTCACGAATCTCGAGATGAGATGTGCACTTCGAGCATCGCGCAGATAGCAGAGGAGGAAGTCGAACGGGATGCCGGGCTCGAAAGGGCGCACGGCGATCCGTCCTTCCATCCCCGCGACGAAGAGCGGGTGTACCAGCGATATGCCAAGTCCACCGGCCACGAACTCGCAGACCGTTGGGCTTGCCGCGGCTGTCAGTACGATGTTCGGATCAATGGAATAGCTGTCGAAAATCTTTTCGATTTTCTGCCCTGTGTAAGAACCTGGCTGGAAGGATATTAAAGGTGTTCGGTCCAGGTGTTCGGGCCGTATGACGTCCAGTCCGGATAATGGATGGTCGGGTGGCATGATGCAGATGAGATTGTGTTCCATAACCGGTTCAGTCACCAGGTAGGGATTGTCGACACGCGAGCTGACCAGTCCGACGTCCAGCTTGCGGTTGAGGATATATTCGGCCACCCATTGCGAACTCAACGACTCGATCGAGCAGTAGACGTCCGGGTTCTGGTCGAGGAACTGCATCGTTGCCCGCTGGATGAACGCGCCTGCCAGCGCCGGTATGACGCCGACGAACAGGCGGCTCTGTTCTTCCCGCTTGATGAAGGCGATCGCGCTTTCCACTTGCCTGACGCCGGCGAAAATTCGGTCTATCTCTTCATAAAGCCTGAGCGCCTGGGCGGTTGGAATGAGCCGGCCCTTGTGCCGGTCGAACAGTGTCAGGCCGTGGTCGGATTCCAGTTGGACGAGGAGCTTGCTCGCCGCAGGCTGTGAAATGAACGCGGATTCCGCCGCCCGGCTAACCGTTCCCTGTTCTATAACGGCTTTGAAAATCTCGACTTGTCGCAGGTTGAGAGAGCGCGGCATTCTATAACCTTGAGAATGGATCCTGGTATTTTTTGCATTGGACGTAATAGGACTGAGTAACATAGGTTCGTCAATGAGAACAGGCGAGAAATGCGGCCGCCAGGCTGCGCCACGCTTTCATATGCGCCGCGACTTGCGCGCGACAGCCAGATCGAGACGACGGATGTTCAAGAAAATTCACGATCCATCCCCGAACAGCGTGACTGTCCATGTCGACGGCATGCCGGTTTGTGCCGAGCCCGGTGAAAATGCCGCGACGGTGCTTTTGCGGCAGGCGGAGTTGTGGGTGCGCACGACGCCGGTCTCGGAGAAAAGGCGGGCGCCCTATTGCATGATGGGTGTCTGTTTCGACTGTCTCGCCCTCGTGGATGGCGCGCTGGTCCAGACCTGTCTTGCGCCCGTGCGCGACGGAATGACGATCGAACGACAGCTTGGTCGCCGGAGCGTTGCATCGTGACGCGGCGGGTCGACCTTCTGATTGTCGGGGCGGGGCCGGCCGGCATGTCGGCGGCAGTCGCTGCCCGGCAATACGGGCTGGATGTTCTCGTCGTCGACGAACAGCCTGTTCCTGGCGGGCAGATCTGGCGCAATATCGAGGCAGTTTGCGGCACGCCGCGCGAAAAGATTCTCGGCAAGGCTTACTCGGAAGGTCTGTGGACGGTTCGCCGCTTTCGGGCAAGCGGTGCAGCTTATGAGCCCGCAACGCAGGTCTGGCAGATAGAGCCCGGCCCGCGTGTGCTGATGACGCGAGACAAGATTGCCTCAAGCGTCGAGGCGGGCGCCGTCCTTCTGGCAACCGGCGCACAGGAACGTCCCGCGCCATTTCCGGGCTGGACATTGCCGGGTGTGATGACGGTGGGTGCCGCGCAAATCGTCATCAAGACCGCCGGACAGATACCTGACGAACCGGTATGGATCGCTGGTAGTGGTCCTTTGCCGCTTCTTTATGCCGTACAGCTTCTGAAGGCCGGCGGGCGGATTGCCGGTTATCTCGATACCACGCAGAAAGGTCGATGGATGTCGGCGCTGCCCAGATTTGCGACCGCCGCTGCCGGTGCTCCGCTCGACATGCTCAAGGGCATTTTATGGCTGGCGACATTGCGACGCCGCGTCCGTTATATCTCCAATGTCAGCGAAATCGAAGCCATTGGCGATAACGCCATGGAGCGTCTTCGTTACGTGACGGCAAGTGGCAAGTCCGAGACTGTCTACGCACGCCTTCTTCTCGTCCATGAGGGGCTGGTCCCGACAATACATCCGACATTGGCGCTCGGCTGCACCCATCAATGGAACAGCGATCAGGACAGTTACGCGGCTGACCTCGATTGCTGGGGCGAGACCTCGCAAAACGGTGTTTTCGTGGCTGGTGACGGTGCCGGGATCGGCGGCGCGAAGGCGGCCTGTCTGCGTGGCGAGATCGCGGCAACCGGTATCGCGCTCAAGGCAGGGGTGATCGATGATCAGCAGGCCGCGCGCCTGGCCAGGCCTTTGCGCGCGCGTCTGGCCCGTGCGCTTTCGGCAAGACCGTTTCTCGACAGCCTGTATCGTCCGCGGCGATCTATCTTCGTGCCGTCCGACGAAACGGTCGCCTGTCGTTGCGAGGAAGTGAACGTTGCCGGGGTACGTGCGGAGGCGGCCAGGGCAGGCCGGCCCGGCCCGAACCAGATCAAGGCGTTTACCCGCGCCGGCATGGGCCCTTGTCAGGGCCGTCAATGCAATTACACCGTTGCGAATATTCTGGCGGATGCCGAAGGGCGAGAGACGCCGGATGTCGGCCTGTACCGGGTCCGCCCCCCCTTCAAGCCCCTGACCTTGAGGGAACTCGCCACGCTCGACTCTAGGGATGCCGGCTGATGACCATGAGCAAAACCGATGTCGTCGTTATCGGAGGCGGTCTGCACGGCCTGTCTGCCGCACTTCATCTGGCCCGCGCTGGGAAAGCCGTATCCATCCTGGAGCGGTCCTGGGTCGGAAGGCATGCATCTGGAGCGACGGCTGCCGGTGTCCGAACGCTCAATCGCCACCTGGCGGAGGTTCCAATCTCGCTCGAAGCCATGGACATGTGGCACAATATTGAGAGCATCGTTGGTGACCATTGCGGTTTTCACGCTCATGGCCAGATCAATGTCGCTGAATTCGAAAGCCACCTGCCGGTGCTGCAAAAGCGCGTGTCGACGATGCAGGCGGCGGGTTACGACCACGAAGAACTGATCGATCGTGACGAATTGCTGCGGCTCGTGCCGACCATTTCGCCGCATGTTACCGCTGCCTTGATCGCGCGGGGCGATGGTGCCGCCGATCCTCACAGAACGATTGCTGCCTTTCGCAGGGCGGCAGAGGCTGCAGGCGTGGCAATCATCGAGGGTGCCCGTGTCACCGCAATCGAGCGCGATCGTGGCGACGACTGGACAATCCGCACCGAGGTCGGCACCTATGCTGCGCCTGTGGTGATCAATGTTGCGGGAGCATGGGCGGCAGACATCGCCGCCATGGCCGGCGATGACATTCCGCTTGGGCACAAGGCGTCGATGATGATCGTCACGGAGCGTATCGCGCCGCTGTTGAAACCGGTTGTCAGCGTCGTGGGACGGCCGCTGTCCTTCAAGCAGTCGGATCAGGGCACGCTTGTGATCGGTGGCGGACTTCAGGGGAAGGCGGATATTCCGGCACAGAAGAGTTTTGTCGATTTCAATGAACTTGCCAAAGGTGCCAGGGCTGCAACAGATCTCTTCCCTTGCGTGGGTCCGCTGCGCATCGTGCGAAGCTGGGCCGGTATGGAAGCGAAAACGGAGGACTATCTTCCGGTGATCGGCGTCTCGCCCAATGTAGACGGTATCTATCATGTGTTCGGGTTCTCCGGCCATGGGTTTCAGCTCGTGCCCGTCGTCGGTGCCATCATGGCGGATCTGATCGTTCGCGGTAGCACCGGCCGAAAGATAGAGGCATTTGCGCCTTCGAGGCTCATGGAGCAGAGACATGTCGCATGATGGCAAAATCATTCGCGCCCGCGCATTCGTGTCCGGTCGCCGTCAGTTTTTTCATATCCGCAACACTTGCCGCCTCGGTCGGGAATGCGGCTCGATCAATGGAGTAGATCCGAATGTATAGAATTGGCGTCGATGTCGGCGGCACCTTTACCGACTTCACTGTCACCAATACGGCCACAGGTGAAAACCGCTATTTCAAGCTTTCATCGACGCCAGCGGATCCTTCCGTCGCGATCGTCGATGGCATCGAGCAGGTTCTCAAGACCTTCGATATCGCACCGGCCGACGTCTCCTATATAGGGCATGGCACCACGGTTGCGACGAACATGATCATCGAGCGGCGTGGTGTGCCGACCGCGCTGATCACCACGAAGGGGTTTCGGGATGTGCTGGCGATCGGTCGCCAGACGCGTCCGGCGCTATACGACGTGTCGATTACCAAGCCGGATCCGCTGGTCGAACGTTTCCGTCGTCGCGAGATCAACGAACGCCTGAACGCGAAGGGCGAAACCCTCAAGGGGCTCGACAAGAACGAACTTGAAACCGTTCTTGATGAGCTTTCGGAAACCGGCATCAAGGCGCTTTCCGTCTGTTTCCTCCATTCCTACCGCAATGCCGCCCACGAAGAAGAGGCGGCGCAGATCATCGCGGCAAAACTTCCGGGCGTCTATGTGAGCGTCTCTTCGCGCGTGTTGCCGGAGTTCCGCGAGTACGAGCGTACCTCGACCACCGTTCTCAATGCCTATGTCGGCCCCAAGATGGCGGATTATTTCGACAGGCTTGAGGAGCAGCTGCGCGAACGCGGCATCCCGGTCGCGCCGATGACCATTCACTCCAATGGCGGCCTTCTCTCCATCGAGACCGCAAAACGCCTGCCGGTCACGACTTGCCTGTCCGGTCCGGCTGCCGGCGTTATCGGGTCGGCTGTTGTGGGTGCGGCGGCCGGTGTCGGCAAGATCGTCACCTATGATGTCGGCGGAACCAGCACCGATGTTTCCCTGATCGTCGATGGCCGGCCGAAATTCACCTCCAGCCGTGACGTCGCCGGTTATCCGGTCAAGCTGCCGATGGTCGACATCCATGTGATCGGCGCCGGTGGCGGCAGTATCGCGCATGTCGACGATGCCGGTGCACTGAAAGTCGGCCCGCGCAGCGCAGGCGCCTTGCCCGGACCCATCGCCTACCAGCGCGGTGGTGAGGAGCCGACACTGACGGACGCAAATATCTGCCTGAACCGCCTCAACCCGGTCGCGCTTCTCGATGGCCGCATGCCCATCGACCGCGCAGCGGCCGTGCGTGCGATCGAGGATCGTATCGGCAGGCCACTGTCTATTTCGGGAGAGGAAGCCGCCTACGGCATCCTGCAGGTCGCCGTCGCCAACATGAGCCGCGCCATCCGTGCGGTGACCACTGAACAGGGGCATGACATTGCCGAGATCACACTGTTCGCCTTTGGCGGAGCCGGGCCTCTGCACGCTGCCGAGGTGGCACGCGAGGCCGGCATCCGACGGATCCTCGTGCCACAGGAACCGGGTACGATGTGCGCGAGGGGCGCGCTTCTTCTCGACGTCAGTCTCGATTTCGTTCGCATGCAGCTCGTTGAAGCCACGGCGGATGGATGGCAGCAGGCATGCGAAGCGCTTGGCGAAATGCTCAAGGAAGGCAATGCCTGGCTGGAAGGCGAAAAGGTCGATGCGGATCTGCGCGAATTCCATCTGGCCATCGACGCGCATTACGCCGGCCAGACCCACGATATCCGTATTCCGCTGACCGGCGTCGATAGCGACGGTCTCGCGCGGTTCCTGGCGGATTTCGCCCAAGCGCACAAGGCGGGTTACGGCTACGATATTCCCGGCCAGTCCGTCATCATCGTCAGCTGCCGTCTCCAGGCCGTCGGACGCGTACCGAAAGCCATTACCGCGACCTATAGCGGCGGCGAAAGCGTGGCTGCGGCCAAGTCCGGAGAGCGGGAGGTTTATTATGGTCCCCAGGAGGGCTGGTGCACGACACCGATCTTCCGCCGCTCGGCATTGCCCGTCGGTGTGGACGTCGCCGGTCCCGCCATCATCGACGAAATGAGTTCCACGACAGTGGTGCTTGCCGGCCAGACCGCGGCGATCGACGCGTTCGGCAACATCATCATCACGAACTGAGGGACGCCGTCATGACCCCACAAGCTCAAAAAGCAATCCGAGACGATCTGATCACGAGCGACAAGCGCGAAATCAATGCGATCGCCATGGAGGTCTTCAGCAACCGCATGCTCTCGATCACCGAGAGCATGGCAATCCAGATGATGCGTTCGTCATTCTCGACGCAGATCAAGGAGCGCCGCGACTTCTCCGTCGGCATATTCGATGCGCGCGGAAACCTTATCGCGCAGGGAACCCATATTCCCCTGCATCTGGGCTCTTTGCTCGGCGCGACAGAGGCTCTTCTGGAGCGGTATGACGTTGCCAACATGGTCGAGGGCGACGCGTTCATCTGCAACGATCCCTATCTGGCCGGTGGCACACATCTGCCGGACATCGCGGTGATCACCCCCGTCTTCATCGAGGGCCGGCTGATGGCATTCGCGGCCAATATCGGCCATCACTCGGATATCGGCGGTTCCGTACCGGGGTCCATTTCGGCAAAATCCCGGTCTATCTTCGAGGAAGGCCTGCGCATTCCGATCATCCGCATCGCCCGCGCCGGGGTTCTCGATGAGGATCTGCTTAATCTCATCTCGACCAATTCGCGCCTTTCGGAAGAGCGTCGCCTCGATATCCAGGTGCAGATTGCCGTCAACAACCGTGGCGGTGAAGAAACGCGAGCGCTGTTCACGCGCATGGGCCTCGATGCAGCGCAGACCGCCATCGAAGACGTGCTGTTTTACACGTCCGAGCGGCTTCGCCGCCGGATCGAGCTGCTGCCGGCTGGAAGTTTCAGCTTCACCACCTGGCTCGACGACGATGGCAGCGGCAGCGATCCCCTGCCGCTGGTTGCCACCGTATCGCCACGCGGCGACGCGCTGCATGTCGACTTCGACGGCACGGGACCGCAAGCGCAAGGCGCACTCAACGTGCCGCGCAACGCTCTTCGCGCCACCGTCTATTATTGCATCAAGGCGCTGCTCGACCCTGAACTGATGGCCAATAGCGGCATGTTCGAACCGTTGGTCATCTCTGCTCCCAAAGGGTCCATTGCCAATCCGAATTTCCCCGCCGCCTGCGGCGCCCGCAGCATCACCTGCCAGAAACTTGCCGGTGCCGTCTTCGGGGCTTTCAGGGAAATCCTGACGGTGGACCGTCTCGTCGCCTCCAGCAACGACCTGTTGCCGACGATTTCGTTTTCCGCTTCCAAGCCGGATGGCGGCCTTTACCATTACGGCGAGACGATCGGTGGCGGCAGTGGCGCGCGTCATGACGGTGACGGGATGGACGCGATCCACGTTCATGTCACCAATAGCCTCAACCTGCCGGTCGAGGCGCTGGAGAGCGAATTTCCGTTCCTGTGTGACGAATACAGCCTTGTCGTCGATTCCGGCGGCGCAGGCCGCCAGCGCGGAGGCCTTGGCATCGCGCGCCAGATCCGCGCGCTTCACGACGGTACGATCGTGTCGGTACGCTCCGACAGCTATATCCATGGAGCCGAGGGGATTGCCGGCGGTGCGACCGGTGGCTTGAGCACCTTGACGCGCAACCCGTCCTCTGACCGACAGGAAAGCCTGCCGCTGAAAGTATCCTACATGGTGATCGGCGAGGGAGAAACGGTCCGGATCCATACCCCCGGCGGTGGCGGTTTCGGCCTACCTTCAGAGCGTTCCATAGAGGATATTGCAAGGGACTTGCGTGACGGAATAATCAGCAGGCCGGCTGCGGAACGCGATTACGGATCTGAAAAAATCGAAGCGGCTTTGAATCTGCTCTGAGATCGACGTGCGATCGGCACTCTGTTCCGATCGCCCTTGGGGCACGTATAACCTCAAGAATACAGTTCGAAAAAATATGACTTGGATTTATGGGTGGCGATGTTGTCAAATTTCATCGCAGCGAGCGATCAACGACACTGCGGCAAATCCGGTTCTTTAAAAGAGGCTCTCCGAGAGCCTGAAGGACAGCGAAAGTCTAACGATAAAAAGGGAACATATAATGGGTTATTCCATCACACGTCGTAATGCCCTCCTGCTGGGTGGCGGGGCCATGGGCGCAAGCCTGTTGATGCCCGGCCTTTCCTTTCCCACTGCGCGCGCGGCAACGCCTGGGACCGTCACCTACGCGCTTTCTGCCTACCCGCCGAATCTGCGTCCTTTCGAATATTCCGGCGCAGCCTCGCGCACTGCCAAGCTGATGATGTTTCGCGGTCTGCTGAGCTTCAGCGAAAGTGGCACGATCCAGTCTGAACTGGCGGAAAGCTGGGAACTTCCTGATCCGCGCACATACATTTTCAAGCTTCGGGCGAATGCGACCTTCCAGAACGGCGCGCCGGTCACGGCCGATGACGTGAAGGCATCCTTCGACTTCATCCGGGCGGAAAAATCGACGGCATATCTGCGGCAGGCGTTTCAGTCGGTCGATACCATTGAGGTCATTGACCCGAAGACGGTTCGCATCGTCCTCAAGCAGCCGACACCCGCCTTTCTCAATCTGCTTGCCGGGCAGAACGCGCCCATCGTCCACGCGCAGCAGATGGACAATCCCGATGCGATGATCGGCGCTGGCCCGTTCACGCTGGAAAGTTCGGAAAAGGGTGTTTCGCTGGTCTTTAAGGCGCGTAAGGACTTCTACAAGCCCGGCCTGCCGAAAACGGAAACCATTCGTCTCGTCGTTTATGCCGACGACAGCCTTCGTGTTGCGGCCCTGAACGCCGGTGATGTCGACATCATCGAATATGTGCCGTGGCAGAGCATGGCGAGCCTTGCTCAGACCCCGGGCATCGAGGTTCAGTCCTCGCTCGGGCTTTACATGTATGTCGTCTTCAACATGAAACAGGGCCCCTTTACGGATCCGCGCGTTCGCCGTGCCGTCGCTCACGCCGTCAAGCGCGAGGATATCGTGCAGGCCGCCTTCCTCGGAAACGGCAAGGTTCTGGATGGTGTGCCGCTTCCGGAAACCTCACCCTTCAGGGTCGAGGAACTCGATCATCTCTGGCCTTACGACCCGGACCGCGCCAAGGCGCTTCTGAAGGAAGCCGGTGCTGAAAACCTGCAGGCAACGCTGCTTTCCACCAGCACATACGGGTTCCACAAGGATATCGCCGAAATCATGCAGCAACATCTTGCCGCGGTCGGCATGAACATTAAGCTGAGCCTGCCGGAATGGGGTGTTCGCATTTCGCAGGGCAATGAGGGCCGATACCACCTCGCCATCAATGGCGGCGCTCCGGAACTCGGTGACCCCGACGACCTGACGGCGCTGTTCGGCTCCGGTTCGAATTCCTATCGCCGCTCATTCGGGTTGAGCGACCCGGCCCTGGACGATCTTCTCAACCGCGGTCGCCACGAAAGCGATCAGGAGAAGCGTGTGCAGATCTATACGGATCTGCAGAAGGCTGTCGCCGAGACCGTGCCGGTCACATTCCTGAATTACCGGCTCCAGGCCTATGCGATGCGGGAGACGGTGAAGGACTTCAAGGCCCTGCCGGACTTCCTGCTCAACCAGTCGGGAATGGCTTTCGAGACGGTCCATATCGGCTGAGTTACATTCCAAAGCATATTGAATGGGAAGGGGCGTAATGCTCACCTATATCGTTAGAAGATGTGCCGTGGCGGCCGTCATGATCTTTATGGTCGCCACTGCGGTCTTCATGATTCTGCACGTGGTGCCGGGCGATCCGATCGAAGTCATGCTATCTGCGGACGGCATGGCTCCCGATCCGGCCACGGTGGCTGAAATGCGGGCGCGGCTTGGCCTCGACCTGCCACTTTACCAACAATACTGGGACTATCTGACTCGCCTGGGATCTGGGGATCTGGGGCGCAGTTTCCAAGATAACCAGGATGTTCTTGGCAACATCGCCCAACGACTGCCGCGGACGCTCGAACTGATCGGCATGGCGACGCTGCTCTCGCTGGCGGCCGGCATTCCGCTGGGCGTTGTCGCTGCGCGCAGGCGCGGCAGTTGGATCGACAAGGCTTCGGGCTGGATCTCCAGCCTGGCGTTGTCGGTGCCGACTTTCGTGCTTGGTACACTGTTCGTTCTCGTCTTCGCCTTGATGCTGCGTCTTGTGCCGGCTGGTGGATTTGTGCCGTTCAGCCAGTCGCCGGCGGATCATCTTACACTCCTGCTGATGCCGTCCCTGGCAATTGCGGTCGGCTTCACCGCGGTCATTATCCGCATGACGCGGTCTACCGTGCTGGACGTTCTCGAGCAGGACTGGGTTCGCACTGCGCGCGCCAAGGGAGTGGATGAAGGCAAGGTTCTGCGCCGTCACGTCGTTCGCAATGCGCTCGGACCCGTACTGACGGTTACAGGTCTTCAGATGGGCTCCATGCTGGGTGGCACCGTGCTTGTCGAGTTCATCTTCAACTGGCCCGGAATGAGCGGTTTTCTCGTCAAGGCCGTGGAAAACCGCGATTACCCGGAGGTGCAAGGCATCGTGCTGGTGACCGCGTCGCTCTTCATCTTGCTCAATCTCATCGTCGACGTGCTCTATTCCGTCCTCGATCCGCAGGTTCGAAAGTCATGACCATATTCTCTGAGCTCTGGAATAACGCGAGATACAGGCATCTCGCGCCCTCGGTGATTGCGCTCTGTTTGCTCATCCTCGTTGCCGTTCTTGCGCCTGTGATAGCCCCTACCGATCCGTTGGCGATGGACATATCGGGCCGCATGGCCTCGCCTTCGGCGGCTCATTGGCTTGGTCAGGACGAATTCGGCCGCGACGTTCTCAGCCGCCTGCTCCATGGCGCCCGCATTTCGTTGAGCGTGGCCTTCGCCACCGGCGTGCTTGCTGCGATCATCGGCACGTCTGCCGGCATGGTCGGCGGATATTTCGGTGGTGTTGCCGAACTTCTCACCGTTCGCGTTGCCGAGTTCATGCTGGCCTTTCCCCCCATTCTGCTCGCGCTGCTGGTGATCGCGTTCACCGGTCCGGGCACGGGAACGCTGATCGTGACCATGGCAATTTTTTATGCTCCCGAATTTGCGCGCATCGCCTATGGCGAAGTTCGTTCTGTCAGGCAGAAGGAATATGTGGAGGCGATGAGGGCGATCGGCGCTGGCCCCATGAGGATATTGCGCACAACGATCCTGCCGAATATTGCAGCGCCTCTGTTCGTGCAGTTTTCGCTGGTCGTCGCTGCGGCAATCGTGGTGGAATCGGGCTTGAGCTTCCTTGGACTCGGCATCGTGCCGCCAACGCCGTCCTGGGGTCTGATGATCCGCGGGGCGCGCAGCTATCTCGAACTCAATCCGATGGGTCTTGTCTGGCCGTGCCTGGCACTCGTTGTGACGATCTTCATCGTCAACTCGCTCTGCGATGCCGTTCGCGACGTCTTCGACCCGCGGACGGTCAAGGTCAAGGGGCTGTCGTTCGGCAGGCGGCGTGACCGCGACAGCGGGAATGGCACGAATGAGACTCTTGCCGACAACGTGCAGCTTTCGGTCAACGGTTTGCGGACCGAATTCGCGACGCCGAATGGCGCTGTTGCGGCCGTCAAGGATGTGTCCTTCGAAGTCCGTCGCGGCGAGACGGTAGCTATCGTAGGCGAATCCGGCTCCGGGAAATCGGTGACCAGTCTTTCCATCATGGGGCTCCTGCCCGAAAAGAGCGCCGCCGTGACCGCCGGCCGCATCGATTTTTCTGCCAAATCCGGGAAAGTGCTGGATCTGGCGCGGATCGGCCCGGATACGGCGCGTGCGCTCAAGGGCAGCGATGTCGCGATGATCTTCCAGGAGCCGATGACCAGCCTCAATCCGGTCTACCGTATCGGAGAACAGCTGGTCGAAGCCATTCTTGCCCATGACAAATGCAGCAAGGCGGATGCGCGAAAGCGCGCGCTCGACATGCTTCGCAAGGTGCACATTTCCGATCCCGAACGGCGGTTAGATCAGTTCCCGTTCGAATTGTCGGGCGGCATGCGCCAGCGTGTGATGATTGCCATGGCGCTCGCCAGCCGTCCGAAACTTCTGATCGCGGACGAACCAACCACCGCGCTGGACGTGACGATCCAGGCCCAGATCCTCGAGCTGATCAGGGAACTGCAAAAAGAGGATGACATGTCCATCCTCTTCATTACGCACGACATGGGGGTCGTCGCCGAAATTGCCGACCGGACCGTGGTTATGTACAAGGGGGAAGCCGTCGAGGCTGGGCCGACCGAGGAGATCTTCAAGGCGCCGAAACATGCCTACACACGCGCCTTGCTCTCTGCGGTTCCGCGGCTTGGTTCGATGGACGGGCAGGCGTCTCCCATGCGTTTCCCGATGGTGGATCGGGAAACCGGTGAGCCCAATGTTCCCGACGTGCTCGCCAGTAAGATGCACGAATCCGACCAGCCTTTGTTGCAGGTTCGTGATCTGACGAGCAGGTTCAATATTCGCGGTGGATTGCTGTCTTCGGTACAGGGAAGGGTTCATGCGGTCGAGGGTGTGTCATTCGATCTCAAGGCGGGCGAAACACTCGCACTTGTCGGTGAATCCGGATGTGGAAAGTCGACCACCGGACGCTCGCTTCTGAGGCTACTAGAACCGCTTTCCGGCTCCGTCATGCTCGATGGCGTCGATATTCTGGCGCTGGACAAGGCAGGGCTTCGCCGACAGCGCCAGAACATGCAGATGATCTTTCAGGATCCGTATGCGAGCCTCAATCCCCGCCTTGCTGTGGGCGCTGCGATTGCAGATCCCCTGATCATCAATGGTCTCGCCAGCCCTGCCGAGGCAAGGCAAACCGTTGCGGAACTCCTGGTGAAGGTCGGGTTGAGTGCCGATATGGCCGCGCGTTACCCGCATGAGTTCTCGGGCGGGCAGCGTCAGCGCATCTGTATCGCCCGTGCGCTCGCTCTCAAGCCGAAACTGATCGTCGCGGACGAAGCCGTGTCAGCGCTCGATGTGTCGGTCAAGGCGCAGGTCGCCAACCTGATGCTCGATCTTCAGGCGGAAATGGGTCTGAGTTACCTGTTCATCAGCCATGACATGGCGGTCGTCGAGCGGGTCAGCCATCGCGTCGCGGTGATGTATCTGGGTGAAATCGTCGAAATCGGTCCACGCCAGGCGATTTTCCAGAACCCGCAACACCCCTATACCAAGCGCCTTCTGTCGGCGGTTCCGATCGCTGATCCAGCAAGACGCCACAAGCGTCGTCCGATCGCCAATGCCGAACTCAAAAGTCCTGTGCGGCCCGCAGATTATGTTGCGCCGGTGCGGCAATATCGGGATGTGGGCGATGGACATAAGGTGATGGTCTGGGACGGCGAATGTGATTGATATCCGCCGCCGCCGAACCATGAGACGCGCCAGACGGGCGTCTCCGGACATTTGAAATTCCACGAGGATTTACGAGATGAAGGTTGGTATCGCCGGTGCCGGCGCGATCGCGATGGGATATGCCGCATTGCTTTTGAGCCGAGGGCACGAGGCAGGGATCTGGTCGCCTTCCGGCAACAGGACAGTTGACCTGCTGGATGGCAAGTCCTTGAAGGCAACCGGGGCGATCGAGGGGGAGTTTCATCCCGCCGTATGTCAGAGCGCTTCTGAACTGGCGGATGCCGACGTGATCGTGCTCGCGCTGCCAGCCTACGGGCAGCGCTTCGTCATCGATGCTCTCGTGCCGCATCTTCAGAACAGGCACACCGTTGTGATCAGCGGGCATCTTTCCTTTGCGTCGCTATATCTCGCCGGGCGGCTGGCGGAACGTGGCCTGCAATTACCTGTCATTGCCTGGAATACCACGGCCCTGACCTGCAAATCACAGTCCTTTACCGAAATTCGGATAGGCGCATTGCGCAAGATTGTTTCCATCGCTGTCGTGCCTACGCGAATGGCCGACCAGGGTCTTGAGATCTGCATCGCCCTCTTCGGAGAACGGTTTGCCTTGCAGAACGATCTTGTCACCATCACCTTGAGCAACCTCAATCCGCAAAGCCATCTGGCGATTGCGCTATGCAATCTGACACGGTTCGAGCGTGCGGAGGTGTGGGGCCAAAGGGAAAACATGACGCCCACCGTCGGCCGGTTTATCGAGGCGCTGGATCAGGAGCGTCTGTCTCTTGCCGCGGCGCTGGGCAAGACCGTTGGTTCGGTGTTCGACCATTACCGCAATTCCTTCGGGCTTTCCGGGCAATCCGTCGCCGGATTGTCAGCCCAGCAGGTGGAACGCGGCGCGGATGTTGCCGGTCCGAAAACGATAGATAGCCGATACGTTCTCGAGGATGTGCCATTTGGATTGGTGCCGTTGTTGCGCCTCGCGGAGATGGCGGGAATTGACCTGCCTCTTCACCGCAGCGGTGTCGCAATTCTCAGCGCGTGTTACGGTCGTGATTTCATGAGTGAGAATGACTTATTGCTGAAATCACACTTAGAGGCTGTCCGAGAATTGAGTTGAGTGATCAGGTCGATGATGATTCCAAGACGGTGTTCAAAGCCAGAATGGAAGCGCCATGTGGAACCCGACCACCCGGCGGCAGTATAGTCGCAACCAACCCCGATATGAAACCGATCTGACGGACAGCGAATGGGAGGTGCTCTCGCAGCTGTTTCCTCCACCCGCGCGCAGGGGTCGCAAGCCAGTTTGGCCTGGGCGTGAGATCGTGAATGCCATCTTCTATGTATTGCGTGGCGGCATCCCGTGGCGGCTGATCCCGACAGACCTGCCGCCCAAGAGCACCGTGTTTGGTTATTTCTGCCGATGGCGCGACACCGGGCTTTTCACGCGGATCAACCGTCGCCTCGTCACGATGGATCGCGAGCGGATCGGACGGCAAGCCTCGCCGAGAGCCGCTGTTCTGGACAGCCAGAGCGTCAAGACCACCGAGAGCGGCGGCCCGCGCGGCTATGATGCGGGCAAGAAGATCAAGGGCCGTAAACGGCAGGCAATGGTGGACATGGATGGCCGGGCACTTGTTCTCGATCCCCAGCCTGCCAACATTCAAGATCGTGACGGAGCGATCCCCGTTCTACAGGTATCCCGCGGGTCCTTTCCCTTCGTGGAGAAGGCGTTCGCCGACATGGGATATTCGGGCGACAGGCCGCAGAATGCGTTGCTTGTCGATGTCGAGATCGTCCGCAAGCCCAAGTATCAGGTCGGCTTTGCCGTTCACCCCAAGCGCTGGGTCGTCGAGCGCTTCTTCGCTTGGATCAGCCGAAATCGGCGACTGTGGAAAGACCCGGAGGCGACGATAAAGTCCGCCGAAGCCTTCCTATATGCTGCATCAGTCATGACGCTGACCAGACGCATCGCACGGTCATCATGAATTATCGGACGGACTCTTAGTTTTTGCAACTGGGATAGTATCAGGCGTGATCATTTCCAGAACACGCGCGTTGTTTGTATAGAACCATGGGTACCCGGCATACCCAGAGTTCGCAGTGATCTTGCTGTCATCGCCGGCCTCGAGGACAGTGAGAAGATCTAAACCCGATGGCATGAGTGCGTCGAGCCAAACGCCATAATACGTCGATCATGCCATCATCAGCGCATACCTGTCCGGTCAAACCTTATAGTAAAAAATTCGTTCTTTTTTTTCTGAAGTGTTTCATTCACTGAATTTTGGACGACCGCCGCCATCTTCGAAAAAAATCGAGCTTGGGGGCATCGTGTGACAATATCTGGCAACAAGACCATAACCATTTTTCACGACCGCAGCGGTAATTTTGGAATAATGACGGCAATTCTACTGCCAGTCCTTCTCGGGGCTGCTGGAATTGCAATCGACGTGACGCGCGCAATGGAGCTTAAGGCGTCGCTTCAGGAACAGGCAGACTCCGCTATGCTTGCCGCCGCGACGGTGTTGGCAAGAAAAGAATATAGCAACGCAGCTGCAAAAGATCTGGCTGCGACCCAATACGCCACGCTGGCCGCGGCAATTGATTCAGGCTGTGCTAACAATCAGACGATCGAAAGCCATAAGCAGTCGACTTCGACGTCCATTACCCAGACGGCTAATGGCGCGAAAGGAAAGAAGTTTGAGGTAGTCTTCGCTGCAACCTTCAAGATGTGCGTTAACCCATTGACCGCGCTCATTGCCGGCCCCTCGCTAAATATCGCCGTTCGTTCAACAACTGTAAGTGCTACCGCCAGCAAGAACGCCTTCTCCATGCATTTAGTGCTTGACCGATCAAGCTCCATGGACGAGATCGCCTGTGAAAAGCGCAGCAGTACCAATACGTGCCTCCAGATGGGTAACACCGTCAAGATCGACGCTCTAAAGGGTTCCGTTGACGAGCTTCTCGATGTGGTAGCGGAAGCTGACCCCGAAAAGAAATACGCTCGCTTCGCCGGTGTGGAATTCTCGGGCGGCAAGGGGAAAAGCGTCGCATTCAACTGGGGCGTTGACGAAACCCGGAAATTTTCCAGAGCCCTCAATCCGAGCGGTGGCACCAACTCGGCTCCAGCGATGCAACATGCCTACGACGTCCTCAAGGCGACAGGCTACAACTCGGAAAACGCCGCTCATGCCGTCAAGGAGAATGACGATCCGACGAAATATATCGTCTTCATGACGGACGGTGACAACAACAGCAAGGATTCAGACGCCGCCACTCTTGAGATTTGCAAGCTTGCAAAGGCGAAAGGCATTGTAATCTACGCCGTCGCGTTCGACATCAAGCAGGGCCGGGCGACAACTCTCCTGTCCTCCTGCGCCGCTTCCGACGGACACTATTACGCGGCAAAAACGGCGTCCGAGCTCTACGCCGCATTTCGAGAAATCGGTCTGCGCGCAAATTCCGGTATCGCGAGAATGACCAATTAGTCGCAGGTGCCATCCTTGTAGAAGCTTGTCGGCCTGAAAAGGAAATGTCTGATGTCTCACATGTTCAATACAGATCTGGATCGAGATGAAGCCTTCGCCAGACTGACACGCCTGATTAAGAATACTCTGGGCGTCGATATCGCGGCCGTTTCGACGATCGATGCCGGGGTCCAGAGTTTCAAGTCGATCGACGGGCTTGTCTTGCAACAGATTCCGCTGGACGAAAGTTTCTGCCGCGTGCCTTTCAGGGACGGCTGTACGGTGATCATTCCCGACACCGGTCGGACCGAAGAGTTCGAAAATCACCAACTGGTCACCGGCGCGGGATTTAAGGCCTATGTCGGCGTGCCGCTGAAAACATCATCCGGCGCGGTGTTCGGCACTATCTGCGGCATCCACAAATCGCCACGGCAGTTTTCCGAACGTGAACTCATCGTACTCGAGGATATTGCCAATATTGCCGCCAGTGAACTGGAATTGCGCGAACATGCCAATGTGGATATGTTGACCGGCGCATTGACGCGCCGCGCCTTCATGCGCGACAGCGTGAGACTGAAAGAGCTTCTCAGGCGGAAAGGCCTGTCGCTGACAGTGCTGATGGTCGATGTCGATCATTTCAAGACAATCAATGACAAATACGGCCACGCAAGCGGCGATGAGGTCCTCCGCTCCGTCGCCATGGCCCTGAAAGTCAATCTCAGAGAGTATGATCTGCTAGGGCGTCTGGGTGGCGAGGAATTTTCCGTTGCCCTGGAAGGCGATTCGGACAGGGCCTCCAAGATCGCCGAGCGGCTAAGACAAGCCGTTTCATCCCTGCAGTTCACTTTCGCAGAGAAGCAGATAAGCGTTACCGCGAGCTTTGGTGTTGCGGAATTGCGATGCGATGAAGATTTCGACGAAGCGCTGAACCGTGCGGACACGGCGCTTTATGCGGCCAAGTCAGGGGGCCGCGACCGTATCGAGATCGCTGCGGCTTGATACCGACGGGACATCGGGCACGGCGTTCGCCAAGGTTTGGTTGCCTCCCAGATCTGTAGTCACCAGCCCGCCAGCTGCTTGCCCATCCCATTGGTTTACGAATGACGAACTGCCGCGCGCGACAGGTTGTAGAGATGTTTCTTAAATCGAAGCGAATATCGTGATGAGGAACTGCAGATTATCCTGCTTTCCAGATTGGGGCGCATGACGAGCCTAGCAAGAGATACAGCGTTATTACCGGATTGCCCCGGCGACCGGTCTATTTTTGGTGCATGGTTCGATCGATATGCTCAAGCGAATTAGACGATCCGACGTTTGCGTCGGCATGTACATCGACGATATCGAGGGAACTGACGGGCGCTCGCTCGGCTTGGTCGTAAGCCGTGCAACAGTCGCCGATATCCACGAGCGCAACCTGTTCAGTAGCATCATCGACACCTCCCGGGGCAGGGATGTCGCGGTCTCTGATGAGCAGTCCGCCGCGGGTTCTGTGCCGCCGGCGACGCTTGCCTGTCACGGAAATCCATCGCGTCACGACGTTGCCCGGGCCAGGAGAGTTCCCGCGTCCACCAAGCCGATCATGGGGAAGATGTTTTCCGATGCCCGGCTGGGGAAAGCAGTCCAGTTCAATGATGCGGCCAAGGCAGTAGACCAGATCATATCGACCCTCGATGAAAACCCGATTGCTCTCATCGAGGTAACGCGACTGAGATCAAAAGACGAAAACTCCTTCCTGCACTCGATCGGCGTGAGCACGCTCATGATCCACTTTGGTCGCTGGCTGGGTCACGATCCAATGGCGGTCAGATTGCTGGGCGTGAGTGGCTTGGTGCACGACATCGGCAAGATGGCGCTGCCATCGAGCCTTCTGCAGAAAGCCGGATCACTGACAGGCGATGAACTTGCGCAGGTCCGCACTCATCCTTCCGAAGGCCATGCATTGCTTGCAAGACACGGGACTATGCCGAATGTCGTCATGGAGATATGCCTAAACCACCATGAACGGCTCGATGGCACCGGATATCCCCGGGGCATCGCACAGAATGAAATTTCGAAGGCGGTGCGGATCGCATCCATCTGCGATGTCTATGATGCGATGACGACGATAAGGCCTTACAAGCGTGCGTGGAGCCCGACCGAAGCTTTCTCCAGCATGTTCCGGTCCGAGGGACAATTTGACCGCCAATTGCTTTGGCAGTTCATCCAGTGTCTGGATCATCCGGGCGGGCCTTAAGATACGAGGGCGCCGCTGCAGGATGCCTCAGGATTTCCGAAGCAGACGGGTTTGATAAAGCCAATCCACCTACCGGTTTCTCGACTGCTTGCCGGCGGCTGCACTCGCCGGCATTGACGTGCGCATCAGCCACGGCCGCCCAGGCGCGATTTCCTCAGCGATGCTTTTCCAGTATTTTGCCAAAGCAGACAACGGCGACGCGCTGACCGGTGGCCTTGGCCATGTACATATATTCGTCGGCGCGCTTTACATAACTTTCGGGTGTGTCGTCCGCCTGCAAAAACGTCGCGCCGACCGCTGCGCCGACATAGGTAACCTGGCCGTCGATGGCGATTGGTTTGAACACGCGTTCCATGATGTTCAGGATATGCGACTGGATACCTCCGGTGAACCTCCTGTCCATGTCGAGGAGTACCACAAACTCGTCACCCCCGACCCTGGCAATGAAATCGGTAGCACGAAAATTTTGGCGCAGACGATCCGCGACAGTCCTCAGAATTTCGTCGCCTGCACCATGGCCCAACGTATCATTGACCTGCTTGAAGCCGTTCAAGTCGATATATGCGATAGCAAGTTTCCTGTTGTTTTGCAGGTTACGATCAACCGCGATCTTGAGCGTTTCGTCGAAGCATGCGCGGTTGGGAAGGCCTGATAGGACATCCGTCTGGGCCGAGGTCTTTAAGGCATTCTCAATCTCTTTCTGTTGCCTTACGCGCGCAGACACATCCATGATGACTTCGACGTCGAAAGACACGCCATCGACCACCGTTCGCTGCGCCGATATAAGAGTCGGGATAACCGTCCCGTCCGCATGCGTGATGTCGACCTCTTCGAGTTCGTAAGAACCTTCTTCCACAAGCAGACGATGACGTCGGTCACGTGCGGGATTATCAATCGCAGCTCCCTCGAAGATCAGATGTTTTCCCTTAATGTCGTCCCAGTTTCTTCCCGTCAGTCGCAGGTATGCATCATTGACCTTGACGTAGCTTGACGTCCGGGTGTCACTTGTCGTGATGGACATTGCGATCGGTGCAAATTCGAACATTCGAAGAAGCATGGCGATCAGGTGGTTTTCCGGCAGGACCTCACCGTCACCGAAGCTTGTGGTCGTGGCCGCGAGTGCAGGATTTCCCTTTTCATGGGATTGGTCGCTTGCGAACAAACCGCTCGACATGTGCGGGCGGGAATTGTCCGCTAGGAGCCCACTATGATCGATTGCGCCCCTATCGCAATGGCAGGGATCCGTGAATTCGGTCTCACCACCCTCCGGCCGAAGAGAGGGAAGAGCGCATCGTAGAGCCGTTGTCATGAGTTCCCTTTCTTGGCAGGCTGATCGGGCGGACCCGGCTTGCTTGGATGTCTTCACAAGGTACATGCAGGTGCACGCGTATTAATTGTGTTGATTGATTAAAATACCTTTTCTTTCGAATATGATCCCCAGCTTAACCATAATTTATACCGCCAAGTTTCGATGATATTGACAAACTCTGCGTCTCACTGTTGTGCAGGTATCGTAGTGTCTCGGATCACCAGTCTGGTATCCAGCGCATTTCAGCACAGAGGCCAACGTCTTACATCACTCATATTGCTGAACGACCAACCGCTTTATCAAGCTTCGCCACCACCCATCCAATTGATGCACCGCTCACAGAGGCTGCCGGTGCTAGAAAAATCATTTGGTCCATTAGGGATATGTATGATGTTCCTTCCACCAAGTGCAAAAAACCAACCGTAACCGCAGAGCCGACAAAAGGACCCAGGCATGCCCCAGCCAGCGCTGTATGCATTGGTCTCTTGAGGAGCCTGGCGACAATCAAAGCAAGTGGGTATGCAATGATTATGGCTGGAGCCACAAACAGCAGCGCCGCAATTCCAAACCAAACGAGAAACAGTATCACGGCAAAAGGAAGAGCCGCCGTCACATCATAGCCCGGCTCGAGTAGAAGGAGTGCTGTCGCTTTCAGCGCTACGGTGATCGTCGACGCCGCAACTGCGACGAAGTAGGAGATGGAGAGATTTCTTAAGTGCGAGACTAGCATACGGCAGCAAACATCCATCTTGGCCTTCGATGCCCGCCTTAAGTTTGAGCAGATGAGTGTTCTCATTGCCGGATTAATAGACCGTCAAACTGAATTTAAGAGCTGGTCAAAGAGAAAATTAATCAATGCAAGCTGGTGCTCTAATCTGAATCCTTCAGACTGGAGCAGTTTTTGGAGATGAGTGCAGTCCAGATGAAGCGGACCCTGCGACGGTGATGCTCGATCGACTGAACACCAAGGGCGGTCACGACTTGTTTTCCAATGCCTGGTCCGCCCACAAGCACGACATTCTGCGCTCTGTCGATGAACTCGCGTTGATGCGTTGCAATTCGCGCACCGTTGCTTGGAGGATCTCGTAGGAAAATAGTCCGCGCTCTCAAAACGAAGGATCGTGCACCGTTCCAGCGTCGCCACGGGCTAAGAAGATTTTATCACGCTAGATCGTGTGCGGCAGGTCGACGGTTCACATTCCATCTTTTCAAGACTTTAGTGATGTAACCGGGCTGCGTGCTTGGGGCCTGCCGGTGTGTCAGCAGTCGTCAATTGCACTGGGGCAGGCCGAAATGCAGCCTGTTCGTATCGGTTCAGGAGCACAGCCAAGCACAACTTTAGAACTCAGCCTCAGGAGATTTCTCATGGGCATTTGTGGCATCTAACCTGCCCGCGGTCGGCAAGGAGCCCGGTAAAGGTTCCCGCTACAATCAGCACTGCGCCCAACGCCGCGGCACCGTTGACGGGTTCGGACAGGAGCAAATGCGCCAAGGCGAAGCCGAACAGCGGCTCCGTCCCCATCAGAAAGCCGACCCTCGTCGGGCTCGTGCGACGAACTGCGGCGTTCTGAACGTAGAACGCGGCGATCGTGCAGAACAACGACAGGAACGCGACGCTGCCCCAGAAGCTTGCGTCGGCTCGTACCGCGAGAGCGCCGATGTCTTGAGTCACCGCAAGGGCGACTAGCGCCACAGCACCGACAGTAGCGGCCTGCACTGCCGTCAGTGCGACCGACGAGAGCGAGCGCGCTGACATTAATCGCTTGGTGGAGACGACCATGACGGCGCGAAGTACAGCGGCGAGAAGAATGAGCCCATCACCGAGCGTCCAGTCCGCAAGGCCTCCGACGAGGAAGCTCACGCCGATACATGCGACCACGGCACCGACGACGACGGTCACCGGGGGCAGGCGGCGCGAGAGGCCGTAGTCGAGGAATGGGGTGAAGAGCGTACAAAGGGAGATAATGAGGGCCGCATTTGTCGCACTTGTGAGGGCAAGGCCCGCGATCTCTGCAATGAAAATCGCGGCCAGGATCGCCCCGAGCATCGAGCCGCGCAGGATGTTGCCCCACGGGGTGGTGACGAGTTCCCTACGCGCTGCGATCCCCATGACGCAGGCCGTAGCGACGAACCTGTAGAAGATCAGGACGAGGACGGGAGCCAAGGCCAGCGCGCTCTTGGTAACGGGGTAACTCGCACCCCATACGACCGCGATACCAAGGACCGCCGCATCTCCAGCGAGCGTCGAACGATGGACGCCTTGCGCCATTTTGCCGGATGGATGGGTCATGTTTCAGCCTCGCAAACCGCTGGACCACTTTTGTCCTGCTTCCGATCGGTTTGGTAGAGTGCGAGGCCACAGGGTTATAGAACGAAAGTGCGACCCCGGTCAGCTCGCGCATAAGCCATCGGCGTCATGCCGACAATGGCCGAGAAGTGTCGGGCCATGTGGCTCTGGTCGGCGAACCCCGCTTCCATGGCAGCTGCGGCAGGCGCATGCCCCTCTCGCAACCGATCCTGAACCAGCCTGACCTTCAGGCCAATGTGGTAAGCATGCGGGGGCAGTCCGGTCTGGGACTTGAAGAGGTCGATTGTCTGCCGACGACGAAGGCTAACGAGCGATGAGAGCGTATTAAGGCTAACATCCGTCTCAACGTGGGCATGGAGATAGTCGACAAGCCTGCCGGCACGGGTGTCGGCCACAGGGAATTTTGCATCATCTACGAGCCCGCCTCCGGCAAGGATGGCGACAACGTCCGCAAAAGCTGCCCATGCTGCGTCGCGTGTCAGCGTCAACTGGGAGCCGTGAATGCTGTCATGGATATTTGCAAGGCGCGCTGCAAGTAAGGGGTCGTGGTGGTCGCACCGCTTGAAGTCGGGAAGCGGAGCTGACGATATATCCAGTCGTTCCCCGAGGATCTCCGCCATCGTGTCCTCATCGACGTAGAACATCCGCTGCATCCAGCCGGATTCAACGGCCGCATTGCCGTGATGGACGTCGCCGGGCCGCATGGACATGAGTGTTCCCGGTAACGCAGTATGCCGCTCGCCACGGCACCAGACCGAATGCACGCCGCCGGTGATGACGCCGATCAGGTACTCGGCGTGAGAATGCGGCTTGAACTGCTGGCGGACGTAGTGGGCGGCGAGCGTCTCGACGCCGGGGAGGTCCAGTGGGCGCCGAAGTGAAACGCGCTCCGATCGGACAACCGCATCTGTTAGATCATCCATCACTTCTGCCTCATTATTCACAGGTCGACAGCACGTCGGCGCACTTATCGCGAACGGAAGTTGTTTGCCAGCGGATGGTGAAGAAACCGTCATACCCTGCCATTCGACCACACCTCGTCGCACAGCCTGTCCGACAACAAAGGGGCTCAGAATGCCGCCAAATATCGTGGGCGTTTACGATCGATTGCAGTGACGCTGGATGTCGCCGCAAAATGAGAACTTTCGCCGCAGCCTAGCGTGTCGCTGAAGCGACCCAAGCCGCCATAATAGCTTCAAGAAAGCTTGTTGACGAAGCGGCTTTCTTTTCGGACAGGCCCCAAGGGATGCGGCTTCGAGCCATTTATATAGTCACACCTGCGCGGTGCCTCCGTTAGGATAGACTTTCCTGCCAGTCATGAGGCTACTGTCCTCAGAAGCTGGAAACAGCGCTACGGCCGCAGTCTCCTCGGAGTTTTCGACCCGACCAAGCGGGATCTGCGCTGCAAGACATTCAAGCAACGCGGCCTCCCCGGCAGATTTCACTAGGTGTTTGGTCCCAACATGTCATGGCTTGGTATTCGAGAGAAGATTTCAGGTTTTTTCTCACTGAGTCGCCTAATGGCTTCGTAGGGCGTTTTGAATCGTAGCGCCTTGAGCTGTTTGGCGTAGTTGTATGCTAGTAGCCAGTCCCGGA
>NZ_JAUSRF010000025.1 GCF_030811685.1 Neorhizobium huautlense | reverse complement strand
CCCTATCAGCATTCCGCCAATTCTCTAAAGATTTTTGAGACAAGAACTTCGTCGCCAGCAGCGCCGCCGCCCTCGTCAGTGACCGGGTTATAGGCGGACCAACCCGAAAACGTCAACAGTCCAATTTCATAAAAATACAAAAATCGAACAAGTGTATGAAATTAAATGATTTAATCGATTTTTTGACTCTCTGGAGCGTGCTTCCATACATTATATACATATAGGCACCTGTGGTGCTCGAGGCGTGGCAAAAATCAGGCATGTTGCAGCATCCTTGTCTCCGGGCGCAAAAACATGCGATAGCGAGCCATCATCCACCTTGCAGAAGGCCCTGCCCGTGCGTGTTCTCAGCGAAGCTCTCATTCCCGAATTGCCGAACCACTATCACGGCAAGGTCCGCGAGAATTACGATCTGGCCGATGGTAGCCGCATCATCATCGCCACCGACCGTCTGAGCGCGTTCGACCGGATCATCACCTCCATCCCCGACAAGGGCCATGTGCTGACCCAGACAGCACGTTACTGGTTCGAGGCAACGGCCGATATCTGCCCCAATCACGTGATCGCCTATCCCGATCCGAATGTGGTCGTGGGAAAACGTCTCGACATCCTGCCGGTCGAGATCGTGGTGCGTGGTTACCTTGCCGGTACGACCGGCACGTCGCTGCTGACGCTCTACAAGAAAGGCGAACGCCGGGTGTACGGCCTCGACCTCCCGGACGGGTTGCGCGACAATCAGGCTCTGCCGACACCGGTCATCACACCAACCAGCAAGGCTTTTGACGGGGGCCACGACGAACCGCTCACTCCGGCAGAAATTGTCGAACGCGGGCTGTTGACGGCAGAGCAGTGGCAAACACTATCGGACTATGCGCTGGCGCTGTTTGCACGCGGCCAGAAGCTTGCAGCTGAGCGTGGTCTGATCCTTGTCGACACCAAATACGAATTCGGCACCGACGAGAACGGCACGATCATTCTGGCTGACGAGATCCACACGCCGGACAGCAGCCGCTACTGGATGGCCGACAGTTATGACGAGGCATTTCGCACCGGCTCGCGGCCGAGAAGTTTCGACAAGGATTTTGTGCGTGCCTGGGTGGTCGAGCGTTGCGATCCCTACAAGGACGACCTGCCGCCGATCCCGCAGGAACTGATCGAAGAGACGGCTGCGGTTTATCGCATGGCCTATGAGATGATTACCGGCCAGACCTTTGTGCCGGACAACACCGATGGCCCGGTTCTCGATCGTGTTCGGGAAAACCTGAAAGGTTATTTTCCGAACAGGACTTGATCCGTTCGCAGCAGACGAAGACTGAAGAGGGATAAGCGTGCGCAGGCCAAGGCGGAAGGCGGAAGAAACCCGGGAAGACATTTTGCAGGCGGCCGAAACCCTGTTTCGCGAACGCGGCATTGCCGGGTGCTCGATTGCCGACATTGCCCAGGCGCTGTCGATGTCGCCTGCCAATATTTTCAAGCATTTTCATTCCAAACCAGTCCTTGTAGACGCGATTTGCGAACGCCATATCCGCCATCTCGTTGACCGGTTGGCGACACTGGACGAACAGGCACCGGCGCCGACCCGCATGGCGCGGGTCGCCTGCAACATCATGGAAGCACATCTTCAGGACATTCGCGAGAACCCGCATCTGTTCGAGATGATCCTGATGGTTTCAAAGGCCCAACTGCCGAGCGCCCTGGTTTATCGCCGAAAGATCGAGGATCTTTTTGCTGACCTGATCGCCCAGGGCATGGCAGCAGGCACCTATCACTGCAAGGACGCACACGCCGCAAGCCAGCGCGCGTCCGCTGCTTTTGCAAGCATCCTTCATCCCGTGCTTCTGGCCAATGCCGACCTTGCAGAACTGCATGATCGGTGCGACGGGCTTGCCGAACTCGTGAACGCTGCACTGCAAAATCCATTTGCAAAGTGACGATTACTGCATTACGTCACTTTGCAAATGGCAGACCGCCAATTTGTTAAGATAATTTAACATTTCGACGGACGAAACGCGCTTCCGCGACCCTTTCTGCCATGCCATCATTGTTCGCCCGCAGCCAAACTGTGGGACCCGCAACCACGCCTTCCGGATGACATCATGAAACGCCGCAGCCTTTTGCTTTTCGCCATTCCGCTGGTCCTTGCCGGCTGCAGTGATTCCGGAAATACGGCAGGCCAGACCGGAAGCGCGGCCGAAAAGCCGCCATCACCGGTCAGTGTTGTGATCATGAAAAGGCAGGAACAGCCGATCACCCGCGTTCTGCCCGGTCGTGCGGTCGCTTTCCAGACCGCTGAAGTCCGCCCGCAGGTGGCAGGCATGATCAGGGAGGTCGTTTTCAAGGAAGGCAACGAGGTGAAGGCCGGCGATCTTCTCTACAAGATCGAGGACAGCAGCTATGCAGCTTCGCTTGCGGAAGCAAAGGCAAGCCTCGCCAAGGCCGAAGCAAGCGTGCCAACGGCACAAGCGAACTTCAACCGCTACGAGCGACTGGTCAATAGCGGTGCCACACAGATCGAATTCGACAATGCCAAGGTGACGCTGCTGCAGGCACAGGCCGATGTCGAGCAGGCAAAGGCTGCGCTGCAATCCGCGCAGATCAATCTCGATTACACCGAGATCAAGGCCCCCTTCGACAGCGTGACCGATATTTCCAAGGTTGATGTCGGCAATATCGTCACCGCCAACCAGACAACGGCGCTGACGACGCTGCGCCGACTCGATCCGATCTATATCGACCTGACCGAATCCAGCACCAACCTTCTGGAATTGCGCGCCGCAATCGCCGCCGGTCGGCTGAAGGGCAATCCCAACCAGGCCGATATGCGTCTGACGCTGGAGGACGGTACGGATTACAACAAGACGGGCCGCCTCGACATGTCCGAGCTTGCCGTCAGCGAGACGACCGGCACCTACCAGATCCGTGCTCAGTTCGAAAATCCCGACAATCTCATTCTGCCGGGCATGTATGTGCGCGCGACCGTGACGCTTGGAATGGAAGCCGGCTATCTTCTTCCGCAACGGGCAGCCACCCGAAATGCGCGAGGCGAACTTTCGGCGAAATTTGTGACCGCCGACAACAAGGTCGAGACCCGACTTTTCCAGAATGCGCAGGTCTCGGGCAATAACTGGCTTGTCGATACCGGCATCAATGACGGCGACAAGCTGATCGTCGACGGCTTTCAGTGGATCGCCGATGGCGCCGCGGTCAAACCTGTCGAGGCAACCGTGGGTGAGGATGGCCTTGTGATCGAAGCCGGCGCCCCCGCACAGCCGAAGCAGTGATGCTCCGCTCCTGCCTGCATCCGAAAATATCGGTTCCTGAGGTTATCTGAATGGCCAAGTTCTTTATCCGGCGACCGGTTTTCGCCTGGGCAATCGCAATCGTGATCATGCTGGGCGGCGCGCTCGCGATCACCACATTGTCGATCTCGCAATATCCGGACATTGCGCCGACAACCGTGCGCATCAGCTCCAGTTATAACGGTGCGAGCGCGGAAACCGTCGAAAAATCGGTCACCAGCATTATCGAGGACGGCATGACCGGCCTTGACGATCTCACCTACATGACCTCGTCGTCCTCGACCGGCCGCTCCACCGTAACGCTCACCTTCGGCAACTCGATCCTGCCGGATATCGCGCAGGTGCAGGTACAGAACAAGCTGCAGCTCGTTCAGTCGCAGCTGCCGGATGTCGTTCAGAGCCAAGGCATTTCCGTTTCCCGCTCCACCTCGAGCATTCTGATGGTCGGTGCGCTGGTATCGCGTGACGGCAAACGTAGCTCGGTCGATCTCGGCGACCTGTTCGCCACCTCGATCGAGGACCAGGTGCAGCGCCTGGAAGGTGTCGGCAGCATCAACGTTTTCGGATCCGGTTACGCCATGCGGGTCTGGCTCGATCCGTTCAAGCTCAACAAGTACCAGCTGACCGCAGCCGACGTGACCTCGGCCATCCAGGCACAGAACACGCAGGTTTCGGTCGGTTCACTCGGCGCACAGCCGGTGGCGCAAGGCCAGCAGTTGACCGTGACCATGACGGCGCAGAGCCAGCTGACCACGGTGGACGATTTCGAACGAATCATCCTGAAAGTCGAGCAGAATGGCGCAAATGTTCGCCTGAGCGATGTCGCACGTGTGGAAATCGGCCAGGAAAGTTATGGTGGAAGCTCGCGCTATGACGGCCTGCCATCGGCCGGCTTTGCCGTGAACCTTGCAACCGGCGCCAATGCCATCGATACGGCAGCGCTGGTCAAGGGACAGTTGACGCGTGCGGCTGCTGGCCTGCCTGATGGCGTCGAGATTCAGTATCCTTACGACACGACACCCTTCGTGCAGCTGTCGATCGAAAAGGTCGTGCATACGCTGATCGAGGCGATCGTTCTCGTATTCGTCGTGCTTCTGGTCTTTCTGCAGAATTTCCGCGCCACGCTGATCCCGATGATCGCCGTGCCGGTGGTTCTGCTCGGCACATTCGGTATTCTTGCCCTGACAGGGTACTCCATCAATACGCTCACCATGTTTGCCATGGTGCTCGCCATCGGCCTTCTCGTCGATGACGCGATCGTGGTGGTGGAAAATGTCGAGCGCATCATGGACGAGGAAGGCCTGTCGCCGCTTGAGGCTACGGAAAAATCCATGGGCGAGATCACCGGTGCCATTATCGGCATCGCACTGGTGCTGACGGCCGTGTTCATTCCGATGGCATTTTTTGGCGGATCGACCGGCGTGATCTACCGCCAGTTCTCCATCACCATTGTTTCGGCCATGCTTTTGTCCGCCGTGGTCGCCATCGTGCTCACGCCGGCGCTTTGCGCGACGATGCTGAAGCCGATCGACCACCACAAGAAACAGCGTGGCATCGGCGCCTGGTTCAACCGCAATTTTGACCGCGCCACCAATGGTTATGTCGGCAGTGTCGGTTATCTTCTCAAACGCCCGCTGCGCATGGTGGTGATGTTCGCGCTCGTTATCGGCGGCTGCGCCTTCCTGTTTGCCCGCATGCCAAGCTCGTTCCTGCCGCAGGAAGACCAGGGCGTGCTGATGACGATCATCCAGACGCCGGTGGGAGCCACCACGGAACGCACGGAAGCAGTGGTCAAGCAGGTCGAGCAATTCTATCTCGGTCAGGAAAAGGACAATGTCGACGCCGTCTTTGGCGCGCTCGGCTTTTCCTTCAACGGAACCGGCCAGAACAACGCGATCGTTTTCACCAAGCTCAAGGATTTCGATCTGCGCACCGGCGCAGGACAATCTGCCGCCGAGGTGATGCACCGTGCGCAGGCACATTTCCTGACACTGCGCGATGCCCAGGTGTTTGCGCTTCTGCCGCCGGCCATTCAGGGCCTCGGCAACTCGGCCGGTTTCTCCATGTATCTGGTCGACAGCGGCAATAATGGCAATGATGCGCTGACCCGTGTGTCCCAGCAGTTGATCCAGGAAACCGGTACCAACGCCTATATCAGCTCGCTGCGCTCCAACAGCCAACGTTCGGAAACACAGCTGAAAATCCTGCTTGACCAGGAAAAACTGGGGGCCATGGGCGTCGATCTGTCGGCCGTCAACTCCATGCTGGCGACGATCTTTGCCGGCCGTGACGTCAACGATTTCACGCTGAACAACGAGCTGAAACCGGTCTATGTGCAGGGCGACACGCCTTTCCGCATGCAGCCGACCGATCTCAAATACTGGTATGCCCGAAACACCAATGGCGAGATGGTCCCCTTCTCCAGTTTCAGCAAGCTGGACTGGGTGAGCGGTACGCCCCAGCTTGCCCGTTACAACGGCACCAGTGCGATCTCGCTCGATGGTGCGTCCAGACCCGGTGTCAGCACCGGCGAGGCCATGGACGAGATGGAACGGCTGGTTGAAGCACTGCCCGGTGGCTACTCGGTCGCATGGCAGGGCATTTCCTATCAGGAACGGCTTTCCGGTTCGCAGGCCCCCATGCTCTACGCCTTGTCGATCCTGATCGTCTTCCTGTGCCTGGCGGCCCTTTATGAAAGCTGGTCGATCCCCTTCTCGGTCATTCTTGCGGTGCCTGTCGGTGTTCTCGGCGCCGTCGGAGCCGCCGATCTCCTCGGTCAATCGAACGACGTCTATTTCAAGGTCGGCCTTCTGACGACGATCGGCCTTGCGGCAAAAAATGCGATCCTGATCGTGGAATTTGCGAAAGACAGGCAGGAGACTGGAATGGGCCTGCTTGAATCCACACTTGAGGCTGCGAAATTGCGTTTGAGGCCGATCATCATGACCTCTCTCGCTTTCATTCTCGGCGTTGTTCCGCTGGCAATTGCCAGTGGTGCAGGCTCTGCTGCACAGAATGCAATCGGCATTGGGGTTCTCGGGGGTATGCTTTCTGCAACACTCCTTGGAATTTTCTTCGTGCCATCGCTTTTTGTGATCGTCCGGCGGTTATCAAGAGGTAAAAAAACCGTCAATTAACGCAGTGATTTTGAATCGGCGAAAAGTTGTTGCGTCAAGCGCGCTGAGCAAGCGAAGCGGGATGGATCGACAGGAAGCCCCAAGGTTCGTTAGATTAGGAAAAACACATGGTTTCCATACGCGCAGCAGCTCCCCTGGTCATGCTTCTGCTGTCCGGATGTGTCGTCGGCCCCGACCACTCCGCGCCTGAAATAACGCTTCCGTCGAAATTCGCCGAAGGCAGCGCTAGGAGCAACGGCGACATCAGCACCGACCAGTGGTGGATGGCATTCAACGACACGCGCCTCAACGGCTATGTCAAACAGGGCCTCGACCAGAACCTCGACATCCTGCAGGCCATGGAACGCATCAATCAGGCGGAAGCCGATGTGATCTCCGCCGGTGCCGGCGGCTTGCCCTCGCTTACACTCAACAGCGAGGTTAACCGGTCGGGCACAAAAGGCTATCGCGGCACGATTCCTCAGTCCGTCCCATCGACGACTGTCAGCGCTGGCCTGCAGGGGTCCTGGCTGCTTGACTTCTTCGGCCTTTATCGCCGCTCGAAAGAAGCCGCGATCGCCCAGCTCGGTGCAGCCGATGCTGCCGTCGATACAGCGCGCCTATCGCTGCTGTCGCAGGTCGCGGCGGCCTATATCGACGTTCGTTATTACCAGGAAAGCATTGCGCTTGCCCGCGCAAACCTGAAGTCACGCAATGAAACGCTGTCTCTGACGAGGCTGCAGCTGGACGCGGGTGCCGCTTCACGCCTCGACGTCGTGCAGTCGGAAAGCCTGGTAAACACCACGCTGGCCACAATTCCGGGCCTCGAGACCCAGTACCGTCAGGCCGCACATCGCGTTGCAACCCTGCTTGGCATGCCGGCATCGTCGCTGCTCGGCGAATTGCAGAAGGGTGCCCGCCAGCCGGTTGCCCGCTTCAACGCACGCGCCGGCGTCCCTGCCGATCTTGTCCGCAACCGTCCGGACATTCGTGCGGCGGAACGCCAGCTTGCGTCCGCCGTCGCCAATATCGGCGTCGCCGAAGCCAATCTCTATCCGAGCATCAGCCTCAGCGGTTCGATCTCGCCATCCTACACCCGCCGCAACGGCGGTGGAGACAGCCATCTCCTGTCATGGGGATTTGGCCCGACTCTGAACCTGCCGATCTTCGACGGTGGTCAGTTGCGTGCCAACCTTTCGGCCACGGAATCACAGGCGCGCGAAGCCTATCTCGCCTGGAAACAGACGGTTCTCAATGCTGTCGAAGAAGTTGAAAACGCTCTTGCAGCAGTCACCCGCGCCAGCCGCACTGTTGCTGCGAACCGCGCAACGGTTGCTTCCAGCCAGGAAGCCTTGACGCTGGCAACGGCAAGCTACCGCGACGGTGCATCCTCGCTGCTCGACGTTCTCGATGCCCAGCGCAATGTTTCCGATGCCCAGACAAGCCTTGCACAGGCCATCCGCCAGATGGCGCAGGATTATGTATCGCTGAGCGTGGCGATGGGTGGCGGTTACGCCTACGGCAAGGCTCCGGTCGATGCCAAGGGCCCGACCATTTACGCGGCAAAGTCGCTGAAGAAATAAGGGCGGCGCGATTTCGCGCCTTTCCTTCATTCCAAACGAAAAGGCCCCGCAACTCGGTTGCGGGGCCTTTTTTCTCGTCCGTTACGGAAGCGCCGATCAGTTCTTGGCGCGCTCTACGTAGGAATTGTCTTCCGTCGCGATGACGACGCGGGTGCCGGCATCGATATGGGGCGGAACCGAGGTGCGGATGCCGTTGGAGAGCATGGCCGGCTTGTAGGAGGACGAAGCCGTCTGGCCTTTGACGACCGGTTCTGTCTCGGTGATTTCGAGGATGACGTGACGCGGCAGTTCGATCGCCAGCGGGTTGCCTTCGTGGATCGACAGGATGCAGGTCATGCCTTCCTGAAGATAGGCCTTCTGATCGCCCATCGTATCGGCATCCACCACGACCTGATCGTAGTTTTCCGGGTTCATGAAGTGGAAACCTTCGCCATCCTCGTAGAGGAACTGGTGGTTGACGTCTTCAACGAAGGCGCGCTCGACCTGCTCGGTCGTGCGCCAGCGCTCCGACACCTTCACGCCGTCAACGATGCGGCGCATGTTGACCTGGGTGACCGGCGTGCCCTTGCCCGGGTGAAAGTTTTCAGCCGTGAGAACGACGTAGAGCTTGCCGTCGACGTCGATGACGTTGCCCTTGCGGACCGAAGAGGCGATGACCTTGACCATAAGACTTCCTTGTAACTCGGCCGGCCACGTCGTAGAGGACAGGCAATGAGGCCGTAGTGATGCTTTTCAGGTTTCCTTGGCCGCGCAACTAACGCAAAATCCGCCAAATAGCCAGCCCTTCGTGGGCGTGAGCTGCGGCGAAGAGAAACAACCATGACCCGCAGTGCAGCCTCCACGTCTCCCTGGTGGACAAAAAGCGTCCATGCCGACCGTCGTCCCTTCCTGATGGGCCGCAACCGGGTACAGACGGCATTGCGCCAGTTTTTCGGTGGCCAGGATTTTCTCGAGGTCGATACGGCAACGCTGCAGGTCTCTCCCGGCAACGAAGCGCATCTGCATGCCTTTGCGACTGAAGCGCTGACGATCGACGGAAAAGCCAGCCCGCTTTACCTGCACACATCGCCCGAATTTGCTGCCAAAAAGCTGCTTTCCGCCGGTGAGGAGCGCATTTTTACCTTCGCGCATGTGTACCGCAACCGCGAGCGTGGGCCGCTGCACCATCCTGAATTCACCATGCTGGAATGGTATCGCGTCGGCGAGAGCTATGAGCAGTTGATGGCCGATTGCGCCGACATGCTGAAACTGGCAGCCGAAACGACGGGCACCAAAAAGTTTGCCTTTCGCGGCATGGAGTGCGACCCCTTTGCCGAGCCGGAACGGGTGACTCTGGCGGAGGCTTTCCAGCGTTTCGCCGGTATTGATCTTCTCTCTTCGATTTCGGCAAGTGGTGAAAACCACCGCGACACGCTGGCCGTAGAACTCCTGCGTGTCGGTTTGCGTGTGTCCAATGATGACAGCTGGGCCGATCTGTTCAGCAAGGTGCTGGTCGAAAAGATCGAACCGCATCTGGGCAATGGCCGCGCCACCATTCTGTGCGAATACCCGGTTTCGGAAGCAGCCCTTGCCCGCCCCTCGCCGCGCGATCCGCGCGTGGCCGAACGGTTCGAGCTTTATGCCTGCGGCGTGGAACTGGCCAATGCCTTTGGCGAACTGACCGATGCCGGCGAACAGCGCCGCCGTTTCGAGATCGAGATGGTGGAAAAGGCGCGCATCTATGGTGAAACCTACCCGATCGACGAGGATTTTCTCGACGCCCTTGCCGTGATGCCGGATGCCAGCGGCGCAGCCCTCGGCTTCGACCGGCTGGCCATGCTGGCGACCGGCGCGACACGTGTCGACCAGGTGATGTGGGCCCCGGTTGCGGAGACTTGTTCGTGACCGCCGCGCGTTCAATAAAAACCCCCGAGGAACTGGTTTCCGCAGGCCTGATCGAAATCGGCAGGCTGGAAGATGTTCGCGCGGTTGCGGATCAGTACGCGATTGCGTTGACGCCGACCGTCGTTTCGCTGATCGACCGCGCTGACGAAAACGATCCGATCGCCCGCCAGTACGTGCCCAGCACAGCGGAACTGGTGACGAGCCAGCAAGAACGCGAAGATCCGATCGGCGATGCGGCCCACAGCCCTGTCAAAGGCATCGTGCACCGTTATCCTGACCGGGTGCTGCTGAAGGCGGTGCATGTCTGCCCGGTCTATTGCCGTTTCTGTTTTCGCCGTGAAATGGTGGGACCGCAGGGCGATGGCACGCTGGCACCCGACGAACTCAAGGCGGCGCTCGACTACATCCGCGCCAACGACCAGATCTGGGAGGTGATTCTCACCGGCGGCGACCCGTTGGTGCTGTCGCCCCGCCGGCTGGCGGTGATCATGCGCGGACTGGCGGAGATCGACCATGTGAAAATCCTGCGTTTTCATACGCGTGTGCCCGTGGTCGAACCCGACCGGATCGATACCGCCATGATCGATGCGCTGAAGGAAAGCGGCAAGGTGGTTTACGTGGCGCTGCATGCCAACCATGCCCGCGAAATGACGCCGGACGCGCGTGCCGCCTGCGCCCGGCTGGTGGATGCCGGTTTTCCGATGGTGAGCCAGACCGTGCTGCTGAAAGGCGTCAACGACGATCCGGCCGTGCTTTCCGACCTGATGAAGGCATTTGTCGAAACGCGGATCAAACCCTACTACCTGCACCACCCCGACCTGGCGCCCGGCACCGGCCATTTCCGCCTCGATATCGAGGAGGGCCAAAAGATCGTATCCGCTTTGCGCGGAAATATTTCCGGTCTGTGCCAGCCGACCTATGTGCTGGACATTCCCGGCGGCCATGGCAAGGCGGTGATCGGCGAGAATGCTGCCCGGCGTGAGGGCGGCTGTTATTCAGTGAGCGATTTTCGCGGTGAGACACATAGCTATCCCCCGCAAGGCGGTGATGCCTAAGCTCGGCGCCTCAGTCCCTCAAATTCTACAGAATCCCGCATCCAAGATTTCACTAAATAACTTTGCCGTTCCTTAGGCTCTCTTCGTTAAAACCCAAGCATCAATCGATGAACAATTGAATGCGTGGGAGATGTCGAGATGAACGAGACTATTCGCGAACTGCTGGGCCGTGTCGGCGGCCTGCCGGTGCCGGTGACTGAAATCGCCGATGATGCGGACCTTTATGCCGCCGGCCTTTCCTCTTTCGCATCCGTACAGGTGATGCTGGCAATCGAGGAAAGCTTCGATATCGAATTTCCCGACAGCCTGCTGAACCGCAAATCCTTCGCCAGCATCAAGGCGATCGAGGAAACCGTGGCGCAGATCATCAAGAGCCGCGAGGCAGCCTGATGTCTTTCGCTGCACTCGCCACCGACAATACGCTTGCCACCCGCGCGCAACGCGTGGCGGCAGTCGCAGCAGAATTTTCAGACACGGTCGACGCGGAAGGCCGTTTTCCGAAAGAGGCCGTCGATGCCATGAAGGCCGAGCGGCTGCTCGGCATTCAGGTGCCGTCAGCCCATGGCGGCGAAAGCGCTTCGCTTCTGGAAATCGCCGAAGTCTGCTCGATCCTCGGCCAAGCCTGCGCCTCGAGCGCGATGATTTTTGCCATGCACCACATCAAGCTTTCAAGCCTGGTGGAGCACGGTGAAGAGAGCCAATGGCATCTGGGTTTCATGCAGGAAGTGGCGGGACGCCAGCTGCTGCTGGGATCTGCCACGACCGAAGGCGGGATCGGCGGCAACCTGCGCAATTCGATCTGCGCGATCGAGATCGACGGCGCGACCTGCCGGCTGGAGAAGGACGCGACCGTGATTTCCTACGGATCGCAGGCCGACGCCATTCTGATCACTTCGCGCGCCAATGCCGATGCCGCCCCGAGCGACCAGGTGATGACGGTGTTCCGCAAGGGCCAGTATACGCTGGAACAGACCCATGTCTGGGATACGCTTGGCATGCGCGGCACCTGCTCGGATGGTTTTTTGTTCAAGGGCGAGGCGCCGGCCGAACAGGTTTTCCAAAAGCCTTTTGCCGAGATCGCCGCGCAATCCATGCTGGCCACCTGCCACCTTCTGTGGAGCGGTGTGTGGTTCGGTATCGCCACCGATGCGGTTTCGCGGGCCCAGTCCTTTGTCCGTGCCGCGGCGCGCAAATCGGCCGGTCAGGTTCCGCCCGGTGCGCTGCATCTGGCCGAAGCCTCCAACCTTTTGCAGTTGGTGAAATCCAACCTGCTTTCCGGTATCCGGACCTATGAAGATGCCAAGGCAGATGGTGAAAAACTATCTTCGATGAGCTTTGCGATCGCCATGAACAATATCAAGATCGCCTCTTCGCAGACGATCCTCGATATCATCAACAAGGCGATGCTGATCTGCGGCATCATGGGTTACAAGAACGGCACACCCTATAGTCTGGGCCGGCATCTGCGTGACGCCCATTCGGCGCAGCTGATGATTTCCAACGACCGTATCCTTGCCAACTCATCGACCATGCTTCTGGTGCAGAAACCGGATTTCAGCCTGCTGGGCTGAAATCCGAGACCATTTTTCCTTTTCCTCAGGGGTGACGTGATGGATATGCAGACCTCCTTTCTCGACCGGCTGTTCGATGCCGGCCTGCTGATCGATACCGGTGTCGATGGGCTTTATGGCCGCAGCGGCCAGTTCGAAGAGGTGATTGCCGCCTTCGAACGGCTGATCGACAAGGTGGGCGGTGCTGACGGCGCCGAAGCGATGCGCTTTCCGCCGGGCATGAACCGCGCCTTTTTCGAACAAAGCGGCTACATGAAAAGTTTTCCGCAGCTGGCCGGCACCGTGCATTCCTTCTGCGGCAGCGAGCTCGACCATATGAGCCTGTTGAAATGCATGGAAGTGGGCGAGGAAGACTGGACCAAGGACCAGCAAGCCACCGACATCGTGTTGACGCCGGCCGCCTGCTATCCGCTTTACCCGACCGTCGCACGGCGCGGAAAGATTTCGGCCAAGGGCGCACTTTATGACCTGCAGAGCTACTGTTTCCGCCACGAGCCTTCCAAGGACCCGGCCCGCCAGCAGCTTTTCCGCATGCGCGAGTACGTTTGCATGGGTACGGAACAGCATGTCACCGATTTCCGCCAGAGCTGGATGGACCGTGGCGTCGAGATGATGAAGGCCGTGGGGCTGGATGTGACCATCGACGTGGCCAACGACCCATTCTTTGGTCGTGCGGGAAAAATGATGGTCAACAATCAGCGGGACCAGAATCTGAAATTCGAACTGCTGATCCCGATCACCTCGACATCAAACCCGACCGCCTGCATGAGCTTCAACTACCATCAAGATAGTTTTGGCACCAAATGGGGGTTGAACCTGGAAGACGGCAGCGTGGCGCATACCGCCTGCGTCGGTTTCGGGCTGGAGCGCATCGCGCTGGCGCTGTTCCATACGCATGGCCTTGATGTCAACGAATGGCCGGAAAACGTCCGTGCCACGCTCTGGGGCTGAGATGACCGCCGTTTTTCCGCAGATCGACCCGGCCACCTACCAGCCACATGCACTGCATGCGGTTGACCGCATCTGGCCGGAAACCAATTGTTATGTCGATCTGTGGATCGAGGTGCTCTCCGCTGCCGGCCTGCCGCCGGAAGCGATGCTGGGTTTCACCCTGACTCAGGATTTCGAAGGCGACCAGATGACCTTTTTCAAGGTGCCGCTGGAAGATCTCGAAACGCTCTACGGCATCCGCGTCACCGAACTGGCAATTTTTGGCGGGCCGGAAAACCATGTGCTGGAGCAGATTTCTCGCGGACGGCTCTGCCTTCTCGAGATGGACAGTTTTTATCTGCCCGACACACGTGGTCTGACCTATGGCACAGAACACGGCAAAACGACTGTCGCGATCAACCGGCTCGATCTGGCCGGCAGAAGCATGGACTATTTTCACAATGGCGGCTTTTTCTCGCTCTCCGGCAAGGATTTCGACGGGATCTTTCAGCATCACCTGACGGCAAACGATCCGCCTTTCCTGCCCTATACGGAGTTTGCGAAATTTCCGGCTGGAAGGCCCGATATGAGCACGATCCGCAATGAGGCAGAACGGCTTTTGCGTCGGCATTTTGCGCGCCGGCCGGTCAACAATCCGGTGCGCGCGTTTGCAAATGTGTTTCCGGCTCAGGCGAAAACGCTGGCCGAGCGCGAATTCGCGTTTTTTCACAAATACGCATTCAATACGCTGCGGCAGATGGGCGCCAATTTTGAACTGCTGGCTTCGCACCTGATCTGGTTGGATCGAGGCGAACTGGCAGTCCATGCGGAAAAGATCGCCGAGACGGCGAAATCCTCGCAATTCCTGCTGGCGCGGGCACTGGCGCGGAAAAAATTTGAACCGCTGGCTACGGCGCTCGATCCGGCAGCCGAGGCCTGGGACCTGCTGATGACGGGACTTTCGACAGAGCTTGGCGGCGCGCGCGAGGCCGCCTAAAACCATCCCTGACAGGTGGCGCGGGAATGGGGATGGCGGAATGAGCAGCGAAGATTTTCTGGGTGATGGCTGGACGCTGACGTTAAGCGATGCCGGTGCTTATGCCGCGCCCGGCAATATTCCCGACCATGCCGAAACAATCACCGCATCCGTGCCGGGCACCGTGGCATCAGCCTTGCGCGCGGCCGGGCGTTTCGATGCCGGCATTCCGACCTCGCTGGAACATATTGATGCGTGGTACCGGCTCGATCTGGCAGGCGAAAGTGGCGAGGCCATATTGCGGTTTTCCGGCCTGGCGACCGTCGCCGAAGTTTATCTGAACGATGTCCTGATCCTCGCTTCCGGCAGCATGTTCGAAGCGCATGATGTGCCGGTGATGCTGACCGGTTTCGACCGTGTGTCGATCTGCTTTCGCGCCATCGGCCCGCATTTGAGCAAAACCGGACCGCGCGCCCGCTGGCGGCCCCGCATGATGCGTTCGCAAGGCCTGCGTTTACTGCGCACCACGGCGTTGGGTTTCATGCCCGGATGGTGCCCGGATGTGGTGGCGGTGGGGCCATGGCGCGCGATCTCGCTTGTGCGCGCTGATGAACTGCGGGATTTTGCCATCCATGCAACGCTGCGAGAGGATGGCACCGGGCTCCTGACCGTTTCATTTGCCGCCGAGTCTGCAAGCGCAAACCTGCGACTTTTCTGTGCGGGACATGAAACCGACTTCGCCCTTACGGATGGGCAGATGCGCGCAGAACTGCTTTTGCCGGATGTAAAACCATGGTGGCCACTGATCCATGGCGAACCGGTTCTGCATGATGTGATTGTCAAGAATGATACCGGCGAACAACTCATCGGCCGTACCGGTTTTCGGCGGATCGAAATCGATCGAGGAGCCGATGGCAATAATTTTGCCATTCGCGTGAATGGCACAGACATTTTTTGCCGAGGCGCCGTCTGGACCTCTGCCGATATCGTGTCTTTGCCCGGAGGGCGAGCGGATTACGAACCGTGGCTGAAACTGGCGGCGGAAGCGGGCATGAACATGATCCGCATTCCCGGTATTGCGGCTTACGAGACCGCGGAATTCTTCAAGCTTTGCGACGAACTGGGCATCATGGTCTGGCAGGACCTGATGTTCGCCAATTTCGATTACCCGGCTAATAATGAAGCCCTGTTGATTCACGTGAAAACGGAAGTCGAACAATTTCTGAAGCTTACCTCGGCCTCGCCATCGCTAGCGATCCTGTGCGGCGGAAGCGAGATGTTTCAGCAGGGCGCGATGATGGGCTTGCCGGAGCGCATCTGGAAAGGTTCGCTAGCGACCGACACTCTGGCCGGACTGTGCCGCGACGGACGCATCGATACGCCTTACGTGGAAAACTCGCCGAGCGGCGGAGCGCTGCCGTTTTTCCCCCATGCCGGCGTAGCCCACTATTACGGCGTCGGTGCCTATTGCCGGCCGCTTGACGATGCGCGCCGCGCCAATGTGCGCTTTGCCGCCGAATGCCTGGCTTTTTCCAACGTGCCGGATGCGGATACGCTGGAACGAGATCTGCCGGTGCCGCCCTCGCATGACCCGCGCTGGAAGGCCCGCGTACCGCGCGATGCCGGTGTCTCCTGGGATTTCGAGGATGTGCGCGAACATTATCTGCAGGAACTCTACGGGTTCGAGCCGGCAAGACTGCGTTATGAAGACCCTCAGCGCTACCTCGCCTTTTCGCGCGCCGCGACGGCCGAAGTGATGGAGGCGAGCTTTGCCGAATGGCGACGGCCGGGGTCCACTTGCCATGGTGCCTTGGTCTGGACCTTGCAGGATTTGTTGCCCGGCGCCGGCTGGGGCGTGATCGATGCGACGGGCCGGCCGAAATCGACCTGGCATGCGCTGAAACGGGCGTTTCGGCCGGTGCAGATCGTGATGTCCGACGAGGGCACCAATGGCCTTGATGTTCATATCCTCAATGACAGCGCCGTTGCACGGGACGTATTGGTGGAACTTGCCTGTCTTCGTGATGGGCGCCAAGTGGTGGTCAGCGGCAACAGGGCGATAACGCTTGATGCGCGCCACGGCGTGACACTGGCCGCGACTGACCTGTTCGGCGCCTTTTTCGACACGACCTATGCCTATCGTTTTGGCCCGCCCTCGCATGATGTGACCGTGGCGCGGCTGAAGGATGCGGCGAGCGGTGAGATCATCGCCGAAGCCTTTCATTTTCCGCTGGGGCGGACACGCGCTCTGCATGCAGGAGTGATCGAGGCAAGCCTAGTGAAGGGTGAGGATGGCGGCTGGGTGCTGCAGCTTTCAGCCGATCGTCTGGCACAATCGGTTTCGATCAGCGTCGAGGGATTTCGGGCGGCGGAAACCGGCTTTCATTTGGCGCCCGGTGCCGTGAAACAGGTGGAACTGGTGCCTTTGACGGATGCTGATTCGAACAATCTGCCGAGCGGATCGATCGGCTCACTGGGGAACGACCATCTGATCCGCTTCTGACGATGCTGCGCGTCAGGAGTTATGCAGTATATCCGGCCGATCTGCGGTCGATTGCGGCGCCTGCCCAATCTGCAGGGCCATATGGCGAACCGCCGACAGGTAGGTTTCACGGGCATAAGCCGGTGTGAGATTGTGGTCGGCGGCAGGGATCATCGTCACCGAAACATTGTCAAAACCGGCAAGCCGGCCACCGCCCTGGCCAAAATAATAATCGAACTCTTCAAGCCCATAATCGTTTTCGCTGTAAAGCAGCGCCACCGGCTTGTTTTCCGCCTGCAGATGGCGAAACAGCGTCTGTACCGAGCGGCCATGCGGCAGCCAGAAGCGGACCACGCCAAGCGCGCGGTTGCGGATACGACCAGCCAGACTTTTGCCGATATGAGAGAGTGCGCTGACGACATGTATTTCGCCGCGCAAAAGGCGTTTCACGGTCTCCAGCCGCAGCGCGCGCGCGCCATATTCGCCAAGGCTGCGGCCAGCATTGTTGACGGCTTCTTCCACCGAGCGACCAGTTTTCCATCGGAACGTGGCGATATTGACGGCAACGACGCCGGTGATCCGGCTGTCGATCTCGGCGCATTGCATGGCGAGATAGGCCCCGCTGCAGCGCCCGGCCGCGATGACGGGTCGTGTATCGAGAGACTGGAGGAAGTTGATCGCTTCCTGCAGGTCGAGATTCTGGCCTGAGCCATAAAGCACCTGTTCCGGTTCGCCTGGCCTCGGCGGGCTATCGCCGGCATTGGCGGTATCGAAACGCAGCGAGCTTATGCCGAAACGCGCCAGTTCGCGGGCAAGATAAAGCGTGGCCCGGCCCCAGCCGCAATGTCGGTCATAGGCGGATGAGACGAACACCACCGTGGCGCCCTGACGCTCGCCCTGCGGTTCGCACAACATGCCGGACAGGCGCCGATATTGGCCGAAGCGCAGCGGGGTTTCGCAAAAAACGTCTCCGACCAACGGCGCGCTCGGCACCGGCAGGGCGGGCGTACCGGATAGCAGGATCTGCGCCGAGGGCAGTGAAACGACCCAATCGAGCAGATTTTCAATGACGGATGGCGCGGCCCTTGCCGCCAGCGGATTGGACACCAGCCGGTCATACCCCTCGAAATTTTGGCGCGTGACGTTTGCGCCGAGTGTTTTCAGCTGCGCGGCAAAAGCGGCATCTGCCGGGCGATCCGGCCGTTCCACGACGAGACAATGGCAGGCCGGCACGCTTTTGAGGCTCAGAAGGTCGGCCTTGCGAACATCCTGCGCCACCGCAGACGGCATGATCAGGGAGGCGATCGAGACACCCTCCTTCAGCCGCTGTTCTTCGGAAAGGCCGAGATTTTCATCCACGACCCTGGACCACAATGCCAGTTCGCGCAGATGCATGCGGCCGGATGTGACCGGGGCCAGAAAGGCGATTGCTTCGGTATCCGGCAAAAGCGGAGCCGCTTCAGCGGCGACGACAGCACCGAGCCCCTGCGAGACGACGATGATTTTGCTGCAGCCGGACAGGTGGCGAAGTTCGGTGGCCGCCTGAAGCAGGTTCTGGGTCCATGCGGAAAGGCCCTGCAGATCGCACGCGCCATCCAGTGCATCGCCGGTATCGGGATAATCGAAACGCAGGCTAGCAATGCCGCGATCGGCGAACTTTTCCGAAAGGACGCGCCAGAATTTGCGCGTGCACATTTCCTCCAGTCCCCAGGGACTGGCGAAAAGAACCGCGAGATCGACCGGCGAGGCATTTTCAGCGGGCGGGGTGTAGAGACCGACCGTGCCGGCAAAGGTGAGCGGCATGGCAGCGGAGCGCGGCAGAACCAGGGGAAGGGTCATACAAGTCAATCCGCTTGGCCGCGCAGGCTATGGAACGATTTTTGAGATGCGCACCATGAGGTGTCAGCCCGAAAAACCGATCACCGCATGTCTGCCATCACAGAAAATCCTAGCCTGTTTACATGCATAAATGCTTAAACTTTACGCGACAGCTTTAGGTTTTGCGGCTTACCGGATCCGGCGTTGGCCCGGCGTGTAAAAGCGCTGCAACAACAAGGATGAAGTGCAGCCTATGGACGTGAGCGAAGACTGCGCTAATCTTATCATGGAGTACCCTTCGGAGAGTTGAATGTCCGACCTTTCTGCCGAGACGTTTCCCCCACCTCAGCGCACGGACGAAGACACGCCTTCAACGGCGATCGAACAGATTCTTCGAGACCATTACGGCCTGTCCGGTCATGCCGAACCCATCGATGGCGAACCGCAAGCCTATGTGATCGATAACGGCCACATGCGTTATCGGCTGGATCTGGCAAGTGCCGAGCATGCAAGGGAACTGGCGCTGGAAGCACAGATATTGCGGCACCTTGCCCGGCAGGCGGATGCGCCCGATGCACCGGAAGCGGTAACCACGCAGGACGGGCAGGATGTGGTGGCATTGGCCAGCGAGGGCGGTGAAAGCGGCGAGGCCGTGCGCCTCATTACTCTTCACGATGTGAGCAGACTGCCGGAAACCCACGTTCTCGATGCCGAGGATATGGCGGGCATCGGCCGCCTGGCCGGCGAAATGGCAAAAAGCCTCTCCGATTTCGATGAACCGGGACTGGAACGCTCGGTCGATACCGACCTGCGCCATGCCGGGCCGGTGGTGCTGCGGCTTTTGAGCGGTGTCAGCGATCATGCGGTGCGCGATCCGATTGCCAAGGTTCTGGTGACGGCACTTCGGCAGGTGCAGCCGCTTGGCCCGATGCTGCGTATCCAGCCGGTGCATCACGACCTGACAATCGCCCGCATGAGCGGCCGGGTGACGGAAGACGGCATCTGGCGACCCGAGGGGATTACCGATGTGGCAGCCGTGGTGCGCGGCTGGCTGGCGGCCGCGCTTGCGGTCACCTGTGCCGATCTGATCGCCCATGGCGGCAATGACCCGTTCGACATCCTGCCGGCCGTGCGCGCCTTTCACGATACCTATCCGCTCAGCGAGCCGGAATTGCGGGCCCTGTGGCCGCTGATTGTCGCGCGCGCCTGCGTGCTGGCCGCGCAGGCAGAGCATGAGGCTATTGCCGCAGCCGCCGTGGATGGCGAAGCCGGTGCGATTGCCGCCTCTGAAGACCACGCCGGTAAAAAAGTGTTTGCCGTGACGACCGGCGTTCACCCGGCGCTGATGGAAGCCGCCATTTTCGATGCGACCGGTTTTGATGCCGGCAATCCTACGGTCCTTTCGGAAGATATTTGCCGGCTGCTGCCGGAAATCGATGTCGAGCAGATCCGCCTCGTCGATCTCGGCATCGACAGCCCGCTTCTGATCGACGGCAACTGGACCGACCCGGAAATCGACTGGCGTCTCCTGGCGCGGGTTTCCTGGGAAACGCATATGGGCGCCACCCGGTATGGCGAATACCGGTTTTCCCGCAGCGTCGGTCAGGATGGTGGCGAGGCCGACAATTACGCCCTGCATGTGGATATCTGCGTGCCGGCCGGCAGTGTGGTGGTGGCGCCGTTCGGCGGCATGCTGAAGGAGGTCGGCCAGCAGTTGGTTCTCGTGGGTCGCGATGCAACACTTTACCTCGAGGGCCTGGTCTGCCCGCTAACCGAGGGCATGGCGCTGTTTGCAGAAGATGCGATCGGTTCCGTGGCCGGTGCCGAAGGTTCCGTCGGTGGCTTGCGTATCCGCTTGTGCCGCAACGAGGAGATCGTGCCGCCTCTGTTCACGACGCCATCGCGGGCGGGCGCATGGCGCAGGCTCTGCCCCTCTCCTTCGCAACTGTTGGGTATAGACATCGATGCACCGACGCCCAAAATCGGCCAATCGGTGCGCGGCTGGCGCGCCAACCTTTATGACGGCATCGGCCGCGCCGTCACCGACCTTTCCGGAGCCGCCGGCATTGTCGGTTATGGACACCCGGCGCTAGCAGAAGCCGCTTACCGCCAATGGTCGCTGCTGGCGGGCCCTGCCGTTTCCGCCGCCGAACAACGGTTTCGCGACGAATTGCTGAAAACCCTGCCGCAGGGACTGGATGTGATTGTCGCCATCGGCCCGGAACGCGAGATGATGGAACTGGCGCAGAACCTGCTGCGCGGCGATGACCGCCAGCCAGGCTTTTTCGATATGGAAGAAGGGCTGGAGGACGGAATTGCGCAGGAACCTGCACCCGCCCTGCGCATTGCCGACGAAAGGCTGACGGGTTTTGGCCGCACCGGCCGGCATATCTGGCAGTTCGAACGGGAAGAGACCCTGCCCGACATTCTGGTAACCGGCAGCATTTTGCCCGGAAAGCCGCTTGCCGCTCTGATAACCCGTAGCGATCCTGGCATGCCCCTCGGCGAAAACATCACCGCTGCGACTGATGCCGTCGATTATGCCGTGGCAGCCGCCGCCCTTGCCGCCCTGCGCGATGACGGCCTGCAGGAAAACGCCCAGCTGGTGGGTGAGCATCTGCGAACGCTGCTGGAGCCGCTGGCAAGCGAGCACGGCATCACCATTGGCGGCGAAGGCCTTGTCATCGATCTGGCCCTTACCGGAGGCGACGCCGAATCCGTGGCGCGTGCCCTTCAAAAACGCGGCTTTATGACACCTGATATCGATGATCCAAGCCGCCTGATTTTACGCCCGCCGCTTTGGCTCGATCACGCCGCAGCGGAAAAACTTGCGAAAACCCTGTCCGGCATTCTGGTTGAACGGTACGCCCAAGAAGAAAAAACCAATGAAAACATCAGCGTGAACGATCGTGATGAGAATGGTCGGACCGATCCCTTGTCCGACGAGACGGTGATTACTATTTAATTTGAGTTGTCAGAAACGGCGATTTTGCGAATGAGATTTCACAAACTTGCCGTGATCCTGTCATCATAAAGAAAAATATTCTAGCTAAATTGATTTTCGTTGATCGAAGATGAGTTTCGTCGTAGAGAAGATTCGATACTGGAATTTTTGATTCCAGTTTGATCCTAACGCAACGCCAGAAAGGGAGAGTGACATGATTATTATGACCTGCGTCAACGCCACTCTTAAACCGGGCGTGCGTCGACTTAAACGCGTGGAATGCGTCTCCTCTCCGCGCTGTCGAATGTGACGATCACCGTCTACGGTTCTCAAGTACCCTCGGTTTTCTGAATTAAGTCATTTCGCAGTGCCGCCCTCATGTCGCGGTATCTGCTGGAGCCTGCCCATGCGAAAGCAAGTTATAGAATACGGCGGCGAGCCCGTCGGGATCGTCGTGCCGGATGACAACCGGTTGAAGTTCATCGCCGTGAAGTTTCACGTCATCGACCTGGACGAGCAGCGTTTCGGCTCTGCCGACGAGGTGAAGCTCGCCATTCATGATCACCTGGCCCGTTCGCGCGCCGCAAACCCGGTCCATGTATGATCTTGTCAGGCATGATCGATCCATATTGTCGAAAACGCCGCAAAGCCGGCCGAAAACAATAAAAGCCGCTCCATGTTGGGCGGCTTTTTTGTTGGATCAGATTCGCTTTGGCCGAATCAGAACGCGGTGAAGGTCATCGTCGTCAGCGAACGCTCGATGCCCGGAATGCAGGCGATCTTTTCATTGACGAAACGGCCGATCTCCTCGCCTTCCGGCAGATAGACCTTGGCCAGAAGATCCCAGTCACCGCTGGTGGAATAAAGCTCCGAGACCAGTTCGGTCTTGTAGATGGCATCGGCAACCTCATAGGTCTTGCCGGGAGTGCAGCGCAATTGCACGAAAATCGGTTTCATCAAAAACGTCCCATAGGTCAGGCCGCATTCAAGCGGCCAAGGATTGAATGTCCGACTATTGGCCGATCAGGCCTCCGTTCGCAAGCGATCCCGTATCTTTGTATCAGCGGCAACCTCTTCCAGCAGCCATGCTCTAAAAGCCGCGAGCGGCGGATACGAGACACGATCCGGCGGACAGGCGAGGTGATAACCGCCGGTTTCCACGCCGCCATTTTCGATGGCCGGCACGAGAAGCCCCTGATCGAGTTCGCGGCCGATCAGGAAACGCGGCAGAAGCGCCGCCCCAAGCCCGGCCACGGCCGCCTCCACCATCGGCGCGAACTGATCGAACAACATGCCGTGCAGGGCATCGAACGGCGTGGCGCGACTGGCAAACCATGTTTCCCAGGCATCCGGCCGCGTATTGAGATGCAGAAGCGGCGCGCGCAGCACGTCAGCCGGCCCGGTCAGCGCCCGCCGCAGCTTGAAATCCGGGCTACAGACGGGGATCACGTCTTCCTGCAGAAGGAAGGTGAGATCGGCACCCGGCCAGCGCGGCTCGCCGAAATGGATGGCCGCATCGAGCGTGTCGAACCGAAAATCGAAAGGCTCCAGCCGGGTGATCAGGTTGACCATCATGCCCGGATGTTTTTCCGAAAAACGACCGATGCGCGGTGTGAGCCAGCGCGTGCCGAAAAACGGCAGGACCGCGAGATTGAGCGTGCCGCCGGAAGGGTTGGCGCGCAGATTGAGCGAGGCGCTGGATATGCGCCGCAAGGCTTCCCGCACCTCACGTGCATAGGTGTCGCCGGCGAGCGTCAGCCGGATCGTCTGGCGTTCGCGCAGGAAAAGTGCTGCCCCCAGCTGGCCTTCGAGCGCGGCGATCTGGCGACTGACGGCGCTCTGGGTGAGGCCGAGTTCGCGGGCGGCGGCCGTGACGCTGCTGGTGCGGGCAGCCGCTTCAAACGCGATGAGCAGTGAAAAGGACGGAAAAAAGCGCCTTGGCGGCAGCATGTCATTCCTCCAGCGAATGACCTGTTGAGAACATGTCGATATTCACCGTTCACGTGCCGCTGTAAAGATTAAGGATATCGCGCCATCCGGATATCGCATCATGCTCGACAATCCACGTTCGCACGGCCTTTGGGAAAAGACGGCTCCGACAGCGCCGGTGACGGTGCGCCTTGAAGGCGCTGGGACAGCGGATGTGGTGATCGTGGGGGGCGGTTATACGGGCTTGTCAGCGGCGTTGCATCTGGCCGAGGCGGGCACAAACGTCGTCGTACTGGAAGCGACCGAGATCGGTTTTGGCGGAGCCGGACGCAATGTCGGGCTGATCAATGCCGGCATGTGGGTGATGCCCGATGATTTTCCAAAAGAGCTTGGGCCGGTCTACGGCGAACGCGCACTGACCCTTTTGGGCAATGGCCCGGCGCTGGTGCGGGAAACGATCAGGAAACATGACATCGACTGCGAGCTTGTCGAAAACGGCACGCTGCATCTGGCCGTGGGTGCGGACGGCTTGAAGGAACTGGAGGAGCGCGCCCGCCAATGGCAGAGCCGTGGTGCACCGGTATCCATCCTCGACGCCACGGAAACGGAACGACGTGTCGGAAGCAGCGCCTATGCCGGTGCGCTTCTGGACATGCGGGCCGGCACGCTGCAGCCGCTGGCCTATGCGCGCGGTCTGGCGCATGCGGCGGTCAAGGCAGGCGCAAGATTGTTTACCGGCAGCGCTGTGATCTCGGCTGAAAAGAGCGCCGGAAAGCATGTCGTGCGCACCGCGCAGGGAAAAATTTCGGCGGATTGGGTGATCGTCGCCACTGATGCCTACAGCATCGGGCCATGGGCCGTGACCCGCGAAGAGCAGGTGCACCTGCCCTATTTCAATCTGGCGACACGACCGCTTTCCGACAATCTTCTGCGCACCATTATGCCTGGCCGCGAGGGCTGCTGGGACACGAAGGAGATCCTCTCCTCCTTCCGCATGGATCGGGGCGGTCGGCTGGTGTTCGGCAGCGTCGGCGCGCTGCGCGGCACGGGCACCGGCATCCATAAAAAATGGGCGAAACGATCGTTGGCGCGACTGTTTCCGCAGCTCGGCGAGGTCGAATTCGAGGCGGAATGGTATGGCCAGATCGGCATGACCGACAATGCCCTGCCGCGCCTGCACAGGTTTGATCGCAATGCTATCGGTTTTTGTGGTTACAACGGCCGCGGCATCGCGCCGGGCACGACATTCGGCAAGATTCTCGCCGAGCATATTCTGGGACGCCTGCCCGAAGCGGACATGCCGCTGCCGGTCAGCGATCCGAAATTGCCATCGCTGCGCCCGCTGAAGGAAGCCTATTACGAAGCGGGCGCGCAGATCGCCCATTTGGCCGGCGAACGGTTTTGACCGGATAACAAATATCCCTCACCGCGATTGCCTCTGCCGTCGCCACTTGTACATTGCACGCAATCACGACGCTTCATCTTAAGGGGAGCGCAAAAACTGGAGACCGACATGACCCTTGCCGCACTCGACCTCGCCGCCGACGTGGACCGCATTCTTGCCGATCTCGGCGTGGCAACCTCCCGCTACAAGGGCGGCACCCTGGCCGTTCGCTCTCCCGTCACCGGCAAGCAGATCGGCGCGCTGCCGGAACATTCCGCTGACGACGCAAAGGCTGCGATCGAGAAAGCCCAGACGGCATTTCTTAGCTGGCGCAAGGTGCCCGGCCCCAAGCGCGGCGAACTGATCCGCCTTCTCGGCGAGGAACTGCGCGCCGCCAAGGATGCGCTGGGCCAGCTCGTGTCCATCGAAGTCGGCAAGGTGACATCGGAAGGTCTCGGTGAAGTGCAGGAGATGATCGACATCTGCGATTTCGCCGTCGGCCTGTCGCGCCAGCTTTATGGCCTGACCATCGCCACCGAGCGCGCCGACCACCGGATGATGGAGACCTGGCATCCGCTCGGCGTCGTTGGCATCATTTCCGCCTTCAACTTTCCGGTCGCGGTCTGGTCGTGGAATTCGGCGCTGGCGCTGGTCTGTGGCAATTCCACCGTCTGGAAACCTTCGGAAAAAACACCGCTGACCGCGCTTGCCACCCAGGCGATCTTCGAAAAGGCCGTCAAACGCTATCGCGATGCCGGTTACGAGGCGCCGGAAAACCTTTCGACGCTTCTGATCGGCGGCCGCGAAATCGGCGAAGTGCTGGTCGACCATGAGAAGGTGCCGCTGATTTCCGCCACCGGCTCCACCGCCATGGGCCGTATCGTTGGCCCGCGCGTGGCACAGCGGTTTGGCCGCTCGATCCTCGAACTCGGCGGCAACAATGCCGCAATCGTCACCCCGACCGCCGATCTCGACCTGACGCTGCGCGGCGTTGCCTTCTCCGCCATGGGCACTGCCGGCCAGCGCTGCACGACGCTGCGTCGCCTGTTCGTGCATGACAGCGTTTACGACCAGCTGGTGCCGCGCCTGATCAAGGCCTACCAGTCTGTCACGATCGGCAGCCCGCTGACAGCAGGCAATCTCGTCGGCCCGCTGATCGATAAGGCTGCTTTCGAGAAGATGCAGGCAGCACTCGATGCAGCACGTAGCGCCGGCGGAAAAATTTCGGGCGGCGAGCGGGTTCTCTCCGACGATGCGGCGAACGCCTATTACGTGCGACCGGCCATCGTTGAAATGCCGGGCCAGACGGGTCCGGTAAAAGACGAAACCTTTGCGCCGATCCTTTATGTGATCCGATATTCCGATTTCAACGACGCGATTGCCCTGCACAATGACGTGCCGCAGGGTCTCTCTTCCTCGATCTTCACCAACGACATGCGCGAGGCGGAAACGTTCGTCTCCTCGCAGGGCTCGGATTGCGGCATCGCCAATGTCAATATCGGTCCTTCGGGCGCGGAAATCGGCGGCGCATTCGGTGGCGAGAAGGAAACCGGCGGCGGCCGCGAATCGGGTTCGGATGCCTGGCGTGCCTATATGCGCCGTGCCACCAACACGCTGAACTACGGCCGCACCCTGCCTTTGGCGCAGGGCGTGAAATTCGACATCGATTGATGCCGATGCGCCGATGAAAAACCTGCTGACCGATATTTCGGGCGTGGCCGTTGGCCATGCCACCGATCTCGTGCTCGGCTCCGGCGTAACGGCCGTCGTTTTCGAAAGGCCGGTGATCGCATCCGGCAGCGTGCTCGGCGGCGCGCCGGGTGGGCGGGACACCGCCCTTCTCGACCCATCCATGACGGTCGAGACGGTGGATGCATTTGTGCTGTCAGGCGGTTCGGCCTTCGGACTGGATGCGGCCGGCGGCGTGCAGGCGGGTCTGCGCGCAATCGGGCGCGGCTTGACGGTTGGCACGACAAAAGTGCCGATCGTGCCGCAGGCGATCCTGATGGATCTGCTCAACGGCGGCGACAAGGATTGGGGTCGCCATTCCCCCTATCGCGACATGGGTTTTCAGGCTTTCGAAGCGATCGGGAAGGGCGATTTTGCACTCGGCACGGTGGGCGCGGGAACGGGTGCGACGACAGCGACCTTTAAGGGTGGATTGGGTTCGGCCAGCGCCAGAACGAAAGCCGGGCACAGGGTGGCGGCTCTGGTGGCAGCCAATGCACTGGGATCCGCCACGATCGGCGATGGCCCGCATTTCTGGGCGGCACCGTTCGAACAGGGAAAAGAATTCGGTGGGCTGGGCATGCCTACCACCTTCGACACCGATATGCGCCTGAAAGGCATCAACGTGACGGCAACGACGATCGGCGTCGTGGTAACCGACGCGGTGCTGACCAAGGCGCAGGCGCACCGATTGTCCATTCTTGCCCATGACGGACTGGCCCGCGCCGTGCTGCCCGCCCACCTGCCCTTCGACGGCGACACGATGTTTGCCGCCGCCACGGCTGAAAAACCGGTGGCGGATGTCGCGGAACTGATGGAGATCTTTCATCTGGCGACGCTGGTGACGGCACGGGCGATTGCGCGCGGCGTTTTCGAGGCAACGGCGCTTCCGGTGGAAGGCGCTCAAGGCGCTTGGCGGGATCGGTTTGGGTAAGTAGACAATCGACAACGGCTTACGCGCTACCACCAAACACCCCGACACTCATTCCTGTCTCAATTGGCTGCGGGCATACCGTGCCGGCGGCACGCCTGCATGCCTTGCAAATGCGACGCTGAACGTGCTTGCGGAGCCGTAGCCCACGCGTTCAGCCACGTCATCCATGCCGATCTCGCGGCCCCGCAACAATTGCTTGGCAAGCGCCATGCGCCACACCAGCAGATATTCCATCGGCGGCAGGCCGACGATGCGGCTGAAACGGGCAAAAAATGCCGATCTGGACAGTGAGGCTTCTGTGGCCAGATCGGCGATCGTCCACGGATGAGCGGGGCGCGCATGCATGGCGTGCAGCGCTGCCGACAGGCGTTCATCGGCAAGGCCACGGCTGAGGCCCGGCGATGCGGTGGCTTGTGTGCCTGATCGCAAGGCTTCGATCAGCAACACTTCCAGCAGTCGCTCCAGCACGAGTTCGCGCGCTGGCCGCTGCCCGCGTGTTTCCTCACCGACCAGCTGCATCAGCGTTGCAAGCCGTGGTTCATCGCGAACGATAACCACATCCGGCAGGAGAGGAGCCAGCAAGGCCGCATCCGGCGAGCCAAAACTGCAATGGCCTATGCGCATGCGCAGATCGGCCGCTCCTTCAAGGTTGCCGACGCGAAAACGACCGTCGTCGAGCGGAGTAGGAAACATGGCCTTGAGATCGGCCGGCGCGTCGATGCTCTCATTGGCAAGATCGCGCATGGCCGGCACGAGCACAAAATCGCCGGCCTGCAGCGTGAACGGCTGGCCTCCACCGAACCTGACGCGGCAACGTCCCTCGAGGATGGCGCAATAAAACGGTTCGCCCGTCGCCTCCCGCTCGATCCGCCAGACACCGGCGCATTCGACCAGTTTCGAAAAACGCGCCTTGGGCTGCAGCAACGTGACGATTTCGGCAAGGGGATCGATGGACATGACCAGGACTATCGCTAAAGAAATGAGGATTTTAGAATATATAAAGTCTTACGCTGCGTCACTACCATGGCTTCATTGCTTTTATTCAGGAGAAGCTGATGTCCACGATATTGATTACCGGTTGTTCGTCCGGCTTTGGTCTTGAGACCGCGAAACTGTTTCTCGAACGGGGATGGGACGTGATCGCGACGATGCGCAAGCCCAACCCGGACCTGTTGCCGCCATCCGAGCGTCTGCGCATTCTTGCTCTCGACGTCACCGATTCAGAGAGCATCGCTGATGTCGTCAAAAATGCGGGACCGATCGACGTCCTCGTCAACAATGCTGGTTTTGGAGCGCCCGCGCCGGTCGAGCTTACAGCGCCGGAAACGGTGCAATCGCTGTTCCAGACGAACACGATCGGCACATTGGAGATGATTCAGGCCGTAGCGCCGCAGATGCGCCAGCGCCGGGCGGGCGTCATCATCAACGTCACCTCAACGGTGACCGTGAAGCCCCTGCCGGTGATCGGCGTCTATCGAGCCAGCAAGGCAGCGGTGAACGCATTTACGGAATCCCTGGCGATCGAGATGGAGCCTTTTGGCGTTCGGGTGCATATCGTTCTGCCGGGCCGTTCACCGCAGACCCGTTTCGGGGAGAATGCGCGCCCTCACCTGCGCGGAATGGACAATGCGGATTATGCGCCCTTGCTTCAGCAGTTCGTGAAAGCCGTGCAGGAAGATACGGGACCCGTGACCTATGCACCCGATGTGGCGGAAGCCGTCTGGCGCGCGGCCACGGACCTATCCGCCCCGCTTCGTATTCCCGGCGGCGCCGACGCCGAGCTCTGGATGACCGAAGCCGGTATGTGAGATTTGAGGCGGCGACTGTTCAGGTTGCCGCCTTTTCCTTGCGAAGATGGGGGCACCCGGCGGGAGAATCATGCCCACCGGATCACCAAAACAAATCAGGCCGTTTGCGCCTGCGCCTTCATGAACCGCACCGTCGCGAACCACAACACAACGCCGATGGCGAGCAGGATGGCGGCGATCGTGTATTGCACCGGCTCGCGGCCGGTCCATGGGCCGACGAGGAAGAGGCAGCTGGCCGCACCGATGACCGGCAGGAACGTCGGCGTACGAAAGTGTTTGTGGCCCACCGTGTCCTTGCGCAGAACCAGAACCGCGACGTTGACGAGGGCAAAAACGCCGAGCAGCAGAAGCGCGGTAGTGCCGCCAAGCTCCTTCACGCCGCCGGCGAAGGTGATGAGGCCGATGGCGAGCAGTGTCGTGAAACCGATGGCGACATAGGGCGTGCGGCGCGATTTGTGTACCTTGCCGAGTGACGCTGGCAGCACGCCCTCGCGGCTCATGCCATAGATTAGGCGGCTCGCCATCATCATGTTGATCAGCGCCGAATTGGCCACCGCGAACATGGTGATGACGCCAAAAATGCTGATCGGGAAGTTCGGCGCACCCGCCTGCACGACCTTCAGGAGCGGCGTTTCGCCTTCGCCGAGATCGGCGGCGGAAACCAGCGTGATGGCCGAGATGGCAACGAGGATATAGATGACGCCGGTGATGATGAGGCCGCCCAGCAGCACTTTTGGAAAGATGCGGCTCGGCTGTTTGCACTCCTCGGCCATGTTGACCGAATCCTCGAAGCCGACCATGGCGAAAAATGCGAGTGTGGTGGCGGCCACCACCGACCAGATGACACCGTGATCCCCTGCCGGTTCAAACGTCCAGACACGCGAAACATCGCCCTGGCCATTGCCGATCGCCCAGAAACCGATGCCGATGATGATGAACAGACCGGTGAGTTCCACCACCGTCAGCAGCACATTCATCTTCACGCTTTCACCGACACCACGGAAATTGATGAGGGCGACGGCAGCGATGAAGAACAGCGCCACGCCGGTGACACCATAAGCGCCGAAATCGAACCCGGTTGCTGCGGTGAAATTGGAGGCGAAGGCGCGCGACGCCGTCGAGGCTGACGTGATGCCCGACGACATGACCGCAAAAGCGACGATGAAGGTAATGAAGTGCACTCCGAACGCCTTGTGCGTATAGAGCGCGGCGCCGGCGGCCTGCGGATATTTGGTGACGAGTTCGAGATAGCTGCAGGCGGTGACCAGTGCCACGGCGAAGGCGATCAGGAAGGGCAGCCAGACGACACCGCCAACTTCCGCCGCCACCTGACCGGTGAGCGCATAGATGCCTGTCCCCAAAATATCGCCGACGATGAAGAGAAGCAAAAGGCCGGGGCCGATCATGCGGTTGAGTTCGGTTTTCGGCTCGGCCGAATCATCCGGCTTGGTCACGGGTGTGGTCATCGGGCTTCCTCCTCCAGCGACGATCACGCTCAACGCCGAAGATAGGCCGAAGTTCCGAATTGCGAAAACGCAAATGAGGACAGGTAAGGGTTTGAAAGATTTGGGGCATGGCCGCACCCGCCCTGCCAGCGAATAAGAGGCGCAACGCGCCTGTTACGGCCGCTCTGCCAGAAGCCCGCGCAGGATCCGGGCTGTTTCGCGTGCGCCATCCATGCGGATATCCACCGAGGACGGTGGCGGCAGCTGCAAGGCCTCAGTAATGGCGGCCGACATGCTGTCCTTCGACAGCGAGGCCTCTTCCACCACGACCGCGAGCCCCATGGCCTTCAGTTTTTCAGCACGCTCCGTCTGTTCCGTTTCTCCGCCAGTAGCGAAGGGCACGAGAAGCAGACGGCAGGAGGTCTGCAGCAGATCGCCCACCGTATTGTAACCGGCCTGCGAGATGGAGAGCGATGCCGACGCCAGCAGGTTCGGGAAATCGGGGCGAAAGCGGAACAGCGTCATGTTTTCAGCCGTGCTGCTCGCAAGGCTGTCGAAATCCGCTTGCGGCAGGTTCGGGCCGGTGATGACGCACCATTTCAGCGTGCGATCGAAATCGGCAGAAGCGGCAACGGCGGCCTGCATGAGGGCTGCGCCAACCACGCCGCCACCAGCGGACACGACGATATCGTAACGTTCCTCAGATGGCTTGGGCGCCGGCGGCGCCACCATGCCGGTATAGATGACCCGGTCAGCAATCTCATCTGCGAGCGGGAACGTATTCTCTATGCGAGCAAAAGTCGGGTCACCGTGGACGAGCACGTGGTCGAAATGGTTTTGAACCAAGTCAACAGTTTCCCGATCGCGACCGGGTTTGCGGTTTTCCTGCAGGATATCGCGCACCGAGGCGCAGACGACCGGGCGCGGTTCTGCGGCTTCGATCGCTTCCAGCAGCGGCAGAAGCTCGAAACGCACCTGACGGCGGCCGAAAGGAAAGGCTTCGGTGATGACCACATCCGGCTTTATACGATGGAAGGCATCGAGCAGCATTTTGGTGCGGGCTTCCTCAAAAGCCTTGTCGACCGGTGTGCCATCGGCCTGCGCCAGACCGGCGAATTCGACACCGGTTGCGACTGGCGGCAGCTCGACATGGTCGATGCCCGGCCCCGGAAAACCTTTGACCGGCATGCCACCGGTGACCAGCGTGACGGCAAAACCATCCTCCACCAGTGCCGCCGCGATACGGCTGGCGCGAGCCAGATGGCCGATGCCGAGCAGATGCTGGACGTAGAAAAAGACGCGCGGCTGGCGGTTGGTGGTTGTCATGTCATGCCTTTCCGCGGTGCGCGGCAAACAGCGTTTCGAGCTGGCGAATGCTGGCGCGGTGATCGAATTCGTGGCGGACGCGATGTTCGGCGGCATCGCCGAGACGTTGGCGGAGCGCCGGATCGCGGATCATGCGTTCAAGCGCTGCGGCCAGAGCCGCCGCATCTTCCGGGGGCACGAGCAGGCCGTTTTCGCCATCGACAAACAGTTCGGAAATGCCGGCCTGGGCAGTGGCCACGCAGGCCATGCGCTGGCTGGCGGCTTCGACCAGAACATTCGGCAGGCCATCACGATCGCCATCATCGGTGATGCGGGAGGCCAGCGCAAAGACATCACTGTTGCGGTCGTGTTCCAGCACTTCCACCTGCGCCAGCGCGCCGAACCATTCGATGCGGTCGGTCAGTCCAAGCTGTTCCGCCTGCGCCTTCAGGGCAGACAACTGTTCGCCCCCGCCGATATGACGAAAACGCCAGTGTAGATCTTTTGGCAAAAGCGCCAAGGCGTTGAGAAGCGTATCGTAACCTTTCTTTTTCACGGCGCGGCCGACGGAGAGAATGATGGCGGGGTCTTCTGCGGAAGAGCCATCGCGGACATTCCGCTTTTCGGCAAAGACCGGGAAACGATCGAGATCGAGGCCGTGATAGCTGAGGTTGACGATACCTTCGCGGCCAGCCAGTTCAGTCAGGTGATCGAACCCGGCGCGCGTGCAGGTGACGGCCCAGTTGGCTTGGCTGAGCTTGCCCTGCAGATCCCAGGCAGGAGAGGTCCAGATATCCTTGGCATGCGCCGAGACAGACCATGGAATATTGGCGATCATGCCCGCATAGGCACCGACCGAGGCCGGTGTGTGGATGAAATGTACATAAAGCCAGTCGGCATCCGCCGGCCACTCGGCCACCAGCACGGCCGCCTGGCCGAACCGGCGAAAACGGTTGCGGGAAAAATCACGGGTAAGATCGGTAAAAAACTGGCGCACTGCCTTGCCGAAACCCGGCTTGCGCGCAGCCTTCATGAGCGAGCACAGAACCCGAAGCGGTTCCTCGTGCAGATATTCCGGCAGGTATTTGACCGGTGCACGGATCTCGTCATGGATCGGATGACGTTTCTTGTCCGTCGGGCGGCGCATGGAAAACAGTTCGAGCGACAGCCCGGCCCGTTCCAGCCCCAAGAGTTCCTGCGCGATAAAAGTTTCCGAAAGGCGCGGATAGCCCTTCAGGAGGACGACGATCTTCTTCAATTCCGGCATGTGTTGCTCAGCCCTGCACGACCGTCAGATGATCGCCGTCGCGGCGCTTCATCCATTCACCGACCATGGACGAGATATGGGCAAGCCCCTCAAGCCTGAGGCTTGGATCACCGGCTGAGGGAGCGGGCTGGGTGAGAAGGGTTCGCAAGGCGGCTGCCATACATTTGGGATCGGCGGATTCCTCCGGCAACAGCATGGTGACAAGGCCGAGCTCGGTCGCACGTTGCGCACGGATCAACTGCTCTTCGCGCGGCTGGGTGCGTGGCACGATCAGCGCCGGTTTGTCGAAGGAGAGGATCTCGCAATAGGTGTTGTAGCCGCCCATGGCGACGACGGCCTTGGCATTGGCCACCAGATCTTCCATGCGGTTGTCGAACTCGATCACTTCCAATGGGCCAACACGCGCGGCCGCTTCCTGCAGGCGATGACGCTGTTCGGCAGGCATATAAGGGCCAAGCACGATCAGTGCCTTCTGGGTGAAGGTGGGATCGGCCTCGTATCCGGCAATGACTTCCTGAACGAGATCGGCGCCATCACCACCGCCACCTGTGGTGACGAGAATGTAATCGTCCTTCTGGCGGTGATCGGACTGCACGCCCTCGCCGACGGCGCGTTGCAGAAAGCCGACGAAACTCATTTTCGAGCGGACATTCTGCGGTGCATCGAGGCCGACCAGCGGATCATAGAATTCCGGTGGGCCATAAACCCAGATATCGTCGTAATACTGGCCGATCTTGCGCATCACATCGTTGCGCTGCCATTCCTTGTCGAGCAGATGCGGTGCATCCATGACTTCGCGCAGACCGAGAACCAGCTTGGTACCGCGCGTCTTCAGGTAGGCCAGCGTGTCCTCGACCTCACCGCGCAGGCCGAGCGGCTCCTTGTCGATGATGAAAATGTCGGGATCAAATGTTTCGGCGGTGTGGCGGATGATCGACTGGCGCATCTTCAGGGTTTCCTGAAGATCGATATGCTGGTCCATCGACGTATATTCGCCGTTGCGCAGCTTGATGACCGACGGGATCTTCACAAAATCCACGCGGGCGCGGTAATCGAAGGCACCGGCAATGGTGGCGCCGGAGATGATCAGGACATTCAGGCCACGGTAATCCTCAACCAGCGAATGGGCGATGGCGCGACAGCGGCGCAGATGGCCGAGTCCGAACGTGTCATGGCTGTACATGAGGATGCGAGCGTTATCGAGACGGCGCGTCATGTGGGTCTTTCGTTACAGATTATACGAATTCTATGCGTGTCACTTGTAGGGATCGGCGGCGTCGCGCAAGCCGTCTCCCAAAAAGTTGAAGGCGAGGATCACCACGATGACCGGGATGACCGGGAAGAGAAGCCATGGGTAGAGGGCGATCACGTTAACCGTTCGCGCTTCCGTGAGCAAGACACCCCAGCTTGTGATCGGCGCGCGCAGGCCGAGACCGAGGAAGCTGAGCGTGGTCTCTCCGAGGATCATGCCGGGAATGGCAAGCGTGGCGCTGGCGATGAGATGCGACATGAAGCCGGGCACAAGATGGCGGCCGATAATGCGCGTCTTGCTGGCGCCTATCAGCTGCGCAGCCAGGACATAATCCTCTTCCCGCAGTGAAAAGAGCTTTGAGCGAACCGCCCTCGCCAGCCCCGTCCAATCCAGCAGGCCGAGGATGAAGGTGATGCCGAGATAGATGACCAGCGGGCTCCAGGTGAGCGGCATGATGGCGGCAAGTGCCAGCCAGAGCGGGATGCTGGGGATGGACTGCAAGACCTCGATGATGCGCTGGACGATGAGATCGAACACGCCGCCGCGATAGCCGGCAAGACCACCGATCACGATGCCGAGAATAAAACTTGTGGTGATGCCGAGAAGACCGATCGTAAGCGAAATGCGCGCGCCATAAAGAATGCGCGACAGCACATCGCGGCCGAGGCGATCGGTGCCGAGCAGAAAGAAATCGCCGTTTTCTGCCGGGCAGACGAGATGGCGGTCGGCTTCGAAAAGCCCCCAAAAACGATAGGCGTCCCCCTTGCAGAAGAAACGCAGCGGCTGGACGATGTTGGTGTCGGTATAGACCCGCTTCAGCGTCGTCATGTCGAGCTGCATGCGCTGCTTGTAGACAAACGGCCCGACGAACTCGCCTTCATGAAAGAGATGCACCGATTGCGGCGGTGAATAGATGCTGTCGATATTGCGGGTATGCAGGTTATACGGCGCCAGAAACTCGACGATGATGATCGACAGATATGCAACGAGCAGAAGGATGCCGGAGATCAGCGCCAGCCGGTGGCGCTTGAACCGCCACCACATCAGCCGCAGCTGCGAGGCCTCAGTATAGGCGCTGGAGCCGGCTGCCGCTTCGGTTGCGTAAGGATCGAACGGGGCGGTCGAGACGTAATGATCGAGCGGCTGGCCGCTTTGCGGGAGCATGGGCTTCACTTGGTGGCCCCTCCCTTCAGACGGATGCGCGGATCAAACAGTGCCAGCGCGATATCCGAGACCAGCACGCCGATCACCGTCAGGAAGGCTAGAAACATCAGGAACGAACCGGCCAGATACATGTCCTGGCTCTGCAGGGCCTTGATCAGCATCGGGCCGGTGGTTTCCAGCGAGAGCACAACGGCGGTAATTTCCGCACCGGAAATGATCGACGGCAGGATGGAGCCGATATCCGAGATGAAGAAGTTGAGCGACATGCGCAGCGGGTATTTGGTCAGCACCTTCATCGGATGCAGGCCCTTGGCACGCGCCGTCATGACATATTGCTTCTGCAGCTCATCCAGAAGGTTGGCGCGCAACCGGCGCACCATCGAGGCCGTTCCGGCCGTACCGATGATGATGACAGGGATCCACAGGTGTTCCAGGATCGACCAGAACTTGTCCCAGCTCATCGGCTGGTTGAGATATTTCTGATCCATCAAATGGCCGATCGTGGTGCCGAACCAGATATTGGCGAAATACATCAGGATCAGCGCGAAGATGAAATTCGGCACGGCGATGCCGATCAGGCCGAATAGCGTCAATCCATAATCACCCCAGCTATACTGGCGGGTGGCCGAATAAACGCCGATCGGGAAGGCGATGATCCAGGTGAGAGCGATGGTGACGAAGGAGACCAGAACCGTGAGCCACAGGCGATCACCCACAACTTCGCTGACCGGCAGGCGGTATTCGAAGGAATACCCGAAATCGCCGACCAGCATGCCACCGACCCAGTTGAGGTAACGGATCGGTATCGGCTTGTCGTAACCGTAACGCGCCCGCAATTCCTCGATTTCCTGCAGATCGGCCTTTTCGCCGATGGCCCGCAGTTCCTCGATATAGCTTTCGAAATAATCGCCCGGCGGCAGTTCGATGATGGTGAAGACCAGCATCGAAATCAAAAGCAGGGTCGGGATCATCACTAGGATGCGCCAGAGAATGTAACGCAGCATCAGGCACTCTCCCCGAACCAGAACGTGTCCGGCATATAGACACCGAGATAGGAATAGGGATCGAAACAGAAGAGACCGCGCGAAGGCATGTTGCGCAACCTCGATGAACTGACCACCGGTTGCAGTGCCGCATTGACAAGACCGATGGTGAAAACTTGCTGTGTGAAGATCGACAGCATCTGGTGCCAGATATCCTCGCGCTCGCTGGTCTCGCCACTGCGGCGCCATTCCTTCAGGAGGTCGAGCAACTGTTTCGCTTCCGGCATGTCGGGAGGATTACCATCGCCTCCGCCGGACATGTAGTTCAGTCCCCAGTTCGGCCAGAACACCTGATCGTCCGAAGTCGGTGCCAATTCCTGCGGCGACATGTCGGCGGTCGGCACGCCATTATCCAGCCCCTGCCAGACGGACATGATCGTTTCGCCGCCACGAATGCGGCGCCGGAACAACTCCCTTTGCGTCGCTCTCGTATGGATAGCGATGCCAATCTTGAAGAGGTGATCGGCGACCAGTTCCAGTACATCGCTTTCGAATGAATCTTCACCGGCGGATTCGATGGTGATGTGGGCAACGCGACCATCCGGCAGCAGCCGCAGGCCTTTGTCGTTGCGCCGATCAAGCCCCGTTTCATCGAGCAGACGATTGGCCGCCTCTGGATCGAATGCGGTATAGGCCTGGGCATATTCAGGCCGGTAAAGCCGGCTTTCCGGCAGAACCGTATTGGCGCTTTCCTTGGCGATCCCGTAAAACACCGCCTTGTTGATTTCGCTGCGATCGATCGCCAGCGACAATGCACGCCGGAAACGCACGTCCCGGAACAACGTGCGCCAGACCTCATCCTTGCAGTTGAGATTGGGCATCAGCGCGATGCGCGAGCCCTGCGTGCGTTTCCACAGATTGACGTGAACCGGAAAGCGCTTTTCCGAGCTTTTCAGGAATGTGTAGTCGGCAAAATCGATATTGGCGATCTGCAGGTCGCTTTCGCCTGAACCGGCCTTGGCGGCGATCAGACCCGGCGAACTGACATTGAGCACGAATTTGTCGATATAGGGCAATTGCACGCCGTTTTCGTCGACGCGGTGGAAATGCGGATTGCGCTCGAAGATGAATTGCTGCGCTGGTGGCTTGGTGCGCGGACACCAGGGTTCCAGCGTCGGCAGGCCGGGATTTTCCGGCCGAAAAGTACGCCCCATGAACTGGTGGAGCGATGACCAGTCTTCAAGGCGATTGGCCTTCATCAGCTTGGCCAGCGTTTCCGCATCCTGATACTTTGGATGGAACTGCTTCATATAGGCCGATGGCATCATCAGCCGTGTGGGCGAAGGCGCTGCCTGCTGCGCCAAAAAATCCGGATTGGGCGTATCCCAGGAATAACGCACCGTGCGTTCATCGAGAATTTCGAAACGCGGCTCCGCGCCATCCACTTTCAACTCTGCCGGAATGCCACCGCGATGCAGTTCCGTGTTGTGGAACATGTCCTCCCAGACATAGCGGAAATCCTCCGCCGTGAACGGGCTGCCATCCGACCAGCGATGTCCTTCACGCAGGTGAAAGGTAAAAACCTTCGAGTGCTCGACCTCGAATTTTTCGAGAAGATCCGGCAGCGGATTGAGATGTTCGTCGTAACCGATCAGCCGAGCATAACCGTTGATCGGCATTAGGCGGATATCGCGCTGGCCGCCGATCAGCATGCGCACGGTGCCGCCCTGTTTACCGGGTTCGCGACCGAGTGATGCAAGATTGATGATACGGGCAGCCTTGGGCGGGCCTGGTGGAACTGTCGATGCCTGAAGGCTCGCATCCGTCTGCGTGGCCCGGGCAAACGGCGCGGCCGCGGAAGATGCGAGAAGTGCAAGCAAGGTGCGGCGTGTGATCATGGCCGAAGCTCCCGTGCATCGGCATTGCGTTGCGCCAGAACAAAATGGCCGCCACCGAGATCCGCATGCGCGAGGCTCTCCGGCCGGTCATCATCATCATCGAAAGGGGCATCCCATTTCGGGCGTTTCAAGGCGCTGCCCACCGTCGCATAATCGAGCGGGCGGTCGAGATCCGGGTAAGGCACGGCAGCCAGCAGTTTTCGCGTATAGGGGTGAACCGGCGAGCGCATGATCGTCTCGACCGGGCCGATCTCGACGATGCGTCCGGCATACATGACGGCAACCCGATCGGCCATGTAGTTCACCACCGCAAGATTGTGCGAGATGAACAGATAGGTGAGCCCGAGTTCCTTCTTGAGATCCTTCAGCAGATTGAGGATCTGCGCCTGGATGGACACATCAAGCGCCGAGACCGGCTCGTCGCAGATCAGCAGTTCCGGCCCGAGTGCAAGCGCGCGGGCAATGCCGATACGCTGACGCTGGCCACCGGAAAAACTGTGCGGATAACGGCTGAGTGCACTGCGCTCCAGCCCGATGGCACTGGTGAGTGCCTCAACGATGCGGGTGCGTTTTTCCGCATCGCCCTTTTCGTGGATCTGCAAGGGCTCGCCGATAATGTTGCGCACCGTCATGCGCGGCGAAAGCGACGAAACGGGGTCCTGAAACACCATCTGCACTTTTCGCCGCAGGATTTTCAGATCCTCTTTCTCAGCATGCAGAACATCGACAGGACCTTCAGCGCCATTAAAGGTGACGCTGCCTGCATCCGCACTCAGCCCGCGCATCAAAATCTTGCTGAGCGTGGTCTTGCCGCAACCGCTTTCACCGACAAGGCCGAGGCTTTCGCCACGCAGAATATCGAAACTGACATCGTTGACGGCGAGCGTCTTTTCCGGCGTGCCGAGGCCAAAGAAACCCGAACGGCGGGCGGTGAAGGATTTACTGACATTACGGACGGAAAGCAGGATATCGGAGCGCGGATGCCCCGGATCGGGCTCGGCGGCCGCCTTCTTTTTCGCCAGCATACGGCTGCCGTCGACACCGATATCGCGCAGCGGCTTCAGGCGTTCGCCAGGCTGCATGTCGAAATGCGGAACGGCGGCCATCAGGCCCTTGAGATAGGGATGTTGCGGATTGCGGAAAATCTCGTCCACCGGACCGGCTTCCATCACCTCGCCGCGATAGACCACCACGACCTCGTCGGCGAGATTGGCGACCACGCCGAGATCATGGGTGATGAGCAGCATCGCCATGTCGAAACGCGACTGCAGGTCTTTCAGAAGTTTCAGGATCTGCGCCTGGATGGTGACGTCGAGTGCCGTCGTGGGCTCATCCGCGATCAGCAGCGCCGGCCGGCAGATCAGCGCCATTGCAATCATCGCACGCTGGCGCATGCCGCCGGAAAGCTCGAACGGATACATGCCAAACACCTTGTTCGGCTTGGAAAAGCCGACGAGGCCGAGCATTTCGATCACCCGTTCGTGCCGCTCTGTCGGCGACAGGATCGTGTGGGTCTTCAACGCTTCCTCGATCTGGTTGCCGATCGTGTGTAGCGGTGAGAAAGAGACCATCGGTTCCTGAAAGATCATGCCGATGCGATTGCCGCGAATGGAGCGGATCTTTCGCCCGTCATGGGGAAGGCTCAGGAGATCGATCGGCCCTTCTACTCCGGCAGGATCGTCGAACAGCACGCTGCCACCGATCTGTGCCGAGGCGGATTCGATATCCATGATCGTGCGGCCGAAGACGGATTTGCCGGAACCAGATTCACCGACAAGCGCGGTTACCTTGCCGGGCGATATGCGCAGGCTGAAATTACGGATCGCCTCGATACGTCCGCCGTAAAACGGGAACGACACGCTCAGATTTTCGGCACGCAGCAAATCGTGGCGTTCGGTCACTGTTTTATCCTGATACCCGTAGGATCGACGGGGATGATGGCTAGTCTAGTAGGCGTTTCAGGCAGCCTATAGCACGCAGGCTTACTCTGTCCATGTAACAGAAATCGCAAAACAACAGTTGGTTCCCGGCGATTGAAAGCGTTTGACCACCGGGCGGCAAACATCGTAGCCGCAATAACATGGAATGCGGCAACTGGAGCGAGATGGCATGAGTATCGGCCAGGATGAAAAGGCGGTATTGCGGACCGCAAAATCGCTGATCGCGGAGAAGCGTCTGGCCGAGGCGCGGGTTGCACTGGAAGAGATGCGCTCAGTTCTGGCGCCGCAATCGGTGGCGACGCTTGGACCGCTGACGCAGCTTGGAATGCCGCGCAAACTGCATTCCGCCTTTCTGAAACTGGCCAAGGTCGAAGGCGATGCGGTTAGCCGTATCGGCCTGCAATATCATCTCGTGCCGGAACCCGAGCGGATGACACGGCATTTCCGCATCGATGAGGCTGCGCGGAAAAACATGGCGGCCATGAACGACAGGCCAGTACCTCGAACCATTCACCAGATCTGGATCGGCTCGAAGCCTGTTCCGGTGGGGACAGCGGCATGGCAACAGCATGCCGAGGCGACCGGTTACGGCTACAGGCTATGGCGGGAGGACGATATCCGCGCCATCGGCGTCTACGACAATGCGGTTTTCCGCGCCTTTCTCGACGAGGGCGATTTTCCCGGCGCGGTCGATGTGGCGCGTTACCTGATCCTGGCGCGCGAGGGCGGCATCTATCTCGACTGCGACTGGTATCCGGCCCGCAAGGATATCGGTTTCGATGCTTTTTTGCCGCTGGTCGGCCTGTCGGCGCTGGCCGAGCAGACACCCCGCAATCTGGGTGGCGACAGCCTGTTGCTCACCAATTCCTTTATCGCCGCGCCGCCAAAACATCCGCTCTTCGATATTCTCGTCGATGCTTTGCCGGGCGTGATGGCCGAATTGCCGGGCGCCCCGGCCTGGTGGGCGACAGGGCCGGTGATCTTTACGCTTCTGGCGCGGCTGTGCGCGGTGACCGTACCGGATAGCGGCTTCGTGGCCGCCAACCTGCCGCAACAGGCACCAGTGGACGCTGTTCTGGATGCAGTCAGCCGGGCAGAGGCAGACGCTTCAGGCTTCCTGATCGGCTGGAAAAGCTGGTGACGCCAGAATATCCGCGGCGGACCGCCAGCGGCAGCCCGGATGACCGGCGGTGAGACTGAACAGGCGATCGAGAAAATCCGCAACGACATCGTCATGCACGAGGTGATGGGTGAGCACGCCGATCACGCCACCGGGCAGACATAGCGCCGCCGTTTCGGCGAACAGCAGCTCGGGATCGCGGCCACCGCGCGTGCCATGCCAGTCGATGACATCGACATGGGTATTGAGCATCGTCACCGCCGCCGGCTTTTCCGGCCCGAAGGTGGAGAGCGCGTTGAAGCCAAGCCCCGGCAACCGTTCGATCAAGGTCGCATCAATACGGTTCCACGGCGGCACCAGCATGGGAAACAGCCGTACCTCGTGAAGACGGGTGAGTTTTTCCAGTCCGGCTCGCAGATTCCCCTCAACGACCTCGACCGGCCGATCGAGCCCGAGTTCGCGCTTCTTCACGCTCGCCGGTGCATGATTTTCATGCGACCAACCGTGAACGGTGACGAGAACACCCGGCTCGCTTTCCAGACGTTTCGCCAGTGCCTCGCCGGTATGGGCGGGAATGACGGCAAGCGTTGCCGGTATTTTTTGGCGCGCGGCAGCACCGAGGAAGGCGTCGAGTGCCTCGGTCGGTTCGATGCAATCGTCATCACGCAGCCACAGATCGACACAGTTGCCGTTTGAAGCGAGCTTGTCCAACGCTTCGATCAACAGTCGTTCGGTCATCGCAAAAATTCCAGATGGGTTTCCAGTATGGTTTCGAGACGACGGGCGGCACCATCGAGCGAGCGTTCGGCGAGCACAAAATCTCTAGCAGCACCTGCCATGGCTTTTCGCGCATCGTCATTGGTAAGCAACTGACGGATGGCTGCCGAATAAGCCTCTGTGTCTCCCGGGACGGTGAGAATTCCCGTGCGGCCATCTTCAACGACTTCCGGCACGCCGGCAATGCGCTCGGCCACAACCGGCAAGCCGGCAGCCTGCGCCTCCAGATAGGCAAGTCCGTAGGCTTCACCATGGCCGGGCCAGAGATAGACCGCACCCGAGGCCAGCACACCGGCAACCTCATCTGCCGAAAGCTGGCCATGCCAGAGGATGCGACAGGATCCGAATCCGGCAAACAATGTTTTCACGTCATCATGAGCCGGACCATCGCCGACGATCGAAAGCCTCCAGGGCAGATCGTCCAGCGGCTGAAGTGCGGCAGCAAGCGCGGTGTAACTGCTGAGCTTGTCACCCGGGCGCATCATCGCCACCGTCACAAGGTGCAATGGTTTTGGTTCGTGGGCCCGCGCGGAGAATGCAGCGGTATCAATAAAGGGCGGCAGATGTTCCAGCCTTGCAGTCGTGACCGATTGGCGGATGCCTTCGAGATCACGCCGGGTGAGACCGATATTCACGGCCGCAAACTGCAATGCATTAGCCAACAGATTCTGATGCGCCTGCCAGCCCTGACCATTGCGTCGCTGCGAATAGGAGGCTTCGGCGGTGACATAAGCCACGCCATGCGCCCTGCAGAGCGTCGGGCCAAGGAGATCCGGCGACTTGTAATAGGGGTGATAACAGAACCACAGATCCGGCACGCCGTCCCGACGCCATTCCGCATCGATTCGTTCGATTTCGCCTCCCGCCTCTTGCTGCAATCGCGAAAGAGCATCCGGTGTTGCTGAAAAAGAGCGAAATTCCGAAACGATCTCGACTTCGTGACCGCTGCGGCGCAAGGCCTCGATCAACAGCCGCGCCATCAGGCGGTCGCCGGATGGAACCGGGTGGTCGGGCGACTTGAGAGGCGCGTAAAAGGCTATTTTCATGGAGGAAGGCATAAACGGCGAGCCGATCCGGATGCAAGCCTCATTGCCGTGAATGGATGGGAGGTGGAAGGCCTGCGGCCAGATTGCTCTATTGCCGTCCCTTGACAGTTCGCCACAAGGCACTCAACTGAGGGACATCGAAATTCAGGTTCCTTTCCCCGTGACCAGCACTCCCTCTGCCCTTCCGGCCTCCACCCTTCTGGCTGCCATTCAATCCAGATCCGCCCGCGCCGGTGTCATCGGCCTCGGTTATGTCGGCCTGCCATTGGCGATGACCATGGCGCGCGCCGGCTACCGTGTCACCGGCTTCGATATCGACCCCGGGAAAATGGTGGCGATCGAGGCAGGCAAGAGTTATATCGAGGCAGTACCGGACCATATTCTGGCGGGCGAGACGGCGGCCGGCCGGTTTTTCGCAACGACCGACTTTTCGCAATTGCGCGATTGCGACGTGATTGCCATCTGCGTGCCGACGCCGCTGACGCATCACCGCGATCCCGATCTCTCCTTCGTGGAAAGAACCTGCGAAAAGATCGCCGAGACGCTGCGCCCCGGCCAGTTGATCGTGCTGGAATCCACCACCTATCCCGGCACGACCGATGAGGTGATGAAACCGATCCTCGAAAAATCCGGCCTGCGTTCGGCAGAGGATTTCTTTATCGGTTATTCGCCGGAACGCGAAGACCCCGGCAATCGCGAGTTCGAAACCTCGACCATTCCGAAAATCGTTGCCGGCGACGGCGAAGCGGCAACCGCGATGATGCAGGCCTTTTACGGCACCGTGGTGAAGACAGTGGTGCCTGTGGCCTCCACGGCTACGGCCGAGGCCGTGAAACTCACGGAAAACATCTTTCGCGCCGTCAACATCGCCCTCGTCAACGAGTTGAAGGTCGTCTACGAGGCCATGGGTATCGACGTCTGGGATGTGATCGACGCGGCCAAGACCAAGCCGTTCGGTTACATGCCGTTTTATCCGGGACCGGGCCTTGGCGGCCACTGCATTCCGATTGATCCGTTCTACCTGACCTGGAAATCGCGCGAATACGACCAGCCGACGCGCTTCATCGAGCTTGCCGGCGAGATCAACACCGCCATGCCGCGCCATGTCGTCACCCGGCTTGCCGAAGCGCTGGACATCAAGGCCGGCAAGGCGCTCAGCCGCTCGAAAATCCTGATCCTCGGCCTTTCCTACAAGAAAAACGTTCCGGATATCCGGGAAAGCCCCTCGCTGAAGCTGATGGAGATCATCCTCGAGCGTGGCGGGGATTTTGACTATTACGACCCGTTTGTGAGCGAAATTCCGCAGACGCGTGAATATGGCCATCTGCGCGGCCGTACATCGATCGAATGGAGCGAGGCAGCGATCCGCGGCTATGACGCCGTGCTGATTGCCACCGACCATGACGACGTGGACTATCAGGCACTCGCAGAATGGTCACCGTTGATCATCGACACACGCAACGTCTTTGCCCGCCGCACTATTGCTGCCGAGCACATCGTCAAGGCATAGGGATTTTTCATGAGCCGGCTCGACAGCTTCATCAACCGCATGTCCGCGCAGCGTGACATCCTCAATCATGTTCGGGATACGCTCGATCTTCCGGCCGGTGCGGTGCTCGAAGTGGGCCTCGGCAATGGTCGGACCTACAGCCACTTGCGCGAAAACTTTTCCGACCGGCGTGTCGTGGCATTTGACCGGCAGTTCGCGGCTCACAAGACGCTGGCGCCTGCACCCGGTGACTTCATCGAGGGCGAAATTCGCGAGACGGGACAGGGTTTTGTCGACAAGAAGGCGGCCCTGGTTCATGCCGACATCGGCACCGGCTATCCGGACAAGGACGCGATCACGCTGGAGTGGTTGCCGGGCATGGTCGCAGGCATGCTGGCTGAAGGCGGTGTTGCCGTCAGCGGTCTCCCCCTGTCGCATCCCGAACTCGAAGAGCTACCACGCCTGCCGAGCGTGGAAGAAGGCCGATATTTCCTGTACCGGAAGACGGCGTGAGGATCAGTTGACCAGCTGTCGCTGACCGACGCGCGTGCGATCGAGCTCGCTGGTCGTGCGGTGCAACTGCTCGGCAAAAGCACGCGTCACTTCACGCGTGACGCCCGGATCGATCAGGACCTTGGAGAAGGCATCCTTGCAAATCTTCAGCGCTTCGACGGGCGTGGTGGTGCGCACGGTCGCGGTGCGGACGCCATCGCAGAGAAGGCAGACTTCGCCGACGATGCAGTCACCCTTGACTTCGCCGATCTTCACTTCGCCTTCCGGGGATTCCATGAGGATATCTGCGCTGCCGTCCAGGAGGACATAGGCGCAATCACCGGCATCCCCCTGATGAAAGAGTTCCTGATCGGCGTCGTAGCTGACCCTGCTGGATGCGAAGGCCAGCAGCTTGAGGCGACAGGGATCCACCTTCGCAAAGTAAGGTATCCGCCGCAAAAGCTGTACTTCTTCCTTCAGTAACATCGTCGTCACCACCGTTCAGCTGTGCTTGGCAGCCCTTTCCTAGGCTACCAGCGTCTTGAATATACCACTTTCCTGCTCGAGAGTCTCGAATGTTCCATCATCTGCGATCGAGCCTCTATCGAACACCACCACCCTCTTGAACAAACGAGCGAGGGAGGTGTTTGACAGTACCCAGATAATGGCAGGATCATGATCCTGTTCCTTTAGAAAATCTACTACGTTTTTAACGATCTCGTTTTGTACGCGCCGATCAAGGCCCGGAAGCGCCCTGTTGAAGACGTAGAAATCGGATCTGCGGATCAACGAACGCGCGACATTCAGCTTCTGGCGCTGCACCAGCGTCAGGCGTCTGCCGCCCGCGCCGATATCGAATTCCAGGCCGACGCCGAGGAAGCTCGCATAAAGATCCTTCTCATGCATGACACCGGAGGCCACCGCACGGATCTGTTCGCCGGCATCGGCGATACGGTGGCTGAGCTTGCCGAAAAGGATGTTTTCACGCAGGCTCGCCAGCGCGATATAGCGATGCGGATCGTACCGTTCAATAAGGCCGGCAAGATGCGCCGGCAGCTTGTCGTGCAGAAGATCGCGCGCCTTGACGATCTTTTCCGACAGTTCCGGCGTCAGAAGACCGAAACGATAACGCAGTTCCACATAGTTGAAGCTCAGACGCAGCATGGCGCGCAACTCGTCACGATTGGGCCGCACACCTTCGGGACGTTCGCTGAAACGCTGAAGCAACTGTTCGTAGACGTCGATCTCATCGGCGCTGAGCGTGATCATCTGCTGGAAGAAGGGATGATCTTCCGGCAGGCTGCCAAAGATGTCGACGAGGTTTTCGGCAATCGCCGCGCCCATGTCGAAGAGCGGCTCGAGAAGTGCGGCCGAGCGCAGCACGTCGTAGAAATAGTCGCTATCGAGCAGAGAGTTTTCATTACCCGCCCCCTGCCGCATGGTGCCGAACAGAAGATTTTCGCCGACGCTGGCCTCGATATTGTAACGATCCGGTTCGAAGAACACGACGAGATGCGACAGCCCCTTGACCGACAGCGTCGACCGCAAGGCATGACGCATATCGACGATGCGGGCGGCCAGCTCGGTGTGGACCTCCGGATCGAAAGTCGAATGCAGCGCCAGATCCATGATATCAGAGGTCAATTGCACGGCATCCAGCGCGGCAAGAAGCGAGTTCTTCAGATCATCCTTCTGGCCGTTGCGCACCGACGTGGTGCTGCGATCCAGCCACTCCGCATGGATATCGAAGTCCGCATTTCCGGCCATGCGGGCCTCGTGCATCTCCCAGCGGCGCTGGGTCGCATCGCGGCCGCTATAGGTCACGGTCGATGTCGGCGCGTGTTTCAGGCCGTAGAGAAGATTGTCCTTCAGCGTGCCATGGAAGAAATAGCTATCGGCGCCCGAATAGGAGATCGCCCGACCCGATACGGATTCCGGCAGGTCGAGAAGGTCGGTATCCTGAAGCGTGATCTTGCCGGCAACCGGCCAGGCGACACGCCCGAAGGCTTCGGCAAGCGCCTCGGCGCCGCTTCCGGCATTATCGATGATGGCAACCGTTTCACCACGCTCGAACCTGACCGATACGCCCTCGGCCACTCTTGCGCCGCTCTGGTCCTCGATCGTGACATTCACCGCAGCAAGAGGCGAGAAGGACTTGTCTTCCGACTTGGCCGCCAGTGTGTGAACGGCGGGCGGAATCATCATCGGAGCTTCGAATTCTTCGAGCACCTGTTCGTATTTGACCTGTACGTCCTGGCGCGCCTGATCCCAGTCGATCAGTTCCTTCAACGGGCCGGGCAGGTCCTTGTAGGCATTGATGACGGCTATCAGCTGCCCGACGTCGAGGTTGCCGCGCAGCGTCAGGTAACCACCGATCGAATAGAACAGGAAAGGCGTCAGCTGCGACAAGAAATTGTTCACGAACTTGACGAGAAACTTCCACTGATAAAGGTCGTAGCGGATCTTGTAGATATGGCCGAGGCGATGGGAAACGTCGGCACGCTCGTAGTTCGAGGTATCGAAGGCGTGGATGGTGCTGATGCCCTCGACGATTTCGCTGACCTTGCCGGCGAAATGGCGTGCGGTCACCTGCCGCTGACGACCCAATTCGATCAGGCGATGGCGCATTTTCGGAATGATGCCGACCTGAATGGCCACCATGGTGGCTGCGATCATGCCCAGCCAGAAATTCTGCACCATGATGAAGAACAGCGCGGCAATCGCCTGCCCGCCCAGCATGGCCGGCTGCACGAAGGCATCACCGGTGAAGCCGCCGAACGGTTCCACCTCGTCCTTGACCATGCTTGACACTTCGGCGGCATGGACCTTTTTCAGATAGCTCGGCGGAAAGCGCAGGATGCGATCGACCAGCTGGTAACGGATACGGCGCAGCAGGCGCTCGCCAAGACGGCCCTTGTAGGTGTTGATATAATATTTGAAGAGGCCGTTGATGATGACCAGCAACAGGAAGACGCCAGACAGCGCACCCAGCGTTTCCAGGCGGTCCAGCGGAATGCCGTCGAACTGGAAGATTGTGCCGAGCCACGGCAGCGTGACGGTGAAATCCATATAGGCCTGCGTCGCGCCTTCGCTTTCGAAGCCGCCGCCCTGGATCGGACCGTTGATGATCTGCTTGGGCAGATCGAAGGCAAGGAAATACGGCACCATGGACGCCGCCACGATGGCCAGGATGAACAGCTGCTGCCGTCGTGTATGTCTCCAGATATAACGGAGAAGGCTTTTTTCCATGGGATGCCGTCAAAGGGACGGCATGTGCACGTCCATGTCTCTACATATTTTCAGGCGCTGTATATAACCATCCGGGTATATGGCTGCAAATCGTCTCGTGCATTGCAGCCATCAGTTTTTATCACCCTTTTGCGGCCTTGTCCTGTTGCAAGGTCGCACCACTGCATCGATGAGAATTATCTCAGCGCCCGCTCGAAAACGCGTTGCAGCCTTTCGGCAAAGGCACGCGGCTCTTCCGGCTTGTCGCCATCGAGGATGCGGGCCTGGTCGAGAAGAAGCAGGACGGCATCTTCCCGCAGTGTCTCGTCATCCGACCTAGCGGCAATCGCCTTTACGAGGCTGTGATCGGCATTGATTTCCAGAACCGGTTTGCTGGCACCTTCGATACGGCCCGCTCCCTGCAGAATCTTTTCCAGCTGGCGGTCATAACCGCCCTCAAATGCCACCAGGCAAACGGCACTCTCCGTCAGACGATCCGAAACCCGCACATCCGAAACGGCATCGGTCAAGCGCAGCTTGGCAAAGGTGATGAGATCATCGATGACGGCTGTCGTTTCCGGCTTGTTTTCAGCCTGCTCGCTTTCCGGCTTGGCAAATTGCGAAAGATCGGCTGACCCTTGCGTGATCGACTTGAACGATTTTCCGTCGAATTCCGGCGCATTCATCACCCAGAAACTGTCGATCGAATCGGTAAGCAGGAGAACCTCGACGCCGCGTGCGCGAAAACCTTCGAGCTGCGGGGAGGCGCGCAACTGATCGAGATTGCCGCCAGTGAGATAATAGATCGCTCTTTGTCCTTCCTTCGCGTCACCCACATAATCGGCAAGCGAACGGTATCCTTCACCGCTCGACGTGCTGCGGAAGCGCGACAGCGCCAGAAGCTGCGAGCGACGCTCGAAATCCTCGTAGATCCCTTCCTTGAGCACGGGTCCGAAATTTTCCCAGAGTTTTGTGAAGGCCTCCGTGTCGCTTTCGGCCAGTTTTTCGATGGCAGTCAGGACACGGCTGGTCACGCCCTTGCGGATGGCCGAGAGAATCGGGCTTTCCTGGATCATTTCGCGCGACATGTTGAGCGGCAGGTCGGACGTATCGACCAGACCGCGCACGAAACGCAGGTAGCGCGGCACCAGATCGGCATCATCAGTGATGAAGACGCGCTTCACGTAAAGCTTCATCCGGCCCCTGCGGTCGGGATCGAACATGTCGAACGGCTGCGAGCCGGGCACGAAGGCGAGCGTCGTATATTCATGGCGGCCTTCGGCACGGAAATGCACGTTGAGGGCCGGATCATCATACTGGCCGGACAAGCTGCGATAGAAGTCCGTGTAATCTTCCGCAGAGATCTCGTTTTTGGAACGCGTCCACAGCGCCGTACCATCGGTGACACGCGCCGGCTCCGCACCGGGCTTTTCAGCCAACAAGATCGGCACCGGTACGTGGCCGGACTGGTCCTTGATGATCTTTTCGACCGTCCAGCGCGAGGTATAGGTGCCGGCATCTTCAAGCAGATGCAGTGTGATACGGGTGCCGCGCGCCGGTGCTTCGGAGACGTCCACCGCATCGATGGCGTAACTGCCCTTGCCGTCCGACGACCAGCGCCAGGCCTCGTCGCTGCCGGCGCGACGGGAAACGACATCGACCTTTTCCGCCACCATGAAACAGGAATAAAAACCGACACCGAACTGGCCGATCAGCTGCGCATCCTGTTCGCCCTTTTCGGTTCTGGCCGCCTCGATACGTTCCATGAAGGCGCGCGTGCCGGAGCGAGCAATGGTGCCGAGCGCCTCGATCATCTCGGCCCGGCTCATGCCGATGCCATTGTCCTCGATGGTAAGCCGCTTGCCCTCTTCATCCAGCGTCAGGGTGATACGGTTTTCACCGTCGCCGGCGGAAAGGGATGGGTCGGTGATCGCTTCATACCGCAGTTTTTCGCAGGCGTCGGCAGCATTGGAGATGAGTTCGCGTAAAAAAACATTGCGGTCGGAATAGACCGAATGGACCATCATGTGCAGCAAACGCGCGACATCGGCCTCAAAGGCATGGTTTTCGACAGTCTTTTCTACAGCGGCTTCGGTCATGTTTCCCCTCATCGTGAACGGCCTGGCGCATCCGCCCGTGCGAATGGTGCGGATCGATTACAGCCAAGATAGGAAACGGGAAAACACAAAACCAGAGCGGGAAGCACGCAATCGCAATGGCGTACAAGCTCACATCAAAATGGCTCAGTAATCGTTGTTGCGGGCCGCCCGCACATCCGCAAGACCACGCAGTGCATCACGATTTCCGCTCTGCGAAGCGGCCTCGAACACCTGCATGGCATCGGCATATCGCTTCATGTTGAGATAGGCGTAACCGCGCATGACCATAAGGTCCACACGTTCGGTTTCGAGCTGGGCACGTTGGTCGAGGAACAGAAGGGCATCGCGATACCGGCCGGCATCGAATGCCAGGGTCGCACGGTTCGACAGGATCGCCACCTGCAGTTCCGATGCTCTTTTGCGGGCAAGCGGCGCCTGGGTTGCGGAAACGGCGGCATTGTCCGTCAGGCCGACACGCAGATAGGCAAGAGATTGACCATAAGCGGCATCTTCACGGACCTGACCGGAACCGCGCTTGAGCGCGACACCAAAAGCTTCCGCCGCTTCCATGGGACGGTTCAATTCCATTAGGCACCAGCCGCGAGACAGGGCGGCACCGGGCGCAAGGCCTTCGGGATCGATGGTTGTCGTGCAGCCACGCTCTGTCCGCGCGCCCCGCGACGCGCTGGCAACAGGTGCAGATCGCCGCACTGGTGCCGTCGATGTCTGCTGAACGGGTGCCGGGGCATAGGCCGGCAATATTGGTGCGGTCTGTGTGGCAATTACCTGCTGGGCATTCGCATTCACCGCAGGCTGGCCCGCATATTGCTGGGCCGGCAACTGAGCGCCCTGCTGATCTGCACTCCCTTGGGCGATCCGCTGGGCGGCCAGGGTCTGTTCCGTGGTTTCGCCGAGATTGGCGATACGCACCGAGCGCCCCTGCCACTGGCTCTGAACGGCGGCAACACCGGCGCGATCGTTCAACTGGTTGCGCGACAGGACGAGACCATAGGCAGAGGGTTCATCATCCGGCTTCCAGGAAAGCGCTGTTTCAAACCAGCGGGCTGCCGTCTGCGGCTGGTTGAAATTGCGGGCATACCAGCCGAATTGCTGTGCCGAGGCGGCATCCTTTGCCTCGATGACCTCGACTGCAATGCGCTGCAACACCGGCTCGGGCAGAACCGGCGGCGGCATGACAGCCAGCAGATTGGCCGTCGCGGCCATATAGGTATCCTTGGCATCGGTGGAATCGTCGCGCCAGCGATACATCACGTCTTCGGCTTCCTGCGGCGCCTTTTTCGCAATCAGGCAAAGCGCCAGACCTTGGGAAGCGGAGGCGGAATCTTCGCGCTCGCGTGCCATGCGGAACCATTTTTCCGCAGCACCCGTGTCTTCGCGGCGCAGGCGATACCAGCCGACCAAAAGCGCATCCGAGGCAAGAGAGCCATCTTCCGCAAGCTTTTCGACGCGCGTGATGTAAGCATCCGCGATCCGCATCTTTGGATCCTCGTTCGCTTCAGCCATGAAACGGCGGGAAAGATCGTCGCGCAAACTGTCGAATTCACCGGAACCGTCTTCGTTGCGGTGTTCGGAAGACAGAAGATCCTGCATGCCGGCATAATCGAGCACGGCGGAAGCTTTTTGCACCGTCGCCAGCCGTTCCTGCGGATTGGTGCAGCTCTTCAGAACATAACCATAGGCGTCCTTCGCACGGACTTCCCGATCGGTTTCGGCAAAGGCTTCGGCGATACGCCACAGGACATCGACCTCGGCGCAAGTCAGCAGCGCCGGTGTCTGGGCGCCGATATCGACGACCGTCTGGTATTGCTTGAGATCGGATGCATTGACGAGACGGGCCCGTGCTTCGGCGACGTCGAGGCGTTCGAGTAGGTCCGCCGGTGGCTGCCATGCCGCATCTGCGACACGACGATCGGCGATCGCCTTGCGCAATTCGGCAAAGCGACCGTCGGCATAAAGACGCCACATGCTTTCCAGCTGCGGATCACCATTCTGCGGCACCGCCAGCGGATCGTTCGGCGGCGTCCAGTCTGGATAAAGCGCCCGCAGCCTTGAAATTTCCGCCTGAAGCCGTGCCTGATCGTTTCTGGCCGCGAAATAACGCAGCGCGCTTTCATCCACCTGCGGCCGGTTTGGCGCCTGACCGGCAGCGGGCGCGGCATTTTCGGATGCGGTCCGGGATTGGGCTGGGGCTTGTGCTGGCGCCTGAGTCAGAGGAGCAGCCGTATCCGCCTGTGACAGTTGCAGGGGCGCTTCGGTGGTCGATCCGGTGGCACCGGAATAAACATCGACGCCGGGATAATCGACGGGCTGGCCATCCGGCCCGCGCACGCGTCCCATGGCCATCAGCTTGGGAGCAGACTGCTGCACACCATCTCTCTCTGGAAAGTGTTCGCGCAAGGCATCGGCATCGTTCAGGCCGTAGACGGCTGCCGCCACGGCCATGATTGCCACTGTTGCTGCAAGAACCTTTCTCATAGGCATTCCGGGTGCTTCTCTGCAATAAAGGCCAGGCCCAGCAACTGGAGCGTGGACGGATAATAAAGGACGGGATCGAATCGGCGAACCGCGTCCGGCAGCTTTGTACCGTCTACCATACAGGCAACCAGATCGTTAACCAGGCGATAGCCGGGATCGGAAAGCGTTTCCTTCACTTCGCCGGTGGTGACATCGAATATGCCGGTCGCATCGGCCGATGCTGTGGTCGCTTTGGCAAGCCATGTGAGCAAGGCCCGATCGGTGACGCCGAAACGCGCGAGATAAAGCGGAATGCGGATCGCATTATACCCATATTCCGGTGCAAAGCCCTCGGCAGGCTTGGGCTGGCGCGCAATACTGACCCAATCCACCGGCAGATGACGGGGACCGAAGCGCATGGCGCCCAACAGCACCTGACCGTCATCGGCAAGTTTTTTCCAGCGATCGGACGGGGCAAGCATGTTCATGATCGGCAGCGCTTCATAAACCCAGTAGGACGGGTTGATGACCGGGCCATCCTGGCGATCATCGGCACCAAACCCCTCAAGACCCGGCAAAAGCACGGTCCGGCCAGCATGATCGACGACGGCACTTTTCAGAAGACTGCGGGCAATGTTTCGCGCCGCCGCCGTATAATCCGCCCGGTTCCACGCGGCTCCGCCGAGCGCGAGGCCATAGGCAATCAGGAGATCGCCATCGGAGGCATTGTTGGTATCGATCACATGCGGCTTGGCGTTCGGATCCCATTTCCACACGGCCAAGCCATCGTCACGCAACAGCAGTTCCGTGCGCGTAAAAGACCAGATTTGCTCAAAATCGGAGGGATCATTGGCGAGATAGGCAAGGATCAACCCATAACCCTGCCCTTCGCTATGGCTGATATTGCCATTGCCGTTATCGATGATACGGCCGCTGCCATCGAGGAATTTGGCCTTGTAGGCTTCCCATTCCGCCGCCGGTACACCCGCCGAATGGGCCGGGTTCGGCAGACCACCGCACAAAAACAGGAAGACGGCGGCACAGGTCAGGAACGGACGCAAAAACATCACTTCCGCCTCCCCAGATTGGAAAGCAGGGCGGCGGTGGCAATGCCGACCATGAATGTGACCGCAGCGAACACGGCTGCGAAATAAAGCACGTTGGTGGAGAGCCAGTTTGCGGCGATCAGGCGGTAGTTCCAGATGGAATTGTCGGTCGGCGGGACAAAGGAAAAACCTTCGACCGCGACATTATCGACCCGACCCGTTCTCGACGAATAGGTGGTGACACGGCCGGTGACCTGCGGCCAGAAATCCTGCGAGGACATGACCCGAGCACCATCTGCCAGATCGCTGGCCGACGGTGCCGTGGCCACCGTCCACGTGCCATTGCCGGCCGGACTGACGCCCTGAGCAACCATGAAGGTTGCGGCATTGGAGGGTGCGAAGGGTTCTTCGCTGCCCGGCAGCAGGCGGAACGAGCGCAGGGAAATATCGAAATTGCGCTGCATCCATTCCTGAAAGGCAGAAATCTGGCCATTCCAGTTGCCGCCGCTGACACGATCGCGCCACTGGTCGAACACTTCGCCGGTATTGACGTTTTCGGTCGTGGCACCGGCGGTAGGCCGCCATGCCGACTGGCTTGTGGAGGCGATGTTGACCTGCGACAGAACCGGCACCGGCATCTGCGTGATCGAGCCGACAAAAATGGCATCGCGATCGCCGGCCGCATTGGCAGACGCGATCGGTTCGATAAGCAATGGCCGGCCCGCAGCCAGCGCCATGCGAGACAGAAGCGTTGCCGTGGCCGACAGGGTATCGCGATCGACGCGATCCATGAACAGCGGCGTTGCGTCCTCGTCACGGCTATAGGGGTATCCGGTACCGGCCATGCTCGCCAGATCGGGGCGCTGACCGATGCGGGCGAAATCCGGCATATGGAATTCGGACGTATCGAACAGGGCGAAACGCGGCGTCGTGGAGGCGGAAGCACCCGGAGCGCAGACATCATCCTCCTGCGTGCGCAAAACCGTTTCCATTTCCACCGTGTTCACACCCGGCTTGAAATGACGCATCGTCACACGGATCGGCAAATGCCGCAGAATGCCGCCGCCGGACGTCACGATCGGCACAGTGGAAGCTATATTGCCGTTGACATAGACATTGATCTGGCTGCCCGGCAGCACGGCCTGCGAATAAGCGGCATCCAGGAGAATGGTCGCTTCGCCATACCCTTGCGCATAAAAATCAGCGGGCACGCCGATCTTGAAGCCGGAACGCACACGTCGGCCGGAAAATTCCAGCGTTTCCATGCCGAGCTGTGAGAAGCTGAGATTGGCATTGGAAAACAGCATGGGCGCATCCGGCGCCGACCATCTCTGGGTGGAAATGACACTGCGCTGAACACTGAGAGGACGATCCACCGGCGACACGACGCTGTCGACCGCAGCGGCAATGGACTGCCAACTGGGACCGCTGACCACGAAGACCGGCTGGCCGGTGCGGCGATCATCGACAAAGGTGGCGATCGGCGCGCTGGCTGCCGCCGGCGGCAGATCCGGGAAAAGCGGCTGCAGCTCCGCTGCCGTGCCGACCAGAACGGTCAGCTTGCCGGAGGCGGAAGGCGTAAGGCGATCGGTCTGGAACTCGAATTTCTGGCTCGGCATGCCGCTGAGGATCGACAGGCCCTGCGTCAGTCGCAGAACCGGTTTCAGCGTTCCCGGCTGATCGAGCGACGGCACGACCATGTTGAAGGTCGTCGACCCCGTTTCGTCCACCCCGATGGCACGAATGGCATCAGTGCTCGACAGACGCGTCGCAAGGGCACCGTTGAAAGCCAGATAGGTGTTGGCCGGATCGATGTTCGACCACAGTTCATAGGTGGATTCGATCGAGCAATCGGTGCGGTGGCGCTGGTCGGCGCGCATCGTGACAACATTGACGCCCTGCTGCAGAAGACCCGGCGGCACGGCAAACGAGACCTGTGCGGGGTTTTCCGAGGCCGTCACCTGCTGCTGGCCGATAAGGCGATTGTTGACGAGAATGGAAATCTGCGACGCTTCCGGCGCCACCACGACGGCATTCTGGTAACCGAGATTGAGGCGGGCCGGGCTGCCGGCCTGCTCCGGTGTTACATACACTGACCACGAATGCCGATCATGCTCGCCTTCCAGAACCATGGACGAGGCGGGAACGATGTAACGACGGAAACCCTGCGATGCCGGCTGGCCTGCCGGCGAAACGCGGCTCGGTGGCGCCTTCTGTCCAGGCTGCGCGGCCGGTGGCTGGGTGACCTGTGGCTGGGGCGCAGCCTGTGCCGGCATTTGCGGCGTGATCGGCGGAGCCTGTTGCGGCATGGCTGGAGCCGCTGAACCGGCGGGCGGAGCAGGCTGCTGGCGCGGTTCAGAATTGGCGGACGCAGGAGGCTGCGTCGTGCCGGCCGGACGCTCGCCGGACATATCGAAGCCGGAAGATTGCGCGCCCGGAGACTGGGCGAAAGCACAGGTGGCGGTCAGCAAGGAAAGCGTGGCTACGAGGCAGGTTTTGCGCATCAGCTTTTCGCTCCTGCTGCATCCTGCTCTGCCGCTTCCTTCTGAACGCTGCGGCCGCTGCGGAAGAAATACACGAGCCCGCGGCTGGTCTGGTAAAGCGCCAGACCGATGAACCAGATCGTGCCGCGAATGATCCCGGGATTGTAGCGCCGCGATTCCTGGAACTGCGACCATTGCGAGGAATTGGCAAAGATGAGATCGGCGATCATGCGGTGATCCTGCGCCGATTTCGGCACATACTGGCATCCGACCGTGGTGATATCGCCGGCCGCCTGCGCATTGCGAACCACGACGGAGAGGGTGACCATCTCGCCACCGCTATGCGGCTGAAAACGGATATCACCGATGGCGCCCTTGACCATGCCGGCGGCACGCCGATTGAAGACGTTGATACGCGCACCATGAACCGACACATCCTCGATCGAGGCGGCATACCATTCCTCATCGACCCGGAATTCGCAGCGCCGGTTGATGCGCACCCGACGCGAAGCCGCCTGCTCACCGCGCTCGGAAACGACCCCAAGCGCGCAACCCGCCATCAGCAGGTTGATGAGGTTCCAGCCGCCGACCACCAACGTCACGTCGGCCTTATAAGGCTCGGCATAGATCTTGTAGATGGTGATGATGAGAGCAATGACCTGAACCGCGAAGATGACGAAAAAGGGGCGACTGATTTCCGACAGCCTGCTTGTGGCGATCGATTCGTCCTTGGCCGTGACCTTGAATGTCGGTTTGCGCGGATTGACCATGACCGACACGACCGCCGGCAGAAGGTGTACGGTCTGCACATATTCGTAGAGTTCGGAAATCCATGGCCAGCGGAACGATCCGTAGAGATAGTTCTGCATCATCAGGTTCACGAACATGTAGGCCAGCGTATAGGCGAGGAACTCGCCGCCGGAGGCCGTGAAGATTTCGAGATCGAAGAACAGATAGAACAGCGGCGCGAACAGGAAGATCGTGCGCGGGAACGGGAACATCCAGAACAACGTGGACGACATGTAGCAAAAACGCTGCGCCATCGACAGGCCGCGCTTCAACGGCGGGAAACGGAAGCGCAGGATCTGCATCATGCCCTGCGCCCAGCGCGAGCGCTGGCCGATGAAGCTGGCAAAGGTGGCCGGCTGCAGACCGGCGATCAGCGGCTTGTCGACATAGATGCTGTGCCAGCCGGTGCTGTGCAGCTCGAGCGCCGTTTCGCAATCTTCCGTAATGCTGATGCCGCTGAACCCGTTGGTGGTTTCGAGCGCACGGCGGCTGAGGAGCGCTGCCGAACCACAGAAGAAGGCGGCATTCCATTTGTCGAGGCCGCGCTGGATGATGCCGTAAAACATCTCGTTCTCGCTCGGCATCTTGTCGAACGTGCTGAGGTTTCGCTCCAGCGGATCCGGATTGATGAAGAAATGCGGCGTCTGCACGAGGAAGAGTTTTTCGTCCTCCTCGAAATAACCGACCGTTTCCTTCAGAAAATCGCGGGCGGGCGCGTGATCGGCATCGAAAACGGCGATCAGTTCACCGCTGGAATGCTGCATGCCGTTGTTGAGATTGCCGGCCTTGGCATGTTCGTTGCGCTCGCGCGTGAGATAGTTGACGCCGAGATCCTCGCAGAGCTGTTTCAGCTCCTTGTGGCGCGCCATCGCCTCCTGGGCCTCCAGAAGTTTTGGCGAATTGCGCTTCTGCACCGTGCCACCATCGTCGAGCAGCCAGATATGCAGCTTGTCTGCCGGGTAATCCATGCTTGAGGCCGCCGCCAGCGTGTTGGCGAGCAGCGTCGCATCTTCGTTGTAGGATGGCACGAACACGTCCACATGCGGAAAATGTTCTAGCTTTGCGGCGCGCGAGGGGCGCGGCGGCAAGGGTGTCGCGACGACGAAAAGGCTGAGGCCCAGCATCATCACGTTGTACATTTCCGCCAGATAAAGCAGGAAACCGGGAATGAAGTTTTCCAGCTGGTTGACCGGCGGCAGCGTGCTGGTCGTGCGCCAGTAGACGTAGCGCAGCACGATGGCCGTGCCGAACGCGAGCGCGATCAGCCGCCAGGTGCCCTCCCCCTTCAGGATTTTGATGATGGCCATGACGGCAAGCGCGCAGATGCTGGCGATCAGCTGCGTCTGGAGATTGACCGGAAGCGTGATGAGGGCAATGACGGCAGTAACGACAATGATCCAGACGATAACGCTGCGGATCTTGTGAATGGGCATTTCAGGACTCCCCGCACCGGTCTGGCGCATCATCGATCCGATCCGTCTCCGTCATCGGGTTCATCATGGGCAGGCGCCGCTGCCGCCGACACAATCCGGGGTCGGCACCCGTATCGAATTCTGGTTTTGCGCGGCTGGCCACCCGGTTACCTGCCCGGTTGCCGGTGCCGTTCCCGCCGCAGACGAAGCCGTTGGCGGCAGCGGCACGAGCGGACCGGTCGGCGCAGTCGAGACTGCCGGTGCCACATTGGTTGTCTGCGGCCTTGTAGTCGTCGCACGCGGCCGCGCCGGTGCTACTGACACACGACGCACTGCCGGCCGAGGTTCATAACCGAGCGGCGGCGCATAATGTTCGACGGCTGCGGCCGCCGGATAAACCGGATGCCCCGGCCGGCCGAGGCTCGGATCGACACGATCCTCGCGACCGTAAGGGTTCCACTGCCAGCCGGTGAAGGAGCCGTTGATCGTGTATCCATACATGGTGGCAAGCAGCGCCTGCTCGGAAAGATCCGCATCGCAAAGACGCAGGCGCATCTGGATGACGCCGAGATTGTGGAGCGTGTTGCGTGCATTGGTCGAGGAGCGGATCTGCTGCCAGCCATAGACGCAGGTATCACCGCTGCGGCTGCGGCCTACAGCATAACTGAACGGTCCGTAATTGTTCTGCAGATAACTTGGTGTGCGCGCCATGGCGAGGCCAGGCACGGCGCTGCGCATTTCGCGGGTGATCGCCGAATCCGTCAAACGGGCAGAAGACAGCGTTTTGTCGGTATTTGCCCCTTCCATGCCGGGGCCGACAAATTTCACCTTGATGGAATTCTGGCCGGGGACGGAGGATTGCGTGCGCAGGGCGATATCCTGCTCGATACCGTTTCGATAGCGCCGCTCAATCACGCCGACAATCGCCGGGCCACCCGGTGGCGGAAAAACAAGCGCCTCGGTTGCGGAAACGGCACGTGTCGGCTGGAAACGGGTGACACCGGTGGTGGAACTGCACCCCGACAAGGCGGCCATCAACAGAACTGTCGTCGCAATCGATTTCATGAAGCAGCCGCACTCAAAAAAGTCTGGATCCACGCAGCACGTATCAAAACTGATTCGCACCTGCTGCGCAGGCAATATTAGCGTTTTAGTAACCAATTTATTAATTGATCGTTAACGCTGTTTTTTCACGAAGCCAGTTTACAACAACAAAAACCGCGGAGTGCCACAACGACACGCCGTGACTGGGGTTACGTGGCGTCGGCGCTCGCATCCACCCACACTTCCGCGAGGAAGGCGACTATTGGCCGACCCAGTTTCGTCCTCGATCGTGATGTTTCAATCCACGCCTCCGCGATGGAGGCGACCGGCCGCCTGGCGTACAAGTTCGGCATTGCCATGGTTTCAATCCACGCCTCCGCGATGGAGGCGACATATCTCGAACGGCGGTTCCTGTTCCTGCATGATGTTTCAATCCACGCCTCCGCGAGGGAGGCGACGCTCGCTCGACTACATCGCCGGCCAGACAGTCGGGTTTCAATCCACGCCTCCGCGAGGGAGGCGACGTGGTCGCCCAACGGATTACAAAGACGCCTATGTGTTTCAATCCACGCCTCCGCGAGGGAGGCGACGTGAAAAGTAGGTCGACCCGCCGCTCATCGGCACGGTTTCAATCCACGCCTCCGCGAGGGAGGCGACCCGTCATCGTGATCTCGTCCAGCGGCTTGAATTTGTTTCAATCCACGCCTCCGCGAGGGAGGCGACCTTTGTCCGGCGCAAGTACATCAAGCGCATAACAGTTTCAATCCACGCCTCCGCGAGGGAGGCGACGACTGTCAGGGGCTTGCCATCAGGGCCGGCGACGTTTCAATCCACGCCTCCGCGAGGGAGGCGACGCCGTCCGGCAGATCGACCCATCCTCCCTCGGCGTTTCAATCCACGCCTCCGCGAGGGAGGCGACAACAGGTCAATGGACTTGGGGCACAGCAAGGCGGTTTCAATCCACGCCTCCGCGAGGGAGGCGACCAAAGCTCGTCATTGTTCCCAAGCCGGTAGAAGCTCGTTTCAATCCACGCCTCCGCGAGGGAGGCGACGATCCGCTTCTGTCTCGGACATTCGTGCCCGAGCTGGTTTCAATCCACGCCTCCGCGAGGGAGGCGACCCTTTGACCGCGGCGGCTCTACAGCGAGGAACGAGTTTCAATCCACGCCTCCGCGAGGGAGGCGACTTGGCAGAGCCGTCGTCAACGGAATCCCTGCTTCTGTTTCAATCCACGCCTCCGCGAGGGAGGCGACTGGGCGAGATCACGCAGCCTTTCGGGCAGGCCATGTTTCAATCCACGCCTCCGCGAGGGAGGCGACCCATCTGCAGATCGTGTCCGACGTCCTTTTTGCGTTTCAATCCACGCCTCCGCGAGGGAGGCGACGAAAACAAGCGACGCTTTTACCTCGATCGCATCGTTTCAATCCACGCCTCCGCGAGGGAGGCGACTGAGGCGACCGCGTTGCTGACACCGCTCCGCGCGGTTTCAATCCACGCCTCCGCGAGGGAGGCGACCCAAGCCCACATGCCCCACAGCCTGCACCGCTTGTTTCAATCCACGCCTCCGCGAGGGAGGCGACAGGACATCCACGAGCGCATGGCCGGCGTGGTGATCGTTTCAATCCACGCCTCCGCGAGGGAGGCGACCAAAAAGCTGGCCGGCCTGGTGCGCAGGCGCAAGGTTTCAATCCACGCCTCCGCGAGGGAGGCGACTGCCTCTTGATAAACGCTTGTAAAGACGACGCAAGGCGGATTGTTGGCGCGAATGCGCCCAGAAGAAGCACATCGTCGTCAATCGGGCCTGTAATTTCGGATTTTTTCACGATTTCAATAGGCTGGGGCCGGTGCGAACCGTCCGGTATCTCACGGCACGCTTATGGTTCGCGCCGATATGTGATAAAAGGTTGCCATGAACGCGTTCTCCGATATTGCCCCCGTCTATCATCCTCCGATGGATCCTTATCTTTCGCTCCTGCATCAGGACGCGGAGTTTCTTGTTTTCGACAAGCCGAGTGGCCTGTTATCGGTTCCCGGCCGACATCCCGCCCTCACAGACAGCCTGCTGACGCGGGTGCAAAAGCAGTTTCCAAGGGCATTGATCGTGCATAGACTGGATAAGGATACGTCAGGCATCGTGCTGATGTCGCACAATCGCAAGGCGCATGCCTTTGTTGCAACCCAGTTCGAGGCGCGCACGACGCAAAAATCATATGTGGCAGAGGTCTGGGGGCGAATTGAGGGTGAAGAAGGGTTGATCGACCTGCCTTTGGCGATCGATCCTGATAACAAGCCCAGACACCATGTCGACTTCGAACAGGGCAAATCGGCGCAGACACGCTGGCAGGTCATTGAACGCCGTGTAAATACGACGCGTGTTCGTCTGTTTCCCCTGACCGGACGGACACATCAATTGCGCGTGCACATGAAGGCGCTGGGCCATGTCATCCTTGGCGACGAGTTTTATGCCGATGGCGAGGCACTGTCCGCAGCGAGCCGCCTGTTGTTGCATGCCGAGCAATTGACCTTTCGCCGTCCCGACAGTTCCGATGTGACCTTCACATCCCCGGTTCCTTTCTGAGGTCGGCTGATGGCGCAGGATATCGAAAAATCACCGCTGATCGTTGATTTCGTGGGCGGTTCGGTCGGGCACCGATTTCGGTCCGGCGAAGGGCGCGGGCAACCATTGGCGAAAGCCGCCGGTCTTGCCAGCGGCATCACGCCCGATGTCGTCGATGCGACGGCCGGGCTCGGTCGTGACGCCTTTTTCCTCGCCTCACTTGGCGCACGCGTCACTCTGATCGAACGTTCTCCAGACATGCATGCGCGTCTCGCCGAAGGGTTGGAGCGGGCGCGGTTGGAAGGCGGGCGGTATGCCGAGACCGTTTCCCGAATGACGCTGATCAAAGGCGATTCCTGCGATCTGCTGCCACAACTGGCGCCGCAGGTCGTTCTGATCGATCCCATGCATCCGCCACGTGACAAGACGGCTTTGGTAAAGAAGGAAATGCGATTGATCCGCGACATCGTCGGTACCGATCCCGACTCGGCCAGGCTGATGCAGATTGCTCTCGAAAGCGCGCAATATCGCGTCGTCCTGAAATGGCCCTTGCGTGGCGAGCCGATGACTGGAATTCGCAAGCCATCACACCAGATCGTGGGCAAAAGCACGCGGTATGACGTGTTCGTCAATGCGAAGATCCCGACACCGGCATCTTAGAGCACGTCGCAGCCAATCTGCGCCATTCTGCCGGAGCAGGTTTTCGTCAGGGCAGAGGCGATTGGCGAAGGGCATACCTTCAGGTACGTTCGAGCCGATCGCCTCTGATCCTGGCGGAAAGATGCCCGGCCCCTTCGGGGTTGGCTGATACGGGCCGCCTATTCGCTCGGCCGGCTTGGCCGTATGCTTTGGCTACGACGCGCGCCGGCCGAGCGAATATCCGACTCCGTCTAAGCCAACAGAATGGTGCAGATTAGCTGCGACGTGCTCTAGCTCTTGATACCGACGCGCTCGTGCCGTCACTGTCCGGCAACGAGGCCAAACCGGTCAGGAATCCGATCCTCGATAACGGCTTGCTGAATGCCGGCAGTGTCGGCCAGTCAGCGCACAAGATTTCGGACATGGCAGGTTTCAGGTCGTTTATCGTCGAGGTTGGAAGCCAGCCGTGAAAGCGCGTCGCTTGCGATGCACAAGGGCGGAAATTTTGCGAAAGCGATACCGGACATGAAAACGGGGCGACTACGGTTTTCGCAGTCGCCCCATTTTTTCATAAGCGCTCAGACGCTTACCAGTAACCCAGCACCTTCCACCAGATGCCGCCGATGACGGCAAAGATGGTGAGGTTGATCACACACATCACAAAACCCACGCCCCACCATTTGCCCATGGTCACGTAACCGCTGCCAAAAATGATCGGCGAGGTGCCGGTGGCATAGTGGGTCAATGTCATCATGATGCCCGAACCGGCGGCCATCATTAGGATGAAGATGCCGTGATAATCCGCCGGGATGAGCATGACGCCGACGGTAAGGAAGGCGAGCATCATGGCACTGACATGCGCGGTCGTGCTGGCGAACATGTAATGCGCGAAGGTGAAGACCAGCACCAGCACGGCGGCAGTCAGCTGCCAGCTGAGGTCGGCGGCAGTGATCGCGTCCTTCATGCCGTTCGAGAACCAACCGATGACACCCAGCTTGTTCAACTGGTCGGCCATCATGACCAATGCACCGAACCAGACCAACGTATCCCAGGCGCTTTTTTCACCCAGCACATCGTTCCAGTCGATCGTGCCGGTGATCAGCAGCGTGAACAGGCCGATCAGCGCGACGACAGTCGGATCGAGCGTGAAGGCGGGGCCAAAGATCATGGCCGGTACGTTTGCCCAGAGCAGTAGCAGCAGGGCGAAAGTGGCAACCATCACCCATTCCTTTGCCGAGACCGGGCCCATGTCACCCAGTTCCTTGCGGGCATAGGTGACGGCGTCAGGAGTCTTTTTCAGTTCCGGCGGCGAAAGGACATAAAGCACCAGCGGCATAACCAGCATGGCAATGACGCCGGGGATAAACATGGCGAGCGCCCAAGTCACCCAGGTGAGGTGGATCGTGCCGCCGGTTGCCTTGGCGACATATTCCAGAACCAGCGGGTTGGGGGCGGTCGCCGTCACGAACATGGCCGACGAGATCGGGTTGGCGTGATAGTTCACCAGCGCCAGATAGGTGCCGACGCGGCCTTGGGTGCCCTTGGCGGGATCCGAATCGAAGGCATTGGCGATCGATTTCATGATCGGGTGAATGATGCCACCGCCGCGCGCCGTGTTGCTGGGCGTGAACGGCGCCAGAACGAGCTCGCAGAACACCAGGCCATAACCGATGCCAAGCGTGCGTTTTCCCAGAAGGGCGATAAAATAAAGCCCGATGCGGCGCCCCAGCCCGGTCTTTTTGAGGCCGAGCGAGATCAGTACGGCAATGACAATCAGCCAGATCAGCGGATTGGCGAAGCTGCTGAGCGCATCGGCTACCGCACCTTTCGAACTGGGCGAGGTCACCTGCGCCAGCGAGACGATGACGATCGCCATGATGGCCATGACGCCGATCGACATCACCTTCAGGATGATGGCGAGAATGGTCGTCAGAAAAATCGCCAGCATCACCCAGCCGTTTTCATCAAGATCCGATGGAGCGGGTATGGCGAGAAGAGTGAAAAGAAAGACGGTGGTGACGATCGCGGGAATGATGCGAAATGGTACCGCCTGTTTGAAATAGGTAAGAATATCGATCAATCTGGTGGGCATTGCAGTGTCCTCTGGACATTGCGGGGCAATCCCCGCCTCACGTCCTCCCACTGGACTGATGGCATTTTTCGCGCAGCATTTTCTTGATGTTGATCAAGGGCGCAGGGCAATCGTGTTTTCGAAGCCCGAAAAATCAGGACGTCAGCACGTAATCGGCCACACGGCTGTATTCGCGAACGAGGGCACCATTCTTAAGGTCATTATCCTCGGTTTTGGCGCGGGCCGCCGCCTCGGTATAACCGAGGTCCAACCAGCGCTGCATCAACCGCGCCTCCAAGAGTTCGACCGGCGGGGAAATCAGGACGGAAAAATCGAACTGTCCGTCGAGCCCAGACCATGGTGCACGGTTGAGGAGAAGATAGTTGCCTTCGACCAGCACGAAACGGGTGGAGTGTTCAACGATGCGGGCTGCCGCAATGGCAATCTCGCGTGATCGGTCGAAGACGGGGACAAGCACTTCCTGATCGGCCGCCTTCACGGCGCGGACGATATCGAGAAACCCACGCACGTCGAAAGTTTCGGGCGCTCCTTTGCGTGGCAACAAACCTTTTGCCCGCAGCACGCCGTCATCCATGTGAAAACCGTCCATCGGCAGCACTTCGGCGCTTTCGCCCTGTGCCTGCAAGGCCGTGGCCAGTTCATCCGCCAGCGTCGACTTGCCGGCACCTGGCGGGCCGGCGATCGCCACGAGAAAGCGTTTTTTACCGCCCGCACGGTCGATGATCGTGCGGGCGAGATCTTCGGTGGTTGGTGTCATGCGGCAATCGGCTCCGGTGCCTTGGCGCCGGTCATGAAGGCGACGGCATCCGACATCGTATAATCTTTTGGATTGATGACCGTCAGCCGTTTGCCCAACCGATGGATATGGATGCGGTCGGCAATTTCGAACACATGCGGCATATTGTGGGAGATCAGCACGATCGGAATACCGCGCGAACGCACGTCGAGGATCAGTTCCAGCACGCGCCGGCTTTCCTTGACGCCGAGGGCAGCCGTCGGCTCATCGAGAATGATGACTTTTGAGCCGAAAGCCGCAGCGCGCGCTACTGCAACACCCTGACGCTGGCCACCCGACAGCGTTTCCACCGCCTGGTTGATGTTCTGGATGGTCATCAGGCCCAGCTCGGAAAGCTTGTCGCGCGCCATCTTTTCCATGGCGGCATGGTCGAGCTTGCGCAGCACTTTGCCCATGAAGCCCGGTTTGCGGATCTCGCGGCCGAGAAACATGTTGTCGGCGATAGAGAGGGCCGGCGACAGCGCGAGGTTCTGGTAGACGGTTTCGATACCAGCCTTGCGTGCTTCGATCGGCGAGTTGAAGTGGACGAGTTCGCCATCCATGCGGATCTCGCCCTCGTCGGGACGGATGGCGCCTGAGATCGCCTTGATCAGCGAGGATTTTCCGGCGCCGTTGTCACCGATCACGGCGAGGATTTCGCCGGGATAGAGATCGAAATCGGCATTGTCGATGGCGGTGACGCGACCGTAACGTTTGACGAGGTTGCGACCGGTGAGAATGGGGGTTCTTGTATCGATGTTTTCCTGGGGCATCAGCGTGAAGCCTTTCTGATCCATTGGTCGGCAGCAACGGCGACGATGATGAGGACGCCGATCAGGAGATAGGTCCATTGTACGTCGGTGCCGAGCAGGCGCAGGCCGAGCGAAAAGACGCCGACGATCAATGCCCCGAACATCATGCCGAGAATGGAGCCACGGCCGCCGAACAGCGAGATGCCGCCGATCACCACGGCAGTGATCGATTCGATATTGGCGAACTGGCCGGCTGTCGGCGAAACGGAACCGATACGGCCGATCAGTGCCCAGCCGGCCAGTGCGCAGATGACGCCGGAAAGAACGTAGACCGAAATCAGCATGCGCTGCACGTTGACGCCGGAAAGGTCTGCCGCTTCCGGATCATCACCGACAGCATAAAGGTGGCGGCCCCAGGCCGTGTGGTTGAGTACATACCAGAGCACGGCCACCAGCAGGATCATGGCAATCACACCATACGTGAAGACGGCACCGCCAACCCTGAAAGTTTCTCCAAAAAATTGCAGGATCGGCGCATTGGCCTCGATTTCCTGCGCACGGATGGTTTCGTTAGACGAATAGAGAAAATTGCTGGCCAGAACGATCTGCCACATGCCGAGCGTGACGATGAAGGGTGGCAGTTTCACCTTGGCGATCAGTACGCCATTGATGAAGCCACAGAGCGCGCCGGTGATGAACCCGCAGAGAATGGCGAGTTCCGGCGGCAGGCCGTAACGAAAGCTGAACTGCCCCATCACGACCGAGGACAGCACCATGATGGCACCGACCGAGAGATCGATGCCGGCGGTCATGATCACCAGCGACTGGGCGGCGCCGACAATACCGGTGATCGCCACCTGCTGCAGGATCAGCGTCAGTGAAAAGGCGGAGAAAAATTTGCCGCCAAGCGTCATTCCGAACACGAAAAGCGAAACCACCAGCACGATCAGCGATACGGCCGACGGGTTGGAGTGAAGGAAATGACGGAATTTATGAAGGGCGGATGGCTTGTCGTGATCGAAGGACGCGACATCCTTCGAACTGTCCTTGAGCACTTTTTCGTAGTCGTTATGCGGTGTGCTTGCCACTGGCTCGCTCATGAAATCCTCCCGCTTTGTCGTGTTCCCGGTTCAGACCGAGTTGCCGTGGCGAGCCGATGATGTTTGCGTCACCGGCCCGCAAGAATTGGCTAGTGGCTCAGCCCCAGCACTTTTTGAGGCCTTCCTTGGTGTCGATCGACTTGATCGACGGAACGGGCTTGTCGGTGACCAGCGTCACGCCGGTATCGAAAAAGTTCTTGCCTTCGGTCGGCTTCGGCTTTTCGCCGGTATCGGCAAACTTCTTAATCGCCTCGATGCCGAGCGATGCCATCTGCAGCGGATATTGCTGCGAGGTTGCACCGATCGCGCCATCGGCGACGTTCTTGACGCCCGGGCAACCGCCATCGACCGACACGATCAGCACGTCCTTTTCGCGGCCGACCGATTTCAGCGCTTCATAGGCACCGGCCGCAGCCGGTTCATTGATCGTGTGAACGACGTTGATGGTCGGATCCTTCTGCAGAAGGTTTTCCATCGCCGTGCGGCCGCCTTCTTCATTGCCGTTGGTGATGTCGTGACCGACGATGCGTGGGTCGTCCTCATCACCGATCTTGTTCGGATCCTTCGGATCAATACCGAAACCGATCATGAAACCCTGGTCACGCAGAATGTCGACGGAAGGCTGCGACGGCGTGAGGTCGAGGAAGGCCACCTTGGCATCCTTGGCGGCATCGCCCAGCGTATCCTTCGCCCACTGGCCGATCAGCTTGCCGGCGAGCAGATTGTCGGTGGCAAAAGTCATGTCGGCGGCGTCGATCGGTTCCAACGGCGTGTCCAGCGCGATGACCAGCAGGCCGGCATCGCGGGCCTTCTTCAGGTTCGGCACAATACCCTTGGTGTCGGACGCGGTGATCAGGATGCCCTTGGCGCCATCGGCGATGCAGGTCTCGATCGCGGCCACCTGGCTTTCTGAGTCACCATCGATCTTGCCGGCATAGGATTTCAGCGTGACGCCGAGTTCCTTGGCCTTGGCGGTAGCACCTTCCTTCATTTTTACGAAGAAGGGGTTGGTATCGGTCTTGGTGATCAGGCAGGCGGACACATCGGCAGCCTGTGCCGGTGCCGCAAATACGACGCCAAGCGCCAGTGCCCCGAACGACAGGGACAATACGGATTTTTTCATGATCTCCTCCCAGAGACAAAGTCCGCAAGCCGCGGACGGGTTCGATGTGAATGCAGGCCGGATTGAGCCCCATCGAGATCAGACGCCTCCTCCAGACATCCCTGCATCCTCGCGATTTGCATAATCGCAAAACAAAACCGCCTGTCAATAATTAATTCCGATTGAATTATTTATTCCATCTTGTTATGCTGTGTCCGGCGTGAGAGAGCGAAGGCAAGGGAGGTGCTGGATGTCGATCACCGATGGCCCGCTTGCCGGGCCTGCTGCTTCCGCCGGTTTTTCCGGCGGCTCCAACCAGACGCGGGTGCGCGCCTATAACGAGCGGCTTGTCCTGTCGCTGGTGCGACTGCATGGTGCCTTGTCGAAGGCGGATATTACCCGGCTCAGCGGCCTGTCGGCGCAGACGGCCTCGGTCATCATGCGCGCGCTGGAAAAGGACGGGCTGCTTTTGCGCGGCGAACCCTTGCGCGGTCGTGTCGGCCAGCCATCGGTACCGATGCGGCTCAATCCCGATGCGGTCCTGTCCTTCGGTGTAAAAATCGGCCGTCGCAGCGCCGACCTCGTGCTGATGGATTTTGTCGGCAACGTCCGCAAGCGTTATCACGAGACCTATGCCTATCCGCTGCCCCAGCAAATTCTGCGGATCATCACGAACGGCCTTGCCGATATCGAAAAACAGATAAGCGCAGAAGAACAGGCACGCATTGCCGGCATCGGCATTGCCGCCCCCTTCGAACTGTGGAACTGGGCCGATGAAATTGGTGCACCGTCCGGCGCCATGGAAGTCTGGCACGGCGTCGATCTGCAGGCCGAAGTGGCGGCCCGAGTTGCGCATCCGGTCTATCTGCAGAACGATGCGACAAGCGCCTGCGGTGCCGAACTGGTGTTTGGCGTCGGCCCCACCTATCCGGATTTCATCTATCTTTTCATCGGCTCCTTCATCGGTGGTGGTATCGTGCTGAATTCCAGCATCTTTTCCGGCCGTACCGGCACGGCCGGCGCCGTCGGCCCACTGCCGGTGCGCGGAAAGAACGGCGAGAACCGCCAGCTTCTCGATATCGCCTCGATCTTCGTTCTGGAAAACATGCTGCGCGAGCGGGGCGTCGATCCGCAGCCACTCTGGTATTCCGCCGATGAATGGGTCGATTTCGGCGAGCCGCTGGAACTGTGGATCCAGGCAACGGCGGCGGCTCTGGCGCAGGCCATCGTGGCCGCCGCCTCGATCATCGATTTTGGTGCCGCCGTCATCGATGGTGGTTTTCCGGCCTGGGTCAGGAAACGTATCGTTACCGCAACGCTCGAAGCGGTCGCGAGGCTCGACCTGCGCGGCGTCGTCATTCCCGATATCATAGAGGGCAAGGTCGGTTCACAGGCGCGTGCCATCGGCGGCGCCAGCCTGCCGATCTTTGCGCGATACCTGACCGATCAGTCCGTCCTCCTCAAAAATGTCAGCGAGACTTGAGGCTTTCAATTTTCCCGATGCCGTTGCAAGTTGGCAAAGCTGGCGGATGATGGTTGTCGCGCGGCAGGCCCGGATTGCGGCCAACAAAAAGGGGAAACCATGAACGACATGCCGGCACCGCTTGCCTTCAATCCATGGGTCGAACAGTTGGCGCCGCCACCGATCCCGGCTGTGCAGGCAAGCCTCAAATCCTATGGTGGTGCTGCAGGACCGGTCATCGATCTATCGCAGGCTGTTCCCGGTTATGCACCCCATCCCGATCTGTTGCGCTGGCTGGGAAAAACGGCGAGCCGCGCCGATCTGTGCGGTTATGGCCAAATCCAGGGCGAGACGGTTCTACGCAACGCTTTTGCGGACGATCTCAATCTCGCCTATCAGGCAAATGTGTCTGTCGAGGATGTACAGATCACTGCCGGCGGCAATCAGGCGTTTTTTGCCGTGGCATTGGCTCTGGTCCGGCCGGGTGACGAGGTCATTCTCATCCGCCCCTATTATTTCAACCATGAAATGACCCTGCGCATGCTGGGCGTCGACGTAAAGGTCGTGGATGCCAATCCGCAGGCCGGTTTCGTGCCGTCGATCGAGGCGGTGGAAGCTGCCGTGACTTCACGCACACGCGCCGTGTTCGTGGTGACACCCAACAATCCGACTGGCGCCGTCTATCTGCCGGCGTTTCTCGATGCGCTCTATGACCTCTGCCATTCACGCGGCATCTTTGTCATAACCGACGAGACCTATCGCGATTTCTTATCCGCCGGTTCCGGTCCGGCTCACGCCCTGTTTTCCAAAACCGGCTGGCGTGACGGCTTCATCCACCTCTACAGCTTTTCAAAAGTGTTCTGCATTCCCGGCCACCGTCTCGGCGCGATCGTCTGCGGAGGCAGGGCGATGGCGCAATTGCAAAAGGTGATGGACAACCTGCAGATCTGCGCCCCGCGCCCGGCACAACACGCGGTCGCCGAGGCCTTGCCGACGCTCACCGAATGGCGACGGAACAACACCACAATTATCGACGAACGGCGGCAGGCATTTCAGACGGTCATCGAAGGACGGGATGGCTGGTCGATCGTCTCGATCGGTGCCTATTTCGCCTATCTGCGGCATCCATTCCCTGATCGCGATGCGATGGATGTGACCCGCTGGATGGCCGCCGAGCATGGCATTCTCATGCTGCCCGGCACATGTTTTGGCGATAACCAGCAGGCCTTTGTTCGTGCCGCCTTTGCCAATGTCGGCATCGACGCCATAAGATCCCTGACGGATCGGCTGCCAGTCGCGGCGGCCTGACCGGTCTCAGCCTTGCTTGCGAAGCCAATCATCGAGCGCTGCAACGACAACCAGTCTCAGGCTGGCATTTTTGGCAAGCGCGCGTATCAGTGACCGCCCCTCGGACGGAAAGCCGGCTTCCTTCATCACCTGGATCGGTGAGAGGTTTCGGCGTTTCATGATGGCTTCGATCCGCCTCACGGTCTGCGGCAGCAGATAACGGCCATTGGCGATCAGAATTGTTTCCACCGCGGCGGATGCAGCCGTTTCCGCCGGAACGCTACGGCTGGCGCCGATCTGCGCCAGAAACCGACCGCGTTCCTCGGCATTCGCCTTGCCCCACGCCTTCAGCAGCTTTTCCGCCGGCGTCGGCTTGGTGGCAATCCCGGCCTTGACCAAAGCCTTTTTCAGCGAGGGAATACGCCCTGCGACAAGCTCGGCATGGATGTCCGGAAACTCTTTCTTGAGGCGCAGTCCGGCCTGAGACTGGCGCTTTCGGGTTTTCGGCATCGACGCTCCTGTGCTTTCACGGGTTTCCATTAAAAGCTCAACCGTCTCAAAGCCACGGGCAAATCAGAAATCCACGCCGTAATCCGTTTAAACCATGATCGCGGCAGCATGCTTCAGTTCGACACATGCTGCCGCGAAGAGTTGACGGCCGCACGATCGCGACCTGTACCACCAGATCGTAGTTTCGATCCACGCCTCCTCGAGGAGGCGCGCCCCTCACCACCCTCCACACGGACGGCACACCGGTTTCAATCCACGCCTCCTCAAGGAGGCGACATCCTCACAGAGCTGCGATGAACACGTCCCGCACGTTTCAATCCAAACCTCCGCGAGGAAGCGACCACACAAGCTCGCCGACCACGGCACCCAGGCCGCCGTTTCGATCCACGTCTCCTCAAGGAGGCGACCGCGATCGGCACAACGATCTGCAGGAGGGTTTTGTTTCAATCCATGCCTCCGTGGGGAGGCGACCGGCGGAGTTCATTATTCGACTGGCCCATCCCGTAGTTTCAATCAACGCCTCCGTGAGGCGGCGTCAGACTGCTGACAAACCCCTGGCTGGTCCAGGGGTTTTGTGATTCACTGGGTCATGTTGAAGAAACCTGCTCCCGAACAGACGGCTCTCG
>NZ_JAUSRF010000024.1 GCF_030811685.1 Neorhizobium huautlense | reverse complement strand
GTGGTCTTGGCGCTGCCATGAAGAAATTGGCCCATAGAGTGTCCCTCTGTGATCGCGACAATAATACGCCATCACACTGTGGGACTAAACACCTAAGCGACTGAAAAAGCGGCTGGAGCGGGTGAAGGGAATCGAACCCTCGTATTCAGCTTGGGAAGCTGCTGCTCTACCATTGAGCTACACCCGCTTGAGGCCCGCAGATTTCCAACAGAAGGGGCGGACTGTCAAGCGGCATTGCCGCGACATTCAGCTACGAAAATGTTTCGACAGCTTTAGCCCTTGCGCCTGATAGTTCGAGCCGAGGCCCGAACCGTACAAGCCTTCCGGCGCGTCCAGCATGTGTTCATAGACCAGGCGACCAACGATCTGGGCATCTTCGAGGATGAACGGCACTTCGTGGCTGCGCACTTCCAGAACGGCGCGGCTGCCGCGGCCGCCGGCTGCCTCGTGGCCGAAGCCGGGATCGAAGAAACCGGCGTAATGCACGCGGAATTCGCCGACCAGCGGATCGAAAGGCGTCATTTCAGCGGCGTAAAGCGGCGGCACATGCACGGCTTCGCGCGAAACGAGGATGTAGAACTCGTCCGGATCGAGGATCAGTTCGTTGCGACCACGGCTGTAAAGCGGCTCCCAGAAATCGAAGATGTCGTGCTGGGCCTTCTTGTCGACATCGACCACCGCCGTGTGATGTTTGCCGCGATAACCGATCAGACCTTGTCCGTCGCCGGCGAGATCGATCGACAGCGCGATGCCGCCACCCGATACGTTCGGCTGCTGCGAGGCGACCAGTGTTTCGTCATTGTGCAGCTTCAGCAGTTCCGGTTCACCCAGAAGCGCGTTGCCGATGCGGAAACGGATCTGCGACAGGCGCGAACCCTGACGCACCACGATCGGAAAGGTGCGCGGCGAAATTTCCAGATAGAGCGGACCGGAATAACCGGCCGGGATCTTGTCGAATTCCTGCGCGTAATCGGTGATGACACGGGTGAAGATATCGAGGCGGCCGGTCGAGCTTTTCGGATTGGCTGAAGCCGACATGTCGGCCGGCAGATCGAGGCGCTCCATCAGCGGCACGATATAAACGCAGCCGGTTTCCAGAACGGCACCTTGCGAGAGATCGACGACATGCAGTTTCAGGCGATCGAGCTTGTCGGACACAAGGCTGTTCGGCCCCGGCATGAATGACGCGCGCACGCGAAAGGCTTTGGTGCCGAGGCGCAGGTCGAGGCTTGCCGGCTGGATCTGGTCGCTATCGAGCGGACGCTCGGTGACCAGACGCCCCGTATCGAACAGCGCCGCAATGGCGCGGTCGGCCAGAATTCCCGTCGTCCTGATCATCTCATAAAAGTCCCTGTATCGATGGGCGACAAAACCAAATCAAAACCATTGACGCAAGCAGGGGTGAGGCGTAAGCCAGATTTATCCCGTGGTGATTTGGCCGGTCGGCTTGCAGCCACGTTAAACAAGTGGCTAAAAAGACCGGGTTGAAAACCGGTCTGCTTTTGCGGCCGGTTTTTTTGTATCACGAAGGTGGTCAGTACATGAGCAAAACTCCGAACAAGAATTGGCGCCCTGCAACGACACTCGTGCATGGCGGAACGCTGCGCTCGCAATACGGCGAGATGTCGGAAGCGATCTATCTGACGCAGGGCTTTACCTACGACAGTTCAGAAGCCGCGGAAGCACGCTTCAAGGGCGAGGAAGAGGGTTATATCTACGCCCGCTACGGCAGCCCCACCAACGACATGTTCGAGAAGCGCATGTGCGCACTGGAAGGCGCAGAGGAAGCCCGCGCGACGGCTTCCGGCATGGCCGCCATCACGGCAGCGCTTCTGTGCCAGTTAAAGGCCGGCGACCATATCGTTGCCGCCCGCGCCCTGTTCGGTTCGTGCCGCTGGGTGGTCGAGACGCTGGCGCCGCGTTACGGCATCGAATGCACGCTGGTCGATGGACGCCATCTCGAAAACTGGGAAAAGGCGATCAAGCCGAACACCAAGGTTTTCTTCCTTGAAAGCCCGACCAACCCGACGCTCGAAGTCATCGACATTGCCGGCGTGGCTGCCCTTGCCGATCAGATCGGTGCGCGCGTCGTGGTCGACAACGTGTTCGCCACGCCGCTTTTCCAGAAGCCGCTGGAACTCGGCGCGCATGTGGTCGTTTATTCCGCCACCAAACATATCGACGGTCAGGGCCGCAGCCTTGCCGGCGTCATCCTTTCCGACAAGGAATGGGTGACCGAGCATCTGCAGGATTATTACCGCCACACCGGCCCGGCCATGTCGCCGTTCACCGCATGGACGCTGATCAAGGGGCTCGAAACCCTGCCGATCCGTGTGAAGCAGCAGACGGAAAATGCCGGCCGTATCGCCGATTTCCTGGCGGAAAGCGACAAGGTCGCCAAGGTCATCTATCCGGGCCGCAAGGACCATCCGCAGGCAGACATCATCGCCAAGCAGATGACCGGCGGCTCGACGCTGGTGGCGTTCGAACTCAAGGGCGGCAAGGAAGCGGCGTTCAAGCTGCAGAACGCCATGGAGGTCGTGACGATTTCCAACAATCTCGGCGATACCCGCTCGATCATCACCCATCCGGCGACGACGACGCACAAGAACCTCAGCGACGAAGCCCGTACCGAACTCGGCATTTCGGCCGGCACGGTGCGCTTCTCCGCCGGCATCGAGGATCCGGAAGACCTGATCGAGGATTTCGCGCAGGCTCTCGCGAAAATTTCCGCGTAAATATCATATTTGACGCAAATAGCTGCCATTTACCATGGCAGTTATCCCTAATATATGGAATCCCGGCCGCAAAAGCCCTTTGCGGCCGGGATTTCTTGACGTGAGCCACACTCTATACGATACCGATAGTATCAGTATGAGGTGTATCGGGCATGTATAGTGCGCGAACGAAAGATATCGAAGTCGAAGTAGAGCCGTATTATCTGGAGGAGCAATCCGATCCGGACGAGAGCCGCTATGTCTGGGGATATCGCATCGTTATTTCAAACCATTCTTCCAAGCCGGTGCGGCTCGTGCAGCGCTACTGGCACATTACCGATGAGAACGGACTGGTCGACGAGGTAGAAGGCCTTGGCGTGGTCGGAGAACAGCCGCACCTGAAACCCGGCGACAGTTACGAATATTCCTCCGGCTGCCCGTTGGACACGCCTTCGGGCATGATGTTCGGTCACTACCAGATGGAAACCGATGACGGCGAGACGATGATCGTCGACATCCCGGCGTTTTCGCTGGATTCACCGGGACAGCTGCGGATTTTGAACTGAGCCGCGTTGATCGTCATGAAAAAAGCCGGCTGCGATGCCGGCTTTTCCATTTGTACGCCTGCCACCAATCAGGCCGCAGCGAATTCCGCCACGTCATAGCGATAGGTGGTCGAGCAGAACTCGCAAGAGACGGCGATCTGGCCGTTTTCTTGGCTGGCCTCAATCTCCTCAGCCGTGAAACCAGAGAGCACGCCCTTGATCTTGTCGCGCGAGCAGCTGCAGCGGTCGAACACCTGCTGCGGCTCATAGATCCTGACACCGCGCTCGTGAAAAAGGCGGTAGAGCAGCCGTTCGATGCCGACCTGCGGGTCGGTCAACTCGTCCGTATCGACCGTCTCAACGAGCATGCGGGCTTCCGACCATGCATCGTCACCGGCATGGGCCTCCTCACGCTCGTCGCCATCACCGCCATGCAGGTCCGGCTGGCGCATGCGCTCGGGCGCCTGCGGCAGGAACTGCGCGACGATGCCGCCGGCCCGCCAGTTGTGGCGCGGCTTGCCGTCATCATCGCGGTCGAGCAGTTCGGCGACCCCGAGGCGTACCTTGGTGGGGATCTGTTCCGACTGGCGGAAATAGACACCGGCAATCTCTTCCAGCGTGGAGCCATCGAGCGGCACGATGCCCTGATAGGGCTGCATGCCCATGCCCTGATCGATGGTGAAGGCGAGAATGCCCTCGCCCAGCAATTCCTGCGGCGCCGTCTTGCCGGCCTCGACGGCAGCGGCAAGCGCGTCCTCGTCATACCGGGCATAAGCGCGCAGGGCATCAGGTGTCGAGAAGTCGGCAACCAGCAGATCGACCGGACCATCACCCTTGGTCTGCACCGTGAACTTGCCGGAGAATTTGAGCGAGGTCCCGAGCAGCGCGGTGAGCACCAGCGATTCAGCCAGCAGGCGTGCGACCGGCGCCGGATAATCATGACGGGCAAGGATGGTGTTCAACATCGGCCCGAGCTGAACCGCACGGCCGCGCACATCCAGACCTTCGACCTGAAAGGGTACGACGCGATCATCACCGGCAAGGCTGAGATCGTTCAGTTCAACGGTTGCTTCTGCCATTTTCCGCTCCTTCTGCGCCGGTCTGTCCCATCAATCTGACATATGCCCCCGCCAAGCGGAACCGCTGGCCGGGCAAAAGACGACGCTCATATATGTTGAAACGCCGGCGCAGCCATGCCGCCCGGCGTATTGGAAGTGCAAGAGGTGGTGTGGGCCGCAGCCGAATTCAAGCCGGCGCCCTTATCCTCAAAGATCAGACCTCAGACGGCGCCAAAGCACCAGGCAAGGATCGACTTCTGCGCGTGCAGGCGGTTTTCCGCCTCGTCGAAAACGACCGACTGCGGGCCGTCGATGACGGCGTCGGTGACTTCCTCGCCGCGATGGGCCGGCAGGCAGTGCATGAACAGCGCGTCGTCCTTGGCTTTGCTCATCAACGCATCATTGACCTGATAGGGCTGGAAGATGTTGTGGCCGCGCGCCTTGTGCTCCTGGTTCATCGACACCCAGGTATCGGTCACCACCATGTCGACGCCTGCCACCGCCTGTTCGGCATCATGGTAGAGCTTGACGTCGCCGCCATTGTTGCGCGCCCAGTTCATGAACTTGTCGTGCGGCTCGGAACCCATCGGAACGGCCATGTTCATCGTGTAGCCGAACCGGGCGGCACCTTCGACGAAGGAATGCAGCACGTTGTTGCCGTCACCGGTCCAGGCAAAGGTCTTGCCTTCGACGGAGCCGCGATGCTCCTCGAACGTCATCAGGTCGGCCATGATCTGGCAGGGATGCGTGTCGTCGGTCAAAGCGTTGATGACCGGCACGGTGGCGTGTTCGGCAAGCTCGATCAGGCGCCTGTGATCGGTGGTGCGGATCATGATCGCATCGACATAACGCGACAGCACCTTGGCGGTGTCACCGATGGTTTCGGCGCGGCCGAGCTGCATTTCCGTGCCGGACAGGAACAGCGTTTCGCCGCCAAGCTGGCGCATGCCGACATCGAAGGAAACGCGCGTGCGGGTGGACGGCTTTTCAAAGATCATGGCCAGCATCTTGCCGGCCAGCGGCTTGTCCGCGGTGCCCGCCTTGGTGGCGGCCTTCCGGACCTTGGCGTCATCAAGGATCGTGCGCAGATCCTGCTTCGAGACTTCGGACAGATCCAGAAAATGCTTGGGAGATGCCATTTCAAATATTCCCTTCACGAGGGAACCCGAAACGGCGTCCCCTCCCTGCCCCTCAGGCGGTTTTTTTCAACTGTTCAGCGGTGAGTGCTTCCGCCGCGCGTTCGATACGGGCCAGACCTTCGCGGGCCTCTTCGGCGGTGACAACCAGCGGCGGCAGCAGGCGCACGACATTGTCGCCAGCCGGCACGGCCAGCATCTTTTCGTTGCGCAGGCCGGTCACGAGATCGCCGGCCGGGATTTTTGCCTTGATGCCGAGCAGCAGCCCCTCGCCGCGAATATCCTCGATCACGTCCGGGAAACGATCCTTCAGTGCCGCCAGCCCCTGGCGGAAGACCAGCGCGACATCACGGACGTTTTCGAGGAAACCGTCAGCAAGAACGATATCGAGCACGGCATTACCGCAGGCCATGGCCAGCGGATTGCCGCCATAGGTCGTACCATGGATGCCGGGCTTCATGCCGGAGGCGGCCTCTGCCGTTGCAAGGCAGGCGCCGAACGGAAAACCGCCGCCGATGCCCTTGGCGATCGCCATGATATCAGGGGTGATGCCCAGCCACTCGTGCGCAAAAAACTTACCCGTACGGCCGACGCCGGTCTGAACCTCGTCGAGGATCAGCAGCAGGCCCTTTTCATCGCAGATGCGGCGCAGCTCGCGCATGAATTCCTTCGGAACGGACCGTACGCCGCCCTCGCCCTGGATCGGCTCGATCAGCAGGGCGCCGGTGTTTTCGTTGATGGCAGCATTGAGCGCCTCGAGATCACCGAACGGCACCTGATCGAAACCCTGAGCCTTGGGGCCGAAACCTTCCATGTACTTTTCCTGGCCACCGGCAGCGATCGTCGCGATCGTGCGGCCGTGGAAGGCACCTTCGAAGGTGATGATGTGGAATTTTTCCGGATTGCCCTTGGAATAGTGGTAACGGCGCGCCGTCTTGATGGCGCATTCCAGCGCTTCCGCACCCGAATTGGTGAAGAACACCTTGTCTGCAAACGTCGCCTCCGTCAGCCGACGGGCGAGGCGCTCCTGCTCGGGGATCTCGTAAAGGTTGGACAGGTGCCAGACTTTTTCGGCCTGCGACTTCAGCGCTTCGACCAGGTGCGGATTGGAATGACCGCAGGAGGTGACCGCGACGCCCGCGCCAAAATCGAGATATCGCTCGCCGCGTTCCGTCACAAGCCAAACGCCTTCGCCGCGCTCGAAGCGCAGCGGAGCCCGGGCAAACGTGTCGAAAAGCGCGGCTTCAGCCATGGCGACATTCACTCCTTGAAACTGGTGGAAACCAGATGGCGACCCGTGTCGCCGAAATTAAAAATGCCGCCTGGACAGGCGGCGTGGGCACTATCGGCATTTCCCTGTGTGCTGTCAACAAAACTGCTTTCAATGCCTTGAAAACAACTCTATTGCGCGCGACCGTCACTCGCCCGGAAGCTGTGACATATATGACTCTCAAGGGCAGCAAGTTGGGGAAAACACGGAAATCGATTCGCAGTGATTCGCCCGACTCTTGCCACGGAGTCAGCCCCACACTAGGTTAATCGTCAATTACTAGGCTGCATGCGGCGGAACTAGTCACCAAAAGTATAGATGTAGTATTTTCTGGCGGATTCCTTCGCCGGAGCGGTGACCGATTCAAGCCACGTTCAGCACCTCACGGCGGAGAGATAGCATGAACTGGACTGACGAGCGGGTCGAGCGACTGACGAAATTATGGGCTGAAGGCCTGAGCGCCAGCCAGATCGCGGCGCAACTTGGAGGCGTAAGCCGTAACGCGGTGATTGGCAAAGTCCATCGCCTCAACCTGCCTGGCCGAGCGAAGGCCGGTGGTGCCACCAGCGCGACACCGCGCCCGGCGGCAAAGCGCGTAGCGTCTTCGGCGCCGCGTCCGCAGAGCAATTTTGCGGCACGTCCGCAGACCCGTACCGTACAGCGCCCGGTCGGCGCCACCATGGTGCGCGAAGAGATGGAAATGGACGACGCGCAGGAAGTCGCCGTCTACAAGCCGGCTGGCAACATCGTTGTTCCGATCAACCGCAAGCTGGCGCTGACGGAACTGACAGAGCGCACCTGCAAGTGGCCGATGGGCGACCCGCTGAAGGACGATTTCCACTTCTGCGGCGCTGAATCCCCGGACAATTCGCCTTACTGCAAATACCACGGCCGCATGGCCTACCAGCCGGTCAACGAGCGCCGCAACAAGGCGGTTGCCCGCGCCTCTTGATCCGGCAGGCACACACGAGGACGAGATCGAAAAGCGGGTTTTGCGACCCGCTTTTTTTGTGGCCGAAAATCCGGCATTTGCCCATCTGCAAGGCAGGTTTGCGACAAGGCCACTTGCCAATAGATGGGCAAACACTTAATTACGGCTCGCGAGGACGACCTCCCCCGTATTGGGCATAAACACCGGGACGGCCCGGCCAAAACCCAAGGGGTTGACCATGCGCACAGTGCGCGACCGTATTCGCCATGCCATCAGCTTTGAAGTCATCGGGCTTGCGCTTTTCACGCCGCTCGCATCCTTCGTGTTCCATCTTCCGGTCGAACATGTCGGCGTCGTCGGCATTGTTTCAGCCACACTCGCGACGGCCTGGAATTACGTCTACAATCTCGGCTTCGACCATCTGATGCAGAAATTTCGCGGCACCACGCTGAAGACGATGCCGCTGCGTATTGCCCATACCGTGCTGTTTGAGCTTGGCCTTTTGATCGCGCTCCTGCCCTTCATCGCCTGGTATCTCGGCGTGACGATCTGGCAGGCACTGGTGATGGATATCTCGTTCGCCACCTTCTACCTGATCTACGCGTTTTTCTTCAACATGGCCTATGACAGGATCTTTCCGCTGCCGGAATGGAGCCAGACGACACAGGCTCCAGCAGAGTAAACACTTGCAGAATGACAAATGGCCCGGACGCAAACGCATCCGGGCCATTCTCATTCCGATCCGATGAAACCGATCAGGCTTCCATGGAATATCCAGCGCCGCGAACGGTGCGGATGACATCCTGCATGTTGGAAAAGTTCAGCGCCTTGCGCAGGCGGCCGACATGCACGTCGACGGTGCGCTCGTCCACATAGATATCGTGACCCCAGACGCCATCCAGCAGCTGCGAGCGCGAAAAGACGCGGCCCGGAGACACCATGAGGAATTCCAGAAGACGGAATTCGGTCGGGCCGAGGCGCACTTCGCGGGTCTTGCGGTGAACGCGATGAGTCTCGCGATCCAGCTCGATATCGCCGCATTTAAGAACGCTCGACAACACTTCTGGCTTGGCACGGCGCAACATCGCCTTGACGCGGGCCATCAGTTCCGGCGTGGAGAACGGCTTGACGACGTAATCGTCGGCGCCGGTCGCCAGACCCCGAACACGTTCGCTTTCCTCGCCACGCGCCGTCAACATGATGATCGGCAGACGCTCGGTCTCCGGCCGCATGCGCAGGCGACGGCACAGTTCGATGCCGGAAACCCCCGGCAGCATCCAGTCGAGGATGAGAAGGTCAGGAACGCGTTCCTGAAGTCGGATTTCGGCCTCGTCACCGCGCAGAACGGTTTCGACTTCATATCCTTCGGCTTCGAGATTGTAGCGAAGAAGCACGCTCAGTGCTTCTTCGTCTTCAACGACCGCGATCTTGGGTAGCATGTTCTGGTCTACTCCGTTTCACCCGTCACTCGGCGGGCGCACCAACCGTGTTTGCCGTATCGTCCTTCGGACGTTCGCCTTCGAGCTGGGCGCCGGTCTTGATGTAATAGATGGTCTCGGCGATGTTGGTGGCGTGGTCGCCGATACGCTCGATGTTCTTGGCGCAGAACAGAAGATGCGTGCACGAGGTGATGTTGCGCGGATCTTCCATCATGTAGGTCAGAAGCTCGCGGAACAGCGACGTGTACATCGCGTCGATTTCCTCGTCGCGAGCGCGGATGATTTCCGCCTTCTCGGCCGAACGGCTGGCAAACACGTCGAGAACGTCCTTGAGCTGCACGAGAGCCAGTTCGGAGAGATGCTCAAGGCCACGGGCCAGCTTGCGCGGAACGCCGGTGCCCTGCACGGCGATGACGCGCTTGGCAGTGTTCTTGCCCAGATCGCCGACGCGCTCGAGGTCGGCGGCGATACGCAACGTGCCGATGATTTCGCGAAGGTCGGCTGCCATCGGCTGGCGCTTGGCGATGGTGACGATCGCCTTGTCCTGGATTTCGCGCTCGGCGTGGTCGAGGATCACGTCATCCGAAATGATTTTTTGGGCAAGCGCGGTGTCGGAATTGACCAGAGCACGTACGGCATCGCCGCACATCTGCTCTGCCAGACCGCCCATCTCGGAAATGCGGCGGTTCAGGTATTTCAGTTCTTCGTCGTAGGCCGAAAGAATATGGGTCGAAGCCATTTTTCTAATCCTTGATGTCTTAAACTCTGGCAAATCGGGTCAAAGACCCGGATCAGCCGAAGCGGCCCATGATGTAATCCTGCGTGCGCTGGTCATCAGGGTTGGTGAACATCTTGTCGGTGTCGTTTTCCTCGACCAGCTGGCCAAGGTGGAACATGGCCGTGCGCTGCGAAACGCGGGCCGCCTGCTGCATGGAGTGCGTGACGATGACGATCGTGTAGTTGGCGCGCAGTTCGTGGATGAGTTCCTCGACCTTTGCGGTTGCGATCGGGTCAAGCGCCGAACAGGGTTCGTCCATCAGGATGACTTCCGGCGAAACGGCAACCGCGCGTGCAATGCACAGACGCTGCTGCTGACCACCGGAAAGGCCGGTGCCGCCTTCATGCAGGCGATCCTTGACTTCCGTCCAGAGACCTGCGCGCTGCAGGCTGGCCTCGACGATCTGGTCGAGATCGGCCTTGTTGCGGGCCAGACCGTGGATGCGCGGACCGTAGGCGATGTTTTCGTAGATCGACTTCGGGAACGGGTTCGGCTTCTGGAACACCATGCCGACGCGGGCGCGCAGTTCCACGACGTCGATTTCCTTGTCGTAGATATCATCGCCGTCGAGGGTGATCTTGCCGGTGACGCGGCAGCCCTCGATCGTGTCGTTCATGCGGTTCAACGTGCGCAGGAAGGTCGACTTGCCGCAGCCCGACGGGCCGATAAGGGCAGTGACCGTGTTTTCGCGAACGTTGAGGTTGACGTCGAACAGGGCGCGCTTCTCGCCGTAATAGACGGATACGTCGTTGCCGATCATCTTGTAGGTCATGTCATTCATTTTCTTGTCCAGCGCCTTTTCCACTGCTGCTTCAGACATCATGTTCATAACAGAGCTCCTTCTACCAGCGCCGTTCGAAGCGGCGGCGCAACAGGATTGCACCGACATTCATGACAATGAGGAACAGGAGCAGGATGATGATCGCTCCCGAGGTTCTTTCGACGAAGGCGCGTTCCGCCTCGTTGGCCCACATGTAGATCTGCACCGGCAGGGCCGTGGACGGATCCATGGGGGTGGTCGGATAGTTGGCGACGAAGGCGACCATGCCGATCAGGAGAAGCGGCGCGGTTTCGCCGAGCGCGTGCGCCAGGCCGATGATGGTGCCGGTGAGAATGCCCGGCATGGCAAGCGGCAGAACGTGATGGAAGATGGTCTGCATCTTCGAGGCGCCGAGGCCGAGGGCCGCCGCGCGGATCGACGGTGGTACCGCCTTCAGGGCCGCGCGGGTGGCGATGATGATGGTCGGCAGCGTCATCAGCGTCAGGACCAGACCGCCGACCAGCGAGGCCGAACGCGGCAGTTCCATGAAGTTGATGAAGACGGCAAGACCGAGCAGACCGTAAACGATCGACGGCACGGCCGCGAGGTTGTTGATGTTCACCTCGATCAGGTCGGTGAGCCTGTTCTTCGGAGCGAACTCCTCGAGATAGATCGAGGCGGCAACACCGATCGGCAGCGACAGCACGAGCACGATCAGCATCATGTAGAACGAACCGATCAGCGCGACACCGACGCCGGCTGCTTCCGGACGGCTGGAATTGCCGTTGACGAAAATACCGGTGTTGAAATGTTTGCCGAGCGCGCCGGCTTCCACCAGCTGGTTCATCCAGCCGACCTGCCGGTCGGAAATCTTGCGGTTCTGCTCGGTGACAGAGAGGTCGATCTGGCCCTTGAAGGCGCTGTCGATATCACCGGCGGCGAGCAAGGACACCGTCTGCGTGGTGCCGATGATCTGCGGATTGGCAAGGACCATGTCGCGCAACTGACCGCGAACACCGTTCGAAATCATCTGGTTGACGGCGCGCAGGCCGGCGGTGTCGTTTTCGGCAACGCCAAGCGCCTTGGCCACCGCATTGCGGGCGACGATCGGGTAGTTCGCCGTCATCAGCTTCTGCGGATCGGTGGCACGCTCGTTATCCTTGTCGATGATCTGCTCGGAAAACTCGACCGGAACGGTGATCATCGTCTGCTGGAAGGCCGTGTAACCCTTCGAAACGACCGACCACAGCAGCAGAGCAAGGAACAGAAGGCCGAAGGACAGCGCGGCAATGCCATAGGCGCGAAAACGGCGCTCTGCACGGTAACGGCGCTTAATGCCGATATCGCGGCGGGCGGGCTTGTCGATCACGCCGGCGGGGGAGGAAACCACGTCGGTCATTCGTACTGCTCCCGGTATTTGCGCACAATGAAGAGCGCGTAGATGTTGAGGCAAAGCGTGATGGCAAACAGCGTGATGCCGAGTGCGAAGGCAACCAGCGTCTGCGGCGAGGTGAATTCAAGGTCGCCCGTCAGCTGGCTGACGATCTTGACGGTCACGGTCGTCATCGGCTCGAACGGATTGAGCTGCATGCGGGCGGCAACACCGGCGGCAAGCACCACGATCATGGTTTCGCCGATGGCGCGCGAGGCGGTCATCAGAAGCGCGCCGACAACACCCGGCAGAGCTGCCGGCATGACGACCTTCTTGATGGTTTCCGACTTGGTGGCGCCCAGACCGAGCGAACCGTCACGCAGCGCGCGGGGGACTGCGGTGATGATATCGTCCGACAGCGAGGAGACGTAAGGGATCAGCATGATGCCCATGACGAAACCGGCGGTCAGAACGCTCTGTGCCTGGATGAAGTTGACATATTCGCCGGTGGCAAGGCCGTGAAGCTGCGCCGAGATATCACGCAGGAACGGACCGACCGAAGTGAGCGCGAAGAAGCCGTAGACGATGGTCGGGATGCCGGCGAGAACTTCCAGCAGCGGCTTGGCGATCGAGCGCACGCGCGGCGAGGCGTATTCCGACATGTAGATGGCGGAGAACAGGCCGACCGGAACGGCGACGAGCATGGCAACGAAGCCGATATAGAGCGTGCCGGCGAGAAGCGGGATGAGACCGAACTGACCATCCGAAGCAGCGCCTGCACCCGCAGCCGCAAAGCGCGGATCCCAGACGGTACCGAAGAAGAATTCCCAGGCCGGGACGCGGCCGAAGAAGTGACCGGCTTCCGTCAGCATCGACATGACGATGCCGATCGTGGTGACGATGGCGATCGACGATGCGAGGACCAGCGCGGAAAGGATGACCTTTTCAACGCGGTTACGGGCGCGGAAACGCGGTGCGATGCGAACATAGGAGAGGCCGGCACCGGCCAGCGCCACCATCAGCACGATCGCGGTCATGACGCGATTGCTGATCTTCTGCATGGCATTCAGATCACCGGCGGACGCAACCATCCAAGGTTCCGGATCGCCAGCCAGCGGCACGCCCTTGGCGCCCAGCGCCGAGCGCAGTTCGGCAGGGTTGGCGCCGACGGCATCGATTTCCTCGAGCGTCAGTACATCCATGCCGCGCGCCAGCGAATTGACCATGCCGAAGCTGAGGCCCTGCTGCGCTTCCGACTGGGCCTTCACCTCTGCGGGAAAACCGTCATGGATGGTGGAATTGATATAAAGGGGGCTGGCAACCAGCCAGACCACCAGAACAGCCGCAGCCGGCACGATGGCGCAGATGGCGACAAAAGCGCCATAATAGCCCTGCCGTGAATGCAGCCTGAAGGACAATCCGCCGGCAATGGCCAAGGCGCGCCGTGTCCCGACGACGTAACAGACGATCGCGAAGATCGCCAGTACCAACAAAATCAATGGTGTGCTCATCACAATCCCCCGGCCTACCGCCATCGGCGGCACGCTTACCGCACAATTCCAACCATCGGAACCGATTTATTCGCGGTTACACAACGCAGTCATCACTGCGGGTCCGCTCCAAGACCGCCCCTGATCGGGCAGCCGAAAGGCCAAAGAAGAAGAAATCGGCGCCGCTTTTTCAAGCGGCGCCGGGTGGTTCATTAGAGAGACTTGCCGGATTCGAAGGCCTTGCGAGCTTCTTCGCGCTGTGCGTCCGGAGCGGCAACCAGGCCGTATTCAGCCAGCGGGCTGTCCGGGCCGACCATGTCGTCAGACAGGAAGAATTCCACGTATTCCTTCAGGCCCGGGATAACGCCCAGGTGAGCCTTCTTGACGTAGAAGAACAGCGGACGGGAAACCGGATACTCGCCGGAGGAGATGGTTTCGGTCGACGGAACGACGTCCGAAACGGTCGCAACCTTCAGCTTGTCCATGTTGTTTTCATAGAAGGCCAGGCCGAAGACGCCGAGGCCGGTCTTGTTGGCGGCAATACGAGCAAGCGTCTCGGTGTAGTCGCCGTCGATGTCGACTGCAGCGCCGTCCTTGCGAACTGCGACGCAAGCAGCAGCTGCTGCCTTGGCATCGGTGATCGAAGCCTTGATGACGTCGGTGGCGCCGGCCTCCTTGCAGCCTTCAGCCATGATCTTCTCTTCGAAGACTTCGCGGGTGCCGTGCTTGGAGCCCGGGATATAGGCAGCGATCGGGCCCTTCGGCAGGGTTGCGTTGACATCCGACCAGTTCTTGTGCGGGTTGGCGACGAGCTTGCCGTCAACGACAACCTGGGCAGCCAGAGCCGTGTAGAGGTCCTTCGGGGTGATCTTCATGTCGCCGTTCGAAGAGTCGGCAGCGAACACGATGCCGTCGTAACCGATGCGAACTTCCTGAACGTCGGCAACGCCGGCAGCCTTACAGGCTTCCAGTTCGTCCTTCTTGATGGCGCGCGAAGCGTTGGCAATGTCGATCGTGCCTTCACCGACGCCCGAGCAGAATGTCTTCAGACCACCGCCCGTACCGCCGGACTCGATGACCGGAGCCTTGAAGTCCGGAAAGGTTTCAGCAAAAGTTTCAGCAACGATCTTCGCGTAAGGCAGAACGGTGGAAGAGCCGGCAACCTGAACCTGGTCGCGAGCAACAGCTGCGCCAGCAAAGGCAACAGAAGCCACGAGGGCAGCTGCGGAAAGTTTCAACATGTTCATCGATGTTCTCCCGGTATGGGTTTGTAAAAGCGTTTGCAGCCGGTTTTTTTCGCGCTTACCGGCTTTCGGCCAGCACGTCTTAACTGCCCTTGGCCTCAGCTTTTATGTCACTTCGATGAAACAATTGTGACAGATCATCCCTTTGATTTGTATGAATTATTTTTACCGTGTGAATCTCACATCGGGTTTTTATGTCAAAAACGCACGGTAAACGTGGTTCCCTTGCCGATTTCCGACTTCACGATCAGCCGTGCACGGTGGCGCGTGAGAATATGCTTGACGATGGCGAGCCCCAGGCCGGTGCCTTTTTTGGAGCGGCTGTCGGCCACGCTGACACGGTAAAAGCGCTCGGTCAGACGCGGCACATGCTCGGCCGGGATGCCCGGACCGCGATCAACGACGCTGAATTCGACCGGCTGCCCCTCTCCCTTGGTGAGATAGACATCGACAACCTCACCTTCCTGACCGTATTTGCAGGCATTCTCGATCAGGTTTTCGACGACCTGCACCAGCTCGTCACGATCGCCGGTCACTTCTACCTTGCCTTCCGGCATGTGCATGCGGATATCGACACCGAGATCGGATGCCAGCGGCAAAAGCGCATCGCGCACATGGCAGACGACCGGCAGAAGGTCGACGCGCTGGTCCGGCGCGATATGGGATTTCAACTCCAGCCGCGACAGCGACAAGAGGTCATCGACAAGGCGGCTCATGCGGGTAGCCTGATCGAGCATGATGCCGAGGAATTTTTCCTGTGCTTTCGCATCGCCCTTGGCCGGCCCCTGAATGGTCTCGATGAAGCCGCGCAGCGAGGCGAGCGGGGTGCGCAGTTCGTGGCTGGCATTGGCGACGAAATCCGAGCGCATGCGGTCGAGCCGGCGCAGTTCGGAAATATCGCGGAAGGACAGGACATAAAAACGCGACGTGCCGACGGCAGCCCCCTCTTCCAACAAGGGTGCGATGCGCAGGATATAGACCCGTTCCGACGGCAGGCGTTCGGAATGTTCCATCTGGTTCGGCTCGCCGGTCGCCACCGTTTCACGCACCATGTCGAGAATGCCGGGCGAACGCAGGCGCGCCGACAGGTGCGAACCGAGCTCGAATTCGCCCAGCGCCTTTTCCGCCGCCGGATTGTGGTACAGCACCGTCGCATCACTGGAGAGAATGAGGATCGGGATATCCAGCGCGCGATAGGCGGTGACCACCTCGTCGAGCGGTTGCTCGTCCGCTTCTTCAGAAGCCGCCTCTTTCGCCGGCGCATTGGCAACGGCTGCGGATCCGAAGCGGATGGCGAAGACGGACAGCACGATCAACACCCAGCCGGCAGCGACCATCAGCCCATCGACCTGCGAAAACCAGGCAATGATCGCCAGAAGCGTCGCCACCGCAAAAATCGGCCAACCGCGCCTGAACCTGGAAGCCATCTGCATGCCTGCCTGTCTATCTTCTGCCTGCCTGCTGTCTTTGCTCACTGCTTCCACCACGCCCCTACGCGCGCTCCCAATCGCCACCGTCTAAACGATAACCGGTGGTCTTATAGCGCGATCATGACAGATATGCATTGATCGCCCGAAGCCAAGCGATTTTGCACAGCTTTGCAACAGTACGATGAAGGCGCCTGTGTTTTGTAAAAACTGGCATTAAGCCACTCACTGCACTAGCTTTGTTTTCAACTGCAGAAAGCCGAAGCCCCGAGAGGATGCCACACATGGATTTTGCCCAGGACCGCGCCGTCGAACTCGATATCAAGGGCAAGAAGCGCATCTTCAATATCGACGACCCCAACCTGCCGGACTGGGTGGAGGAAAAGGCGCTGTCCTCTGGCGGCTTTCCTTATGAGGACAAGCTGAACCGCGAAAAATACGAAAAGCAGATGCATGCGCTGCAGGTCGAGATGGTCAAGCTGCAATATTCGCTGCAATCCACCGGCAAACGCATGATGGCGTTGTTCGAAGGGCGCGATGCGGCCGGCAAGGGCGGCACGATCTTCAACCTGCATTCCTATCTCAACCCACGTTCCGCCCATGTCATCGCACTGGCCAAGCCGACCGAGAAAGAAGCCGGCCAATGGTATTTTCAGCGTTACGTGACGCATTTTCCAAGTGCTGGCGAGATCACCCTGTTCGACCGCTCCTGGTATAACCGTGCGGTGGTGGAGCCGGTCATGGGCTTCTGCACGGTCGAACAGTATCGCGATTTCATCAAGACGGTGCCGCATATCGAGCAGATGATCGTTGATGACGGCATCCACTTCTTCAAGTTCTGGCTCGACATCGGCCATGAAATGCAGCTGAAGCGTTTTCACGATCGCCGCCATGATCCGCTGAAGACATGGAAGCTTTCACCGATGGATATTGCCGGCCTGCCGAAATGGGACGATTACACCGCCAAGCGCGATGCCATGCTGGACAAGACCCACAGGCAAGAGAGCCCCTGGACCGTGGTGCTCTCCAACGACAAGCGCCGGGCACGCATCAACGTGCTGCGCCATATTCTTCTGTCTATCGATTACGTCGGCCGCGACATGGATGCGATCGGCGAGATCGACGACAAGATTCTTGGTGGGCCCAAAATGCTGCGCTGACCGGTTTGTGTTCGATGTGATCGATCTCATTCTTGACATTCATACTCAGGAATGCGCATGAAGCCCGGAACGGACAGTCCGGGTTAGAGACATGGCAGCGACACATCAGACGGAAGGCCGTATCGCCGAAAATGGCGCGGCGGCACTGGAAGCGCTCAAGGAACGGGCAAAGCTTTGGGATATCGAGCTGGAACAGGATGGTTCCAGCCTTTCCCTTAACGTCTGGAGTTCCAAGGCCAGCTTTCATCCTGCCGGCGATACCGTCACCGTCAAGCTGACCTCACCGGAAGAACGCCTGCTGCGCACGCTGCAGGACAGCGTGACCGAGTTGCTGGACGGCAAGAACCTTTCGATCGCATGGGACAAGGTGGATGCCGGCGCGCTGGCGCCCGGCCTTTCGCTGATGACGGTGGCTTCGGTTTCGCGCCGCTCGCCCGGTTATCTGCGCGTTCGCCTTGAAGGTGACGACGCCGAACGGTTTGCCAGCGGCAGCCTGCACTTTCGCATTCTCATCGGCCCGCGCGGCCGCGCACCGATCTGGCCGCGCACCGCCGCCAATGGCCGCACGGTCTGGCCGGAAGGCGAGGACGCGCTGCACAAGCCTGTCTACACGACGATGGCGACCGGGGACGGCTGGCTGGAATTCGACATCTTTCGCCACGAAGGCAGCCCGACATCCGACTGGGCGGACAGCAATCCGATCGGCGAGACCGTCGGCCTGATGGGCCCCGGCGGCGGCGGATGCCCGGCGGCGGCCGAACTGCTGCTGTTCGGCGACGAGACCGCCATGCCGGCGATTTCCCGCATGCTGGCCGCAGCGCCGGGCAAGGTGAAAGCCTATCTGCAGGTTTCCAAGGAGAATCTCTGCGAGCTTGCCGGCGACGACCGTGTCGTGCCGGTGGACAACCTTGTCGAGGCCCTGGAATGCTGTGAAACGCCCTCCACCTGCCACGTCTGGTTTGCCGGCCATTGCGACGCCGCCAAGGCTGCCCGCACCTGCCTTCTGGCGCGCGGTTTCGGCAAGCGCGATTTTACCGCTGTTTCCTACTGGAGCTGAATGCCGCTTAACGCGGCACCACCATCGGCGTGCCGGTGATCGGATCGGGCAAGACCATGGCCGAGAGGCCAAAACCGGTCATCAGGTTTTCTTCCGTCAGCACATCCTGCGGCGAACCGGCCGCCACCATGCCGTTAGGGCCGAGCAGGACCAGCCTATCGTAAAAACGCGCTGCGAGATTAAGATCGTGCAGAACCGTGACGACGGTGACGCCCTGATTGCGGTTGCGCTCGCGAACAAGCGACAGGACCTCGATCTGATGGGTGAGATCGAGCCATGTGGTCGGCTCATCCAGCAGAAGGCAGGGCGTATCCTGCGCCAGAACCAGCGCGATCCATGCCCGCTGGCGCTGGCCGCCGGACAGCTGGTCGATCGGCCGTTCCGACATATCCGTCAGCCCGACCTCTTTCAGCGCCCGTTCGACGGCTGCCGCATCCGCCTCGCTCCAGGCTGAAAACAGGCCACGCCACGGCGTGCGGCCACGGCGGACGAGATCGGCAACCGTAATGCCTTCCGGCGCCTTGGAAGCCTGTGGCAGGATGGCGAGGCGGCGGGCAAGGGCGCGCGTATCCATGGAAAAGATATTGTCGCTGCCGAGCGTGACGGTGCCCTTTTCCGGCGTGATCAGGCGGGCAAGCGCGCGCAGAAGCGTGGATTTTCCGCAGCCATTGGGGCCGAGAATGGCGGTCATGCGGCCAGCCGGAAAATCCAGCGACAGATTGTCGATGACGGTGCGCTCACCGTAACCGATCGTCAGGTTTTCCGCTTTCAGCGCATTGTTTGCAGATGTCATCAAATGTCTCCGGCGTCCATTTCGCGCGACAGAAGCCACAGCAGATAAGGCGCTCCAAAAATGCCGGTCATGACGCCGGCGGGCAGTTGCAGACCGGGCACGATGGAGCGTGCCGCAAGATCTGCCAGAACCGTGATGATGGCGCCGGTGACGGCAGCCGAGATGATGCGGCCGCCCGGCTGGGTGGCGCCGGTGACGCGCATACCGAGCGGGCCGGCCATCAGCGCGATGAAGGGGACGGGACCGGCGACGGCCACGCCCGTTGCGGCGAGCAGCACACCGGTGCCGGCCAGTTGCAGCCGTGCACGATTGCTTCTCAGGCCAAGCCCGTTGGCAAGATCATCGCCCAGTTCCAGAAGGCCAAGCGCGCGCACCTGAATGGCGAGGATGACGGCAAGCACCGCGCCGCAGCCGAAAACCTGTGCGGCATGGCCCCAGTCGCGCGCGGCGAGCGAGCCGGTCAGCCAGCGCTGCGCTTCGGCCGCCTGTTCGGGCGGCAGGCGGGTGACGATAAAACTGTTGCCGGCAGTGGTGAGGAAACCGATGCCGAGACCAACAAGGATGAGGGTGATCGGCACCTGTGTGCCATCGCGCTTGATCGCCAGAATGGCGACAGCGCAGGCGGCGGCCAGACCACCGGCGGCGGAGAGAAGCGGCATGGGCAGGGTCGTTCCGGCCAGCACGCCGCAGACGACGGCAAGGCCGGCGCCGGAGGTGAAGCCCATGACATCGGGTGCCGCCAGCGGATTGCGCAGCAGGATCTGGAAGATGGCACCCGAAGCACCGAGTGCTGCACCGGCGCCGATGGCGGTGACGACACCCGGACCGCGCAACACGCGCAGGGTCAAGGCACCCGGCCCTTTGCCGGTCAAGAGACCGGTCCACAGGTCCGAAACCGACAGCCTGATCTGGCCGATCATCAGCGACAGCACGATGGCGAGCAGCAGAGCTGCCGCCAGAACGAGACCACCACGAATGCCTGCCGTCATCTTCGCGTTCATTTTTACGGTCATGCGCCCGCTCCCGCGCGCAGACGCCGCGCCATCCAGATAAACATCGGCGCGCCGATCAGCGCCGTCATGGTGCCGACGCGGATTTCCGCCGGCGGAGTGACAAGGCGACCGATCGTATCGGCAAACAGCAGGATAGCCGCACCCAGAATGGCGGAGGCGATGAGTTCACGGCGCAAGACATGGCCGCCGACACGGCGAGCCAGACGCGGCACCAGCAGGCCGAGGAAAGCGACCGGACCGGCAACACCGACGGCAGCGCCGGTGAGTGCCGTGACCGCCACAAGCGCGCCGAACTGGATACGGCCGGGATTGGTGCCGAGGCCACGCGCCAGCGCCGAACCGAGCGACAGCGCTTCGATACGCGGGGCGATGGCGATGGCAAGGGCGGAGCCGAATACGGCGGCGACGGCCATATACCCCAACGGCCGCATGCCGGCCTGCGCCAGCGAGCCGGTGACCCAGAACCGAAACACTTCCAGCGCCTCGTTGCGGGCGAGAATGATGGCGGACACGAAGGAGAGCAGCATGGCGCTGAGCGCGACACCGGCCAACGTCAGACGCACCGGCCCGGCATCCCCCTTCAAACCACCTCCGAGCGCGAAAACCGCAACGGCGGCAGCGGCGGCACCGGGAAAGGCAAGCGCTGCCATCAGGCCGTTATCGGCACGGCCGGCAATCAGCGAACCGATGACGACGGCGAAGGCAGCGCCGGCATTGATGCCCAGAATGCCGGGATCGGCGAGCGGATTGCGGGTGATCGCCTGCATGATCGTGCCGGCCATGCCGAGTGCGGCGCCGGCGATCAGGCCGGCGATCAGGCGCGGCATGCGGATCGAATGTATGGCGATATGGGCCGGATCGGTGGGGTCGAAAGCGGTAAGCGCCTGCCAGAGCAGCGCAAAGCCGCCTTCCCGTACGCCGACCGTCAAGGTCAGCACGGCAGCAAAAACGAGCGCCAGAGCTGCGACTGCCATTGCCCTCACGGAGCGAGCCCCGCCTTGACGCTGGACGGCACCCTGGTTGCCGGATCGCCATCGAGCGCAAGCGCGATATCGCCCTCCAGTTCTTGCAGAGCAAAGGGCAAGGAGAGCACGCTGCCGAAGGAAAGTGCCCCGGCGATCAAGGATCCGGCCATGACTTCGCGGCCTTCCTTATACGCTTTCAAGGTCTTGCGCATGGGGAGCGCGACGATATCCGGCACGGTATCGAAGGAGGAAATCCACACCAGAAGATCGGCATCGAGCGCCGACAGGTCTTCCGGCGACTGTGGTGCGTAAAAGCCTTGGGCCGTTTTCAGATCGGCCAGCTTGTCAGTGGGTTTGAAACCAAGTTCGGCCATGAAGGTGGCGCGGGTATCGGAGCCGATGAAGGCACCGGTCTCGCCATTGAAATTGTAGGCGCAGACACCGGTCTTGCCGGCCCAGTCCGGGTGGCGTTCACGCACGGCGGCAAACAGCGCCCTGTTTTTGGCGATCAGTTCATTGGCCTTTTCGACCTTGCCGAGCGCGCGGCCGAACATTTCCGTCTGCACATCCCAGCGGGTGCCGTAGGAGGGATTATCGGCCGGCTGCATCAGCACCGGCGCCACCTGCGACAACACATCATATTCGGCCTTGGAGATACCGGAGCCGACACCGATGATCAGGTCGGGCTGCAACGATGCGACGATCTCGATGGACACCTCGCCGGAAATGACCGTGGGTTTGGCATCACCGAGATAACTTTCCGCCCAGGGCCAGACGGCATAAGGACGTGCACCGAACCATTCACGGATGCCGACCGGCGGCGTGCCGAGCGCCAAAAGCGAATCCTGCGTGGTAAAACCGAGCGACACGACGCGGGTGGCGGGCTTTTCCAGAAGGGTTTCGCCGTATTTATGTTTGAACAGCAGGCCTTCTTCGGCAGCACGCGCCCTTGATGCCGTCATCGACAGGGCACCGGTCCCGAGCAGCGCCGGCGTGGCAAGGCCCGTGGCAAGACCGGCCAGCAATTGACGGCGCGTGGGGCTCGAAAAACGACCGGTTTCATCCATGGATGGGCGTCGGACATGCGTCATGTTCAGGTCCTGCATTTTCTCTGCGTTTCTGCGGTCAAGAAGACCCGCAGGGTTCGCAGATAACACCGAACATGCGTTGGGGGAATGCCTGCGCACGCCCCCGATAGCCCATTGCTGCATTTATGTGGATAAAAATTATCCACTTCCGGATTTGCGCTCGTTTACGGCTGGGTCGCCGGCGCAATTTCCGTCTGTGACGGCGTCGTTCCCGACGCCGGCGGCGGGCCTTCCTGTGCCGGTGCCGCCGTCTGCTGGACGGGAGACATCTGGTCGGTGCCGACCGGCTGCGGCGTTACCTTGCCGTCAGCCGCAGCCACCCGCCAGACCGTGTTACCGGCATCATCGGCCACCAGCAGCGCGCCGGTGCCATCGATGCCGAGGCCGACCGGGCGGCCACGTGCCTGCTCATTCTGCAGGAAACCGGTCACCACATCCTGTGCCTTGCCGGAGGGCATGCCGTTTTCGAACGGCACATAAACAACCTTGTAGCCATTGAAGGCATTGCGGTTCCAGCTGCCGCGCTGGCCGACAAAGGCGCCCGCCGCATAGGCATCCGGCATGGCCGCCCCTTGCGTGAAGGCGAGGCCGAGTGCGGCGACATGGCTGGACAGCGCGTAATCCGGTTTGATGGCGCGCTCGACCATATCCGGCCTTGGCGGGTAAACGCGGGCATCGACATGATTGCCGTAATAGCTCCAAGGCCAGCCGTAAAAGGCGTTTTCCTTCACCGAGGTCATGTAATCCGGCACGAGGTTCGGGCCGAGTTCATCGCGTTCGTTGACGACGGTCCAGAGCGCACCGGTCTGCGGATTAAACGTCAGACCATTCGGATTGCGCAGGCCCGAGGCGAAGACGCGGGCGGCACCCGTCTTGCGATCCACCTGCCAGATGGCGGCACGGCCCTTTTCCGCTTCGAGCCCGTTTTCGGCGGCGTTGGAATTGGAGCCGACAGAGACATACAGCATGCGGCCATCCGGGCTGAGCGCCAGATCCTTGGTCCAGTGGTGGTTGAGCGGCCCGCCGGGCAGCGGCGTCAGCACGCGCGGTTCACCGGAAATTTCCGTCTGTCCCAGTTCATAAGGATAAGCGACGATGGCATCGGCGGCCGCGACATAAAGCGTGTTGTCGATCCAGGCGAGACCGAAGGGCGAATGCAGGTCTTTCAGCAGATCGTGGCGCTCGTCGACCGTGCCGTCGCGGTTGGTATCGCGCAAAAGCGTAATGAGATTGCTCGGCGGCGGCGAGGCTCCGCCACCGCTTGCCATCGACATGATGAAACCGCGAATATAATCCTTCGGTCGCGACAGCGGCTTGCCTTCCGGCGCGCGCGACTGAACGGCCAGAACATCGCCATTCGGCAGCGTGTGCACCGTGCGCGGATTGACGAGATCCCTGGCATAGGCCGTGACCTTCAGGCCCTCGGGGACAGCAGGGGTTTCATTGTCCTTCCAGCCCACCACTTCGGCGACCTTCAGATCCGGCAGCAGCGCCGAGATCGGTTCGGGGAGAACCGGATCGGGGCCGACCTGCTGGGAGACATCGAAATTGTCGTTGCCGTCACTGCAGGCGGAAAGGGCAAGACCGAGCGAGGCGGACAGGGCGATGGTATAAGCGAGACGCTTGTTCATGGGTCAGATCCTCCAGGCCAGCCGGGCATATTTGCGGGACGACAGCGACGCCGTGAACAGCATCAGCACGAAGGTGACGGCCGAGGTGACGAGGCCATAAGGTACGATGGCCGTCCAGCCATCGCCGGCATGCAGCAGGCTGTTGAAGATCGCCAGCGCCAAAATGACGAGATAAAGCAGGATGACCATAAAGCCGGGGCGCAGCGGCCGGGTTCGTGGCCGCACCAGATCCAGCAGGCCGGCGATGAGACCAACCGCGCCGAAGACCAGACCGGCAAACAGCAGCCACGCGGAAAAATTGACCCACATGAGATTGGCCGTCTGCCAATAGGCAAGATCAGTCAGCAGCGCCAGCGTGAAGCAGACGAAGGGAAAAGGGATAAAAACCGCCTGATAAGGGTAAGCGGCGGAATCGCGGGCGGTCGGAGCAGTGCTCATCAAGGGCTCCCGGGTGAACGAGCGTCAGATGAGCAGGCAACAGCCGGACCGGCCGATTTGTTCCAACGGTACCTTGATAAGGCCAGGCGGCGTCAGATCGCCACCTGTTCTCCCAGTTCCACGACGCGGTTGGGCGGCAGCTTGAAATAGGCGGATGGGTCGATGCTGAAATCGGCAAGGCCGATATAAAGATGCTCCTGCCAGCCTGCCAGCCCGGTGTTCGGCGTGCTGATGAGGTTGCGGCGGCCGAGATAGAACGAGGTCTGCATGATCTCGAACTTGAAACCCTTTTTCTTGCAGAGCGTCAGCGCCTTGGTGACATTGGGCTCATCCATGAAGCCGAAGGTGATATCGAGCCGGATGAACCGTTTCGACAGGCGCGTCATTTCCACACGTTCGCTATCCGGCACATAGGGCTTGTCCTGCGTCCAGACGGTAAGGATGACGTTCTGGTCGTGCAGGACGTGATTGTGCTTGATGTTGTGCAGCAGCACGCCCGGCGTGCGATCCGGCACGCTGGTGAGGAAGACGGCGGTGCCCGGAACGGTGACAGGCGCATGATCGCTTTCGCGGTCGATCGAGCTTTCCACCGACTTGATGAAGGTTGCGAGCGGGATATCGTTTCGCGCCGTCTTTTCCTTCAGGTATTTCGAGCCCTTGGTCCAGGTCCACATGATCATCATGATGGCGAGCGCCAGCACGACCGGCACCCAGCCGCCATCATGGATTTTCAGGAGGTTGGCGGCGAGGAAGACGGCTTCGATGATCAGCAGAGGCAGAAGGAAAAGCGCCGCCGTGAAGGCCGAATAACCACGCACCGAACGCAGGAACTGGAAGGACATCAGCGTCGTCACCACCATCGCGCCGGTGACGGAGATGCCATAGGCGGTGGCAAGCGACTCGGAATCGCCGAACGAGAAGATCAGAATGATGACGCCGATGAACAGGATGGCGTTGACGGCCGGCACATAGATCTGCCCGGTATTGGTTTCCGAGGTGAACTTGATGGCGAGACGCGGCAGGAAGCCGAGGTGAACAGCCTGACGGGCGAGCGAAAACGCGCCTGTTATGACCGCCTGGCTGGCGATGATGGTTGCCATGGTGGCGAGAATGACGACCGGCAGCAGCGCCCATTCCGGATAAAGCAGATAGAACGGGTTCGAGATCGTTTCCGGATGGGTCAGCACCAGTGCGCCCTGGCCGAGATAGTTCAGTGCCAGCGCCGGGAAAACCAGGATGAACCAGGCCGTCTGGATCGGCTTGCGGCCGAAATGGCCAAGGTCGGCGTAAAGAGCTTCGGCACCGGTGACCGTCAGGAACACGGCACCGAGAATGATGAAGCCGACGGTGCCGGCATGGGTGATGAACCACAGGGCATTGATCGGATTGAGCGCTTCGAGGATCGTCCAGTCATCGCTGATATGGATGATGCCGCCCCAGGCCATGACGATGAACCACAGCACGGTGATGGGGCCGAAAAAGTTGGAAACGGCAGCCGTACCCTTGGACTGGATGGCGAAGACGCCGACCATGATGGCGGCCGACATCGGCAGGACATAGTCGGAAAAAGCCGGCGTGACCAGTTTCAGACCTTCGAGCGCCGACATGACCGACAGCGCCGGGGTGATCATCGCGTCGCCGATGAACAGCGCCGAACCGATGAGACCGGCAAAAAACAGGACCGGCATGTAGCTGCCGGTCTTCTTGAACAACAGCGCCAGAAGCGACAGCGTGCCGCCTTCGCCATCGTTATCGGCGCGCAGCAGGAAGAGCACATATTTGAAGGTAACGAGGATGGTGAGCGTCCACACCATCAGCGAGATCATGCCGATGACTTCGTCATGATGCACGGCGCCGTTCCTGGCAAAGGGCCGCAAGGCTTCACGGAATGCGTAGAGCGGGCTGGTGCCGATGTCGCCATAGACCACGCCGATGCACCCGAGAAGGAGGACGAGGAACTTGCGGGTATCCGACGTCGCCTCCGGGGCGGCAGTATGTGAGGCAGTCATGTAGTCTCCAGGCGCTCGGCCTTCGTTGCGAGATGAAGGCGAATATGGTGCAACACCGACGCGATGGCAAACCACCGTGTCTTCAACTTTGCACCTATCGCCAGACATTTCACGCCCATGCGATGACATTTGTCATGACCGTCAAAAAGCATGTGCAAAAGCTGGTTGTCATTGGAAGAAATAAATGGTGCCGCTTACGTGACTCGAACACGTGACCCCGTCATTACGAATGACGTGCTCTACCAACTGAGCTAAAGCGGCCCCCGCGTGCCGGGCGTACCCGGTCGCGATGTGAGGGGCTGATACAGGCAAAGAGAGAGGATTACAAGACGCGATTTTCACGGACACGCGCATTTCCGATACAGTGATATCCACAACCCGCTGCAAAGGCCCGGAAACCGTTGCTTTTGCCACCCCGAATTGCCACGCAATTGCCGCGAGGCCGTGCATTCTTCGCCGCATGAGGAACCGCGCCGCTTGCAGTTCACTCCCTAAAAGTCTACCGAAAGAGCAATATGAGCGGACATTTCGATATCAGGGCCCGGCAGTGAGCGGTTTGGAAAAAGCCATCAGGAACGCGCTCGCGCAATCCGAACGAAACAATGCCGATATCCGGGCACGCATCTACCATTCCGCCCGACAGGCGTTGGAAGCGGGGCTGCGCAAGCAGGACGTGACGGATCCCGACCTCGTCGACGCACAAAGGCAGCGTCTGGAATCGAAGATTCGCGAAATCGAATTCGAGGAACGGCAGCGTCTGGCAATCGAGCGCGCCAAGGCACCTGCCAGCCAGCCAGCACCGCAGCCGATCGCTCCTGCCCCAAGTGTTGCCGCACCGGCAGCAGCGCCTGTCACGGCCATGCCGCAACGGGCCGAAAACCGGGATGCCGCAGCCGTGCAGCCGCGCCCGCCGGCAGACCGGCCTTCGCCACCGCCGCAGCAAGCCGACGACGATCTTGCTCTTTTTGTCGGTGGCCACCGCCGGGATCGCGAGCCTATGAACAATGCCGCCGCCGATGCGGGAAGCCTTGGCGACCTTGGCGTATCACGCCGTGGCGGCGATCAGCCGGCGGAACTGCGCCCACGCCGCGAGATCGAGACTGAGAAGCCGCGTCCGCGCCGCTGGTGGCAGGGCAAGAAAAAAGCCGCTCCGGCCCGGCCGGTCGCGCAACAGCAGATACCTCAGGCAGCGCGCCTGGATGTCGCAGCCGGCAAGCAAGGCCGCCCGAAAAAACGGCGGCGGTGGATTTCCGGCCTGGTTCTGCCGCTCGTCGTTCTCGGCGGCGCCGGCTACGGCCTGTGGTGGGCCGGCAATAACGGCCTGATCGTCATGCCTGACCTTTCCAACGCGCCGGTTTCCGGCAGCGGTGGCGGCCAGTCCCTGCCCGGCTTCGAGCCCGGACGCGGCTTTTCCGAGGATTGGGCGGAAGTGTTCATCCCGAAAGGCACGGACGGCATCGTTCCTGCAGGCAACGCAACGGTGGAAGGCGTGCATGCGTCCGGCGGTGAAGCCGTGCGCATAACCTCTCAGACGCCCGGACCGGATGGCGAAGTCGCCATCGAGGTTCCGGCGGCTGTTCTGCGCGAGATGGCCGGCAAGACCTCCACCGTCGCCATCACGCTGCAGACTGCGGCGGACCGTTCCGTTCAGGTCGCCGTGCGGTGCGATTTCGGCAGTCTCGGAGATTGTTCGCGTCACCGTTTCCAGGCAACGCAGGAAAAGACGGATGCGCTGTTCCGGGTGAATTTCGATCGGTCGCTGGCGCCAAACCAGCCCGGCCGCATCTATCTCAACAGCGATGTGCTGGGCGGAAAGCTGCCGATCTACGTTTTTTCCCTGCGTATTCTGCCGGGTCAATAATTTCCTGATTATCTTGTGTCGCGCAGCACCCCGAAGCGCGACACGAAACCAGCATCGCTCCCGATTTTTCGGTGTCAGTGCCTTGTGCCGAGTGCGGACAGGGCATCATGCTTGCGCAACTGGTCAATCGCTGCCAAGGCCTCGTCCGCGGCCCATCCGGCGCGCACTGCCGCCTGCAAAAGCTTGGCTTCCGCCTCCACCTCCAATTTGAGATAGAGCGGTTCAAGCGCCTCCTGAACGGTCAGCAGGTGTTCTTCGGGCGATACAATGCTGTCGAATCGAATGGTCATATTTCATCGTCTCCCTGTTCTCATCCTGTTGGCTAAGAAGGGTTAACTGCCTGACGTCAAAACGGTTCCACCCTTTTCAAAAGGATTTCTCAACATCCGTTTCGGATCGTTGTCACCCAGACAACACGAAGTATTGCCGCCGCTTGTTTCAAAACGCAGGACAGCAATTAGCGAATGATTCAGCGATGCCGAATATGGTCGGAGATTATCGGGGACCACGGGGCAACTATAAACTTGCCGCTCGATGGCCATGACGGTCCAATGAGAGGATTTAATACATGTCGGATTATGCGAACAACGTCCGCAGCTTCATCGCGGAAAACTTTCTGTTTCGTGCCGATGCGGAAATTGCCGACGACCAGTCGCTGCTTGACAGTGGCGTGATGGATTCGACCGGCGTCTTGGAACTGATCGCCTATCTCGAATCGACCTATGGTATCAGCGTTGCCGACGAAGAGATCGTTCCGGACAATCTCGACAGCATTGCGCGCGTCACCGCCTATCTGTCGTCCAAGAAGGCCGCAGCCTGACGGGCTGATCGCCGCCGGGGGATCGGGCATGCGGATCGAAACTCTCATTGCTGATAACATCGCACACCGACCGGACAAGACGGCAGTCGTGGCCGGCGATATGCGCCTGACCTATCGGGAACTCGACCGCCAGTCCTCGCGACTGGCCGCAGCCTTGCAAAAGCATGGTATCCGGCCCGGCGATCGTATCGTCTTTCTTCTCGACAATGGCAGTGAAGCGGTCGTCTGCTTTTTCTCCGCATGGAAAGCCGGTGGCGTTGCCTGCCCGCTGCACCCAACCATCAAGTCCGAAAAGCTGGCCGAGATCTTTCGCAGCATCGAACCGGCTGCCATCATTGCACAAGGCCGGCTGCTTCCGATCGTCGATGCAGCCTGCGCGGTGTATGGCCAGCCGACGACGGTGATCGGCGTACAGACAGGCGCTGCCGACAGCAATGCCCCAAGCTTCGAAGACCTGATCGCCGCAGAAGCCGATTTTGCTCCACCGGCGGGGCTCAGCGAAAACGATCTGGCGCTGTTGATCCACACATCCGGCTCCACCGGACGGCCGAAGGGCGTGATGCTTTCCCATGCCAATATTGCCGCCGCCTGCACCTCGATCACCGGTTATCTCGAAAACACCGAGAAGGACGTGGTTCTGAGCGTGTTGCCGCTTTCGCATGGTTACGGCATCACCCAGATGGTGACGATGGCGATGGTGGGCGGCACGCTGGTTCTGGAAAAAAGCTTTGCCTTTCCGCGCGTGGTGCTTGCGCGCCTGCAGAGCGAAGATGTCACAGGTTTTCCGCTGGTGCCGGCCATGGCGGCTCTGTTTGCCGGCATGCCGGACCTTTCAGCGGAAACACTGCCGCATCTGCGCTACATGACCAATGCCGCCGCCGGCATGCCGCCGACCACGACGCAGCGCCTGCAAACATGCCTGCCGCAAACGGCGCTTTACCTGATGTACGGCCAGACGGAATGCCTGCGGACCACCTATCTGCCGCCGCAAGAAATGCCGCGACGGCCGCTTTCGGTTGGACACGCCATTCCCGGCACCAGCGTTTCGATTGTGGATGACAATGGTCTGCCCGTTGCCCCGGGAGAGACCGGTGAACTGGTGGTGGAAGGTCCGCATGTGACGCGCGGTTACTGGCGCGACGATGTGGCGACGGCTGCCGCCCTGCGCCCCGGCCCCAACGGCATGCGCCTCCATACCGGCGATCTTTTTCGCGCCGATGAAGAGGGTTTTCTCTACTTCGTCTCCCGCCGCGACGACATCATCAAGACCCGTGGCGAAAAGGTCAGCCCGCAGGAAGTGGAGCGCGTGCTTTATGCCCTGCCCGGCGTGCTGGAAGCCGCCGTCGAAGGGGTCGACGACGCGGTTTTCGGGCAGGTGATCAAGGCGCATGTGGCAGTGGATCCTGACGCGGGTTTGACCGAGCGGCTGATCCTGCGCCATTGCGCCGCGCATCTGGAAGATTTCATGATCCCCAAACTGGTGGAATTTCACGACGCCCTGCCGAAAACGGCCACGGGCAAAATTCGCCTCAACGCTGAGACTGCAGCCGAGGCCAAGAAGAACGAAGAGAGCAGGATAGCGTGATGGCAAGCACCAAGACATTTTCCGCAGACAGCCTGAAGCTCGACACGGCCGCCGAGATCGAGCGCATCTGCGCCTGGCTGCGCGAGACGGTGGCGAAAGATCTGCGCAAGCGCGGTGCGGTGCTCGGCATTTCCGGCGGCATCGATTCCAGCGTTACGGCAGCGCTTTGCGCGAAAGCTTTCGGCCCGCAGAAAGTCACCGGCATTTTCATGCCCGAGTATGACAGCGATCCGGACAGCCTGCGGCTGGGTCAGGCGCTGGCGGCTGCCACCGGCGTCGAAACCGTGCTGGAAGATATCGGCCCGGCACTGGCCGCTGCCGGTTGCTATACCCGCCGCGACGGTTTTATCCGTCAGGTCGTACCGGAATTCGGCGAGGGCTGGGGCTGCAAGGTGGTGCTGGAAGATGCGCTGACCGGCCGCGGCTACAACATTTCCTGGCTGGTGGTTGCCAATCCGGCCGGAGAGCAGAGCCGTCATCGCATGCCGCTGGAGGTCTATCTCGGCATGATCGCGGCTGCCAACATGAAGCAGCGCACCCGCAAGCAGATCGAATATTACCACGCCGACCGGCTGAACTATGCCGTTGCCGGCACGCCGAACCGGCTGGAATACGATCAGGGTTTCTTTGTGAAAAACGGCGATGGCGCTGCCGATTTCAAGCCGATCGCGCATCTCTACAAAACGCAGGTCTACCAGTTGGCCGAGGCACTTGGCGTGCCGGAGGAAATCCGCCGTCGTCCGCCGACCACCGACACATGGTCGCTGCCGCAGGGGCAGGACGAATATTATTTCTCGCTGCCCTATGACCGCATGGACCTGTGCCTCTATGCACTCGACAACGGCGTTTCACGCGAGGAAACCGGCGACGTGGCCGGCCTGACGCCGGATCAGGTGGATGCCGTGTGGCGCAATATCGCGTCCAAACGCAAGGTGGCGGAATATCTTCATGCCGAGCCGAAAAGGCTGATCGACTGATCCGAAGACAGTTCGGCGGCTGATTTGCGTCAGTCGTCGAACGTGTCGCCGACCAGCGGCATCCAGCGCTCGCCGGCAATGCCGCTGATCAGCGCCTGCCCGGTCTTGATCGGCTCCAGAAACGCCTTGTCCCTGGCATGGACCACATAAAAACTGCGCCCCATAAAGACGGCCTTGCGCGACAGGAGAGCAGGCGTGAGCCACGGATGCGCCGCGCCGCGCACCGACGCGCATCCATAATTATAGGCATGACCAAAAATGTCCTCGACCATCTCGCCTGCCCTTGCCGGCAGCGACAGCGCCTGCAACACCCAGCCGATGCCGCCGGCCTTGGCGAAATAGACGTAAGCCGCCTGCGGACGTCCATCCGGGCCATAAGCGACGCGCCATTCGGGATAACCGAAACTGCGCTTCTGTTCGGACTGAGCGATGAGCCAGTCTATGCTCTGCGCATCCCATTGCGGGCGCATGGCAAACACGTCCTTCAGAACCAGCATCGCCCTGCCGAATTCTTCCGCCGTGACATCGCGAAACGTGAGCCTGCGCGCCTCACCACCGCCGAACGAGGGGCGGCGGATGACGGCAATGGCGCGATCGGCAATACGGCCGAACGGGCGCAGCAAACGTGCGAACGGAACCCGCCATTCCAGCAATTGCAAGGCGGTCGATGCCGGGCGGAGTATCCGCATCCAGTTGAGGCTATAGGCCGGATCGAGCGGATGGCCGAGCTTCTGCCACATGCCAAGCGCCGTATGGTTGGCGGTTTCAGTGAGCGAAATATCCTGCGGGCCGGCCAGAAAGGCACGCAGCAGACGCGCGCCGATCAGCGGATTGGCCTTGGGATCATCCACCATCATCGAGCCCGCAAAGGCGGCAAGCAGCGAGCGGCCCTCGAATTCCAGCCTTGCGGGCGTGACGCCGATAAAACCGACAACACGACCGGCTTCATCCACCGCGACTTTCGAATGCAGTCCCGGCTCATTCCACGGATGCCTGAAAAAGGACTGCTCGATGCTGGCCACGAGTGTTTTCGAGATCTTTTGCCCGTCACCGGCATGGCGTCGCCCCCCGTGGCCTCGAAAAGTGCGCTGGAACATGCGCGCCACGCCTTCGATATCGCCCGCTTCGAAATCGCGTATGATGATTTGCTGTCCGCTCATGCCAAGGTCGCTGCAGTGCCGGGCCGTCAAGGTAAAACGGCCGAATTCGAGATCGACGCATTGTGCCGCGACAACCTTAAACAAACGAAAAGAGGCCCCGCAAGCGGAGCCTCTTCTCATGAATACCCAAGCTATTGCTCAGGCCTTACATCCAGTATGGCGGCACGCCATAATAATCGTAGACCTTGCGATCATTAGCGCTGTACCAGCTTTCGTCATCCAGATCCGAATAACGCGGCGCGCCGGTGATCTGGTCCTTGGTCAGGTCGATGCGGTAGCCATCGAGCTCTTCGTCGTAACGCAGCTTTTCCCAGGGCAGCGGATAATAGTCATCACCAATGCCGAGGAAGCCGCCGAAGCTGAGAACAGCATAAGCGACACGGCCGCCGCGTTTTTCGAGAAGAAGTCGCTCGATCGAACCGATACGCTTGTTATCGGCACCGTAGACCTTGGTGCCCTCGACCTTGTCGCTGGCAATCAGGGAGTGGCTGTCCTTGACGTAAGGGTCCTGACCGGCGCGGGGTTCCTGATGCAACATGATGCACCTCCTCTTGTTGATTGCACGTTCGAATTACACAGACACAACCCGCCACTGCCGGCTTGGTTCCTGAAAAATACCGAGACTCTTTCGGAAGTGACGGTCGTCAAGCTCAATTGACGTTTACGTCAAGGTTATCTAATCTTCTCGTGATTGGCCGATCAGGCCATGTCCGTGCGATACTGCTGGACAGGTGAAAAGGTGGGAGGACCTTTGCGCTTGTCACATTGAGGCAGTATGGCTTCCGCTTCCCAGCTAAGGGCGGCCGGAGACGGAACGCCGACAAAAGGGAGGGAGAATGAAATGACTGATCTTGCTGCCGCACAGGCGCAGACGCCTGTCGAAAAAATCTGGCTGGCATCCTATCCACCGAACGTGCCGGCCGAACTGCCGCCGCTCAGCCACCAGTCGCTGGGTGAACTGTTCGAGGAAAGCTGCCAGCGCTACGCCGGCCGCACTGCTTTCACCAGCATGGGCAAGGGCCTCACCTATGAGGCGATGGAACGCGAAAGCCGCAAGATTGCAGCCTTTTTGCAGGCTCAAGGCCTGAAAAAGGGCGACCGCGTTGCCGTGATGATGCCGAACATCCTGCAGAACCCGGTGACGGTCTACGGCATTCTTCGCGCCGGCATGATCGTGGTCAACGTCAACCCGCTCTATACGCCGCGCGAACTGGAACACCAGATCAACGATTCCGGCGCGACCGTGATTTTTGTGCTGGAGAATTTTGCCAACACGGTTCAGCAGGTTCTGGGAAAGACGCCTTTGCGCCATGTCGTGGTGACCACCATGGGCGACATGCTGGGCCTCAAGGGCCATATCGTCAATCTCGTCGTGCGCCGGGTGAAAAAGCTGGTACCGGCATGGTCTATCCCTTCTGCCCTCAGCTTCAAGTCGGCGCTTTCCACGGGGGCGAGCCAGTCGCTGCAACCGGTCGAGGTTTCGGCCAGTGATATCGCCTTCCTGCAATATACGGGCGGCACGACCGGCATTTCCAAAGGCGCGGCGCTGACGCACGCCAACCTGCTTGCCAACAAGGAGCAGATGAGTGTCTGGCTCGATTCTGCCTTTATCGGCAAGCAGCGCCCGGAACAGCTGCAGTTTCTCTGCGCACTGCCGCTTTATCACATTTTCGCATTGACCGTGAATTCGCTGATGGGCATGGCGACCGGCAGCAACAATATCCTCATCCCGAATCCGCGCGATCTGCCGGCGCTTGTGGGCGAGTTGAAGAAATACCCGATCCACGTTTTCCCGGGTCTCAACACATTGTTCAACGCACTGATGAACAATGCCGAATTCCAGAAACTCGATTTCTCGTCCCTGATGCTGGCCTTCGGTGGCGGCATGTCGGTACAGCGACCGGTGGCGGAGCGATGGCTCTCCATGACGGGTTGCCCGATTACCGAGGGATACGGCTTGTCGGAAACCTCGCCGGTCGCCACGGCGAACCGCTGCAACAATCGCGAATTTTCCGGCATGATCGGTCTGCCTGTTTCTTCGACGGACCTCGCCATCCGCGACGATGACGGAAACGACGTCGAACTGGGTGGCGTCGGGGAAATCTGCATCCGTGGCCCGCAGGTCATGGCCGGTTACTGGAACAGGCCCGACGAAACAGCCAAGGTGATGACGGCGGACGGTTTCTTCCGCACCGGCGACATGGGCTACATGGATGCACGCGGCTACACGAAGATCGTCGACCGCAAGAAGGATATGATCCTCGTTTCCGGCTTCAACGTTTATCCGAACGAAGTCGAGGAAGTGGTCGCCATGCATCCGGGCGTGCTGGAATGCGCGGCGATCGGCGTGCCTTGTGAACATTCCGGCGAGGCGGTGAAAATCTTCGTGGTGAAGAAGGACCCGAACCTGACCGAAGCGGACCTGAAGGCCCACTGCGTGGCCAATCTCACCAATTACAAGCGGCCGCGTTTCATCGAGTTCCGTGATGAGCTGCCGAAATCGAATGTCGGCAAGATTCTGCGGCGGATGCTGCGTGCCTGACGGTTGGCAGGGCTGGAGTGACTGAAAACGCGTTGCATCCTTGCGACAGTCTCCAGCCATGTCCGGCCTGAACATCCTCAAAACAATGGACGCACGCCCCAAGGTGAACTAGCTGTAGCCCCTGGCTGGCAACGTGGAGCGTGCGTGCGTATCACCTCTTATCATCGGATCATTGCGCTTTCGGCAGTGCTCGGCGTTCTTTCGAGCTGCGCCGGCCGGCCTGAAGGTGTGCTGATCCCCACGGCTGCAGCATCTGTTTCCGGTGCTTCCAAGGTCGATGTTCTGGTTGCCACAACGCGCCGCCCTTCGGAAACGCCCGGCGTGCTTTTTTCCGGTGAACGCGGCGCCGAACCGGCCATTACCGAGATCGCCGTATCCATTCCGCCCGACAGCGCGCGCGAGGCAGGTCAGGTCCAGTGGCCGAAAAAACTGCCGGCCAACCCGGACAAGGAATTCGCCACGCTTTCGGTAACCCCGATGGAGAAGCCACAGGCGCATCGCTGGCTGCACGATCACCTGCCCAAGAGCAAACGGGTGATGGTGTTCGTTCACGGCTTCAACAACCGTTATGAAGACGCCATCTATCGTTATGCGCAGATCGTGCATGACAGTGGTGCAGACGTGGCACCGATCCTGTTCACGTGGCCGTCGCGCGGCAGCATCTTCGCCTATAATTACGACAAGGAAAGCACCAACTATTCGCGCGATGCGCTGGAAGACATGTTGCGCACCATCGCGAAAAACCCGGAAGTGGGTGAAGTGGTGGTGATGGCGCATTCCATGGGTTCGTGGGTGACGGTGGAAGCATTGCGCCAGATGGCCATCCGCGACGGCCGGGTGGCCCCGAAAATCCAGAACGTCATCCTTGCCTCCCCTGACCTCGACGTCGACGTGTTTGGCCGGCAGATCGCCGAGATCGGCCCCAAGGGCCCGCATTTCACCCTGTTCGTATCCCGTGACGACCGCGCGCTCAGCCTGTCGCGCCGAATTTCCGGCAATATCGACCGGCTCGGCCAGGTGGACCCGACCGTCGAGCCCTATCGTTCCGAATTCGAAAAACAGGGCATCGTCGTTCTCGACCTGACGGCGCTGAAAGGCGGCGACCGGCTCAATCACGGCAAATTTGCGGAAAGCCCGGAAGTGGTCAAACTGCTCGGCAACCGCCTGATCGCCGGCCAGACCGTGACCGACAGCGACGTCGGCCTGGGTGACCGCATCGGCGCGGTGGCGCTCGGCACGGCGCAGACGGTCGGCGGAGCCGCAAGCGTTGCCGTCAATGCGCCGATTTCGATCTTCGATCCGGCCACACGTCGCAATTATGGCGATCAGGTAGACCGCTTTGGTCGTGCCGTCGGCAACACGGTCGAGACCGCCGTCGGCCGCTGATCGATATTTTTATCCGCCATGCGAACATGGCTCGCCCAGGCCACTTGGCGGGCCGACAAGGCTTGATTTGCACGGCAAAGCGAATAGGTTCCCGTTCATCCTATCCGTACCTCCCATTCCGCATTTTATGTGCGCACCGTCAGGAGCAAGCCATGCAGGCGATCGTCGAAAAACTGAAATCCACCGCTGCCGCCACCAAGGCAACCGATATTCGCGCCGCCTTTGCGAGCGACCCGCAGCGTTTCGAGAAATTCAGCGTTTCCGCCGAGGATCTCACCATGGATTTCTCCAAGACCGCTGTGAATGCCGAAATCCTTGCCCTGCTCGTCGAACTGGCGGAAGCCGGTGGCGTGGCCGAAAAACGCGAAGACATGTTCTCCGGCGTTGCCATCAATTTCACCGAGAACCGCGCCGTTTTGCACACTGCGCTGCGCAACCGTACCAACAATCCGGTATTGGTCGATGGCAAGGATGTGATGCCCGACGTCAACGCCGTGCTGGCCGCCATGGGCAAGTTCGCAGAAGGCATCCGTTCCGGATCGCTGAAGGGTGCGACCGGCAAGGCGATCACCGACGTGGTCAATATCGGCATCGGCGGCTCTGATCTCGGCCCGGTCATGGCGACGCTGGCGCTCGCGCCTTATCATGACGGGCCGCGCGCCCATTTCGTTTCCAATATCGATGGCGCGCATATTGCCGATACGCTGAAACTGGTGGAGCCGGAAACGACGCTGTTCATCGTCGCTTCCAAGACGTTCACCACCATCGAGACCATGACCAATGCCCAGACGGCGCGCAGGTTCGTGGCCGACGCCCTGGGTGACGACGCCGTTCAGCATCATTTCTGCGCCGTTTCCACGGCCCTCGACAAGGTTGCCGCTTTCGGCATCGATCAGGACCGAGTGTTCGGTTTCTGGGATTGGGTCGGTGGCCGTTATTCGATCTGGTCTGCCATCGGCCTGCCGCTCATGATCGCCATCGGCCCGGAAAATTTTGGCCATTTCCTCGACGGCGCGCATGCGATGGACACGCATTTCCGCACCGCGCCGACGGAAAAGAACCTTCCGATGCTGCTCGGCCTGATCGGTTATTACCATCGCAATGCGCTGGGTTACCCGACCCGCGCCATCCTGCCCTATGACCAGCGCCTGTCGCGTTTTCCGGCCTATCTGCAGCAGCTCGACATGGAATCCAACGGCAAGGGCGTCACCATCGACGGCACGCCGGTCGAGGGCCAGTCCGGCCCGGTCGTCTGGGGCGAGCCAGGCACCAACGGCCAGCACGCGTTTTACCAGCTGATCCATCAGGGCACGAGCATCATCCCGGCCGAGTTCATGATCGCCGCCAATAGCTTTGAACCGGAGCTTCGCCACCAGCACGACCTGCTGATCGCCAATGTTCTGGCGCAATCCGAAGCGCTGATGAAGGGCCGCACCTTCGAGGAAGCCAAAAAGCAGCTGACCGACAAAGGCATGGACGACAGACAAGCCGATTTCATCGCGCCGCATCGCGTGTTTACCGGCAACCGCCCGTCGATCACCTTTGTCTACGACAAGCTGACACCGTTTGCCTTCGGCCGTCTGGTGGCGCTTTACGAACACCGCGTGTTCGTGGAAGGCGTGCTGTTCCGCATCAACTCCTTCGACCAGTGGGGCGTCGAGCTCGGCAAGGAGCTTGCGACCGGCCTGCTGCCGGTGGTGGAAGGCAAGGAAAGCGCTGCCGGCCATGACTCGTCGACGCAAGGGCTGGTGAAGACGCTGGCGGGGCTGAAGAAATAAGCTGTCGCATTGAATAATAAAAAGGCTCCGCCGACGAACATCGGTGGAGCCTTTTTCATTTAAAGAAGCTGATCGATCCTGTTTCGAATGAAGGTTTCGAAAGACGGGGCAAGCGCCGTGACGCCCATATCCGTGCCATCGATTTCGACCACGGACCAGGTTCCCGGATCGAACGCCTGCGAAAATCCTTGAAAGTCGTCGCCGAAAAGAAGCAGGTCCGACAGCGCCGGAGAGACCTGGCCAAAAATTTCGTCCGGGGTCAGCAAGCCGGTGTAAAGCATGTAGCGATCATCGCCGAGCGGTCCCGCCCCGACGTCCCGCAGAAACGCGACATAGTCCGCCGGGATCTGCCCGAACTGCGTTTCCAGCACGGGCAGATGCTCGGCCGATACCGGCACTAGCTTTTTCAGGAGGCCGGCTTTTCGCGCATCCCGCACAAGGTCTTCGTAGATCGATATCACCTCGGACCCTTGATGCTTACAGCCCGATCTCTTCCGCAAACGGCGGATTGGCCCCTGCCCGCGATACCGTGACCGCCGCAGCCTTTGCACCCAGCGCCAGCGCCTTGGCGATCTGGTCTTCCGTCAGGTTCGCCACCTGCGCCTTGGTCAGCAGGTTCTGCATCTTCAGCGAGGCGAGAATGCCGGCATCGAACGTGTCGCCGGCACCGACCGTATCGACCACCGTCACGCGCTCGCTCGGCACGGTGACCTTGTGGGCAGCCGTGTAACCGACCGCGCCTTCGGCACCACGGGTGACGACGACCAGCTTTGCGCCGTGATGCAGCCAATGGCGGGCGAGCGTATCTTCGTCGCCTTCCATGCCGAACCAGGCGAGGTCCTCATCCGAAAACTTGACGATATCGGACATCGCCGCCATGCGGTTGATGCGGGCGAGATGCGCCGCCTTGTCCTTGATGAAACCGGGACGGATATTTGGATCGAGCGAGATGACGCGGGTGGCCGCCTCGCGCTTCATCAGCGCCTCATAGGTCGAACCACAGGGCTCCGGGATGAGGCTGATCGCGCCAAAATGCAGGGCCTCGCAATCATCGCCCAGTGCCGGCAGATCGGCTTCGGTGATCATGCGGCCGGCCGTACCTTCGTCGTAGAAGGCGTAGGTGGCGTGGCCATCGACCAATTTCACGAAGGCAATCGTCGAGGGGCGCGAGGCAAGCGCGCAATAGCTGAAATCGACATTGCTCTTGCGCAGCGTGTCGCGAAGGATATCGCCCATCATGTCGTCAGCCAGACCGGTAAAGAAGCCGGTCTTGACGCCGAGACGGCCAAGCGCGATCGCCGTATTGAACACCGCACCGCCGGCATAGGGCGAAAACGCCGGTTCGCCGAGCGTGGTTTCACGCGGAAGCATGTCGATAAGGGCTTCGCCGCAGCACAAGATCATGGATTTCCCTCCCGAGGAATAACCTGTTTGGCACAGGAATAAGCGAGCTTTTGACAATTGACCAGAGCAAAAGCTCGCTTAAAAATTTGCGCTTAGCGCGGCAACTCGCTGATGCCGCCATTGCGGGCGGACCATGCCAGCGGCGCGTCGAGGAATGCCTCTACTTCCGAAAGCGTCTTTTCGTCGAACAGTTTCTGGTCGCGCGCGACGGCCAGAACATTGCGCCAGGTGGCGATGTGGTGGAACTGCACCTTGCCATCGGCGAAACGCAGCGCGCCTTCATCGAAAATGCCATAATAGAACAGCGCCATGCCGTGATCGACAACGCCGCCGGCCGCGCGAATGGCGTCGATGAACTTGAACATCGAACCGCCGGCCGTGGTCAGGTCCTCGATGACGAGAACGCGCGAACCTTCCGGCATGTTGCCTTCGATCTGGGCGTTGCGGCCGTGGCCCTTGGGCTGCTTGCGGACATAGATCATCGGCAAGCCGAGACGGTCCGCCAGAAGCGCCGCGAAGGGAATGCCAGCCGTTTCGCCACCGGCAATGCAATCGAACTTTTCGAAACCGGCATCACGCAGCAGCGTGGCAACGGCAAAGTCCATGATGGTGGAGCGGACACGCGGATAGGAGAGCAGCTTGCGGCAATCGATATAGACCGGGCTCATCATGCCCGAGGCGAACTTGTAGTGCTTTTCCGCATTAAAATGCACCGCCCCGATTTCCCACAGCATCTTTGCCATGAGTTCGGCCATGACCGTGCGATCGGTAAATGTGGTGTGCATGTCTCGTGCTCCTTGTGCGTCCGTTGCTGCGGCATATCAGCAAGAAAGCCGCGCTTCCAGTGGATCGCGGCCTTCAGGAGCTAAAAGTGCCGAGAACATCAGGCGCTGGTGCGCACCTCTTCCAGATCGACCGCATGCAGGAAGCCGGCGACCTCCACCCGGTTGCGTCCGGCACGCTTGGCCTCGTAGAGCGCGCCATCGGCCAGATTGAGAACGGTATCGAAGCTACGGCCTTCCGCGGTGCCAAAAGCGATGCCGGCGCTGGCGGTGCAGGACACAGCCGTGCCGCCGATATCGATCATGCGGTCGGCAAAACCACGACGAATACGTTCGGCAATCCTTTCGGCACGACCGGGAAGAACATTTCTGACGATGACCACAAACTCCTCGCCACCAAGGCGGGCGATGGTAGCCGTCTCGGCCTGTACCTTCATCTCAGTGGCAAAGGCGCGAATGACCACGTCGCCGGCCGCATGACCGTGCTGGTCGTTGATCGACTTGAAACGGTCGATATCGAACACGATGACGGCGGTGGACTGGTCCATCTGCGCTGCGCCGAACTCCTCGAACACGGCGCGGCGATTGAGCAGGCCGGTCAGCGGATCGGTCATGGCTTCACGGCGATGGAAGGCCGCCAGACGCCATTGGTGCAGCGCCAGCGAAAAGGCGCCGACACCGGTCATGCTGGCAATGCAGATGGCGATGTTGAGCTTTTCCGCCCAGTTCTGCGGCGCATGTCCGATCACCCATTGCTGGCCATGGATCAGAACAATTGCGCAAAGCGCAAAGGAAATTCCAGCCGTCGTATAAAGCGATGCCATGCCGACCAGCGGCCCCGGCGCTTCGTGCCGCACCAGCCAATATTCGCGGCCCGTGGCGATCAGAAGGATCGCCGTCGTGACGTTCATCATGATGATCGAAATGCCATCATAGCCCAGCAGCATGGCCGGCAGGCCGAGAGCCATGACGATGGCGCCTGCAACCAGAGACACGCGCAGTGGCGAACGCCCGGATCGAAACTGGCATCCGGCCGCATACATGACGGAAAAGCCTGCCATGATGAAGAAATAGGAGATGGCGCCGATGATGAGGCCTGCCTCCAGCGTATAAGCGCTGTAGCTGAAAATGCCGACGATGATCAGCGCCAGGCTGACCACCCAGGTGAGCATGAAGCTGTCGCTGCGGCGCGATGCCCAGGTGGCGAAAAGCGCGACCAGCAGGCAGATCGCCGAGAATCCCAGCGCAAGAAGAAGTGAGTTGTAATCGAGCATCATGCCTCGCCGTGTCCCCGACGGGCATCATGTCCCGCCATTCCCCCAAGGCGAACATCCGCCCTCACGTTGGGCGGTAACTTAGGACCCGATTCATGATCAAAATATTACCGGGGCTGCTAAAATGCTCCGGTTATTCGACCATTACTGGGGGAATTTGTATCTTCTCTCATACAACCGACCAGTGTACCGGAAACATCGGGTCAAATACGGTCACCGGACCGGCGCCCGTTTCGATCTTGGCGGGGAAGGAAACCGGCTCTGCCTGTTTTTCCAGCGTGATGCGATCTTCGTTCGGAGCCAGGCCATACCATGCCGGGCCGTTGAGCGAGGAAAAGGCTTCCAGCCGGTCGAGCGCGCCATCCTCTTCGAACACATGCGCAAGGCAGCTCATCGTATTGATCGAGGTATAGATGCCGGCGCAGCCGCAGCCGCATTCCTTCAGCGGATCGACATGCGGCGCGGAATCCGTTCCGAGGAAGAAACGGCTGTCGCCCGAAGTGGCAGCGGCACGCAGGGCCAGGCGATGGCTTTCGCGCTTGGCGACCGGCAAGCAATAATAATGCGGGCGAATGCCGCCGACCAGAATGGCGTTGCGGTTGATGATCAGGTGGTGGGTGGTGATGGTACCGGCCAGATTGTTTTCAGCCGACTTGATGTAATCGATGCCATTGGATGTGGTGACATGCTCCATGGTGATCTTCAGTTCCGGCAGACGCTTGCGCAGCGGATCGAGCACGGTTTCAATGAAGACGGCTTCGCGATCGAAAATATCGACTTCCGGCGTCGTCACTTCGCCATGCACACAGAGCGGCAGGCCGATCTTTGCCATGCGCTCCAGCACCGGCATCGCCTTGTCCATGTCGCGCACGCCGCCATGCGAGTTGGTGGTGGCGCCGGCCGGATAAAGCTTGACCGCGTGGATGAGGCCGCTCGCCTTGCCGGCCTCGACATCATCGGCATCCGTATGTTCGGTGAGGTAAAGTGTCATCAGCGGTTCGAAACGATCGCCTGCCGGCAGGGCCGCCATGATGCGCTGGCGATAGGCTTGCGCATCCTGCGTCGTCACCACCGGCGGAACAAGGTTCGGCATGATGATGGCGCGGGCAAAGTGCCGGCTGGAATCGCCGATCACGCCCTTCAACATATCGCCGTCACGCAGATGCAGGTGCCAATCATCGGGGCGGCGGATGCTGATGCGGGTCATGGAAAGCGGCCTTTTTCATGGATTAGAGGTCTTGCCATATCATCGAAAGCCCCGGCGAAACAACCGTGCACCAAAGCGTGATTAAAATTCGCGATGACGAGGAAAGCCAAGCTATTTCAGCTTCATAGAACGCGGATTTGGCGGCGTTAGTCATACCGCCGCCTGGCAAACGCCAGTAAATCCGCAGGAAAACGCGGAACCGACACGCAATTGCGGCGTTCGTTCATCAATCTTTAAGTGATGGTGATCGGAGGCGAGGATGGTGTCCCGTTCCAATAAAGTCAATCGAATGATGCTGCTGGCCACAGGAAGTGCGGTCGCGCTGTGCATGCTGACCGTTTCCCTGAACGCGGAACAGCGCGCCAAGGTCGAGCACACGGCGGCATTGCAGAGCGATTGCGACCGTATGGCAGGCAGCGCCTATGACAGGGACCGCAACGCCACGTTCGCGCCTGTCGATATCGACAATATCGATGTCCAGGCTATCGGCGTTTGCCGCACCGCTTTCGAGGCGACCGGAAACCCGCGTTTTGCCTATCAGCTTGGACGTGCGCTCAACAAGGCGCAGGAGCCGGATGAGGCGATGGCGGCCTATGAAGCCGCCGTCGGCGGTGGATATTCCGCTGCCAAGGTGAATTTCGGCATGCTGATGGGCCGTCTTGGCGATGTGCAGGCCGAGTTCAAGCTTTACAGCGAAGCGGCCACGAGCGGCAATGTTCTGGCCCAGTACAATCTTGGCGTCGCCTATCGTGATGGGCTCGGCACCAATCCCGATGGGCAGCAGGCCCTGAAATGGTTCGAAAAAGCCGCCGTTGGCGGTGACGATACGGCCGCCTTCAACATCGGCTCGATTTATGACGAAGGCAAGCTGGTTCCCGAAGACAACCAGACCGCCATTGCATGGTACGATCTCGCCGCCCAGCGCGGTTCGACGGACGCCATGATCAATCTCGGCCTGATGTACGAAAACGGTGAAGGCATTGCCGCCAATCCGCAACGTGCCGCCGAAATGTTCCGTGCAGCTGCCGACAAGGGCGATGTGTTCGGTGCCTACAAGCTGGCTCAGCTGGAAGACCACGGTGTGACGCCGCCTGCCCCGCATGAGCCGGACCAGCTGGCAGAAAGCGTCAGCACGCTTGTTCTGAAACAGGGTGATGTAGAGCCCTTTGGCCTCAAGCCGAAGGATATCTGAGAGACCCCAGGGAGGCGCGGCCCGCTCCATCCCGGGTCCCTAGCGCTTCGAGAGCCCGGACCGGTCATGCCGGTCCGGGCTTCTTCATGTTCAGGCGGCCTCTCAAGCGTCGGGGATATCGCCTGCAGACGGCCCCCACACATCGGTCATGGCAAAACCGGCGGCCAGCGGATCGAATGGATCAAGCGCCACCTGATGCAGGCCGAAGGTGAAACCGCGGCCGGTTATGGTCGGCACGATGGCAGGTTTTCCGGCAATCGTGGTTTCCCGCTCCAGCCCCACTTCGAATTCCGAACCGATGATCGAGCGTGACGTGAAGACATCACCGACCTTGACCTTTCCACGCGCATGCAGCGCCGCCAGATTGGCGGAATTGCCGGTGCCGCAGGGGGAGCGATCCGCCCGGCCCGGCCACATGGTGGTGCAGGTGCGCACCGCGCCATCGGCATCCACGTCACGGAACATCACATAGGCAATGCCGGAAATCGCCGGGATTTCCGGGTGGACGGCGGAAAATGCGTCATTGGCGAGCTGCTTGATCACCATTCCGGCGCTGACGAGCGCTGCCGCATTGCCCTTGGAAATGGTGAGGCCGATCTGGCCGACATCCACAAGCGCATAAAAAATGCCGCCGTAGCAGACATCGAGGCTGATATCGCCCCATTGCGGCGTCGAAAGCTTCTGGTCGAGCGCGTGCACGAAGGACGGCACCATGGTGAGCCTGACCTTTTCGCAGCGACCATCGCGGCAAGTGGCGACGGCGCGCACGAGGCCGGCCGCCGTTTCCAGCGTCACGACGGTTTCCGGCTCCTGCATCTCGACAATGCCGGATTCGAGAAGCGCCGTTGTGACGCAGATCGAATTGGAACCGGAGCTGGCATGCGCCTGATCCGGCTGCAGGATGACGAAGGCGGCGTCGGCTGCAGGATCAATCGGCGGCAGGAGAAGATTGACGGAACCGAGCGGCATGCCGCGCGGCTCGAGGCAGAGGAAGCGGCGCAGTTCCTCCCCCTTCGGATCGCTGTTGAGCCAGGCAAGTTTTGCGGCCGTGGTCTCGCCGGGGATCTTTGGCACGCCGCCGATCGCCACGCGACCGATCTCGCCTTCGCAGTGGACGTCCAGCAACTGGATCGTGCGTTTCCACCTCATTTCCGTCTTCCTTATCTGATCAGGTGTATTTTGTCGTTGTCTGCACGCGTGAAGCGGTGCAGTAGTGAACACTTCTAGACCGGCCCGCACCGCCAAATCGAGGAAAAAGCTTCGAATGCTCGCGATATTCGGAAAAGCTGCCCTGGAAGCGGGCGCCGCTATTCTTCACATCTACCACAACGGCATGGATGTATCGCTGAAGGCCGATGACAGCCCCGTGACGCAGGCCGACGAAATCGCCGAAGAGATCATCGTTTCCGCGCTCACCGAAGCCTTTCCCGATATTCCGGTGATCGCCGAGGAAGCGGTTGCCGCCGGCCATGCACCGGATATCGACAGCCGCTTTTTCCTGGTCGACCCGCTCGACGGCACCAAGGAATTCATCAACAAGAGCAGCGATTTTACCGTCAACATCGCCCTGATCGACGGCGGCGTGCCGGTGGCCGGTGTCGTGTATGCGCCGGCGCTTGGCGTCGCTTATGCCGGCGAAGGCGACAAGGCGTGGAAAATGGCGGTTTCAGACGAAGGTCAGGTGACCATTCGCGTGCCGATTACCAGCCGCACCGTGGTGAAACCGCCGGTCGGCCTGATTAGCCGTTCGCATTGCGATGCAAAAACCCATGCCTTCGTTGCCGAACACGCGGTGAAGGACTGTCGCAGCATCGGTTCGTCGCTGAAATTCTGCATGCTGGCCGAGGGCGGCGCCGACGTCTATCCGCGTTTTACCCGCACGATGGAATGGGACACGGCAGCCGGCGACGCCGTTCTTCGCGCGGCCGGCGGCAGGACGCTCGGACTGGACGGCAAACCGCTCCTCTACGGAAAGCGCAACCAGGCGCACGACAGCGACTTTGCCAACCCCTCCTTCATCGCCTGGGGCCGGGCCGCCGAAACGGCCTGATCCTCATACAGCCACAGAATGCCGGGCTGCGCCCTGACCAAAATAGCGGTCGAAACGCGACGCGATGGTGCGCACGAAAATGCGGCCCTCCGGCGTGACCGAAAACACGTCGCCGTCAAACGCCGTCATGCCGTCACCATCCTGCTGCTGCACCTGCGCCGCCTCCGGCCGCAAAACCGATGCCGCCGGGCCGAAACGCCGCTCCAGATCGCTGACCGAAAACGCATAGCCGCACATCAGATCCTCGATGGCGGCACCGACGACACGGTCGATATCCGTCAACTCCTTACCGCGCAGGACCGGCAGACGCCCCTCTTTCACGGCACGCATGTATTCGCCGGTCGCCACGATATTCTGAACATAACCACGCCCGACCCTGCCGATGGAGGATGCGCCGAGCCCGACGAGACCGGGGGCGGCGTCGGTCGTGTAACCCTGGAAATTGCGATGCACCTCGCCGGCCTCCAGCGCCGTCGCAAGGCTGTCGCCGGGCCTGGCAAAATGGTCGATACCGACGGCCAGATAACCGGCCTGCGTCAGACGCTCGCTGACGAGCCCTGCCATGGCAAAACGATCCTGCACGCCCGGCAGCGCCTGTTCATCGATCAGCGTCTGGTGTTTTTTCATCCACGGCACATGCGCATAACCGAAGATGGCAAAACGATCCGGCTGCATGGCAAGCGACAGTTCGATCGTGCGCTCGACGCTTTCCATCGTCTGGTGCGGCAGGCCATAAACGATATCGAGATTGACGCCGCCGATGCCGAGTTTGCGCAGCGTTTCGACGACAAAGGCGGTCTGCTCGAAACTCTGTGGGCGGTTGATGGCCTTTTGCACGGCCTCGTCGAAATCCTGCACACCGATACTGGCGCGGGTGACGCCGAAATCGCGCCATGCGGTGAGCTTTTCCTCATCGACGAAACCGGGATCGATCTCGACGCTGATCTCGCAGTTCTCGGTGATATCGAAATGCCGGTCGAGCGCCTCGCGAAGACGCACCAAATCCCTTGGCGCGATCATGGTCGGAGAGCCGCCGCCGAAATGGATGGCGACCACCTGCCGCCGATCCTTCAATGCCGCTGCGACAAGACCGATTTCCAGCAACAGCGCATCGAGATAGGCCGCCAGCGGATCGTATCGCTTCACCTGCTTGGTGTGGCAGCCACAATACCAACAGAGACGGTCGCAAAAGGGCACATGCAGATAAAGCGAGAGCGGGCCATCATGCTCGCCGAGCCAGACCGCGTAATCGCCCGGACCAACCCCCGCATGGAAATGCGGTGCGGTGGGATAGCTGGTGTAGCGGGGAACGGGTGCGGCGTAACGGGCAACAAGATCCGGGTGCATGAAAGGCTCCTTTTCATGCCGGAAACTAGGCGGGTCCGACAGACAATTCCTTGACTTCGATCAAGTCTGCTCGGCCATCCCCATGGGGCCGGCATTGATGTAGGCTGCCTATCCAGCCAACAGCCACGCACATGTGGCGCATTCGAATCAGGAGAATCGCAATGTCATTGGTTCAGGAAACACTTTTGCCGGCACCGCTTCCGCATCCGCAGGAAATTCGGTCGGACTTCGAAATGCACGTCGGCAAACACATCAGCATGCAAGCCAGCGCCCGCATCACGCCGGCCGGCGTGGTCAGCGCCGGGATTGCAGTGGCGGTGATGACATTGGCATTGGGATATGTCGCCGGCTCATTCTGGCGACGTCGTTAGGAAACGACCCATCTTCGACAAAGCGCAAAGACGTTAAACCTCTGAGAGGTCTTTCATCGAAATTTCAAAGAGAAGAGAAATGGCGCACCCGAAGAGATTCGAACTCCTGACCCCCAGATTCGTAGTCTGGTGCTCTATCCAGCTGAGCTACGGGTGCGTCTGTCGGCGGTGTGTCCCGCCTCGTCAGCGGCGTGTTCCGCTGGCGTGGCGATCCTCTAAAACGTCCCGGAAACGAATGCAAGCGATTTTCCCGCCCGATTTGTCATTTTATCGACATAAGTCGTGCTCGGCATTGAATTCATTACGAAAAACGTATCAGGCCCGAGCCCGATAGTCTTCGAAGGAAACCGGACGATCCGGAATCTCGATACGGAACTGCGTTCCCGGCCCCGGTTTTTCCACCAGACCGATCGTGCCGCCATGGGCAAGAACCAGTTCGCGGGCAATCACAAGGCCGAGGCCGGTGCCGCCGGAACGCGCCGAACCGCGAAATGCGGAAAACAGGTTCTCTCTCGCCTTGCGCGGCATGCCCGGACCGGTATCATCGATGGTGATGCCCACCACGCTGCCGACACGCTGTGCCGTGACGCTGACCCGACGGCCGATGAGCGGATCGGTCACGTCCGCCTGCGCCAAGGCCTGCACGGCATTGCGGCAGAGATTGTGGATCACGCGAAAGAGCTGTTCGCTGTCGGCATCCACTTCCAGATCGGCGGGGATCTGGTCGAGATATTCGATATCCCCATCCGGATCGAGCGCCAGCATGTCGCGCACCTCCTGACACAAGCCCCCCAGCCGGATGCGCCGGCGCTTCGGGGCCGCCTCGCGAGCCTGACCGTAAGCCAGAACCTCGGTCGAATATTCGACGGCGCGGTCGATCGTGCGCAGAAGTTTGGGCGCAAAGCTGCGCACCATCGGATCCTCGACATCCACCAGCCTGTCCGACATCAGCTGCGCCGAGGCCAGAATGTTGCGCATGTCGTGATTGATCTTGGAAACGGCGAGGCCGAGGTCGGCGAGGTTTTTCTGCTGCTTCAGGGTTCGTTGAAGCTCGATCTGCATGCTCGTCAGGTGACGGCCGGCAACGGCAAGCTCGCCCTTTTCCTTGCCGGGACTGAACAGGCGACCGGGATCTTCCGGGTGTTCGGAAAAGATCTGCATGCCGCGCGTCAGGCGCCGGATCGGCTTGATCATCATGCGGTTGATGGCGACGTAGATCAGGAAGGCGGTGATCAGCGAGATCATCAGCGACAGGATGAACATGTCGCGCGAAAAACTGAGCATGGCCTTGTGCAGCGCCTTGTCGCTCATCACCAGCTCGATGATCATGTCGCTTTCGCCGATCGGCCCGTAGACGCGCATGACGCGATTGCCGCCGAACAGCAATGTTTCGATCGAGTCACGCATCGAGGTGAGCGGTGTCTGGGCGGCAAGATCGATCTGCTCATCCACCTGCGGCGGCATGTCCATGGCCGCCAGCAGCCGCGAGGTGCCATCCTTGCGCAGCGCGATCACCTTGGTACCGGTGGCCAGCAGCGTATCGTCCTGCACGGCGCGCGGCAGTTCGGCCGGCTGCAGACCGTCGATGACGATGCCGGCGGCCGCGGCCGTATCCAGCCTGTCGCGCAGCCAGCCATCACGCATATTGGCGACGGTCGGCACAAAGATCAGGATTTCGGCGAGCATCACGAAGATGACGGTGAGCCAGAGGAGACGTCCCGACAGGCCACCAAAGACACGCGGCATCGGCTCCAGCGGCAAATCCGCCGCCGGTCGCGTCTCGCCTTGTCGAGGCAGAACCGCCGCATCGTCCGTCATGCATTTCTCCATGGCACGCCAATCGGCGTAAATCATTGCGCCGCAGAGGCTGCATATTAGCGGCAGGATGCGGTTTTTCCAATCCTTTGCCCAAACAGGGTGCGCAACGCAAAAACGGCGACCGTTTTGGCGGCCGCCGTTGTGTTCTCACATCGATAATTTGGGCTCAGAATTCTTCCCAACTGTCGCCGGATGGTGCCGCAACCGCCGCCACAGAAGCCCCTCCTCCACCGAAGGCGCGCGCAAGCGTGCCGACCATCTTGCGTGCAGGAGAGACACGCGGAGCAGAATGACTGTCGGCGACCGCCGTGCGAACGGTCGAGACAGCTGCAGCGCGCGGCGCGGCTACAGTGCTCGCACCGGCTCCCGTGCCGATATCGAAGCGGGAAACGAGGCCGAACAGATGACTGGCTTCGGATGACAGCTTGTGCGTGGCGGCAGACGTCTCCTCCACCATGGCAGCGTTCTTCTGGGTCACCTGATCCATCTGGTTGACGGCCGTGTTGACTTCCTGAAGGCCGGTTGCCTGTTCACGGGCAGCCGTTGCAATCGAGTGGATATGGTCGTTGATGCGATGCACCCGGCTTTCGATTTCGGTCAGCGATTCCCCGGTTTTCTGTACCAGAGTCACGCCGCTCGATACTTCCTGGCCGGATTTGGTGATGAGCGCCTTGATATCCTTGGCGGCGTTGGCAGAGCGCTGGGCAAGCTCGCGCACTTCCTGCGCCACGACGGCAAAGCCCTTGCCCGCCTCGCCGGCACGTGCCGCCTCGACACCGGCATTCAGTGCCAGAAGATTGGTCTGGAAGGCGATTTCATCGATGACGTTGATGATCTGGCTGATTTCGCCGGATGCCTGTTCGATACGGCCCATGGCTTCGACGGCGTTGCGCACGACCGTGCCGGACTGGGCCGCACTCTGTTTGGCTTCCGTCACCATCGTGCTGGCTTCCTGCGCACGCTCAGCGGAATTGCGGACAACGGCCATGATCTGGTCCAGCGCGGCGGAGGTTTCTTCCAGCGCCGCCGCCTGCTGTTCGGTGCGCTTGGAAAGATCGTCGGTTGCCGCGCGCAATTCGTTGGAATTGTCGTTGATCGAGCCGGTCGTGCCCCGCACATCCTTCATCGTGCTACGCAGGTTACCCATGGCGCCCTCGACATTCTGCTGCAGTTCGGCAAAAGCACCGCGGAAGTCACCGTGCATGGACTGGGTCAGGTCGCCTTCAGCAAGGCGTGCAACGACACGGCGGACTTCCGACACGCCGGCATCGACGCTGCCGACCAGCTGATCGACATCACGGCCGAAGGCATCGAGACCCGCCTCACCGAAGGAATGATTGATGCGCCGGGTGAAATCGCCCCCCACGGCGGCGGTCACGACCTCGGCCATGCGGCGGCGGAACTCTTCGTTCTTGCCACGCATATCTGCCTCGCTGGCATTCATGCGCGAGACTTCGAGGCCGTTGCGCTTGAACACTTCGACCGTGCCGGCCATGTCGCCGATCTCGTCCTTGCGGCCGACCGACGGCACCTGCGTGTTGAAATCACCACCGGCGATGCGGGTCATTGCGCCCGTCAGTTCGACGATCGGATTGCTGAGATGGCGACGGCCGGTGATGAGGCCGAATGCGGCGCCGATGAGAACGCCGAAAACGGTAACCGCGGAAACGAGCAGGATAACCGTCTGGCCAAACGCGTCGAGTTCCTTGTCGAGCGTCACCAACTCTGCCTGGTCTGCAGCAACGATCTTGTCGATACTTGCCTGGAATGCCTTGCGGTTGGCACGATTGGCTTCATTGTTGCCCTGAACGGCGGCGGCTTCAGGCCCCTGTTCGCGGGCAAGCCTTACCGTTTCAGACCGGAACTGCGCAAAGCCTTGGGACTGCACCGCGACCGCATCGAAATCGGCACGCTGATCGACGGGAACCAGCGGTTGCCATTCGCCGATCACCTTTTTCAATTCCTCAAGATTGGCAAGAATGCCTTTGGCGAAAGGCTCCGAAGCGGCGACGCTGTCTGCCGCGTAGATACCGCGCGCCTCCATGACAACGGCGGTCACGACGCGGTTGACGTGTTCGCCCTTGTAAACACGTTCGGCAGCAATGCCATAGGTATCGATGCGATCACGATATTCGAAGATTGCAAACAGCGACAGGCCACCGATTGCGAATGCGACCAGGCTCATCAGGCCGACAAGTAGATTAATTCTGCCACGGATTTTCATGAAACCTCCCCCAAGGCGACGGGCACGTTGGCACGCAGAACACTGCGGTAGCTCGCACCTAGGCCAGCAGAATTACCATTGGTATTTTAATAAAAACTTTCACAAACAAACAATCAGAATGGATATATTATTTTAATTCAAATACATCCAAGAATATACTTCAACTCATAAATCAACCATTCCGGGAATTTATTGCATCGCACAACATAGCGCCAATATTTCGTCGCAGTGCAGCAAGACGCTGCACGCTTCACAATTGCGCTTTCAGCCCTTCGGCAATTGACTTTCGCGGGCCACTGCCCTTATAAGCCGCCCCAACGTCCAGCCCTTGGTCTGCGCGAGCGCAAACCTCATGGCGGAACGTTTCTTTCGCAACGCTCTTGCTCTTAGAAGCAAACCCAAGAAGGGCCGCACACCGCGGTATTAAAAAAATGAAGCGTACTTACCAGCCGTCCAAGCTTGTTCGCAAGCGTCGTCACGGTTTCCGCGCACGTATGGCAACCAATGGCGGCCAGAAGGTTCTGGCAGCTCGCCGCGCACGCGGCCGCAAGCGTCTTTCGGCCTAAGGCCGGCTGCCCGATGACAAACCGGGCGACCAAAGACGACACACCTCCGAAAAATGCTGTCGGGCGGCTGAAAAGCCGTCCGCAGTTTCTTCGTGTCCGGCAGGGAGAGCGCCGCAAGGGCAAGTTCTTTCTTCTGGAAGTGCTCGACCGCCAAGAACCGGATACCGGTGCCCGCGTCGGGTTCACCGTCACCAAGAAGCATGGCAACGCGGTTGAACGAAACCGCATGCGCCGCAGGCTGAAGGCTGCCGTTGGGCACAGTGCCGCAATTGCAATGAAAGACGGACACGATTATGTCATTGTCGCCCGACGCGAGGTGCTGACGGCGAAATTTGCCGATCTGGAGGCCGCGCTTTCCCAGCGCATCGAGAGCCGCCCGAGACATGGCACCCCGAGGAACTCCGCCCCAGGAAAGCATGATGGAAAAAAACCGTAATTACTTCATCGCGATCGGCCTATCGGTCGTGATCGTTCTTGCCTGGCAGTTCCTATACATGGGCCCGCGCATGGAAGCCCAGCAGCGCGCCGAAGAGGCCCGCCTGGCCCAGCAGGCGCAGCAGCAGACCATTACGCCGGAAAGCCCGGGCGCGACCTCGCCGACCACCGGCCTGCCCGGTGCAACACAGGCGCAGGCGACCGCAACTCGCGAGGAATCGCTTGCCAAGTCTCCACGCGTTGTCATCGACACGCCAGCCCTTTCCGGTTCGATCAACCTGACCGGTGCACGCTTCGACGACCTGAAGCTGCGCGAGTATCATGAGACGGTAGACGACTCGAGCCCGCTCATCACGCTGTTTTCGCCGGCCGACACCAAGGATGGCTATTTCAGCGAAGTCGGCTTTGTCGGCAGCGCCGATTCCGGCAGCGTTCCCGGCCCGGGCACCCAGTGGACTGTGGCCAGCGGCGACAAGCTGACCGTGCAGACGCCGGTGACACTCACCTGGACCAACGACAAGGGTGTCGTTTTCACCCGCAAGATCTCAGTCGACGAGCATTACATGCTGACGATCGACGACAAGATCGACAACCCGACTGCCGCCGCCGTCAATATCGGCTCCTACGGCCGCGTGACCCGCTACAACAAGCCGGCAACGCCTTCCGTCTGGGTTATCCATGAAGGCTTCCTCGGCGTCGCTGGCGCCGATGGCAGCCTCTCTGAAAACACCTATTCCAACATCGAAAAAGAAAATGTGACGCATCCGAAGGCGACCGGTGGCTGGCTCGGCATCACCGACAAGTACTGGGCGTCTGCGCTGGTCCCGCCGCAGGGCGTTGCCTACGAGTCGCGTTTTTCGCACTTCACCGATGGCCAGCCGCGTTACCAGGCCGATTTCAAGACAGACAACGTCACCATTCAGCCGAACGGCTCGACCGAACTGAAGAACCTCGTCTTCGCCGGCGCCAAGGAAGTGCCGCTGATCGCGCAGTATGAAACCCAGTTCTCGATCCCGCTGTTCGACCGCATGATCGACTGGGGCTGGTTCTGGTTCTTCACCAAGCCGATGTTCCAGCTGATGGACTTCTTCTTCCGTCACGTCGGCAACTTTGGCGTCGCCATCCTGCTCACCACCATCGTCGTCAAGGCGATCTTCTTCCCGCTGGCCAGCAAGCAGTATGCTTCGATGGCCAACATGAAGCGCGTTCAGCCGAAGATGGAAGAGCTGAAGGCCAAGCATGGCGACGACCGCATGGCCCTGCAAAAGGGCATGATGGAGCTGTACAAGGAGGAAAAGATCAATCCGATCGCCGGTTGCTGGCCGGTTCTTCTGCAGATCCCGGTCTTCTTCGCGCTCTACAAGGTCATCTACGTGACCATCGAAATGCGCCATGCACCGTTCTTCGGCTGGATTCAGGACCTTTCGGCTCCGGACCCGACCTCGCTGTTCAACCTGTTTGGCCTTCTGCCCTACGACGTGCCGCATGCGCTGATGATCGGCGTCTGGCCGCTGATCATGGGTGTCACCATGTTCGTGCAGATGCGCATGAACCCGACCCCGCCGGATCCGACCCAGGCGATGATCTTTACCTGGATGCCGGTCGTGTTCACCTTCATGCTGGCAAGCTTCCCGGCTGGTCTCGTCATCTACTGGGCATGGAACAACACGCTCTCGGTCACCCAGCAGGCGATCATCATGAAGCGCCACGGCGCCAAGATCGAACTGTTCGGAAATCTGGCGAGCATGTTCAAGAAAAAGCCACCGGCGGAAAAGCCTGCCGAAGACAAGAAATAAGATCGACAAACCCCGCTTCGGCGGGGTTTTTCTTTGGCCCGTTGAATGAGCCTTTATCCGGCAAAGCTTGACATATGCCCGCAAAACCCCGAAGCCCGGACCTTCAGATCAAAGACAGGACACCAAGACCAATGCCCGCAGACGGAAACATGGACGCCAAGCCTCTGTTCGGCCGCCCCTGGATCTTCATCCGTGGCGTGCCCTCGATGGATTTCCTGCCGCCGGAAGGCCCGCTGGAAGTGGCCTTTGCCGGCCGTTCCAATGTCGGCAAGTCGTCGCTGATCAATGCGCTGGTGGCCAAGAAGGGCCTTGCCCGCACATCAAACACGCCGGGCCGCACGCAGGAACTCAACTATTTCGTTCCCGACGGTTATTCCGGCCAAGAGGGCGACATGCCGCCGATGGCGATCGTCGACATGCCGGGCTACGGTTACGCGCAGGCGCCAAAAGCCATGGTCGACAACTGGACCAAACTGGTGTTCGATTATCTGCGCGGCCGCGCCACGCTGAAGCGCGTCTACGTGCTGATCGATAGCCGCCACGGCATCAAGAAGAATGATGAGGACGTGCTGGACCTGCTCGACAAGGCTGCCGTTTCCTATCAGATCGTGCTGACCAAGACCGACAAGATCAAGGCACCCGGCGTAGTCAAACTGCTGGCGGAAACGACGGAAAAGATCCGCAAGCGGCCGGCGGCCTTCCCGGAAGTGCTGGCGACATCCTCGGAAAAAGCGGGCGGCATCGACGATCTTCGTCGCGCCATCGGCGTCGCCGTTGGGCAACCGGCCTGACGGATTGCTGTGGGGACGGCAGGGGACACCGTCAGGCCGGTCGAACGGCCGTGTTCGGGGCAGAAGCGGCCGTTATTCTGATGGACGGCCGGAATGCCTCACGGCTCCGGCCATGCCAGACTTATTCGTTACATTTTCGGCAGAAGCACAGCGTCTATGACGTGAATGACGCCGTTCGACTGCTTGACGTCGGCGATGGTGACATGGGCGACGCCGCCGTTTTCATCGGTCAGCGTGATCTTGCCCATGGACTGCTTGGCCTTCAGAACGCAGCCGCCGACGGTCTTGACGTCATGTGTGCCCTTGTCGTCCTTGATCATCTTTTCGATGGCCGTGGACATGGCATTGGCGGCAACGACATGGCAGGTCAGGATCTTGGTAAGCTGCGCCTTGTTTTCCGGCTTCAGCAAAGTGTCGACCGTGCCCTTGGGCAGCTTTGCGAAGGCTTCGTTCGTCGGTGCGAAGACGGTGAAGGGACCCTTGCCCGAAAGTGTGTCGACCAGACCGACAGCCTTTACGGCGGCAACCAGCGTGGTGTGATCCTTCGAGTTGACGGCGTTTTCGACGATGTTCTTGTTTTCATACATGGCGGCACCGCCGACCATCGGGTTCTTGGCCTGCGCCACGCCAGCAGCAGCCACCACGCCGACAATCGCCAGCGCGCGAATAACGGATTTCAACATTTCAGAAGTCCTCTTCCACAATTGATCCGGCGGTCGCGGCGGGCTGCCGGAGCGCTGGTTCCTCATCCTCGGAACATAAGAAGAGACGGTTGCCTGAGGAAAAGAGTTTCAGCCGAAACGAGCATTTCAAATAAAAAAATCCGACGATTGCGCGCCGGATTTTTCAACTGCGTAAGTGGCAGGTTAACATGTCACGGCGCGCGAGTCTGGCCTGCGGCGATGACCGGTCCGGTTGCCGTACCCGTCGGAGAACCACCGTATGGCTCGAGACTGACGGCGAGCGTTACGCCCGCCGCAATGCGGCTTCGCATCGCTTGGGGGATTTCGATTTCGCCCTCACCGCTTTGCGGCAGCACGCCCAGCGATACGGCCGGGTCGTTTCCGGAGATCATCCAAAGCTCCAGCGATTTCTGATCGCTCGGCCCAGCAGCAACCGGGGTGACCGACAGACGGCCGCTATCGGCCTGATAGCTGGCAACGAGGCTGATGGCATTGCCTTCGCCCGACATCTGCGCCACCAGCGGCTCGCCCGGCGCCTGCCCACCGAACGGTACGTTCTGCAATACGACCGTGCCCGCCAGCAGGATGACGGACAATGCCGTCATGGAGCGCCACAGCGCCACCGAACTCCAGACGCCGGCAAAACCGCTTTTCGCCGGTTTCGGGAACAGCCTTGCCTCGATACGGGGATAGATGCCGGCACGTGGATTGGCGAGATCATAGTCGTCGTTGAAGCTCGACAGGTTTTCCGACCAGCGACCAACCATGGCTGCAAATGTCGTATCGCGCGACATGCGCGCCTCGACATTGCGTCGCTCTTCCAGCGACAGCACGCCGAGCACATATTCCCCGGCAATCACCTGGTCGCGGGCCCTGTCGCCTTCGCTCTGGTCTGGTGTGGTCATCTGTCCAAGCACTCTCTCAGCTTCAATAGGCTCCGCCTCAGCCAGGTGCGCATCGTGTTGAGCGGCACGGCGTGGCGGTCTGCCAGTTCCTGGTAACTCAAACCCTCCACATAGGCGCTGCGAACGGCGCCTGCGCGGTCAGATTCCAACTCTTCCATGCACCTGTCAATGCGCTTGCCCTCGCCCTTCAGGACGGCGGCCTGCTCGGGATTGGAACCGCTGTCGGCAATATCCCACCCTTCCTCGTCGATATTGCTGGCCACCGGACGGCGTGCCCGCAACAGGTCGATCGAATGATTGCGGGCAATCGCCGTCAGCCAGCCGAGCGGATTGATGCCGCTTGCAGCATATCGATCTGCGCGGTGCCAGATCTTGACGAAGATTTCCTGCAGGGCATCTTCGGCATCGGTTCTGTCCTTGAGAATACGAAGGCAGACGGAAAAAAGTTTCGGCGATGTTGCACTATAAAGCGCGGAAAACGCCGCCCTGTCGCCAAGACTGACACGCGAAATCATCGTCGCGAGGTCTTCACCCGCCATGCTTGCATCCCCTCTGCGTCCCTATCCCGCAAAGGTTGGCCAATGGCGCACAATGTCAATATACCCAATCGCTAAATCTGCGCAGGAATTGTTTTCACCGTCAAAAACATGCGTTAAAAGGCGGCACTTCACATGTAGGGAAATTTTCCATGACGGCTTCCGAAAGCGAACTCCAGGCTCAGTTGCTTGCACAGGCTTTGCCCTACATGCAGCGATACGAGAACAAGACGATCGTCGTGAAATACGGCGGCCATGCCATGGGCGACAACGCGCTGGGCAAGGCTTTTGCTGCCGATATCGCCTTACTGAAACAGTCCGGCGTCAACCCGATCGTCGTGCACGGCGGCGGCCCGCAGATCGGCGCCATGCTGTCGAAGATGGGCATCGAATCGAAATTCGAAGGCGGCCTGCGCGTCACCGATGCGAAGACCGTCGAGATCGTCGAAATGGTTCTCGCCGGTTCGATCAACAAGGAAATCGTCGCGCTGATCAACCAGACCGGCGAATGGGCGATCGGGCTGTGCGGCAAGGACGGCAACATGGTGTTTGCCGAAAAGGCCAAGAAGACCGTGATCGACCCCGACAGCAACATTGAGCGCGTGCTCGATCTCGGTTTTGTCGGCGAAGTGGTCGAAGTCGACCGCACCCTGCTCGACCTGCTCGCCAAGTCGGAAATGATCCCGGTCATCGCACCGGTCGCTCCCGGCCGTGACGGCGCCACCTACAACATCAATGCCGATACGTTTGCCGGTGCAATCGCCGGTGCGCTGCATGCCACCCGCCTTCTGTTCCTCACCGACGTTCCGGGCGTGCTCGACCGCGACAAGAACCTCATCAAGGAACTGACCGTCGCGCAGGCGCAGGCGCTGATCAAGGACGGCACGATTTCCGGCGGCATGATCCCCAAGGTCGAAACCTGCATCGATGCCATCCGCTCCGGCGTTCAGGGTGTCGTCATCCTCAACGGCAAGACCGCGCATTCCGTGCTGCTCGAAATCTTCACCGAGCATGGCGCCGGCACGCTGATCGTTCCCTGATCGCAGAACAAGCGGTCAGGAAAGGGCGAACAGCCCCACCGGCCGCATATCGCCTTCGTGGCGCAGGAGCCATTTCTTGCGCCACAAGCCGCCGCCAAAACCGGTCAGCGAGCCATCAGACCCGATGCAGCGGTGGCAGGGAATGACGATCGGGATACGGTTGGCATTATTGGCCTGAGCCACCGCCCGAAACGCCGTTGGCTCGCCGATCGCCCGGGCCAGATCGCCGTAGGAACAGGTTTCCCCAAGCGGCACGTCCAGCAGAGCCTGCCAGACACGGCGTTCGAACTCCGTGCCGTCATAGTGAAGCGGCACGCGGAAATCGAAGCTTCTGCCGGCCAGATACTCGGCGAATTCATCCGAAAACTGCTCAAGCGCCTCACTGCTGCCCGGAACGATGCGGGCATTCAACTTGCGCTCCAGTCGCGAGATCGCGTGGACACGTGTCTTCGCGTCATAGAATTCGACGGCGAAAAGATGCGTTTCGCTGGTGACGGCGAGGATCAGGCCGATCGGCGTTTCGAACCATTTTGCATAAAGGCCGATCTCTTCCATCCCGTCGCTTCTCCCACCTTTTCGCGCTGGCCTTTATTTCAGCGGCAGTGCATAACCGCGCCATGCCTCATCTGAAGACACTTCCCGACGCCGCCGATTTCGCCCATGTCACCGAATGGGTGTTCGATCTCGACAATACGCTCTATCCGCATCACATCAATCTGTTCGCGCAGATCGATACCAACATGACGGCCTTCGTGGCGGAACTGCTGCAGATGGAACCGGCGGAAGCAAAACTGCTTCAGAAAAAATATTACCACGAACACGGCACGACGCTGAAAGGCCTGATGCTCAATCACAGCGTCGATCCCGCCGCCTTTCTGGAACGCGCGCATGCGATCGATTATTCGCTGCTGCAGCCACAGCCGGATCTGGGCGAAGCCATCAAGGCACTGCCGGGCCGCAAATTCATCCTGACCAACGGCACGGTTCCGCATGCGGAAGCGGCTGCCGGCGCCATGGGCATTCTCGACCAGTTCGACGACATCTTTGATATCGTCGCGGCCGACTACCTGCCGAAACCGGCCAGCGCCACCTATGACAAGTTCGCGGCGCTGAACAAGGTCGACACGAAGAATGCGGCCATGTTCGAAGACCTGCCACGCAACCTGATCGCACCGAAGGCACTGGGCATGCGTACCGTCCTGCTGGCACCGGAAGTGACGGCGGATATCGTTATCGAGCGCTGGGAAAAGATCAGCGACGACGATGTGCATATCGATTACCTGACGCAGGATCTCACCGGTTTCCTGCAGGCGCTTCAACATAAGTGAAGGCTGGCGGGTTGCGATCCGCCCCCCCCTTGCCACCTTGCCACCTTACCGAAAGTTCATCCACCTTACCGATGTTTAAGTGGTCCTGATCCGACCACGGCCTTACCTTGAAGCTGTAACAAGCAATCAGGAAGGAAACATCATGAACGCCAAGAAGATCGCACTTGCTGCCCTTGGAGCCGCTTTTGTGTTCGGCACCACCGTGCCGAGCTTTGCGGCTCCGGGCGATCGCGGCCCGAAAGGTCATGGACCGCGCCATGAGATGGGCGGCCCGATGATGAAGGAACGCGCCTTCATCTACCTCCTGAAAAACGCTGATGCCGACAAGGACGGCAAGGTGACCAAGGCGGAATTGACTGCTTTCGTGGAAAAGAAGTTTACCGAGATCGATGCCGACAAGGACGGCTCGCTGACACCGGGCGAATTCCGCGCCTACCGCAAGGCCGCCATGGAAGCTTTTCGCAAGGATCATCCGCGCCCCGAGCGTGAGGAAGCCGCCAAGGATGGCGCCAAGGACAGCGATGGTCCGAAACACGAACGTGCCGAAGGCAAGGAAGGCAAACGCCACCAAGCCAAGGGTCCTGGCCGCCATGCGAAAGGTGGTCCCATGATGCGCCTGATCCGCATGGCAGATACGGACGAAAACGGTCAGGTGAGCAAGGCCGAAGCCACGGCCGCCACGGAAAAATTCTTCGCCTTCATGGATACCAACAAGGATGGTGCCATCAGCATCGACGACCTGCCGGACCGCCCCCTCTAATTTCCGGCAGAGCGTTGCAGAACCCGCCCCAATTCCCCGTGGGGCGGGTTCTTTATGTCCGGCTTATAGCCCGTAAAATTCCGAAACAACCTTCCACGCATCTTCCGCCGTTTCAACGAAATTGAACAGCGACAGGTCTTCCGGTGCGATCGTGCCGAAATCGGCAAGCGCGCCGAAATCGATGATGCCGCGCCAGAATTTTTCCGAAAACAGAATGATCGGGATTGGCTCCATGCGCTTGGTCTGGATCAGCGTCAGCGCCTCGAACATTTCGTCCAGCGTGCCAAAACCGCCCGGGAACACCACGACCGCCTTTGCACGCGTCAGAAAATGCATCTTGCGGATGGCAAAATAGTGGAAATTGAAGCTCAGTTCCGGCGTCACGTAGCTGTTCGGCGCCTGTTCGTGCGGCAGCACGATATTGAGGCCGATGGTCGGCGCACCCACTTCGGAAGCGCCGCGATTGCCGGCCTCCATCACGCCCGGCCCCCCGCCCGTCACCACCACATATTCCTTGAAATCGTCAAGCCGTGACTGCTGCGCGCAAAGGGCCGCGAACTTGCGGGCTTCCTCGTAATAGACCGAGGCCGCCGTGAGGTTCTTGCGCTGCGTTTCGTTGCGCGCCGCCCACGGTTCGACACCCGGGGCCGGGATGCGGGCACCGCCGAACAGAACGACCGTGGACTTGATGCCCATTTCCTTCAGCGACAGTTCGACCTTCAGAAGCTCGAGCTGCAGGCGCACCGGCCTCAGTTCCTCGCTGCAGAGAAAATCCTCGTCGGCATAGGCAAGGCGGTAGGAAGGTGACAAGGTCTGCGGGGTTTTGGGAACGGCCTGCGCCTTGCGCCTGTCTGTTCCGCTATCTTTCAGGGGATCCCATGAACCGTCCGCACGCCGTGCGGCTTCGTTTTCAGTCTTTGTCATTCCATTCCCTCAGTACCAAATCGCATTGACGCCTGATCGGTGGTCGCTTAGACCAAAGCCCATGTTTTTGCCAGACGGCAAGGCCATTTCCCTCTTCACGATATCGGGTGGACGGTATCGCTTGACGTTTAAGGATTCCCCATGAGCAGCTTCGACTTCGCCGCCCTCGAAAAGATAATCGAGACCGCCTTCGACAACCGCGACAGTGTCAACGTGTCGACCAAAGGTGAAGTGCGCGATGCGGTCGAGACCTCGCTGGACCTGCTCGACAGCGGCAAGGCTCGCGTTGCGGTTCGTGGCGAAGATGGCAACTGGACCGTCAACCAGTGGCTCAAGAAGGCAGTCCTTCTCTCGTTCCGCCTCAACGACATGGAAGTCGTCAAGAACGGTCCGGGCAATTCCACATGGTGGGACAAGGTTCCGTCCAAGTTCGAAAACTGGGGCGAAAGCGAATTCCGCGCAGCGGGTTTCCGCGCCGTGCCGAATGCCGTCGTGCGCCGCTCGGCTTATGTCGCCAAGAACGTCGTGCTGATGCCGTCCTTCGTCAATCTCGGCGCCTATGTCGATGAAGGCACCATGGTCGATACCTGGGCCACCGTCGGCTCCTGCGCGCAGATCGGCAAGAACGTGCATCTTTCCGGCGGCGTCGGCATTGGCGGCGTTCTGGAGCCCATGCAGGCCGGCCCGACCATCATCGAGGACAATTGCTTCATCGGCGCCCGTTCGGAAGTCGTCGAAGGCTGCATCATCCGCGAAGGTTCCGTTCTCGGCATGGGCGTCTACATCGGCAAGTCGACAAAAATCGTCAACCGCGCCACCGGCGAAGTTTTCTACGGCGAAGTGCCGCCTTACTCGGTTGTCGTGGCCGGCTCGATGCCGTCGGGCAATGCCACCATGCCGAATGGTCTGGCCGCACCGCATCTCTATTGCGCCGTGATCGTCAAGACGGTTGATGAAAAGACCCGTTCGAAGACCGGCATCAACGAACTGCTGCGCGACTGATCCCAGCCATACCGAGGACCTATCCGATGTCCGTTGCAGATCCGGTCGCAAACCTGCAGGCGCTGATCCGTTGCCCTTCCGTCACTCCGGCGGAAGGCGGCGCATTGACCGGCCTCGAAACCATGCTCAAGCCGCTCGGTTTCACCGTCGAGCGCATGGTGGCAAGCGAACCGGGCATGCCGGACATCGAAAATCTTTACGCCCGCATCGGCACAGACGGGCCGCACCTGATGTTTGCCGGGCATACCGACGTCGTACCGCCCGGCGATGAAGCATCGTGGAGCCATCCGCCTTTTGCCGCCGAGATCGCCGATGGTGAATTGTTTGGCCGCGGTGCTGTCGACATGAAGGGCGGTATTGCCTGCTTTGTCGCAGCCGTCGCCCGCCACATCGAACAGCACGGTGCGCCGAAGGGATCGATCTCCTTCCTGATCACCGGCGACGAGGAAGGCCCGGCCGTTAACGGCACGACAAAACTGCTGAAATGGGCCGCCGAAAAGGGCGAGCGCTGGGATGCCTGCCTTGTCGGCGAACCGACCAATCCGGACGTGCTCGGCGACATGATCAAGATCGGTCGCCGCGGCTCCGTCTCCGGCAAGGTGGTCGTTCACGGTGTTCAGGGCCATGCCGCCTATCCGCATCTGGCCGACAATGCCGTGCGTGGTGCGCTGTCCCTGGCCTCATCGCTGATGGACCCGCCATTCGATACCGGCACGCCGGAATTCCCGGCCTCAAATCTGGAAGTGACGACGCTCGATGTCGGCAATCCGGCCACCAATGTTGTACCGGAGAAGGCGACGTTTGCCTTCAACATCCGCTTCAACGATACCTGGACCGCCGATACGGTGAAGGCCGAAATCCTGCGTCGACTGGATGCCGCCGCAGCCACAAATCCGCTGCGCCCCGGCCGTGACAGCACACGCTACGAGATGACCTGGGCAGACCGTCCCAGCCACGTTTTCCTGACCCGTAACGATGCGCTGATCGGCTCGCTGACTGCGTCCGTGAAGGACATCACCGGCAAGGAACCAAAACTTTCCACGACCGGCGGCACCTCCGATGCCCGTTTCATCAAGGATTATTGCCCGGTGGTGGAATTCGGCCTTGTCGGCCAGACCATGCATATGGTGGATGAACGCGTGGCGGTGGCCGATCTCGAAACGCTGACCCGCATCTATGGCGACTTCATCACCCGGTGGTTTGCCGATGCCGTCATTCGCTGAACTCCAGCTTTACATCTCGGGCCTCTGGCTGCTGGTCAAAGGCGACGCGCAGGGCTTTCAGCGCCTTGACCTCACCGATCGCGGAATGAACAGATCCTTCTGGGCGATCGTCTGGTGCCTGCCGCCCATGCTGATCTCGTGGAACTGGGCGCGTCTGGCAGTGCTGGAAGACAGCCCGCCCGGCACGAAACTGGGGCTGCCATTCTTCCTCAAGCTTGGCCTGATCGACGGCATGAACTGGATCATGCCGCTGATCCTTGTTGCCGTGCTCTGCATGACACTTGGCCTGCGCGGTCGCTTTTCGGCCATCGTGGCGATATCGAACTGGCTGTCCGTGCCGTTTTCCTACGGTTACGCCGTGCTGATCGTCATCGCCTTCCTGCTGCCCGGCAGCGAGGGTTTCATTGCCCTTTTGTGGCTGGCACTGTTGCTGGGGCTGGTGTTTTCGCTGTCGCGCATTCTGCGCATGATTATAGGGCCGCAGCCGCTGATCGTCGCCGCGACCTCGATGACGCTGATCATTCCGTCACTGCTGCTTTCGGACGCGCTGCAGACTTTTCTTGGTGTCGCGCCCCCGTAAGCAAAAACCTCCCGGCATCACGGATCGCCGGGATATTCCACCTTCATGAAGTAAAGCCCTTCCGGCGGCGCCACCGGTCCGCATTCCTTGCGGTCGCGTGCCTCGAGCGCTCTGCGTACATCCTCCGGCGTCACCTTGCCTTCTCCGGCAATTTTCAGCGTGCCGGCGAAGGAACGGATCTGGTTGTGCAGAAAACTCTGGGCGCTGGCGCGGATTTCGATGAGATCGCCGACGCGCGTGACATCCAGACGATCCAGTGTGCGCACCGGATTTTTGGCCTGACAGTGGGTGGAGCGGAAGGTGGTGAAATCGTGATGGCCGACCAGCATCTGCGCGGCGGCATGCATGGCCTCGTGATCGAGTTCCCTGGCCACCCACCATGCGCGGTTCTTCTCCAGCGCCAAAGGCGCCGGACGATTGAGGATGCGGTAGAGATAATGCCGCTTGAGCGCCGAAAACCGTGCATCGAACGCCTCATCGACGGACATGACCTCGATGATCGACACGGCTTCATTCGCCATCATCAGATGGGCGTTGACGGCATTGCGCAGTTTGTGCGGCAGCCATTCGCGTGACAGATCGGCATGGATGACTTGGCCGCGCGCATGCACGCCGCTGTCAGTACGGCCGGCGCCGCGGATGGACACGGTTTCGCCGGTCAGCTTGAGAATGGCCTTTTCGATGGCCGACTGCACGGAGTGACCATTTTCCTGACGCTGCCAGCCGACATAGGCGGTGCCGTCATATTCGACGACCATGCGAAAGCGTGGCATCAGGCTTCCCCGGCGGACGACGGCAGGATGGTGCCGGCCGCAATCGGTGTGCCGCGCAGGAAATCGGCGGCATCGAGCGGCTTGCCGCCAGCCTTTTGCAGGCGCGTGAGACGTACTGCACCCTCGCCGCAGGCGACAAGCAAGGCATCGTCAGCCAGCACTTCACCGGTTTTGCCCTGCCCTTCACCGACCTCCGAAGCCAGAACCTTCACACGTTCCGGCTTGCCATTGATCTCCAGTTCGAACCATGCGCCGGGAAAAGGCGACAGGCCGCGAACGTGGTTATGGACATCAACGGCGGATTTCGAAAAATCGATGCGGGTCTCTGTCTTGTCGATCTTCGCGGCGTAAAGCACGCCCTCTTCCGGCTGAACCGTCAGTGGCAGATCGTCGGCCTCCAGCTTTTCCATCGCCTCGACCATGGCACGGGCGCCGACCAGCATCAGTTGATCATGCAGTTCGCCGGCCGTCATCGCCTCGCCGATCTCGACTTCTCTCGTGAGCGCCATCGGGCCGGTATCGAGACCCTTTTCCATCTTCATGACGATCATGCCGGTTTTCTGGTCCCCCGCCATGATGGCGCGCTGGATGGGGGCGGCACCGCGCCAGCGCGGCAGAAGCGAGGCATGGCCGTTATAGCAGCCGAGCCGCGTGCCTTCGAGAATGGCGACCGGCAGCAGCAGGCCATAGGCCACCACAACGGCAACATCCGCATTGAACGCGCGAAAAATCTCGCGGTCTTCCTCAGCCTTGAAGTTCAGCGGCGTCAGAACCGGAATGCCGAGCAGTTCGGCGGCCTGATGGACTGGAGACTTTGTGAGATCAAGCCCGCGCCGTCCCGCCGGCCGTGGCGGCTGGCTGTAGACCGCGACGATCTCATGACCTGCCTCTTTCAGAGCCCGAAGCGTCGGCACGGAAAAATCCGGCGTGCCCATGAAGATGATGCGAAGAGACATGCATTTGCGCCCGTTGTTTATTCAGTGGTCTTCAAACGGGTTTACCAGAAGAAGATCAAGCCCCGCGAAATCTTTTCGGTTGCGGGTGGCAAGCGTCGCGCCATGCGCGAGGCAGGTGGCGGCGATCATCGCATCCTGCACACCGAGCGGCCGACCGATGTTTTCGCGGCGCGCACGGAGTTTTCCGGCAAGAACTGCATCTGCGTGTGTAAACGGCAGAATTCTGCCGTCAAACCTCACCAGTGTTTCCTCGAGCTTGTCCTGATGCCGGCTGGATCCGGTGCGGCCCAGAAATCGCTCTGCACCATAAGCCTGCTCCATCACCACGATATCACAGAGATATACGTCAGACCGGCGATTGGCCTCATACCATCGCCCCACAGACGGATGGAGATTGGCGTGCGTGAGTTCGGAAATGATGTTTGTATCGAGAACGATCACTCGAAACCCTCGACCGGCCGACCGAAATCGCGTTTCCGCTCCGCCTCGATTTCCTCCATGATCTCTATATAGGCTGCGGCTTCTTCCTCGCTGTCTGCCTTCATGATCGATCGAAGGGCTTCGAGCGCCGACATGCCAGTCAGGTCAAGCTTCTTCCAAACCTCTCCCACTTCCTGCTGCAGGATCGATTTGATTTCGTCGGACACGCTGTGTCCGGCCTTGTCGGCGCGCGCCGCAAGGTTTTCTCGCAATTCATCGGAAACATTGCGCACCAAAAGATCAGCCATGGCCACCTCCTTGCGACATCTTCGATATCATAGGTGCAGCACAGCGCTTTTACAACGCAGGCGTCAGACCTTCGCCTTGGCGGCCTTGGTGAATTTCTTGATCACCATTTCGCGTTTCAGCCGCGAAATATGGTCGATGAAGAGAATACCGTTCAAGTGATCCAGTTCATGCTGGAAGCAGGTGGCCAGAAGACCGTCGGCCTCCAGCATGTGCTCCTTGCCGTCGCGGCCAATGTGCTTGACCGTCACCGTCGCCGGACGTTCCACCTCGGCATAATATTCCGGGATCGACAGGCAGCCCTCTTCGTAAACCGAGCGCTCATCCGAGGATTTCACGATTTCCGGGTTGATGAACACCATCGGCTGCGCCGGATCGCCTTCCTTGGCGACGTCGATCACCAGCAGGCGGCGTGGCACGCCGATCTGAATGGCGGCAAGGCCGATGCCGGGGGCATCGTACATGGTTTCCAGCATGTCGTCGGCGAGCTTCAACACCGCGTCGTCGACACGTTCGATGGGGGCGGATACCGTGCGCAGCACTGGATCGGGCAGGATAATAAGCGGCTTGATCGTCATGGCCTCCCATTATCTCATCTTTTCGGCAGGGAAAACAAAAATTGAAGCCTCGGCTTTCCCAACCATTAAAAGCTGATGAATGTCGCCTCGGCTTAGCAGCCCATCGCAATCTGTTCCTGTTTTGATCTTTTCGCCAAGAATAAATCTGCTAGGCTTGAGAGATGGAAACCCAAAACTCCCTCCTGGCCGCGCTGACCGGCAATCCTCTGCTTGTTGCCGTTGTCGGCATCGCCGTTCTTCTGTTTCTGTTCGCCCTCGTCATGATGGCCTCGGGCAGGCGTGCCGCCGCTTATGCGCGGGACGAAGCGGCGCGGCGGGCGGCGGAGGCGGATGCGCGGCTTGCCGAAGTGTTGCGGTTGCAGTCGGAAATGCAGGGACGCATGGCGGCGATGGGCGAGGCGCTGAGCAGCCGCCAGTCGGAACTCAACCGCGCCGTCAGCCAGCGTCTCGATGGCATGAGCCATCGTCTGGGCGCAACGATCACGGAACAGACCAAATCCACCCACGACAATCTGCGCGCCCTGCAGGAACGGCTGGCCGTCATCGATGCGGCGCAGGACAATATCCAGACGCTTGCCAAGGATGTCGTCGGCCTGCAGGCGATTCTCTCCAACAAGCAGACGCGTGGCGCCTTCGGACAGGGCCGGATGGAAACCATTGTCGCCGATGCCTTGCCGCAGGGCGCCTACGGTTTCCAGACCATGCTTTCCAACGGCACGCGGCCGGACTGCACGATCGTGATGCCGAATGGCGCACCGCCGCTGGTGATCGATGCAAAATTCCCGCTGGAAGCCTGGAACGTGTTTCGCGAGGCGACCGATCCGGACCTGCGCCGCAATGCCGGCCAGCAATTTCGCCGCGACCTTGAAGTTCATATCAAGGACATTTCCGAAAAATACCTGATCCACGGCGAAACGCAGGAAACCGCCTTTCTGTTCGTGCCGTCGGAATCGATCTTTGCCGAGATCCACGAGCATTTCGAAAGCGTGGTGCAGAAGGCGCAGCGCGCCCGCATTGTGATCGTTTCCCCTTCCCTGCTAATGCTCTCCATTCAGGTCATTCAGGCCGTGCTGAAGGACCAGCGCATGCGAGAACAGGCCCATCTCATTCAGGGCGAAGTGGCGCTGCTGATGGACGACCTTGGCCGACTGGACGACCGCACCCGCAAACTGCAAAGCCATTTTCTGGCGGCGCAGAAGGATGTCGAACAGATCCTCACCTCCTCCGACAAGCTCAATCGTCGCGGCGCAAAAATCGGCGCACTGGAGCTTGAGGCTCCCGCACCACACAATGCCGGTATTGAAAACCATAACCCACAGCCATCGCATGGCGTCGAAAGCCGTACAGGCCTTCTGAAACTGCGGGTGGTTGACGAGGACTGACACAGTCGGGCAGTGTCGCCCGCAAAATATCGGCTTCGAACGCACGCACAGGCTTTTCATGATCACTGTCCTCGGCTCCATCAACATGGACCTTATCGCCACCACGCCCCGCCTGCCGCAGCCCGGCGAAACCGTGGCCGGCACCGGCTTTTCCACGGCCGCCGGCGGCAAAGGCGCCAACCAGGCGCTGGCAGCGCGACGCGCCGGCAGCAGTGTGCGCATGGCGGGTGCCGTGGGTGAGGACGAGTTTGCCAAACCGGCTCTGGAGCTTCTCGATCAGGCCGGCGTCGATCTTTCCGCCGTGAGCCGCAGCAGCGAACCGACCGGCACGGCACAGATCCTCGTGGGCGGTGACGGTGAAAACATGATCGTTGTGGTGCCCGGCGCCAATGGCACGATCGATGACGATCAGGCCCATATCGCCGTCGGCACGATGCGCGCTGGCAGCCTCTTGATGCTGCAGCTGGAAATCCCGGCGGCAAGCGTCGAGCGCGCGCTGCGCTCCGCCCGCGCCCAGCATATCGTCAGCATTCTCAACACCGCGCCGCTGACACCTGAAGCGGCCGAGCTGGCAACGCTTGCCGATATCGTCGTTGCCAACGAGACGGAATTTTCGCTGCTGGTCGGCCGGACCATTACACGCGCCGACGAGCGCGAAGCCGCGATGCTGGAATGGCATTCGAAGCGGGGGCAGGCACTGGTCGTCACGCTCGGCAGCGAAGGCGTCATCGCGGTGCGCAACGGCATGGTTCACAAGGCCAAGGGGCTGGACATCGTGCCCGTCGATACGGTCGGCGCCGGCGACACGTTCTGTGGTTACCTCGTTTCCGGCCTCGAACAGGGGCTGGATTTCCCCGATGCGCTTCGTCGCGCCGCTGTCGCCGGTTCGCTTGCCTGCCTGAAGGCCGGTGCGCAGCCGTCGATCCCGACGGCGGAAGAGGTTGCCGCACATCTTTGAGGCATTTCCCTTGGCTGCGGGCGCTTTCAGCGCTTGCAGCAAGGCCCCGGATTTCCCATATGAATGTCACAACCGCATGCCTTCTTTGGGTGCGGACATGGTCGCTTGAATTCAAGGACTGAAAGACATGAGCCGAACCACGACCTTCGCGAGCCCGCTGTTTCTGGGTTTCGATGCGATGGAAAAGACCCTCGAACGCCTTGCCAAGGCGAATGACGGTTATCCGCCCTATAATATCGAACGCATTGCCGCCGATGCCAGCGGCGTCGAACGGTTGCGCATCACCATAGCCGTCGCCGGGTTTTCCGAAGAGGAACTAGAGGTCACCGTCGAGGAAAATCAGCTGATTATCCGCGGCCGCCAGATCGACGTTCCCGATCGCGACTACCTCTATCGCGGCATTGCGGCGCGCCAGTTCCAGCGCGTGTTCGTGCTGGCCGACGGCATGCAGGTGGGGGGTGCGGGATTGCGCAACGGATTGCTCTCGGTGGATCTCATTCGCCCGGAACCGGAGCGCATGGTGCGAAAAATTAATATTTCCGTCTCAGAGTAGGTCAACGGCGACGATGCCGGAATGCCCTCAAGACGGAGGCTGGAATGCTGCTTAAAGAAGCCACTGCGCGCCTGACGCAGAATGAACTTGTGGACCTCGGCGCCGGTGAAGTCGGCTATATCCGCAGGATGCGCTCGGAAGAAGTGTCGCGCTGTTTTCCGGAAGCTCCCGATATCGATCCGGCTCTTGACCTCTGGGCGCTGTTCGGCGCCGACGGCACGCCGATCCTCCTGAGCGACAACCGTTCCAGCACCTTTTTCAAGGCAGCGGAAGACGAGTTGCGCACCGTCAGCCTTCACTAAATTAAATACATTCTGGCGCGGGTGTGTGAAAACAACCGCGCCATTATTGTCTCTGCCGAGATGCTTGCGCGTCAGACGCGCTTGAAGGTGAGATAGGCCGAGGAACGGCCTTCGCGCTTGGCCTTGGCTTCGTAGCGCGTGCCCGGCCAGCCGGCGAAAGGCGTCAGCCAGTCTGCGGGCTCTTGTGCCGTCCAGGCAAAGCCACCGTGTTCATGGCAATGGGTCAGCGTCCAGTTCACATAGGTATCGATATCCGAGGCGAAGCAGAACAGCCCGCCCGGTTTCAGCACGCGGTGAAAGCGGGTAAGATTGACCTGTGACACGAAGCGGCGCTTCCAATGCTTCTTTTTCGGCCATGGGTCCGGGTAGAGAAGATCGATGCGATCCACACAGGCTTCCGGCATCCAGTCGAGGAGCTGCGTCGCATCGTCGGCGTAAACGCGGACATTCTTCAGCTCCAGTTCGCCGACGCGGCCCAGAAGCTTGGCCATCGAATTGACGAAGGGCTCGACGCCGATAAAGCCGGTCGTCGGCTCTTCCTGTGCGCGATGCACCAGATGTTCGCCGCCGCCGAAACCGATCTCGAGACGGATACGCTCCGGCGTGAACGGAAACAGCTCACCCAGGTTTTTGGGCGCCTCGGTGTTGAGATCGACGGAAAGCGCCGGCAGGACTGTATCCATCGTTTCCGCCTGGCGTTCGCGCAGCGGCTTGCCCTTGCGTCTGCCGAAAAAGGCTTCGGTCGCGCGGGTGGGATGCGATGGTTCGGTCATGGTCGGTCTTTCGAAATCAAAAAGCGGATATCTCCGCGAAGAGATACCCGCTTTACAGTTTTTTGCGATGGTCCGTAAAGGCCGATCAGGCGACCTTCAGGGCTTCCTTGAGCGGCTTGACGAGATCGGTCTTCTCCCAGGAGAAGGAACCGTCGCGGCCGCTCTTGCGGCCGAAATGGCCGTAGGATGCGGTCTTGGCATAGATCGGCTTGTTGAGATCGAGGTGACGGCGAATGCCGCCCGGCGACAGGTCCATGGTCTTGCGGATGGCCGCTTCGACCTGATCTTCCGTGACATTGTTGCCGGTGCCGTGCAGATCGACATAGATCGACAGCGGCTGGGCAATACCGATCGCGTAGGAAATCTGGATCGTGCAACGCTCGGCGAGGCCTGCTGCAACAACGTTCTTGGCGAGGTAACGGGCGGCATAGGCTGCCGAACGGTCGACTTTGGTCGTGTCCTTGCCGGAGAAGGCGCCGCCGCCATGCGGGGCCGCACCACCATAGGTGTCGACGATGATCTTGCGGCCGGTCAGGCCCGCATCACCATCCGGACCGCCGATGACGAACTTGCCGGTCGGGTTGATGTACCACTTGCAATCCGCATCGATCGGCAGGTCGCCGATGGCTTCGCGGATATAGGGCTCGACAACCTGGCGAACCTTCTTGGAATCCCAGCTTTCGTCGAGATGCTGCGTGGACAGAACGATCGAGGCAACACCGGCCGGCTTGCCGTTTTCGTAACGCACCGTCACCTGGCTTTTGGCATCGGGGCCAAGCTTGCCGGCATCGCCCTCGCCCTTCTTGCGGGCGGTCGCGAGCAGCGACAGGATCCTGTGCGAATAATAGATCGGAGCCGGCATCAGGTCCGGCGTTTCCTTGCAGGCGTAACCGAACATGATGCCCTGGTCGCCGGCGCCCTCGTCACCCTGCTGGTCGGCTGCGCTATCGACGCCCTGCGCGATATCGGCCGACTGCGAATGCAGAAGCACGTCGATCTTTGCCGTCTTCCAGTGGAAACCCTCCTGCTCGTAACCGATGTCACGAATGGCCTTGCGGGCGGCGGACTTGAACTTCGACGGATTGATGACGTCGTTGCCGTTCTTGTCCTTCTTCATCAGGCTTGGCGGCAGGCGAACCTCACCGGCAATCACGACGCGGTTGGTCGTTGCCAACGTTTCGCAGGCAATGCGTACACTCCAGGGATTTACACCGGTCTTGACCGCTTCCCGGTAGACCAGATCCACGATCTCATCCGAAATACGATCGCAAACCTTGTCAGGATGGCCTTCAGCAACGGATTCGCTGGTGAAGAGGTAGTTGGCACGCATGTTGGGATTCCCCTCAAGAACAACTCGCCGAATGTTTAGTGACTTCGGCCTTTGAAAACAAGAACACAACGACATAAATATATCTTTATGCGATGATTTCGCGCCGATGCGGCAGGCTTGCGACAGTTCTGATGCGATGACCCTGATGCGGAAACGAAAAAAGCGGCCGTGAGGCCGCTTTCGAATACGCAGTCTTGGGAGGAAAGCGTTATTCAGTATCCGCTTCGGCAGCGAGCGTCTTGACCAGATCAACCAGACGGCGACGGACCTTGGGATCGGAGATCTTCACGAACGCGCGGTTGAGTTGCAGGCCTTCCGAGGACGACAGGAAGTCGACAACGTAGTTCGAGCTGGAGGCTTCAGCCATTCCGGACTGGCCATTGGCCTGATCGCCCGGCGCATCTTCAAAGAAGAAAGAGACCGGTACGTTCAGTATGCTCGAAATATTCTGAAGACGGCTTGCACCAACGCGGTTGGTACCCTTCTCGTATTTCTGGATCTGCTGGAAAGTAATGCCGAGGCTTTCGCCCAGCTTTTCCTGACTCATACCCAGCATCGTGCGGCGAAGACGAATACGGCTACCAACATGAATGTCGATCGGATTCGGCTTCTTCTTGTTTTCAATCATCTCACAGTCCTACTTAAGTTGCTATCAATCCCCATGACCCGTATCACGTGTGTAAATACACTCATTGCTAATTTAGCTGCACGCAACATAAACGAGAAAGTATATGGCAACACGATAGGCTGCCCATACTATGCAATTTTGGGGGTTTTTGGTCAATTGACGCGAGATTTAAAACCTTGACGCGAAATCACTGCAATCAGAAACATTGCAGCTGCAATCAACCATAGGTGCGTTTCACGAGCAAAATTGGTCCAATGCGAGACAGGTCCACCACCAAAAGTAGAATCGATCACGCTTTTGTGATTAAGATCTAAACCTGTGGACATGCGTCCGAAGGGGTCTACCACCGCCGATATGCCGTTGTTGGCATCCCGAATCAGAGGAAGACCCGTCTCGATTGCACGCACCCTCGCCTGCTGAAAATGCTGGTAAGGACCCGGCGTGATGCCGAACCAGGCATCATTGGTTATGTTGAGGATAACACTCGCCTTTTCGGCATCCGCAGAAATCTCGTCCGGGAAAATCGCCTCGTAGCATATCAGCGGATAGAAGCTGGCACCGGACGGAAGCGTGATCAACGAACGCCGGCTACCGGCCGTGTAACCACCGGGCATGTCAACGATGTTGCCGATGCCGACAGAGTTAAAAAAGTCTTCATAAGGCAGGTACTCGCCAAAGGGTGTAAGATGCACCTTGTCGCTGGCGCCGATAATCTGGCCTTGGCTGTCGATCGCATAGACCGAATTGTAATAACGTGGCGGACGCCCCGGCCCCGCATCTTCGGCGCGTACGGCACCGGCAATCAGCACCTGACCATCCTCAAGAACATCGGCAATACGTGCCAATGCATCCTGGTTCTGCGTGAGAATGAAGGGCAGAGAGGTTTCCGGCCAGACGATCACGTCGGGGCGCCTGGCGCCTTCGGCGGGCGGAGCGGAACTCAGAGCCAGATGTTCCTCGAAGATCGCCACGCGGTCGCTATTGTCCATTTTTCGAGCCTGATCGATGACCGGCTGAACGAGGCGTACCGACACATCCTGTTGCGGGCGCGCTGCCATCAGCGCATCCGCGCCATGCAACCGCCATGCGCCATAACCGAGATGGGCGGTAAACAGCAGAACGGCGATCGCAAGGCCGCCGACCATGCCCTTGCGGGTGCCGATCAATGCCGGCGCCGCAAAGATGAAGACGGCGAGCATGGAGAGACCGAAAATGCCGACCACGCCGGCCGATTGCATCATCAGCGGGATCGGCATGATGCCATAAGCAATCGTGTTCCACGGAAACCCGGTGAGGATGAAGCTGCGCAGCCATTCACCGATACCGAAACCAAGCGCCAGCGCCGCCAGACGCCCCAGACCATCCGACCAGAGGATGCCGGCGAGCGCCGCCGCCAGTCCGTAAAACAGCGCGAGATAGGCCGGCAGACCAAAGATCGCCAGCGGCAGCGCCCAGGCAAATTCATCGGAATCCACCAGAAGCGCATTGCCGAGCCACCAGAGGCCCGCCACGAAATACCCGAAACCGAACAGCCAGCCGAGAATGAAGGTGGAGCGGAAGCGCCGGAAAAAACCGCCTTCCGAACCCGCAGTCGAGCCATCCATCAGCCAGACGAGCAATGTGAAGGAGATAAAGAAGGCGGCGAAAAAACCCACCGGAGGCAGTGCCAAGGCACCAATCGCTCCGGCCACGATCGCCAGAAGCGCCCGCCGCCAGCCCCAAAGAAGCATGACCTTGCCTGCAAGCCGCTCCATTCACACCCTCATATCGCCCGAATCAAACCCGCGGCAGTGTTCCAAAAAAACCGGCTCTTGTCGTGCAGCTTGTCCGTGCAGTTTGTCTCGCGTTGCAGAATGCAAAACGGCACGCTTTCGCGTGCCGCATGAAACCTGCATTTGAAATCGGTCAGGTGCGCGGTTGTTCCACGCGCGTCGGCTGTGGCGGCACGATGCCGTTGATCGGCGTCACTTCACCGCCAACCGCAGCTTCTGCTTCCGGCGAATGCTCGAGATCGCTCTTGAGGCGACGACGAGCGGCAGCCCGTTTGCGCAGGATGCGGACGCGCTTGATGCGGCGTGGATCGGCCTCGAGGATCTGGAATTCGAAGCCCGGCACCGCCTGCACGACCTCGCCCCGCACCGGGATGCGACCCAGCGCGGAAAAGATCAGGCCGCCGAGCGTATCGACGTCTTCGAGCTGCACACGCACATCGAAATCCGGACCGATCGCCTCGGAGATCTCCTCCAGCTCGACGCGGGCATCGGCAACGAACACATCTTCGCTGACCTGCGAGAACATGACTTCGTCATCGTCGTGTTCGTCCTCGACATCGCCGATGACCATCTCGACGATATCCTCGTGGCTGACGAGACCATCGGTGCCACCATATTCATCGATGACCAGAGCCATCTGGGTGCGGGCGGCCTGCATGCTGCTCAGAAGCTCGGAGGCAAGCATGGAGGGCGGCACGAACAGGATCTTTCGCACCAGACCGGCATCGGCAACGGTCTTGGTCAGATCGACACGACCGAGATCGAAGGCGGCCTTGGCGGTGCGCACGGGCTTTTCGGCAGTTGCACCATCTGCCGCGACATCCACCTGCACGGTGCGCGGCGTAGCACCACGGCGCTTGTTGCGGGCCTGCTTGGCCAGATAGGACAAGAGATCGCGGATATGCACCATGCCGCGCGGATCATCCAGCGTATCGGCATAGACGGGCATGCGCGAACGGCCGGTTTCTTCGAAATGGATCAGGAGGTCGCCTAATGTCATCGTCATGTCGACGGCTTCGATGTCGGCGCGGGGGATCATCACATCTTCGACGCGGACTTCGCGGAAGCGCAGGATGTTGTGCAGCATTGCCCGCTCTTCGGGCGAGAACGCGTTGCTGACGGCCGCATCGGTCATCAGCGCGTCGGCCAGATCCTCACGCAGTCTTTCGCCCTGCGAGGGTCTCAGCAGCCGAACGGCGCGAGACCAGAAGGACGACTGGGTCCGGTTGGTATTTTCGTGACGTAACGGACTTCCGCCCTCTTCTGAGGAGGACGATTCCGCATTGCCGTCACGGGCGGCAGCATTGCTCGAATGATCGTTCATTGTTCCAGACTATATTATCGGGTCTTGTCCCGCATAGGGGTCAGATAGCCCAAGTGCGGCCAAAATGCGAGTCTCGAGCCCTTCCATCTCTTCCGCCTCATCCTTTTCGATGTGGTCGTAACCGAAGAGATGCAGGAACCCGTGCACCATCAGATGTGTGAGATGATCGTCGAAATCCTTGTCGAGATCAACCGCCTCGCGAGCAACCGTTTCACGTGCAATCACGATATCGCCCAGCATGGGACCGGGCTTGCCACCCGGTTCCAGCGGATAGGCGGGGAAGGACAAGACATTGGTCGGCTTATCCTTTTGCCGCCATTCGGCATTGATCTGGCGGATGGATTCGTCGTCGGTAAAGACGAGAGAAATTTCTACCGGCAGCGGCGGAAAAGGTTGTTTTTCTTCTTCCGAAAGAAAGTTTGCGGCGGCCTGGAGCACCTTTTCGCTGAGCGCGAACAGGGTTTCCTCGTCCGGCCAGCCGCCTTCTTCCACGCTGATCTGAATATCGAGTTCGGGCATCAAAAAATTCTCGGCCGCTTATCGGCGGTCGAGTTCCTCGCTTTCCTCATGGACGGCATATTGCGCGTCATAGGCACGCACGATGCGGCCGACCAGCGGGTGACGCACGACATCCGTATCCTGAAAGCGGACGACGGCGAGGCCTTCGACACCTTTCAGGATATGCAATGCCTCGACCAGACCGGATTTGACGCCGCGCGGCAAGTCGACCTGGCTCGGGTCACCGGTGATGATCATGCGTCCATTCTCACCCAGACGCGTCAGGAACATCTTCATCTGCATCGATGTGGTGTTCTGGGCCTCGTCGAGGATGATCGCAGCATTGGACAGCGTGCGTCCGCGCATGAAGGCAAGAGGCGCGATCTCGATGACACCGGCGGTGATCGCACGGTCGACCTTGTCGGCCGGGATCATGTCGTAAAGCGCGTCATAAAGCGGGCGCAGATAGGGATCGACCTTCTCCTTCATGTCACCCGGCAAGAAACCGAGGCGCTCGCCCGCTTCGACGGCGGGGCGGGTGAGGATGATCTTGTCGACGGCACCGCGCTCCAGAAGCTGGGCCGCGTGGGCGCAGGCGAGATAGGTTTTGCCCGTACCGGCAGGACCGACACCGAAAACCAGCTCGGTGCGTTCCAGAGCGCGCATATAAGCGTCCTGCGTCGGCGTGCGGGCCTGAATGGTCTTCTTCTTGGTGGAGATCTGGCTCATCGACAGCCGGGCTTTCTTTTCCAGCGTCGGCAGCTGCAGCTGATCATCGGCCGCCTGCGCCATGCGGATGGCACCTTCGACATCCGAGAGCTCCACCGAACCGCCCTTCTGCAGACGCTCATAGAGAACATCCAGAGTGCGGCGGGCCTGATTGGTGGCCGTTACTTCACCCGAGATGGTCACGGAATTGCCGCGTGCGCGGGCATCCACGTTGAGCCGCTGTTCCAAAAGCTTGAGGTTCTGGTCGAACTGACCAAACAGTTCGCTGGCGAGCCTGTTGTTCTCGAACGTCAGAATGAAGTGATTTGCGTCGGTCGCGGCTGGGCGTGGCTGGCGCGCTGATGAAGAAACCAATTCACGTTCGACCAATAGGCAGGCTCCTGTTGCTGATGGTGCCTATATTAAGCCCCTGCCCTCTCGGCAAACAAGCTGTTCGGCCCCGTTCCGATGATTCGTACCTGAATAATGTCACCGATTTGCGATTCTTTTGCATCAACATTCACAGACTGCAGCCAAGGCGACCGGCCGATCAGCTGGCCGGGCATGCGGCCGGGTTTTTCCAGCAGAAGATCGATGGTTTTTCCAACGCAGCCTTCGGCGAATTCCTGCTGCTGGCGAAGCAGCAGAGCCTGAAGCCGTTCCAGCCTTTCGGTCTTCACTGCTTCATCTACCTGCGAACCGAGTTCGGCGCCGGGTGTTCCCGGACGGGTGGAATATTTGAACGAATAGGCAGAGGCGTATTTCACGTCCTCGACGATTTTCAGCGTGTCTTCGAAATCCTGATCCGTCTCGCCCGGGAAACCGACGATGAAATCGCCCGACATGGCGATATCGGCACGGGCGTTACGGATGCGCTCGATCAGGCGCAGATATTCGGCGCCGGTGTGGCGGCGGTTCATGGCCTTTAGGATACGGTCGGAACCGGCCTGAACCGGCAGGTGCAAATAAGGCATCAGCGCCCGCAGATCGCGATGCGCCTCGATCAGACAGTCGTCCATGTCGCGCGGATGGCTGGTCGTGTAACGCAGGCGCGCAAGGCCGGGGATTTCGGCGAGGCGATAGAGCAGTTCGCCAAGGCCCCATTCGCCGCCCTTCGGGCTTTCGCCGCGCCAGGCATTGACGTTCTGGCCCAGCAAAGTGATTTCACGCACGCCACTGTCCACCAGTCGCATGGCTTCATCGATGATCTGCGAAACCGGGCGGGACACTTCCGAACCGCGTGTGTAAGGCACGACGCAGAAGGTGCAGAACTTGTCGCAACCTTCCTGCACGGTCAGGAAAGAGGTGACACCGCGCGAACGCGCCTTGGCCTTGTCCACCTTCGGCAGGTGCTCGAACTTGTCCTCGACGGCATAATCCGTCTCGACCACACGTTCACCCTGACGGGCGCGGGCCAAGGCCTGCGGCAGGCGGTGATAGGTCTGCGGGCCGACCACGACATCGACAGCCGGTGCACGGCGCAGAATTTCCTCGCCTTCGGCCTGGGCCACACAGCCGGTCACGCCGATCATCAGTTCGCGGCCATGTTCGGCGCGGGTGCGCTTCATGTCGCGCAGACGGCCGAGCGCCGAATAGACCTTGTCGGCCGCCTTTTCGCGGATGTGACAGGTGTTCAAGAGGATCAGATCCGCCTCGCCCATTTCCTCGGTCGTCACATAACCTTCGCTCGCCAACGCATCGCCCATGCGATTGCTGTCGTAAACGTTCATCTGACAGCCGTAGGTCTTGATGAAAACCTTGCGGGTGTTACTGGCGACGTCAGCCTTTTCGGCCGTGTCCGGGGAAATGACGGTGATCTGGTTCATGGCCGCTCTTTACCGCAAGAAAGGCCGGATTTGAAGGGCTCTGTTACGGCGCCTCTTCTTCGGCTGGCTCAAGACCGGTTTCGGCGATTTCGGCATCCGGCGTCTTCTTGCGCACGCCATAAAGCCGATCCCGCAACATGCGCTTCATCGACGCAATGACGGCGGCGCTCAGGTGTTTGCGATTATCGCCCTCGCGAAAAGGGATTGCCTCGCCGAAATCGACATCCACATCGATCGCCTCGGCTTTGAAAATGCCCATCAGATGCGGCAGCAATTCGATACTGCCGGGCCATGCGGCGATCGGACGGTGGTAACGGCCCATCGGCATGCCGTAGATGCCGGTATAGGCGATCGTCACCGGCTGGACATAAACGACCTTGTCAGGCGTATGCGGCGCGGCAGCGGTGGCGGCGCCGAACAGCGAGGATTTGACATCAAGAAGGCGGTTGCCATCCGATGTCGTGCCCTCTGGGAACAGCACGACGATTTCACCGCCAGTCATGCGCTGGGCGATTTCGTTGACCTGTTCACCGGTGCGGCGCTTCTGCTCACGCACTACAAAAATCGTCTTTTGCAACTTGGCCAATGTTCCGAAGACCGGCCAGCCGGCCACCTCGATCTTGGCGATATAAGCGACATCGGCGACCGCGCCGAGAACGAGAATATCCTTCCAGGAGGCGTGGTTCGCCGACAGCAAGACCGGGCGGCGGCGCTCGACCGAGCCATGCACGCGGATGCGGATACCCATCAGCCAGCAAGCGATACGGTGCCATATGCGGGGAATGTATCGGCGGATTTTCAGATCAAACGCGAGGCCGACCAGCTGGAACGGCAAAAGAACCAGTGTCGTCAACACGAGGCCCGTGATGATGAAAAAGATCCGTATCCAGGTGATCAAGGATCGTCCTTGTCGAGCGGGATGCCGTAAAGCTCGAGCCGGTGGCCGACGAGGCGAAAGCCATGTTCGCGGGCGATGCGTTCCTGCAAGGCTTCGATTTCGGCCGAATGGAACTCGATCACCGTGCCCGACTGCACGTCGATCATGTGATCATGGTGTTCTTCCGGCACGGTTTCATACCGCGAGCGGCCATCGCGGAAATCGTGGCGCTCGATGATGCCCTCATCCTCGAACAGTTTGACCGTGCGGTAGACGGTCGAGATGGAGATGCGCGGATCGACCTTGGAGGAGCGGCGATAGAGCTCCTCGACATCCGGGTGGTCGTCCGATTCCTGCAGCGTGCGGGCTATGACGCGACGCTGGTCGGTCATCCGCATACCCCGCTCGGCACACAGTTCCTCCAGAGATTTGGTAAGATCTGTCACGTCGTTCGGTCCTGCTTCATGCGTTTAGTAAAGGTCGGGTCTAACCAAGATCACGGCGCATGACAAGCGCCGCCGCCTTCTTGCCATCGGCTGTTTCGTAATAGGCCGGACGGGTAGCGACCGTCAAAAAACCGAGCCTGCGATAAAGGCCGATGGCAGCGACATTTCCGTCTTCCACCTCCAGAAACATCGTCTCACCGCCGCGTTCCGCGGCTTCCCTGATGGCCGATTGCATGAGCCGCCAACCGAGGCCTGTGCGACCGACTTTTTCTGACACGGCAACCGTCAAAATCTCGGCTTCGCCCGCCACTTCACGGGCGAGAACGAAACCGCCTAGCGGACGACGAAAGAAGGCATTGGTCTGGTAGGCGACAAAAGCAAAAGTGTTTTCCTGGGACAGAAGGCTGTGGATTTCGCCATCATTCCAGCGGCGGGCGAAACGTGCCCCATGCAGTTCCGAAACGGCATGGCAGTCATCTGCCTTCATGGCGACGATTTCGAACGTGGGTTTCAAACTCAGGTAATCGTCGCTCATGCGCTTCTCAGGAACGGGCCAATGCGAATCCTGTCTGAGGTTTAGCATCCGGCCCGCGAAGGTAAAGCGGTTTCGGTTTTGCACTGCCGAAGGGTTTTGCAGCGCCGAGCTTTGCAACAGTGGCGATATCGAACCGGTCCGGCACGGTTTTTATGCCGGGTTCGCTGATTTCACCGGCTTCAGCGGCGGCAATGGCGACGGCTCCGGTACCAAAAATGGTTGCGCTGTAATGCGTGGCGAGAGCGGTGACGGCTTCCGGCGGCAATGCCTGCGCCTCTTCCAGCGGCGAACCATCGGCGCCAAAGGGCTGGGCGTAAATCTCGCCGCGCTTGGCATCCATGGCGGCGATGACCGGGTGGCCGGCAGCGCTTTCCAGTTGATGCGTGGCCATGGTTTCGAGCGTCGTGATGCCGACCGCCTCGATACCGAGCGACAGCGCAAATCCACGGGCAGCCGCGACACCGACGCGGATGCCGGTGAACGAGCCGGGACCGATGGTGACGGCGATGCGCCCCACATCCTTCAGCGTGATGCCAGCCTGCGCCAACGCCGCTTCGATCTGCGCCATCAGCTTTTCAGCGTGGCCCTTGCCGATCATCTCGGTCTGTACGGAGAGGATTTTGTCGGCCGTCGCGTCATAGAGCGCGACCGAACAATCGATGCCGGCGGTGTCGAGGGCAAGAACGATCATGAAAAATTACCGGCAGTTTGGTGCGCCGACCTCAAGCCGGCGCAGGGATCCATCAGAGGGCTTCGACGGCCTGAACTTCCGGCACAAAATGCTTGAGCAGGTTCTGGACGCCATGCTTGAGCGTCGCGGTCGAAGACGGGCAACCGGCGCAGGCGCCTTTCATGTTCAGGTAGACGGTGCCGTCCTTGTAACCCTTGAAGGTGATATCGCCGCCATCCTGCGCAACAGCCGGACGAACGCGGGTTTCCAAGAGTTCCTTGATGGTGGCAACAACGGTCTCGTCACCTTCTTCAAAGAACTCGCCTTCTTCATCGAGGTCTTCGGCCATGGCGGAACCGCCGCCCATGACCGGCTGGCCGGACATGAAGTGTTCCATGATCGAGCCGAGAATGGCCGGCTTCAGGTGCTGCCATTCGGCATCGTTCTTGCTGACGGTGATGAAGTCATAACCAAAATAGACGCCGGTGACGCCCGGCACGTCGAACAGACGCGCAGCAAGCGGAGACTTTTCAGCCTCGGCAGCGGAACGGAATTCGGCCGTGCCGTTTTCCAGCACGACCTTGCCCGGCAGGAATTTCAGGGTGGCCGGGTTCGGCGTGGATTCCGTCTGAATGAACATTTCATGTCTCCCGGCGAAAACGCGTTCGCTCGTTTAGAATTCTTCCAAAGAAGATAAGACCGTTCAGGTTTGCGTTCAAGTGCGCCTTTGCACAAACAAGGTCAAGAGCGAAGACTTATGCGCAAGGACAAAAGACCGTCAGGCCAGAGCGTTGATTTCCTCGTCGGTCAGCGTGCTCGGCAGCACCGTGACAGGAATGGGGAAAGCAGCAGTGCGGCCGGCAATCGAGGTGACGAGCGGACCCGGCCCCTCCTTGGCGGAACCGGCGGCGAGAACGAGAATGGCGATATCCTGATCTTCCTCGATCAGTGTGTTGATCTCTTCGGCGGCATTGCCTTCGCGGATCACCACTTCCGGATCGATGCCGATGGTTTCGCGCACGCGCTGGGCCGCCTTGGCCATCACGGCTTCCGCTTCCTCGCGGGCTTCGGCGCGCATGATCGCCTCGACACCCAGCCATTGCTGAAAATCGCCTTCGGGGATGAGGTAGAGCAACAGCAACGCACCATTGGAATTTTTGGCGCGGCGACCGGCATAATGCACGGCCTTTTCGCATTCCGGCGTGCCATCGATGACCGCCATGAACTTTCGACGGTGCCCTTCGAGGCGCGAAAGCCGAGTTGAAACCATGCCGATCCCCCTAATGCGCTGACACGACCCGTCTGGTCGTGATGGACATTATACAAAAGAGCGGAAATGCGAAACCCGCCGATCCAGGTGGACCGGCGGGTTATTAAAGACCAAAGATCGAGCAGAAATCAGCGCAGGAAGCCGATGATGTCGGAAACCTCGTTCATGGTGTTTTCGGCACGGGCACGGGCGCGTTCGCCACCATCCTTGAGGATCGCGTCGATATGCGTCGTGTCGTCCATCAGGCGGCGCATTTCCGTAGTGATCGGGGCCAAGACTTCGACCGCCAGATCGGCAAGCGCCGGCTTGAACACCGAAAACTGCTGGCCACCGAATTCGGCAAGCACGTCGGCCTTGGTGCGATCCGAAAGTGCTGCGTAGATGCCGACAAGATTGCCGGCCTCCGGGCGACCTTCGAGACCATCGACTTCGCTCGGAAGCGCGTCCGGATCGGTCTTGGCCTTGCGGATCTTTTTGAGAATCGTGTCGGCATCGTCCATCAGGTTGATGCGCGACAGATCCGACGGATCCGACTTCGACATCTTCTTGGTGCCGTCCTTCAGGGACATGACGCGGGGCGCCGGGCCACCGATCAGCGGTTCGACCAGCGGGAAATAACCGTGGATCGGCTCTTCGCCGACGATCATGTCCACACCCGTGCCGGTCTCGCGGATTTTGGGGCCGAAATCGATGTTGAAACGCTGGGCGATGTCGCGGGCCAGTTCCAGATGCTGCTTCTGGTCGTCACCGACCGGCACATGGGTGGCGCGATAGACGAGAATGTCGGCAGCCATCAAGCTCGGATAGGCGAGCAGGCCAAGCGAGGCGTTTTCGCGGTCCTTGCCGGCCTTGTCCTTGAACTGCGTCATGCGGTTCATCCAGCCGATGCGCGCGACACAATTGAAGATCCAGGCGAGCTCGGCATGCTGCGGCACGGCCGACTGGTTGAACACGATATGTTTGACCGGATCGATGCCCGAGGCGATGAAGGCGGCGGCGATGGAGCGGATCTGGCCCTTCAGGTCGTCATGGACGAGCTGGGCGGTAATGGCGTGGAGATCGACGACGCAATAGATGCAGTCGTTATCTTGTTGCAGCGCCACGAATTTGCGAATGGCGCCGAGATAATTTCCGAGATGGAGATTGCCCGTCGGCTGTACGCCGGAAAATACGAGCGGCTTAAACGTGTTCATGTCGTCCTCATCAGGCTTGTGGAAGGCCCCAGGGCATGGTGAGCAGGACGGATAACACCGCCTTTGGCGCTCATGTCGCCCATGTTGCTAACGGCCGGGCTTATGCACGGCGGATGGGGCGGGATCAAGTGGGCGATAACCGCCTCCGAGCACCTGAAAGCCCCATTCGAGACCGCCGAAATGGCATTGGCGCAGTCCCCCTCCCCATTTTTTTAAAGTCTGGAGTGATTTTTTTCGCGATCTCTGCCTCAAATCATCCCGGTGGATCGAAACACACCTTTTCAAGGCAATTTTTACCCGATCCAGCATCGAAACGCGGCTTTCGCTATAAAATGCCAACTATCGGAATATGAAGGTAATTTTACGAAAATATGAATGATAACCATGGCCGGCTACCGGGTGTATCGCGATTGGTGAACAACAACTCGAAAGCCGCGTGAAAACTCCGAAATTGAGTAAAAAAATGCGCAAACATTAACGGATATTCATCATTGTGGCGACTGATTTGCTAAATTAGAGTATTTTTGCCCTTATTGCCGTCACTTTTAGAAAAGAAATACCCCGAAATCAGCTTTACGTTCGCCATCAGTGACGGACACGGTTTCGGAGTCCAGAATGCGCATTTTTTCCCGCGTCGCGCTTGCCTGCCTTATGACAGCCAGCGTCGTCCTTTCAGCCATTTCCGCAGACGCGGCGGATAAAAGCGGCAAACGCCGCGGCACGACCTTCAAGCATGACTATTCAGCCGCCTACACGGTTCAGCGCGTCAGCGTGCGCACTGCCTGTTTTCCGGAAAAACTGGAAGCGATCCTCGCCCATATCCGCGCCAAGACCGGCAAGAAACCGATGGTGACTTCCGGCCACCGTCCGCGCTCCGGCACATCGCAGCACAGCCGCTGTTATGCCGCCGACATCCGCGTGCCGGGTGTTTCGGAAAAGGCGATCCTGGCGGCCGCCGCCGGCGCACCGGGCATTGGCGGCATCGGCCGTTATTGCAACGGCATCGTGCATGTCGATATCGGCCCAAAACGCCGCTGGGCCCATTGCGGCGGCAAATCCAAGGGCAAGGGTGGCCTGGCCAACCTCAAGCGGCACCACCGCCGCGGCTGATCAGCTTTCTGGATCAGCCGTTGCGGCAGCCTGTTTCGGCTTGCGCTTGATATTGCGGCGGATCATGCCGAGATCGGCACCGCCGATCAAAAAGGCGACGGAGAAGTAGACGAGCATCGAGATGGCGATCAACACGCCGAGCGCCGCGACCTGCTGCAGGAAATGCGAACCGGATGAAAGCCACGGGGCGGCGTAACGCAGCGCATAGGTCAAAGCCGCCGCCATGACGCCGGCCGAGACCAGCAACAATGCGGTGCGACGGGCAAACGCCCATTCCCATTTCAGGTGGCCGCGCCAGACCAGCGTTGCAAACAGGAAGATGGTGTTGATCCAGCCGGCGGCAGCTTCCGCCGTCGCGATGCCGCGTTCCTCGAGCAGCGGGAAAAGCGAGATGGCCAGAGCGGAATTGACGACGACGGCCATCATGGTGAAGCGCATCGGCGTCTTGGTGTCCTCGCGGGCATAAAAACCGGGCTGCAGCGCCTTGATCAGCACGAAACCGGGAAGACCCAGACCATAAATGGCGAGGATGGAACCGACCACGGCGGTGTTTTCCGCCGAGAATGCACCGCGCTCATAAAGCACGCGGATGATGGCATCCGACAGCACCCAGAGCCCTGCGGCAGCCGGCAGCGTCAAAAACAGCACGAATTCGATCGAGCGGTTCTGGATATTGGCGGCTTCCTTGAGATTGCCGCCCTTCAGCGCCCGAGCCAGTTCCGGCAGAAGCACGACGCCGACGGCAACACCGACCACGCCCAATGGCAGCTGATAGATGCGGTCGGCATATTGCAGGGCGGCGATCGCGCCTTCCTTGCCGGATGCGATGGCCTGGCCGATGATCTGGTTGATCTGCGTAACACCGCCGGTAATGGCGGCGGGCACGGCCAGAACCAGCAGGCGTTTGACATTGGGGGTCATGCGCGGACGGCGGAAACCGATTTTTATGCCGGCATGGCGCACGCCGAAATAGACCACGGCCAGCTGCAGAACACCGGCGACCAGCACGCTCCAGGACAGATACCAGGCGGTGGAGAGCGGATCGGCACCGGTCCAGAGCGCGTAAAACAGCGCGCCGATCATCACCACGTTCAGGAAGACCGGCGCGATGGCGGCGGCAAAGAAGTGATGCAGCGAATTGAGCATGCCGCTCATCATCGCCGTCAGCGACATGCACATCAGGTAAGGGAACATCACCGCCGCGAGGCGAATGGTGATCGACGTCTTTTCCGGATCATCGGCAAAACCGGGGGCGATGATCCAGGTGACCAGCCACGGCATGGCCAGTTCCATGGCGATGGTGATGATCATCAACGCCGAAAAAAGAACGCCGAACACCTCTTCCGAAAACCGCTTGGCGCCTTCGACGCCATTTGCCTCGATCTCCTTGGAGAAGAGCGGCACGAAGGCGGCGTTGAATGCGCCTTCGGCAAACAGGCGACGAAAAAGATTAGGGAAGCGGAAGGCTGCGTAAAACACGTCGGCCATCGGGCCTGTGCCGAGTGCTGCCGCCATCAGGGTTTCGCGGGCAAAACCAAAAATGCGGCTGCCGAGCGTGGCACCGCCGACGGTGGCGAATTTTTTCACAAGGCTCATGCGGGGGCTCACCGGGAGGTTCGATTCGTGGAGGTGTTATAGCGGCAGGTGGGGCGGACGGCTATGTTTCACACAAAGAGGAAAGCGTTATGTCAACTCGCGACCAGGTCACTCCAGCAACAGTGGAAACACGTGAAACTCAGATTGAAACACAACCCTAAATCGTGCATCGTGTTAATACCGACAGCGGGGGAGTTCCATGGCGCTTTTGATGTGCACGGATTGTCAAGGTACGGTATCCAGCAATGCGATGACCTGCGTTCATTGCGGAAACATCCTGAGAAAAGATGTGCCTGGTTTTCTGGGATCAATCCTGCGTCTCTTCTACGCAGTATTCACGATCGGCATCGTGATCGTCGCGATATTGCTACTGGAGGATGTAGGTCGATACAACCCTGGAGCAGTCTTCATGGTTCCGCTAAAGCGTGTCGCATCTATTCGGCCTCATATCCTGCTGCCTTGAAGAAGTTTCTGCACTCATCGACTGAGAAGAGGCTGATGATGTCACCGAG
>NZ_JAUSRF010000023.1 GCF_030811685.1 Neorhizobium huautlense | reverse complement strand
AGAGCCGTCTGTTCGGGAGCAGGTTTCTTCAACATGACCCAGTGAATCACAAAACCCCTGGACCAGCCAGGGGTTTGTCAGCAGTCTGAGCCCGCGAGACCAGAGGTTTCGCGGGCTTTCTCCATGAATGGATAGAATGTCTTATGGCTGTGCGTTCTGGAACATCTGGCGAGCCGCAGCGGCAGCGGCACCCGGGCCGGAACCGCCCGACAGCAGCTGCTGCAGGAAGGTGAGGTCCTTGCCTCCCGTCGGCGTGGTGCGCGAGATCGTGTCGAAGACCTTGCCGTCCTGCAGCGTATAGCTGGCGCGGCGATCGACGACACCATCCTTGTTGAAATAGACGGCAACGACGGTCTGCTCGACGACACGCGGCTTCATGAAGGCGGCGCTGCGGCGGCGAACCTGTGAGATGTAATAGAACACTTCGTTGTCGAAGGTTGCCGTGGTCGAGGGCGTACCCATGCTGAGGATGACCTGCTCGCGGCTGGAACCGACCGGAATGAGATCGAGCGCCTGCTTGTCGACGACATAACCGCTATAGATCGTATCGCCGATACCCGTGGTGCAGCCGGAAAGGCCGAGCGTTGCGATGACGAGCGCGATTGCGGTCTTGTTCATCAGTTTCATGTCGGCCCCGTAAACGCGCTTCTTCACACCAGTCCTCATGTCTTCCACCTCGCCGCAAACCGGCACCCCTGCTACACACAGCATTGTGGCGATTCCGCGAACATCATCAGAAAGCTGATGATCCACGGCCACTTGGGCACCGCTTTGCCGCGTTCCGCTGAACGGCGTTGCAATTCGTGCCTGCTTCGGTAAACCAGCTTTCGTTTGCATGCAACACGGCCGCCATAAGGACGGTCGCTTTTGCTGGCGATGTTTGACGGGATTTCTCATGTTTTTCGGTCTGTTCGGCAAAAAGAACCAGAACCGCGCGATTGTCGACCGGCAATATGCGACGCTGACGGCAATGGCGCGCGAGCCGTATTTCTATACCGATCTCGGTGTTCCGGACACGGTCATGGGCCGGTTCGAAATGCTGTCGATCGTGATGATCCTGTTCTTTCGGCGTACCCGCACCTCGCCGCGCAGCGGTCAGGAAATTGCGCAGGAAATCGTCGATGCCTTCTTTCAGGATATCGATCATTCCATCCGCGAGCTCGGTATCGGCGACCAGGGCGTGCCCAAACGCATGAAAAAACTGGCCGGCATGTTTTATGGCCGTCTCGAGACCTATGCGGCTGCCATCGACGCAAAAGACGAGGTGGCATTGGCGGAAGCGCTGAGACGGAATATATACCCGGAAAAGCAGGAGGGCATACCAGCCCTCGATGGTCTGGCGCGCTGGATGAACGCGGCCGATGCCGACCTTGCTGCACTGGATGAAGACAATATTTCCCGAGGTGCCGCGCAATTGCGCAAGCCGGGAAGCGAGGCATGATGCAGAACGATATTCACGAAGAGAAACCAGCGTTTTCCTATTGCGTCAAGGTTGGCCATGTCTCTACAAATGCCTTCACGGTCAAGGCTGAGGCAGACAACCGCGAACTGGCGGAACTCGCCAAGGTGTGGAAGGTCGTATCGGTCGAAGCGCTTTCTGCCGATTTGCAGATCAATCGCTGGAAGCGAGACGGTATACGCGTCAAGGGCAAGGTGATCGCCAGGCTGACGCAGGAATGCGTCGTGACGCTTGACCCGATCGAAACCAGGATCGAGGAAGAATTCGAGCAGATCTTCGTGCCGGAAGGCTCCAAGCTTGCACGTGTGGTTACCGGTTCGGCGGCCGAGATGGTGCTTGATCCCGATGGTCCGGATCTGCCGGAAACCTTTGCCGGCGATACGCTCGATGTCGGCCCTATCATCAGCGAGTTCGTGGCGCTGGCAATCGACCCTTATCCGCGCAAGGCCGGGGCGGAATTTGCCGATCATATCGAGATGGACGATGAACAGGCAGCGAAGCGTCCATCCCCCTTTGCAGCGCTGAAAGACTGGAAAAGCGGGCAGTAGCGTTTCGCTTTCGTCATAATTGAGTTGTATGCGGTCCGAAAAACATTATTTTGGCCGCGATTTCGCCTGAGGCGAAACAGAAGGAAAAGAACCAGCGTGATCAGAATCTCTATCGATGCCATGGGTGGCGATGCCGGACCTGCGGTCGTCATACCAGGCGCCGCCAAAGCGCTTGAGCGTCATCCCGATGCGACGTTTCTGATCTTCGGCCAGAAGGATGTCTGCGAGCCTCTGCTCGCCCAGTATCCCAAGCTGCGCGAAAAATCGGTCTTCCATCACTGTGATGTCGCGGTCGGCATGGACGAAAAGCCGTCCGCCGCACTGCGCCGTGGTCGTAACGTCTCCAGCATGTGGCGCGCCATCAATGCCGTGAAGCAGGGAGAGGCGGATGTCGCCGTTTCCGCCGGCAATACCGGCGCGCTGATGGCGATGGCCAAGCTTTGCCTGCGCATGCTCGACGGCGTCGATCGTCCTGCCATCGCCGGCATCTGGCCAACTTTGCGCGGCGAAAGCATCGTGCTCGATATCGGCGCCACCATCGGTGCCGATGCCCAGCAGCTTCTGGATTTCTCCGTCATGGGCGGCGCCATGGCACGTGCCCTGTTCGAGATCGAGCGCCCGACCGTTGGTCTGCTCAATGTCGGCGTTGAGGAAGTCAAGGGTCAGGAAGAGGTCAAGGAAGCCGGCCGCCTGATTCGCGAAGCGAATTTTTCCACCATCGATTATCGTGGTTTCGTCGAAGGCAATGATATCGGCAAGGGCACGGTGGACGTTGTTGTCACCGAAGGCTTTACCGGCAATATCGCGCTGAAGACGGCAGAAGGCACCGCCCGCCAGATCGCCGAACTCCTGCGCGCCGCCATGTCGCGCACGCTGCTTGCCAAGATCGGCTATCTGTTCGCCAAGGGCGCGTTCGACGCCCTGCGGGAAAAGATGGACCCGCGCAAGGTGAACGGCGGCGTTTTCCTTGGCCTGAACGGCATCGTCATCAAAAGCCATGGCGGCACCGATGCGGTCGGTTATGCCGCCGCAATCGACGTCGGTTACGACATGGTTCGCAATGCGCTGAACGAAAAGATCGCGCATGACTTGAAAACATATCACGCCAACCATGAGCCCAATCAGGGCCCTGAAGAAGCGGCGTGAGGACAGGACAAAAAGCATGATCCGTTCAGTAGTACGCGGTTTCGGGGCAGCGCTTCCGAAACGGGTTGTCACCAATGCCGAAATGGAAGGCATGGTCGAGACGTCGGACGAGTGGATCGTCCAGCGCACCGGCATCAAGCAGCGTTACATCGCCGGCGAAGGCGAAACGACGGCCTCGCTCGGCGAAGCCGCTGCCCGCGCCGCTCTCGAGCGCGCCGGCCTGACGGCAGACGATATCGATCTGGTCATCGTCGCCACCTCGACGCCGGACAACACCTTTCCGGCCACCGCCGTCAATATTCAGCACCGTCTCGGCATGACCAAGGGGTATGCCTTTGACGTGCAGGCTGTCTGTACCGGCTTCGTTTACGCCATGGCAACGGCGGATGCGCATCTGCGCGCCGGTCTTGCCAGGCGCGCGCTTGTCATCGGTGCCGAAACGTTTTCGCGTATTCTCGACTGGAACGACCGCACCACCTGCGTGCTGTTCGGTGATGGTGCCGGCGCGCTCGTCATCGAAGCGCAGGAAGGCGAGGGCGCCATTTCCGATCGCGGCGTGCTGACCGCGCATCTGCGCTCGGACGGTTCGCACAAGGACAAGCTTTATGTCGATGGCGGTGTGTCCTCGACCGGCACTGTCGGCCACCTGCGCATGGAAGGTCGCGAAGTCTTCAAATATGCGGTCGGCATGATCACCGATGTCATCGAAGCCGCCTTCGAGGCCACCGGCACGACAGCGGAAACGCTCGACTGGCTGGTGCCGCACCAGGCCAATCGCCGCATCATCGATGGTTCGGCCAAGAAGCTCGGCATTCCGGGTGAAAAGGTTGTCGTCACCGTCGACATGCACGGCAACACCTCGGCAGCCTCCATCCCGCTGGCACTGTCCGTTGCTGCCGGCGATGGCCGCATCAAGCAAGGCGATCTCGTCATGCTGGAAGCCATGGGTGGCGGCTTCACCTGGGGTGCGCTTCTCGTGCGCTGGTAATCCGCAAACACTGCCCCATATCCGGTAACGGAAACGGGAAGTGTCTTGTTCAGGCGGCGGATAAGCGAATGGAAGCAGACGCTTGACCGCCGCCGCCAAGAAACATAAGCTCCCTTCTGCTTTGATAACAATAATTTCTGATGGGCGGGGGTCATGGCCGGTAAGACAGTGACGCGAGCAGATTTGGCGGAGTCGGTATTTCGCAAGGTCGGGCTTTCTCGAACGGAATCCGCTGAACTTGTCGAAACCGTCATCGACGAAATCTGCAATGCGATCGTGCGTGGGGAGATGGTAAAACTCTCGTCCTTCGCCACCTTCCAGGTCCGAGCCAAGAATGAACGTATCGGCCGTAACCCGAAGACGGGTGAAGAAGTGCCGATCTCGCCGCGGCGCGTGATGACCTTCAAGGCATCGAATGTGCTTAAGCAGCGCATCCTGAAGGCTCACACCCAGCGCAAGAACAAACAGAAGCCTGCCAACCCGGCAGCCTGACGGCTGGCAGGTTTTCAGCATCTCCTGTGGCAAACGTGGTCGGGCGCTTGAAACCGGGCGCCCGAACCGTTGATATATGATGCATTGTGAATCTGCCGCTGAGCCTGATGGGCATGCGGCACGCCTGCGGAGACGAGCCCTTGGACAAGAGCCCTGATGCATTTCGCACCATCAGCGAAGTTGCGGACGATCTCGACCTGCCGCAGCACGTGCTGCGGTTCTGGGAAACCCGCTTTCCGCAGATCAAGCCGATGAAGCGTGGCGGCGGCCGTCGTTATTACCGGCCGGACGATATCGATCTGCTCAAGGGCATCCGCCATCTGCTGTATGATCACGGCTACACGATCAAGGGCGTCCAGAAGCTTCTGAAGACCAATGGCAACAAGTTCGTTGCCGCCATCGCGTCCGGCGATCTCGCCACGATGGAGGCGATCATGGCGGCCAACAGCGAAAAACCGTCGGTCGAGCCGCGTGTCGCCAACCCGGACGAAGACCAGATCGTCGGCCGCCCCAAGGCAAAGCCAAGCGGTCGTTTCTTCGGTTTCGGCGGGGGAGGCGACGATACGCCGGAAATCTCTGTCGGCAAAAGTTCCGTCGGCAAGGAAGATCGCGCACTTTTGCAGGAAGCACTGTTCGACCTGCTCGAATGCAAGCGTCTGCTCGATCAGGTCCGCTGAACGATCGCGGGTATATTTACCTTGCTATCTGTAGTCTAAATTCGGGATCACAGAATGTTCCCGGGCCTGTGAACACGTTTTTTTGTCCGTTCACCGCTGGTTCATCGAGAAAAAGAGACCATATCCTCATTAATAGCTAGGTGAGGAAGATCACAATGAAGAAACTCGCGATCATCGCCCTGTCTCTTGCAACGGCATTTATGGGTGTTGCGCCTGCACAGGCATTTCCATCCATCCCATCGGCACCCAAGGTCGAGCAGACGCAGGCCAGCGGTGCGCAGAACGTTCAATATCGCCGTGAATGGCGCCGTGACCGCTGGCGCGGTGGTGACCGCCGTTGGGATCGCAGACGTCATTGGGATCGTGGTCGCTATTATGGTGACCGTCGCTACTATCGCCGCCACCACCGCAACAATGCCGGTGCGGTCATCGGTGGTCTGGCACTGGGCGCCATCGTCGGCGGCGCGATTGCCAACTCGCAGCCGCGTTACGCGCCGGCACCGCGTTACTATCGCGGCTCAAGCTCGCATACGCAGTGGTGCGCCAACCGCTACCGTTCGTATCGCGCATATGACAACACGTTCCAGCCCTATAATGGCCCGCGCCAGCAGTGCTACTCGCCCTATTGAGGCGGGAAATAATCACCCAATACACCTGACGGCTCGCGCAAGCGGGCCGTTTTCCGTTGGTCTCTATCGGGTTTTGCCAACATCGGGTGGCTTCGGCTGCTTCATGTGACCTCCGATCGTACGCTACCGTACAGGAGCGGAACCGGGAGCGGTCTGGCAGGTTCATTTCCCAGGCGGGCAATAATTCCCACAGGAAGGAACACCCAATGATCAAGCTTCTCACAGTCGCAGCGCTTTCGCTCGGTCTCGCAACCTCAGCCATGGCGCAGGGCGCCAGCGGCGGTAGCGGCACGAACGGTAGTGATGGCAGCAACGGCAGCAGCGCAAATTCGGGCGATACCTCTGGCAGCAATTCCGGCAGCGGCTCGAACAGTTCCGGTTCGCAGCAGAATGATCAGACGGGCAGCTCCAATACCGATTGCGGCGCTCCCGGCGGCACGCAGGGCGCAGCGCAGTCGCAGCAGAACAACGGTGGCAGTACGAACCCGAGCGCCGGTAATACCGGCACATCCTGCTGACACGTTGTCATCTGACCAAACGGAAAGGGTGGGAGTTCTTCCCGCCCTTTTTCATGTCCGCGAAGTGCTCCTGGTGCAGGGCAGATGACGCCGCGATACGATACGGCGTGTCTCTTCGCGAGAAAAATCATTCCTGGAAAAATTAAGGAAACTTCAGGGGGATAAATGGTCGGAATGGCGGGATTCGAACCCACGACCCCTTGACCCCCAGTCAAGTGCGCTACCGGGCTGCGCTACATTCCGACCTGCCCCATACGAAGCAGAACCTCCATAGATGCTCGGCACGGTGCGCGCAAGAGCAAATGTCGGAGATTGAAAAGAGTTCAGCGGTAAAGTGGTGCGCGGCTGGCATTCATCAGCAGCTCATGCTCGGAAGCGAACTCTCCGAGCAGGCTCACGAGGCGGTTCTCTTCCTTTTCATCGAGCCGGTAGCGCCTGGCGAATTCGCTGACGTTCCAGACCTTGCGGATGGCGCTTCCTTCGATCGATTGTCCGGAGAGATGTGTGCTCATGAGTTCCCGCTCTTCTTATGATGCTGCGCGGCGTAAACGACGAGCCGCGCATTTTGTTCCGGGACAATAGAGCGTCATCGTAAAATGCCGATGACAGGGATAAGCCGTCAGGCCTATATCAGTTTTCCTGAACCTTCACGCCATCCTGGCCGATGCTGAGCTCGACGCCCTTCGGCTTGCTTTCCTCGTTATAAACATAGGCGCCAAGCCCGACCACGACGACCACGAGTGCGCCGATGATGAGGAAAAGGCCATTATTGCGGGTCATGCAGTTACTCCTTTGGCGCCGGCGCATCAGGGTGGCGGCGGCATGCGTGATACGATTGCCCGCGACAACGACGATCGTGCCAAAATGTTCCAGCAAAAAGGAAAAACCGGTTCAGACGCGCATCAATCGTCGTTGGTGGCGTTGAGGCGTTCAGGCCGCAGGCCTTCATCCGGCTTGCCGCTGCGCAGACGGATGCCGGGGCCGATGGATGCGTCTTCCTGACCGGCGGCAAGGAAAACGATACCACGACTTTCGAGCGCCGATTGCAGTCGGCTGGCAAAAAGGGCGTCGGCAAATGTCTCGCCTTTTTCTGCCTCGTGGATATCGGATGAGGAAAGGCCGGTGAGGGCGGCAAGCTCGTCCACCGTCAGACCGATCATGGCGCGCCCAGCGCGAAGTTGGGATACTGTCAACATCATTGAAAAACTGGAGGCCGCCCGCGTGAAGTCAAGGCCGGACGTGGTTCAGTAATCCAGCAGGGAGCGGTTGGCCGAGGCCGGTGCCGGCTGTACCCGTTTCTCGCGCTCAGTGCGTTGGTGGCGGCTTTCCAGTGCCGCGCAGCCCCAGACGATGCCGAACAGAAGATAGACATGACGCCAGTGATCGATGTCGATGACATTGCCGATCAGCGCATGGCCGGCCACCATCACCCAGGCGATCATCAGGTAAGGTTGCCACGGGCGGTCGCGCAGAAGATTGCGGAAGCCGATGACCAGCGTCCACCAGATCAGGATGATGTAGCAGACGAAACCGAGCCAGCCGTAAGTGGTGAGCGATTTCAGCCAGATATTGTGCTCGTCCTCGCCGAACATTTTTCCGAGCGCCATCGGGCCGAGCCCGAGCGGGTGCTCCATCGACATTAGGAAACCCATCTTGTGGCGCTCGAAACGGCCAAGGCGGGCGCCGTCATATTCCTGCACCAGTTTTGCGCGGCTTTCAAAAAGGTCATAGACCTTTTTCGACTGCATGGCTGCGGCCATGCCGAGCACCATCACCAGAATGGCGGCGATCGACAGCGACAGGATTTTCAGCCGGAACGCGCCGGTGCGTTCCTTCAGCAGCATGATCGCCACCAGCGCGATGGCGGAGAAGGCAAACAGCGCCCAGGCGGCGCGTGAGAAGGACAGGAGAACGCCGAGCGACAGCACCATCAGACCGGCAATGGCCAGCGGCGCTTCCGCAAGCCTGCCGCTCAAAAGGCGATAGATGAGGTAGAGGGCAGGGGGCACCAGATAGGGGCCGAAAACATTGGGATCCTGAAACGCACCCTTGGCGCGGTCATAGAGCGTGAAAACGTCGAAACCCGGTACGGCATGGAAATAGCCGAGAATGCCGAGCATGGACGTGATGACGGCCGCTGCCACCCATGCCTTGAAGATCAGCGCCAGACGGCGGTGCTCCTCCTCGATGATCGCCGCGTAAAAGACCGAGCTCAAGGCGAGGAACAGCGAGACCGCCACATACATAGGCCCGCCGGTCATGTCCTTCATCACGGTCAGCGAAAACATGCCGCCGATATTGAAGAGCAGAAGCAGGATCAGGAGCGGCGCATTGGCGCGCGAGATTTTCAGGCCAAGCAAAAACCAGATGGCGATCTGCGCCGCCATCACCAGTTCATAAGGCGCGGGTTCGGAAATCACGAAGCCGGACAGGAATACGCCAAAAGCCACCATGGCCGAGCCACAGATCCTCAGTGCCGCAAGTTGCGGCCGGAAAGGACGTGCAGGGCTATCGACGATCGTGCTCAATAGGCATTGTCCGTGTTGAGCAGGCGGATCGGCGTCAGGAACAGGATTTTCAGGTCGAACAGGATCGACCAGTTCTCGATATAGTCGAGATCATAATTGATGCGGCCGCGGATCTTTTCGTCCGTGTCGATCTCGCCGCGCAGGCCATTGATCTGCGCCCAGCCGGTCACGCCGGGCTTGACCCTGTGACGAGCGAAATAGCTTTCGACGACGTCGACATATTTGCGGTCGCCGGTTTGCGCCTGTACCGCATGTGGGCGCGGGCCGACCAGCGAGAGATCACCACGCAGCACGTTGAAGAACTGTGGTAGTTCATCGAGCGATGATTTGCGGATGAAGCGGCCGACCCGGGTCACGCGCGCATCGCCCTTGGTGACGGCCAGTTTGGCGCTGGGATCGCTCATATGTGTGTACATCGAGCGGAATTTCAGGACGTTGATGATCTCGTTGTTGAACCCGTGACGCTTCTGCACGAATAGGATCGGGCCGGGCGAGGTGAATTTCACCGCCAGCGCCACGCCCAGCATGACCGGCCACAGAAAGAAAATGGCCAGCAGTGAAAAGAAGATGTCGAAGGCGCGTTTGGCCACCGAATCCCAGTCGCGGATCGGCTTGTCGAAAATGTCGAACATCGGTACCGCGCCGACATGGCTATAGGCACGCGGACGGAAACGCAGGCGGTTGGCATGGGCGGCAAGGCGGATATCGACCGGCAGGACCCACAGCTTGCGGATCAGCTGCAGAATGCGGTCTTCGGCCGTCGGCGGCAATGCGATGATCAGCATGTCGATGCGGGCAAGCCGCGAAAACTCCACCAGTTCGGCAAAGGTGCCGAGTTTCGGATAACCGGCGACGACTTCGGGCGAACGGTCGCTGCCACGGTCGTCAAATATGCCGCAGATGCGGATGTCGTTATCGGGCTGTCGTTCCAGCGCACGCGCCAGTTCCTTGGCGGGCTGGCCACCGCCGACAATGACGGCGCGGCGCTCCATGATGCCGTTGCGCGACCAGTTGCGGATGGCAAAAGCAGTCAGAAAGCGCTCGACAAGCAGGATGATGGCGCCGCCGAGCACCCAGAAAATCAGCCCGGCGATGGTCGGTGCACCGTCGGCGGCAAGCAGCAGGCAGACGCTGATGGTGACGCCGAGCAGCCAGCTGCCGATCAACCGCATGCATGTGCGCGAGGGCGCGCGGATGCTGGGGATCTGATAGGCATCGGCCAGTTGCAGCAGCAGGACCGTCAGAGCGGCACCGGCTCCGATCACCGAAAAGCGGATGGCAAGCGAACGCTCAGTCGGGCCAAAGAACAGTTCGGCCGAAAGGCCGACAGCCAGCATCAGCAGATATTCCAGCAACCGGTACTGGCCGATCAGCATGGAAGGCGAATAGTTTTCGTCGCTGAATTGCTCGGCCACCTGACGGGCCAGCGGATTGAGTTCCACCGGCTGATGCGGATCAGGCGTGGAGGACACGCCATCCGAAACCCGGCGACGTAATGCCTCGATATCGAATTGCTGTTGTTCCTCGAGCTTGCTCATCATGCGCGATCTCGTCCTCACTGACCGGAGGATGTATCACAGCATTCGGTAAGAAATCGTTTAGAGATCGCCGATGCGGCCGGAGAGATCCCGGTAGAGGGCCAGCATCTGGTCGGCCATCGCCGAGGCGGAAAACACCGCCCGGAAGGCATCCGGTCCCGGCATCACGTCTTCCCGCCAGCTCGGATTGGTCATGGCATCGACCATCACATGTGCAAGGTCGGCGGCGTCGCCGGGTATTGCAAGGGCGGCGCTATCGGTGCCAAGGATTTCGGGAATGCCGCCGACACGGGTGGCAATGACGGGCTTTTCGGCAGCGAGCGCCTCGATGACGATATAGGGCATCGCCTCGGCACGCGAGGGCACGACGACATTGCGGGCAAGCGCAAAGGCCTGCCGCGCCGGCATGGCTTCCAGCATGCGGATACGGCGTCCGAGACCGCGTTCGGCCATCATCCGGTGATATCGGTCACGGTCCGGCCCGTCGCCGACCATGACGGCGGACAGCGGATGGCCGACTGCACGTTCAGCCCGGCCAAAGGCATCGATGAACTTGTCGGGTCCCTTCAGATCGCGCAGCATGCCGATATAGAGAAAATCAGCGCAACCCGGCGCCGGTGTGACCGGGCCGAATTCACTGTCGCGCACGCCGTTATAGATGACCTTTGAGCGCGTGGTGATCTTGCCGACCTTGGCCTCATAGGCCTGGCGTTCGAACTCACAAACGAAGACGAGGCTGTCGGTAAGGCGTTCCTGAAGCCGTTCGAGCTTCAGCACCACGCGACCGGACAGTTTTGCCCGGTCGTAATGCAGGCTGCCCCCATGGGGCGAATAGAGGCGGGCTACGCGATACATGTTCACCCGCAGGGCTGAGCCGATGAGCCGTGCCAGAACGCCACCCTTGGCGCCATGACCGTGCAGAACATCCGGCCGCAAGCTCTTGATATGCTTGTAGCTCTTGTAAAGCGCATTCAGGTCCGACGGTGCTACGGAGCGGCGGATCGGAATGCGTATGAGGCCGAGCGAAAGCTGCGGCCTGATGCTGTCGAACAGCCGCTCCTCGTGAGCACCGCCCGTGGAACTGTCGCAGAGAATGCCGACCTCGTGGCCAGCAGCCCGGTGTTCCTCCACCAGATCACGGACATGGCGAAAAATGCCGCCGACCGGTGATCTGAAACAGTGGATGATCCTGAGAGGGCGCGTCCCTGGTGTCATGTCTGAGCGATCAGAAGAGGCGCTCGCGGACATAGATCGTGTCGCCGGCAAGAACGGCGCTGGAGATCGAGGTCCGGCCGGTAATGCTGCGCCCGTTGATCTTGCGGGTCACGTCGATATCGCGCTGATTGCCGCGCGGTGTGAAACCGCCGGCGATGGCGATGGCGTTCTGTGCCGTCATGCCGGGCACATAGGAATACTGGCCGGGACGGCCGACTTCGCCCATCACGAAGACGGGGCGATAACGGTCCATCTCGATCGTCACGTCGGGATCGCGCAGATAACCCTGCTTGAGTTTCGCTGCGATCGCGCCTTCGAGCGCGACCATGGTCTGGCCGCGCGCGGTGACCTGCCCGATCAGCGGGAAGGAGATGTAACCTGCCTGATCGACCGTATAGGTGTTGGACAAGCCGGTCTGCTCGAACACGCTGATGCGTAACCGGTCGCCACTGTCCAGCCGGTAGGGCTGGATCGTTGCTTCCTGGAAACTTTTGGGTGCCGGCTGATAGGTGGAGCAGGCGCCAAGCATCGTTGTCGCGGCAAGCGCTGCGGCCAATGCAATCTTTGATCTCGAACGGGCGAACGACATTTCGCGACAGGGCTCCGGCAGTCAAACTATGCCAATCGTTATCGGTCCATTAGGGTTAATGCATAGTAAAGAGCGGCGGAAATTCGTGTAATGCGGAAGATTTTTGGCGGCTACAACTTCACAGAGTGATGCATTAACGGACGAGTTACCATGATCCTTTAGGTTGGCGGCCTTGTTCCCCATCGGCAGTCCCTGAGTACGGAGTGTGGCATGTCATCAAACAGCAATCAGGACGTGGATATCGACCTCGGGCAGCTGTTTTTGGCCGTCTGGGAGCGCAAGAAGATCATTCTCGCCACAACGGCGCTTGCGGCCGGGCTCGCCTTTGTCGGCTCGAGCCTGATGACACCTGCCTACAAGGCGGAAACGCGGCTGCTGATCGAAAACCGCGCGCCGTCCCTGAACGGCCTGCCGGATCCGGCGGGCGCCAACGATCCGGTTCTCGATGCGCTTAATATCCAGAGCCAGGCACAGCTTCTGCAATCGACCGACCTGATCAAGCAGGTGGCGCGCGAGATGAAGCTGACCGATCGCAAGGAATTCGATCCGGCCGCCCATTCGTCGCTGCCCAATCCTTTGGTCATGTTCGGCCTGCAGCAGAACCCGCTCGATCTGCCGCCGGAAGATCGGGTGATGAAGGCATTCCGCGAAAAGCTGCAGGTCTATCCTGTCGAGGGCTCGCGTGTCATCGCCATCGAGTTCAGTTCGGAAGACGCAAAACTCGCTGCTGCCATTCCCAACCGCATGGCCGAAGTTTATCTGAGCATGCAGAGCGGTGCCAAGCTCGACAGCCATGCGGAAGCTGCCAAATGGCTGGAGCCGGAAATCGCCGCGCTGACCACGCGCGTCAACGAGGCGGAAAAGAAGGTGGCGGATTATCGCTCCTCGTCCGGCCTGTTCCGCACCAGCGATACCAGCAATCTGTCGAGCCAGCAGCTCAACGATATTTCCGCCGAACTGGCGCGGGTGAGGGGTGAGCGCGCCAATGCCGAGGCACGTGCCCAGAACGTCCGCAATGCGCTCGAGGCCGGTCGCCCGTCCGATACGCTGAGTGATGTTGTCGGTTCGGCGATGATCCAGCGGCTGAAGGAAACCGAAGCTGGCCTGCAGGGACAGATTTCCGATCTTTCCACATCGCTGATGGACGGCCATCCGCGCCTCAGAGGTCTGCGCGCCCAACTGACCGGTATTCGTCAGCAGATCCAGACGGAAACGCGAAAAATCCTCGCGAGTATCGAAGGCGAGGCGAATGTGGCGCGACTGCGCGAAACGCAGCTTGTGCAGCAGTTGAACGGTCTGAAAGCCGATTCTGCTCGGGCCGGTGAGGAAGAAGTCGGTCTGCGCGCACTCGAGCGCGAGGCGACCGCCCAACGTCAGCTGCTGGAAACCTATCTGGCCCGTTACCGCGAGGCGACCTCGCGCATCGACCGCAATTCCACGCCGGCCGATGCCCGTGTGATTTCGACGGCAGGAGAGCCGGCCGAACCTTATTTCCCGAAAATCCTGCCGATCACCATTGTCGTGGCTTTGGCAACGCTAGTGATCAGCGCCATCGTCGTGCTGTTGGGGGCGCTGTTCGGCGGCCGTGGTTTGCGGCCCAGCAATGTCGAAATGGTCGAGCCGGTTGCGCAGACCCGCGTCATCGAACCGCCCAAGCCTGTGACGAAACCCGTTGCCGAACCGGTGGCGGTTGTGACGGAAACTGCGGAAAAGACCGTAAGTGTTGCCGACGCAGCGAACACCCCGGTCGAAGCGGTTGTCGCCAGTGAAGTGGTGAAGGCGCAGGATGACGCCTTCAGCATCGAGGCCGTGCGCGATTACATCATCGGCAAAAAGGTGCAGATGGCCGTTGCCGTATCGCCGGGTGGTGATGAGGGCTCCACCGCGACCGTCATGCTGGCGCGCGAACTCGCCGAAGCCGGACGCACCGTGGTTCTGGTCGATATGACCGGTTCATCCTGCCCGACGAAGCTGATGGCAAGCGGCAAGTCCCTGCCGGGCATTACCGATCTTCTGACCGGTGCGGCCGCCTTCGCCGATACCATCCATCCCGACCGCCTGTCCGATGCCCATATCGTGCCGCGTGGCAAGGCCGACGGCGCGGCGGCCATGCGTGGTGCCGATCGTCTGGGCATGATCATCGATGGCCTTGCCAGCGCTTACGATGTGGTTCTGGTGGAATGCGGTCCCGCCGGCATCGCCAATCTCGCGCGGCTGACGCGTGGCACCGATGCCGACATCGTCATCTCCGCTCCGGGTTTTGATGAAAAGCGCCTCGCTGAAACGGCAGAAGTGTTCGAGACCGCCGGTTATCGTAACCTGATGATCATGGCCGGGACCTCGCTGACGCCACCAACCAACCGCGACAGCGCCGGCAAGCCTCGCCGGGCAGCGTAAAACCTAATCGTTTTCGGCGGGCGCCGGCTGCGGCGCCTGACCGCGCCTGCGGATCTTCTGGATGAAACGATAGAGCGGTGGCCGTTTCTTGATCGCCACCTTGGCGCGGGTCCGGGCTGCCAGCATCACCATCATCAGCCAGCCGCGCACCGTGATCGGCAACAACAGCTGATGCGTCACGGTTTCCACCGTGCACCAGCTGCGCTTGTAAAGCTGGTCGCCGATGCCGAAGTCGAAAATCGCGACCCCCTGTTCGCTGGCACGCTTGATCATCAGCCAGAACAGCAGTTCACCGGGGCTGGCCTCCGGTGCCAGCGTGTCGTCGATCGAGCCGAACTGGCAGATCACGTGATCACCCTTGCGCGACAGGCCTGATATGGCGGCGATCTTGCCATCGTCTTCGCCCTTGAGGCGGATGGCATGCAGTTCGAGCGGGATGTCGTGGCCATTTGGCTGAACGGCAATGAGATTGCGGAAGAAAGTTTTGATCTCTGCCGGCCGGAACACGTCGGGCAGGCCATGCTGTTTGAAACGAGCCGCTTTCTGCTGAAAAAACAGCGACAGGATATCCTGCTTTTCACGATCCGTGGTGGCGATGACATGCTCATAACCGCCGCGCTCCAGCAGACGACGTTCCTGCACGCGAAATTTCTTGCGTCGGCGCTTGGCATTCACCTGCGCCAGCGCCTGCTCGAAACTCGACAGCAACGGCATCTGAAAAGTGTGGTTGGCATCTTCGATCGCATAAAGCCCGGTAAAGGGATGGGCGATATCGCGCCACAGCAACGGCATCGTGCCGAGCGTCACGAGATCGGCCTTGCCCTTCAATAGCATTGCAAGCTTTATCCTCAGCCCCTGAAGCGCTTCAGCATCGAGAAAACGAAAATCCTCGTCCAGCAGGCCGGTGTTGTAATTGTTGAAGCGGATGGCGATGAACCGCGCAATCACCGCGCCGTTTTCCCGAGCCGCCTCCAGCGGCAGGATCATTACGGTACGCCCGTCGATGCGGCCACGCACCAGCAGCAGGGGCGTCTGCTGTGCCTGATGCCAAGCCTTGCACCAGTCATAGGCATGATGCAGCGAATTCTGGGGCAGGGCCTCCAGCCGACGCCAATCGGCCTCGATGTCTTCCATGCGGTCGACAAGATCGAGCTGCAGCCGATCGATCGGGAAAGGCGCGGGCACGACAAGAGCATCCGCGGGCGCGGTCATGCTGTCCAATACCGTTTCGAAATCGGGTTGCGGCTTCTGCACGCCCATCTCCGCCATCACATTCGCGTGCGATCATAGGCAAGGAGTTGCAACAATCGGTTTATGCGCGGGCAGGCATTTCGGGATTTGGCCCTGTGGTTAAGGCGCGGTCAACGCCTTGAAAACATCAGGCGCGGGGCGGGCGAGGTCCGGCCATCCACTTGATGATGAGCATGGCCGGCAGGATCCACAACAGGCCTGTAAGCAGGAAATACAGCAAATGCACCCACCATGGCGAGGTGGCAAGAAGGGCGGAGGCGACCGTGGTGGCAATGTCGGCATAGACAACCACCAGAATGATGATGAGGATCGTGCCGATGAAGCTTCTGAGGCGCGGATGCATTTTTTCGTCAAGCTCTCCCGTCAAGCCGCGACCGCATGCCGCAAAGCTGTAGGACTTGTTTTGCACGGGGGCATCGGGCAAAGCAACGGACAAAAGCGCGCAGCAAGACGCTAATAAACACGGTCAGCAGGGATGAGACGGATGTCGGTGATGAATACGACGGCAGCAGATTTTTCCGCAGCCACGACAAAGGTGGCAAAAAACCGCAAGGCGGTGCGCCTGTGGCTCGGTTTCGTCATCCTCACGCTCTTCTGTCTGGTTCTTGTCGGCGGCGCCACGCGCTTGACCGACAGCGGCCTGTCGATCACCGAATGGAAGCCGATCCACGGCGTCATTCCGCCGCTCAATGCCGCCGAGTGGGAAGAGGAATTCCAGCTCTACCAGCGCATTCCGCAATATGAGCAGCTCAACAGTCATATGACGGTCGAGGATTTCAAGTCGATCTTCTGGTGGGAATGGGCACATCGTTTCCTCGCCCGCGCCATCGGCCTGATCTTCGCACTGCCGCTCGCCTTTTTCTGGCTGACCGGCCGTATCGAGAAACAGGTGCGTTGGCCGCTGGTCGGCACGCTGGCGCTTGGTGGCTTTCAGGGTTTCATCGGCTGGTGGATGGTGTCCTCCGGTCTCACCAAGCTTGTCAGCGTCTCGCAATACCGGCTGGCGACCCATCTGGTCATTGCCTGTCTGATCTTTGCCGCCTGCGTGTGGATCATGCGCGGACTTACACCGCAGCGTCGCGATGCTGCCCCGACCCGATATTCGGTATGGGCGGCCGGCGGCATCGCCTTTCTGGCACTGTTCCAGATCTATCTCGGTGCGCTCGTCGCGGGTCTCGATGCGGGATTGAGCTACAATACCTGGCCGCTGATGGACGGCGCCTATATCCCGGCGGATCTTTTCATCCGTGATCCATGGTGGATCAACCTCTTTGAAAACCACAAGACGGTGCAGTTCGTGCACCGCATCGGCGCCTACGTCATTCTGGCCGCCACGCTCGTGCACATGCTGATCACGCTCTCAAGGGCGCCGAGCAGCGTTTACGCCACGCGCTCGATCATCCTGTTCGCGCTGGTCTGCGCACAGGCAGTGATCGGCATCCTGACGCTGCTGTGGCAGGTTCCGCTCGATCTGGCGCTGGCGCATCAGGGCGGCGCGCTGATCGTGCTGGGTTATGCGGTGGCCCATTGGCGGGGATATGTCGGGGAATATCCGGTCGTGACCCAGGACGCCGCTACGCGCTGACGGCACCGGTCTCCAACAAGCGCCTTGCCACCTTGAAAAAGGCGAGCCGCTCGCTGGCATTGCCGCCGGCGGAAATTCTGTCGCCGCCTTCAAATGACCAGCAGATCGACAGACCTGCATGGGCGATGGCGTAACGCAGGATCTTTTCCTCGCTGCAGCCGATCGTTATGGCGAAAAGCCGGACAAGCGTGATGATCCGGGCCGGATCGACGATATCGGCAAAGGCGCCGTTCGGATTGCCAAAAATGTTTGCCACATCATAGGCAGGGTCGCCGATCAGCCCCTGCGGGTCGATGGCACGCCAGACGCCGCATGCATCCGCGATGATGTTTTCATGATGCAGGTCGCCATGCAGTGGCCGAATATTCTCCTGCGTGGCGATCAGATCGTCGGCCATTGCCGTGCAATAGGCAAAGACGTCAGCAAGCGGATCGTTGGCGTCGGCGGCCCGCACATAGAGCGATTGAAAATGCCGTTTCAGCGGCATGAGTTCGGCGGGGTGTGGTGCGGATGAAATCGCATGCAGCCTGTTCAGGACATCGACCACGACGCCATTTGATGCATCCTCGCCATGCGTCAGGCGATAGTCGCGCAGCATGACCATGCCGGCATCTTCCAGCAGGGCTGCCGTTTCCGTGCGGTCCAGAAGGCGAACGGTGCCGTTGCCGCCACGCCAATCGAGAAAATCGAAGCCGGGCAGCTCATGCAGGCCGCTCGGCTTCAATTGCTTGACAATTGCATTCGTCCGGTCATCGCACTGAACACGATAAACGTAACTGCTGCGCGTATCCGCGATCAGGTGGAAAGAGCGGATGCGCCAGCGTGTTGCCAGCGCATCCGAAAGAGCAGGTTTCGCTTCCGCCATCACGCGGACAGCATCAGGTCCATGTTCTGCACGGCGGCACCGGAAGCGCCCTTGCCGAGATTGTCGAGCAGCGCCACCAGATTGACATGTGCACCACCCGGCGTGCCGAACACGAACAGTTTCATGCGGTCGGTATCGACCAGTTCTTCCGCATCGACGCGCGGCAGTTTTGCGCTTTCCTCAAGCGATACGACCGAAACGATGTCCTGCCCGGCATAATGATCGACCAGCGTCGCGTGGATCTTTTCCACCGTCGCGCCGTCCTTGAGATCGTCGAGGAACAGCGGCACCTGCACGATCATGCCCTGCGCAAAACGACCGACCGACGGCGAGAAAAGAGGGGCGCGGTCCAGCAGGCCATGGGTTTTCATTTCCGGCACGTGCTTGTGCTTGAGCGTCAGGCCATAGAGGAAATTGTTGGCGAAGAGGGCATCTTCGCGGGAAGCATCTTCCATCTGGCCGATCAGCTGCTTGCCGCCACCGGTGTAACCCGAAACTGCATTGACCGAGACCGGATAGCCGTCCGGCAGGAGGCCGGCGGCACGCAGTGGACGCAGCAGCGAAACCGCGCCGGTCGGATAGCAACCCGGATTGGAGACGTGGCGCGCCGAGCGGATCTTTTCCGCCTGTCCCTTGTCCAGTTCGGCAAAACCATAAGCCCAGTCGGGCGCGACGCGGTAGGCGGTCGACGTGTCGATGATGCGCACGTTGTTGTTGCCGGCCAGCATCGAGACGGCTTCCTTGGAAGCATCGTCCGGCAGGCAGAGGATGGCGATATCGGCACTGTTGAGCAGATCCTCGCGCATCGCCGCGTTGCGGCGCTCCGCTTCCGGGATGGACAGAAGCTCGACGTCGCGGCGGCCGGTCATGCGGGTGCGGATCTGCAAGCCCGTGGTACCGTGTTCGCCATCGATGAAGATCTTTGCTGCCATTGTCGTTATCCCATGATTTCAGTGGCTTGGCGGTGCGGCCGGAAGTCGTTTTCCAACCAGTTCATGCATTGATTCAAGACGTAGCGAGACGCTCCGCTTTCAGCCCGAGCATATACATTGCTACCGTCGCTCCGGCAATGGCGGTGATATCGGCGTGGTCATAGGCTGGCGCGACCTCAACGACATCGGCACCGCGAATATCTAGGCTCCCAAGCTTTCGCAGAACGGACAGGATTTTGGCGCTGGACGGACCACCTGCCACCGGCGTGCCGGTGCCGGGCGCAAAAGCCGGATCGAGGCAGTCGATATCAAAGGTCAGATAGGCGGGCCGGTTGCCGACATGGGCAAGAATTTTTTCCGCAATCGCCTGCGCGCTCAGGTCTTCGACCTCATAGCCGTGCAGGATTTCGATGCCAAAATCCTCCGGCGCATGGGTGCGGATACCGATCTGGATCGAATGGTCCGCGTCGATCACGCCTTCGCGCACGGCGCGGGCCACGAAGGAGCCGTGGTCGATGCGCTCGCCGTCATCATCCCAAGTATCTTGATGGGCATCGAAATGCACGAGGGCAAGCGGGCCGTGTTTGGCGGCGTGGGCTTTCAGAAGTGGCCATGTGACGAAATGATCGCCGCCGAGGGAAAGAAGGAACGCGCCGGATGCGATGATCTTTGCCGCCTCCGCCTCGATCAGAGCGGGCGTCTTCTGGTGGTTGCCGTAGTCCAGCAGCACATCACCGTAATCCACCACCGCCATCGCTTCGAAAAGGTCGCGGGAAAACGGGTATTGCGGATCGTTGTCGAAAATCGCCGAGGCGCGGCGGATCGCCTGGGCCCCGAAGCGCGCACCCGGCCGGTTGGAAACGGCGGCATCGAAGGGAATGCCGAGCACGACCGCATCGGCGCCTTCGATATCCTTGCTGTAGCGGCGGCGCATGAAGGAGAGGGCGCCGGCATAGGTCGGGTCTGTCGCCGCCCCGCGTGCGGATTTTGCGGTAAAGGCATTGTCGATGGATTTGCTTGCCATGATCGATCCTATTTGTCGAAACCGTAGGCGCGTTCTACCCGTGCAATCCGCACCTGATAATCTTCATACCAGCGTTCCCGGCCAATCTTCTGGGCCGCCGCATGCGACACGACGGCTTTCCATGCCCGAATGCTCTCCTCGTCCGCCCAGTAGGAATTGGTGATGCCAAATCCGTCTTCTCCGCGTGCACTTTCCACGCCGAGATAGCCCGGTTGCCGACTGGCCAGTTCCACCATGGCATCGGCCATGGTGCCATAACCATTGTCACCCTCGGTGCGACAGGAGGAAAAGGCAACGATGTAATAGGGCGGCGCAGGCAGCTTTGCGAATGGCGTGGGGGAGGAGGATGACATGATGATTCCCTTTTTGGAAAACGGTTCGCACCCAGTTTGGCCAGCATCCGTTGATGGGCAAATGCGAAATCTTGATCGATGCCGTGCAAACGAAAAAAGGCGGAGCCGAAGCCCCGCCTTTCCAAAAGCATAATTCCTGAAACGATTAACGCTTCGAGAACTGGAATGAACGGCGGGCCTTGGCCTTACCGTACTTCTTACGCTCGACAACGCGGCTGTCGCGGGTCAGGAAGCCACCCTTCTTCAGAACAGAGCGCAGGCCCGGTTCGAAGTAGGTGAGGGCCTTCGAGAGACCGTGACGAACGGCACCGGCCTGACCGGACAGACCACCACCGGCGACGGTAGCGATGATGTCGAACTGACCCGAACGCGCTGCTGCGACCAGCGGCTGCTGCAGGATCATCTGCAGAACCGGACGGGCGAAGTAGGTCGTGAAGTCACGGCCGTTGATGATGATCTTGCCGGAACCAGCCTTGACCCATACGCGGGCGATGGCGTTCTTGCGCTTGCCGGTGGCGTAGGAGCGGCCCTGTGCATCGACCTTACGGACGTGAACCGGTGCAGCTGCCTGACCTTCGGCCGAAGCGAGGTCCTTCAGGGAGGAGAGATCGGCCATTATCAGGCGCTCCTTACGTTCTTGCTGTTCAGCGAAGCCACGTCGAGAGCGACCGGCTGCTGTGCTTCATGAGGATGGTTCGAGCCGGCGTAGACGCGCAGGTTCTTGAGCTGGCGACGGCCGAGCGGGCCGCGCGGGATCATGCGCTCGATAGCCTTCTCGAGAACGCGCTCCGGGAAGCGGCCTTCGATGATGGCGCGTGCAGTGCGCTCCTTGATACCGCCCGGGTGACCGGTGTGCCAGTAGTACTTCTTGTCGGAATACTTCTTGCCGGTGAAGACGCACTTTTCCGCGTTGATGATGATGACATTGTCACCGTCGTCGACGTGCGGGGTGTAGGTGGCCTTATGCTTGCCGCGAAGGCGCATGGCAACGAGGGTGGCGAGGCGACCGACAACGAGCCCTTCGGCGTCGATGATGATCCACTTCTTCTCCACCTCTGCAGGCTTCTGAACGAAGGTCGACATGGTGTTACTCTTTCTTTTGAACCCGTGACCGCGGATAAATCCGTCGGATGGGCGTTTCTTGTTGCTTGGCTTGGTGCCTGTTCGGTACCAAAAAGAAAGCGGGCCACGAGGGTCCGCATTTCTGCTGCGGCTTATAAGCGTGAGGTGAGGGAGCGTCAAGGCGACGAAATTTGTGTCGTCGAAAATTACCTAAGCAAAAACAATGGTTTGATTGTGTGGTATTTTAAAACCACACAAAAGATCGTGGAATCCTAGTGGTTTCGGCGCTGACGCAACCGCATATAACCTTGCAAGACATTCAGTGGAGACCCTGTGATGAACCACGACGCTTATGAACCCGCCTATATTTCCGGCATCCTGAAGGACACCAAAACCATCGCGCTGCTCGGTGCTTCGCCCAATCCGGAGCGTCCCAGCAACCGCGTCATGGCCTTCCTTCTGTCCAAAGGATACCAGGTGTTCCCGGTCAATCCGGGGCACGTGGGCAAACAGATCCTCGGTCAGACCGTTTACGCAAAGCTGGCCGCTGTGCCGCAGCCGGTCGATCTGATCGATGTTTTTCGCGCGGCCGAATATCTGGATGGCGTGGTGGACGAGGCGATTGCGCTCGACACCAAACCCAAGGCCATCTGGGGCCAGCTTTCCGTGCGTGACGACAAGGCGGCCGCGAAGGCCGAGGCTGCCGGCATCAAGGTCGTCATGGACCGCTGTCCGGCTATCGAATATCCGCGCCTCGGTCTCTGATCTTTTCGCACTTGTTTTCGCTCTGGCGCCCCTTCGGTCTTCGCGTTAATCTCGGCGCCAGGGCCGGAGGCGGCCTGCAGCCCGCGGCTTGAGAAAGCCATGGCGAACGCCTCCAGACACCGACCCTGAACGTTTCCCGTCAGGCGAAGGCGTTGGCAATGCGGGCACCGACGATTTTTTCGCCGTCTGACGAAGGAACGGATCATGCGCGATCATCGCGATGCAAAGGCCATGGCCAAAACGCTGCGGGAGGTGCTTGCCGCCCGCGACATCTCCATCACCCATTCGGAAGCTCTGGAAATCGTCGCCCGGCAATTCGGGCTGGCGAACTGGAATATTCTGAGTGCACAGCTCGAACCGAGGGCAGGGGAAAGCCCCATCGCTTTCGAGCGAACGGTGCCGATCGTGCGCATTTTCGATGTCGCCAAAGCGCACGAATTCTATCTCGGCTTTCTCGGCTTTTCCGTCGATTGGGAACATCGTTACGGCGAGAACTTTCCGCTTTATACGCAGGTCTCGCGCGGCAGCCTGCAACTGCATCTGTCCGAACATGCGGGCGACGCCACGCCCGGCGGCACGACGGTCGTTTACATGAAGGGCGCCCGCGCCTTCCAGAAAGAGCTGATCGACAAGGAATACCGCTACATGAAGCCGGGTCTGGAAGAGGTTGATGGCAGGCTGGAAGTGACGGTGACCGATCCCTTCAACAACCGCATTCGTTTCATGGAGATCATTGAGGGTTGATGCGCGAATATGAACCCGGCTCAACGATGAAAAGCGAGGCCATCCGATCCCGAATATTGGCCCCGAAGTGGGGGCTGTTACTTTTTATGGCTGCTTTCACCGGCGTTCTATCGGGATGCGACAAGCCCACTGAGACCGAGGCCGCAATAATCTCGGCTGTATTGGCGTGCGTGGAGCGGTCGCCAGAGCTGGAGGGCATTCCTGTTCGCGCCGAGGTTTCTCTCAACGCCGAGGGCATCATTGAGCGATCTGGAGTGTATGGTCCTGAAAGCTGGTTCCATTCACGTCAATCGGAATATCGTGCGCAAGACGCTGTCATGGCCGCCATCAACAAATGCGCGCCATATGATCCATCCCTGGCGGGAAATCACAGGCTGAAGTTTCGCTTTCCAGGGTAATCGCTTCCAAGGCCGGGCTTGCGCATCGACCGGAAACTGACAACGGTTTCCGTCACGGTGATGCGTAGACTGTAGAAGTCTTATGGCGTGGATCGCGCACCTTATCCCTGCGCGGCGCCATATGCCCGGCCAGCGTCTTCCTCCTCGAATGCTTGGCTCCTCGAATATCCGGCCTCAATCCAGCAGCAGGTTCGGTTGTGCCCGCATGCCCTTCAGTTCGTCCGAATTGCCGCAATAATGTCCGAACTCTTTGCCGGCATTGCTGTTGGCGAGGTCGCGCCGACAACGCGACTTTGCGGAACACTTTGCGCAGCGCAGCTGCATGTCGCGAAACAGAACGGGGTGCTGCAACAGAACCTCCACCGGATCGATGCCGAGATGGCGCATCATCGCCAGCATTTCGTCGGCCGCTTCCGGCCCGGCGCGGGCCAACCGCACCAGATCCTGCGGCGAGATGCTGCAATCGCGGGCGATGCTTGAAATCATCCGCTCGTCCATCGTGGCGATCACTTCCGCTTCCGAAGCGGCGTTATAGGCTTTGGCGCACCAGCGCAGGAACCGGCCTGCGAGACCCGGTTCATATGGATTGGCGGCATCCGGTCTGGCGATCTCGGTCACGACCATCTCTCCTCTCTTTCCAAGGAGATTGGCCATGTTGGAAATATATGCCTTGATCACAATCAAACCACGGGATTTTCTGTGTATCGCGGCCCGATCGGGTTGGTAAAACTAATCCGGAAATGGGACGAAGCGGGCTGAAGGCCCTGAACAGGTGAGGACAAAGACATGCCGACACGCGATCCCGGATTTTCGACGCTTGCGATCCATGCCGGTGCGGCCCCCGATCCGACCACGGGCGCACGCGCCACGCCGATCTACCAGACGACCTCATTCGTGTTTCAGGACAGCGACCATGCCGCCGCCCTGTTCGGCCTCCAGCAATTCGGCAATATCTACACCCGCATCATGAACCCCACCCAGGCGGTGCTGGAGGAACGTGTTGCCGCACTCGAAGGCGGCACGGCGGCACTGGCCGTTGCGTCAGGTCATGCGGCGCAGATGCTGGTCTTCCACACGATCATGCAGCCGGGCGACAATTTTATCGCCGCCAAACGCCTTTACGGCGGCTCGATCAACCAGTTCGGCCATGCCTTCAAGAATTTCGACTGGCATGTCCGCTGGGCCGACGTCTTTGACCCTCAGACATTCGAGGCTCAGATCGACGAGCGCACCAAGGGCATTTTTATCGAAAGCCTTGCCAATCCCAATGGCACATTCGTCGATATCGCGGCGATTGCCGAAGTGGCGCGCCGCCACGATCTGCCGCTGATCGTCGACAACACCATGGCCAGCCCCTATCTGGTCCGCCCGCTCGAACACGGTGCCGATATCGTCATCCATTCATTGACCAAATTCCTCGGCGGTCACGGCAATTCCATGGGCGGCATCATTGTCGATGGCGGCACGTTCGACTGGTCGCAATCCGGCAAATATCCCATGTTGTCGGAACCGCGCCCGGAATATGCGGGCATCGTCCTGCATCAGGCCTTTGGCAATTTTGCCTTTGCGATTGCCTGCCGCGTGCTCGGCCTCCGCGATCTCGGCCCCGCCATCTCGCCGTTCAACGCCTTCCTCATCCTCACCGGCATCGAAACCCTGCCGTTGCGCATGCAAAAGCACAGCGACAATGCGGCGGCCGTCGCTCAGTGGCTGAAGGGCGAGGAAAAGGTCGGCTGGGTGAGTTACGCCGGTCTTGCCGACGATCCGAACAACGAATTGCAAAAACGGTATTCACCCAAGGGCGCAGGCTCTGTCTTCACCTTCGGCCTCAAGGGCGGGTACGAGGCGGGCAAGACGCTGGTGGAAAATCTAAAGCTGTTTTCGCATCTGGCGAATATCGGCGACACCCGCTCGCTGGTCATTCACCCGGCCTCCACCACGCATCGCCAGTTGTCCGAAGAACAGCAGGCGGCAGCCGGTGCCGGACCCGATGTTGTGCGCCTGTCGATCGGCATCGAGGATGCGGCCGACATCATCGCCGACCTCCGGCAGGCTCTGGCAAAAGTCGGCTGACGCTTCTATAGAAGCCGCTCATGTAATCATTTCTACACAGTCGGCCGTTATCGGCTGGCTGTGTTCGCGAGAAAGTCCCCTCCCAACCCTCCCCACAAGGGGGAGGGCTTAACCAGGCCGCACCGCTAAGCCCCGATTAAGGCAGGCGTTTGCGGCGGGTTTTCTCCCCCCTTGTGGGGGAGATGGCCGGCAGGCCAGAGGGGGTATTTCAGGCGAGAAGAAAAATCAGATAAGGGGCAGGGGCGGAGGCCCCGTTCCAGTGGAGAATACCCGTGAGCGAACAGTCACTCCTTCGGCTGTCCATCGCCGTCACGGCCGCGCTGGCGGCATTCGGCATCATCGTCGGCCTGTTGTCCGGCTCTTTCGCTATCATTTTCGACGGTTTCTATTCCCTGACCGATGCGTTCATGACGCTGTTGGCGCTCTGGGTGTCTAAACTCATCATCGCCTCCGCTCAACCAACGGCCAAGGGCAAGCTGATCGATCGTTTCAGCGTCGGTTTCTGGCATCTGGAGCCGATGGTGCTTGGCCTCAACGGCACGCTTCTGATGGGTGCCGCGATCTATGCCTTCATCAGCGCCGTTGAAAGCCTGATGTCCGGCGGACGGCCGATCGATTTTGGCCCGGCGGTCATTTTTACGGTGGTCACCGTTTCGGTGTCGCTCGTCATGTGGCTGTTCTGCCGTCGCGCCAATCGCAAGCTCAATTCCAATTTCGTCGCGCTGGATACCCAGGCATGGCTGATGACGGCGGCGCTGACCTCCGCCTTGCTGATGGCCTTCGGTGTGGGCCACGCCATCGAGCGCACACAATACGCCTGGGCTACGCCCTATATAGATCCGGGCGCGCTGGCGATCATCTGCCTGATCATCGCGCCGGTGCCGCTTGGCCATGTGCGCCAGGCGGTTGCCGATATCCTGTTGGTCACGCCGGTGGAGTTGAAGAACCATGTCGATGCCGTCGCGGAGGCCATCGTCGAGCGCCACGGATTTCTTTCCTACCGCGCTTATGTCGCGCGTGTCGGTCGCGGCAAGCAGATCGAACTGTTCTTTATCGCGCCAAGCGAATGGCCGGCCCGGCATCTCTCGGAATGGGATGCCATTCGCGACGAGATCGGTGATGCGATCGGTGACGAAGGGCCGGATCGATGGCTGACCATCGTGTTCACCAGCGATCCCGAATGGGCGGATTGAGGGCTTGGTTGATGAAGGCTTAAGCCCTTCATTAGTATTGCATTAACCATGTTTCAAAATGGCACAGCCTGTGCCGCAATCATTTCCCATCCTCGTGCGTTCATAGGTCACCTTCAACAAAGGCCCGACCTTGAACAAGAGGAGACCGGACATGAACACGATCCGTCACACGGTATTGGTGGTCGAGGACGAAGCGCTCATCCGATTTGCGGTGGCCGACGCTCTCGAAGATGCAGGTTATGACGTCCTGGAAGCGGCGAGCGTCCTGGAGGCGATCGGACAGCTCGGGTTGAATGAGGATATCGATCTTGTCGTTACCGATGTCGATATGCCGGGCGCGCTTTCGGGTATCGATCTCGCCCGCATGATCAGCGACTGTGCGCCGCATATCGGCGTCATCGTGTCTTCGGCCCGTTGCGGCGAGGAGCTGACGGATATCCCGGCCGCTGCCCATTGCCTGCCAAAACCCTGCACGGCCCAGAAAATGCTCTCCACCATCGAAACCATGCTGAAGGGCAGGGCGCTCGTCGGCGACGAAAGTTTTCGCCGACGAGCCTGATTGATCGTTAGGCGGTCATTTCCGCCGGGGCTGCCGCCATCGAGGCGGTGGTGTGAATGCGCACCTTGTCGATGTTGCGACCGTCGAGCGCCACGACCTCATAGGTGAGATCGCCGAAGGACACCGTTTCCCCCTGCTGCGGCATGTGGCCGAGGCGCCAGAGCATCAGGCCGGCCAGCGTCGAATAGCGGTCGGCATCGTCCACGAGGTCGATATCCAGCAGTTTCGAGACATGGCGGATGTCGATCCAGCCGTCGACCAGAAGCGAACCATCTTCGCCGCGCTCCACGGTCAGTTGCTCTTCGTCGTCATCGGCAAAATCGCCGGCGATGGCTTCCAGCAGGTCCGTCGCGGTGACCATGCCTTCGACAGAGCCGTATTCATCGAGCACGATCGCCACCTGCAGCGGCGACTGACGCAGCTGTTCGAGCAGGCGCAGCGCATTGACGCTTTCATGCACGACCAGCGGCTGGCGCAATGAGCGGTCGAAATCGACTTTGCCCGTCTCGATGAAATCGCGCAAAAGATCCTTTGCCAGCGCGACGCCCAGAAATTCGTCGAGGCTGCCGCGGGCGATCGGAAAGCGGGAATGGCCCGATTCCAGAACTTTTCGCCGCAGTTCTTCATCGCTGTCCTCGATGTCGAGCCAGTCGATATCGAGACGATGCGTCATGACAGACTTGGCCGGACGATCGGCAAGCGTCAGCACGCTTTCGATCATTTCGTGTTCGACCGGCGTGAACAGCTCGTTTTCCGAAGCCCGTTCGGCCATCACGTCGGCAGTGTCACCCAGCGAGGCTTCGCTGCGGCGGCTGCCGAGCAAGGACAGCACGGCATTGGCGGTACGCTCGCGCAGGTCGCCGGTGGTCAGAACCCGCTCGCGGTTGCGGCGTGCGATCTGGTTGAACGCCTCGATAAGCACCGAGAAGCCGATGGCGGCATAAAGATATGCTTTCGGGATGTGGAAGCCGAGGCCTTCGACGATCAGCGAGAAACCGATCATCATCAGGAAGCCGAGGCAGAGGATGACGACGGTCGGATGTTTCGACACGAAGGCCATCAGCGGCCTCGAGCACAGAAGCATGACGCCGACGGCAACGATGACGGCGATCATCATGACGGACAGATGCTGAACCATGCCGACGGCGGTGATCACGCTATCGAGCGAGAACACGGCGTCGAGCACGACGATCTGCACCAGAACCTGCCAGAACACGGCATGTTCGATCTTGCCTTCCTTGGGCCCGGAATGGCCTTCGAGGCGTTCGTGCAGCTCCATCGTCCCCTTGAACAGAAGGAATACACCGCCAAACAGAAGGATCAGGTCGCGGCCGGAAATCTCGATGCCGAGAACGGTAAACAGTGGCGCTGTCAGCGTGACGATCCAGGCGACGGAGGCAAGCAGGGCAAGGCGCATGATCAGCGCCAGGCTGAGGCCGATGAGGCGGGCGCGTTCACGCTGATGCTCCGGCAGCTTGTCTGCCAGGATCGCGATGAAGACGAGATTGTCGATGCCGAGAACGATCTCGAGCACGATCAGGGTGGCGAGTCCGGCCCATGCGGCCGGATCGGACATCCATTCAAATATCATGATGATATGAGGCCTGCCCCTTCGGGTGGCCGTTCCTTCTGTGGTTGAAAGGGAAAACAAAAAACGCCGCCCAAGGACCGGGACGGCGGAAAACGATCAGCGATTGCGATAATGGCGTAATGGATGCGCGCGTGAGCAAGCGACCCCGGTTTGACGCGGGGCGCGGTGATCTCTCGACCGTGAAGTGGGAACGTCCGGTTCGGAACCATGTCAACCCTGTTGAGACGGCGAACCGGACACACGCAATCGGGTGTCCATGGGCGGCGAATATACCCATCCGCGCGCAGATTGCATCCCTTCGGAGTGAAAAAAATCCGTGATGACCTTTTTTCGGGTATTTTTCCCGCCGCCGCAAAGGGCCGGCGGCGGGGGGATTCAGCGCATGTCAGGCCGCCATGCCGCCGTCGATCGTGTGCATGGCGCCGGTGATGAAGCCGCCTTCCGGGCCGGCCAGATAAGCGGCGAGACCGGCAATCTCGTCCGGTCGGCCATGGCGTTTCAGTGCCATGAAACCATGCATCGTATCCTTCATCGGGCCATCGGCCGGGTTCATGTCGGTATCGATCGGGCCCGGCTGGATGACGTTGACGGTGATGTTGCGCGGGCCGAAATCGCGGGCGAGACCACGGGCCATGCCCTGTACGGCGGATTTGGTCAGCGCATAGGCCGCGCCGCCCGCAAACGGCATGCGGTCGCCGTTGACCGAGCCGATGATGATGATGCGGCCACCGTCATGCATCTGCCGGGCGGCTTCCACCGCGGCGTGATAGGGCGCGCGCACGTTGATGTCGATCATCCGGTCCACCGCATCCGGGTCGGTTTCCAGCGGGTCGCCCATGACCAGCGTGCCGGCGTTGACCACCAGCACATCGAGCGCGCCCGCCGCCTTCACGGTTGTGATCGTGTCGTTGCGGTTGCCCGCATCCGATTTCACGGCCTTTGCGCCGATCTCGGCCGCGAGTGTGTCGGCTGCGTCCTTCGATCCGGCATAGGTAAATGTCACATCGGCGCCATCGCTGGCAAAGCGGCGCACGATGGCCGCGCCGATGCCTCTGCTGCCGCCGATCACCAGAACTGCCTTACCCTTGAAATCAGTCATTGCACTGCTCCATGTTCAGGGTTGAGAATTAATGTAATGATGACTACATAATTGGTGGACAGATTTTCGTCAATGGATTTTGTAATGTGCACTACAAAAATATTGAAGGCGCGTGGCAGGCCGCGCGCATTCGACATGGAAGACGCGCTTGCCAAGGCGCAAGTGTTGTTCCGTGAAAAGGGTTATGACGCGCTCAGCATCGCCGACCTAACGGATGCGATCGGCATCAATCCACCGAGCTTCTATTCTGCCTTTGGCAGCAAGTCGGCGCTGTATGGTCAGGTTTTGCAGCGTTATGCGGAACTGGAAGGCATTGATCTGGTAGGGCCGTTCGCTGCGGGCGTTCCGCTTTCTCAAGGCGTGCGGCGTCTGCTGCAAGAAGCTGCGACCAATTATGGTGCGGGCAATGGCACGGGCTGCATGGTCATCGAAGGCGCGCGCGGCGGTGTCGATGCCGAAGCCTGCCTTCAGGCGCGGCGCCTGCTGGATCTGACCCATGACACGATTTTCGCAGGGGTCAGCCGCCGGACCCCGCAACAGGCCGAGATGGTCACCGATTACGTGATGGCGACCTTGTCCGGCCTGTCCGCCAGCGCCCGCAATGGTCTTTCCGCCACACGCTTGTTGCGCATCGCCGATATTGCGTCGCGCCAGCTTGCCCATGAACTTCAGGAGACGCAGCCATGACCGCATCGGCAAAATTCACGACCTTCGATCTGTCTGCCGTCGAACCGGAGGAGGGCGCTCCCGCTGCCGACCGTCTGATCTCCGGCAATCCGGTTTTCCGAACATGGAATATCGAGGAGGCCGATGGCGGGCTTTACGCGGGTGTATGGGAGGCGACGCCGGGCAAATGGCGGATCATCTACGACGAGTGGGAATATTTCCATATTCTTGCGGGCCATTCGATCCTGACGGAAGAGGGCGGTGAGCCGGTGCATCTGCGTGCCGGCGACAGCATGGTGTTGAGACCCGGCTTCAAGGGAAGCTGGGAAGTCGTTGAAACGACTCGCAAGGATTATGTGATCCGGGTGTGAAAACCCAATGTGGGGAAAGTTCATGCAAGGGGTGTCGGGAGGCGACCTGTCGCGTTACACCGCGCGCATCGAAAACAACCCGGACCCCGTCATGCGCCTGCTGCGAATGCTCCTGATCATCATCATCGCTTTTGTCGGTTTCTTCGGTTTCCGTTGGCACACCTATGTCAGCAATACCGACAGCCCCTATGACGAAGTGGGCATCACGCTGAACAGCAACATGCCGCTGCCGGTCCGCAAATGGGGCTGCGACAAGCTGCATGCCACGTTCGGCAATGTCCTGCCGCCTTACGGCTGCCAGGCCGAAGGCGGCGATGGCCGCGGCTGGATGTGATCTGATCGCAGTAACGTCGGGGAGTGAACCTCATTCCCCGACGGCCACGCCTTCGCGGCGCGGATCGGCACTGCCAACAAGCCCGCCCTCGGTGATCTCGATCGCATGCAGGCCGGAATTCATTTCGCCCGCCTTCACCTCGTAACCCAGCGCCTTCAGCGGCTCGGCAAACTTTTCCGCCGTGGTGCCGGCCTCGATATCGTAGGTGCCGAAACGGTTGATCAAATGTGGCTGCGCGACGATCTGTTCGACCGGCATGCCCCAGTCGATATAGGCGACCAGTGCCTGTGCCACATAACCGATGATCTGGCTGCCGCCTGGCGAGCCGATGGCGAGCAGAGGCTTGCCGTCCTTCATCACGATGGTCGGTGCCATCGACGAGCGCGGCCGTTTGCCAGGTTCGACGCGGTTGGCGACGGGTAGGCCGTTGTCATGCGTCTTGAAGGAAAAGTCGGTCAACTCGTTGTTGAGCAGAAAGCCGTTGGTCATCAGCCGCGCGCCAAAACCGTTTTCGATCGTCGTCGTCATCGAAAGGACGTTGCCCTCTTTATCGACGATGACGAAATGGCTGGTGGACGGAAGTTCAAGCGCCGCATCACGGCCGAACAGAAGCGCATGATCCCATTGCGGTTCGCCGGCTTTGACTGCGTCCTTGGTCAAGGCTTTGTCACTATCGAGCAGTTTGGCGCGTTCACCCAGATAATTCTTGTCGATCAGGCCCTTGATCGGCAGCGGCACGAAATCAGTGTCGGCGACATAACGTTCGCGGTCGGCGAAGGCGAGGCGCTGGGCATCGCCGAGGATACGCCAGCTCTCGACATTGTCCGGCCCAAAACCTTTCAGGTCGAAATTTTCCATCATGCCCAGCATCTGGCCGATCGCCACGCCGCCGGAAGAGGGCGGTCCCATGCCGCAGACATCGAGCGCGCGGTAGGTGAGGCAGACGGGGGCGCGTTCCTTGATGCCATAATTCTCGAAGTCGGCAAGCGAGAGGACACCGGGATTGTCAGCCGCCTCGCGCACCGTTTTGACGATCGCCTCGGCGATCGGCCCCTTGTAGAAAGCGTCGGCGCCGCCCTTGGCGATGGCGGATAGGGTTTCGGCATAGGCAGGATTCTTGAGAACCGTGCCGGCCTTCAGCGGTGCGCCGGATTGGTCGAAAAAGTAATTGCGGGGGCCTTCATACTTCTTCAGCTTGTCGCCTTCGGTCGCAATCAGCGAGGCCAGTCGCGGCGACACTTCAAAACCGTCCGTCGCCAGCTTTTCGGCTGAGGCAAACAATCCTGCCCATTCGGCCTTGCCATAACGCTTGTGAACATCTTCCAGCAGGCGCACGGTGCCCGGCGTGCCGACCGACCGGCCGCCCACGACGGCATCCATGAATTTCAGCGGCTGGCCCTGCTCGTCGAGAAACAGTTTTGGTGTTGCCTGCATCGGCGCCTTCTCGCGGCCGTCGAAGGTGGTGAGCTTTTTCGAAGCGGCATCGTAATAGACGAGAAACGCTCCGCCACCGAGACCGGAACTCTGCGGCTCGACCAATCCCAGCACGGTTTGAACTGCCACCATCGCGTCGATGGCATTGCCGCCCTTGGCGATCACGTCCCGCCCGGCTTGCGCTGCCAGCGGATTGGCGGCCGCCACCATGAAGTTTTTGGCCTCGACTCGTTTGGCTTTCGTCGTCCCGGTTGCCCGTTCGGGCGCCACCGTGTCGGAGGCCTGCTGTGCCAAGGCGCCGCCGGCTGTGCCGGTTGCCAGCAGGGTGGCAAGAATGAACCTGTTGAAAATCCGCATGGCGTCCCTCCATCTCTCAAGGGGATTTGGGTCTTGTGAAGGCAAGGGCAAGGGGTGGTGTTTGCCGGGATTGCGCGCGGCTCCTGGCGCTGTCGCCATCGAGAGAATCCTCGCTTTAAAGAGGATGATGCTGGAAACTTAAGCTATACCTTGCCTGATAGCCGGTTCATCTTTGCTTTACCATGTTTCCGCGAAAACCTGTGCAGGCTCCGATGCTGCGCCATTCACGCCTTTCCACATGTAGGAAAATGTTTAGCACCGGCCTCTAACAACGGTTTCAGGTTAAGGATATCGGGGTCTCCGTCTTGAAGTGACAGGCGTTGACACTCTATGTAGGGATTGACCATTCCAATGATTCCGGGGCGCATGCTGCCTACGGCAAGGCATTTGACAAAGGACGGACATGAGAAATCCAGTTGATACCGCAATGGCCCTGGTGCCTATGGTCGTCGAGCAGACCAACCGCGGTGAGCGCTCCTACGACATCTTTTCGCGCCTCCTGAAGGAACGCATCATCTTCGTCACCGGTCCGGTGGAGGATCAGATGGCGTCGCTCGTCTGCGCCCAGCTGCTTTTCCTCGAGGCTGAAAATCCGAAGAAGGAAATCGCGCTCTACATCAATTCGCCGGGTGGTGTCGTGACCGCCGGCATGTCGATCTACGACACGATGCAGTTCATCAAGCCGGCCGTTTCGACGCTGTGCATCGGCCAGGCAGCCTCCATGGGCTCGCTTCTCCTTTGCGCCGGTGAAAAGGGCATGCGTTTCGCCATGCCGAACTCGCGCATCATGGTTCACCAGCCTTCGGGCGGTTTCCAGGGCCAGGCGTCGGATATCGAGCGTCATGCTCGTGACATATTGAAGATGAAAAAGCGCCTCAACGAGGTTTACGTGAAGCATACCGGCCGCACTTACGAGGAAGTCGAAAAGACCCTCGACCGCGACCACTTCATGGATGCCGACGAGGCGCAGGCCTGGGGCGTGGTCGACAAGATCCTGACCTCGCGTCAGGACGTCGAAGGTGCTCCGGCCGCATAAGTGGCCGAATTCCTGGCCAGGCCTCACCCCGTTGTGACCGAAAAGGGGTTTAATCTGGTCAGGAACAAACTAATAGTCCATATTAAGGCTGTGTTGAATTCTTATGACATAGCATTCGGTCTGGAAGGGGTTTCGTTGCCACCGGTGAAGGACTGTCGTCCGGCCCGGTAGAGTACCCCTTGAAGGTTCAAGCGGGCTTGGCCTCCGATAGGGAGGCCGGCCGGCCGGCGATGTAAGTGTCTGCCCGCGTGTTGAAACGGTCTGGGCGGCGGTGCTGGAAGGAAAGTGATATGAGCAAGGTCAGCGGCGGCAACGGCAGCGACTCCAAGAATACCCTGTACTGCTCCTTCTGCGGAAAGAGCCAGCACGAGGTCCGCAAGCTTATTGCAGGACCGACCGTATTCATCTGCGATGAATGCGTCGAACTGTGCATGGACATCATTCGCGAAGAGAACAAGAGCTCGCTGAACAAGTCCCGCGAAGGCGTTCCCACGCCCCAGGACATCATCGAGGTTCTCGACGAATACGTCATCGGCCAGAAGCAGGCGAAAAAGATTCTCTCTGTAGCGGTGCACAACCACTACAAGCGTCTCGCGCACGCCTCGAAGAACAACGAGATCGAACTGGCGAAGTCGAACATCATGCTGGTCGGCCCGACCGGCTGCGGCAAGACCTATCTTGCCCAGACGCTCGCCCGCATCATCGATGTTCCCTTCACCATGGCGGACGCCACCACGCTGACCGAAGCCGGTTATGTGGGTGAAGACGTCGAAAACATCATCCTGAAGCTGCTTCAGGCTGCGGATTACAATGTCGAGCGCGCCCAGCGCGGCATCGTCTACATCGACGAAGTCGACAAGATCTCCCGCAAGTCCGACAACCCGTCGATCACCCGCGACGTGTCGGGCGAAGGCGTGCAGCAGGCGCTTCTGAAAATCATGGAAGGCACGGTTGCCTCGGTTCCGCCGCAGGGTGGCCGCAAGCATCCGCAGCAGGAATTCCTGCAGGTCGACACGACGAACATCCTGTTCATCTGCGGCGGTGCCTTTGCCGGTCTGGACAAGATCATTTCTGCCCGCGGCGAAAAGACCTCGATCGGTTTTGGCGCAAGCGTTGCTGCACCGGACGACCGTCGTGTCGGCGAGGTTCTGCGCGAACTGGAGCCGGAAGATCTCGTCAAGTTCGGCCTCATCCCGGAATTCATCGGTCGTCTGCCGGTTCTGGCAACGCTCGAGGATCTCGATGAAGATGCGCTGATCCAGATCCTGTCGGAGCCGAAGAACGCTCTGGTCAAGCAGTACCAGCGCCTGTTCGAAATGGAAGACGTCGAACTGACCTTCCATGAGGACGCGCTGCGCGAAATCGCCCGCAAGGCGATCGTGCGCAAGACCGGTGCCCGTGGCCTGCGCTCGATCATGGAAAAGATCCTGCTCGACACGATGTTCGAACTGCCGACACTCGAAGGCGTTCGTGAAGTCGTGATCTCGGATGATGTGGTGAAGGGCAATGCCCGTCCGCTGTACATCTATGCCGATCGTCAGGACGAGAAGGCCAACGTTTCCGCTTGATGGCGTGATAGAATTGTCGGCGGGGAGGGCAACCTCTCCGCCGAAACCGTTTTCGAGGCCCGCGCTTTTGTCTGGAGTATGCGTTGCGGCAGATCGTTTCCTTGCCGGCATTGCCGGGCAGGCGAAATGACCGGAAACAAGACCGCCGACAGGTTATCCCTCAGTCGCGGTCGAACGAATGGACGCGCCGCCCTCCGGCCCCGCCCGTGATCCATTCGAGAACACTGACCAGACCCCTTCAGTCTGACGTAAGCATCGCATGCAACAGTTCCAATACTGTCGCAGTTTTGTCATGCGCGGACTGGATGGCTTGAAAAAAGCCTAGTAGGTTACCACTTTGGGCAAGACCAAAATGCCTGGTGATTTGCTTTTCAGGCATGCTCCCGGAAACGGGACGAGAAAGGAAATGACATGACGAATACGACGTCTGACGCACAGAGCCCCGCGACCTATCCGGTCCTGCCGCTGCGCGATATCGTGGTCTTCCCGCATATGATCGTTCCCCTGTTCGTCGGACGTGAGAAATCCATCCGCGCGCTCGAGGAAGTCATGGGCTCCGACAAGCAGATCATGCTTGCCACCCAGATCAATGCCGGCGACGACGATCCGGAATCCGCCGCGATCTACAAGATCGGCACCGTTGCCAATGTCCTGCAGCTCTTGAAGCTGCCCGATGGCACCGTCAAGGTTCTGGTCGAAGGCCGCGCCCGCGCCAAGATCAGCGAATATACCGATCGCGAAGAATTCTACGAAGCCCATGCCGAGACGCTGGCCGAGCCTGAAGAGGACGCGGTCGAGGTCGAAGCTCTGTCGCGCTCCGTGGTTTCCGAGTTCGAAAACTATGTCAAGCTGAACAAGAAGATCTCCCCGGAAGTGGTTGGCGCTGCCAGCCAGATCGAGGACTATTCGAAGCTTGCCGATACGGTCGCCTCGCACCTCTCCATCAAGATCACCGAAAAGCAGGAAATGCTGGAAACGGTGAGCGTCAAGACGCGCCTTGAAAAGGCTCTTGGCTTCATGGAAGGCGAAATCTCCGTCCTGCAGGTCGAAAAGCGCATCCGCTCGCGTGTAAAGCGCCAGATGGAGAAGACCCAGCGCGAATATTACCTCAACGAACAGATGAAGGCGATCCAGAAGGAACTCGGCGACGGCGAAGACGGCCGCGACGAGATGGCCGAACTGGAAGAGCGCATCGCCAAGACCAAGCTTTCCAAGGAAGCCCGCGAAAAGGCCGAGGGCGAGTTGAAGAAGCTGCGTCAGATGAGCCCGATGTCGGCCGAAGCCACGGTCGTGCGGAACTATCTGGATTGGCTGCTGACCATTCCGTGGGGCAAGAAGTCGAAGATCAAGACGGACCTGAACGCAGCCGAACAGATCCTCGAACTGGATCATTTCGGCCTCGAAAAGGTCAAGGAACGCATCGTCGAATATCTGGCCGTTCAGGCACGCGCCACCAAGATCAAGGGCCCGATCCTGTGCCTCGTCGGCCCTCCGGGCGTCGGCAAGACCTCGCTTGCCCAGTCGATCGCCAAGGCGACTGGCCGCGAATATGTGCGCATGGCGCTCGGCGGTGTGCGTGACGAAGCCGAAATTCGTGGTCACCGCCGCACCTATATCGGCTCGATGCCCGGCAAGGTCATCCAGTCGATGAAGAAGGCGAAGAAGTCCAACCCGCTCTTCCTGCTCGATGAAATCGACAAGATGGGTTCGGATTTCCGTGGCGATCCATCGTCAGCCCTCTTGGAAGTGCTCGATCCGGCCCAGAACGGTACCTTCATGGACCATTACCTGGAGGTTGAATACGACCTGTCCGACGTGATGTTCATCACCACGGCGAACACGCTCAACATTCCGGGCCCGCTGATGGACCGCATGGAGATCATCCGCATCGCCGGTTACACGGAAGATGAAAAGCGCGAGATCGCCAAGCGTCACCTTCTGCCGAAGGCGATAAAGGAACATGCCCTGCAGCCGAACGAATTCTCGGTTTCGGACGATGCCCTGATGGCCATCAGCCAGCAATACACCCGCGAAGCCGGCGTTCGTTCCTTCGAGCGCGAGCTGATGAAGCTCGCCCGCAAGGCCGTGACCGAGATCATCAAGGGCAAGACAAAGTCGGTTGCCGTGACGTCTGAAAACATTTCGGACTATCTCGGCGTGCCGCGGTTCCGCCACGGCGAAGCCGAGGGTGAGGATCAGGTCGGTGTCGTTACCGGTCTCGCCTGGACGGAAGTCGGCGGCGAACTCTTGACGATCGAAGGCGTGATGATGCCGGGCAAGGGTCGCATGACCGTCACCGGCAACCTCAAGGACGTCATGAAGGAATCGATTTCGGCAGCGGCATCCTATGTCCGTTCGCGCGCCGTCGATTTCGGCATCGAGCCGCCGCGTTTCGACAAGTCGGACATCCACGTCCACGTGCCGGAAGGCGCCACACCGAAGGATGGCCCGTCGGCCGGCGTCGGCATGGCAACGGCGATCGTCTCGATCATGACCGGCATTCCGGTATCCAAGGATGTCGCCATGACGGGTGAAATCACCCTGCGTGGTCGCGTCCTTCCGATCGGCGGCCTCAAGGAAAAGCTGCTTGCAGCGCTTCGCGGCGGCATCAAGAAGGTGCTGATCCCGGAAGAAAACGCCAAGGATCTGGCGGATATTCCGGACAATGTGAAGAACGGCATGGAAATCATTCCGGTCTCGCGCATGGGTGAAGTGATCAAGCACGCACTGGTTCGCCAGCCCGAGCCGATCGAATGGGACGGTTCCATCGAGACGCCCGTCATCGCCACCGTCGAAGGTTCGGAAGAATCGGGCACCACCATCGCCCACTAAAATTGTTATCCCGCAGGTCATTTGCGACCTGCGGGATACCCCACCGGCAGAATCACCCATGCCGCCGAAACGCCTTATTTTCCGGGCTTTCTCGCCGCATTAGGTATTTATTCCCGGTTTTGGACGGCGAGTTATATTTTTTGACGAAAAGGCCGGCTTTTTGCCGGCCTTTTTTGTGAAAAATGACTGCTCCCCCCTTGTTTTTCAGGCGTTTCCAGAGCTTTTGGGTGCGCAGGGGACGCTCAAAATCATTGTCGCCCCGGAGCTGAACTTGATACGTTTCAAACCATTGAAAGGGGTGGAAACATGAACAAGACCGAATTGGTTGCTGCCGTTGCCGAAAAGGCTGGCCTGTCGAAGACCGACGCCGCATCCGCAGTCGACGCTGTTTTTGACACCGTCCAGGCTGAACTGCAGAAGGGTGGCGACATCCGTCTCGCCGGTTTTGGCAGCTTCTCCGTTTCGCGCCGCGAAGCCTCCAAGGGCCGCAACCCGTCGACGGGTGCGGAAGTTGACATTCCGGCACGCAACGTGCCGAAGTTCTCGGCCGGCAAGGGCCTGAAGGACGCCGTCAACAACAAGTAAGTTGAACTTGGCGGTTTTACCGCCATGGTCTCGAAACCCCGGATTGCATCCGGGGTTTTTTGTTTTGCACGTCTCCTGCTGTTCCTTTTGTTCAACAGCAACTTGTCATGTGCCTGTCATGTCGTGCCCCTACGTGAAGCGCCTTACCGCATCAAAGGGAACTTCATGAAAACGCTTCTGACTGCCGCCGCCGCTCTGTTCGTCACCGCCGGCGTTGCCGCTGCCGAATACGTCTCCTATCTCGATTTTCCGCAGAAGATGGATGACGGCAAGGAATTCAACGTTGCCATCGAGATCCCGCAGGGCAGCTTCACCAAATATGAAATCGACGAAAAGACCGGCCACGTCATTGTTGACCGCTACCAGTCCATGCCGGTCGTTTATCCGGGCAATTACGGTTCGATTACCAGTTCGCTCGGCGGCGACAACGACCCGCTCGACGCAATCGTCTACACTCGCGAGCCGATCGTTCCGGGTGCCATCATCAAGGTTCGCCCGATCGGTGTCCTGAAGATGATCGATGGCGGCGAAGTCGATGACAAGATCGTTGCCGTTCCGACCAGCAAGATCGACCCCACCTATGACGACATCAAGGAAATCACCGATCTGCCGAAGATCGAGCAGGAACGTCTTGAGGCGTTCTTCCGCGTCTACAAGCAGCTGCCGACAGGTCGCAAGGTCGTCGAATTGAACGGTTTCGACAATGCGGCACATGCCGAAGGTGAAGTCGCAGCAGCCATCAAGGCGTATAACGCCAAGAAGAAGTAATCCTGGTCACTCTTTCAGTGGATGATGCGAAAGGCCGGGTCTCTCCGGCCTTTTCTTTTGCCGTTGCGAATTCCCGCCTTGCCGTTGCGAAAGCGGACGGCTCCCGAACGTCTGTCATGCTGCTGTCATCGGGCCAGCAGACAACCCAATCTGGTTTAACAGAGGGGTTATCCATGACATTCTCGAAACGCAGCGCATTCCTTGCGATTCTTTTGGCTTCAGTCGCCGTACCAGCCAGCGCCGAGCAGGTTTTTAACCGCATCGCGTCTTTCCCCGTCGCCCAGAACCTGCCGAAGGGCGAGGACAAGGCGACGTCGTCGGAAATCATCACCGCGACGGCCGATGGCAATACGCTGATCTATTCCGATGCGCCGGGCAGCACGATCGGTTTCATCGACATCACCGATGCCAGGGCGCCGAAGGCCGGCGGTTCCATCAAGATCGACGGCGAGCCGAACTCGGTCGCCGCCGCTGGCCCGAAGGTTCTCATCACCATCGACAAGACCGAAGATCTGACCAAACCGGCCGGTCAGCTGGGCGTCATCGACATCGCGTCGAAGAAACTTGAAAACACCTGCGATCTCGGCGGTCAGCCTGATTCGGTCGTGGTCGCGCCGGATGGCACGTTTGCCGCCATCGCCATCGAGAACCAGCGTGACGAGGAGCTGAACGACGGCGCCCTGCCGCAGCTTCCGGCTGGTGAACTGCTGATCGTATCGCTGAAGAACGGCGTTCCGGCCTGCGACAGCATCAAGCGCGTTGATGTGACCGGCCTTGCGACCGTCGCCCCGGAAGATCCGGAGCCGGAATTCGTCAACATCAACGCCAATGGTGAAATCGCCCTGACGCTGCAGGAAAACAACCACGTCATCATCATCGACAGTAAGACCGCCAAGGTCACCGGCCATTTCACCGCCGGCACGGTCGATCTCGAAGGCGTCGATGCCAAGACCGATGGTGCACTGAACTTTTCCGGCAAGCTGACCGCCGTCCCGCGCGAGCCGGATGCCGTCAAGTGGCTGGGCACCGATCGCCTCGTCATCGCCAACGAAGGCGATTACAAGGGCGGTTCGCGCGGCTTCACCATTTTCGACCGCTCCGGCAAGGTGCTTTACGATGCCGGCATGACGCTCGAACATGAAATCGCCCGTCACGGTCATTTCCCGGAAAAGCGCGCCAAGAACAAAGGCATCGAGCCGGAAGGCATGGAAGCCGCCATCTTCAACGGCCAGCAGTATTTCTTCGTGCTCTCTGAGCGCGGCTCGATGGTTGCCGTCTACAAGGACACCGGTGGCGAACCTGAACTCGTGCAGCTTCTCCCCTCGGGCATCTCGCCGGAAGGCGCCGTTGCCATTCCGGGCCGTAATCTGCTTGCCACGGCCAACGAAGCCGATCTCGGCGAAGATGGTGGCGCACGCTCGCATGTGATGCTCTATGAATTGGCAGAAGGCGAAAAGGCCTATCCGACGCTCGTCTCCAAGGATCTGGATGGCAAGGTCATCGGCTGGGGTGCTCTTTCCGGTCTCGTTGGTGACGCGGAGAAGGACGGCACGTTCTACGCCGTGTCCGATTCGGTCTATGCCATGCAGCCGTCGATCTTCACCATCGACGCAACGAAGAAGCCGGCCGAGATCACCAATGTCGTCCGCATCACCCGCAACGGCCAGCCGGCCCAGAAGCTCGACATCGAGGGCATCGCGCTCGACGGGAAGGGCGGTTTCTGGCTGGCGTCGGAAGGCGACAGCGCCAAGCTGGTTGGCCACGGCATTTACAACGTCAACGCCAAGGGCGAGATCAAGACGGAAATCGGCCTGCCGTCTGAACTGCTGGCCGGCGAAACCCGATTCGGCCTGGAAGGCATCACAACGACGGGCGAAGGCGACGACCTGACGCTCTGGATGGCCGTGCAGCGCGAATGGAAGGATGATCCGAAGGGCCAAACGAAACTTCTCTCCTACAAGCCGAAATCGAAGGAATGGGCAGCCGTCCGTTACCCGCTCGAAAAGGCTGAAAAGGGTTGGGTTGGTCTTTCCGAAATCACCGCCAACGGTGACCACCTCTATGTCGTCGAACGCGACAACCTGATCGGCGACGCCGCCAGGCTGAAGAAGCTCTACCGCGTCTCACTCAAGGACCTGAAGCCCGCAAAACTCGGCGGCGAACTGCCGGTCGTAAAGAAGGAAGAAGTTCACGACTTCCTGCCGGACCTGAAGAACGCCACCAACGGCTATGTTGTCGACAAGCTGGAAGGTTTTGCCTTCGACAAGTCCGGCAAGGCCTTTGCGGTGACTGACAACGATGGTGTGGATGATTCTTCGGGTGAGACGCTGTTCTTCCCGGTGAACATCAAGGTCACCAACTAAAAGCTTTCACGTGATGTGAAGAGGAGGGCCGGGTGCGTGAGGCGCGCCCGGCTTTTTCGTCTGGTCATCGCTGCGTGGGAATCTGGTGATTGCCGATCTCAAGCCACAGGCGGCGATCAAACTGGTTCAGAAAACGCCAGCTCGTGTCGATCAACGACAGAACCGAAAATAATGATAATTCAGAGGGGGGAAAGAAATGGTGGGCGATGAGAGACTCGAACTCCCGACATCCTCGGTGTAAACGAGGCGCTCTACCAACTGAGCTAATCGCCCTTCGCGTCAACCGGATCATGTCCGCCGCGTCGGTGGCCGTGAGATATGCGGAACCGGAGAAATCCGCAAGAGCCTTTTTCCATTTTTTTGAAAAATTTGCGACAGATATGGGGAAATCCCTGTTCCGCTGGGGCCAGGCTGGGGAAAGTTCATTTCGTCATTCTTTTGTCGTGAAAACTTGTTGACACCCGTCCGCGAACCTCTTAGTGAGCGCTCATCCCAAGCGGTTGAGGCCGCCGGGGGGAAGGGAAGCCTCTCAACAGAGTGCTTCGTTTCGAGATAAGTGCGGGTGTAGCTCAGTTGGTTAGAGTGCCGGCCTGTCACGCCGGAGGTCGCGGGTTCGAGCCCCGTCACTCGCGCCACTATCTCTTCCTCAGTCTACCTTCTGCCTCATGCAGAAGTTTTGCCGCAAGGCGAAGAAAATATGCGCGGGTGTAGCTCAGTTGGTTAGAGTGCCGGCCTGTCACGCCGGAGGTCGCGGGTTCGAGCCCCGTCACTCGCGCCATTTTCTTCTCGATCCTTGTCCGCGACATGATCCCATCATTCTCTCCCTGATGTCAAATTTATGATCACGATTGCACAAGCCTCTTCTGTGGGCGTTTTGCGTGAGTCTCCACCTGATGGTTCTCTTGTCCGGCGCAGGGTGCGCTGCGGCATGGATTTGTTTGCAATTGCGTGATCGGCCAGGGGAGGGGTGCGCGTCGTCTCGTGCGGTATCTGGGTGTGTTTTGCACAAAAAATGGGCCGTCGAGCGCGGAAATTCTCCGGTGTTGCAGGCTTAACTCTTTGATTGCATTCGTTATGTCGTTGTTGACCCCGAAGTTGATTTTCGGGACTTTTTTCTGCGCGCTATCGTCGCATGAAATTTTTTTAGTAAATTCAAACATTTGTCGAGTATCGCCTGACAAAGCGCAAAAACGCCCGAAAACCTTGAGTTTTTTGCTCCTGTTAATAATTTCGGTGCATTGTCATCTATGGTCATGAAGGGGTTTTCCCGGCGCTTTATGGCTTTCCCGCACATGCTGCGACGTTTCGTCGTCTTTCGCATCATTTTGGAGTGGGGGTTGGGGGTCAAACCTCTTGCGCCGGGGGCTGTCCTGCGATAGTCAGCCCTTGTTGCAATGCACGTTCGCTTGGCCAGTGCATAAGTGTTAGGCGTTTGCCCTTCGCTTGCGGTCAGGCAGGGATGGAATACAATGACTGAACTCCTCAGTTCCTATCTCCCGATCGCGATCTTCATCGGCATTTCCATGGTGATCGGTCTGGCGCTGCTGATCGCGCCCTTCGCCGTGGCCTACAAGGCTCCCGATCCGGAAAAGCTCTCCGCCTTCGAATGCGGTTTCAATGCCTTCGATGACGCCCGTATGAAGTTCGATATCCGGTTCTACCTGGTCTCGATTCTCTTCATCATCTTCGATCTCGAAGTTGCCTTCCTCTTCCCTTGGGCCGTGTCCTTCGGTGAAATGGGCTGGTTCGGCTTCTGGTCCATGATGGTGTTCCTCGGTGTGCTCACCATCGGCTTTATCTACGAATGGAAGAAGGGAGCTCTGGAATGGGAATGACCGGCAACACGCTCGTCGCGCAAAAGCCGAAGGGCATTCTCGATCCGGCGACCGGCAAGCCTGTCGGCGCGAATGATCCGTTTTTCACCGATGTCGACAACGAGCTGGCCGACAAGGGCTTTCTCGTCACCTCGACCGACGAGCTGATCACTTGGGCGCGCACCGGCTCGCTGATGTGGATGCAGTTCGGTCTGGCCTGTTGCGCCGTTGAAGGCCTGATGCAGGCGTCCGGCCCGCGTTACGACATGGAGCGCTTCGGTGTTGCTCCGCGCGCGTCTCCGCGCCAGTCTGACGTGATGATCGTTGCCGGCACGCTGACCAACAAGATGGCGCCTGCGCTTCGCAAGGTCTATGACCAGATGCCGGAGCCGCGTTACGTCATTTCGATGGGCTCCTGCGCCAATGGTGGCGGTTATTACCACTATTCCTATTCGGTGGTGCGCGGCTGTGACCGTGTCGTCCCGGTCGATATCTATGTGCCGGGCTGTCCCCCCACGGCAGAAGCACTGCTTTACGGCGTGCTCCTGCTGCAGAAGAAGATCCGCCGCACCGGCACGATCGAGCGCTGAGGGATAAGTCATGAGCGAAGTTCTCGAACAACTCTCCACCTACATCCGCGAAGCCACGGGCAACCTCGTGTCGGCGTCCGAGATCGCCTATGGCGAACTCAACCTGACGACCGACCGCGACAGCATCGTCGAACTTCTAACGTTCCTGCGCGATGATCCGCAGGGCGGTTTCATCAGCTTCATCGATGTGTCCGGTGTCGACTGGCCGCAGCGCCCCGAGCGTTTCGATGTCGTTTATCACCTGCTGTCGCCCAAGCGTAACCTGCGCCTGCGTGTAAAGCTGTCGGTTGCAGAAGACGTTTCGGTTCCCTCGGTCACCGGTGTCTACAAGGGTGCCGACTGGTTCGAACGCGAGATCTGGGACCTGTACGGCGTGCCGTTCTCCGGTCACCCGGACATGCGCCGCCTCGTCACCGATTACGGTTTCCAGGGCCATCCGCTGCGCAAGGACTTTCCGGTTACCGGTTTTGTCGAGGTGCGTTACGATGACCAGCTCAAGCGGGTCGTTTACGAGCCCGTCGAGCTTCGCCAGGAGTTCCGCAATTTTGACTTCACGTCGCCATGGGAAGGCACGGATTACGTGCTGCCGGGTGACGAGAAGGCACAGCAGTAAAATGGGTGGGGCCCTTCGGGCTCCTCTCGCCATTCGCCATTCGCCTGACGGCGTGGAGCGCACAATGACTGAACATAACGTCCGCAATTTCACGATCAACTTTGGCCCGGAGCATCCGTCCGCGCACGGCGTTCTGCGTCTTGTGCTCGAACTCGATGGCGAAATCGTGGAGCGCGTCGATCCGCATATCGGTCTGCTGCATCGCGGCACCGAAAAGCTGATGGAAACCAAGACCTATCTGCAGGCACTGCCTTATCTGGACCGTCTCGACTATGTCGCGCCGATGAACCAGGAGCATGCCTACTGTCTGGCCATCGAAAAGCTGCTGGGGCTGCAGGTGCCGAGCCGCGGTCAGCTGATCCGCGTTCTCTATTCGGAAATCGGCCGTATCCTGTCGCACATCATGAACGTCACGACCCAGGCCATGGACGTCGGCGCCATGACGCCGCCGGTCTGGGGTTTCGAAGAGCGCGAAAAGCTGATGATCTTTTACGAGCGCGCCTGTGGCGCCCGTATGCACGCAGCTTATTTCCGCCCGGGTGGCGTCCATCAGGACCTGCCGCAGCAGCTGGTGGAAGATATCGGCGCCTGGTGTGATCCGTTCATCAAGGTTCTCGACGATATCGAAGGCCTGCTCACCGGCAACCGCATCTTCAAGCAGCGTAACGTCGATATCGGCGTGATCTCGCTGGAAGACGCGTGGAACTGGAGCATGTCGGGCGTCATGGTGCGTGGTTCGGGCGCTGCCTGGGACCTGCGCAAGTCGCAGCCTTACGAATGTTATGCCGAGCTCGATTTCGACATTCCGATCGGCAAGAACGGTGACTGTTTCGATCGTTACCTCGTCCGCATGGCCGAAATGCGCGAATCGGTGAAGATCATGAAGCAGTGCGTTGCCCGCCTGCTCGGTGATGCCAAGACCGGCCCGATCTCGGCAACGGACGGCAAGGTGGTTCCGCCCAAGCGCGGCGAGATGAAGCGTTCGATGGAAGCGCTCATCCACCACTTCAAGCTCTATACCGAAGGTTTCCACGTGCCGCCGGGCGAAGTTTACGCAGCCGTCGAAGCGCCGAAGGGCGAATTCGGCGTCTATCTCGTCGCCGACGGTTCCAACAAGCCATACCGCTGCAAGCTGCGCGCTCCCGGTTTCGCGCATCTTCAGGCCATGGATTACATGTCGACAGGCCACCAGCTGGCCGACGTCACGGCAATCCTCGGTTCGCTCGATATCGTGTTCGGGGAGGTGGACCGCTGATGCGTTCGCTCCCGACCATGATTGCAATGTATTGAATAGGACGTGATGTAAAATGTCTGTTCGTCGACTAGCCGAAGATCAGTTCCAGCCTGCCTCATTCGCCTTCAACGCGGAAAACACCGTGTTCGAAGCTGCGACCATCGCCAAGTATCCAGAGGGACGTCAGCAGTCGGCGGTTATCCCGCTGTTGATGCGTGCGCAGGAACAGGACGGCTGGGTCACCAAGGCGACGATCGAATATGTCGCCCAAAAACTGTCCATGCCGTATATCCGCGTGCTGGAAGTGGCGACCTTCTACACCCAGTTCCAGCTGAAGCCTGTCGGTACCCGCGCCCATATTCAGGTCTGCGGAACCACGCCCTGCATGCTGCGCGGCTCCGATGAGCTGATCAAGGTCTGTCAGCACAAGATTCATCACGATCCCTTCCATACCAATGCCGAGGGCACGCTGTCCTGGGAAGAGGTCGAGTGTCAGGGCGCCTGCGTTAACGCTCCCATGGTCATCATCTTCAAGGATGCATATGAGGACCTGACGCCTGAACGCCTCGAACAGATCATCGACGAATTCGAAGCCGGCAAGGGCGCGGATGTGCCGGTCGGCCCGCAGAACGGCCGTCACCTGTCGGCGCCTGAAGGCGGCGCTCTGACGCTGCTCGACGATATCAAGCCGGTGCGCACCAATCTCGATCCGAAGCCGGCCCCGGCTGCCGAAGGCGCATCCGTGCCGCCGGCCGATGCAGGTCATCCGAAGGATACCGCGCCGGAAACCGACAAGTCGCTCAAGACCCCGGTCACCGCACCGAAGGCTGCTGCGAAAAACGCCAAGGAAGCCGAAAAGGGCGAATCGACGACGACCTCGACCAAGCCGGCCGCCAAGCGCGGCAGCAAGGCCGAGGGCGCTCCGGCAGCCGAAGGCGCCGTTGCCGGTGAAGACAAGCCGAAGCGCACGCGCAAAGCCAAGCCTGAAGGGGAGGCGTGATCATGTTGAACGATCAGGATCGCATCTTTACGAACATCTACGGCCTCAAGGACAAGTCCCTGAAGGGCGCCATGAGCCGTGGCCATTGGGATGGCACCAAGCAGATCATCGAAAACGGTCGTGACTGGATCATCAACGAGATGAAGGCCTCCGGTCTTCGTGGTCGTGGTGGTGCGGGCTTCCCGACCGGCCTGAAATGGTCCTTCATGCCGAAGGAATCGGATGGCCGTCCGCATTACCTCGTCGTCAATGCCGACGAATCCGAGCCCGGTACCTGCAAGGACCGTGAAATCATGCGCAACGATCCGCATACGCTGATCGAAGGCTGCGTGATCGCCGGTTTCGCCATGGGCGCGCACACCGCCTACATCTATGTTCGCGGCGAATACATGCGCGAACGCGAAGCCCTGCAGGCCGCGATCGACGAATGCTACGATGCCGGCCTTCTCGGCAAGAACAACAAGAACGGCTGGGATTACGACATCTACGTCCATCACGGCGCGGGTGCCTATATCTGCGGCGAAGAAACCGCTCTGCTCGAAAGCCTTGAAGGCAAGAAGGGCCAGCCGCGCTTGAAGCCGCCGTTCCCGGCCAACATGGGCCTCTACGGCTGCCCGACCACGGTCAACAACGTCGAGTCCATCGCCGTTGCCCCGACCATCCTGCGTCGCGGTGCCACCTGGTTTTCGTCGATCGGCCGTCCGAACAATGTGGGCACAAAGCTGTTCATGATCTCCGGTCACGTCAACAAGCCGTGCACTGTCGAAGAAGCCATGGGCATCCCGTTCCGCGAACTGATCGAAACCCATGCCGGCGGCATTCGCGGCGGCTGGGATAACCTGCTCGCCGTCATTCCCGGCGGCGCATCCTGCCCGGTCATCAAGGGCGAGGACATGGGCGACGCGATCATGGACTTTGACGGCATGCGCGAAAAGAAGTCGTCCTTCGGCACGGCTGCGATCATCGTCATGGACAAGTCCACCGACATCATTCGCGCGATTGCCCGTCTGTCGGCCTTCTTCAAGCATGAAAGCTGCGGCCAGTGCACGCCGTGCCGCGAAGGCACCGGCTGGATGTGGCGCGTGATGGAGCGCATGGTGAAGGGCAATGCCCAGAAGCGCGAAATCGACATGCTGCTGCAGGTCACCAAGCAGATCGAAGGCCACACCATCTGCGCGCTCGGCGACGCGGCTGCGTGGCCGGTGCAGGGGCTGATCCGCAATTTCCGCCCGGAAATCGAAAAGCGCATCGACGAATACACCTACCGCTCGACGTCTGATGGCGCCGTGCTGGAAGCTGCGGAGTAAGGTCATGACGTCGCCGGAGGAGAAACACGCGGGGCAGGGGGCATCGACGGCAAAGCCGACGTTCGGCTCTGCTTGGCCCGGTTTCGATCCGGCTTCGCTGACGCTGAACCCGATGATGGCCAATCCGGCGGCTGCCATGGCGGCAATGACGCAGATCGGCATCGAATTGCAGACTCAGTTCGCCACCGCGATGTTCGGCATGATGCAGAACGCCATGGACGCCAGCCAGCGTCTGCACCGCACGCTGGAAGACATGGCTCGCGAGCCTGCCGCTTCCGAAGCCGAAAAGGCTGAAGCGCCGGCACCGACGGCCACGAAGACAAGAACCGCCAAGGCTGCACAGCCGGAAGCGAAAGATGACTTGAAACGGATCTCGGGTCTCGGGCCCAAGATCGAGACGAAGCTGAACGGTCTGGGTATCACAACCCTTTCCGAGATCGCCGGATGGAGCGCCGATGAGGCTGCCCGCGTCGATGCAGAACTCGGCCTGGATGGCCGCGTGACGCGCGATGATTGGGTGGCCCAGGCAAATGCGCTGACCACCGGCACAGCACAGGAATTGCCACCGGTCAGGGCTGCGGCCCGCAAGACCGGCGGACGGAAAAACAGGACGTAACGATGACGAAGCTCAAGGTTGACGGCAAGGAAATCGAGGTTCCGGACCACTTCACGCTGCTGCAGGCATGCGAGGAGGCAGGTGCCGAAGTGCCGCGTTTCTGTTTCCACGAACGTCTGTCTGTCGCCGGCAACTGCCGCATGTGTCTGGTCGAGGTAAAGGGTGGCCCGCCGAAGCCGGCAGCATCCTGCGCCATGGGCGTGCGCGATATCCGCGGCGGCCCGAACGGCGAGCTTCCGGAAGTCTTCACCAACACGCCGATGGTCAAGAAGGCCCGCGAAGGCGTGATGGAATTCCTGCTGATCAACCACCCGCTGGATTGCCCGATCTGCGACCAGGGCGGTGAATGCGATCTGCAGGACCAGGCCATGGCCTTCGGTATCGACAGTTCGCGCTACACCGAAAACAAGCGCGCCGTCGAAGACAAGTATATCGGCCCGCTCGTCAAGACCGTGATGAACCGCTGCATTCACTGCACGCGTTGCGTCCGCTTCACCACCGAAGTCGGCGGCATTTCCGAGCTTGGCCTGATCGGCCGTGGCGAAGATGCCGAAATCACCACCTATCTCGAGCAGGCGATGACCTCCGAGCTGCAGGGCAACGTCGTTGACCTCTGCCCGGTCGGCGCGCTCACCTCCAAGCCGTTCGCCTTCACTGCCCGTCCGTGGGAACTGAACAAGACCGAATCCATCGACGTGATGGATGCCGTCGGTTCTGCCATCCGCGTCGATACGCGTGGCCGCGAAGTCATGCGCATCATGCCGCGTGTCAACGAGGCCGTGAACGAAGAGTGGATTTCTGACAAGACACGCTTCATCTGGGATGGCCTCAAGACCCAGCGTCTCGACCGTCCTTACGTGCGCCGCGACGGCCGTCTTCAGGCAGCGTCCTGGGGTGAAGCCTTTGCCGCCATCAAGGGCGCGGTTTCGGCCAGTTCGGGCAACAAGATCGGCGCCATCGCTGGCGATCTCGCGTCCGTCGAAGAGATGTACGCTCTGAAGTCGCTGATCGCCTCGCTCGGTTCGGAAAACATCGATTGTCGCCAGGATGGTTCGGCCTTCGACCCGTCTCTCGGCCGTGCAAGCTACATCTTTAACCCGACGATTGAAGGCATTGAAAAGGCTGACGCTTTGTTGATCGTGGGTTCCAACCCGCGTTATGAAGCCGCTGTTCTTAACGCCCGCATCCGCAAGCGTTTCCGTCGCGGCAATTTCCCGATCGGCCTGATCGGCGAAGCCGGCGAAATGCGTTGGGATTACGAATATCTCGGTGCCGGTCCGGACACGCTGACCGACCTCGTCGAAAACGGCAATGCCTTCATCGACAAGCTGACCGCCGCCAAGAACCCGATGATCATCGTTGGTCCGGGCGCTGTTGCCCGCGCTGATGGTGCAGCCATTCTGGCACTGGCCGCCCGTCTTGCTGCAACGGTTGGTGCCGTCACGGAAGACTGGAACGGTTTTGGCGTTCTCCACACCGCAGCCTCGCGCGTCGGCGGCCTCGACCTCGGTTTCGTACCGGGCAAGAACGGCGTCAACGCAGCCGAAATGCTGAAGTCGATGGACGTGCTCTTCCTGCTCGGCGCTGACGAGTTCTCGGCGGCCGACAAGGGCGCAAAGTTCACCGTCTATATCGGCAGCCATGGCGATGCCGGTGCACATGCCGCCGACGTCATCCTGCCGGCTGCAGCCTATACCGAAAAGTCGGGCACCTGGGTCAACCTCGAAGGTCGCGTCCAGATGGGCAACCGCGCTGGCTTCGCCCCGGGCGAGGCCCGCGAAGACTGGGCGATCTTGCGCGCGCTGTCCGACGTTCTCGGCCACAAGCTGCCGTTCGATAGCCTGTCTGCGCTGCGCTCCAAGCTTTATGCCGAATTCCCGCATTTCGCCGAACTCGACGAAGTGGCAGTCGGCACCGGCGATCAGGTCGCAAAGCTTTCGCAGGCCGGTGGCCGCGCCGACAAGGCGGCCTTCGTGTCGTCGGTCAAGGACTTCTATTTGACGAACCCAATCGCCCGCGCTTCCGCCGTCATGGCAGAGTGCTCGGCATTGGCCCGCAACAACTTCCAGGTTGCGGCGGAGTAAGGGCAGGACAATGGATACTTTCTTCTGGACCTATATCTGGCCGGCCCTGATCATTGTCGGGCACTCGCTGCTGACGCTGGTCTGCCTTCTGGTCTTTATCGCCTTCATCCTTCTTGCCGACCGTAAGGTCTGGGCAAACGTACAGCTGCGCCGCGGCCCCAACGTCGTTGGTCCGTTCGGCCTGTTCCAGTCGTTCGCCGACCTGATCAAGTTCGTCCTGAAGGAGCCGATCATTCCGGCCGGCGCCAACAAGGTGGTATTCCTCCTGGCGCCGCTGGTCTCGGTGACTTTGGCGCTTGCCACATGGGCGGTCGTGCCGGTTGCCGATGGCTGGGCCGTCGCCAACATCAATGTCGGCATCCTCTATATTTTTGCGATCTCCTCGCTCGAAGTCTACGGCGTCATCATGGCCGGCTGGGCATCGAACTCGAAATACCCGTTCCTCGGCGCGCTGCGCTCGGCGGCACAGATGGTGTCCTACGAAGTCTCGATCGGCATCGTCATCGTCACCGTTCTTCTCTGCGTTGGTTCCTTGAACCTGCAGGACATCGTCTACGCGCAGAAGACCGGCCTCGGCACGATGATCGGCCTGCCGAACACGTTCCTCGACTGGCACTGGCTGTCGCTGTTCCCGATGTTCGTGATCTTCTTCATCTCGGGTCTCGCTGAAACCAACCGTCCGCCCTTCGATCTTCCGGAAGCGGAATCGGAACTCGTCGCCGGTTATATGGTCGAATATTCGTCGGCCCCGTACATGATGCTGATGCTCAGCGAATATGCTGCCATCATGCTGATCTGCGCGCTGACCACGATCCTCTTCCTCGGAGGCTGGTTGCCGCCGTTCGACTTCTGGCTGATCAACTGGGTTCCGGGCATCGTCTGGTTCCTACTGAAGGTCATCCTGGTGTTCTTCGGTTTCGCGATGGCCAAGGCGATCGTGCCGCGCTACCGCTACGACCAGCTGATGCGTCTCGGCTGGAAGGTCTTCCTTCCGCTTTCGCTCGGTATGCTGGTGATTGTTGCATTCGTACTGAAGCTGACGGGTTGGGCTGGCTGATGGCTCACCACTCGCTCGGCTCACTTGGAGAATAAAGATGGCAGGCCTCTCTCAAGCCGTCGGTTCGCTGTTCCTGAAGGAATTCGTCGCTGCTTTCGCGCTGACGTTCAAATATCTGTTCTTCCGTCAGAAGGCGACGATCAACTACCCGTTCGAAAAGGGCCCGGTCTCTCCGCGCTTCCGTGGTGAACATGCGCTGCGCCGTTATCCCAACGGCGAAGAACGCTGCATCGCCTGCAAGCTGTGTGAAGCCATCTGTCCTGCTCAGGCGATCACCATCGAAGCCGGTCCGCGCCGCAATGACGGCACCCGCCGCACGGTGCGTTACGACATCGACATGGTAAAATGCATCTATTGCGGTTTCTGCCAGGAAGCATGCCCGGTCGATGCCATCGTCGAAGGGCCGAACTTCGAGTTCTCGACCGAGACGCGCGAAGAGCTGTATTTCGATAAGGCCAAGCTGCTCGCCAATGGCGACCGCTGGGAGCGTGAAATCGCCCGCAACCTTCAGCTGGACGCGCCTTATCGTTGATAGGGTGCCATTGAAGGCAACATGAATTGACATGTCCCGCAGCCGGATGGCGGCGGGAAACAGGATAAAAAAGTCTGGACGGCATCGGCCGCCAGGTCCGACGGGGAGGGGCCCTTATTCAAGGGTCTTGCCGGGGAAGACGAGAAGGCACCAACATGGGTCTGCACGCTATATTCTTTTATCTCTTCGCCTTCGTCGCTGTGGCGTCGGCGGTCATGGTCGTGTCGGCCAGAAACCCGGTTCACTCGGTGCTGTTCCTGATCCTCGTGTTCTTCAACTCGGCGGGCCTGTTCCTGCTGACGGGAGCCGAGTTCCTGGCGATGCTGCTTCTGGTCGTCTATATCGGCGCCGTCGCGGTTCTCTTCCTCTTCGTGGTCATGATGCTCGACATCGACTTCGCCGAGTTCCGCCAGGGCGTGCTGCAATATGCGCCGATCGGCGCGCTGATCGGCCTCGTGGTCGCCGCTGAACTGATCCTCGTGGTCGGTGGCTCGGTCCTGTCGCCGCAGGCTGCCAAGTCGATCGCCATGCCGATCCCGCCGGTGGCCGAGCGCCAGAACACGGCAGCGCTGGGTGACGTGCTTTACACCCATTACGTCTACTTCTTCGAAGTGGCCGGCCTCATCCTGCTCGTCGCCATGATCGGCGCGATCGTGCTGACGCTGCGCCATCGCCAGAACATCAAGCGGCAGAATATCGCCCGCCAGGTTGCTCGTACGCCGGAAACCGGTGTCGAGATCGTCAAGGTCAAGTCGGGCCAGGGCCTCTGAGAGCGGGACAAGGATTGAAATTATGGAAATCGGACTTTCCCATTACCTGACGGTCAGCGCCATCCTCTTCACGATCGGCGTGTTCGGCATCTTCCTGAACCGCAAGAACGTCATCATCATCCTGATGTCGGTCGAACTGATCCTTTTGTCGGTAAACCTCAACATGGTGGCCTTCTCGTCGTTCCTCAACGACATCGCCGGCCAGGTGTTCGCGCTCTTCATTCTGACGGTTGCTGCAGCGGAAGCGGCGATCGGTCTTGCAATTCTCGTGGTCTTCTACCGCAACCGCGGCTCCATCGCGGTCGAAGACGTCAATATGATGAAGGGCTGATCGGGTCATGATCTACAAGGCAATCGTCTTTCTTCCCCTGATCGGCTTCCTGATCGCCGGCCTTTTTGGCCGTCAGATCGGCGCCAAGGCATCGGAATACGTCACCACCGGTCTGATGATCGTCGCGGCAATCCTGTCGTGGATCGTCTTTTTCGATATCGCGCTCGGTCATTCCGAGGGCGAGGTCGTCAAGGCCGTCGTCATGCGCTGGATCCAGTCCGGCGGCATCGATGTCGAATGGACCTTCCGCATCGACACGCTGAGCGCGATCATGTTCGTCGTGGTCAACACCGTGTCTACGCTCGTGCATCTCTATTCGATCGGCTACATGCATCACGACGAGCATCGTCCGCGTTTCTTCGCGTACCTGTCGCTCTTCACCTTCGCGATGCTGATGCTCATCACCGCCGACAACCTGCTGCAGATGTTCTTCGGCTGGGAAGGCGTGGGTCTGGCGTCCTACCTGCTGATCGGTTTCTGGTTCAAGAAGCCGTCCGCGTCTGCTGCCGCCATGAAGGCCTTCATCGTCAACCGCGTCGGTGACTTCGGTTTCATCCTCGGCATCGGCTGCGTCTTCGTGCTGTTCGGTTCGATCAATTTCGAAACCATCTTCGCCACAGCCGCGACCTACATGCCGCATGAAGGTGCAAGCGACGCCAACGTGATCGTTGCCAACTTCTTCGGCATGGAACTGACCAGAAGCACGGCGATCACCGTCACCTGCCTCCTGCTCTTCATGGGTGCGATGGGTAAGTCGGCGCAGTTCCTGCTGCACACCTGGCTGCCGGACGCGATGGAAGGCCCGACCCCGGTTTCGGCCCTCATTCACGCCGCAACCATGGTCACCGCCGGCGTTTTCCTCGTCGCCCGCATGTCGCCGATCTTCGAACTGTCGCCGGATGCGCTGCTGGTCGTCACCATCATCGGTGCCATCACCGCCTTCTTCGCGGCCACCGTCGGCCTCGTGCAGAACGACATCAAGCGCGTCATCGCGTATTCGACCTGCTCGCAGCTCGGTTACATGTTCGTTGCGCTCGGCGTCGGCGCTTATGGCGCAGCCGTTTTCCACCTGTTCACGCACGCCTTCTTCAAGGCTCTCCTGTTCCTTTGCGCCGGCTCGGTTATCCATGCCGTCGATGGTGAGCAGGACATGCGCCACATGGGCGGCCTGCGTCCGCACATCAAGGTCACTTTCGTGATGATGCTGATCGGTACGCTCGCCATTACCGGCGTCGGCATTCCGTTCACGCCGGTCGGTTTTGCCGGCTTCTTCTCCAAGGACTTCATCATCGAAGCGACCTACGCATCGCATTCGCCGGCTTCCGGCTTTGCCTTCACGCTTCTGGTGATCGCGGCCATGTTCACGAGCTTCTATTCGTGGCGCCTGATGTTCCTCACCTTCTTCGGCAAGCCGCGTGCGAGCCACGAGGTCATGCACCACGTGCATGAAAGCCCGCAGGTCATGCTGGTGCCGCTCTACATCCTTGCCGTTGGTGCGGTTGTTGCCGGTGTGGTCTTCAAGGAATATTTCTACGGTCACGAATACGAAATGTTCTGGTCGGGGGCGCTGTTCACGTCCGAGCACAACGAACTGCTGCACGAATTCCACCACGTGCCGGCGCTCGTTGCTCTTGCACCGTTCATCGCCATGCTGATCGGTCTCGTCACCGCCTGGTATTTCTACATCAAGTCGCCGGAAACCCCGAAGCGTCTGGCCGCTTCGCAGCAGGGCCTCTACCAGTTCCTGCTCAACAAGTGGTATTTTGACGAACTCTACGACTTCCTGTTCGTTCGTTCGGCAAAGGCACTCGGCCGCTTCCTGTGGAAGAAGGGTGACGTCGCCGTCATCGACGCCTATGGCCCGAACGGCATCGCCGCCCGTGTTGTCGACGTTACGCGCAATGTCGTGCGTCTGCAGTCCGGCTACCTTTATCACTACGCGTTTGCGATGCTGATCGGCATCGCCGCCCTCGTCACATGGATGATGCTCGGGAGTTCCTTCTGATGACCGATTGGCCCATTCTTTCAACGGTCACCTTCCTGCCGCTGGTCGGCGTGGTGCTCCTGCTCCTCACCGGGCAGGAGGGCGCGAACGGCCGCCGCAATGTCCTGAACATCTCGCTGGCGACCACCGTCGTCACCTTCATCGTGTCTCTGTTCATCTGGATCGGCTTCGACAATTCGAACCCCGGCTTCCAGATGGTCGAGAAGCATGAATGGCTCGGCACCGGCATTTCCTACCATCTCGGCGTCGATGGCATTTCCATGCTGTTCGTCATCCTCACCACTTTCCTCATGCCCTTTTGCGTGCTGGCAAGCTGGGAATCGATCGAACACCGCATCAAGGAATACATGATCTCCTTCCTGCTCCTGCAGGTGGCGATGACCGGCGTGTTCGTCTCGCTTGACATCGTTCTGTTCTACGTATTCTTCGAAGCGACCCTGATCCCGATGTTCATCATCATCGGCGTCTGGGGCGGCAAGGATCGCGTCTACGCATCCTACAAGCTCTTCCTCTACACGCTGCTCGGTTCGGTTCTCATGATGCTCGCCATCATGGCCATGTACTGGAACGCCGGCACGACCGACATCGTCGAACTGCTGAAGCACGGCTTCCCTGCCGGCATGCAGACCTGGCTTTTCCTTGCCTGCTTCGCCGCCTTCGCTGTCAAGATGCCGATGTGGCCGGTCCATACCTGGCTTCCGGATGCGCACGTTCAGGCTCCGACCGCAGGTTCGGTCATCCTGGCAGGCGTCATGCTGAAGCTCGGCGGTTACGGCATGATCCGTATCCTGCTGCAGATGTTCCCGCTGGCGTCGGACTATTTTGCGCCGATGGTGTTCGCGCTGTCCGTCATCGCCATCATTTACACCTCGCTGGTCGCGATGATGCAGGACGACATCAAGAAGCTGATTGCCTATTCGTCGGTTGCCCACATGGGCTACGTGACCATGGGTATCTTTGCCGCCAATACGCAGGGCGTGCAGGGTGCGGTGTTCCAGATGCTGTCGCACGGTATCGTGTCCGGCGCGCTCTTCCTTTGCGTCGGCGTCGTTTATGACCGCCTGCACACCCGCGAGATCTCCGCTTACGGCGGTCTCGTCAACAACATGCCGAAATACGCCGTGGCGATGATGATCTTCACCATGGCCAATGTCGGCCTGCCGGGTACGTCTGGCTTCATCGGCGAGTTCCTGACCATCATCGGCGTCTTCCGCGTCAATACCTGGGTGGCCCTGTTTGCCGCTACCGGTGTCATCCTGTCGGCCTGCTACGCTCTGTGGCTCTACCGCCGGGTTCTGTTCGGTGCGCTGGAGAAGGAAAACCTCAAGCAGTTGCTGGACCTTTCAACGCGTGAGAAAATCCTTCTTTACCCGCTGATTGCGCTCACCATCTTCTTCGGCTTCTATCCGGCGCCGGTATTCGACGTGACTGCCGCGTCGATCGACGCGCTGGTCAACAATTACTCGGCAGCCCTGCAGGCAGCGCAAAAGCTTGCGCTCGCAGTAACGCACTGAGACGGGACGGACTGATATGACCGCTGAACTACTCCTTGCCAGCCTGCAGATCTCGAGCCCGGAAGTTCTTCTGGCGCTCGGTGCGCTGGCGCTCCTGATGATCGGCGTCTTCAGTGGCGACCGCTCGTCGCCGCTGGTAACCGGCCTCACCATTGCCGTCATGATCGTGGCGCTCGTCATGATCATCTTCGTGGCCCCGGCAGGCGAAGCCTATAACGGCGCGTTCATGATGGACGGCTTTGCCCGCTTCATGAAGGCAACCGCGCTGTTCGGTTCGATCGTCGCGCTGCTGATGACCTTCGCCAATGCCAAGTCCGACCAGATCGACAAGCCGGAATTTCCGGTTCTCGTCCTGCTTGCCACGCTCGGCATGATGCTCTTGATCTCGGCCAACGACCTGATCGCGCTCTATCTCGGCCTCGAGTTGATGTCGCTGTCGCTTTATGTCGTTGCCGCCTTCAACCGCGACAGCATCCGTTCGACGGAAGCCGGCCTCAAATATTTCGTTCTCGGCGCGCTGTCCTCCGGCATGCTGCTTTACGGCATGTCGCTGGTCTATGGTTTCACCGGCAATACCGGCTTCGAACAGATCGCCCAGGTTCTCAGCCAGGAAACCCGTTCGCTCGGCCTCGTTTTCGGTCTGGTCTTCGTTCTCGCCGGTCTGGCGTTCAAGATCTCGGCCGTGCCGTTCCACATGTGGACGCCGGACGTTTATGAAGGTGCGCCGACCCCCGTCACCGCCTTCTTCGCTTCCGGCCCCAAGGTCGCCGCCATGGCCATCCTGGTGCGCATCGTGTCCGACGCCTTCATCCCGGTCGTTGCCGATTGGCGCCAGGTCGTCGTCTTCATCGCGATCGCTTCCATGCTGCTCGGTTCGTTTGCGGCCATCGGCCAGAAAAACATCAAGCGACTGATGGCCTATTCCTCCATCGGTCACATGGGTTACGCGCTCGTCGGTCTGGCCGCGGGTTCGGAAACCGGTGTGTCCTCGATCGCGCTTTACATGCTGATCTACATGGTCATGACGCTTGGAACCTTTGCCTGCATCATGTCGATGCGCCGCGCTGACGGTACTGCCGTCGAAGCGGTGGATGATCTGGCTGGTCTTTCTTCCACGCGTCCGTTCATGGCGCTGGTTCTGACCGCGCTGATGTTCTCGCTTGCCGGCATTCCGCCGCTCGCCGGTTTCTTCGCCAAGTATTTTGTCTTCCTCGCTGCCATCGAAGCCAAGCTTTACGCGCTTGCCGTCATCGGCGTGCTCTCCTCGGTCGTCGGTGCGTACTACTACCTGCGCGTCGTGAAGCTGATGTGGTTCGACAAGCCGGTTGGCGAATTTGCCCGCACGCCCGGCCTGCTCAAGCTGGTCTTCGGTTTCTCCGGTCTGTTCGTCACGGCCTACGTGCTGTTCGGCGGTCCGGTCGGCACGGCAGCATCTGCGGCAGCAAAGTCCTTCTTCTGAGATGATGCAAGACAGACGCCGCTTCCCGCTCGAAGCCTTCAGGCATATCGCGCTGGATGAAGTCGGCTCCACAAATACAGATGCCCTCGCAGCTGCGAGGGCAGGAGACCAAGGTCTTCTCTGGATCACCGCCCGGCGCCAAAACGCCGGGCGTGGTCGTAGAGGGAGGGCATGGACGTCTGAGACCGGCAATCTTTACGCCACGCTCCTGTTGATCGACCCCGCGCCGATCGAACGCACCGCCTCGCTTCCGCTGGCTGTCGCCCTTGCCGTCCGCAACGCCATTGCAGCCGTGATGCCGCCCGGTACGCCACCGGTCGAGGTCAAATGGCCGAACGATATCTTGATAGAACGCAGGAAAACCTGCGGCATATTGCTCGAAGCGGAAATGTTGGCGAACGGAAAAGGCGCTCTCGTCATCGGTATCGGCATCAATATCCGCCACAAGCCGGATAGCGCTCAATACGCCGTTGCCTCGCTTGAAGATTACGGCGTCACAGCCACGGCGGATGAGATTTTCGCGCATCTTTACAAGGAGATGGCGCAGGTTCTGGGTGTGTGGAACGAAGGCCTTGGTATTGCCGAAATCACGGCGCAGTGGCGTGGCGTCGCCTGCGGCATCGGTGAGAAGATCACCGTCAATCTGCCGAATCACTCGATTTCCGGGCGCTTTGCCGGAATTGATGATAAAGGCTTGCTGATGCTGGACACGGGCACCGAACTTATGCCCATAGCTGCCGGCGACGTATTTTTTGCATGAATCGGAAACAGGACAATATGGCCTCCAAGGACGAACTGGTATTTTTGCCGCTGGGCGGCGTAGGCGAGATCGGCATGAACCTCGCGCTCTACGGCTTTGGCCCCGAGGCAACCCGCCAGTGGATCATGGTCGATTGCGGCGTTACCTTCCCAGGCCCCGACCTGCCGGGTGTCGATCTGGTACTGCCCGATGTCCGCTTCCTCGCCGACAAGAAGAAGAACCTCAAGGGCATCTTCATCACCCACGCGCATGAAGACCATTATGGCGCGTTGAACGACATCTGGCCGGGCCTCAACGTGCCGGTCTATGCCTCGCCGTTCACCGCCGGCATGCTGGAAGCCAAGCGTAATTACGAAGGCACCCGCGCCGAAATCCCGATCACCATCTTCAAGGCCGGCGACCGCATCAATGTCGGGCCGTTCGAAGTCGAGGCCGTCGGCGTCAACCATTCCATTCCCGAGCCGATGTCGCTGGTCATCCGCACGCCGCTCGGCAATGTCATCCACACCGGCGACTGGAAAATCGACCATAACCCGTCGCTCGGCCCGCTGACCGACGAAGACCGTTTCCGCGCCATCGGCGACGAAGGCGTTCTCGCCGTCATGTGCGACTCGACCAACGCCATGCGTGATGGCATCTCGCCGTCCGAAGAGGAAGTGTCGAGAGGCCTGCAGAAAGTCATCGAGGCCGCCGAAGGCCGCGTCGCCGTCACCACCTTCTCGTCGAATGTCGGCCGCATCCGCTCCATCGCGCTTGCCGCAGAAGCCGCGGGTCGGGAAGTCCTGCTGCTCGGCTCGTCGCTGAAGCGCGTTGTCTCCGTCGCCCGCGACATCGGCATCATGGATGACATCAAGCCTTTCATCGCCGAGGATGAATTCGGTTATATCCCGCGCGACAAGGTCGTGGTCATCCTCACCGGCAGCCAGGGCGAGCCGCGCGCAGCGCTGGCAAAACTGTCGCGTGACGAGATGCGCAATGTCGCACTTGCCGCCGGCGATACGGTGGTGTTTTCCTCGCGCACCATTCCCGGCAATGAAAAGCCGATCCTCGAGATCATGAACGGCCTGATCGAGCAGGGCGTCAACATCGTCACCGATACCCAGGCGCTCGTCCACGTCTCCGGTCACCCGCGCCGCAACGAACTCCTGAAAATGTACGAGTGGACCCGTCCCGAAATCCTCGTGCCGGTTCACGGCGAAGCCGCGCACCTGACGTCGCAGCGTGATCTGGCGCTCGGCGCCGGCATCAAGACCGTGCCGCGCGTGCGCAACGGCAACATGCTGCGTCTCGCTCCGGGCCCGGCCGAAATCATCGCGGATGTGCCTTTCGGCCGTATCTACAAGGATGGCAAGCTGATCGGCGATTTCGAGGAGATGGGTATCGGCGATCGCCGCAAGCTCTCCTATGTGGGACACGTCTCGGTCAACGTGCTGCTCGACAGCCGCCACGATTTTCTTGCTGACCCCGATATCGTCCTGTTCGGCCTGCCGGATGTGGATGACGAGGGCGAGAGCATGGAAGACACACTTTATGATGCGGTTCTTGGCGCCGTCGAAAGCATCCCGCGCGCGCGCCGCAAGGATCTCGACATGCTGCGCGAATCCGTTCGTCGTGCTGTGCGTTCGGCTGCCAATAACGGCTGGGGCAAAAAGCCGATCGTGACGGTTTTTGTTACCCGTCTCTGAGTCCAAAGGGTCACACCGGCCCTGAATTGACGTTTGTGTGATGCGATGGCGCGGATGTGTGAAAGCTCCGCGCCATTTTCATGTGTTAGCTCTTCGATTGGCTGGGACGATTCGGAGACATGTTAATGAGACCTGGAAATTTCCTGGGCGCCGCCGTTATCTGCGCGGCGCTGTTGGCGATCGTGTTCGTTGCTTCGGTAACGCAGGACAGCACCGCCGAAATGGCTGCGACCACGGTGAGTGTGGTTCGCTGAGGGTATCTGTGGGGCAGGGACTTTGCCCCTCATCACCAGGATTGGTGACCTTGGCTGAAGCGTGGTCGTGATCTTGTAGCTTCTCCCGTCGACGGGAGATAAAGATGCTGCGGTCCTGTCTGTTCCTGCCATGGCAGGGTTAATCTCTGTCGGGAGGAAGCCATGCTCGGCCGTATCAATCACATCGCCATCGCGGTTCCCAACCTTACGGCTGCCGCGATGCCCTATAAAAATCTCGGCGCTGCGGTTTCCGATCCGCACCCCCTGCCGGAGCACGGCGTCACCGTGGTTTTCGTCACACTCGAAAATACCAAGGTGGAGCTGCTGGAACCGCTCGGCGAAAACTCGCCGATTGCTGGCTTTCTCGAAAAAAATCCGGCCGGCGGCATGCATCATGTCTGTTACGAGGTGCCCGACATCCTTGCCGCACGCGACAGGGCGGTGGCGCTTGGCCTGCGCGTGCTGGGTGACGGAACGCCAAAAATCGGCGCGCATGGCAAGCCAGTGCTCTTCCTGCACCCGAAGGATTTTTCCGGCACGCTCACCGAGTTGGAGCAGATTTGAATCCGAATTCAATGGCTTGGCACCATTGCCGGAATCATTTTCCGAAACGCTTCATGCATCGCTGCAATTGAGCTTGGGCGCATTCCCCCTATAATCGGTGCGGGGTAATGGAGGAGTGAGAAATGCCTTTCCTGTCGACATTCGCGGTCTATTTCGTCATCTGGTGGCTGACTTTGTTCATCGTGCTGCCCATCGGCATGCGCAGCCAGCAGGAAGAAGGCGAAGTGGTGCTCGGCACGGTCGCAAGCGCGCCGGCAAAATTCCGCGGCCTGCGTGTCGTTCTCGTCACCAGCCTCATCGCTGCCGTCATCCATGGTGGCTGGATGCTCGCCTCGCATGTCTTCGGCATCAGCGTCAGTTCTCTGCCGGTCATTCTGCCGGATTTCGGGTGAGGTTCGCAGAATGAACGAAACGGATCGCATGGATTTCGAGCAGGCCATGGGGGAGGAATTCGGCCAGTGCCTGTCGCCGCCTTTGCCCTTTGAAGATGCCTCCGCGCACGAATGCTGCGAGGCCATCTGGAGGGTCCTTGGCGATGAGGTCGGCCCGGATCGCCTTGCCACGCTTTCCGCGGCAGATATTGCTGCTCTTGCAGCCAGTTTTGGACGCTATTTCGAGGTGGAAAACCCGACGGAAGAACAGGTGAGGGCGGCGGTCGCCCGGACATTGGCGCGCTGGCCTGTCGGCTCTCTGTGAGGGTGGTCATCCTTCGCTTCAAAACGCATACGGAATGACAATGAACCTTCAGTCTCTCCCCACCTCCGTCACCACGGAACGTCTCATCCTCCGCAAGTTTCTGCCCGGTGATCTTGAGAGTTACGCTGCCTACCGCACGCGCGAGGATGTCTATCGTTACCTCTATGCCACGCCCTCGACCGGTACTGTGTTGGAGGAAAAATTCGCAAAATTGCTGGAGGCGCCGTTTGAAAACGACGGCGACGATTTTCACTTCGCCGTCACCCGGAAAGATGATGGCGCCCTGATCGGTGATGTTATGCTGAAGCTTGCCAACAAAGCCGCGCTGCAGGCCGAGGTCGGTTACGTTTTCCATCCCGATTACGGCGGAAAAGGTTATGCGACGGAAGCCGTGTCGGCGATGATTAGCGTAGGTTTCGAAGCCTTTGGTTTTCATCGCATTTTTGCCCGGTTAGACAGCCGCAACAAAGGCTCGGTCGGCATCGTCGAGCGGCTGGGTCTGCGGCGTGAGGCACATCTGATCGAAAACGATCGGTTTAACGGCGAGTGGGGCGATGAATATGTGTATGCCGCGCTGGCTCGCGAATGGGCGGCGGTCCATTAAGCAATCAGACCTGACATCCGTCATCTTCCCGTAACCTTTCACAGGCATAAGCCCGTCAGCCGGAAATACGAACCTTGATTTGAAGGCAAAAAAAAACAAGGCGTTGAAGCCTTGTTTTTTGAGTTTCGCGTGATCTTTCCGTTGCCGGGGCTGCGTTCGAAGCGCGCCTAAGATCTAAATCCTCCCAAGACTTTGACCGCGAAATAGGCAAGAATTTAATCCCCTTGCCCGTTTTGTGAGCTGAAGCTAGCTCACATGAGACATCTTGTCACCCCAATTTTTTGCATTTTTGTTACACAGGGGTAGAAAAATCCTGTGAACAAAAATGTCGCACCCCTTGTCCCTCAAAAAACCATGTTTTGCCTACCTAAGGCGGCGCTGCTTCGCTGTATTGCACGTTTTGGCTGCTGCAAACGCTGTTCGCCTGAGCATTCGCTCACATGTTTTCAAGCCTGCCCCCAACCGGGTTTTCATGTGCTGCCGAACCGGCTATGAACGCACGCAATATCAGCCCTCTAACGGTCGATTCCTTTTCAGGTTTCGGCCCGCAAATCGGAAACCGCGATGCGCCTGTCCCGCTATTTTTTGCCCATTCTGAAGGAAAATCCCAAGGAAGCGGAAATCGTCTCCCACCGCCTGATGCTGCGTTCGGGCATGGTTCGCCAGCAGAGCCAGGGCATCTATTCCTGGCTGCCGCTCGGCAAGCGCGTCATGGACAAGGTCAACAAGATCATCCGTGAAGAGCAGGACCGTGCCGGCGCCATCGAGCTTTTGATGCCGACGCTGCAGTCGGCCGATCTGTGGCAGGAAAGCGGTCGTTACGAGGATTACGGCAAGGAAATGCTGCGCATCACGGACCGCCAGGAGCGTCCGATGCTCTACGGCCCGACCAACGAGGAAATGGTCACCGACATTTTTCGTTCGGCGGTGAAATCCTACAAGAACCTGCCGCTCAACCTCTACCATATCCAGCTGAAATTCCGCGACGAGATCCGTCCGCGTTTCGGCACCATGCGTTCGCGCGAATTCCTGATGAAGGATGCCTATTCCTTCGATCTGACCAAGGAAGGCGCGATCCACTCCTATAACAAGATGTTCGCGGCCTATCTGCGCACGTTCGATCGTCTCGGCCTGCGCGCTATCCCGATGCGCGCCGATACCGGTCCGATCGGCGGCAACCACAGCCACGAATTCATCATTCTGGCCGAAACCGGCGAGTCCGAAGTGTTCTCGCACCGCGATTTCACGAATTTCGACATTCCGGCAGCCGATATCGATTTCGACGACGTTGCCGGCATGCAGGCGATTTTCGACAAGTGGACTTCGGTTTACGCCGCCACCTCGGAAATGCACGACGAAGCCGCTTTCGACGCCATCCCGGCAGGCGACCGCCTGTCCGCTCGTGGTATCGAAGTCGGTCACATCTTCTATTTCGGCACAAAATATTCCGAGCCGATGGGCGCCAAGGTTCAGGGCCCGGATGGCAAGGAACATCTTGTCCACATGGGATCCTACGGCATCGGCCCGACCCGCCTTGTTCCCGCCATCATCGAAGCCTCGCATGACGAGAACGGAATCATCTGGCCGGCTTCGGTCGCGCCGTTCGATGCCATGGTCATCACCATGAAGCCGGGTGACGAAAACTGCGACCGCGTCTGCGATGGCCTTTACACCGGCCTCACAAATGCCGGTTTGGACGTGCTCTACGACGACACGGACGACCGCGCAGGTACCAAGTTCGCCACCGCCGATCTGATCGGCGTGCCGGTGCAGCTGATCGTTGGCCCGCGTTCGGCCGCGACCGGCGAAGTCGAGGTGAAGGACCGCAAGACGGGTGCGCGCGAAACTATGACCATGGAAGCCGCGCTGAACCGCCTGACGGCCAAGGCCTGAAGAGTACCGTCCGGGCGATCTCTCGTGAGGCCGCCCGGACTGCAAGACAACTGACCGCCGGCGCGCGGTGACCGAGGAGAACACATGGCGAAGGTCGTGAGCGAAGGTGATGGCACGCGGCAGGGAGCACCCTCGGCCGGTCCGTTTTCCGGGTTTGAGCGCATGGTCGCCTGGCGTTATCTGCGCTCGCGCCGCAAGGAAGCCTTCATCTCCGTCATCGCCGGCTTTTCGTTCGTCGGCATCATGCTCGGCGTTGCCACGCTGATCATCGTCATGGCCGTCATGAACGGTTTTCGCACCGAGCTGATCTCCCGCATTCTCGGCATCAATGGCCATATCGTCGTGCAGCCGGTCGATCGGCCACTTAATGACTATGCCGATCTCACCACCAAATTCGCAGCCGTTCCCGGCGTCACCATGGCGCTGCCGCTGGTCGAAGGGCAGACGCTGGCGCAGGGCAATACCGGCGGCGGTTCGGGCGCTCTTGTGCGCGGCGTGCGCGCCGAAGATCTTGAAAAGCTGAAGGAAGTCTCCGGCAACATAAAGTCGGGTGACATGGTCGGTTTCGCCTCGGGCGATGGTGTTCTGGTCGGCTCGCGTCTGGCGTCCTCGCTCGGCCTGTCCGCCGGTGACCGCATCACGCTGGTGGCGCCGGAAGGCGATGTCACGCCGATGGGTGTCAGCCCTCGGGTCAAATCCTATCCGATTTCCGGCACGTTCGAGATCGGCATGTCGGAATATGACGCCTCGATCGTCTACATGCCGCTTGAAGAGGCGCAGGCCTATTTCAACGCCGATGGCATCGTCCAGTCGATCGAACTGTTCATCGAACACCCGGATGCGGTGGACGGCATGCGGCCGCTGATCGAAATGGCCGCCGGCGACCGCCAGATCTTTCTCACCGACTGGCGCCAGCGCAACCAGACCTTCTTTTCCGCCCTGCAGGTGGAACGCAACGTCATGTTCATGATCCTGACGCTGATCGTGCTCGTCGCCGCGCTCAATATCATTTCAGGCCTGATCATGCTGGTGAAGGACAAGGGATCGGATATCGCCATCCTGCGCACCATGGGCGCCAGTTCCGGCTCGATCATGCGCATCTTCTTCATGACCGGGGCTGCCATTGGTTTTGTCGGCACGGCGGCCGGTGTCCTGTTGGGCGTTGTCGTCTGTCTCAATATCGAATCGATCCGCAGCTTCTTCTCCTGGCTTTCCGGCACGGTTCTGTTCAATCCGGAACTCTATTTCCTCAGCGAACTGCCCGCCGAAATGACATTTAGCGAAACCACCACCGTGGTCGTCATGGCGCTGACGCTGTCCTTCATTGCAACCATCTTCCCGGCATGGCGGGCCTCGAGGCTCGATCCCGTGCAGGCGCTGCGCTACGAATAGGAACGCACACCTCCATGGCAACCAAAACCATTCTGAAGCTCACGGGCGTCGGCAGGCAGTACGGGCAGGGCGATACGGTCCTCTCCATCCTCAAGGGCGCCGATTTTTCGCTTAAAAGCGGTGAGATCGTCGCACTGGTCGCGCCGTCGGGCACCGGCAAGTCGACGCTGCTGCATCTGGCCGGCCTTCTGGAACATCCGGATGAGGGTGAAATCCATATCGACGGCGAGGCCTGCGGCAATCTTTCCGACGATCGCCGCACCGCCATTCGTCGTGGCGATATCGGTTTCGTCTACCAGTTTCACCATCTGCTGCCGGAATTCACCGCGCTCGAAAACATCATGATGCCGCAGCTGATCGCCGGTCTGCCGGTGAAGGAAGCCAAGGAGCGCGCCGCCGCTCTTCTGGATTACATGCGCATCGGTCACCGTGCCGATCACCGCCCGGCAGAATTGTCCGGCGGCGAGCAGCAGCGCGTGGCGATTGCCCGCGCCGTTGCCAACGCGCCGCTTCTGTTGCTCGCTGACGAGCCGACCGGCAACCTCGACCCGGAAACGGCATCCTATGTGTTCGATGCCTTGCAGGCACTGGTGCGCCAGTCGGGCCTTGCCGCAATGATCGCCACCCATAACCACGAACTCGCCGCCCGCATGGACCGGCGGGTGACGCTGGAAGGCGGCAAGATCATCGACTTCTGATCGATTGCGACGGACCTTTCCAAATTCTGTCTGATGCGCAGGCAGCGGCTCGCCGCCGTCTGCGCATATGTCAAAAGCGTAAACTTCACGCATTTTTCGAAACCGCGCCGGCTTCTGTCGGTGGCGATGGTTTCCTTTATCGGTCAAACGCTCTAGCTTCCTGGTTCATCCACGTTTTTCCTCCGTCAATTGAGGTAATGCCATGGTCGAGCCTTCTCTGTTTGCGCGTTTTGTCGCCCTTGTCGGCCAATGCGCCGTTGCCATTCGTCATTCGGGCGATGGCGCGCGTGAGCCCGCCTATGGGGTGACGCCGGCCATTCCGCTGGCCAAGCCGCAGGGCCGCATCCCGACCCTGAAAATGCCCACCGCCAAAGGCTGGGACGGCGACCACAAGCCGACGGCCGCTGCTGGACTGAAGGTCAATGCCTTTGCGCGCGGGCTTGTTCATCCACGCAACATGCATGTGCTGCCCAACGGCGATGTGCTGGTCGCGGAATCGATCGGCGAGCAGGGAAATCCGCGCAGCCTGTTCGACCACGCCATGGCCGCAACCATGCAGCGGGCCCGCGCTTCCGGTCAGAGTGCCAACCGCGTGACGCTGCTGCGCGATGCCGATGGCGACGGGGTGGCCGAGCAAAGTTTTGCCTATATCGAAAACGTCCGCCAGCCCTTCGGCATCGTGCTGGTTGGCGAGACATTGTATGTCGGAGCCAGCGACGCGCTTCTGGCTTATCCTTATACGGCGGGCGCCACCAAAATCACCGCGCCAGCCACAAAACTGATGGATCTGGTGCCCGGTGGACACTGGACCCGCAATCTGATCGCCAGCAAGGACGGCACGAAAATCTACGTGGCCGTCGGTTCGCTGACCAATATCGGCGATGAGGGCATGGCGGTGGAAGAAAACCGCGCCTGCATTCATGAATATGATCTGGCATCGGGCCAGTCGCGCATCTTTGCCGGTGGCCTGCGCAATCCGGTCGGCATGGCCTGGGAGCCGGAAGGCGGCATGCTCTGGACCGTGGTCAACGAACGCGACGGACTGGGTGACGAAACGCCTCCCGATTATCTGACATCGGTGCGCGACGGCGGGTTTTATGGCTGGCCCTATTGCTACTGGGACCGTGTGGTGGATGACCGCGTACCGCAGGATGCCGCCAGGGTGGCATCCGCGGAGCAGCCCGATTATGCGCTCGGCGGTCACACCGCTTCACTCGGCCTCTGCTGGCTGCCCGAAGGAACGCTGCCGGACTTTCCGGCCGGCATGGCCATCGGCCAGCATGGATCGTGGAACCGCTCGAAGCTTTCCGGCTACAAGCTTGCCTTCGTCGCTTTCGAAAATGGCAGGCCGGTCGGAGCGCCGCGCGAAATCCTGACCGATTTCCTGTCGCCCGACGAAAAGCATTCCTATGGGCGCCCGGTTGGTGTGGCACTGGCGAAGGATGGTGCAGTGCTGATGGCAGACGACGTGGGTGATGTCATCTGGCGCGTCACTGGCGCCTGAGGGAGCTGCGCCTCTTACGCCGTAATCTCCACCGGCGTTCCATCCGGCATCAGGATCACTGCCTCGTAAAACCCGTCGCCGGTCCAGCGCGGAGCGGATTTCAGGCAGCCATCTGTCCGGCATTTTTCCGCCAGCGCATCGACGGCTTCGCCGCTGCCGAGCGTGATGGCGATATGATCCCAGCCGATCTGCTCGGCCGGGGCATCATCTGCCAGCCACGGCCCTGTCATCAGTTCGATCTGGCCACCATCTTCCGGCAGGGTGATGAAACGCGAGACGAAACCCTGCCGGTTCCGGCTGTGATACGCTTCGCCGACGCCGGCGCCAAAATAACGCTGCCAGAATTGAGCAGCCGTATCGAGGTCCTGCGTCCACAAGGCGACATGGGTGATCCGCATCAGTTGGCCTTTCGTGTCACGATGCCGGCGCAGATCGGCACGAGCGTAAGCAGGGCGGCCAGAAGCCAGAAGGACACCGGAAGACCGGTATGTTTGGCGACGAAACCGACGCCGGCCGGGCCTACCAGTATACCGGCATAACCGGTCGTGGTGATGGCCGCGACCGCAAGGCCCGATGGCATCACCGTCTGCGAACCGGCGCGGCGAAACAGCACCGGCACGATGTTGGATGCACCCAGCCCGATCAGCAGAAAACCGCTCATGGCAAGAATGGTGCCGGGGGCTGCCAGCAGCACGGCAAAACCGGCAATCGCCACGATGCCACCCCAGAACAAGGTCGGGCGGTCACCGAGTTTTGCGGTGATCACATCGCCGCACAGGCGGCCAGCCGTCATGGCGATTGCAAACAGCATGTAACCCAAGCCGCCCTGGCTCGCCTCGACACGGCCTTCTGAGGTCAGGAGCAGCGCGCTCCAGTCCAGCACCGCGCCTTCAACGAGAAAAGTGATGGCGGCAAGTGCTGCCAGAAGCACGACGATACCGCGCGGCATCACGAACAGCGGCCCGTCCTCGGCCTGCACGGTCGAGAGCAGTCGCGGCCAGATGATCGCCATCGCCACCAGCATCATGGCCGACGAGATCAGCGTGGTGATGAAAGGCCCGAGCTTTGCCGACAGAAGCAGCGTTACCAGCATGGCCGCGATAAAGCCGCCAATGCTGTATTGCGCATGAAAGCCGGACATCAGCGGTTTTGGCGCATCCTTTTCCACCTCGATGGCATGGATGTTCATCGCCACGTCCAGCGTGCCGAGCGAGGCGCCGAACAGGGCAAGAGCGATGCCGAGCGTTACCGGCGTATCGGCAAGCGTCAGGAAGGGCAGGGTGAGCGCAATGCCGAACCCGCTGACGATAATGATCGGCCTGGCACCGTATTTTGCCGAAAGCACACCGGTCGCCAGCATGGCGATGACCGACCCCAACCCGAGGCAGAGCAGAAGCATGCCCAGCACGCCGTCATCGATGCCCAGACGCGTTTTGGCATAAGGTACTAGCGGCGCCCAGCAGGCAATGCCGAAACCGGCAACGAGAAAGGAGAGGCGGGTGGCAAGCCGCGTGGCGGGCCGGTCCGCGCTGGCTGTGGTCTGTGCAAAAGCGGTCATGAAAATCTTTCCTGCGGGATGGGTCAGGCGGCGCTCTGGCCGGGTGTCAGCATGGCGTAACCGGCGTTCGTCAGCGCCTGTTTTGTGTCTGCGGCCAGATCGTCTTCGACGATCAGCCAGTCGATATCTTTGGCGTAGCCGATACGGTGCGGCGCGCGCTCCTCAAACTTTTCCGATGTGGCGAGCACGATATTGATGGCGCTGCGCGTCATCAGTTTGCGCTTGAAGATCGCGTCTGCATGTTCCTGCACGCTCATCCCGCCTTTGGGGCCCGTTTCGGCAGACACCGCGCAGGCGCCGACAAAACAGCGGTCGATGTTCAACTCGTCCAGTCTTGCAATCGCCGAGGCATCGACACTGCCGCCGACAACCGGATCGACCACGCCGCCGATGAGGATCAGCGGAATATCGCCGCGTTTGATGATGGCGGCGGCGATATCGATGGAATTGGTCGCGACGGTGAGCTTCTGGTCGCCCGGCAGCAGCGCCGCCATGGCCAGATTGGTGCTGCCGCAATCAAGAAACAGCAATTCACCCGCAGCCACCGTACCGGCCGCGACACGCGCAAGTGCCGTCTTGCGCTCCGATGCCTGGCCGATCCGCTCGGCAATCGGTCGTGACGGCGTGACAAGCGGCAGCGCGCCACCATAAACCCGTCGGCATTTGCCTTCGGCTGCCAGTGCGCGCAGATCGCGGCGCACCGCATCCTCGGAAATATCGAATTCGATCGCCACGGCGGACGCAACGATTTCCTGGCCCTTGGCAAGCCGGGCCTCGATGATGTCACGGCGTGATATGGACAGTGAAGTGGTCATAAACATGAATTAACGTGCACGATAAGGTGCGTCAATCGTCGCAATGTTTCACGATTTGTAAATTTTGTGCATATTTGTACACGTTTCGGACGCTGGTGGATTGGGCAGGGTTTTGCGTCGATTACTGGAACATCACTTCGAGATTTTGCCCGTCGTGGGCAATCACCCGGCACATGGTCTCGATCCCGTCGGCCGGGATTTGCAGCAAAAATTCTTCCGGCAGGCCGAATGCGTCCGAAACGACAAGGCCTGCGCTATCCGCTCCCAAGGATTTCACCGAGCAGTCGACGAGGCTCCTGCGCTCGTCGAACAGGATGAAGCCGGTGCGCAGCACGCGTTTGCGCGTGCCCTTGGTTGCCTTGCCGGCTTCTTTTCGCAAGGTGCTCCAGGAGCGGCACTGGTTACGGCCTTCCTGCTTGGCGCGGTACATGGCGGCATCTGCCTGCGCCAGCAAGGTCTCGATATCCTTGCCGGTCAGCGAGCGCGCGGCGACGCCAAAACTTGCCGTCACCGATATCGACTTGCCGCCGATATCGACCGTCTGGGTGGCCAGCGCCTTGCGCAGCCGCTCGGCCGTCGCCATGGCGCCTTCCATGTCCACATAGGGTAACACGACCACAAATTCCTCGCCGCCGAAACGACCGAACAGGTCGGTGGCGCGCAGGGTTGACTTGCAGGTGGCGGATACGGCTTTCAGCACGATGTCGCCGGCCGCATGGCCGTAGGTGTCGTTGATCGATTTGAAGTGGTCGATATCGAGCACGATGCAGGAAAGCGCATGCGCGTGGCGCCGCGCCAGCGTCACCATCTGGTCTGCCTCGGCCTTGAAGGCGCGGCGTGTCAGTGCTTCCGTCAGGCTGTCGGTAGAAGCCGTCTGCAGAAGTTCGATACGGTCCATGGCCGCTCCGGCCAGTTCCCGCAGGATATCGGTGTCGCGGTCATCGAATGTGCGCGGTTCCGTATGGATTGCGCAGAGCGTGCCGATCACATGGCCGGCTTTGGTCTTTATCGGCATGCCGGCGTAAAAGCGGATATGCAGGTCGCCGGTTACTGCCGGATGATCGGAAAAGCGCGGATCGAGCGTGGTATCCGGCACGATGATCGCTTCCTCGGCTAGGACGACATGTTTGCAGAAACTGCCATCGCGCGGCACTTCGCCAAAAGGCAAGCCGTCGCAGGCCTGATACCATTGCCGGTGCGCGTCGATCAGCGAAACGATGCCGATCTTGATGCCGTAGATCTCCTTGATCAGTCGCACGAACCGGTCAAACCCCTGATCGCGTGGCCCGTCCATCACGTCCAGTTGTTCGAGGGCGGCCAACCGCTCGCGCTCGCGTTTACCGGTTTTGGACACGATCTGGTCAAGGACGGTTGTCATCGTCTCATTTTCCTCAAGCGTTTCGGCGCAGTCGCAACGCCTCGCCGCCTGCTTAGGCGGCGGTCATCGCCTTGGCAACAAACGCCATGCGTTGTCGCTGTTTTAGTCAAGCATAATTGCGTGATGCTTTCGAAACGGTGCATGCGCGCCCTGTCGTCATATCTGACGCATTGTCGGATCGATGCGGCGTGGCAATTCCGGTTTGACAAACAAAATCATGCCCGACACTATATCCATAATAAGAATGCATATTCCATAACTGTGGTTTATCGAAAAAGGGAACTTCATGCTCAGACACGCTTTGCTCGCTGCCCCCTTCCTGTTCTTGTCGGCCATCCCCAATCCATCCTTCGCGGCCGGCGTCATCAATGTCGCGACGATCGGCGAGCCGCCGACGCTCGATCCGATGGCCTCCACCGCCGATGTGGTGGGCATGACCACGCAGCACATCTTTGAAACGCTGTTCACCTTCGATGCCGAATGGAATGTCGTGCCGCTTCTGGCCGAAGCGATGCCGACCGTATCGGCCGACGGCAAGACCTATGACATCACCCTTCGCACGGGCATAAAATTCCACGATGGCTCGACCATGACATCCGCCGATGTCGTCGCCTCCGTCGAGCGCTGGGTAAAGATAGCCTCGCGCGGCAAACAGATCGCACCCTATTTCACCTCGATCACCGCCAAGGGCGATGACGCCGTGCAGATCGTGCTGAGCAAGCCCTATGCGCCGCTTCTGTCATTGCTCGCCTTCAACAATTCCGCTGCCGTCATCATGCCGAAGGCGAACCTTGCCGAAGACCCGCTGACCAAATTCATCGGAACCGGCCCCTATCTGCTGAAAGAACGCAAGGCCGACCAGTATCTGCAACTCACCCGTTTTGACGGCTATCAGCCGCGCTCGGAAGCGGCCAACGGTTTTGGCGGCGCCCGCAAGGCGATCCTCGATGAGATCCGCTTCGTGCCGGTGCCCGATGCCAACACCCGCCTCGAAGGCGCGATTTCCGGCCAGTTCGATTATGCCGACTCGCTGGCGCCTGAAACGTTTGACCGCCTGAAAGGCTCGGATGCTTCCGAACCGGTGGTGCTAAAGCCTTATGGCGCGCCGGTTTTCGTGATGAACACCAAGGAAGGGGTGCTGGCGAACAAGGAAATGCGCCACGCCATCCAGGCGGCACTCAATCCCGAAGATATGTTGCTCGCCGCCTTTGGCAATCCGGAATTTTTCGCGGTTAATGGCGCACTTTATCCGGAAGGGTATGTCTGGCACACGGAAGAGGGCATTGAGCGTTACGGCAATGGCGATCCGGAAACCGCAGCCTCCATGGCCAAGGAAGCCGGGTATGACGGCGAAAAGCCGATCCGCATCCTCACCAGCCGCCAGTATGAATTCCACTACAAGATGGCGCAGGTCGCCGCCGAATATCTGAAGGCCGCCGGCTTCAAGGTCGATCTCGGCGTCTTCGACTGGGCGACACTCACCACCCGCCGCGCCGATCCAAAGCTGTGGGATATCTTTATCACCCACGGCCCGTTCCCGCCGGAGCCGATCCTCAACGGCTGGATGTCCGACAGCTATCCCGGCTGGTGGGCAACACCGGGCAAGACGGCAGCCGTCGAACCCTTCATCGCCGAGCCGGATCAGGAAAAACGCAAGGCACTCTGGGCGGAAATCCAGAAGACCTTTTACGAAGAAGCCCCGGTCTACAAGGTCGGTGATTTCAATGCACTCGGCTCCAAGAAGAAGACGCTGAAGGATTTTCAGCCGTCGCCCTGGCCGTTCTTCTGGAATGTCAGCACGGCCAACTGATCCCGTTGCCACCGCCTGACATCCCGCATGTCCCGCGCCTCCCGCGGGGCATGCCCAAAAGCATCATCCCCAAATCATCATTGACCGATAACGAGCACCCGTCATGACGCGTTCTTTTCCCAAGGACTTTCTCTGGGGCGTTGCCGCCTCCGCCTTCCAGACCGAAGGCGCCGTCAACAAGGATGGCCGTGGCAGAAGCGTCTGGGACGTTTACGCCCACACGCCCGGCCGCACCACCAACGGCGAAACCGCCGACGTTGCCTGCGATCATTACCACCGTTACCCGGAGGATATCGGCCTGATGAGTGGCCTCGGCGTCGGTGCCTATCGCCTGTCGACCGCATGGCCGCGCATCTTCCCGGAAGGCTCGGGTCAGGTGAACCAGCGCGGACTGGATTTTTACGACCGCGTCATCGACCTTCTCCTGCATGAAGGCATCGAGCCGTGGATCTGCCTGCATCACTGGGACATGCCGGTGGCGGTGGAGGAAAAGGGCGGCTGGCGCTCCCGTGAGACGCCAAAAATCTTTGCCGATTACGCCGCCACCATCGCCCGCCATTTCGGCGATCGCGTCAAACGGTTCGCGCCGATCAACGAACCCAATGTCATTCCGTGGGTGGCTTACAATGTCGGCCGTCACGCGCCGGGCAAACAGTCCTATGAGGACAGTTTGAAAGCCATCCACACGCTCAATCTCGCTCACGGCTATTCAGTCAAGGCCGTGCGCGCCGAAGCACCGGACGCGCAGGTCGGCAACATCGTGTCGCTCGGCCCGGTACGCCCGCATTATGATGATGCCGCCCATGAGGAGGCCCGCATTCTGGGCGATTGCCTGTGGCGCCGCGTCACCGTCGATCCGCTCTGGCTCGGCACCTATCCCGAGCCGATCGCCAAGGAAATGGAACCGCTGATTCTCGGCGACGACATGGCCGATATCAGCCAGAAAATGGATTTCTTCGGCCTCAACCATTACAATCCGGTCTTTGTCGGCCCGAACAGGAACACCACGTTCGGCATCGCCGAAACCGCCCCGCCGACAGGCATGGGCCCGCTGACCGACGTTAACTGGGTGGTCGATCCGCAGGCGTTTCTGGAACAGATCCGCGACACCAGCGAGCGCTATAACAAACCGACGATCTACATCACCGAAAACGGCGCCTCCTACCCGGATGCGCTGGGCCCCGACCGAAAGGTGATCGACAAGGACCGCATCGCCTATTTCGAAGGATATCTGAATGTCCTGCTCGATGCGCTGGAAGAGGGGCACGATATCCGGGGGTATTTCGCCTGGTCGTTGATGGACAATTTCGAATGGGGCAGGGGTTTTTCCAAACGGTTTGGCCTCGTTTACGTCGACTACCCGACGCTGCAGCGCATTCCGAAAGCGTCGTATCACTGGCTGAGCGAGGTTATTCGCAAGAACGCGCTGTAAGGGCGCGGAAATAATAGTAAAACGGCCCGGTATCGTCCGGGCCACCAGCATCTCGGTGCCATGTCGATTTCGCTTTGTTTCCGTGCCGACGACCTGCGCCGGAAAATTCTGAATGCCCTGCAGATCGTGTGCTCTCAAGTCTGCGGTTCGAGGGACTTGACGCGCCGCCTCCGGGCGTGATGAGCCGATGCCCCGCTATTCTTGACCGCTGCGTGCTCGTTGGCAGCTGCGGGACGAAGCCGCTCCACCTGTAATATCTCCTGTGTGCCGGTCGTCATGCTGGCCAGCCCATCGCGAAAACGAAAGCAGGAGCCACGGGCGCGGACCGTGACGATATCGTCGCCACGGCAGATGCGGTTGATGATCATGAAAGGCTGGCCGGTCAGCACTGCCATGCGGGTGGCTGCCGCCACATGCTCCTGATCGTCAGGATGCACCAGTTCCATGAAGCGAAGCACCGAAAAACCTTCATTGGCGGTATCGGCGTCGATACCGATATTTTCCGCAAACGTGGCGTCGCCCCAGATCTCGTCCCTGGCGATATCCCAGGTGAAGTAGCCGTAATGCGGCTTGTTGTTGAACGAATAGGTGTCTCCCATCACCTTTCCCCCTCTCAAATGTCCCGTTTAAATCGTCCTTTTGCAAATCAGTCTGAGCATGATCTTTCGCAAATTTGCTTCCCGGCAAGGGAGGCTTTGTCGTTTTTCGGCCAATCCCATCGATTTTTATGGGTTCGCATATCTGGATACCGTATCAGATATTCAGATTGGGTAATTTTACCCAGCAATGTTCCGGCGCCACGCATTGATCTGGTGACCACGCAGATCGCCTGCCGCAGGCCCTGTCCGTCATCCGGGGCTTCCTCCCCCGGTTGAAATCGGGGAGGCATCGGCAACGCGCAGGCGGAATCGATCACCATCTGTCGATCAAAATCCCGTCAGAACCTTGATATGAAAGGCAAACTCACCGAGGTATGGCGTCCGATCCCGCCTCGAGTTCTTTCGCCGTGTTTCATCTCTTCAAAGCTCTTTTCTGCCTTTACGTCGTTGTCCGTTTTCTCTGGCCCATGCCCTGGCCGAAATGGATCAGGGCGCTGATCGCCATCACGCTGATGGTGGTGTTTCAGCACAGCTATATCAGCCATATCGTTTTCGGCACGATGTTCTCCCCGGAAGTGCCGCGCACCATCATGATCGCCGTCAACTGGCTGGCCGGCTCCATCCTCTTCCTTGCCATCCTGCAGCTGACGATCGATATCGTCTCGGTCATCACCGCCGCCATCCGCCGCCGCACCATCCGTGTTCCGGTCGCCCTCCGATATGCCGTCGGTGTCATCGCGCTCTCCACCTCAGCCTTTGCCGTCAGCCAGGCCATCCGTGTGCCGCCGGTCAAGGAAATGGAAATCCGCATCAAGGATCTGCCTGCCGAATTCGATGGTTACCGCATGATCCAGCTGACGGACCTGCACCTGAGCCGCCTGTTCGAAGCCCCCTGGGCGGAACAGACCGTGGCGCTCGCCAATGCCCAGAATGCCGATCTCATCGTGCTGACCGGCGATCTCATCGACGGCACGCTGCAGGCCCGCGAAAAGGATATCGCCCCGCTCGCCAGGCTGCGGGCAAAGGATGGCGTCTTCACCATTCCCGGCAATCACGAATATTACTTTGGCCATGACGACTGGATGCACAAATACCAGGAGCTTGGTCTCACCACCATTTCCAACGGTCACGTGGTCCTGTCCCGCGGTGAAGGAAAGCTCACACTTGCCGGCGTCAATGATATAAACGCCACCCGTTTCGAACGGGAAGGCCCGGATGTGACAAAGGCGCTTGCCGGCGCGCCGCAGGGTGCGCCCGTCATCCTGCTCGACCACCAGCCGCGCAATGCCCGTGTATCGGCCGCAGCCGGTGCCGATCTGCAGCTTTCCGGCCACACACATGGCGGCATGATCCGTGGTTTTGACCAGCTCGTTGCCCGTTTCAACAACGGTTTCGTGTCCGGTCTCTATCAGGTGGGTGACATGCAGCTTTACGTCAACAATGGCACGGCTTTGTGGATCGGTTTTGCGCTGCGCCTCGGCGTGCCGTCGGAACTGACGGTGATCACCCTCAAGCGGGCGTAGTCACTCGACAAAGCCGATCATCGGTCCATAACCGCCATGCCATGACCAGTCGGCGCGTTTGAGGGCGGGATTGAAAAATCCCGCCCCCTGGCCGCCATCGAGAAACAGCGCATCCGGGCATTTCAGATGCGTCTGGAAGAGCGTGCCGAAGTCGAAAAAGTTGACATCGTCCTCACTGATGACGAACCGCATGCCGCCTCCGTCACAAACACCGACGCCGCTGCGCCGCGTGCGGTCGCTTGATCCGTCGATGAAGATCGGGTTCAGCTTGTCAGCCACGACAAGCATCGGGCCGGATTGCGTGGCGAACTCCGCCTTCGGTCGCTCTTTCAAAAAACGCTCGGTCGTCAGGATACCGGCACCTTCAGCCCCGAAATAGAAGATGCCGTTGGGCTGCTTGTAAAAATTCGGAATTTTCGATTGCGGCCCGTCCATCTTCTTGAGGTCCGCCGGCCGCAATTCCTTTCCCGCCTCGATATAGAGCCCCATCGGCGCATAATCGGTGCCATACATGCCGGCATTCATAGCAAACACCAGCGACTTGCCTTGCGTCTTCGTGGCGTCCGCCAGTGTGCCGAACCAGCGATAGGGTGACCCATTCGGCTTCTGCCAGAGCAGCTTTAACCGTGCATCCTTCGCTTCCACCGCACAGACGATATAATGCGCACCGCCAAACTCCTGCCTCTCGCAAGGCTCCTCCGCCGCGAGCGAAGGGGCGGCGGAAAAAAGAAACGAGGCGGCGGCAAAAAGCCCGTGGCGCAGATCGATCATGGTTTGGCTCGCATTGGCAGATGGGGTGACTAACCGTGTTTCGGTGGCGGGTTCAAGGCATACGTCTGATCGGCGGCACAAACTCTCTGTTTTGCCCGAAGTTGACAAAAGCCCGTGGACGTTTTGAGGGGGCGATTCAATGATAACAACATCTTGAGTCAGAGTTCATCCACGCATTTCGGGCCTGTGCGATACTTCGCGTGTTCCATCGTGGATACACCGGGAGGCGTCCCGGCGAGTTGGAGCCGGCGCTGGTGTTGGAGAAAAGACGTAAGTCTCCATCCTCAGGGTTCGCGGAAACTGGTTCTCCTCCGGCGACACGGGGGAGGTGTTGCGGGTGTTAAAACCTCGCAATGCCTCTGAGGCCCGAAAGAAGCGCGCCGGGCGTGCCTGTGCGGCACACATGATCGCCAGTCGGTGGAAACACCGGGATGGCTTTCGCAGAGGAACCGAAGTCGCGGGCATAAACCGCCGAAACGGGGCACGTCGTGCGCCATTATAAAATTAAATTAGGAGGCACAGGACGTGCCCCGGCCACATGACCCGGCCCAATGCCAGACAACGGCACCGGGAAAACAAAAAAATCGAAGATCGCCAAGGCACGACTCTGTCCAAAATTCATTAGGAGACTCAACGGCTTCGCAAGCGCCATCAAGCCGCGCCAAAACGTCAATCGAAAAGAATTTTCATTCACTGTTTGTTCTTGTGTTGACTCTGAGTACGAAATGAGAACAAAATACAAACATAACGAACACGGGAGACAGTAAATGACCGACCTTCTTCGTGATGTTGCCGCATTCGCATCGATCGCAACCTTTCTGGCCAGCCTGTCGCTTTTCATGATGGCCATGTGAAAAGATTTTTCGGACCGCCGGAGCAAAAGCGCGGCTGTCCATCGAGAACCGCCTCGGGGCCTGCCCGGGGCCATACACGCCCCAAGTGTTGAAAATGAACATTCGGGCCTGTGAATGACGGTAGGATCCGCATTCGAAACTGGACTCTCACGCGCCCAAGCCGGACAATAGGCCGATTCATCGAAAAGGCATCGGCGACAGCATGGCAGACCATCAAGACGTGACCGCAGCAACGAACGGGCAGGGCGCCGCCACGCCGCAATTCGTGCATCTGCGTCTGCATTCGGCCTATTCGCTGCTGGAAGGCGCGTTGCCGCTGAAAAAGGTTCTCGGCAAGGCCGTCGCCGATAATCAGCCGGCGATCGCCATTACCGATACCAACAACCTCTTCGTCGCGCTCGAATTCGCTCAGAAGGCATCGGGTGACGGCTTGCAGCCCATCATCGGCTGCCAGATGTCGATCGACATGGAGGATGCGACGGATGAAAAGCGCGGCAATGGCTTGGCAAAACTGCCGGCCATTGTGCTCTTGGCAGCCACGCAGACCGGTTATGAAAATCTCGTCGATCTCGTCAGCCGTGCCTATCTCGGCGGCGAGGGCGGCAGTGCCGGCATTCACATCCGCCAGTCATGGCTGGAGGAAATGGGCGCCGAAGGTCTGATTGCACTCACCGGTGCCAGCACCGGCCCCGTCGATATGGCGCTGAACGAAGGCCATCGGCCGCAGGCGGTCGCCCGCCTGTTGCGGTTGAAGGAGATTTTTGGAGACCGGCTTTATATCGAATTGCAGCGCCATGGCCGGTATGATCGCCGTCATGAAAAGTCGATGATCGCGCTTGCCTATGATCACGAAATTCCGCTGGTCGCCACTAACGAGGCGTTTTTCCCGACCCGCGACGACTACGATGCCCATGATGCGCTTATGGCGGTTGCCCATGGCGCCATCGTGTCGGACGATACCCGTTTCCGCCTGACGCCCGACCACTATCTCAAAAGCCGCGAGGAAATGGCAAAGCTGTTTGCCGATATCCCGGAAGCGCTGGAAAATACGATCGAGATCGCAAAACGCTGCTCGTATATTCTCAAAACGCGCAACCCGATCCTGCCGCGCTTCACCGGCGTCAGCGATCAGCCGGAAGAAGACGAACGCAAGGAAGCGGCGGAACTGCGCCGACAGGCGGTCGAAGGTCTGGAAAGCCGCATCAAGCTTCTCGGCATGACCGAGGGCTATACCGAAAAGGATTATCACGAGCGGCTGGATTTCGAGCTGAGCGTCATCGAGAAGATGAAGTTCCCCGGCTACTTCCTGATCGTTGCCGACTTCATCAAATGGGCCAAGGACCAGAACATCCCGGTGGGCCCCGGCCGTGGTTCGGGTGCTGGCTCGCTGGTCGCCTACGCGCTCACCATTACCGACGTCGATCCGCTGCGTTTTTCGCTTCTGTTCGAACGTTTCCTAAATCCCGACCGCGTGTCGATGCCCGACTTCGATATCGACTTCTGCCAGGATCGCCGCGAAGAGGTGATCCGTTACGTGCAGCGCAAATACGGGCGCGAGCAGGTGGCACAGATTATCACCTTCGGTTCGCTGCAGGCCCGTGCCGCCTTGCGTGACGTCGGTCGCGTGCTGGAAATGCCCTATGGTCAGGTCGACAAGATCTGCAAACTGGTGCCCAACAACCCGGCCAACCCGACACCGCTGTCGAAGGCGATCGAGGAAGAACCAAAGTTGCGGGAAGAGGCCGAGGCCGAGCCGGTCGTCGCGCGCCTTCTCGATATCGCCCAGAAGGTCGAAGGCCTTTACCGCCACGCCTCGACCCACGCGGCCGGTATCGTCATCGGCGACCGTCCGCTGTCGAAACTTGTGCCGATGTATCGCGATCCGCGATCCGATATGCCGGTCACCCAGTTCAACATGAAATGGGTGGAACAGGCCGGTCTCGTTAAATTCGACTTCCTCGGCCTGAAGACGCTGACCGTATTGAAGACGGCGGTGGATTTCTGCCGCAAGCGCGATATCCATGTCGATCTCGCCACCATCCCGCTCGATGACAAGCTGACCTACGAGATGCTGTCGCGCGGCGAAACGGTCGGCGTGTTCCAGGTGGAAAGTGCGGGCATGCGCAAGGCGCTGCTCGGCATGAAGCCCGACTGTATCGAGGACATTATCGCGCTCGTGGCGTTGTATCGTCCGGGCCCGATGGAAAACATCCCCACCTACAATGCCCGCAAGCATGGCGAGGAGGAGATCGAGTCCGTCCATCCGTCCATCGATTACCTGCTGAAGGAAACGCAGGGCGTTATCGTCTACCAGGAACAGGTCATGCAGATCGCGCAGGTCCTGTCGGGTTATTCGCTCGGCGAAGCCGACCTTCTGCGCCGCGCCATGGGTAAGAAGATCAAGGCGGAGATGGACCAGCAGAGCGAGCGTTTTGTCGATGGTGCCGTGAAGAACGGCGTGTCGAAACCGCAGGCGAAAAACATCTTTGAACTTTTGGCCAAATTCGCCAACTACGGGTTCAACAAGTCACACGCGGCGGCCTACGCCATCGTGTCCTACCAGACGGCCTATATGAAGGCGCATTACCCGGTCGAGTTTCTGGCCGCGTCGATGACCTACGATATGGCCAACACGGAAAAGCTCAACGATTTCAGACAGGATGCCAACCGTCTTGGTATCAAGGTTCATGCTCCATCGGTGCAGACCTCGTTCCGCAAGTTCGAAACCGGCGACATGCGCATCTATTATTCGCTCGCGGCCATCAAGGGCGTCGGCGAAGGCGCGGTCGATCACATTGCCGAAGTCCGCGGCGACAAGCCTTTCGAAAGCCTGGAAGATTTCTGCCTGCGCATCGATCCGAAACAGGTCAACCGACGTGTTCTGGAAAGCCTGATCTTTGCCGGCGCCTTCGATTGTTTCGGCATCGACCGCGCAGCTCTGGTGACGGGCATGGACCGCATCATCGGTTACGCCCAGCGCGCCGCCGAAAACAAGACGAGCGGCCAGTTCGACATTTTCGGCTCGGGCGGTGGCAGCGGCGGCGGTCCTGAAAAGATCGTCATGCCGAGCTTCGATCCGTGGACGCCTTCCGAAAAGCTGATGAAGGAATATCAGGTCCTCGGCTTTTATCTCTCGGCCCATCCGCTCGACAGCTATAAGGAAACGCTTGCCAAACTACGTGTGCAGACCTTTGCGGATTTTTCCGCCGCCGTGAAAAAGGGTGCAAGCGCCGGGCGTCTCGCCGGCACTGTCACCAGCCGTCAGGAGCGCAAGACGCGAACCGGCAACAAGATGGGCATCGTCACCTTCTCCGATTCCTCGGGCGGTTACGAAGCCATCCTGTTTTCCGAAGCCCTGGCGCAATACCGCGACATGCTGGAGCCCGGCAAATCGCTGGTCATCATCGTGCAGGCGGACGAACGCCCGGAAGGCATCGGCCTGCGTATCCAGAACGTCCAGTCGCTGGAGGAACAGTCGGTACGCATGCAGAAGGCGCTGCGCATCTTTGTCCGCGATGCCAGCCCCATGAAAATCGTCGCCAAACACCTGAACGGCCGTGGTGACGGCCAGGTCTCGTTTGTCGTCATCAAGGACGATGGCCGCCGCGAGATCGAGGTCTCACTCAACGACCGCTACCGCCTGTCGCCGGAGATCGCGGCGGCACTGAGAGCCGCACCCGGTGTGCTGGATGTGGAACTGGTCTAACGAAAAGTGGCCGGTTGAACGGCCCCTTCGAAATTATTGAATGCGTAGCAAGTCTCAGTAAAGTCCCACGCCCAGCGGCACCGCCCGCACTTTTCGCGCCGGCTTTTCCGCACGAGGTTTGGCCGAAACCGTCTGCGCCTCCGCCCGTTCCGGCGTAGAGCGGGTGATGGTGATGAAATCGGTGCCGTCGCCGGTGTCCTGGCCGATGCCCTGATCGTTGATGGTGATCGAGCTGCCGCTCGTCAGCATGGTCTCGATGCGGTCGCGCAGGTCGGCGGAAATCTCGATGCGGTCAAAGGCCTGCTGTGCGGCCGTCTCGGTCGTGGTGAAACCCGCATCGCTATTGGTAATGCCGAGCCGCTTCATCATCGCTTCAGGCAGACGGTTCGGCAAGGTCAGCGCCTGCCAGCCGGCGGTTCCTTCCGCGCGGTCGAAGGCGGTGGCGGTGAAGAGATGTGTGCCGAGCGCCGTTTCCGGGTCCTTGATGCCGACCGGAACCGACAGGATCGGCTTGAAACCCTGGCGGATCATCAGCTGTCCCGCCGGCGCCTTCGGTTTTCCGCTGGTCGCATAAAGCGCCGTCATGAATTCGTCGGTCAGAAAGCCCTTGGCCTCCAGCCCTTTCCAGCGTTTGAAACCCTCGACGGCGGAGCGCGTCATCGGCCCGACAAAACCGTCATGCGAACCGGCATCGAAGCCGAGGTCGTTGAGCATTTCCTGCACATCGGCCACCTGTTCGCGTTCGCCGCGACGGGTGATGAGAATGCGCAATGGGGCCGCTTCCGGGGTCGCGGCCTCTGCCTTTTTCGGTATGGTCAGCAAGGGCGAGGCGGGGGCCATATTCATGGCGACCTCAAGCTGCTTGGTCGTGCGGGCAAAATTGTCGGCGCGCAGCGGCACGTCGGACATCAGGTTGGCCGGCACCGGCTTTTTGGGTGAAAACAGCTTTGCGTCATGCAACATAACCGGCGTCACCTGTGCGTCGGTGATCACCACATGCATGCCACGTTCGGTCTGGCCGTAAAGCGATTGCGCGAATTTTGCCGGCAGGCGCACGCAGCCGTGCGAGGCCGGATAGTTCGGCACGCTGCTGGATTCATGCAACGCGATGCCCGACCATGTCAGGCGCTGCATCCACGGCATCGGCGCGTTGGAGTAGATGTTGGATTCGTGGTATTTTTTCTTGTCAAGAATGGAAAAGATACCGGTCGGCGTATCGTGGCCTTCCTTGCCTGTCGACACCTTTGACGTCGACAGGACCGTGTCGCCATCATAGACGACAAGCGACTGTTTGTCCTTGGAAACGATGATCTGCAGGGTTCGTGCGTTTTCTGCGACGGCCGTTCCGGCCAGTACGCAGGTGGACATCAATGCAAGGCCGAAGGCCGCAAGCCGGTACATGGAAACCTCATACGCAATACAGGCTCATAGTCTATCTCGGCATGCTTAAGAAAGGTTTGACCGGGCTGCGGAAAATTGTCGTCTCGCAACACGATTGGCTCACGTTGAGGTGAGGTCACTACCGACGAAATCAGCGTTTTCGGTCCTTGCCGCCAAAGGTGTAACCGGTCTCGACGGCACCCTTGCCGAATTTGTCGCGCAGCTTGTCGATCGCCGCTTCCGCCTGCGCGCGACGGGTCGCCTGCCGGTCCACGAGGTCGGGCGGGTCGGCGCGGGAACTGTCTTCGAGATCGGTCACGCCGATGCCGAGCAGGCGGAATTTCGTGCCGTCCGTCTCCCGCTCCATCAGTTGCAGGCCGGTGCGAAAAATCCGGTCGGCCAGCTGTGTCGGGTCTTCCAGCCGCCGGTTGCGGGTGCGGCTCTTGAAGTCCGAGGTCTTCATTTTCAAGACAACAGTATGCCCGGCAATGTCATGCTTCTTCAGACGCGTCGAAACCTTTTCCGAAAGACCACGCAAGATGGGCACTAACTGGTCATGGCTGGAAATGTCGTCAAAAAAGGTCGTTTCCGCCGACACGCTCTTGGCCGCCTCATTGAGATGCACGGTGCGGTCATCGATGCCGCGCGAAAGGCGAAAAAGCCGCTGGCCCATCACGCCATAACGGCGCATCAGGTCGCCTTCGGCCATGGCCTGCAATTGCCCGATGGTGCGGATGCCATCGGCTTCCAGCGAGGCGTTAAAGGCTTTGCCGACGCCCCAGATGGTGGTGACGGGGCGGGGTGCGAGGAAGTCTAGCGCTTCCGCCTTGCCGATCACCGAAAAACCGCGTGGCTTCTGCAGGTCGGAGGCGACCTTGGCCAGAAACTTGCAGTAGGAAAGACCGACGGAAATGGAGATGCCGAGCTCGCTTTCCACCCGTTTGACAAAGCGCGCCAGCGTGCGGGCCGGCGGATCGCGATGCAGGCGTTCGGTGCCGGCCAGTTCCAGAAAGGCCTCATCGATGGAAAGCGGCTGCACGAGCGGCGTCAGGTCCTGCATCATAGCGCGCATCTGTCGGCCAACGGTCACGTATTTTTCCATGTTGGGCCTGATCACCACCGCATCCGGGCAGGCTTCCAGCGCCTTGAACATCGGCATGGCGGAACGCACACCGCTGATGCGGGCAATGTAGCACGCGGTGGACACGACACCACGCTTGCCGCCGCCGATTATGACGGGCTTGTCGGCAAGGCTCGGGTCGTCGCGTTTTTCGATGCTGGCATAAAAGGCGTCGCAATCGATATGCGCGAGTGTGAGCCCGTAAAGCTCCTTGTGGCGCAAAAGGCGAGGGCTGCCGCAGGCACGGCAGCGGGTGCGGCCCTCCGGTTGTTCCGTCAGGCAGTCTCTGCAAAATGACCCGGGTCTGTCGATCGTATCGCGTTCGTCTGCCATCTTCGGAACAAATGTTGAACAAGTCGACATTAGGCCGTAAGATCGCAACTCTCAAGCGGTAAGGAAGCAGGCATGCACGACTTCCAGACCTGTCCACGGATTGCGTTCAGCCAAGGCTCAGAGCGGCCGCCAGTGTGCGCGGATCAGTTCTTCCGCGTGCCGCCAGTCGCGGGCACGAACGATATCGTCCTGTGGTTTCGGCGCCATCAGGTGCAACGGACTGTCGGGCATCATGTGAATGAGCAGGCTGTCCGGCATGTGCTGGCGCACCGAATGCAGATTGTGCGCCATGTCATCGATAAAGGTGGTCGGAAGGATGCGTTCGCCATTCAGCTGCCGCATGATCGGCCCCTTCGGTTCCACGCTCGCGATCAGCGGGAAGGTAAGACCCAGCCTGTCGAGAAGGCGGCGACGCTGCTGGCTATAGAGCGGCGGCATGGCGGTGAGGAAAACCACGTCAGCATCGACAGACAGCGCTTCCAGCGTCTGTACCACTTCCTCGATAGGAAGCTGCCAGCTTTCCTGCGCCTCGAAAAATGCGCCGATCAGGCGATAGACACCGGCGGTATCGACTTCCAGCCGCGTATCGCTGGCGACGATATTGCCGATCAGGTCGAAGGAACGCGGCAGGAATTCGTGGTTCTGGCTGAGCAGGAATTCCCGAAACGGATCGGTGAAATGCAGCACGACGTCATCGACATCGCAGACGACAAGCGGCCGGTCGGTGACGACGACATGCGAAATATCGAGAATATCGTTCGAGCCGGTTTTCATGCCGCATTCACCTCAATCCATCGCCGGGCCGGAATAATGATGCCATGCGGCCACCACCGTTTCCGGCCGGGTATTGGTCGTTTCGCAAAAGGCCATCAGCGATGGTTCGTGCGCCATGACGAAATCCAGCATGCCGGCGAGAAAGCCGGGATCGTTGATCGCCTGTCGCAATTGCGGGGCCTGAATGCCGGACAGCGCCAGAAATCGGCTCATCATGTCCGGCTCGCTGGCCAGCCAGCCCAGCAGGGTAACGGCGGTTTCTTCGGGGTCGACGGCTGCCGCTTTGTCTTTCTGACGCGGCTCAAGCGGTCCTCGCATGCTCTCAAGTTACCTTTTATTCAAACAAATTACTCTAGACTGAAACGAACAAGAGTTTTTGGAATCGGTCGTGGGGTGAACTTATATCTTCGCGATATCGTTACAAGACCGGAACCGGCCGTTCCCGGCCAACTTTCCGTGCGCAATAAGGACCGTTCATAAATGGCCAAGCAGGTTATGATCGTCGAAGACAACGAGCTGAACATGAAGCTCTTTCGCGACCTGATCGAGGCTTCAGGCTATGCGACCATCCAGACACGCAACGGTATGGAAGCGCTGGATCTCGCGCGAAAGCACCGTCCGGACCTCATTCTCATGGATATCCAGCTGCCGGAAGTCTCCGGTCTGGAAGTGACCAAGTGGCTGAAGGAAGATGACGAGCTGCATGTCATCCCGGTTATCGCTGTAACCGCTTTTGCGATGAAGGGTGACGAGGAACGGATTAGACAAGGCGGCTGCGAGGCCTATGTATCGAAACCCATCTCGGTTCCGAAATTCATCGAAACCATCAAGACCTATCTGGGCGACGCCTAAAGTTCGGGAAATTAGCCATGACGGCGCGCATTCTTGTTGTCGACGACATCCCCGCCAACGTGAAGCTGCTGGAAGCGCGGCTTCTGGCGGAATATTTTGACGTTTTGACCGCCGATGACGGCCCGAAGGCGCTCGCCATCGTCGAAAGCACCAGTGTCGATCTCATTCTTCTCGATATCATGATGCCCGGCATGAGCGGTTTCGAGGTCTGCGAGCGCCTGAAGGCCAACCCGCGCACGGCCCATATTCCGGTCGTCATGGTGACGGCGCTCGATCAGCCATCCGACCGCGTCCGCGGCCTGAAAGCCGGCGCCGACGATTTTCTGACCAAGCCGGTCAACGACTTGCAGCTGATTTCCCGCGTAAAAAGCCTCGTGCGTCTGAAGACGCTGAGCGATGAATTGCGCATCCGCTCCGAAACTGCCCGCACGATCGGCATGGAAGACATGCTGAAAGGCGAGGGGCGTGAGGAAGCGGGACAGATCCTCCTGGTCGACAGCCGCGCCAGTTCGCAGGAACGCATCATCAAGGCCTTGAAGCCGGTGGGTGAGGTGACGGCCATGTCCGACCCGCAGGCAGCATTGTTCGAGGCGGCCGAAAATCCGATCGATCTCGTCATCGTCAACGGCAATTCCGGCGAATACGATCCGCTGCGCCTTTGTTCGCAGCTGCGCTCGCTGGAGCGCACCCGCTTCATTCCGCTGCTGCTGGTGACCGATCTCGGCGATGAAGATCTCATCGTGCGCGCTCTCGATCTCGGTGTGAACGACTATATCGTCCGCCCGATCGATCCGAACGAACTGGTGGCGCGAACGCTGACGCAGATCAAGCGCAAGCGCTACAATGATCGCCTGCGCTCCAGCGTGCGCGAAACCATCGAACTTGCCGTCACGGATGGCCTGACGGGTCTGCAGAACCGTCGTTATCTCGACAATCACCTGAAGACGTTGTTCAACCGCGCCGCTGCGCGTGGACGCTCGCTGTCGCTCTGCCTTGTCGACATCGATCGCTTCAAGCAGGTGAACGACACCTATGGTCACGATGTCGGCGACGAGGTGCTGAAGGAATTCGCGTCGCGCATTCGCTCCACCGTGCGTGGTGCCGATCTGGCCTGCCGTTATGGCGGTGAGGAATTCGTGGTCGTCATGCCGGATACCGATGCAGGCCAGGCGGCGGTGATCGCCGAGCGCCTGCGGGCGATGGTCGAAACGCAGCCGTTCCATATCCGCAGCCTCGGCATAAATCTGACCGTGACGGCATCGCTCGGCATAGCAGGCAACGAGCCGGGCGTGGAAACGCCAGACCAGTTGTTGAAGCAGGCGGATCGGGCGCTTTACGAAGCCAAGAATGGCGGTCGCAACCGCGTCGTGGCTTTTGCGGCCTGAGGAATCGAATCGGTTACCTCTCGGCTCCGCGCGGGAAGCAGCGGAAACCTTGATTGTGTGCCTGTCTGCGGGTTGTTCACAGGCTGTTGGCGGGAACTTGATTACTCGAGTGACCAGCGTAATCTTGAAGATTAAGTCGCAGTAAAAATCTGCCACATAGTCGCATTTGAGTTGATTTCTGCGAAAAATGACACTTGTAGCAGACGTATTGTGTTAATTTGTACTTGCTAAAGATTTCATATTAACGAGTGCTTTTATTCCTAGCAGCGCTAAATTGTTGAATTGAAACGGTCGATGCTAGGGCGGTATGGTTTCTTGCTGATGTAAAACTCGCGTGAGCGGCAGGGTAGGCGCGTCATTTTTAACCATAGCGGTGCAAAAATGCACCGCTTGTTAAGATTATGTTGCTTTTCCGGGGAATTTGAGCGAGTTTGCTATCAACAAGCAGATGTTCCTTGCGGAACACGATACCCCATGATGCTCAGGTCCGCCGCATCTCCTGGGTCGTGGGGTCGGTCGATCGGCAGGCATGCCAAAAACGGTTCCTCGTGCCGTGATTGCAGGCTGATCGACCCCCAATCAAAGCGCCGTCTCCCTCGGGAACGGCGCTTTTTCTTTGCGGGCTTTTCAGGAAGATCGGGCGGGGGAGAGGGTAAGCCTACGGTGAAGACCGCAGATCATGCCGCTTGAGCGTTGACGGTCGGCGGTATCCAATTCCACGGAAACAGTTGCTCCAGTCTGGTCATCGGCGTGTCTGCGATGCGGGCAAGGACGTCGGCCAACCACGCCTGCGGATCGATGTCG
>NZ_JAUSRF010000022.1 GCF_030811685.1 Neorhizobium huautlense | reverse complement strand
CCGTCGCAAGTTCTTCGTGCTCGCCGACATCGCCATGAATGCCAAACGTGGCGGCAAAACTGCGCCGATCTCGCCGATGGCGTTGGAGGCCGTCATCGGTGACGGCAAATCGGTCATTGGCGTGATCGCAAGCGTTGGCGGTTTCCTGGGCCTCGGCAGCAGCTACGTCGTTATCGATCCGGCATCCATGGCGATTGCCGACGACAACGGCACGTGGAAGGCCTACGTCGATACGAACAAGGAAGCTCTCACTGCCGCGCCGAAGTTCGATTACGACAAGATGAACAAGTAATCTTCATGGTTTGGCTTCGATCGGCTACCACGGATGTGCTGGAGCAGAACGAAGCAAGCGAGAGGGCCGGGCGTTTCATCGTCGCGGCCCTTGTCCCTTTTTCGTTAGTTAACTCTAATGACGCCGGTGTGAAATGACAAAATTCCACTTTCAAGTCCGCAATTCCGATGGCTCGCTGAGCGAGACCTTCGAGGCAGATTTCGGATCATCTGAGGAGGCGAGATCGGAAGCAGTGCGAGCCGCTCAGGAGATGGTGTCCGACGGGCTTTGGCACGGACAATCTCTTTCCAACGAGACATTCGAGATTGTCTCAGAAGATCGCGAGATGATCGAAGCTGTGCCGTTTCAGTCAGTGGTCAACTTTGACTGATCCATCGAAGCTGCAAGCGCACTGGATAGATGTTCTCGCGATGCCGGTTTGCTTAGCCACGGGAAATCGGCAAAGAACACTCCGTGATATCCAGGATCGAAATGCGTCCCAGAGTGGATGACGGTCGGCACGCCCAAGCTCCGGAGCGCACCTGCCACCGCCTCGCAATTCTTGCCGCGAACGTGGTAGTCAATCACCGCCACGTCCGGTTTCTGGTCTTTCAAATAGTCCAAGGCCTCGCCAACGCTAGGGACTACGGTCACGCGAGCATATCCAAGGTCGAAAAGCATCGCCTCTACGTCGAGCGCAATCAGCATCTCATCGTCAAGGACGAGGGCGGTCTTGTTTTGTTCTTGCATCGTCTTTCATAGCACGCGCCCTGCTCGTGGCTATGTAAAATGTTAGAGCCAAGGGCCGCGATGCGGAACGGCCAGCGGGCTTGGAACAAATTTCGTAGGGTTAGGTTATTGTCTGAAACCGGTGGAGCCTTTGCGATGGATCGAAGAGATGACCAAGTTGTCGAGAATGGCACGGAAGCCCGGCAAGGGCGCACTGGCGTGCCGGTACTGCTAGTTCTTGCGGCGGGCCTAGTGATGGCGGTTATCGCGTGGGGTTGGGCCGAGTGGTGGGGAGAAGCAACGGATCCGCCAGCCGCGCAGCAGAACACCGTAGTGCCTCAGTCCGGTCCGGAGCAGCCGCCAGCACAAGCTCCTGCTGCCGGTACTGGTAATAATGCTCCGACGGACAGGACTCCTCATTCGCAGAGCGGAACAGGTGGATCAGTGCCGACGACAAACCCGTCGGGGTCAATAACCGAGAAGCCTTGAGCTAGCTACGGGTCTACTCGACCCATCGGATGAAACTGTTGTTGCCGCAAAAAAATACAACCTGGCACCTTCCAGTAACCCGTTTTCATAACCGTGCAGGGCGGTGTGCTGCGCGCACGGTGCCCAGTAGATATTTTTGAAAGAACTGGGCGGGCAGGCACCCTGTCGAAATATGCAACCTGACTTTTTGCGCGCCGCCCATAATAAATCTCCAAGAAGGAGATCGACATGGCGAAGATACCCACAAAGCAGACGGTTCGCATAAACGGTGCTCGTACCATCATCCGCACCTCAGCCAGCGGCAAGATCATGACCAAGCCAGCGCCGCCCATGGAATGGGAGTTGCAGGCGGCTCAGGTCCGAGCCCTCCGCGCTATGCCGACATACGGGAAGCAGTTTCTGCTAGCCGGCGACCAGAATGCCGCCAAGCGCGGTTCACGCGCTCAGCAAGAGGCCATTGCGGCTGTCATGACGCCCGGCGAGGCTGATCTTCGCATCTATCTCGCCGGCGGCCAGATCCGGATGATCGAGAACAAGGTCGGCAAACGACGGCTCTCAACCGCGCAGAAGGATCGGCATGCGGCGCTTTGCAAGCTTGGCCATCAAGTGGCGGGTGTTTCGGCTATCACACCAGCAGACGCAGCGTCGCAGGCAGTTAGCCTCGTTCAAGGCTGGCTATCCGTAGCGTGATGCATCGCGCCACTCATCGCGCTCAGCTTGGCGGCTACGCCACTGCTCGCGTTTGGCTTCACGATCCCGGCAGACCGGACCGTCGTCATCGTTCCAGCCCTTAGCGAACCATATCCCGAGGCCAGCAAGGACCAAGACCACGAAACCGCTCATGAGAAACGAAGCAACCATAACATCCTCCTGAACATGTCAGTCTCTAACAACTTCTCATGATCTAGGAGGTTCCCAAGCGTCTGCTAACGTACGCGCTGGATTGAGCCGGTCATGGTGTGGTCGACCCCTTCTAGCCGGTCGAGCGCCAATGAGGCGCCGAACATCAGAACCGCGATAATGGGGATTGCGAATAGGACGATAGATCCTGGCACGCGCATGAACCAACTCCGAGCAACTGGCCGCGACGCGCTACCAATGCCAATCGGCATCTAACGCAAAGTTAACAGATTGCGTTTGCGCACAGTTAACCACCACGAGAGGGGACGATATGGAGGAAATCGTTTCACCTCCGCCGATCACGGACCAATTGGCAGCCTACGCTCCTCGGTCCAAACAGACGTTTCAACGCCTCATCGCTCCAGTCTTCGCCTGGCTGCAAACAAGCCGTCAACGCGACAAAATCCAGGCCGCAGAGCTAGAACTGGGCCTCAGGTTCAGGCGATTGGAAGATGAAATTCTCGCGCACTTATCCGGACACGTCGGTGGTCCGGATTTCATCCATAAGGACGAAGCTTGGCGTCTGACCTGCCGGCACCGCGAGTTCGTCAGGGAGGCCTGCGCTCGAATGGCGAAAGGCCTAGACGGGACGCCAACCTTTCAGAAGCAATTCGCGAATTGGATGTCGGCGAACATGTCCAAGTGATTCCAGATAACACAAGGGGGAAATCATGAGTGATGAAGAGCAGGTAATTGAGGCCACGGGTCGGGTGACGGCGAGACCGCAATCATCGAATGCTTGGCCGCTGGCGAGACTTTCGTTGTCGACCCCGCAACCAACTTCCTTCATGCGGACGACGGCACGATCGTGGGTGGCATTCGCTACGTCTCAGCACCCAAGAACCATGTGAACGGAAGGCAAGCTACTAATGGTAGCCAGCCTCCCTACGCCATCATTGAGGGGGTCGCCGATGGCGATGTCCGCAGCGGTACTGCTGAGAGCTTGCGTGGGACTGTAGCTGAGCGGCCGCATTCGGATGTGGGGATGCTATTCGAAGCGTATGACCGACGTCATTGGAGGGTGTCAAGGATCTCTCCCGCCTCGTTGGTGATTTCAAAAGCCCGACTGTCAACAACGCTGCCGGTTGCAATCAGCTCGCCAACTATCTCGCAAGCGGAGCGAATGGCCTCTTCATAGGCAAGTTCGTAGGTGAGAAATTCGGCCCCGTGTTTGTCCTCTTCGAGAACACCTGCGGTTCGGACGTTGTAGAAATACCGGGGCATGCATCCTCCTTGCACGTACCGGCACACAACCTCGCGGGATTGATCGTGTTCCCGTCAGCGCAAACTTCTTCGACGTCAAGCTTTCGCCATCACATCCCCGACTGATCTTTAACTCCTCGGGTTTGCGCCATCAGGTACTCACCCACGAGATATTCGTCCAAGGGGCGTGAGTACAGGTACCCCTGGACGAGCGGAGCACCGAGGTCTATCAGCGCGGCAAGCTCTTCGGCGGTCTCGACCCCTTCAACGACGCAATCCAAGCTCATGTCCTGGCTCAGCGCTATGAGCGATTTGACGATTTTGTAACTAGCGGGACGCTCATGAAGCTGTGTTACGAAACTACGATCGATTTTGATCTTCGTAAGGGGAAGGGCATGAAGTCTTGTCAAACTGGAGTACCCTGTGCCGAAGTCGTCAAGTGAAATCCCGCATCCGAGCAGTCTCAACATACCGACGGACTGTTTGATCTGATCGAAATCATGCGCAAAAGCCGTCTCCGTGATCTCGAAATCGAGTCGTTTTGCGTCGAAGCCACTGCTTTCGACAATCCCGATCAACGAAAGAACGCCTTCAGCGGTGTTGAGGTCGTGTGCCGAGAGGTTGAACGACAGCCTGATTTCCGGATCCCATGCAGCCGCTGCTGAAAGCGCACGCCGCAGTAACGGGCGGGTTAGGGTGCTGACGATGCCTGCGCGCTCGGCTATAGAGAAAAAACTGGAAGGTGGTACGTATCCGAGGACCGGACTGTTCCATCGCGCCAGTGCTTCGAAACTGTGGATCTTCCCGGTGCCCGCTTCCACGATTGGCTGGTAAACGACCGACAGCTCGGCTTGCGAGTCCGCCTGTCTTAGAAGGTGTTGGATTCTCGCCTCTATGTTGATTTGTTCTTCATGCTGCTTATCGAACAGCACGGCACTGCCTCGCCGGGTCTTTTTGGCATTGTACAAAGCATAGTCAGCTCGATCGAAAAGCTCTTCAAGTGTGAGCGCCGAAGATGGGAATACGGCTATACCCATCGATGCCGAGACGTGAACAATGCCTTCAGGCATATGGTAGGGCGCTCGGAGTCGCTCGCAGATCGCGTTCGCATTTTGTACCAGGGCGTCGTCGTCTGGAATCACCGGAGCAATTATCGCAAACTCATCCCCGCCAAGACGGAACGCTCGGCTGGCTGTTATATTCGAAAGCAGGCGGCGGCTCACATCTAAGAGTAGCTTGTCTCCCACCGAGTGACCGTACAAGTCGTTGACGGGTTTGAAGCCGTCTAGGTCAATAACGCCCAGCGCCAAACGTGTCCCTGCCTCATTCGCAGTTCGAAGTTCGGACTCGAGATGCGAGAAGAATGCGCGGCGATTGGGCAGCTCCGTAAGACTATCTTGGTTCGCCAACAGTATGTTTTCGTTGCTCAAAGCCTCGCTGCGCTGTTGTGACAGAACCATTTTTTCGAAATTTTTGTAATTGGTCAGGAGTATCGACATCATGCCGATGCACACCAACAAAACGTTGATTGCAATGGCGATGAAGGTGGGCTGACCAGTCGCGAAAAAGAAAACCACAAACGCGCCATTGACGATAACAGTGACGATAAAGGCCGCCGATCGGAGGTGCATCAGGCAGAAGATGCAGGAGATGACGGTGATAGCCATATAAAACGCGACATGGGACCTGGAATACGCGTCGCCGTAGGGCACCAATGAGAACGACCAAATTGTGAATGCTACGGCGATGATGAAGGACAGGCGGTTCGTTCGTTTAAGCGCGGCATGGGCAATCTCCGCATTTGGCTCAATCCCTCTGTTTTGCCACCAGAACGCCACTCTGAGAGCGCAGCATACCGTGAAAAGCAGTGGCACTCCTATTGTCAGCCAAAGCGGCGCAAAGGGAGCATGGGTTAATGCCAAGGCCCAAGTGCTTGTGAGCAGTATGAAATACATCATAGGCATCTGCTGTGAGAACGCGCAGTACTGTGCGACGAGCAGGCTCGGATTGTCATTGGGCACAGTGAGAAATGCCTTCAGCGCGTTCTTTTTCGATGCAATGTCCATTACAGGGCCCTTCAGTGTGCCCGTAGATATTTAGCGTATGCTTATTACGCGCGTGGAAATATTAAAGGTGAATAAAATTGAAAATATCTCAACTTTTGGCTGTGATCTAAATGCCGGCATCCGTATTTCGGGCTTTCGAAGGTATTAAGCATCGTTCGTGCTAGGACACGGACCCATTACCTGAAGCGATCCATACGGTCGTCGCTCACACTCTCGCGACGCTCTTCGACCTCCTTACCTGCAGCGATGAAGAGCATCCGGAGTTCTTGTCCCCATCCAGGTGTGGGATCGGATCTGACGCCAGGTCCCGGTAAGCGATTTGTGCCTGTGGATGCAGTCTCAAGAGGCGAGCCGTGGCTTCGGCAGACACCACGCGGCTTACAGAGGCCTCGCCCGAAATGCTGGTGTCAATGTGCAGGATTTTCATCGTACGCTTATCCAAATCTGTGTCATCCACGGCTCGAGCTACCGATAATGGTCTGCCACTGCATGACCAAAATGCCCACGAATACGACGGAAAGCCCGATAACTCGGGTCGGCGTTACCGGTTGTTTCGGGAAGCCCATCAGGCCCCACTGGTCCAATGCGGCCGATGCGAGTAACTGACCGAGGATGATTGCTACGATAAAATTCGCTGCACCCAACATTGGCGCGATGATAAGCGCCCCGGTGACATAGAGTGCACCGACCAGGCCGCCGATCCATATCCAGCGTGGAGCCTGAGCCGCGGCAGTAAAGAGGGGGGTATCGATCCGAGCGGCAAGCATTATCGGTATGATGCAGATGAGGCTGACAAGCAGCGAAACTGCGGTTGCCCACAGTGGATGGCCGAGGCTGCGCCCGAGAGCGGCATTTGCACCCGCTTGGAAGGGGACAGCCGCCCCGGTGATGATAGCGGGGATGAGCAAATAGAGTTGGTTCATGGACTTAATCTCCGTACTGGGAGAATGATGGATCATCCATTTGCAGAATGGAAATTCTTAAATAATATTCGAAATATGAGCACGGTGAATAATCTTAGGGGTGTCGACCTCAATCTCCTGGTGGTCCTAGATGCGGTTTTGGCCGAGCGGCATGTCTCTCGCGCATCACTTAGGTTGGGAATGAGCCAGCCTGCCGTAAGCCATGCGCTCGCGCGATTGCGAGATATGTTCGATGACCCCTTGCTTGTTAGGAGAGACGGAACATTTGTGCTGACCACCAGGGCGCAGCAACTCGTTCCGCTATTGTCAGACACATTGCACCAGATCCGAATGGTCGTCGGTCCAGAGCAGTTTGACCCGGCGAATGAAGTGCGACAGTTCCGGATCGCCATGTCGGACTATGGCTCGGCCGTTCTTCTACCCCAGCTTATGCCAATGCTCAGACATGAGGCGCCGGCCGTATCCGTTGTCGTCACCCATTCTGACCGAAGCGGCATGGTCCGGCAGATCATGGACGGGGAAGTCGATCTGGCGCTCGGTGTATTTTCCGAAAGCCCCACAAACTTCGCAGGTTCGGTCCTGTTCAACGAACGGTTTGTCTGCGTGGTAGCCGATGATGCGGATGAAGGATCAGGTACCCTTACTATGGAGGCCTACCTGCAGCGTCCACACATTCTGGTTGCCATGAAGGAGGTTGGAGGCAACGAGATAGATGTCGCGCTGGCAAAATTAGGGTTTTCCCGGAGAATTGCTCTGGCGCTGCCTCATTGGAGTGTCGCTCAAAACTTGGTATCGGGCACAGATCTGATTCTTACGATAGCCAGCCGAGCGGTGGGACCGCTTGGCATGTCTGGTAATAACATTGTCCTTGAACCGCCATTTTCCATACCGGAATTCTCATTCACGGTGAATTGGCATGATCGGCGCACGCACGATCCCGCACATCAGTGGTTTCGCGAAGTGGTGAGGCGCGCCGTCGGGTCTAATGATCCGTCTCGACGACTGTAACCGTACTGGACTTAAATGGCCGAAGCTGTTCGGCATCATCGCGACGTTCAGTGACTAATGTTGTGATTTCGCTCAAGGGGACGATTTGATAGGGCGATGCTGCGCCGAGTTTTTCTTTCGTAGCAATCACAACCGTCTCACCTGATTGTCTAGCAATCAAGCGTTTGATTGATGCTTCCTCTGCATCACCTGTCGTCGCGCCCGTCTCGGGATGCATGCCTGTTACCCCCATGAAGAAGATATCGGCTCGAATGCGCGCAATGGCTTCAGCGCTGGTGGAGCCCACCGTGACGATAGAATGCTTGAACAATCGACCGCCGATCATTTCGACGTCGATCGACGGATGTTCAACCAATTCGACGGCGATGCTTGGACTGTGCGTGATGACGGTCGCTCTCAGATCCCGCGGGATTTGTCGAGCTAACTGTATGTTGCTCGTGCCTCCGTCCAGGAAAACGATCTGACCTGAGGCAATCAATCGAGCAGCGGCGAGGCCAAGGGACGATTTGGCTGAGGTTGCTGTCGCCTGGCGTGATGCGAAGTCCGCCTCAGCCGCCGACGCCGGAAGCGCTCCACCGTGGACCCGCTGCAACAAACCCTCTGCTGCAAGCTCGCGAAGATCGCGCCGAATAGTGTCTTCCGAAATGCCGAGCTCCTGACTGAACGCCTTTGCCACCAAACGCCCATCCCGTTGCAATACCTTTTGGATTAGAGATTTTCGTTCAACCGTCAGCATGGCAATCCCGCAAATAGTTCTTGACTCTGCACGATATTGCACGAATCCTCACGAAAATCCACATGGCTTGTCGAGTAACTGGAGCAGGTAATGAGCATTTCCGATCGTGTCCGCGTGAACGGGGTCACTGTGCTGTCTGACGACTGGTACATACTGAAGAAGACTGACTTCTCCTTCCGTCGAGCTGACGGAAGTTGGCAACAGCAGTCGCGCGAAACCTACGACCGAGGAAACGGAGCGACCATCCTTCTCTACGATCGCGTTCGTCGAAAAGTAATCCTGACAAGACAGTTTCGCTATCCAGCATTCGTAAACGGCCATGACGATTTGCTGATCGAGGCACCTGCCGGGTTACTGGATAATGCCGATCCGGAGACACGGATCAAGGCAGAAACGGAAGAGGAGACCGGGTTCCGCGTGCGCGAGGTTCGGCAGATTTTCGATGCTTTTATGAGCCCAGGCTCGGTGACCGAACGGCTTCATTTCTTCGTGGGAGAATATGAACCTGATGATCGGGCGGGTCAGGGTGGCGGTAATGAGGACGAAGGGGAAGATATCGCCGTTCTCGAGACCTCGATCGAGGATGCGCTGGATATGGTCTCTCGCGGGATTATCCGGGACGCAAAAACAATCATGCTTTTGCAGTACGCCGCGCTACACATTTTTACTCCTGTTCGGACTTTTTCGGAGGCTAACCCGTGCTCATCTTGATTGCTGGTCCATACCGTTCAGGGACAGACGATGATCCTGAGAAGATGGCGGCCAACCTTCGGCGACTTGAAGAAGCCCCATGGCCTTTGTTTCGGTCGGGACAAGCGCTCATGGAGAACCGCGGACTGGAGTTTCAGCCACCGGTGGTAGATGAGCCTTACGAATAGCGCCAAAAGAGGGGATCGCACTTCTATTGGAGCGATGAAATCCATTGATGACCGGGATACCTCGCCCTCAACCAAGACCCCAGATCGCTTCTTTGCTGAGCGTCCAGCTTCGGCAATGCGGTACTGAAGTCTTGCATATCCTTGTCACGAAGGTGCTTGGCCTTGAAGAAAGGACAAGAGTGGGAGCGAGATAAGGAATGCCACCTGGCGTTTTTTGGACAGCGGCAGATCTTGGCAAACGGAACGAAGGGTCGCGCTTTAAAACCAATCATCTAGCGTGCCTTGCTCAATCATCATGTCTACGCGCCAGCATTGGTTGTCCAAATCGGCCCCCCAAATTTGGGAGACGTTCGGTAGAGGCGTCGTTGCCGGGGCAAGATGGGCAGTTGCTCCATTCAGGACTTGGAAGAACTCGAGTTCGCATAAGACCATGCGATATAGATCAACATCCTCTGATAGCACGCAGAACTCTAGGTCCTCGTGATCACGGGTTTGGTAGCCGTGCCACAAATCCAAAGCCCAGCCGCCAGCAACATACCACGGTGAGCTTTGATGTCGCAGGCGATAAAAAAGTAGCTCCGGTGTCCAGGCATTCCACGCGTCGTCCCGTATATGCTGCGTCACGGCTCGCTGGTCCTCGAATGTTCGTGGTGTCGTCATCAAAATGGCCGAGAGGATCACCGGCGGGCTTCGACAGATAGCGGAATTTAGCGCTGTTCGCCCTGAATAATTGCAAGGCAACAGTCCTTTTATCCAGCTACCCTTCCGACCGATGACGATCATGGTAAGTATGCTGTCTACAATCTAGAAAATGTCATAGGGTTAGCTACGCCGTGGTGCGGCCATCACCTGGAAGATCGGCAATCGACATTACCAGGTTATTCTGTTGGCGAGAACATTCTGGGCTCGCTCGTTTTAAACCAAGCCTTGGCAATTTTGCTGTCTTCAATCTCGTAGATGCAGATAACGTCGATCTCTCCCTTTCCCTCCGGAAAAGTTCTCGTCACCGTCTCGTGGTCGATGACAATGTTGCCAACCACTATGCGTGACAGGAGCGTACCGAACAGATCAGGTTCTTTGAAACGCTCGATGTGACGCGCCATGATTTCAGCCGCTCCGTTCGCAAGGAGCGTGTCTGGAAATTCGTAATACTGGCAATCATCTTTCCACCAAGGCATGAACGCTACGATGTCTTTCGAATTGTAAGCCTCGAGCTGCTTTTGCGCCGGGAGGCTGACTTTATCGAGCGTGCCTGCTGTATCGTTCATTTTCATTCCTTTGGATTGTAGACACTCGCTAAGGCCGATCGATCGATCCTGCGAATTTTTGTATTGCCGCCGCGCATTCGTCCGGTGCCACTTGGAACAGGAAATGTGGCGCGCTGATATCTTCAATAGTGAGCCTTTGCGCTATCCGGCCAACATCGGCCCCAGCTGCCCTGCTGATCAGCCGGTCTTGCGTGGCACGAAGGTAAAGGACGGGGCGTGTGATGCGATGGCCTTGTTCGGTCATGTCAACGGTCAGTGCAACGTTCGCACGTCTGCTGAGAACGGATGCCGAAACAGTGCACAGAGCGCCGCTGAGCTGCTGTTCGATGGTAGGTGTCGCGCTTTTACCCAGCAGCATCCATTTCAGCAAACGCATTGGCACGAGGCGAGGGGAAACCGCTCGAACGAGTATTTTCAGCAGCCACTTCGCACGAATGTCAACGCGGGCGAACGATGCGCCTAATACGACGCCTTGCAGTCTTTCATCCGCCTCTAAAGCCAGTTGCAGAGCCAGCGGGCCGGAAAAGGATTCACCAACGATAATGTAGCTGGTGTCGGGGAGTTGTGGTCGAATAAATGCCATTAGGTCATCATAGCCCATGGGTATTTCCGGCGGATAACCTATCGTCATCACCTTGAAATCCATTTCGAGCGCTCGCGCGAAATCGCCAAGTAGAAGACCGGTGCCATCAAGACCAGGCAACAAGACAATAGTATTGACGGGCGACAGGTTTGGACCCGAGCCTTTAGCAGCCATAATGCATGACCACGTTGTCCTCGCCATTGGCATCACTGCGGCCTACGGTGTTCCAGCCGAGCTTGCGGTAATAGTGCTCTTGGTCGGGCGTATATAAATATAGATCTGAAATGCCGAGCGTGGCAGCGTGACGAACGATTGCTCGCATCATCGCTGTACCGATACCGCGCCCACGTTGATCGGGTGCGATGATGACATCACCGATCCAAAATAGCCTGTCGGGATGTTCTGGTAGTTCGTTGACCTTTAGGCTTGCACTCCCGACAAGCCGATCGCCCTCCAGCGCGATGAGTGTCATTGGCGCTTTCACGGCTGTCATGCGGATCTCGAGCGAGGCGCGCAGTTTGTCGGGATCGGACCAGTTCTTCAGCCCGCCCCATTCCGTATGCAACATTTGCACAAGTGCGGTGACATGCTGTGGATGCAGTGCCAGTGGCTCAATCCGGATCACTTACTCTTCCTGCCAATTGTCTTCGATATAACTCCATACCAGTGCGGAACCGTCAAATCGAACGGCTAAGTCCCCCGTCCACCGGCAGCGCCACCCCCGTAATATAGCTTGCCTCTTCGCTGGCGAGAAACGCCACGACATCTGCAAATTCCTCCGGTCTCCCATATCTGCCGACCGGAATTTCCCGCTGGCTGTCCGCTGCGACGACGTCCTGATCGACACCGCGCTCCGCGGCATCCATCGCGTCCAGCCGGGCCGTCCGTTCGGTCGCAAACCGGCCGGGTAGAAGGACGTTGACAGTGACACCTTTTCCGGCGACCTCAGTGGCGAGCGTTTTGGCCCATCCGGCCAGAGCCGAGCGCAAAGCGTTCGAGGCAGCGAGGCCGGGGATCGGCTCGCGAATGCTGGTCGATGAAACAGCGATGATCCGGCCAAATCCACGCTGACACATGCCGGGCAGGTAATGCGCGGCGATTTCCAACTGGCTGAGAAACATTGCTGAAAATTGCTTCTGCCAGAATTGTTCGTCATAGCGAGAAGCGGCAATTGGAGGAGGGCCGCCGCCATTGAGCAACAGGATATCGATGCCGCCCACCCGTCGATCCGTTTCGGCGATTATCTGTGCTACACTGTTTCGGTCGCTCAAATCGCCAGCGATGGAAATGGTTGAGCCATCGCGACCTTGCAGCTTGGCTTCCGCCGACTTCAGCGCAGCTTGATCTCGACCGACAAGGATCACATCAACACCTTTACGGGTCAACGCGTCTGCCACGCCAAATCCCAACCCCTTGCTGGAGCCGAGAAGAAGTGCGGTGCGTTTGGGGCTGGAATTCATTTTTATGGCCGTTCCGCTGTTTCTCTGGAAGGTGCGATTGCTACGATCGCAGCCACGAGCTTCGCGATGTCCTGGTGGGTGGTGCTCAAGTGGACCGAAGCCCGCAACAGCTCGGGTATGCCTCGCATGTCCAGATCGTAGGGCGTGTATCCTCGCCCATTCATCCCGATGCTGATGCCTTGACTTGCGAGCGCGGCTTTGACTGCCGTGCACGAAACACCCTCCACCAAGAAAGTGACGCAGGCTGATTTTTCCCGACCCAGGTCCAGAACCCGCACGGCGGGAATGCTCCCGAGAGCGAGCCTTAGCCGTGAAGCCTTTTGATCGAGTGCTTCACGCGTGTGCGTAATCCCGGATTCAACGGCCTGCCGGATCGCTTCTCCGAGCCCCAATTTCAGCGCAACCGATGCCTCACCTATCTCAAATGCCTTTGCCGTGTGTGAGGGTTCTGCATCTTCAGCATTCCAACCTTGAGGAAAATTGTCGATCTTGCGCGGGATCGCCGCCTTTGCGAGACGCGGCGAGATGTAGGCAAGCGCTGTCCCGCGCGGACCCCGCAGGTATTTTCGGCCACAGGCCACAAGTGCATCGCAGCAAAGTTCCTGCACGTCGACCGGAACCTGTCCTACCGCCTGGCTCGCATCGATAAGGTAGAATGCGGAGGAGCCGCTATCGCGAATTGCCTTGCAAATGGCAGCTGCTGGATTGATGAGCGCTCCACTCGCACCGATCCAGGTCAAGGCCACGATACTGGTGTTTGGAGAGAGTGCATGTTTCAGCGCCTCGACATCAACCGCAGTGTTCTCGTCGGACGTCATGATCGACAGTGACGCACCACTAAGGTTCGCTGCGTTCTGAAGGCAGGCGATGTTTCCCATCCATTCCTGCCGGCTGATCAATATCTTGTCTTCGGCCATGAGCGGGATTGCCGAAACAATGTCTCCGAAAAGCTGACCGTGCCCCGTACCGAAGACGATATCGTCCGGGGCGGCATTCAGCAGGCGTGCGGCCAGATCGTAAAAGGATGCCTGTTGCTTGCTGACCTTGGCGGACGCTTCCATTAGCCCGTGCTCAGCCTCAAGATGCAGCTGCTCGATCACCGTCTGCAGTGTTTCCGGTGACGGCAGCCCGGCTCCAGCGTGATTGAAATGAACGACTGGCATGATGCTTCTATCCTTCACCGAATGTGGAATACGGCTTCGACCTCGACTGGCACATTGGCGGGCAATCCGGCGACCCCGATTGCAGAACGCGCATGTTCTCCACGTGCGCCGAACACGGCGTTCATGACCTCAGACGCGCCGTTTCCGATTTGTGAAAAGGTCGTGAAGCCTGGTGTGGCGTTAATGAAAATGGTGAGTTTGGCAAGCTGGACGACGCGATCGAGGTCGCCGCCCAAGGCATCACTCGCCCAATAGATGGCATTCGCCGCACACAACCTTGCACTCTTCAAGGCAGTTTCGACATTGATCTCAGCGCCGACTTTTCCGGTGAATGCTACCTCACCTGCGACTTCGGGGATCTGCCCGGAAACATAAAGAACATCTCCAATGCGCTTTGTCGGTGCAAACGGAAGGTTGGGGTGTGCAAGTTCCGGCCACGCAATGCCACATGCTTCCAGTTTCTTTCGGTAGTCGGTCATGATGTCTCCTTGTGTGAAGGACGACATTGCCAAACCGCGAAGCATGTATGTACTCTTATAATAATTGTATCGATATCAGGAAAATTTATGGAAGCGAATTTCGACATCCGGTTGCTGAGGATGTTTATCGAAGTGGCTGAAACCGGGGTCGTTAGCAAGGCAGCTGGACGTTTGGCCCGTACTCAGGCGGCCGTCAGCATGCAGTTGCAGCGTATCGAGCAGGATCTGGGCGCCCGACTCCTTGTCCGCTCATCGCGAGGCGTTTCGCTGACTGATGCCGGCAGTTCTTTTCTCGCATATGCACGAAAGACCGTCGCTTTGACCGAGGACATGCATCGAGGCCTCGCCGATAGGCGCCTCGCGGGACGAGTGCGTATAGGGCTGTTCGAGGATCTCGCGTTCACGAGGCTTCCCGCTGCACTGGCCGACTTCCGTCGCAAACATCCGCATGTGAAAATTGAATTGATCTCGTCCTATTCGAAGGAACTGGCGCGCTCGTTGAAGGAAGGGCAGGCAGATCTCGTCATCGCCGATCCCGCTCGGTTTACCGAGCCACCAACAAGTTTTATCTCCAGACGTTTGGTCTGGTGCGCAAGTCGGCTCATCGATCTGGATGAAGGCGTCTCGTTGCCTATCATTTTGTTTGACACGCAGTGTTCCTGGCAGGATCGAATGCTATCTGATCTGGCCGAAAACAACATTGATTGGCATGTCGGCTGCAAAGTAAAAACGCTTCCAGCCATGCTCTCGGCATTGCGAGCAGGTTTGGGGCTGGGTCTACTGTTTCCCGAGGCGGTACCTTTGGATTGCGAATTGATTGATGGACGACACGGATTGCCCAATGCGCCCGCAGCCGAATTTGGTGTGTTTTTCGGTAAGGACGCGTCGCAGCATGTGCAGAAGTTGGCGTTGTTTTTACGGCAGGATTACTGATTGATCAGTTCCACGAGATAACGGGTCGCCGGTTCACATCCCCAAGACCTTAAGACGGGTTTTTTTCATTAAATTGGCAGGGTCCAGGTACTTTCCATTGACGACCAAACTATGTTGCCAAGAGGTTGCGAGGTGCGAAAGCGGTGGAGATACCAGTGCTATGGCGAACTCGTCACTATCCTAAAAACTAATTCCTATTAGGTTGCGGACATCAGAATCACGAGCTCGTATCCGTTGCGCCGTCTAGTCACGCTTTCCATCATACTTCTCACTCTGGTTTCATGTGTCCGTCCCGGTCCCGAGACCCTGACCATTGTAACACCTGTCGCGAAGGCTACAGCTGTCTCGATACTTGTGGCAACTGATCGCGTCCCTGATGAAGGCAGAACGGGTGCGTACACGGCAGGCAGGGGCGACACATTACGCTATGCGGAAGTGACCGTTTCGATCCCCCCAGGCCACCATCCTTCTAAGATCGAGTGGCCGACATCCAAGCCAGACCCGCGGACCACTTTTGCTGTTGTTGCACGGCGGGAACTGACGGCCCGGGAGTTTGCAATCCTGGCGCGCGGGTCCGCAGGGTCTCCGGCTTACGGTCGTGCCGGCATTTTCGTTCACGGTTACAATTACAGCCATCAGGAAGCGCTGTTCCGGCTTGCGCAGATGACAGCGGACTCCAAGGTTGAGGAGCGGGCGATCCTGTTCGATTGGCCTTCGCAGGCAGAGGTGACCGGTTACGTCGCCGACAAGGATTCGGCTGCCTTTGCCCGGGACGATCTGGCTATGGTTCTGTCGAACCTATCCGTGGCTGGGGTGAAATCCACCATCCTCGCGCATAGTATGGGGGCCTGGCTAGCGGTCGAGGCTATCCGCCAGTTATCGCTGACTGGAAATACGAAGGCAGTACGCTCTATTGACCAGATGGTTCTTGCTGCTCCCGACATCGACATTGATCTGCTGCGCAAGCAGTTGTCCGCCACCGAAAAACTTTCGAAACCGATTGTCGTTCTGGCGTCCAAGGACGATCTTGCGCTGGCACTTTCAAAACGCCTTGCCGGCTCAGCCGCCACTGCCGGATCTCTCGATATTGACGATCCCCGTACGCGTGAGCTCGCTCTCAAGGAGAACATCGAGGTGGTCGATATCTCGAGCATCCCATCACTCAACGGCACCAACCACGATCGATTTGCATCTCTCGCTGCGATTTATCCGCAATTGCGTCAGGGGTTCAGCAACCCGGTTGCCGGGACTGGGGCGCTGGTGCTCAACGGTGTTGGCGGAGCAATCTCGGCGCCTTTCCGGCTGGGCGGTGCGATCCTTGCACAGTGATGCCCGTAACCCATCAAAGATGCTTCAGATTTATAGCGATGGCTCGTTTAACGCAGCATCGCGGATTGGAGGGTGGGCATTCATTGTATTCGAAGACGGGGATCAGCTCCATGAGACGAATGGATGCCAACCGGGAATGGACAACAATCGCTTCGAGTTGCTCGCGGTTACAAAAGCTATGAAGTGGATCGAGGAAAACGCCAAAGGCAGGGAGGTCTGGCTCTGGACGGATTCATTCCACGTCGTCGAGGGCTGCTATCGGTGGCGCAAAAATCTGGAGAAACAACGGGTGGCACCGGATAACAGCCAACGCGCATGCAAGGCGAAGGAGCATTCCAAACGCTCTCCTGTGGCAAGAACTCGACGCGCTTCTCATGCGTCATGCGAGTGTTGAAATCCAATGGTGCAAGGGACATGCGGAAACGCCGGGCAATGTCAGGGCTGACACGCTTGCAAGGCAGTTTACCTGACTGATCGTGCCATTGGCGCCGCCGAGCAGTCTGTGTGATCAGACAGCGCCTTTGATCCCGGAATGACCGGGGGCAATGCTGGCGATATATACGGAGGACAGCCCGCCAAATGGCAGGCTGTCGGTTCCATGCTGTATTGCGGGATTATCAGTTATACGGCGAATTGCAGTAGGCACGAACGCCAGCCCGCGGCACGTAGGTATTATCCGATGCACGATAGGTGCGATAACGGTTTGAGCACCACTGGGCGTGGCTGCTGCCATAGGATTGGCGCGGGGCGGCCAGCGCTCCACCAATGATCGCGCCTGCCGCAAGTCCTCCGATCACAGCGCCGGCACTTGGGCCGCGGTGGTGGCGGCGATGTCGATAGTAGCCCCGATCGCCACGATGATGGCGCCACTCACGATGGTGACGGCGATGATGGCGATACTGCACTTGTTCAACATTCTGGATCTGCGGCGCCGACACGGCAGGGACAGGCATCGCAGACGCTGCTCCAAGCGACGTGAAGGTCATCAATGTGGACAAGGATATTGCGCTGAAAATCTTTGTGATGGTTTTCATGAAGGTCTCCTGAGATCAGGGCCATGAAACGGGCAGTTTGCCGATAAGTTCCTTGTCTCGGTTGTAAAACAAGCCAGGGAGATACGCCATGAACTCTGTGAACTGAACCTTCAGGCACGTTGGAAAGAGAGTAGCCGGACCATCATGAACACGCATATACTTCACGGAAATGCTTCGGCGCTCCTCAATTTCGCTCGTCCGGCAAGGCGCAGTGACGAGTTCCCACAGGTCGCCCGGCGGCGGCGATGCCCGTACTCGGCCGTCTGCAAACAACGTTCGCGACATCTCCATGCCGGACTTGCATATTGACACATTGATAGTGGAAACCTGGAATTCTCAGTAACTTCCGCTTCGGTTTCGCACACACGGCGGTTCGGTATGGTTCAAGGCGTTCGGCTGATAAGATCCGGCGCTCAGGAACTCAACGGCTATGATTTTTGACGAATACGGATGACATTGCGTAGAACGCGGGTATCGTCGGGCGTGTCGGCTTGGTCGAGCGGTTGGGGACTGAAACGATCGTCAGTCTGGAGCTGCCATCACGCAGCAACTGGCTAGCCGTTTCGAATGGTGATTAGCTTCTCAATCGCGGTGAAAGCCTCGCCTTGAGCGCGGGTACGGACCAGGCCATCCTGTTTGATAAACGTAGTAAAGCTCTACCTTAGCCGTACATGCTTCCCTGAAACTGAGTGCCCTTACCGAGTTTTTGATCGTAACAGCCCTAATGAGCAATCGTAACCGATGTTCTGCCCCCACATTGGCAGCCGCCGCGTGATCTGTGATCGAGGTTTCCATGGATGAAGAACGGGAGTTTCTCCATGGCGACTACATTGGAGTTTCTCACAACCAGCAAGACTGGGCGTGAGGGTCACCGACACTGGCCGGACGAGGTCAAGGCGAAGATTGTCTCGGAAAGCTTGAGACCTGGTACGACAGTCAATGAAGTTGCGCAGCGCTATGGATTGCGAGCCAACAGCCTTTCCACCTGGCGGACGATGGCGCGGCAGGGCAAACTGGTGTTGCCAGCGCCAGAAGACGCGGTCGAGTTTGCTGCAATGGTTGTCGAGCCGCAGCCGCCTGAGCTGCTAACGGTGAAGAGTGCCACGCGCGCCGAGATCGTCGTCGGTCCCGTGACCATCCGTCTGGAGGAAGGCGCGTCCGCGTCCCGGATCGCTGCCATCGCTCGCGCCCTAACGGCGGCGACATGATCTTTCCGTCGAACCGCGTCAGGATCATGGTGGCGACCAAACCCGTGGATTTCCGCAAGGGTCACGATGGCTTGGCAGCGCTGGTGAAGAACGAGCTGCACAAGGACCCGTTCACCGGAACGGTCTTCGTGTTCAGGTCACGCAAGGCTGACCGGTTGAAGCTGATCTACTGGGATGGCTCCGGAATCGTTATGGCCTACAAACGGCTGGAAGAGCACACATTCACTTGGCCCGGCATCAAAGATGGATTGATGACGTTGACCCACGCCCAGTTCGAAGCCTTGTTTGCGGGACTTGATTGGCGGCGGGTTCATGCCGTCCAGACGAGGATGCCAGAGGCCATCGAATAGCTGCGGCATGATGACTCAGCACCGCAAACTCAAGAGGCAAATCAGCTCAGGATTTGGTAGTTTCCGGCCATGCTTGATGCCGCCGACCTTCCCGATGATGTTGCTGCCCTGAAGGCGATGCTGATTGCGGCACAGGCACGCGAGGCGGCCAAGGACGTCGCGATAGCCAGCAAAGATGAGCACATCGCCCGCAAGGATGAGCGGATCGAGCGGCTTGAGAAGCTGGTCGCAGCGTTCAAGCAGGCAGCCTTCGGACGCAAATCCGAGAAGACCGATCCTGACCAATTCGATCTGGCGCTGGAAGACCTGGAGACGGCTATAGCCGTGATCCATGCCGAGGATGAGGCGGACGTTCCTGCAGGAAACAGGATTGCCAAGCCACGTGCGATCAATCGCGGCTCGCTTCCAAAACATCTTCCCCGTATCGAAGAGGTCATCGAGCCGGACAATCTGGTCTGCGCCTGCGGCGGTTGCCTGCATTGCATTGGCGAGGATGTCTCCGAGCGGTTGGACGTGATCCCGGCGCAGTTCCGTGTCATTGTCACTCATCGTCCCAAATATGCCTGCCGTGCCTGCACAGATGGCGTTGTTCAGGCCCCGGCTCCAGCACGGCTGATCCAGGCAGGGCTGCCGACGGAAGCGACCGTCGCCCATGTGCTGGTCTCCAAATATGCCGATCACCTTCCGCTCTATCGGCAGGCGCAGATCATAAGCCGCCAAGGCATCGATCTCGACCGCTACACGCTTGCCGACTGGGTCGGCCGGGCAGCCTATGAGCTGCGTCCCGTCTTCGATGCGTTGATCGCCGACCTGAAGCGCTCGACCAAGCTGTTCATGGACGAGACCCGTGCCCCGGTTCTCGATCCCGGCTCCCGCAAGACCAAGACCGGATACTTCTGGGCGCTGGCGCGTGATGATTGTGCATGGAATGGCGGCGCTCCGCCGGGCGTCGCCTTCACCTATGCGCCTGGTCGGGGAGGCATTCATGCCGAACGTATACTGCAGGGTTTCTCTGGCGTCCTGCAGGTGGATGGATATGCCGGATACAACAGGCTGATCGCACCAGAGCGTGTCGGCCCAGACATTCAGCTTGCCTATTGCTGGGCGCATGCTCGTCGCAAGCTGATGGAGATCACTCGCAATGGCTCAGCACCGATTGCCGAGGACGGCGTCGAGCGGATCGGCGAATTGTACCGCATCGAAGCCGAACTTCGGGGCCTTGATCCGGAGGGTCGCCTCGCCGGACGACAGGAACGATCAGCACCGCGTGTGGCAGACCTACAGACTTGGCTGATCCATCACCGTGCCCGCGTCGCAACGAAGTCGCCGCTCGGCGAGGCTTTGGCCTACATCGCCAAATACTGGGATGGTCTGAAGCTCTTCCTGACCGACGGCCGCATCGAGATCGACAACAACAGCGTCGAGCGAACCATCCGGCCGATTGCTCTCAATCGAAAGAATGCGCTTTTTGCCGGACATGATACCGGGGCAGAGAACTGGGCGATCATCGCCTCGCTGATCGAGACCTGCAAACTCAATGACGTTGATCCGCTGGCTTATCTGACCACGACGCTCACTGCCATCGTCAACGGCCACAAGCAGAGTTGCATCGATGAGCTTTTACCGTGGAATTATTCGGGACGAACCAACGGCTGAAGTCTGCTGTCGGCCGATACTGTTGAAAAAGTCGGCGTTGCTGTCGGTGTGAAGTTCTGATTCACTCCTTCTATGGATTTAGGAGGATGTGCCGATGATGGGCGAGCGGACGGTAGCGCAGGAAGCGCTGTTTTACGGGTTCAGCATCGAGCGTCATGTCCCGGCGAACCATCTTCTACGGTCTATCGACCGCTTCGTCGATCTGTCTGGCCTTCGGTCTCACTTGCGTCCTTTCTACAGCGAGATTGGGCGGCCCTCGATTGATCCGGAACTGATGATCCGCATGCTGATCGTCGGTTACTGCTTCGGCATCCGTTCGGAGCGCCGGCTGTGTGAGGAGGTACATCTGAACCTCGCCTATCGCTGGTTTTGCAGGCTCAACCTTGAAGGCGATGTCCCGGATCATTCGACCTTTTCCAAAAACAGACATGGCCGTTTCCGGGACAGCGATCTGCTGCGCGAGCTGTTCGAGACGACGGTCAGGCGTTGCCTCGAAGAGGGGCTTGTCGGTGGCGAAGGCTTCGCCGTTGATGCGAGCCTGATCAAGGCGGATGCCAACAAGCAACGCTCGGCAGAGGGGTCAGAGGCTGTCGACTGGGAAGCTATGGCCGAGACCCGTCGCTCGGTTCAGGAATATCTCGATACGCTCGATGACGCAGCATGGGGTGCGGCCAGCGAAGCAAAGCCGAAATTCGTATCGAGATCAGACCCGGCGGCGCAGTGGACCGGAGCAATGAAAGGCCATGCCTTCTTCGCGTACGCTACCAACTATCTGATTGATCTGGATAATGCCGTCATCGTTGATGTCGAGGCGAGCCGTGCGATCCGGCAGGCCGAAGTCGGCGCGGCACGCACCATGATTGAGCGCACTCAAGAAAGCTTCGGCCTCTATCCGGAGCGATTGGCCGCCGACAGTGCTTATGGTTCTGCAGAGATGTTGGGCTGGATGGTTCACGAACGCGGAATAGAGCCGCATATTCCCGTCTTTGATAAGTCAGAACGGCGTGATGGCACATTCGAACGCGCCGACTTTACCTATGACCACAAGCGCGATCTTTATACTTGCCCTGGTGGCAAGGAGTTACGCTCGCGACAGATCACCTACAAGAACGAACGTCCGCTCATCGATGAAGATGGCATGGTACGCTATCGGGCCAGCAAGTTCGACTGCGACGCCTGCGCCCTTAAACATCGATGCTGCCCGAACGCTCCAGCGCGCAAAATACCACGCTCCATCCATGAGGGCGCTCGCGATATGGCGCGCGATATCGCCAAGACCGAAGCCTATGTTACGTCGAGGCATCAGAGGAAAAAGGTCGAGATGCTTTTTGCCCACCTCAAACGCATCCTCAGACTGGATCGTCTGCGATTACGAGGGCCGAACGGAGCGCGTGATGAGTTCCACCTCGCAGCAGCAGCCCAAAACCTCCGGAAACTCGCAAAGCTGATCCCGCCACCAATGCCAAAACCGACGTGACAGTAAATACATCTCGACACGCCCCAACAACGGAAGCGTCCGAACAAGATTAGCACGCGCCTTTTTCAACGGTATCGGCCCTAAGCCGACATTGGGGACCGATAGCTGCGGGGCGGCTACGCGCCTTCATTCCGGTAGTTCCCGATTTGGAACCAAGCTCCCGTAAGCAGCCGTTTGCCTCGCTCGGCAGCAACGTCCTGATAGGGAGGAGGGCGGAAGTTCGGCTTGGATGACATGAAGGTCTGCAGAGCGGACGGAGCGGCTTTCGCTGCGATTACTCGAACGGCCGCTTTGGCGTGAATCTAAATTCAAACAGCAAAGCGCCCGATGGGTTGCACCGGGCACTTCTTTCTCAAGTCACCTCGAGATTACTTGGTAGCGAGGATGTCGAAATTGTGGACGTTTGCCACCACACCGTCGTCCCATCCGCCTGAGACCAATTCTGAAGCCTTTTCATTCAAGAGTCCGGCGACTTGTCCGGCAAAGTGCGCTTCGCGGCCAGAGTTGTCGGCAAAGATGTCGAAGATGGCGAAGTTGTTCTCGTCAATCTGCAGCGCCGCCCAGAACAATGTCTTGGGTTCGGTATCTGCGACGATGGGGCCGGCGGCGGTCAGCAAGGCTGCCAATTCGGGGCCTTTACCTGGAGTGGCTTCGAGCTTGATGTAAGTTGCGGTCGTTGCCGTGTAGAGATCAACCGGCGCCTTTACCGACAGGACATCGGAGTTGTTGATATTCGCGACAACACCGTCGTCCCATCCTCCGTCGATCAACGCGTCGGCGTTTTGGTTCAGAGCCGCAGCAACCGCTCCTGAGAAGTGAGCGTCGCGTGCCTCTTCATCTGCGAAGATGTCAAAGATTGCGAGCGTATCGTCGGCTTGCAAAGCAAACCAAAGTACAGTGCCCGGCTCTGTTTCTCCCACGATGGGTGCGGCACCAGCCAGAAACTCCGCAAAGGCAGCGGTCTGGCCTTCGGCGGCCGGCATGGCGATGTAGCTGGCAGTGTGATTTTCCATTGGGTTGTCCTTGTGCCGTTGCAGAAGTTGTGATCAGAGCCAGTGCGGCGCATGTCTGAAGGATTTGCACTTTCATGGTCGTCTCCTGATCTGAAGTGCACCGTGCTTGGTTTCGATGCACTCTTGTCCCATGCCGGATGCTTCGGACTCCAATTCCGAAATTCTATTCTTTGATAGACATGGGCTATCGAAGTTGTTTTGATGGCCTGAACCGAAATGTGACGGAGAATGCGGCGATGGAAATGAACCAGATCAGGTATTTTCTCGCTGTCTGCGAGCACCGGAACTTCACCCATGCGGCCAGTGCCTCCAATGTCTCCCAACCTTCCTTGACGACTGCGATCAAGAAACTTGAAGACGAGCTTGGAGGTGACCTGTTTGTCAGGGACCGTGCGGGATGCAGGCTTACGGCACTCGGAAAACTCATGCAGCCAAGGTTGCAGACGGTTCATGATGAGACGCGACAGGCTAAGGCCGAGGCGGTCCGTCATATGCGCTTGGAGCGGGTTCCAATCTCTGTCGGTATCGGCGAAACGATTGGCCACAACAGGATTTCGGCAGCTTTGGAGCGTACTCGTACGCGATTGCCGCAAGCCGAAATCGAACTGATCGTTGCGTCATCCTCCGAGCTTCTTGCTGGGTTGCGAGATGGTGAATTTGACGTTGTCGTCACAGCAGAGAAGGTCAGCGAAGACCTCTATCGCATAGATCATCTCTATGATGAGGACTACAAGGTAGTGGTGTCAAAGTCGCACCCGTTGTCTGAACTAGATGCGATTTCTCTTTCGACTCTTGCTAAAACTGACATGCTTGACCGGCTAAATTGCGAAATGCGGGATGCTTTGCATGCGACCTGCGCGAATCATGGTCACGAACTCTACGCGGCCTATCGGTCAAATCGCGTGGATTGGCTAGTTGAACTTGCTCGGCAAGGGTCAGGTGCGGTGATCCTGCCAGCCACCGCTATTCCTTCGGACATGGGCCTTGTGTCGAAACCCATCGATGGCCTTGAAATATCAAGAACTGTTTTGGCCCTTCGATATCGGCACCAAACGACGAGACCAGAGACAAATGATCTGATCCGTGAGATGACTCGCACGCCGGCGTAGTGAGGTCGGTCATCGACATTCGCCCATCGTGCAGCATTCGTCACTCTGGGGTCCGTGCTGCCTTTCACTGCGATGGACACGAACGGCAGCTAAGGGCCGAAAATGACGCCGCGCCTGTCAACGCGGAACGTCCGCTTTCCCGAGTTCGTTCCAACAAGGTGCCTGTCAGGTTACGGCCCCATTCCAGCCGGCACCCTCGAAGTGGTCCATGTCTCCTATTGGCGCATTCTTGCCGTCAGTGTTGTAGCGGAATTTTTCGGTAAGCCCAATCAAGCCTGGTCAATGTGCAAGGAAAACACCGCTTACGAGCAATCTGGTATGAGCAATCGATTGTTGATTCAAGGGATATTGGCTAAGCTGGCTTTCATTTCCAACAGGCGCCGAGAAAGTGCTACTTTTACACATGAGAAATTAATGCGGACGCTGATTACCTGTTTGGCTATCATGACTCTGACGACATCTGCACACGCGGATATTTTCGGTATATCAACAGGGCAGTCGCTGAATGATCTGAGCCCGCAGGACGTCGATGAAGGTATCCCGCGGGCTGGTATCGCGAGACGTTACAAAATCACGCCACCTAAACCGAATCCGTATTTTGTTCATTACGAAGTTTATGCATCTTCAGGTGCGGGCGTATGCGCGATCTACGCTTTGAGCGCAAATAGACCGGAAGCTGAGCTATCAAAGGCGCAAGGGGAATTCAATGAATTGAAAACCGTCCTCGATGCGAAGTATGGCGAAGGTAACGCGAGGATGGGTCTGGTTCTATTTATGGATCAAGCAACCAAAATTTTCGGCGTTCATACAGTTTCTTACGGAGCCAGTTGGTTCGGCGATATCAAAAAAATTGAGAAGAACTTGGCGCACCTATCACTTGTGTCTGTTCAAAATCCTGTTGGGGTCGGAGTTGTTTATGAGTTCGACAATTTCCACAAATGTGCAAACTCTCATGATGTGCCGATCACGGACGAAGGGCTTTAAGTATAGATAAGTGGATTGGTTGGCGAAGCGACCCACTCCTAGGACTATTCGACGGCTCACGAAGATTTTGAGAATGCACACCGTGCCGCGCGCGAATTCCTCGCTAAGTCGTGAAATGGCCCCTCTTTTCTGCGGCGGAGCATTCGAGTTTCATAAGCGCCATCAATGCGCGCACAGCGAGCCTCCTGGTAGTTTTCGTAATTTCGCCCACCCGTCAACGGTTCAATTCCTTTCAACCTACTATAGTAAAGCAGGACTAAGCCATATCCCGGTTCGCTCGGCATTGCTCGAACCACTTTGGAACGAGCCAAGGCCAGAGCGCTTTCTGCATTCTCTAAGTTTTCGAGCGAGGGGCTTGAAGTTGATTTCGACGACTCCATTTCCGCGCTGCCACGTATCTCGTTCGGCTGAAGGCTCGCGACTGGGCGAACCGGTGCGAGCTTTCTCAAATCTTTCATATCGAGACGCTTGATGATCACTGATGCCGAGTGGGTGCGCTACAGCGCGGTCGAGGAAACCGAGAGCGGATGGAGCGTTGTCGAGAACGCGACCGGCCTGGCTGTTCTTGTGGAGGGTGTTCCCATGGTTCTTCTGAGGAAAGATATCGCTTTCGCTCTGGTGCAAACCCTCAACGAGATTGTGATCAGCGGAAGGACTTTCCACTAATGGATTGCGGGAGATTGCTCGCTGTTGGTGCTACCGGGTGCATTAACATCCGCTGATGTGTGGCCTTCCAAAGCGACGTTGTCTACAGATGTGGCGTCACAACCGACCCCCTCGTACGTGACACTGGAAGGTCGGATGCCACCATTTGCCGACCTTCCACCCGTTCCTTTGCGCGGCTTTTTCCCCGGTAAATCTACGGTTGCATTAACGCTCGTTGGACTTTCGTGTCGTTAGATCTTCATGGTCGCCTAATGGAGTGCTTTCTTCTGCGGCGATGTGCATTGACCGGCTTGTGGACTCATCGAGTGCCTCGCGCTCTTCAGGAGGCAGGCACGCCCACCAGTTATCGAAAGCCGCTTCGTTTCTTTTCGTCATGGAGAACTCGATCGTCAGATTTTGTTCTCATTATGTTCTTGTTGGTTCAGGAGTCATTCATCCACGCGTCGGCCTGGCGCGTCTTCGTGAAGGCCATGCTTAAGCTTCAGCCATCGGCCGATATCTTCCATTATGACGCGGCGCCCATTTTCAGAGCGGAGCAGCGTCATCGCGCTGCCCTCGACGAACGCCTTGTTGGCATTTGATGGCCATATGCCGAGCGTCTGTTCGATTGCGACAGCGGCGCGCGTGGTCAGTCCGGCCGGGACCGGTCTTCCGGCCCGTGCTTCTACCATCCAGGTGTTGCCCCGTGCGATATTACTGGCGTGCTGGGCAGATATGCCGAAGCGAGCTGCCGTGACGGCGCTCGGTTCACCTGCCAGTTTCAGCACGGCTATGAGATAGTTACGTTCTGATCTTTCGAATTTTTCCATGCCGCGGTCTAATCCCGGCACACTTTTCTATCAAGTCGCAAAACTGCGAGTGATATTTGATCAGGTCGGCTGGCTCGCAAGCTTTCTCGCTGGCGGCGCATCGTCATTTGCCACATCATCTGATTTGAAAAGCGGTGTGTCTCCGAGCTCGCGCAGTTCATTGGCGAGCTTCATGAGTTCGCAGGCAATTGGCCCGAGCTCGGCTGGCTGGTTGTCCTGATCTGTCATGGCCGGGAACGTGTAGGATTCGATGACATGCGTCAATTGCAATTGCGTATATGGTTTGGCCGAGTTCGTTAGAAATGTCAAAAATCGCACGTCAGAGTATTAGCGGTTTGCCGATTACGTCATGATAGGACATTATTGCCAAACTCCGTGACCCGTCGCCAACTCCGGCTGCGGGTCATTTTTTGTGTCGGTTGGACTGCTCATCGGGTGAATTCAGCGATCTGATGCGAAGAAAAGGTTCTCGGCGGCTTTTGGCTGTTTGTAGACCCTCATAAAGACGTCGAGCTTAACTTTCGACGGCCCTGAGAGATTGAAAATCCGTTCGGCCTGATCTGTCTCCAAGTCGTAGGCTTCACTGAATTCTGCCAGCGTGTAATCCGTCGAATCTTTCATCTGCTCCTCCATTTTTTCTGGGCTAGGAATGCAGAAGCTGATACATGGTTCCATTGCGGAAGCGGCTCGACCTATGGGCTTCCGAATTTTACCGGAAGTCCGAAAGTTTGTGGGCGATAGGACTGAGTTCGCCCGATCTGTTGTATTGATCTGCCTAATCTGCGATAGCTAGTCACTTCCGGGATTTGAGGGACGCGTCAATGGCCATGACGTGGTGGAATGATGCGCACGGAGGCGGGATGTTTCCTTGGAACACATCTTCGTGGTGGGCATTTGGTCATGGCGAGAACGAAAGTCTTCAGGGAGTTGATCTTTTCGCCACGCCGCGCGTAGCACGCTTACTATGTTCCAACGTGGCCGACGTCATCGAGAAGATGGCTGGGGAAAGAGCTTCATGTCTCTGTAGTTGCGACACTAAAGCAGCGGGACGGGGGTTCGATCCGCTCAAGGTGAAAGACGCACCGTAGCCTTCCATTTGGCCTAAACCGACTGCTGAAAGATCAGCTCCGATTACCTATCCTGTACGGACCCGCCCGCTCTTTCTTCAAAACGGATTTCCAAGTGAGCGTAATATCGCCCCGAGCATTCAATGCATCAACAGCTTCATGGACGATTGGCATGTATTCCCGCCTCTCAAGAGGCCTGGTGTCATTGTTTGCGAGGGCGCGTGCTATTTCACTCGGGCACGTCGTGCCCTCACGCCGACTTGCAACGAAGCTCAATATTGCCGCCTCAGCATCTCGCTTCATAGCTTGATCACTCCGTCTCGATGATGAAGGCTGGTTATTCGAGTGGTTCGGGCTATTTCTCGGCCGCACCTGCTAGCACGCTTGTTGTCATGCGATAGGTAGACCCCGCCATCATGGACGCCACGATTTTTTCGTAAGTGGCAGACGTAACAATTTGAGGCTGGTCACCAAGCAGCGTGACCAGCCCCGTTTCGTCAATCCGCGATCGATTACTCGTCGTCGTACTCGGCGGCAGCAGCATTCACCGAATCTTCTGCGAGTTCCGTGAGACTGGCGTCCGCCGCCTTCTCCTGCGCCAGGATGTCGTCGATGTGCTGCTTGGCTTCATCTAAACCGAGCGCATCTGCAAAGGCGCGCATAGAGCCGTAACGAGTAATTTCATAATGCTCGATCGCCTGGCAGCTGAAGATGATCGCTGCGTCCGCTGCGACGCTGGATCCAAAGTCCTCGAGCAGGCTTTCGCTTTCCTCCAGGATGCCGTCGATCGCGTCACACTTTTCGGCCTTCGCGCGTTTACCGAGAAGCTCAAAAATTGCCTCGAGCTTCTCGATCTGGCCGGCGGTTTCCTCGCGATGCGAGGTCAGCGCTTCAACGAGTTCAGGATGATCTGCAGCCTTGATCATTTTCGGCAGCGATTTGTAGATCTTCTTTTCGGCATAATAGATATCGCCGAGAGCATGCTCGAATAGATCGGAGAGGCTCTTCTCATCCTTTGCCGAGGCACGGTCGGCTTTGCGCGTCGCAGACTTGGTTGCCACTGCCTGTGCACGCCTCTTGCGCGTCTCGGTGTTAGCTGCGGTACTTTTGGTGCCAGAGGCGCGCGAAGCTTTCTTCGCGGCGTTCTTCGAAGCTTTTTCTTCTTTGGCGGACTTATCGGTGGTGGCCATTCGTTCTCTCCCTAATAGCTGCCTTGTCGTGGCGGGACAGAACGACAGCCATTGCCATTAGTTCCTGAAAGATCTTGGAACCAGCAATGAGGAAATTTCACCAGAACTTGCTTTAGGTTTGCGGTCATAAAGATTATGCCGGCGCCCGCCGGTGGGGCCACAGGGCTTTGTACGGTTCCAGACGCTTTCCTTGCAATCGGACATCGTTGTCGGTCGCTTCACACTCCGTTAGTTGCTCCGATCGATAGTCGCCCCCCGTAACGTGGAGTGTGATATGGCTAATGGGTGCGAAGGATGCAGGCGCGGAGACGATTTCGCTCTTCCCTTCTCGATGGCGTTCCAGCCGATCGTCGATGTATCTCGGCGAGAGATATACGCGTTTGAAGCCCTTGTCCGCGGCATCAATGGCGAAGGAGCTGGGAGTGTGCTCGGCAATGTCGATGCAGGCAATCGGTATGCATTCGACCAGCAATGTCGAGTGAAGGCCATCGAGTTGGCAGCGGGTCTTTATTCACCCGAAGACGACATCAAGCTTTCCATCAATTTCATGCCGAACGCTGTCTACGAGCCGCGAGCCTGTATCCGATTGACCTTGGCGACCGCTGAGCGCGTGAAATTTCCGCTTGACCGAATAATATTCGAATTCACCGAGACCGAAGCGCTCGACACCGACCATGTTCTTGGCATTTTGCAAACCTATCGAGACATCGGGTTCAAAACGGCGATAGACGATTTTGGGGCCGGCCATGCCGGTCTAGGTCTGCTAACGAAATTTCAGCCCGACATCGTCAAGCTCGATATGGATCTTATCCGCGGAATTGATGTCAGCAAGGTCAAGCGTACGGTCGTTGCTCACACTCTGGCAATGCTTGCCGACCTCGGTATCCTGCCGGTCTGCGAAGGCGTCGAGACAGCCGCAGAATTGATCGTGCTCCAAGATTTGGGTGTCGAGCTGATGCAGGGCTACCATTTGGCGAGACCAGCCTTTGAGCAGTTTATCATTCCCGAGGTGGTAGCAGGCCGTGAACGCGCGGCGTGATCAGCCGTGCTCGTGCACTATCCCATCAGGACCTCTGCCGGTCGATTTCCGGCTGGGTTTTTCGGCAAAAATGCTGATCGATCAGGTTTGGGCCCGCAACTTGGCCGGTCCTGGTCTAACCTAATCGGTAAGTGACAAAACCTTTGCGGATGTGGGCACCCCCTTCGGCCGCCTCCTGGTACGACGCAACCGCGTCACGTCGTCCTTGATCGCTTCGCCAACGATTTTGCCAAGCTCAGCGGCGCTGGTAATGCCCTGTATGAAGGGTCGCTTGTGCAGAAGATACGATACGGCCGGGATAAATAGTCGGCGGGCAGCAGCTATCCCCCTCACGGCTGGCCGACAGCGCGCATCAACATCGATACCGCCCGTCCTTACGTGGTTGCCGCGAGCAGTAAGCGTCTTCGCTTCTCTTATCAGGCCCTGATCTACAAGCGTCGGGAATAAGCTCTCGTCAGCAGACAGGCTTTGCTGCCCTGTCGCATCAATAAAGGTTTGAAAATAGCGCGAGCCAGCCGGCAGATGAACCGACGCTCCGCGATCGATACTGTCCGTCGAGATCTGGCTTTCATCGCCGAGTGCAAGGATGGACAGTTTGCCGGCCGCGTGAAGGGCCAATAGGCGCTCGATCGACAAATGCGGAACGGTTGCATACTCGTCGGCAAAAATTCCCTTGAACGATCGGTTGAAACGATGCAGGTCGTCAGCGTTCAGGTAGGACACTGCCGTTTCGATGATTTCGTGGGTGATCAGGATCGCGTAGCGCCAAGGCACGGTGTATTGCCGTCTGTAGTTGTTTTTCGCCTCAATGAGGTTGCGCTCAGCCCAAATGAACGGGTCCACCTGGTCCCTTTGTCCGTAGTAAGCTGCAGCGAAAGTGTCGACCGTCAGCCCATCTAGACCGATCAGTGCCGCGTACTGCGGATCAGCGTCAAGGATCTCTGCTCTGAACAGATCGAAGATATCATCCAGCAGTCCACTTGCGCCCAGTGCACAGCGTTCATCGACCGCCTCGCGCGTGCAGATGCGGGGCGCTTCATAGGGAATAGGAAAATAAAAATCGGCTTCAGGGAGCAGACCCTTTCTCGACATCATCACCGCCGAGAAATTCTCGCAACCATCATGCGGCGAATAGATCAGTTTTCCGTCGGTACCGCGCCGAAACGCGCCAAAATCGGTGGCCACCGTGACAACCGCATCAATAGCGCTCAGTGACGTGCCAAGAATCCCCACTGGTCCGCATGGTACAGATTTAAGTTTCTCAGCGGGCCAAGGTGCACTGAAATACCCCGGTGAGGTTTCGGGATCGGTAGGAAAATTATGGCCTGTCGCCGCCACTACGAAGTCAAAAACCTCTCTCTCCTCACGTCCATTGATCGACCGGACTAGCTCAAACTGGCTGTTCACCATAGCCACGTCCGTGACGCGACAGCTTTCGACAACGGTGATGTCGTGCCGACGCTGCTCGCCTTCCGCGACGATGCTCTTAAACTGAGTCCGGAAAAAATCTCCCAACACGACCCTTGGGTAAAACGATCGATCGTTGATCTCGCCACGCACGAGGTCGAACTCACTCAGATACTCGTCAGTCGTTCCTCGAAGCCAATCCACCAGCGTCTCGGGAAGTGTCGGAATTTCCACGCTCGGAATATTCGACAGCATGACCGGATCATTGAAACCGTATTGGTAGGGTGTCCCTTTTCCGGCAACAGCAGACGCTTCATAAATTGAAATCGAGAGCGGCAGGGGACATGAGATTAATTCTTGCAGGGCATATATGGCGGTCGGGCCGGAGCCCACAATTGCAACGCTTTTGTGCATAGATGACTCCAAGCGCCACATCGTGTGGCGCAGCGACAAAACGCTTTTGGCGAAGCCTCGTTCCCGTTTCGACCCGGTACGTTACCGGACCAAATTTACCAGATTGGAGATCTTTTCCGGCCATTGGGCGTTGTAGATCTGTCATAGAAATACAGAAAGGACAAAGAGATGACTGACGAAAAAGCAGCTTGTGTCGAATGCGCCTTTTTTGAAGATCATGGAACCGAGAAGCAGCACACGGACGACGGCGGTCTCTGTCGGTACAGTCCGCCGGTAACGCAGCCTGATGCTAACGAGCGAGGCCTGTGGCCGGTTGTCGCACAGAGTGACTGGTGCGGTCATTTCCGGCCTGAGCACAGTCACCAAGCCCGGATCTAGGTAACAAAGGGCGGCTTCGGCCGCCCTTTGATTTCGTTCTCCACGCTAGGAGTAGGCTTTGACTGATGGCTCTGGTAGCCGAGATGTGGAGCGATTAATGTAATCCACCAAGGGGCGAGCTGCGGCAAAGGATCTAATTGATTCATCTATGAGCCGTGGAGATGTCAGCAACTCAGAGGAAATGCTTCGACAGGCACCAAAGTGCCTGAGACTGAAAAAATTCAAAGCGTCGTGATTGTAGGCATACCCCGTCGAGGTCGAATACCCGTCACTTAAGCCGTGGGGAAAATACCTTGCAAAGACTGGTCCCTCCACGATAGTCCGCCATTTGCCGGTGTGGCTCGCGATCGTCTGTCGCAGGATCCTCGCTAGCCTCGGTGCAAGCTTAAGTGCGCCGCCCCCACAAAATAAGGTGCCGGACGATACATTCAGAAAGTATGTCGCGCCGGCATTTTTAGATGCGGAAACGCGCATCGCGATCAGCGCGTTTCCCTTTGACATCCGCGCCTTAGCCAGGCATCTCCTCGGATCCGGATTGTTCTGGATAATCCTCGGATCGATTACACCCCCTTCTGAAATTAGCGATCTGGTCAACTGCAGCAAATCCTCCTGAGCTTGCTTCAGGCGGTAATGGTTGTCCTTAAGCCATTCATCGCTCTAGTTGTCGGATGCGTCCGAAAGATATTGAAGGGTGGCATTGTTGATCATGCTGCTTTCGGTTTCCAATATTGCACGAAGGTTTTCGATTAGAACAAAAAGTGAACAAATATGTGGCGACAACGCGCTGGCGCGCAACGTGTTACGCGGGCTTAGCCGCGGAGCTGGTAGGCGTGTAAGGTTGCAAAAAAATGCATTGCAGGTCTTGAACGATGAAAACGCGAAATTAAATCGTTCGCCGTCGGCAGCCCAGAAAGGGGGCCGAAGAGCTGGGGACGCGGAGCTTCCGCTCCCCTTTTCCATGTTGCTTTACGGAGGATATGGTTATGAGAACTGATCTCGATTTTGCACCCTTGTATCGGTCGAGCGTTGGCTTCGACCGCGTCTTCAATCTCCTCAACAATGCTCAGCGTCTCCATGCCGTCGATAGCTGGCCACTCTATGACATCGTCAAGACCGGCGAGAACGACTATCGCATCGAAATGGCAGTCGCCGGCTTCGGTGAGGAAGATCTCGATATCACCCAGGAACGCAACGTCCTGATAGTCAAAGGCCAGAAGGCCGAAACGAAGGACGGCGAATACTTGCATCGCGGCATTGCCGGTCGTGGCTTCGAGCGCAAGTTCGAACTGGCCGATCATGTCCGGGTCGAAGACGCGTCGCTCGCCAACGGTCTGCTGCGTGTGACCCTGAAGCGGGAAATCCCCGAGGCGATGAAGCCACGCAAGATTGCCATCGGTGGTGCTACGTTTCAGAACGAGCCGCTTCAGCTTGAAGCAGATCGTCAGGTCGCTTAATCGGGCGCTTTCCATAAAGTCGCGTGTGAAACCGTTCACCGTTGAGGTAAGGAGACGCAGACGCCTGAAGCGAAAAGCCAGTGTTCGTGAGGCGTTCAAGGAGTTGCTGCGCAAATTCGAGAGCACCTCGCCTCAGGCAAAGCCTATACGTTGAAAGAAGGGCCGGTCCGGAAGGGCCGGCCTCCACTGTTCGACCATTCGAGCCGAGGAAAAAGGAGGATCACCATCGCGCTCGCTGTGTTCGACAAACCACTTTATGCTCAGCGCCGGTACTTCGTTCAGGAGATCACCGGCCTTGATGATGTCTTTGATTTCCTCGACGAGTGGCCGCAGGAAAAGCGCGACTTGGCCTATGAAACGCTTACGCGATACTGTCGCGAAGCAGCTGGCGTTCGTTGGCCCATCTCCGCTGCGCGCGAGAATTTCCAGCGGTTCCTGCAGCGGCATGGCAAGCTTGCTTCAGACGGCGGCGCGAGCCTGGGGGGTATTTGATCGCCCACTGGCAAGCCAGCATTTTGGCCGCGTGCGGTATCCGCAAAGTCTTGCAATCGGCTATGAAGCTTTGCGACTGACCCTACTCTGCATACGTTAAGGCACGTAGTTTAGGTTCAGCAATACGGATCGGTTATGTGTGGGCGCTTCACCAATGAGATGACCTGGGCCGAAATCCACGCGCTGTACAGTATCCATAATTCGCCTCCCCCGGCGTCGAACATGCGGCCCCAATACAACATTGCGCCGACGCAGAGCGCCGGAAGTTATCTTATCGGCCCGGCGACAGATCCTCGAACGACCGCATCTGTGTCGGCGCCAGCCCAGGGTGAGCCGGGAAATCTCGGCGTTCCCTCTAACCCGTCGGGCGGGTCAAAACCCTAAGGCAACCGCGCCAACCGTTCGAACCATTCCCGATATGGCGTGTTTATGGCAAGCTTTCGATTGAAGTCTGGCTCACCATCGGTCCACAAAACCGGGCCACGCTCCCCCAGGGCGATTTTCGCGGCGTCCACGCGCTGGCGAGCAATCTTCATCCTCTCGACATCGACCTTCGCGTCCTTGACAGCCCGACGTGCAGCCATCAGCTCCGAGACCAGCGCCTGTCGGTCGGGCTCCGATAAATTTGGGTTGCTGAGCCGCCAAAGCCGACCCCTCACGACCATATATCGGCCGTCCGACGTACGAGGGAATGAAGGTCGCTGGCTGCTCAAGCGTTATCCAACGCCCGCGAACTATGGTGTATCGAGCCACGCGATGCTCGGACAGCGAGGACGTCGCTTTCGCGCACCCAGACCTTTCCGTCCACATCCTCGCCTCGGCGAATGCTTGCTGCCGCGAGGTCGCGATAAAATTCGACATAGCGGACGAGCCGCTTCAACGATTTCTCTGGTGGAGCCGCTGTCGCCTTCATCGCTTCGCACGTGACGATGACCAACCAGACGGATGAGCCGTCGGTGACGGCGATCTGCCCGTTCTCGAAATAAATGAACGGCGCGGGTTCACACAGATGGATCTCAGTTTCTTCCTGCATGTTAGCTGGCCTTTTTCTTTTTGGGATCCGCTTCAATGCTCTTCCGTAGAGCGTCCATGATGTTCACCACATTCGAAGCTGGTGCAGCATCCGCTTTTTTGCCTTTTGCGGCCTTCTTCGGCCTCAACTGCTTTTTCTTTTGCTCGATCAGTTTGAGCAGGCTCTCCTGGATTGGGTCGCCGACCATGTCCGGCGACCAGCGCGTCGTCTTTTGCTTGATCAGCTTCTGAACGAGAGGGATCAGCTCCTTGTCGGCATCCGCCTCGATATCCTCGAAGTAGTTCTCTTCGGGTCGAACCTCGTCGCCAAATCGCAACGACCAGAGGACAATGCCGTCGTCGCGCGGTTCGAGGACAACGGCCCGCTCGCGGCGGCCGATCACCAGCTTCGAAATGCCCACGACCTTGTCGGCCTTCATGGCATCCCGGATGACGGCAAAGGCTTCGTGTCCGACCGGATCATCCGGCTGTTGGTTTCCACGCAGAACTGAGCCGGTTAGGCGCATAAGGGGGTGCGGACGAAAACTTGGACCACCAGGAGGTAGTTCATGTATTCCTACGCAGACAGACTTCGAGCATTTGAACTCTACATCCGGCTTGGCAAGCGGCTTAACGCTACCATTCGCCAGCTGGGATATCCCACCAAGAATGCGCTGAGGGGCTGGCACCGCGAGTACGTACAGCATCTCGACCTGCGTACTCAGCCGGTAGCGCGAGCGCCAAAATATTCCGAGGCTCAGAGACAGGCGGCGCTTGAGCACTATCGCACTCATGACCGTTGCATCTCTGCGACGATGAGGGAACTTGGCTATCCCGGACGAGGGACACTGACCGCATGGGTTCGGGAGGCATTTCCCGAGACCCGAACATCGTTGGTCGGGCGATCGTGGCACCCTGGCTATTCCGACGAGATCCGGCAAGCGGGGGTCACCGGACTATGCAGTGGAGATGAAAGCGCTCAACAGGTCGCTGACCGGCTGGGCGTCTCGCGGCCAACATTGTACAGCTGGAAGGACCAGCTTCTCGGTCATGAGGCCCCATCATCCATGAAACGCCGCAAAGCAAAATCCAAGGTGCCTGAGCGTGAGGAGCTCGAGCGACAGCTTGAAGCTCTCCAGCGTGATGTTCGCCAGTTGCAACTCGAGCATGATCTCCTGAAGAAGGCCAATGAACTCATAAAAAAAGACCTGGGCGTCGATCTGCAGATCCTAAGTAATCGGGAGAAGACACAGCTGATTGACGCCCTTAAGGAAGCTTATCGCTTGCCTGAACTACTCGCCCAGCTGCGAATTGCCCGCAGCTCCTATTCTTACCATCGCACGCGCATTTGTCTGGCAGACAAGTATGCGGCGGTCCGGCACAGCCTTGCGGAAATCTTTGAAGAAAACCGTCGTTGCTATGGTTATCGCAGACTGCAGGCGTCGCTGGCCAGGCAGAGCGTAATAATCTCGGAAAAGGTTGTGCAGCGGTTGATGAAGCAGGAGCAGTTGGTCGTCGCCAGACCGCGTCGACGGCGTTTTGGATCATATCTGGGAGAAATCAGTCCGGCACCCGAAAACCTGATCAATCGGGACTTCCATGCAGAAGCGCCGAACGTGAAATGGCTTACAGACATCACCGAGTTCCAGATCCCAGCCGGGAAGGTGTACCTTTCTCCTATCATCGACTGCTTCGACGGGATGGTCATCAGTTGGTCGATTGGAACGCAACCAGATGCGGGTCTGGTCAATACCATGCTGGACGCCGCCATCGAGACTGTGACCGACGCTGCGGAACGGCCAATTGTCCATTCCGATCGCGGAGCCCATTATCGCTGGCCCGGTTGGCTCACACGGATTAGCGATGCTAAATTGGTTCGCTCGATGTCCCGAATGGGCTGCTCACAAGACAACGCCGCGTGCGAAGGGTTCTTCGGACGGCTGAAAACGGAACTCTTCTATCCACGAGATTGGAAGGCCATCACAATCGAACAGTTCGTCGCCGAGGTCGATGCTTATATTCGCTGGTACAACGAAAAGCGTATCAAGCTATCGTTGGGATCGCTCAGCCCGGTCGAATATCGTAAGAGCCTCGGCCTGAACTTATAAAGCAGTCCAACTTTTTATCCGCACCCCCACCGGCTCAATTCTGCGCGGAAACCAACAATCCGGCATCAGGTAGTGGGGCTTTTCCAGATAGACCCACTCGATACTGTCGGCGGGTGCGAACTTGTCGATATTGATGGTCTTCACCGTATCAAGCGCCACCGCATCAAGATCGTCGTCGGTCAAAATGACATAATCGTTCTCGCCACGCGCATAGCCCTTAGCCTCTTTGTCGTCCCTGACTGGCTTGCCGGTGACCGAGTCGATGTACTGGGAGACGACCCGGTTGCCGGTTTCTTTGTTCAGCGTATGAAACCGGACCTTTTCCGCCTCCGACGTGGCCGGCATCATCGACACCGGGCAGGTGACGAGAGAGAGTTTGAGATAGCCTTTCCAATAGGGGCGAAGTACCATGATCTCGTCTCCTCACCCTGCCTTGCGCTGCGGGGCAGCTTTTGAAGCGGCGGACCCCTTGGCCGCCCCGCGCGCGGCGCGCTGCCTGCCAGCACCTTTATTGGCATTGGCTGCAGTGCGTTTCGGTTTGTCGTCCTTGGATTTGCCGAGACCGGCGCTCTCGCGCAGTGCGGCCAGAAGGTCGTTCGGCTTGGACACCTCGACCTTCTTACGTTTGGGCAACGCCTTGCCTTCCATCTTGGCTTTCACCAGCTCGGCGAGTGCGGCTTCGTAACGGTGATCAAAGGCCGCCGGATCGAAGTCGCCTTTCTTCGTCGCGATAATGTGCTTGGCTAGATCAAGCATCTCGCCCTGGATCGTGATCTTCGGCATCTCCTCAAACGCCTTCTTCGACGAGCGGACCTCGTAATCATAGTTCAGTGTCGTGGCGATCAGCCCTTTGCCGTGCGGGCGAATAAGGACCGTGCGCATCCGCCGGAAGAGCACGGTTCTTGCGATCGCGGCGACCTTGGACTTGCGCATGCCGTCTCTCAGCGCAGCAAATGCATCCGTGCCCATCTTGTCCGGAGTGAGATAGTATGGCTTGTCGAAGTAGACATCGTCGACATCGGAGCAGGGGATGAAGGCTTCGACCTCCAGTGTCTTGTTGCTCTCAGGAATGGTGGCGGCCACCTCATCAGGGTCGATGATGATGTATTGGCCATTCTCGATCTCGAAGCCTTTGGTCTGGGCTTCCTTCGGCACCGGCTCTTCCGTGTCACTGTCGATAAACACGCGGTTGACCCGGTTTCCGGTCGCGGTGTTGATCGTATTGAAGGTGATCCGCTCGGAGGTCGAGGCGGCGGTGTAAAGCGCTACGCCACACGACACCTCGCCAAACTTGATAAAACCTTTCCACTGAGCACGCTGACCGGCCATTTCGGACTCCTCGCACAGGACGCAACCTGTGCGATTCAACTGCGTCATCCGCGACTCAGTTCCGATTCCAAAAATGAATCATTTTCAATGGCTTGATTCAATTTTCCACCGCAACCATGAGATTCAAATCAAGCCTCTGGATTCGATGCATGTTTTCGTGCGCGCGCGAATTATTCGCTTATCGCAACCGAAGGAGAATTCAGATGTCGAAGAGAGAGCTGATCGCTACCGGGACAGACAAACGCTACGTTCGTCGTGATGAAAAAGGCCAATTCAAGGAGAGTGTCGACGTCGGTCGATCGCTTTCAGCCGACAAGCGACAGAAGGCCGAAACGGTTGCTAAACCGGGTGAGGGCGATAAGGGCGATCATCACCCGGCCAAGCATTGAGGGCACCACCATGAACAGTATCGCCGGCGACGTTCGTCTCAAGCTCGAACAACTCGTCGATCACTACGTAACTGCCGGATCGAAAACGCCCGAGGTGATTGCTACCGTGGAGAATGAGCTGACAGATATGCGGCGCGCGTACAGCGAAGATCCAGATCCTGCCGATGCGCCGGGTGAGATTGACGAACCGGCGAATGACTGGCCGGAGGCAACCTGACCGCCATGCCCAGATATGCGAATTGAGCATGGCTGTTCTGTTTCATCGCTTATTTTCGAAGCAGGTCCGGGTGGGGTACTTAATCTCCAACGAAGCAACGCACCTCCTCCCGCGAAGCTTCGTCATTCAGGTGACCTACTCCTCCTTCCAAGGGCACCTGACAGAATGGCGGCATCCTCCTCCCAGTCGCCGTTCACATCATTCGAAAAGCCTGCCGCACCTCCTCCCGCGGCAGGCTTTTTCGTATTGGGGCTTATCCGCGATGTTGAAGACGGCTGCGCTATCCTGAAGCTCCCGTCCTTCGAAAGAGAAAAGGCAGAGGTCCGGTTGAGCTGCAAAACTCGATCTGCGCGATTAGGCTCTGCGCAGCGTTGTGGATGCTAAGGCGCCTTTCTCCCGCGTCATATTCAAAGGGTTGGCACATTGCTCGCACTGGCCGACGCTGCCAACCAACCAGTCTTGCAGCGCCCACCGTCAAATTAGATGTAGATGGTTGGGTTGCAACTGTTGCCGCTCGAGACCGTTCATATAGAACTCGCTCAAGCGGAGGCGATCATGGGCAAGAAACTCGACAGCGTGCACCGTCACCTTATCGACGGATTGTCCAAAGGACTTGTCGGCCACGAGCTTTATGAGTTCGTCGCGATCGGATGCCGTGAGTATTCAGCAAAGCGATTGAAACGTGCTTCTTTGGCCGCAATGGCAGGCGGAACGGCGTGCCATCGGGTCGCGCTCGAAGCCGTCTACTCCCTCGCGGTCCACGGTAGCCTCGCGGCAGGTCGTCACGCTTAGCTGACGCGGCCTAAGGGGTGAGCCGCGCCAGCTGCGCATCAACCACTTACAAAGTAGCCGAACTCAGAACAGAACCGCATATCTCAGCGCCAGAAACGCCAGCGCCATGAGAAAGAGGAGTGCTGCGACATACGGATACGTATCGTTCATGCGCTGCCCGTATTGCCGGATTTCGCCCTTAATATGACCGTTTCCTAATGCATATCTATCTGTATGGAAGTGGACATTTCCGAACCAAGGGGTTGGCAAAACATAACGCTAATCTAATTGCCGTGCTGCTAATGCAGGAGGATGAATATGGCTGCGGCAGATAGACGTGAAAAAGCGGCTGAGACCGATCGCGCGGCATTGGAGATTATAACCGCCGAGCGTAAGGCCAGGGCGGAAAAGACCCTTAGACTACAGGTGGCTCGGCTTGAAGCTGGCAAAACCGACGCGAGACCAGAAGATACTCAATGAGCCCGAAATATCTTCAGATTGGCCTGATTAACACGGCAGTCGTCATCGTTGCCGTGCTCTTTGCCGCATGGGGCTAATACAAGCATATTTCACAAATATCGAATATACATTCCACGTTCGACACTGTAAGCCTCGACGAGGGACGGAGTTCACAATGCCGAAATCGATCGCTTTGAAAAATCTCGATCTTCAGAAGCTCGTCGCGCATTTGAAGCACGTTCGTCTCGCTCGGGCGACTTCCGGGCAAGAGCGCGCACCGGATGGGTCAATCATGAACGCGAATGTCCGAGCTGTCCTCGAAGCGTTAGAAGATATTTATCTGAAGAAGTGACCATTGACGGCATTTTACCGCATCCCAATTCATCCTTAAGGGTGGAACTGGGAGGTGTTATGCGTTCGGTCGATGAGGGATTGTTCTCAAGCCAGCTGTTCGGTGGCGATACGCCAGATGTTGGGTTCTTCACCTGGGACATTCCGGAAAACATTCTTTATGCCGATGGCGCCCTGGCAGACCTGTTTGGCATCGATCCGCGAGAGGCTGAGCGCGGGCTTCCCATTGAGACCTATCTCGATCGCGTCCATCCGGATGACCGATCGCAACTCGCCGAGGCGATCAGCGACAGCATCATCGCTCATATGAACCAGCAGGAGACCTACCGGGTTCTCGATGCCACCGGACGTTATGTGACAGTTGCCTCCTTCGGCCGTGGCTTCCGCGATCGCGATGGCCTGCCTCGACGTTACGTCGGGATTGTCGTTCCGGTGAATGAAGTCGAAGCCGTCTCGGGGAGAATGTCCTGAGGTATATCCAGGCGGCGTGTCGGGCGGAACTCAATCCGTGCTCTCGAATTGTCTTGCACAATCACAGGAGCTGCGATGCCACGCTATTTCTTCAACTATCGGATCAATGGGGTTCTGGAAAAAGACCCGGAAGGCTCCGAGTTGCCGTCCGATGAGGTGGCGCTCGAAGAAGCGCAGATTGCTGCCAGAGAACTGCTGGCGGCTAAAATTCGCGTCGGAGACCTCGTTGACGGCGACGAGTTCGAGGTAACGACTGGCGACGGCACGGTTGTGCACACTCTTCCGCTGCGATCCGTTTTGAAGCTCGACGAGCATGGGTAGAACACCTCCAACCGTCGGGCCGAGGCGCCATCGGAAAGCGATGATTGTCATTCTCGCGTTCTGCGCCTTGCTTTGCGGCATTGTGTTCATGGGACAGTGGTGGATGACCGAGCCATCAGGTGATGTCGACGCCAAGTCGAGCATCACGGACCCGCCGCAGTAGGAGTTTGGGCAAGTCGTTTCTCTTCCGTCTAATACAGAACGGGAACATAAAGCACTCCATCACGTTCTCGCCGCATTCACAGACCCGTGACCAGCGAGGATACCCAAATGACCGAACCCGTCTCTGTAGCGCAACTCCATGCGCGCTCTGTCGACCCCAACATCAACGCCGCCTATAACAAAGTCTCGTGGGGCGCGATCTTCGCGGGCGTTGCCATCACGCTGACCACGCACATCCTCTTGACGCTTCTGGGCGTTGGATTGGGCGCGGCCGTGATCGACCCGGCTTCGAACGACAGTCCCGCCGCCAGCACCATGTCGATCACGACGGCGGTGTAGTTCGTCGTCACGGGCCTCATCGCCTTTTTCGTTGGTGGTTATGTTGCAAGTCGTCTCTCCGGCCGCCCGCTCCGCTCGACCGGTTCCTTGCATGGTGTCGCGTCCTGGGCGGTGACCACGCTCGTGACGCTCTATCTTCTAACAACATCGGTCGGCGCAATCGTTGGCGGCACCTTCAGCGGGCTCGGCGGTCTGATCTCGAGCGTCAGCTCGACGGCGGCAACGGCGGCGACGACTGCTGCTCCGGCGATTGCTACCGCAGCTGACCCGATAGCCGATATCGAGCGCAGCGTTCGCGATGCCAGCGGCGGCAACGATCCGGCCGCTCTTCGCGATACCGCCGTGGCATCTGTCCGTGCAATGCTGACGGGCGACCAGGCTCAGATCGAGGAGGCGCGCAATCGTTCGGCAGAAGCACTTGCCCGCGCCCAGAATATTCCGGTCGATCAGGCTCGCCAGCAGGTTCAGCAGTACGAAACCCAATATCGCCAGTCGGTCGAGGAAGCCAAGAAGCAGGCAACTGAGGCGGCCCAGGCTGCCGCAACGGCAGTTTCCGTCGGCTCGATCTTCGCATTCATCTCGCTGGCCGTCGGTGCGATAGCAGCATGGATCGGCGGAGCCGTTGGGACGACCCACGTCACCCGTGAAGATGAGCTCCATGCTACACGTTGAACGACTGTAACCAGATCATCCGGTGAGCGGGCGCACATGCGCCCGCTTTTCTTACGGAAGGCCGATGGGCTCGAGACACCGATGAATTGCACTGGTTCACCAATGCGTGCTCGCCCTGTTTTCGTTGGATTTTCGCGGCCCGTACTATAGGTTACGCGCTAACTTAAGGGCTAGGTAGATGCTGCTAGATCCAAACGACACCTGCAAGATGGCAAACGCCATCACTTGGGATGAGGAAGAACGGTCAGCCGCGCTTCAATCGTACGATGTGCTCGATACGCCGCGCGAGGAAGATTTCGACGATCTGGCACGGGTCGCATCGGAAATCTGCGGCGCGCCAATCGCTGTGGTCAATCTGGTCGACACGACACGGCAGTTTTTCAAGGCTGAGGTGGGTCTCGGTGTTCGATCTACGCCGCTCGAGACCGCGTTCTGCCGGCATGCCCTTCTTCTCGAAGATACGATGGTGGTTCCGGACGCCACTAAGGATCCGCGCTTCGATGGCAGTCCGCTTGTCACAGAGGCCCCGCATATCCGGGCCTATGCCGGCGCTCTTTTGAAAACACCAGAAGGCCTGCCGATCGGAACCGTTTGTGTTCTCGACTACGAGGTCCGGGAGTTCACCGACCAGCAAATCAAAATGCTGAAGTTCCTCGCCAGGCAAACGATGGCGCAATTGGAACTACGCAAGCGTATTGCGTTACAACGCCGGCTTCTGCACCGCGCACGCAAGGCCGAGCAGGAAAAAGCAAATTTTGAACGCGTTGTTCGACAGGCTTCCGATTTCATCGGGATCGCGGACGAGCGCGGCGAAGTCATTTTTCTCAACGATGCGGCGAGGGGTCTCGTTGGGCTTCCTGCCGATGCTTTACCGCCGAAGGTGGTGACCGATTATGTCGTCGAAGCTGACAGAGAGGCTTTTCTTGAAGAGGTAAAGCCGGCTCTGAAATCGGGCCAAAGCTACGAGCGCGAGCTCAGGCTTCGCAATTTTGCGACCGCTGAGGAAGTGCCAGCGCTCTTTACGATGTTTCCGGTCAGGGACGGGGAGGGCGACCTTATCGGCTATGGTGTTGTCACCAAGGACATCACAGCTCAAAAGGAAGAAGATGAGCGCAAGGCCCAAATCATGGCCGAAGCTGCCCACCGCATCAAGAACACCCTTGCCATCGTGCAGGCAATCGTCGCACAGACCTTGAGGAGCGCGCGATCGCTTGAGGAGAGCCGCGACGCGATCATGAAGCGCGTCGGCGCATTGGCAGCGGCTCAGGACATCCTCACGGGCGCCCAAGGATCTGCCGCGGACATCATGTCCGTCGTCGCGGGGGCACTCGCACCGCATGACGGCGGCAATGGTCGTGTGTCATGGGAGGGCACTGATCATCCTCTGGAATCGCCACAGGCAATTGGGCTTTCTCTCGCGCTGCACGAGCTGGCAACGAATGCGGCCAAATATGGCGCCTTGTCCGGCGACGCTGGGCGCGTCGATATCAAGTGGCACGTGGATCCAGACGGCAGCTTCAGGCTCGACTGGACCGAGCGAGATGGCCCGGCAGTCACCACTCCCTCTGCAACCGGATTTGGGTCGAGACTGATACAGCGGATGATCGGTCCGTATTTTCAGGGCAGCACGACATTAGAATTTCCACCGGAAGGCGCTCGCTTCAGGTTGGCGGGGAAAATCTCTCGGAGATCCTGAATGCGCGGACGCCTTGTACGAAAGCTATCAAATAAATGCCGCTCTAATTACCGTACTTCCAATAACCTAGATAAGCCGTTGTCTGGGTCCATGGTTCGAATCCCGTCAACACGAAGTGCCAGACATCAGCCCGTCTGACATAACTTGCTCTCGGAAGTCTGTGCGCAAGCCGAGGGTCAGCCGTTAGTTTATGCGAAGAGGCGACCCAGAGCAGACCGCGTGTCAGGTAAGCATCATAGCCTCGTGAAAAAAAGCCAGATCAAAACTCTCGTAAGATGGACGTTTGAGAAGCTCCGCTCTAATATCCCGCCAATTCAAGAACGTTACAGTAAACTGACGGCATCGAGCTATGGAAAATGGCGAGCGAATGGGCGGCGGTACGACGGCGCATATTGCGAGAATACGACCAGACGCCACGATTGATATTCCCCAGATATCAGTTTCTGAGGTGAAGATCATTTCTGCCTATCGCGAAGGAGCCGATGCTGCTCTAAGCGGGGCCCATGCTTTCAGCTGTCCGTACCTTGATGACTTAGAAAATGCTGCGAAGTACGCGGCGTGGATGGAAGGCTTCGGCGACGTTAGGAGCAAATGATGCGCCCCTTGCCCTTCCGGCGCCCGAATTCGACAACAGACAAGTCATCTGTGTTGATGACAGGACACTGGCGGCTCTTTGGTACCCGACCAATCCGTCTGTCGCCGAGAGGAGCTGTGAAACGTAAGCCATCGCCGTTTTTCAGCGCAATGACCGGTAACGATCACGGGTCGATGGTCAGATTCCATTCAAGAGCACGCTCAAGATCGGGCCAATGGTAGGAGGCTATCTGACACTCCTAGCTGTTCAATTCCAAGCAGCGAGATTCTTCCAATTGGCCGGGAAGCCCATCGCGACCTTGTCTGCCAGCGGGCATGAATCCATTAGTCCTGCAATCTGTTCGCGCCATTGGTTGTCCGGTGCAACGATATCCATGAGATAGCCGAGAACTGCAATGGTATTGTAGACTCGCCCCTGTGTATTTCCATTCATAGCCAGCTTTAAGCTCGCAGGAGACGTCGGCACGATCATCTTTACCGTCACCTGCTTGTTCCAAAGTCGGCCGTGGTGGGCACAGATGTTGCGGATGTATGTGAGGTGATGGGCGAGCGATACCAAAACCGATTCATCCAACCCGTAAACCTTGGCGATCGCCTGTCGATCCGGCCGGTTCTTGAGATTATTATACCACATCGAGAGTTGCCCCAACGATATCACTTCGGCTGTCATCCAGATCGGTGGGTGCTCTGGATCGTCGTATTTGCTCCTGTAGTGAAGTATGAAGGTATCTTTCGACCTTGCCAGATCCTCGATCAATTTGGCGAAGGCTTGGGCATATCGATCGGGCCGGTGGTAGAGACCCGGATCGAGATAGCCGTGTGGCCCGTATTTCATGGCAAGGTGATGTGCCCAGCTACCTCGCAAGGATACTTCAATCCTTTCGATCGCATCCATCACGAGGAGGCGCAGCCGCCGATCAAAAATGTAGAGCTCCAGGACTTGGTCGAAGGAGGTTCCAGCTTGAAACCCATGCGTACCACTAGCCTGTGGTGCGTCCTCGAATGGCAACCAGTAGGCCCGTAGCCGATAATAGCTTATATGCTGGAGGCAATGGGTAGCGTGGGCATAATCTGGTACAGCCATTCCCCTTGCTTCCAGCAAGGCGATCTGGTCGGGGATGGAGACGGAGGGCTTTTCGAACTTCATGCCATTTCATAAGCGGATTCGAATAGCTATAAAACAAAAAAACCCGCCGGGGTGCGCAGTTTCGGAACCGAGGTTCCGTCCGAGGCGTGGCGGGTGTTGTTGAGCAACGATATGGAGCAATCCTGTTAAGAAAGCAACAATGCAAGGGTAAAAAATGTACCCCTATATGTGCGTTGCAGGCCATGCCATTGATGCTGAATCAAAATTTCTTGCAAGGGGTGATCTGACCGAAATCGCGCGTATCCTCAGGGACTGGCCAACGACAGGTGTCTGCTAACTGTTCGATGGAACTGTTGTCGAGCGAGAAGCCGTCTGCCGGCAGGGGCCATCATCATCAGCAAGACCAAGCTGCGTGAGGTGGCACCCGGCAATCACGACAATCCTTAGCAAGTTTCTGTTTTCAAAAGCACTCGTTCTCCATGAGAGGAGGCTGCATCAACGAGGTCTGCGGTTCGAGTCCCTTTAAGAGCTTACTCCGGCGATGTCGGACGACAAGCTGCTGCGTTTCTAAGCTTATGAGTTCCGCTCATAAGTCCATTCGCGATTTCCCTCCTAATCGCACCGTCACCGGGCCTTACCTTGGGCGACGATAGGTTTACTGAAGGAGCTCCCGATGAAAAAGACACTCGCCGCTACCGCATTAACCATGTCCTTGTCTGCCGCTGCGCCGACATTCTCGGAAGAGACGAAACGTAGCGCCGTTTCGATGCCGATATCGATGAGTGACATCCAGGCCGTCTCGCCCGCTTTCGGGAAATACGCGCGCGAAACCCTGCTGGGTGAAGTCTGGAAGCGCCCCGGAATGTCCGCCCGCGATCGCAGCGTCGTGACAGTCGCGGCTCTTATCGCTCGTGGCCAGATCGTCGAGATGCCCTTCTACTTCGAGCTGGCGCTCGATAGCGGTGTAACCCCGACGGAGCTCTCTGAAATCATCACCCATCTGGCATTCTACAGCGGCTTTCCTCAGGGAATGGCAGCTGTAACTGTTGCGAAAGATGTCTTTGCAGCGAGAGGGATTGGCGCCGACCAGTTACCGCAGGAGAGCCCTGAGCTTCTACCCTTGAACCAAGCGTCTGAGGATGCTCGCGCGAAGCGCGTAGAGGAGAGCGTCGGCCCAGTGTCGCAGGGTGTCGTGGAATACACGACCATGCTGTTCCAGGATGTCTGGCAGCGACCGGGGCTTGCGCCGAGGGATCGCAGTCTGGTGACAGTGGCATCCCTGATCGCCAATGGTCAGGCCGGGCAAATCGGCTTCCATCTCAACAAGGCGATGGACAATGGTTTGACGGCTACGGAAGCGTCGGAAATGCTGACGACGCTGGCGTTCTACGCCGGTTGGCCGAGCGTTTTCTCTGCCGTTCCGATCGCGAAAGACGTGATCGAACAGCGGCCGAGCTGATAAATTAGTGCTGCGTCACTCCCGATGGCGCAGCGCAGCCAATACGATCGCGAAGGCAGCAGATGGCTGCCGGCGGGATGGATAGTAGATATGGTAGCCTGTCCAAGGAGGTGTCCAATCCTCCAGCACGCGCACAAGGCGGCCATCTCGGATTGCCGGTTCCAGCATACCCTCCGGCAGATGGCAGAGGCCATACCCGTCTAGGGCCACGTTCATGATCTGCGGCCCCGTTGTGCAGGTGATCTGGCCTTCTACGCGAACACGTACGTCCTGGCCGTTCTTTTCAAATTCCCAGACATAATTGCCACCATGGCTGGGTAGGCGAAGGTTGATGCACTTGTGTCTGGTCAGATCCTGCGGCACCAAGGGCTTTGGCCGCTCAGCGAAATACTCAGGCGCGCCCGCAACCGCGAAAGCGATATCCGGTGAGATCCGCGCGGCGACCATGCCAACAGACACCGATTCCCCCAATCGGATACCAGCGTCGAACTTTTCCGCCACGATGTCAGTGAACCCATAGCTCGTAACGATCTCGACGTTGATGTCAGGATAGTCCTTAAGGACCTTTGCCAGCTTCGGCCAGATGATATCATTGATCGCATAATCCATCGCCGTCAGTCGCACCGTGCCTGCCGGCTTCTCACGCAACTCGGTCACGGCCACGAGCTCGTCTTCGATTTCCTGGAAGCGTGGCGTTAGGCTTTCCAGCAACCGCTCACCCGCAGGTGTGGGGCTGACACTGCGTGTCGTCCTCGTCAGGAGACGCACGCCCATTCGTTCCTCGAGCTGTCTGACGGTATGGCTGAGCGCCGACTGGGAAACGCCAAGCTGAGCCGCGGCCCGCGTGAAACTTTTCTCACGGGCAACTGCGAGGAAGAACAGAAGATCGGCGACATTTTCTCTGAGCAATTATGAGCGTTCCTCATGGGTCTTTGCGCGTTTTATCAGCTAATCAGCTAGATGCGTAGTCACTAGATTGCGGGCCAGATCACGTTTCCGAGGGCGCACGAGCCTCGAAAGGACCATGGCACATGGCAATCGAAGACATCTCCGAAACTTCAGGGCGATCACTGTCGCTGACTCTCATGCCGATTATGGCGGCTGTGTTCATCGCGTTTCTAATGATCGGGCTGGCGCTCCCCGTTCTGCCGCTTCATGTCCATGACGACCTTGGTCTCGATGGATTTGTGGTCGGCCTTGTGGCGGGCGGTCAGTTCGCGGCTTCGCTGGTCTCACGAGTCTGGGCGGGTCGTTTTGCCGACCGTCGCGGCGGGAAGCTGGCCGTGATCATCGGGTTGCTTGGCGCCGCCGCATCCGGCGGACTTTATCTGATATCGCTCGTATTCGTGGAAAGCCCAGTCCTTTCGGTCGCAATCCTGCTCGTAGGGCGAGCTGTCCTGGGAGGCGCGGAAAGTTTCATCATTACCGGCGCTGTGAGCTGGGGGATGATGCTCGGTGGGCCCGCGAACACCGGCAAGGTCATCTCCTGGATTGGCACAGCCATGTATGCGGCATTCGCTGTCGGTGCCCCACTGGGCGGCACTCTGTTCGAGGCCTCCGGTTTCGGGGCAATCGCGCTGACGACCTCAATTGTGCCTTTGATAACCCTCGCCGTCGTCCTGCCGCAGAAAGCGACCTTCCCGCCGGTGGAAGAAGCTGCGCCGATGCGTTCAGTTCTCGGGGCAATCTGGTTGCCGGGCATCGGTCTGGCGATGAGCAGCTTGGGCTTTGGAGCGATGATGACATTTGCATCGCTCCTGTTTTCGGAACGCGGCTGGACACCGATCTGGCTTGGTGTCAGCGCCTTCGCGGTGTCCTTCATCGTTGCTCGCCTCTGGCTCGGTCACATCGCCGACACCTTGGGTGGTGCGCGCGTGGCGTTGGTTTGTCTCGTGATCGAGGCGGTCGGGCTCACCGTGATCTGGCTTGCTCCGAACGAAGCCGTTGCCCTCGTCGGAACCGTTCTTACCGGCTTCGGATATTCGCTCGTTTATCCAGGCTTCGGTGTCGAGGCGGTTCGGCGCGCGCCGGCGAAGGCTCGTGGCGTCGCCATGGGGACTTATACAGCCTTCCTGGATCTCGCGCTTGGCCTCTCCAGCCCAGCCCTCGGCATGCTCGCAGGGCGCGGAGGGACCGGCCGGGTGTTCATCGTCAGCTCGATCGTCGTCGCGGCGGCGTCGCTGATCGCGGTGCGTCTGACTGCGAAGCCGCCGGCTCAGAATTTATCGTGATGGCTCATAAGTCCATTCGCGGAAGCAGCTCTAATCAGCGCCCGACACCCCATTACATCCAATCCCGCACGATGATTTTTCCAGTTCAAGTATGTTGAAAGGAACCACGATGAAGAAGACTTTTGCGATCGCTGCCACACTGACGGCACTTGGCAGCCCAGTTGCAGCCGAAGGGATCACGATCTCCGAAGGCAGCTCGCGGAAATCCGTCCTTGCATCGCCAGACCAGTTCACCGGCACGGTTATCGTCGAGCCCATGTTCGCGGCAAATGAGCACAATGGTCACAACACCGGTCATGTGACCTTCACCCCAGGGGCGAGGACAGCTTGGCACTTCCATCCTCGTGGACAGCTTCTGATCGTTACCGACGGTGCTGGCTGGGTTCAGGAAGAAGGTGGTGAAAAGCGCACGGTTCGTGCCGGCGATGTCGTCTGGTTCGCACCCGGCATCCGCCATTGGCATGGCGCGACCGACACGTCGATGATGCGCCACATCGCCCTCAGCTACATGGAAGGCGGCTCAAATGTCGCCTGGTCCGATCAGGTGACCGACCAGCAGTTCCTCGACTGATCTCAAACTCCAGCAACCATGCCGGCTCGGACATTCGTCTGGCCGGCAGCACGGACGGATTTCCATGTTCGCATCCAAATTTTCTCTTTCGATCGCGACAGCGGCGGTCATAGCAGGTGGCTTCGCCGCATGGCAGGCGTGGGCAGCGAATGATCGCGTCCAGTTCCCCGAGGGCTACGAGAACGGCATCCACTATGCGACCGTTAATCGTGGGGGCATTCGTGAAGAGATCTTCACCAGCCCCGAAGCTGTGGCGGCAGCAAAAGCAGGGCAGCCTTTGCCCGATGGGACAATCATCATGATGGAAGATCATCGCAGCGGTGGCCTACACCGCTATGTGGTGATGGAGAAGCGTGCCGGCTGGGGAGATGCCTACCCGGAAAACTTCCGTGCAGGCGACTGGGAATTCCGGGAGTTTGCACCGGACCGCACCCCGAACATTCGCGAGGACGGCCAGCGTTGCATGAGCTGTCATCAGAGCCAGGCGGGGCAGGATTTCGTGTTCACGCTGGACCGGATGCGCAGCGCCAACTGATCAAATCGATCGCAATCACATCAACATCGAGCACCAAAAGGAGCGTGCAATGACTGACGAAGGCAAGATTCCAAATACTCCCGATCTGGTGTCGCCGGAACGCAGGACGGTTATCATAGGTGGCGCAGCCCTGGCGGCAGTTGCCGTAGCCGGAACCGCGGGCTCCGCTTTCGCAGCAGGACCAGACATGTCACGCGGCGCCGATAACTTCTACAAGAGCGACCGTGTAACCACCGAAGACGTGCGCTACAAGAACACCTACGGCATGGAGGTCGTCGGCACGCTATTCCGTCCGAACCAGATGGAAGCTGGCCGGAGATATCCCGCTCTGGTCGTCGGTCATCCCTATGGAGCAGTTCGCCAGCAGGCCGCAAACCTTTATGCCACCAAGATGGCCGAACAAGGTTTCGTAACCTTGTCTTTCGACCAGTCCTACTGGGGCGAGAGCGCCGGTTCTCCGCGCGGCGCGGTTCTCCCAGACGTCTATGTCGAGAACTTTAGTGCAGCCGTCGACTTCCTCGGAACCCGCGAATTCGTTTCCCGGGAGAACATCGGCGTCATCGGCATTTGCGCCAGCGGCGGGTTTTCCATCGCTGCAACCAAGGTCGATGCTCGTATCAAGGCCCTCGCTACCGTGTCGATGTATGACATGGGCGAATACTACCGCACCGGCATCAAGGGCGAACGGGCCGTCGAGACACGAAACAGCGACCTGCAGATTGCTGCTGCCAACCGTTACAAAGAGGCAGAAACTGGCCAGCCGATCCACGGCCCGGGCCAGAACGACCCCGTGTTTCTGGAGGCTGCTGAGTCGCGGGACTTCTACTCCACGGAGCGTGGGCTGGTCGCATCGAACGATCGTCGGACGACGCCGGCGACCTATGCGAAGTTCATGAACTTCTACCCCTTCGTCGGCATCGAATCCATCGCGCCCCGGCCGATCCTGTTCGTGGTCGGCGGTATCGCACCGTCCCGCGGCTACACAGACAAGGCCTTTGAAATGGCGGCGGAACCGAAGGAACTTGTCGTGATCGATGGCGCCAACCGCATCGATCTCTACGACCGGACGGAGATCATTCCGTTCGCCAAGCTGACTTCCTTCTTCAATCAGCATCTCGGTGACGCAGCGTGAAGGGACATCTCATGAGATCAAGGTCATTTGGCCGCGGCATCGCCGGCGCGATCGGGCTCGCAGCGCTAAGTGTCGCCACCATCGCCGTAGCCCATCACGGCTGGAACTCGTTCGACACGAGCCGCGCATATTATGCGGCTGGCACCGTCACCGAAGTCCATTGGGGCAATCCCCACAGCGAAGTCCACATGAAGGTCGATGGAACGGCATTGCCGGACGGCTGGTCCTCTCGTGAACTTCCGCAAGGAGCGGACGACAGCGATGGCCCGGCTACCATAGCTTCGGCTCGCCCCTATGACGGAGGGCATGACGAAGTTGAACTGATGTTGGCCGGCCCAGAGTGGATGCGCCGGTGGGGCCTCGAACGCCCCCTTGAGGTCGGCGAGAAGCTTGAGGTCGTCGGATATCTCGGCAGCTCCGACAAACAGGCCCTCCGGCCCGTGATGTTTTGGCTCGCCAATGGCCAAGGCGTCTGGCAGCAGCTCACCTCGTTCCCGCAGCGGCCAGAACCGGCAGCAAACTGAAAAAGCAACCGCCGCGCCGCAAGGTGTGGCGGCCGCTTGAGTTTTCGAGGGCATGCATTTGGAAAATTTCTCGGAGATGTTTGTCTCGACGTTTGGCTGGCTTGAGCAATCACAGGTCGGCCAGCTTGTCCGTATGACGCCTTACCTCTATCCAGTCCTTATGAGCCTTCACGTCGTCGGTATAGCGATCATGGTTGGCCCGGCGTTTCTGGTTGATCTGAGGCTCCTCGGGATGGGAAGGAAGGTCGTTGCGGTCACGACCGTTACTCGGCTGCTGCTTCCTGTATCCCACATAGGATTCGCGATCGTTGCCATCACAGGTGCGGCGATGTTTACGGGCATCGTCTATGTCGTTTCGAAAAGCGCTGCGAGCCCGTGGAAATTCGGACTGATCGTCGTTGCTGCGATAAACATCGTGATATTCCACAAGGGAGTTTATCGAACTGTCAGCGAGTGGGACGCGAGAGTTGGGGCGCCCATCGCAGCGAAAGTTGCGGCGGTGATCTCCATGGTCTGCTGGATCGGCGTTATCTTCGCGGGACGGTTTCTATCGTATTGAAAACGACTTAGCGGAATTGGCTGGCACGCTATTAATAGGACAGTAGTTCATGTCCCATCAAGGTCTTATAAACGGGCGCACCTCCAAACAGGTCAGCCTTAGGTCTGCGCGTGGCCATCGCGCCAATAGGACACCGCCAAATGGTCTTCTTTCGGTAGACGTCTAAAGGAACGCCAGTCGGAACGTATCTTGCGAAACGTCGAGAACTCAGTGCCGGCCCAAGCGAAAACGGATCCATTAGATGGCAATCGGACGGACGAAACACGCTCCGCAAGTTCGTTGGGTGAGGCTGAGCGGCTGCGATGCAGCCATGCGATATCAATACCAGTGCTACAGCAAATCGGTTGCTCGTCGCGCTCGTCCGCCACTTCAATGATGGCCTTACCGCGCGCGTCCGCCGGCAATGCCTCGATGAGGCGTGCAATCGCGGGCAGGGCGGTTTCGTCACCGGCAAAAAGGTTCCAGTCGGCAGGTCTCGCACTACCGCCGCCGGGCCCGATCATCCCTAACACATCGCCGACCTTGGCATTCGCTGCAAAGCGGCTGCCGGGGCCGCCATGGTCGTGGAGTACGAAATCGATATCGAGCGTGCCGGACTGCGGGTCGATGCGGCGGATGGTGTACTTGCGGATGATCGCGCGTTCTTCATCTGATCCCCAGTCGATCGTTCCGATCGGTGTCAGACTGGGAAGACAGAGAGGAGCATGATCGCGCGGAAAAAGAAGTTTGGCGTGAAGCGCCAGCGGCGTATTGAAGCGCTTCAGCTTCGACGACCCGAACGTGATCCTGCGGATATGCGGTGAAAGGTCACGAATACCCAGAACCTTCAAGCTGCGGAGATTGGGAAGTGAGGCTATCTCTTCGCCATCGCCCTGCCATAAAATATCCGCCCCACTCTCGTGGTTGAATTCGCCCAGATGACTGGCCAGCAGATATTTCATTTCCAGCAGCATTTCTGCGTCGGGCGCGGAAGTCTCAATCCGGAGGCTGCCTCCATCGGCGATGATGCGGGCATCGCCACTGCTCGAGGAAAGCGTCCATACGGTCTCGGAAACCGGGACTATCTCGTTGCCGTGTTCGACAAGATGCTCCGTCATGATCCGCCCCAGGCGGACAGCGTCAGGACAGATCACCTTTGTCGTGGCCGATAGCAACCCCGAAACCTCAGTCATTCTATTTCCTTCTTGATGACGTTCCGTGAAGGACCGAGCACATCGATCAGCAGCGATCCCCGCGCATTGACCGTCACTTCAGCATCGATCCCCCAGACGTCGGCCAGGATATCGCGGCTCAAAACCTCCACCGGCAATCCCTCGGCGACAATACGGCCTTTCGAAAGAACCGCGATGCGGTCGGACATCCGCGCTGCCAGAGCAAGCTCGTGCAAAACGACGACGACGATCGTCCCGGATGCTGCCACGCTGCGGATTACGCGCATGAATTCGTCCTGATGGCGCAGATCGAGCGCACTGGTCGGTTCGTCGAGCAGCAGCACCGATGGATTGCCGACAAGAGCTTGCGCCAGGGCAGCCATCTGCTTCTGGCCGCCCGAAAGGGTGTCGATGTTCGAGAGGGCAATATCACCAAGGTCGAGATTCTCGATCAGCGCGGCCGCCTGACGTTCCAAAGATAGTCCTGAGATTGTCGCCCCGTGCTTGCCGGCAATGCGAAGCGCCGCCAAAACGCTCTCGAACACGTTGAGACCAACGCCTCGAGGCAGTGCCTGCGGCATGTAGGAAATCTTGCCGGCGCGCTGGAAGGGTTTGAGCCGGGTTATGTCGTCTGGTCCGAGCATGATCGTGCCCCTGACCGGAAGGAAACCTCCTATCGCTTTCAACACGGTGGACTTGCCGGCGGCATTGGGGCCCGTCAGCGCCAGGATTTGTCCGGGAGTGACGTCCGGCAGGCTGACGCCATGCAGAACAGGTTTACCGGCATAGCCCGCATGAACGTCCCGAAGCGAGAGCGCGGTCATCGGCGTCTTCCCTGCCGGAGGATCAGCGCCACAAAGACAGGCACGCCGACAAGGGCAGCAACGATGCCGACGGGCAGATTGGCGTCCGGGACCAGAAGCTTTGCGGCGATCGATGCGCCAAGCAGCAGGACGCCGCCGGAGAGCGCGCTCGCGGGTATGAGGAAACGGTGGTCCTCGCCGATGATCATGCGGGCGATATGCGGACCGACGAGGCCGATGAAGCCGATCGTGCCGACGAAGGCGACGGCCGTCGCCGTCAGAAGGCTGACCCGGATCAGCGAAAACAGTCTCAGGCGCCTGACATCGACGCCGAAGGACATGGCGCGTTCCTCGCCGAGATGCAGTGCCGTCAACTGTGGTGATGCCAGCCATGACAGCGGCAACACGACCACGGTAACCAGCGCCAGGACGGAGACATTCGTCCAGTCGGCCCGTTGCAGATTACCCATCATCCAGAAGACCACCTGCTGCACGGATTGGGCAGAGGCGTAAAATTGCAGGAGCGAGATCGCGGCGTTGAAGGAGAATACCAAAGCGATGCCGAACAGAACGAGGTGCTCGCTGCCGCCACCTCTGAGACTTGTCAGCAGTTGCAGCAGGGCGACGGAGCCGATCGCAAACACGAAGGCGTTCGCGGACACGAGCCAGTTGGCTCCAAGAAACGGAATGCTGGCGCCGGTGACAATGGCAACGGCCGCACCAAGGGCTGCGGCTGATGAGACGCCCAGCGTGAAGGGGGAGGCAAGCGGATTGTCGAGCACTGTCTGCATCTCGACCCCGGCGGTCGCGAGCGCCGCTCCCACCAAAAGTGCCATCAGGGCAGCCGGCAGTCGCACGTCATAGAGAATGACAGCGTCGATGCGATCGAGCGACGTGGGATCCATGAGACCGCCAAGGACGGCGTGGGCGGTCAACCCGGATGGTCCGGTGACGATGTCGGTGAAAAGCAACAGCAGGGCGACCGTCAGAAGACAGAGCAACATGATCCCGCGCTTGATGGATAGCCGGTGATGGCGCGCGATGATGCGCTCGCCATTCTCACCAAGCATCACCGCAGATTGGCTCTGATGGACGGTCATGCGGAAAGGTCCACGGTGTAGGTTCCCTCGAGCGGCACGGCCAGAAAATCGCGGTTGATGCCTGCCATGGTCGCCGCCGGATCCATATCGCCAAAGAGTTCCGGATGAAGCCTGCGGGCAATCGCCTGTGCTGCGACGATATTGAACGGCGTGGCATGCAGCAGATGCCAGATGCCGCTGAGGCGCTGCTGCTGGAATGCCGTCAAAGGTGCTGTGTCCGCTGATCTTGCGACCGCCTCAAGACTGGCCGTTGCCGCGTCGGAGCTAACGCCCGGACCGATGACAAGCCCGCCGCGACCGGCAAGATAACCGCCACCGGTGACGAAAACAAACTGCGGGTCCATTGTCAGGACAAATTCTCGCCGTGCCTGCACCCAGGGAAGGGAACCGAGCCGTGCGCCGATATTGTCGCCGCCCGCAAGCTCGATGAAGGCGCCGAGGCCACCGGTGCCGGGCATCCAGCAACAGTCCCATCCGGGCGCGCCGGCATTGGCCTGCAGCATGACGGTTGGACGATTTGGCGCTGTTTCGGCGAGGCGGGTGCGGATAGCCGCAACCGACGTTTCGTGCCAGCTGGCAAAACGTTCGGCCTTTTCTTCGGCCGCTCCACCGAGCAGCTTGCCGATCAGCCGCATGCTTGGCGCAGTATTGCCAATCGGGTCTTCATAAAAGTCGACGAACAGGACCGGGATCCCGGCGGCTTCCAGCCGCTTGACCACGGTTTCGTCTTCCGGTCCCGGTCCATAACAGCCGCCGAGGAGAACAACGTCGGGGCGGCTGGAAAGAGCGGCTTCGACTGAAAAAGTCTGCGGGCTGGCCTGTCCTACGAGCGGAACTGTCGACAGGTGAGGGTAGGCCGCTTGGTAAGTGGCAAAGATTTCCTTGCTGTGACGGACCAGATCGCCCTGCCAGGCGCAGACGAGATCACCGGGCGCGTCATGAACCAGCGAAAGGGCAAGCAGCAAGTGCCCGTCCCCCAGCAGGATCCGCTTGGGTGGTGAAGGCAGGTCTGGCAGGGACGACGAAACGAGCGCCGCCTTTTGCGCGCGCGCCGGACTGGCGGCCAACGCCATTGCGCCAGCCGTCAAACCCAATATGTCCCGTCTTCGCAACATCATTGCCCTGCCACCAATACCTTTCCTTACCAGCGATGCGTCAGCGTCGCGCGGATCGTGCGGCCCGTTCCCCAGTAGCATTGGGTGACCGTGTTGCACGACGCGACATACTCCTCGTCGAACAGGTTGGCGACATTGACGGCAATTTCCGAACCCTTCAGGCTGTCGTTGATGGCGCTGAGATCGAGGCGTGCGGCTACGTCGAACAGGGTGTAGGCCGGTGCCTCGAGGGCATTGGCGGTATCACCGAAGCTCGCACCGGTATAGCGCACGCCGGCGCCGGCGCTAAAACCTTCGAGGTTTCCGGAAAACGTATGGTTCACCCACAGGGCGGCCTGATGGTTCGGCACGTAGATGACGCGTTTGCCCGTAGCCGTGACGTTCGAGTCCAGATAGGCATAAGAGGCGATCACATCCCAGCCTTCCCACATGTTGATCTTCGCTTCGGCCTCGATGCCGCGCATCTCGACGCGACCGATCTGTTGGGAAACACCACCGCTGGTGACGACGAGATTACTCTGCTCGAGATCAAAAGCCGCCAATGTGAACAGGTGGTCGGTCCCAAGCGGCTGGTATTTTACGCCCGCTTCCCACTGCTTGCCTTCATTCGGGTCCCAAGGCTGGCCGGTGGTGCTGAGGCCCTGCGTCGGCTCGAACGAGGTGCCGTAGCTGACATAGGGGGCAATGCCATTGTCGAACGCGTAAAGCAGGCCGGCGCGACCGGTGAAGGCGCCGTCGTCGTTGACGGTTCGCGTCGAATTCAGCCTGTTGTAGGTATCCATTTCAGCTGCGTCATAGCGGCCCGTCAGCGTCAGGCGCCAGTTGTCGAGTGACATCTCGTCCTGAAGGTAGAAGCCAACCTGATTTATGTTCTGCTTTGCATTCGCCGTGTTGGTGATCGTGCCGATCGTCGCTTGACCATAAACGGGATTGTAGATGTTGAGCGGCGACGCCGTGCCGGTACCGAACTGATAGTCGTAATTCTGGACGAGAAGGTCGACACCGGCGAGCAGATTATGCGTTACCGGTCCTGTCTCGACAGTGCCGGAAACGTTGTTGTCCATGGTGAAAGTACGGGCGACGTCATGAATTGCGGCCGCGAGACGATTGACCATCGGTGGAACTGCGGCGGCTGCGGGATGGCCGCGCACGACGTTCAGGTCATAATCGACTTCCATCAGCCGCGCTGACGAATTGAACGTGATGCCGTTATCGAATGTGTGTGCGAACTGATAACCGATTGCCGACTGGCGGCGTTGGAAATCATCATAACCCGGCTCGCCGATATAGGTATCGCGGCCGTAATAACCGTAGGCGCTGGGATAGAGCATGCCGGGGGCGGGCAGGAACTGCAGCGAGCCGCCATCATCACGGATGTGATGCCCCGAAATGGTCAGTTCGGTGCCTTCTTCCGGCTTCCAGGTCAGAGATGGCGCGATGAACATGCGGTTGTCGTCGACATGATCCACCTGCGTTTCCGCGTCACGCACCATGCCGGTCAGGCGATAGAGGAACTGTCCTTCGTCGTCGATCGGCCCGCTGAAATCAAATGCCGCCTGCTTGCGCCATGGCTCGCCGAGCGTGAACTGCACCTCGCGCAGCGGTTCGTCAGTCGGCTTCTTGCTGACGAAATTGATGAGGCCGCCGGGGGGAGTCTGGCCGTAAAGGGCTGCAGCCGGCCCACGCAAGGCCTCGATACGCTCGACCATGTAGGGGTCGATGCGCGGCCAGGCATAGGTGGCGCGGGGCATGCGCGTACCGTCCAACAGCTCCGGAACGATGAAACCGCGCATGCGGATCCAGTCGGCGCGCGGATCGGCACCAAAAATCTCGGCATTTGTGGAGGGCGTGTAACGCATGGCCTCGCTGGTCGTCGTGACCTGTTGCTGGCGGATCTGGTCAGCTGTGGCGATGGAGATCGATTGCGGTGTCTCCACCACGGCGCGGCTAGATTTGGTGGCGGTTGCACTCTGTTTCGCAACGATGCCCCGAACCGGTCCCTTGGCATTCTCGCCGTCTGCCTGGACAACGATCGGTGCAAGTTGGGTGCCGCCTTCCTGCGCGTAAGCAAGGTTGAGCATCGGCGGAAGCATTGCGGAACTGCCGAGCAATGCCAGACCCAAGCGTCTAATCCGTTCGGAATTTGCAGAAAATGTCATCGTTAGCCCCCACGAATTTGGTGGTGGCGTTTTAGCTTTGTCATGGAATGGTGAGCAATGAGCTCCACTTTCGTGATCCTGAGAAATGCTTTTGCGATCCTGTCACGAAAGGTCACAGTCCTCACTGGAGGTAGCGTGGGGTATGAGGGTGCTCGGTGCGTAGCCGAAGCGGCGTCGGAATAGGGTGGAAAAATGCGCTGCCGTATAACCTGCCTCCGAGGCGACCTGGCTTACCGCGAAATGTCCGCTGGCCAGCATTTTGTAAGCACGGTTGAGGCGATATTCCTGAACATAGCGATAGGGGGCCATGCCGTAGATCGCGCGAAAGCCACGGTGCAGCTTGGATAGATTGATGCCGCACTGTCGCGCGACATCCGTAAGGTCAGGTGGATCGATGGCGTGTGCAACGAGCAGGTCGCGGGCGGCGCGCACCCGCTCCTGATCCGATGGGGTCAGAAGGCTCGCAGCAATCCGGTCGGACGCAGGAGAAAAGCCATCGAAGACCAGGGAAGCGAGTTCCAGTGCCTTCGCACACCGATAGAAGCCATGTTTTTGGTCATTGTCACCCAGCAACTGAGCACCGAGAGCACGGATAGTAGTGTCCGCCTGTCTTGATCTCAGAACGAGGCTGCCGTGTGATCGACCCTGCGTGCCACATAATAGAGATGCCGGATCGCGCTGATATTCGGTCTCGATAAGCGCACGGTCGATCTGCAGGAGAACGACGCTGAAAGGTGTGTCTCGCGAAAAAACCTGCTGTCGCCTGTTTTCCCCTTCGCTCAGAACGGCAAATGTCGTTGGGGTGCGAATGTCCAAAAGCGGCGCGTCACCGGCCTCGAGCTGCATCCTGCCTTGCAGGACGACGATGATCCGGAGCCCGTCATGAATGGGTGACGAGACGTGAAGCGGTTCGGAAAAAATCTTCGTACTCGTCTCCACGAGCAAATGGCCTTGAAGGTGCGTAGTGACCGTTTGGGAAGGAGACGTCGAGATACTCATTTCATGACATTATAAAATATGAGTATTGAAATCAATATTTAACTCCGGTCCCGTTGCTCATGCATGGAGGGCACAATCTTGATCTAAGGAGAGGGAAGCTTTCATCTTGGAGACATCACGCGTTCCGCTCACCAGGGTGTCTTCAATGCCCATCGAATTCATGGGTCAGTGGTTCCAATCCCATCAAGACGGAGGTCACGTTATTAGGTATATGCACACCCCCACAAATACGACTATGAGAAGAGCCACGAAGACCTTTGTCAGCCCATAAACGACATTCTTTTCGGTGCTCATTGAAAACATTGACCTCACTGCGTTTAAAACTTCCGAATTAAGACCACCATGAGCCACACCCATCACGACGGAGCGGGCTCGCTCAGAATAGCTCGATATCGCTTCAGCTGCGTTCTAGCCCTTAGGCTTCGATGCGCACTGGGATAGCTTTCGAAGCGGGTGTCTTCGAGAGCTCATCGTGATGATCGATTGCGTTCAGTACGTTGCTTTCTGGATAATACGCGCCGATCGTCCCGCGTGGCAGGTTGTGGGCGACGACTTTGAGACCGGGTAGTTCACGACGTTTGTTGTCACCGAAATCGCTGACAAGATTCACTGTTTGACCCTCGGAGAGACCTGCGGCTACGATATCTGCCTCGCACATCAGCACCACGTCTCTGGTGCCTTCAATGCCACGGAAACGGTCTGAATAGCCGTAGATCGTCGTGTTGAACTGGTCGTTGGAACGCATCGTCACCAGCCTGAAACGTCCTTCCGCATCCTCGAAGGACAGCGCGTTCATCCGGTCCGGCGTCGTGAACACTGCTTTGCCTTCATCGGTGTTCCACACCCGTTCGTGGGCATCGTTGCCACGATAAAAGCCGCCGGGCTCAAACATGCGGCGATTGTAGTCTCTGAAATCTTCGGGATAGGTCGCTTCGATCAGGTCGCGGACGAGACCATAATCGCCCGTCCATTCATCCCAGCGTAGACTTGGCTGGTCAGCAAGTGTCGCCTTGGCAATGCCGGCAACAATCGCCAGTTCGCTCTTTAGATGTTTCGAAGCCGGAGAGCGTTTTCCGAGCGATCCGGAGATATGCGAGAAACTGTCCTCGGTCGTCACCGCTTGCGGACCCGTTGCCTGCTCATCGATTTCGAGCCGTGACAGGCAAGGCAGGATATAGGCGTGCCTGCCTGGGAAAAGATGGCTGCGGTTGAGTTTGGTGGAGACCATCACAGTCAGTTCCTGGCTTGCCCAACCGGTTTCCATCTCGCCCTGTTCAGGGACCGCGCGCAGAAGATTTCCGCCAAGACAGATCGTCGCCTTAATGTCTCCGGCGATCATTCCCTTGACGGCATCCACGATGGTCAGGCCGTCTTCTGTCGGCGGATTGAAATCGAAGAGTTCTTTAAGTTTTTCCATCGGGATCAATTCGGTCTTTTCGGCAACGCCGACCGTCCTTTGGCCCTGAACGTTCGAATGACCGCGCACCGGACAGCAGCCGGCGCCTTCACGACCGATATTCCCGCGTAGGAGGAGGAGGTTGACCAGCATGGCGACGTTGAGCGCGCCCTGGGCATGTTGTGTCAGGCCCATGCCGTAGACCCCGATCACGCGTTCGGCACGAATATAGACGTCCGCCGCATCACGGATCGCTGTTTCGGTTAGCCCGCTTTCACGCTCGATATCATGCCAAGTGCTTTGACGGACGCAATCGATGAAACTCGAAAAGCCTGTCGTATGGGTGTCGATGAATTCGACATCGATGACACGGCTTGTGCCCGACGCCACCGCTTCGTCGTCCGCTTCGATCACGGTCTTGCAGAGACCGAGAATTGCGGCGATATCGCCACCTGCCTTGACCTGCAAATAATGGTCGGAAATCGCCGTTTCGTTGCCGGTCAGCATGTCGAAGGGGTTTTGCGGGTTGACGAACGAAACCAGCCCCTGCTCGATCACGGGATTGAACGTGACGATTTTCGCGCCGCGTTTCTTCGCATCCTGCAAAGGGTGCAGAAAACGCGGGCTGTTGGAGCCCGGGTTCTGACCAAAGAAAAAGAAGGCGTCCGCTTTCTCCAAATCCTCCCAAACCACCGTGCCAACCGGCGAGCCAATGACCTTGTTCAAGCCCACGGAGGTCGTTTCGTGACACATGTTCGAGCTTTGCGGCAGATTGTTTGTCCCATATTGCCGTGCGAGCAGTGCGTAGAGATAGGCTGCTTCCAGCCCAGCATGTCCGGAGGAATAGAAGACCGCGGAATCGGGATGCAGTTGCTTCAGCGTTGCTCCGATCTTGGTAAAAGCCTCCTCCCAGGTTACCTCGACATAACGGTCCGTCCCCGCATCATAATAGAGCGGGTGCGTCAGCCGGCCGGTCATTTCCAGATCGTGGTCTTTCCAGGCCCGCAGTTCGGACACCGTGTGTCCATCCCAGAAATCCGGCGTACAGCGCGCTTTGGTAAGATCCCACATCGTTGCCTTTGCGCCGTTCTCGCAGAATTCGAAAGGATGATAATTGACGGGTTTCGGCCAGGCGCAGGAAACACACATGAAGCCTTTTGGCTTGTTTTGCTGGGCCAGCGCTTCGATTGTCGCAGGCGTCGGCCATGTATCGCCGTAGATGCGCGCGATCGATTTCAGCGAACCCCATCCACCGGCAGGGCCTTCCGATTCCGGATTTGCGATATGATCCGCCATGAAATTTCTCCTCTTATCTGAGTTCAATATCAGCCTGCGCAGGCGCCGTTGTCGTATGGGCTCAGGCAGGGGCGCTCTTGCCGTAGGCAGCGTGATAAGCGAGAGCGACAAAGGCCCCCCCTAGAATATTTCCGATTGTTGCAGGCAGCAGATTGGCGAGGATTTCGCCAAGCGACAGCAAAGTGGTGCCCTGGTCGATCAGTCCCTGTGCCAGATAGGCATAGGACAGAAGGTACATGTTGGCGATCGAATGCTCCAACCCCGCCGCCACGAACGCCGTGACCGGCAGGACGAGACCGATGATCTTGCCGGCCACGCTCTGCGCCGCATAAGCCAGCCATACCGCCAGGCAAACCAGCAGATTGGCAAGAACGCCGCTTGCGACGGTCGTCGCAAAAGTCTTTGCCGTCTTCGTCTCGGCAAGATCCATGGCCGCGCGCCCGACGGCGCCGTCACCCGCTTCGTGAAATCCGGACACGGCCGCAACGCCCGCAAGCAGGATCGCCCCTGCAAAGTTTGCGACATAAACGACAGAAAGGGCGGTGATTGCCCGCATCAGCGGTATCCGCTTCGCGGCAACCGCTCCCAACATCAGCGTATTGCCAGTAAACAGTTCCGCACCTGCAATCAGCACAAGCGCAAGCCCGAGAGAGAACACCATGCCGGCTAGAACCTGACCCGCGCCGAAGGCAATTCCTTCGGCACCTGCAAGAGCGACCGTTGCGAAAAGTCCACCCAGGCCGATATAGATGCCGGCGAGCGTACCCAACACGACCATTTTCGAGAGTGGAAGGTTTGCTTTGTCCTGACAGGCATCGAAGACATTGCCATACAGTTCATCCGGTTGTGGCAACGATGCTGTGCCGGTCATGCGCTCTCCCTTTTCGATGCGACTGCACCCTGTGTTTTCACAGGCACATGGTTCGCAACGATCCGGCGGGCAGAAGGCTCAATAGAAAATGAACACGTTTATGTGAGTATCCGTCAGGCAACAGACCACGCGCGGCATGTGGCGCGACATTGCATTACCGGCATTGTCGAGGTTCAGAGCGCGCACAAGGTAAGCCAGAAGACGCCGATGAAACAGAAGGCGGTCGAAAAGAGAGCCGCAACCGACACGTATGTCGTGACGCCTTTCAGGAAGTCGGAGGTTCTGGTGTCACCAGATAAAGCGCTCGAGCGTCGCTGAAGCCGGTAGACGGCAACCACCATCACCACGCTCGCCAGGAAAAGCCCAATCAAAACAGATCGGAGCGCCCATCCGGAGGGGTGAAGGAACTGGTTCTCTGTCGCAAGGCTACAGGCGGTCGCCTGGGTGAAGTAGATACCGAGGAAGGCGCCGCTCCAGACGAGAAAACCCAGAACCATGATGAGGACAGGACGGCGCATCATGGTGTGCTTCCTGCGATCAGGCTTTGCAGGTTCAGGCAAAAGCCGACTGCGCATACGCCCGCTGCCGCCGAATAGTCATGCCAAAGCCGTCCGATCCTCAAATCGAGCGATCGCACCGCTTCATCATGGCCGCGCAACGCCCGCCATATGGCGTGGGCGGCAAAGATGGCACCGATCATGCCGTGTAGGGCGGCGTAGATGAGAATGACGAACAGCGAAGCGATTGCGGCATGGCCCGAGGGCGCAGGCAACGTCAGGAGAGCAACCCAAAGAAACAGCGCTGCCGACAGAAGATGCGCACAGAATGCCAGAGCATTTCCGGCCAAAGCCATGTTCGTCTTGCGACTTGCCAATCGGCTGCCGACGCAAGCCAGGATGGAAACAACGGCAGCGAGGACCAGAATCTGAATGTCGAGCGAGACGTCTTGCGGGGGCCAGTTGGGCGCCGAGACCCATAGAAAAAGACAGCCGAAAAGCAGCGAGATGTAAAGCGTTGCGTTGGCGACAAGCGTCAACACCATGGCGAGATGGGATGGCGGGATCTGTGCCCTGATATGCACCGGTATCTTCAGGCCGTGCCCAATCGAGACCGGATCCCGGTCGATTGGAGAACCATCACGAACAGTCCATAGCCAGAAGCATCCGATCACGGCGGCAAGCGCCAAGGGAATAAGCCAGTAGAGCTTGAAGAGCATGAGCAGGAAGAAGACGCCCGTCGCCAGCGCAGTCCAGAGCGGCAGATAGGTCTGACGCGGAAGCTCCACGACCTGGTCCGGCTCTCCGCTTATGGGGTCCACGCCCAGCACTTCCATCCGATCGTGCCGGGGCATGCCGAGATAGCCGTCGCCGGCAGCAAGGCGCGGCCCGATCTTGTCGGGATCGAGGAGGTCCGCACGGCTGTCGATGCGGGCGATGGATGCGAAATTGTAGGAGGGCGGCGGTGTCGGCATGGCCCACTCCAGCGTCCCGGCGTGCCAAGGGTTGCGCCTGAACGGTCGACCGAACTTGAACAGCAGAATGAAATCGAGGGCAACCAGGGCGAAACCCATCGCCATCAGAAAGCTCCCCATCGAGGAAACGAAGTTCAAGGTTTCCCAACCAAAGTCAGAGGGATATTCGAATATCCGCCGCGGCATACCGAGCAAGCCTGTCAGATGCATGAAAAAGAAAGCGACGTTGAAGCCGATGAAAACCATCCAGAACGCTGCATGGGAAAGGTGTTGGACCGGCTGCTTTCCACTGAGGTGCGGAACCCAGTAATACGCCATTGCCAGCATGGGAAAAACGAAGCCGCCGACCAGGACATAGTGCAGGTGAGCAACGACAAAATGCGTGTCGTGGGCCTGCCAGTCGAACGGCACCATGGCGAGCATGACGCCCGTCAGACCTCCGATAACGAACACGAAGAAGAACCCGAAAATGTGCAGCATGGGAATGGAAAAACGCGGCCGCCCGTGAGCAATCGTTGCGAGCCAGGCAAAGATCTGGATCGCCGTCGGCACGGCAACGAGAGCGCTTGCCGCCGAGAAAAAGGAAAGGGCGACATGCGGAATGCCCACCGTGTACATGTGGTGCACCCACAATCCGAACGACAGAAACGCCATGGAGACGATAGCCGCAACGATCATGCGGTAGCCGGCAAGCGGCGTGCCGGCGAGGACAGGCAGAATGGTGGAAATCGCGCCGGCCGCCGGCAGGAAAATGATGTAAACCTCCGGGTGCCCAAACAGCCAGAAGAGATGTTGCCACAGCAACGGATCGCCCCCGCGTGTGGGGTCGAAGAACGGCAGGTCGAATGCACGTTCGACCTCCAGCAGGATGGAACCGAGAATGAGGGGCGGAAAGCCGACCAGCATCATGGTCGCAACCACGAGCATGTACCATGCGAAAATGGGAATACGATCGATCGACATGCCGGCTGCTCGGATCTTCATGATCGTCACGATGATTTCGACCGCTGCTGAAAGCGCCGAAATCTCGACGAAAGTGATCCCAAGCAGCCAGACATCGGAGTTGATGCCGGGAGCATAAACCGACGATGACAGGGGCGTGTACATGAACCAGCCGCTGTCGGGCGCGACACCGCCGATCAGCGCTCCGATCAGGATCAGCCCGCCGAAAAGATAGCACCAGTAGCCATAGGCCCCGAGACGGGGAAAAGCGAGGTCGCGGTTGCCGAGCAGTTTCGGTAGGAGATAGATCGCCATGCCCTCGAAGAAAGGTATGGCGAACAGGAACATCATGATGGACCCATGCATGGTGAAAACCTGCGCATAGGTCTCGGCATCCATGAACACGCTTTCGGTTGACGCCAGCTGCGTACGGATCAGCATGGCAAGAATGCCGCCAATCGCGAAAAATACCAGTGCGGTGAGCATGAACCGGATGCCGATGACGTTGTGATTGACGGCGGCGAGCCGGCCCCATCCGGGTTTCGTTCCCCATATGCGTTCGAGCGCGCGATGCAATGCGATCGGATTTTGGCCTGACGTCATGTTCTCGCTCATTCGCTCGTCTCCGCAGAGACCGCTCTCACAAAACCGTCTTCATCATGAGCACGAACCTCGAAACGCATACCGGCATGCCCGGTACCGCAGTATTCCGAACAGATGCCGCCATATCGGCCGGGCTTATCGGCACGGATGCGAAGCCGGTTCGCATGTCCCGGAACAGCATCGATCTTTCCGCCGAGGCGGGGCACCCAGAAACTGTGAATGACGTCCTCGCTTTCGGCGACGATCTCGATCGTTCTGCCGGCCGGTATATGCAGGACCCCTGGTTCGGCCACGCTGCCGGGCAGGGTCGGATAGGAAAAATCCCATTCCCACATCCGCCCGGTCGCGCGGACTTCGAGGACGTCCTCGGTATCTTTGGTGGCGCCCTTCAGAAGGAATTCACCCTGGTTAAAAGCGTATAGGGTCAGTGCGATCAGAACCGGCAAGGGAAGGGCGAGACCACCCCATACGATCCATCGATCGGGCGGCAGCCGGCGTCCGAAGTCGGGAACAAACCACGCCGCCAGAAAAAGACCGAGGACAAGCGCGAACAGGGCGCATGATCCCCACAGCATCACCCACCAGAGATCCGCAATGGATGCCGCAGATGGCCCGGCAGGATCAAGCGCCGAAAGCTCGCCGCTGCATCCGCTGACAAGCGAGGCAAGGCCGATCGCTCCCAAACTGCGGAACCAACTCCACTCTCCATGACTTTGCCCAGAAAGCGGAGAACTCTGATGGAAGATAAAACCGAAGCGGCCAATCCTGTCATTGCAGAGGTTACGGAGAAGGATGCCAGTTCCATGATCGCGGTGGCCGGCCACCCGCTTCATGCCATGAGCGTGCATTTTCCCATCGCTCTCGCATTCCTGACGCTTGCCGTCGATATGCTGTTCTGGTGGTCCGCCGATCCGTTCTGGACACGCGTCGGTGTATGGAGTTCGGGCGGCGTCTTCTTTTTTGGTGTGGCTGCCGGCCTTGTCGGTACCATCGAGTTGCTGTCCGTGCCCGGCATCCGCGAACGGGTGGCGAGCTGGGCGCATGCAATCGCCGCCGTCACCCTTATCGCATTTGCCGGCCTCAACTGGGGCCTGCGGGTGACCGGGGCAGGGGATGTTCTGCCACATGGAATTCTTGTCTCTTTGCTGACCTGCATCATGACGGGAATGGCCGGGTGGCATGGCGGCAAGCTGATTTTCGATCATGGCGTCGGCCTCATGGTATCGGCCAAGGACTGAGACGCTCGACGATGGTTCGCAACCCTCCGGGCCGCATCAGTTCGCCCGCAAATTCCGTGTCGATAGGTGGCTTGGCAAGCGCCAGGAATACGATCACCGCCGCTACAATCGCGGTGATCGCTGTCGCCATGACGAAGCGCCAGACGGGATAGTTCTCACCCTCTTTGAACAGCCTGATGATGATCAGTCCAGTCAGGACGTGCAGAATAACGAGCACGCCAACAAAAAGCAGTTTGAGTGAGAACCATGGCGCATAGGTTTGTTGGCCAAAAATGAGGGCTGTGCCGGTTGCCACCGCGATGAAGGCGGAAGGGGAGATGATCGTAACATAGGCATAGCGCACCATCATCTGCAGGCGATAAAGCGCGTCCTTGTCTTTCACATGTGCGCGTTGGACATAAAGCCCAGGCAAACTGATCAGACCGGCGGCCCAGATCGCGATCATGGTGATATGGACGAATTTCAAAAGCGCGATCAGCAAGCTCGGCCTGTATTGGTGGGGAGAAGTCGAGAATTCCAGTAGATGGAGCTTGGGCAGGATGTGTCTAGAACACGAATGCGTGAACCGGTATTGGAGCCATGTCTGGGAAGAAGCAGCTCAGCGCCGGAACCGAGTGCGGCTGTCGCCGTTAGTCACACCTGGAGCAGATCGTCCGAAGGACAGGCATGGGTGAGAAGAAACTGGCAGAAAAGTGCGCGGGAAAAGGTTTCTCGGATCTCATCGCGCGACTGACCGCGCTCGCGGACTCTTCCGACAGGATCAGTGTCCACGAAATCCGGGAGGAGATAGGAGAGCGGAGTTTCGGGCCTTTCCTGATTATCCCTGCGATCATCGAAATAAGTCCTATCGGCGGTATTCCCGGTGTGCCCACGGCCATTGCAATCATTATCAGCCTTTTCGCCGTGCAGATATTGGTCGGGCGTAAGCATCTATGGCTCCCCCAGATCTTGGAGCGGCAAACCCTCGACGGACAGAAGCTGAAGAATGGGTTGGGGAAGCTGTCGACCATTTCACGCCATTGCGAAAAAATTCTCCGACCGCACATGAACTGGGCCACAAGACCACCGTACCTGCAATTGCTGGCGGCTGTGGTCATATTGCTGTGCGTTTCAGTTCCGCCCTTGGAGTTTATACCCTTTGCGAGCACCGCCCCGATGCTGGCAGTCATGATGGTGGGAATAGCTTTGCTGATGCGCGACGGTCTTGCTGCAGTTATTGCATCGGTCATGGCTGCTGCCAGTGGATACCTTGTGTGGTCTATGCTTGCTGCCTAGCTGCTGCCCCCCGAGCATTGGTATGGATCTTTTGCTGCCTATCCAATGGCCATATGCGCACGCGCTCTGTCGGAATATAAGCTCCGCTGCAATGACGTTATGCAGCTCAACGCATCAGGTCGCAGAAGGTTGTTGCAAAGCCTCGCCCCAAAAAATCACGTCGCCGGAATGCCGATCTATTCCTCACCCTCAGATTGTTGGTTTTCCTTGTTCGGTTTCGGCGGCTTGCCGCGCCAATGTCTCGAGCACAGCCGGTGTCGGCCAGCTTTCGCCATAGATGCGGGCAATCGATTTGAGCGATCCCCAGCCGCCGGCCGGACCTTTGCCATCCGGGTTGCTGACATAATCGGCCATGTCTCTTCTCCAATTTTTCAAATGTCAGGCGAAATGTCAGTCCTGCGGTTCATGCATGGGACAGCGATTGAATGCCTGGCGGAAATCGGCGGAATGCTGATAGGCCGATCTGCGGGCGCGGTTGATATTGCCGAGCGGCTGATGGGCCGCCAGTCCGGTCCAGACGCTGAAGCGCATCTCGTCGTCGACGGCGCGGACCTTCTCGTCACTCCAACTGTCCTGTGGTTCGGCTGTCACGGTTGCGACTGTGACGAACGGCGCCTCGTCCTCCGCCCATTCAACCGTCGAGTCCTCGATCGGTTGTTTTTCCATGTCGCGACAGAGTTGGACCTGAAATTCCCAGACAGCTCTGGTGGTCAGCATCTCGGCCCGCACTGTTTCCCGGACCGCATCCTCGCTCACGCTGGCGTCAATCAGCTTGCCCGAGCGCCCAGTGAGGTCCTGTGAAACGGGCTTCATCCGGAATTTTGCGACATAGTCGCCGTAACGGAAAGGCGTGACGCTGAAATAGGTCTCGCCGAGGGGATCGACATTCGGCGCGCCACCCAGCGATTGGACCGCCGGGCTGGCCACCCCGACGCTCTCGAGTGCATTGTTGACCGTTTGCAGCACGCTCGACATCACCACCTTCGTGCCTTTCATGCGGTCGGTCGTCTTGGCCAGCAGTTTGAGGTTTTTCAGGAACTGAGACGCGGTTTTTGCCTGGAATACCGGACCGTTGACCATCACGAAATCCTGCGTGGTGCCTTCCGCATCCGGCAGACGATCGCCAAAAACATCGACAACTTTCAAGGCCAGCCCGCGCGGTAAAGAGACTGCATCGGGGAGAATGTCACCGGCATTGGTGGAAATCCTGATGTAAACCGGATGTCTGCCGGGCGAGGCAAACATGCCCTGCGCCAGTTCGGGGGCTAAGCCGTCATGCACTGTCATCTCGCCTTTCAAAATACCGTGGGCCTTGGCATGGACCGAGCGCACGGCATGACCGTAATCCTCGGCGGTCCGTTCCAGGATGGTATCGAATGCATCGTTGAGACCTGCCTGTGTTTCCTTCTCATCGGGCAGGACGGTCTCGATCTCGGGCGTGTAGCGGATTGGGGAGGCGGCAGATGACATGAAGGAGGCTCCAGGGGCGGGGACTAACCCAACTCCACGCCAACAGGATCGTTCCTGTTCTTGCCATTCTGTACGGTAGCCATTCTTGTCGATGTAACTTTCTGACGTCCAAAGCGTTTGGCAGCGCAAAGATGCGGAAGGTCATGGAATAGTCGAGGTCAGGAATGGAAAATCTGGTTCATACGTTGATGGAAAAGCTCGGAGCGTTCGGCATCGGGCTTTCGATGTTTCTGGAAAATATCTTTCCGCCCATTCCTTCTGAACTGATCATGCCGCTTGCTGGCTATCTGGCCACCCGTGGCGACATGAACATTTTCGTGGTCATTGCGGCCGGCAGCATCGGGTCGATGCTCGGCATTCTTCCCTGGTATTATCTCGGTCGCAGGCTTGGTCACGATGGCGTGCGAAGATTCGCATCACGTCATGGTCGCTGGCTCACAATGACAGCATCCGACGTGGACGCTGCCGCCGAAAGGTTCAAACGGCGTGGTGCCGTCTCTGTGCTTGTTGGAAGGCTGATCCCGACTGTGAGGACTTTGATCTCCGTGCCGGCCGGCGTCGCAAATATGCCGATCGGGAAGTTTCTGGCGCTCTCCTTTGTCGGCACACTTATCTGGACCTCCGCTCTTGCTGTCGCAGGCTATCTGTTGGGGCAAGCCTATAGCGTGGTCGCCGATTACGTCGATCCCGTTTCAACCGGCGTGCTGATTTTGTTGGTACTTATCTATGTCTACCGGGTGATCAGCTACAAACCAGAAGGTGGGTGAGATCTGATCGCTGTCCCCTAGATCCGGCCGATCCGCATTGCTCTCGTGCAACCATTCGTGCCTTGCGCACGGGAAATCCGGCTGGAACTCCCCTTGATGCCACGAGTTACGCAAGAACTTCATGGAAAGGCTTTTTAATGACAGACCGTTTGCAGATGCAGGATCCACGCACCCAATATCCATCCCCGCCATTTGATGCCCAGCCGCAGGCAATGCCCGGGATTGCCGGAAAAATGTCGCCAAAACCCGATCATGGCGAACTGTCCTACAAGGGAAGCGGTCGCCTGGTCGGCCGCAAGGCACTGGTGACGGGCGCGGATTCCGGTATCGGCCGTGCTGCCGCCATTGCCTTTGCGCGCGAAGGTGCTGATGTCTCCATCGCCTATCTGCCGGATGAGCAAAAAGATGCCCGCGAGGTCATCGATCTGATCGCCGCCGAGGGCCGTAAGGGCGTTGCCTTGCCCGGCGATGTCAAACAGGAAGCGTGGTGCCGCGAGTTGGTGTCCAAGGCCGTTCAGGAACTTGGTGGGCTCGATATTCTCGTCATCAATGCAGCTCGACAGCAGTACCGCGAGGATGTCTCGCAATTGTCGACGGACGATTTCGACGCGACGATGAAAACCAATCTTTACGCCCTGCACTGGATTGCGCAGGCTGCCGTACCGCATCTGCCGGCAGGCGCCTCCGTCATCACGACGGCCTCCATTCAGGCATACCAGCCATCGCCCATTCTCCTCGATTACGCCACGACCAAAGCGGGCATCGTTGCTTATACCAAAGCACTGGCGAAACAGCTTATCGAAAAGGGCGTTCGCGCCAATGTCGTAGCACCTGGCCCGTTCTGGACGGTGCTGCAGCCGAGCGGTGGCCAGCCGGATGAGAAGGTCGAAAACTTCGGCAAGGATAGCGATTTCGGCAGGCCGGGTCAGCCGGTCGAACTGGCACCCATCTATGTTCTGCTCGCTTCTCAGGAAGGCAGCTACCTGAATGGCGAGGTGTTTGGTGCTACCGGCGGCAAGGGCGTCGATTAAATTTGAAGTGGGTGCGTTTCGATGGCCGGTGACAAGCTTCGAACCTACAAGCAGAAACGCGACTTCAAGCGGACCACCGAGCCCGGTGGTCTGGTTGAGGTAAAACCGTCGAACCGCCTGCGCTTCGTCATCCAGAAACATGACGCAACGCGCCTGCATTACGATTTGCGGCTGGAGCTGGACGGTGTCTTCAAATCCTGGGCTGTGACCCGTGGCCCGTCGCTTGATCCGGCTGACAAGCGCCTCGCCGTGGAGGTGGAGGATCATCCGCTCGATTACGGGGATTTCGAAGGCACGATCCCGAAAGGCGAATATGGCGGCGGCACGGTCATGTTGTGGGATCGCGGCACGTGGGAACCGGAGGGTGATCTTGATCCCGAAGATGCGCTTGGCAAAGGCGATCTCAAATTCGTGCTTCATGGTGCTCGGCTGCACGGCAGCTTCGTGCTGGTACGCATGAAGACTGATCGCGATGGCGGCAAGCGGACCAACTGGTTGCTGATCAAACATCGCGACGATCATGCCGTGGATCGAGATGGTGGCGCGATCCTCACAATCGAGAAAAATTCGGTTGCCTCCGGCCGGGACATGGCGACCATTGCGGCGGGCAAGGGGCGTAAGCCCCGTCCGTTCATGCTGAGCGAACCCGTGATGGACGCCGATGCCGTCTGGGACAGCAGCGAAGGTCTCGCAGCCGAAAACCGGAAGGCGAGCAGTCACAAGCGCGCGTCCAAAAGTCGTGATTCTGCCACGAGCAGGATGCCTGACTTCATCGCACCCCAGCTTTGCAAAACGCAAGACAGACCACCGCCTGGGACCATGTGGCTGCACGAAATCAAGTTCGATGGTTATCGCATCCAGATGCGCATCAAGGCGGGAAAAGTCAGCCTGAAAACCCGTAAAGGTCTGGACTGGACAAATCGCTTTCGACAGATCGCGGAGGACGCTACAGGACTGCCCGATGCCGTGATCGATGGCGAGATCTGCGCGCTCGACGCAAACGGCGCTCCCGATTTCGCGGCCTTGCAGGTCGCGCTCTCCGAAGGCAATACAAAGGATCTGGTCTATTTCGGCTTTGATTTGCTGTTCGATGCCGATGAAGACATGCGCGAAAACCCTCTGGGTGAGCGCAAGAAGCGGCTTGAGACCCTGCTGGCCGATAGCACGATCGGTCCGCGTATTCGTTATGTCGACCATTTTGAGACCGGTGGCGATGCTGTCTTGCGCTCGGCCTGCAAACTGTCGCTGGAAGGCATCGTGTCGAAGAAGCTGGATGAGCCTTACCAATCCGGACGAAGCGATAGCTGGGTGAAATCCAAGTGCAGGGCAGGGCATGAAGTGGTGATCGGCGGCTATGCCACCAATGGCAGCCAGTTTCGGTCGCTGCTGGTGGGTGTTTATCGCGATAAGCACTTTGTCTATCTTGGTAGGGTCGGCACGGGTTTTGGCGCTGGTCGGTCCAGACTGCTACTGGAGACATTAAAGCCGTTATCCATCTCCCGCTCTCCCTTCACAGGCATCGGTGCTCCGAAAAAGGAAGCTGGCATCCATTGGGTGAAGCCGGAAAGAGTCGCCGAGATTGCGTTTGCCGGATGGGGAGCAAACGGACTTGTGCGCCAGGCGGCATTTAAGGGTTTGCGTGAGGATAAGCCCGCCGATGAGGTGACAACGGAAGAGCCGGCGTCACCATCACAACCGACACCTCAGGCACCAACAACACGCAAGGCCGTCTCCGCAAAACTGCCGTCCGGCTCGGGCAAGGCGGAGGTGATGGGCGTTCTGATCTCACATCCCGAAAAAGTGCTCTGGCCGGACAAGCAGGATCCGGTCACCAAGCAGGATCTTGCGCGCTATTACGAGGCCATAGGTGAATGGCTGATCGAGCATGTTCGTGGTCGCCCCTGTTCCGTCATCCGCGCGCCGGATGGAATTCAGGGTGAGCAGTTTTTCCAGCGCCGCGCCATGCAGGGAACGTCGAACCTTCTGGAACTGGTCAAGGTGACAGGCGACAAGAAACCTTACCTGCAGGTCGATCGCATTGAGGGGCTGGCGGCGCTGGCGCAAGTGTCAGCTCTCGAGCTGCATCCCTGGAACTGCCAGCCGAATGAGCCGGAAGTTCCGGGTCGACTTGTTTTCGATCTTGATCCCGGCCCGGATGTGGCGTTCTCGACCGTGGTTGAGACGGCAAGGGAACTTCGGGATCGCCTGGATGCTCTCGGTCTGCTCAGCTTCTGCAAGACGACAGGCGGAAAGGGACTGCATGTGGTGACACCGCTCAAAGTGGGAAAAGGAAAATCACCCTGCTGGGACGATGCCAAGGATTTTGCCCGGCGTGTATGCGCGCAGATGGCCGAGGACCAACCGGACCTCTACGTGACCAAAATGTCGAAGAAATTGCGCAACGGCCGCATCTTTCTCGACTATCTGCGCAATGACCGGATGGCCACGGCGGTGGCACCCTTGTCATCAAGAGCCCGACCGGGAGCGACGGTGTCCATGCCTTTGACCTGGGGGCAGGTGAAGGCCGATCTCGACCCGAACAGGTTTACGCTCCACACGGTGCCGGGACTGATCGGCAAGAGTGATGCCTGGAAGGATTATTGCCAATCGGAGCGACCGCTCGACGAGGCGATCCGACGGCTCGACAACGCGACCTGAGCGTCATCGCTGTTCGGATGCTATTTCTTCTTTGATCGCCGGTTATCGGCCGCGATCGATTTACGCAATGCATCCATGATGTTGATGACATTGCTTGGTTTGTCGTCCGCGGAAGGCGTTGCCTTCTTGGGCGCAGGCGCCCGCCGATGTTTCTTTTTCGACTTGATGATGTCCAGCAGGTTTTCCTGGACCGGGTCGGAGACCATCTTCGCGTCCCAGTGGCGGGTCTGTTTTTTGATGAGCTTACGGATCAGCGGCAAGGTCGCTTTCTCAGGCTTCTCCTTGTCCAGACCCTTGAAATAATCGGCTTGGTCCCTGACCTCGTCGCCATATCGCAGGGTCCACAAAACGATGCCTTTGCCACGCGGCTCCAGCATCACAGCCCGCTCGCGACGCCCCAGCACGAGCCGGGAAATGCCGACCATTTTCTGCTTTTCCATCGCGGCGCGGATGACAGCAAAGGCCTCATCGCTGAGCTTGTCGTTCGGGGTCAGGTAATAGGGTTTGTCGAGCCAAATCCAGTCGATCTCGTCGCGCGGCGCAAAAGTCGAAATGTCGATCGTCTTGGTGCTTTCCAGCGCCACATGCTCGAGGTCCTCGTCCTCCAGCATGACATAATCGTCTTCGCTCCGCTGGTAGCCCTTCACCTCATCCTTGTCGCGAACAGGTTTTCCCGTGACCGAATCCACATACTGGCTCAGCACCCGGTTTCCCGTATCGCGGTTGAGCGTGTGAAACTTGACCTTGTCGCTGTCAGAGGTCGCTGGCGTCATTTCCACAGAACAGGTGACCAGCGAGAGTTTCAGATAGCCTTTCCAATAAGGGCGCAATGCCATGTTATGACCTCCCGCCTATCCGGTTTTCCGAGGTGAGGACGAGCTGCTGCCGGATTGCTTGGCAGCCTTCTTGCTGGAGCTGTTGGAGTTGGCGGACTTAGCGGACTTGGGCTTGCTGGCTGATTTCTTTGACGCACCGGCGCTGTCCTTTAATGCCTGCAGCAGATCGCTCGGTTTTGAGGCCTTGACGGCTTTTACCTTCTTGAAGGGCTTGCCCTCGATCTTGGCTCTCACCAGTTCGGCCAGAGCCTCCTCATATCGATCATCGAATTTGGATGCGTCATAGCTGCCCTTCTTCGTGCCGATGATATGCGCGGCAAGATCGAGCATTTCCTTGTCGATCTTGATATCGGGCATATCGTCGAACGCTTCTTCAGCGGAACGGACCTCGTAATCATAGTTCAGCGTCGTGCCGATCAATCCGTCCCCATACGGGCGGATCAGGACCGTGCGCAACCGGCGAAACAGGACGGTGCTGGCGATCGCCGCAACCTTGGCTTCCTTCATGCCGTCCCGCAGCAGCGCAAACGCTTCTTCGCCGGATTGCTGAGGAGCGAGGTAATAGGGCTTGTCGAAATAGACGTCGTCGATCTCGTCGCAGGGAATGAATGCATCGATGGCGAGCGTCTTGTCACTGTCGGGGATAGCAGCGGCAATTTCTTCGGGCTCGAGGACGACATATCGGCCATTGCCTGTCTCATATCCCTTTACCTGATCGTCGTGCTCAACGGCATCGCCCGTTTCGCTGTCGATGAAGTCGCGGCGGACACGGTTGCCTGTCTTGCGGTTGAGGATATTGAACCTGATCCGGTCCGACGACGAGGCGGCGGTATAAAGGGCGACGGGGCAGGTGACCTCGCCGAAGGTGATATAACCTTTCCAATTCGAACGCGGTGCACTCATCTCGGCTTACTCCAAACGACAGTCGTCCCGATAAACCGACTGAAATATGGATTCGTTCCGGCTTCCTTGCGTTATGTGCGCGCTTTGCCAGGCTTCGATCTAAGCTGGCGGCAAAGGCGGCATATGGGCACGCCCTTTGAAAGCCGTTGCGTGGCCTCTGTTGAATGCCGCCATTCCCGGAGATGAGCGCTGCTCGCAGCCGGCGATATGCAATGACCTGATTTCCGCTGCGGCCTCCAGCAACGCCGAGGCGACCTCCGCATCTGAAAAGACCGGTATGGCTCTTGCCATCGTCATCATGTCGATCGCGATGTCCTGCCCGTATCCAACGGACGGAAGACCGATTTCTTCACGCATATCGCGAATGGTTTCGTAGGATATGTCGAGGAGGCATGCCCGTGTCGCATCCGGGAGCCGTTCAACGCGGTTGGCCGCTCTGACGAGTTCAGCGATGAAGTCTGTTGCACCGTGCATGTGACGACCATGAGATGACTCTGCGTCGAGGCGAACACGGTGCCAGTTCATTTGTTCCGCTCGATCTATCGTCGCAGGATTGCTTTCAGTGACGTCTGGCTGTTCTGGTACTAATGTCTCCGCATTCCGGGCGGTTTTCGCGGCCGATACCATGTGCTGTGTCTCCTTCTGGAAATGTTTTGCGGCAGCGGCAACCTTTTCGATCTTTCCGCATTACCGGCCTGCATTGAAGGAGAGATAGGCATGAAGGTGATCGACGACTGGTTGGACGACAAGCTTACGGCCCGTCAGATGGTGTTGGGCTTTGTCGAGGACGCCAGTGAGTTCAGCATGCTGGCGGGCGCTTTGAGAGCCGAGGCACAGGCGGAAGGCTACAGTCAGGCGGCACTGGTTGCTGCCTGCGGCGGAGATATCTGTTCCTACCTGATGCAGATCACTCAGCGTTCGACCGTATCCATCGCTGCAGAATAGCAAACCGAATGGACGTTCATCGGCGGGATCGTTTCCGCTCTTCAATTCTAGAAACTGAACAGTGAAAAATGCCAATTCTTCTATTGGACAAGCCAGTGATCGCCGGAACGCGTCTGATCTTCAGTCCACTCGCAGCCAGACAGTTTATTGCCGAGAACTGGGCACACCGCACGGACCTGCATCGCGCCGTAGCAGATAACTGCATCCAGATGGCACTGGATGGCCGAGCATCGCCTGACGAGGCACGCGAACTGTTCGAGGCAGCGCTTTAGAGCCAACGCTGAGCGTCAAATAAGAGGCAAGCCGGGAGGAGATAACACGCCCAAACACGTGAAACTCGAACTCGCGGACTGGATGCTGATGTTCATCGCCGTCGGTTCGTTCGTGTTTCTGTAATTGACGATAGTCGCGACCGAATTTTGTCATTTCTACAGCATTTTGTCTTCCTCCTCCACTGACAGTCCTATCCTCTGAAACATCGGAACCTTTTGAACAGCTCTGCATTATTGGGCGCGCCCAGTCATCGGGTGATACATGTTCCAAGGGGGCAGGGTTGAATACCGATAGCCAAACAAACCCACTTACACTTAATGATGTGACCGTCATTGAGGATTCAAAACTGAAAAAAGCCATTACCGCCGCAGCCCTTGGCAACGCGATGGAATGGTTCGATTTCGGTGTTTACGGCTTCGTCGCCGCCACCGTCGGCAAAGTATTCTTTCCCGACGCATCGCCAGCGGTGCAGACAATCGCGGCATTGGCCACGTTTTCCGTGCCGTTTCTCGTGCGCCCACTTGGCGGCGTGTTCTTCGGGGCGATGGGTGACAAGTTCGGACGTCAGAAAGTCCTGTCGCTGACGATCATCATCATGGCCATCAGCACGTTCTGCATTGGCCTTATTCCCGGCTATGCAACGATCGGCCTTTGGGCTCCGGTGCTGCTGCTGATCTGCAAGCTTGCCCAGGGTTTTTCCGTTGGCGGCGAATATACGGGTGCTGCGATCTTCGTTGCCGAATATTCACCAGATCGGCGGCGCGGGTTTCTGGGGAGTTGGCTGGATTTCGGATCGATCGCCGGCTTCGTGCTCGGAGCCGGATTTGTCGTCGTTCTCACTGCGGCGATGAGTGAGGCGAACTTCCTGTCCTGGGGATGGCGGGTTCCGTTCTTTCTGGCTGCGCCGCTTGGTTTGATCGGCCTTTACCTGCGGCACGCTGCCGAGGAGACACCTGCATTCACTGAGCGCCTGAAGCGCACGGAGCAGGAAGACAAGGATGCTCTGAAAGAGCGGCCAGCCGTTCCGATCGCGGAAATTCTCAGCAAACATCCTCGTTCGCTGGCGATCTGCATCGGTATGGTTCTTGTCACCAACGTGACCTATTACATGCTTCTCACCTATATGCCGACCTATCTCTCGAAAACGCTTGGCTATACGGAAGATCACGGCGCGCTCATCATCATCGCCGTCATGGTTGGCATGCTGTTCGTGCAGCCTTTGGTCGGTTTCCTGAGCGACCGTGTCGGGCGTCGTCCGTTTCTTGCAATCGGCAGTGCGTTGGTACTGTTTCTGTCCTGGCCGGCTTTCCACCTGATCGCCGGCGGTCAAACCGTTGGCATCTTTTTCGGACTGCTGATCCTTGCAATCGGCCTGAACTGCCTGGTCGGTATCATGGCCGCCACACTGCCTGCACTGTTTCCAACGCGTATCCGCTACAGCGCGCTGGCAATCTCATTCAATATCTCGGTTATCGTTGCGGGTCTGACTCCGACAATCACCGCGTGGTTGGTGGAGGCAACCGGTAACATCTACATGCCGGCCTACTATCTGATGATCGCAGCGGCGGCCGGTCTGGTGACCACTGTATTCCTCAAGGAAACAGCAAACCGACCTCTTTACGGGGACACGCCTAACGCCTCCAACCGCAAGGAGGCGAAGGCACTCCTTGCCGAGCACTATCTTTACATCGAGGAAAGTGTCGAGAAAATCGACGAAGCTATGGGTGAGCTACAAGACCAGATGGACCTGCTTCAGCAAAAGCGGGATAGGCTGGTCGGACAACATCCAAAGCTGACCTAGCTCTTCAGTCTGGCTGGGGTGAGTTAAGAGAGGCGGCATTCTTGCCGCTTTTCCACGTTCCAGACGGCTTGGATCGTTCGGAAGAAAGCAACATACAATCGTTCTTCACGGTCCGGTCAGTCAGAAAAATGATGGCAGGAACTCTTTTGGAGAGTTGCTGGCTGCTGGCGGATGCGTTGCGTAGACGCTAGGGATCACTATACCCGACTGCCCTTATAAGGATCTCATGGCGTCCTGGGTCCTCGCGGAATATCAAAGCCCCGGATGATTTTGACTGCGCAGGAACGTAATCGATTACCACTTCGGCATCTTCCGCAGTGCGGCTTCCGTCCAGGATTTCTCCCCGCACGTTCACAGTCGCTGCCGTTCGTGTGGCACGGTTGGCAATATCGAATTCGACGCGGTGACCGCCTGAGACCGGTGCAATACCCGTAATCGTGATACGAAATTCAGGTGGCCCGTCCTTATCGGTCAGGGCCTCGTATCCCACCCATCCAAGCATCGCCACGACCAGCACGGCAGAAACGATCCCGGTCGCCCATTCGACCCAGTGTGGATCTGGCTTTTCGGAATGAGGACGACGAGAAATCTCTGTCATGGATATCCTCCTACAAGATCAATCGTGCAGCTGCGGCGCCGATCGCACCCGGGAATGACAGCACGATAGCCGACATCAGGACTTGCGTCGGGCCGACGTCATCAAGGCGGCCGAACGTCCAAAGTACATAGAGGCTGATCGCCATTGCGACGATGTAGCCCGGCAGCGTGAAGCGGAAAAATGCATGCCACCACGGAGTACCCTCCGGAACCTCATGTGATCCTTGAAAGGCTACAGCGTAGACAAATGCATGCATGATAGCGATGGAGACCAGGATGGTCGCCAAGGCATGCCACGGCGTCATCTTGAATGAAATAAGGATGATTTCCTCGGTCGGTGCGACGTTCAGGTTCAGAAAAAGCGCCCCGACGCCCATCAGGAACAGCTCTTGGATGTAGCGCGTTGACAGGTGATCCGTCACAGCCTCTTCGTCACGGTTCCCATCCTTGTGTTCATCCTGATCATCGTTGGATTCGCCGAGCTGCGAACGGCCCAGGAGTGCGCCGATGCTCGCAGGCACGGCCTGGATGGCCACCTTTCCAACGATTTCCGAGATCGGCATGCCAGGCTTGATATCGCCGAACAACACGAGAATAGCGGTACTCATAACGATCCCGAGCGCATAGGCGATCGTTGCATCGCGGCAGGCTTCCGCCAAAGTTCCGGTGCGCTCGAACCCGACCCGATCGGCCAGGGATACAAGAAGAGGGATGTTGGCTGTCAGAAGAATGAGCAGTCGATAACGCTCGATGTAAAAGCCGAGCTCCCACAATTCCATTGTCATCAGCATGGGAACACCGAAGAGCAAGGCTCCGGCTGCCCCGCGCCCAAGCCCTGTCACGAAGGCGCGAGGGTCCGATACTCGGTTGCCGTCGTTCATCTGCAATGAGGTGCTCACGTGGCTTCTGCCTTCTTGCCCGATGCTGAAAACGGATGGTTCGGTTTCAGGTTCCGCACCTTCGGAAGACGAAGCGCACCTTGATTGAGTTTCTCCTGCCGCTCTGCCGCCACTCCCACGCGTTCACACCCTTTATGAGCAACTCTTTTCCGATCCCGTCGACGGTTCAATGCCGCACGCGTTTCAGTGCTTCGGGAACTGCGGGGCCAATGGATTGTTTGACCCACGCAACAGGGAGGACACCTTCGATGACCGATCGAGAGCAGGAACAGCGCGAGCGTGCCTATAAAATCGGGGAGGATGAGGGGCGTCCGGACGGCGCTCATGACCATCACTGGAAACGTGCGGAGAGGGCCGGCGACCTCGTCGCCCAGGAAACCGACGATGTTACGAAGGTTAATCAGCAAGCGGACGATGAGTTTGCAAACAGTGATTGGGGGCATAACAACGCTGCGGACGTTCGGCCGCCGTCAACAGTCGCGCCCGATTAGATCCCGCTAATTGCCGTGTTCAATTCACGCATCCAGTCGACGATCGGCGGCAATTGAATAGACGTGCTCCAACACGTCTCGGTCCGCAACTCGGGCATTAGACATCGCCATGAGAGATGCCCTGCAGATTCGTTTGTTCGAAGAAACCGCACATCCACTGGAGATGAAGTCATAAAGATCGTTGCTGGCAAGCCCGTGGCTCAAGCCACGAATAAGCGTCTCGTAGACCTTGTCCACTTTTCTGCCCACTTCAGCCTCGCGCTAGGGAACAGTACACGCTTACGCGAGAACGCGACGAGCCTTGAATGGTTGCATCGTATTTCTTGAAAGGACCACGAGGCATTAAAGCGACTCGAACTTGGAACAAAACATTATGTCGCATGTTCTGTAACGCATTCAAATCAAATGCGGAATCAGGAGAATAACTATGAAGAAGATTGCATTTGGCCTTGCCGCCGTCCTCGTTACCGCGACCACCGCTTTTGCACAGAGCGAAGCGCCGAAGACATCGCAGACCACACCAGCCGTGTCGTCTTCCGGTGAGCAGAATCCGGGCGCGCCGGTCGGCGGCAAGAACAGCTTCACTGAAGCCCAGGCGAAGTCCCGCATCGAGGAAGCGGGTTACACCGACGTGTCCGGCCTGAAGCTCGACGATCAGGGCATCTGGCGCGGCATGGGCTCCAAGGATGGAAAGCACGGCAACGTCGCGCTCGATTTCCAGGGCAACATCACGATGTCGCAGTAAGCGTCATTCCCAATAAAGACAGAAAAATCTGCAAGCGAGGAAATCACCATGAAAACGATTACTGGTCTTTACGACTCCTATGATGATGCACGCACGGCCGTTAAGGCGCTGGAGGATTCCGGCGTTTCGTCCGACGATATCAGCATCCTATATTACAAGGATGGCAAGGAAGAGCTTGAAGGGCAGGGTAACAAAGCTGGCGAGGGCGCTGGCGTTGGCGCGGGTCTCGGGGCGGTTGCCGGTGGTGCCGGCGGCTTGCTAACGGGACTTGGCATCATGGCGATCCCCGGCGTCGGTCCGGTCGTTGCTGCGGGCTGGCTTGCTGCAACTGCGGCTGGTGCAGTGGCGGGCGCGGTCGCGGGTGGTGCTGCGGGTGGTCTCGTTGGGGCCATGATCGAGTCCGGCGTCTCTGAGGAAGATGCTCACGTCTATGCTGAAGGCATCCGCCGTGGCGGCGCCGTCGTTGCAGCCAAGGTCGAAAATGACAAAGTTGCCGCGGCTGAGGGCGTTCTTGCCGGCCCGCGCACTGTAGACCTTGCGGAGCGCCGCCGCGCGTACACTGCAGGAGGATGGTCGCGCTTCGACGAAAGGGCAGATCCTTACACCGCTGAACAGATCGAAGCGGAGCGCGGTCGTTATCGCCCGGAAGCCCGCCTCTGATTTCGTGTTGATGCGAGAATGCCACCCTGGTGACAGGGTGGCATTCTTTGAATGTAGCTGAAATTTTCAAGACAGAGTCTGCGTTATGAAAAAGTGACGTTCAGGCTGATCGGTACTGCGGCAAGAGCCTTGGAAACCGGGCATCCCTCTTTCGCCTTATTGGCGATTTTCGTGAAGGTCTGCTCGTCCGTACCCGGCACAGTTCCACGAAGATTGAGTTCGATCGCTGTAATGCCAAAACCGTCGCCGACCTTGTCGAGGCTGACAACTGCTTTCGTATCCAGGTTCGTTGCGGTCAGTCCGGCTTCTCCCAGCATTTTCGAAAGTGCCATGGTGAAGCAGGCTGCATGCGCTGCACCGATCAGTTCTTCCGGGTTGGTTCCCTTCACGCCCTCGAAACGCGTGTTGAAGCCATAGGGATGAGCGGACAGTGCGCCACTCTCGGTGGTAATTTCGCCTTTGCCGTCCTTCAAGCCGCCAGCCCAGTGGGCTGAGCCATTCTTCTGGATTACCATCATAATTCTCCCTGTCTGCTGAGGTCGGATGTCCATCAAAGACACCCGACAAGTCCTTCCACACCGCTGATCGCTGTGTCGAAGGTGATCACGAGGGCTGAACGGGACGCGAGCTTCATGGTTCCCCCTGCCACGTCGCTTAGTTGAAATCACCAAGCGCTCCGGCCTGCCACAGGATTTCGGGCTCGCCTTCTTCGCCGATGACAGGTTTCGCCTCGCGCTTCCACACGACTACCCCTGCATGGAGACCTTCCAGACGGCGGGCTTCAGCGATTGCTGCGGTCTCGTCGGGCGCAAGCTTAGGCTCGGATACGGGGATGGCTTGCCCTGATCGATCAAGGTCGAAGGCAAGGATGAACAAGGATTTGTACACTCCGGGCATCTGTTAATCCTCACACGCCTGGGGCAGAACCCGCATCACGGTCCTGTCCAAATGGAAGCCGGGTCTGATCGCAGATCTGCTTCAGAGCAGAACGCAAACCTTCCTCATAGGTCGGGTGGTAAAACGGCTTGTCGAGAAGCTGCATTGCGGTCAGTCGATCTTCGATTGCCCAAGCGATCATATGCGCAAAATGCTCGCCTTCGGGAGCCGCCAAAGTCGCCCCTGTCAGGCGGCCCTCATTGTCGGCGTAAAGCCTGATCATGCCAACATTCCGCCCTTCCACTTTCGCGCGGCCCTGATCCGAAAAGTCGGAAACCCCAGTGATTGCATCCTCATCTGCAGGAACTCCGATAGATGCGCTCGGAGGATCCGTGAACGTTATTGCCAGAGGCGTCGACCGTTTCGAAGGTCGAACCTCCGGAAAGCGAGCCGCGTTGTTGCCTGCAATTGCGCCTTCTGCAGAAGCCTCATGCAGGATCGGGACTTGTGCGTCCGAATCGCCTGCGAGAAAGATCGAGGATTTCCCGCATCGCATTGTCTGACGATCGAATAACGGCGTGCCATGCTCGTCCAGCTCAATGCCTGTATTGTCGAGGCCAAGTCCATCGAGGTTCGGCGGACGGCCAGTCGCAACGAGGACATGCGTGAACCGCATTTTGCCCTGAGATGCACCGGACCAGGATAGTTCGATTGCCCCGTCCGAACTCGATGCGTCGATGTCGACGCTCAGACGAATGGGAAATTCTTGCTCAAGGAGGGCATGTAGGGATTCCGCCACGTCTTCGTCTTTCAAAGCCGAAACCGTTTTGCCTTCATCGAAGACCATGACCTCGACGCCAAGTCGAGAAAATGCCTGGGCAAGTTCAAGCCCGAGTGGACCGGCCCCGATGACCGCGAGCGAGGAGGGGAGGTCTTCAAGCTCGAAGATAGTCTCGTTCGTCAGGATATTATCAAGGCGATCGAACGTTTTCGGAATGCTCGATTTTGAGCCCGTGGCGATCACGACGGACTTGGCTCTTACTGTCTTGTCGCCAACCCTCAAATTGCTGCCACTGGCGAACGTAGCTTTGCCCATCAGTTTTGTATCGTCTGGTATCTCATCGATGGATTTGAGGACGGATGCCACGAACTCGTCACGCAGAGTTCGAACACGGTGCATCACCGCTTTGCCGTCGATGGCCAGGTTTCCCGGATATATTCCAAACTGTGGCGCGGCGGCGATGCTGTGAGCAACCTTCGCCGCCGCGATCAGAAGCTTGGAAGGCATACAGCCGACGGACGCGCATGTCGTTCCGGCAAACCTTTCATCAATAAGAAGCGTTTTTGCGCCGGCGCGCCGGGCGCTGCGTTCGGCTGCCAGCCCCGCAGTGCCGGCCCCAATCACGGCCACTTCGCATTCGATATCGGTTCTGGGGTTTTGGTCTGATGGCATTCTGGCTTGTCCTTGGTGAAATTCAAGCCGATGGAACAGTCGCGCGTCCGACTTCGTTCCGTTTGGAGATCAACAAAAGCGAGAAATGACATGACCATGTTGGATGAAGACCAAGCGCGCGGCCATGGTGCAGATGCCGAGGCTGCTGAGAAGCATCACGCAGACGCAGGTTATAGCGACATTCCGGAGAACATCCCGGCTTACGAAGAAACCGAAGGCGCGACAAACGCCTTGGAAACGCCTGTTGCCCCTCCGGAAATGGTGAAGGAAAGGGACGAGCCGAATAAGTGAGGGTGCGCGCCTAAGCCCTCAGGCCCAAAGCGTTCTCTGCCCTGACAAGCTCAGCTTCGCTGAGTTGCAAACTGGCACTTGCCTGTTTCGACAGATGTTCAGTCTTGTCAGACTCTTGAATGAATAGGATCGCGCTCTGAAAATTTTCCATCGCTAGCTCTGAGGCATCGACCGCGGACTGTGCGAAAGCGAGCGCGACCTCATTGTGCGAATCTTCGGCAAGCATGACGACTGCTTTGGCTCGGGTCTGTATCTGCCCGGTGGCAATAATCGCGGCTTCGATCCCTTGTGAATAGTCGTCTTCCAATGCCATCGGCGTTCCTCATCTTCCTACGTCGCAGGCCATTTCAGAAATTCAAAGCCCGATAAACATGCCGTCATACTGAAGGTTCCATCGACTCCATCTAGATAACGACAGCGACGACACGTCCGCGGTGAAACCTTTGGTTCCATGGTTCGTTGATGCCGCCATGAAGAACGATGCGCTGAAATCGAAACAAAAAGATTGCGCCGATCCGGATGCGCCTAAAGAGGTGCGTCAAGTTGAGGAACAAGGCGATTACGACCCGCCGCCGCCCGACATCGTTGAGACAGACACCGAAATGACTCCCGAAGAGTTGGAGCACGCGAGGAAGAAATATCTTCTGCGCAGGTTCTGGATCAGCGCACGAGGATTTTGGAGCCGGCGCGGCGACACAACCGCCTGGCCGTTTTCGGTCGGGCTGCTGGCGCTTATCTGCATCAATGTTGGTTTTCAGTACGGGGTCAATGTCTGGAACCGCGGCCTGTTCGATGCCATTGAGCAGCGCAATGCCCCGACGGTCTATTATCTCGGCACCCTGTTCCCGCTGCTGGTCATCGGCAGTGTTGGCATCGTCACCTCGCAGGTTTATGTGCGGATGCTGATCCAGAGGCGCTGGCGTTCCTGGCTGACGAAGTCAACAATCGCTCGTTGGCTGGCCAATGGCCGCTATTACCAGCTCAACCTCATAGACGGCGATCACCAGAACCCGGAGGCGCGGCTTTCGGAGGATATGAGGATTGCAACCGAGGCCCCCGTTGATTTTGTGGCCGGCGTTATTGCGGCGTTCCTGTCGGCCTCCACCTTCATTGTCGTGTTGTGGACGATCGGTGGCGCCCTGACGATATCGCTCGGCAACACCGATATCACCATTCCCGGGTTCCTCGTTATTGCCGCAGTCCTTTATGCGATCATCACCTCAACCTCGATCGCCATTATCGGACGTCAATTTGTCCAGGTGTCCGAGGTCAAAAACCAGCTTGAGGCCGAGTTTCGATATACGCTGACACGTGTGCGCGAGAATGGCGAGAGCATTGCCCTTCTCGGCGGCGAGGAGGAAGAGCGTAGCGATCTTGACAAGAAATTCGGCGCTGTGCGGCATCAGTGGCGCAAGCTTGCCAACCAGTACATGCGCACGACGCTCGTTTCGCACAGCTCTCTGCTTATTGCGCCCATCGTGCCTGTCCTGCTTTGCGTGCCAAAATTTCTCGACGGCAGCATGTCGCTCGGTCAGGTCATGCAGGCCGCCTCCGCCTTTACAATCGTTCAAGGTGCCTTCGGATGGCTGGTCGACAACTATCCCCGACTGGCCGACTGGAACGCTTGCGCGCGCCGTGTCGCGTCTCTGATGATGTCACTCGATGGCCTGGAGCGGGCAGAGCAAAGCGACACGCTTGGTCGTATCACCCGCGGGGATACGGAAGGCGACACGATGCTGTCCCTTCATGATGTCTCCGTCAAGCTCGGCGATGGCACCGCCGTGGTCAGGGAAACGCAGGTTGAGGTCGAGCCTGGTGAGCGTGTGCTGATTGCCGGAGAATCCGGCTCCGGCAAAAGCACGCTGGTTCGAGCGATCGCCGGTCTATGGCCATGGGGCAGCGGCAGCGTCAATTTCCGCGCCGAGAGCCGATTGTTCATGCTTCCCCAGAAGCCCTACATTCCGACCGGCACGCTTCGTCGCGCGGTGTCCTATCCCCAGTCTTCAGATATCTGGACGTCTGAAGAGATCGGTGCTGCGCTCGAAAAGGTCGGGCTGGGTCATTTGAAGGACAAGATTGAAGACGAGGCGCCATGGGATCAGACGTTGTCGGGTGGCGAGAAACAACGCCTGACCTTCGCGCGCCTTCTGCTGAACGATCCGGATATCATCGTGATGGACGAGGCAACTGCGGCACTCGACGACAAAAGCCAGGGCCGGATGATGGAGATCGTCTCGGAAGAACTTCCGATGGCAACAATCCTGAGTGTCGCTCACCGTGCCGAACTCGAAGCCTTCCACAGCCGTAAGATCACCCTTGAACGCCGGGACGGCGGTGCACGGCTCGTCAGTGATATCGATCTTCTTCCGGTTAAGGGCAAATCGCGGTCATTGCTGCAAAGAGTGGTGAAGCGAACGGCATGGCCGAGGATGGGGGCACCGAAAAAGTGATCCATATTGCTCGCCAACAGCATAACACAAAGGAGAGGCCGGTTGAGTGAGTGGCTAGCATCTGTCGGCGTCGAATTGAATATTGTCCCTCATCTGGTCGCACTTCTTGTCGCCTATGTCCTTGCGCTTCCAATCGCCTGGGATCGCGAGCGTAATGAGCGCAGTGCCGGCCTGCGAACCTTTCCTCTTGTGGCGATCGCCGCCTGCGGGTTCATTCAGGCGACGGAAGCAGTCACGACGGGTAATGCGGAGGCGACAGCACGTATCGTGGAGGGCATCATCAATGGCGTTGGCTTCATTGGCGGCGGTGCGATACTTGTCGGTAAGCTTGGCACGCGTGGGACGGCGACTGCAGCCAGCATCTGGGCCACCGGCGCGATCGGTACCGCGGTTGGTCTTGGAGCATATGACACAGCGATTGTGCTTTCGATTGCGACTTTTGCAACTCTTCGGATCATGACCAATTTCAAATCTGAGAGAAATGAATCCGATGGCACGGACAAGTGACAGCGGTTAATGGAGCGCAATTCGCCGAGGCGTCGGAACCGAAGCCACGGTCATGTGTTTATGGCGGGATGAAAAACGACCGGCCGTCCTCAAACCGACAATCTACACGCTTCGACGGTCTTAAGGCGATGATTGCTATCATCGTTTTATGTGCGGCACTCTGCACGATCGTTTACCTCACTCAATGGTGGATGACAGACCGAGGCGGACACGTCGACGGCCGAAGCAGCATCATTGATCCACCCCTGTGAAGCTATGAAAGTGAAAATTATGAGTGCTGGAAGCAAGGCCCGTCGCGGCATGTTCACCTTCGTCGGAGTGATCTTTGTCCTTGGTCTGATCATCGGGGGAGCTTACGTGTTCGTCCTGAAGCCGGGAGAGACCGCAAACCAGCCGGCATCTGAAGTCGTGAACCCCAAAGGTTAGCGTTGCACGGTGGGTGCTGATGCGATGTCGCTTCGATAGAGGCTTGAATCCGTCGGACGTGGTCAAAGAATTTGCAAAGATGGCGCGCTGATAACTTCCGCCACACGATATCGGCTGTCACGCGTAGGCGTATTCGCCGCCCTTCGTCAGCGCCAGTCGATAGGCTGGGCGAGAGTGGATTTTATCAAGCCAAGCCATCGTTGCTGGTCGTGATGCATCGAGCCCCGCTCGACCTTTCGCAACTTCAAGAGGAAAGCTCATCATGATGTCGGCGGCTGTGATTATGTCTCCTGCAAACCAAGCCCGATCGGTGAGCTCCCGTTCTATATAGTCGAGGTGATGATCGATCATTGGCTGGATCCGCTTGGCGCCCTTGTTCCCCAGTAGCGGCACGCGGCTAACGGCTAGTTTGGCAAGCAGCATCGGCATGACAGAACCCTCGGCATAATGCAGAAACTGTCGATAGCGAAGCAATCCTGCCGATTGATCGGGAGGACCGAGTCGGCCATCGGCCTTGCTCACTAGGTATTCGCAAATCGCTCCGGTTTCCACGAGAATGAGAGGCTTGCCAGAAACCTGATCCTCCAAGATTGGAGCCTTTCCAAGCGGGTGGATCGTGCGCAGTTCTGGTGGAGCGAGCATGGATTTGGGATCGCGTTTGTAAAAGCGGATTTCGTAAGGAAATCCAAGTTCCTCCAGCATCCAGAGGACACGCTGCGAGCGGCTGTTACTGAGATGATGCAGGATAAACATGATAACTCCATACGAGGCATCATGCCTCGATAATCGTGCGTGCTCATCCAATGTCCGATGATCTGCGATGTTCCATTAGGATGTGCGCATGCAGTTGCCGCAGAACAGCTTCGCCCTATATCTTCTTCATTAATAACAACGAAAATAACATGGAACAGGTTGAACCCCTGGCAGAAGTCGAGGACTCAGATGGCTTTGGAAATCAACGACACCGAGGCAGCGTCGTGCGAAGCCAATATAGAGCGCCTGCGCCAAGCAAGGTTGGCAAAACAGTCATCCAGCTCTGAGGCTACCGTACACTAGCACTTTGGTCGTTACTATCGAGGCGCAAAACCCGCGAGGTTCGATATGACAGTCAGCACCTATAGCCTCGGTCACGCCGACCAGATCATCTCACGGGGCGATACGAAGATTGCCACCAGGACCTGCGGTGCGTCTTCGGATGCACCGGTCCTGATGCTCATGGGCGCGACGTTATCGATGGATGGTTGGCCGGACGAATTGGTTACCGCGCTGGCGGGACGTGGCCTCTATGTCATCCGCTTTGATCATCGCGACACAGGTCAATCTTCGACCGTGCCTTTTGGTCAAGCGGAGTACACCGTCGAAGATATGATGGACGATACGCTGGCCATCCTTGATGCCTACGACCTTCCGAAAGCGCATCTGGTGGGCATGTCGCTGGGCGGTTACATTGCTCAGATGATCGCTGTTCGCCTTCCGGAGCGGGTGGCGACAGTGACGTTGATCAGTTCGGAGCCGCTCGGATGGGACGGTCCGCCTTTGCCGCATATCTCGCAGGAATTTCTCGATCATTTCTCCAAGCTGCCCACCGTCGACTGGGATGATCCACGCGCGGTGACTGAGTTCTTGATGCAAAGCGAGCGGTTAAGCGCTGGTTCAGGCGGGGAATTTGATGAAAATCGCGCCAAGGCTGGTGTCGATCGAATGCTCGGCCGGGCGCAAAACATCTCCAGCATGTTCAATCACGGCGCGCTATCAACCACAGAGGATTGGGCAGGGCAATATCGCAATGTCGATCAGCCCACGCTGGTGATCCACGGTGAAGACGATCCCATCCTGCCGATCGAAAACGGAAGGGCATTGGCGCGATCTTTGCCGTGCGCGCGATTGCTTTCCATGCCGGGGGTAGGGCATGAGCTTCCTGCGCGCGTGTTGGACTTCTTGACTGATGAGATAGCAGCACATATTGGCGCGCGTCACCTCCACGAGCGAGACCGCCTTTTGTTTCGACGACCCCGTCCAACCGAACCCCAATGACCGCAAATGGCGCTTTGTTGCCATCAAAGCTGCAGCGGTAGCTGCAGAACGGCCCAACGCGCCTGGTCAAAGTGCGAGGAAAACACCACTTACGGGTAATCACGGGTCGTCGGTTCTGATCCCATCAACGAACTAAACAAGAACGCTCGGCCCAGACCCAATAAGGTTTGCGCATCCAAGCCGAGCATCTCTTTCTAGGTTACGCCGCTTCCCATACCTGATTGAGGATCTTGGCAGCGAGAGCAGCCTTGTCCTGCGGCAGAAAGCGACCGTAATGCTGCTGCACAACATCGGGTGTGTCCTGAATGGCGTAGCTCGCCTGCTCATAGGATCCGGTCTGCTTCAGGATATGCGTCGCAAGAATGTCGCGCAGATTGTGTGGACCATGCGGCAGCAGTCCCTTGATCGCACCTCGCCCGGTGTAGGGATTGTAGATGCCGTAGCGTTGTATGACGGTCCGCCAGGCTTCGTAGAAGGTCGCCGAATTGTAAGCAGCATCGATGCTGATCGTTTTCACCGTTTTGACGAAGAGGGTGCCGGGATCTTTGGCACCATCCAGCAGGACAGCTCGATGGCGATCGATGTAAGCATCGAGATATTTGTAGAGATCGAGCAGGTCCGACAGGATCAGCCGAAATGGTTTCTGTCCGAAGAAGGATGACCCCGAGTTCTTGAAAGCGACCGACGGGATAAGGACCTCCCACCCGTGGTCGCGAT
>NZ_JAUSRF010000021.1 GCF_030811685.1 Neorhizobium huautlense | reverse complement strand
GCGCCTTCAAACGTTTGGCCTCTGACACTTCCATGCCGCCATATTTGGCCTTCCAATTATAAAAGGTCGCCTCGGAAATCCCGTGCTTGCGGCAACGATCAGCCGCCTTAACGCCAACCTCTTGCTCCTTCAGCGCCCCAATAATCTGATCTTCCGTAAATCTCTGCTTCTTCATAAGTCCGTCCTCAATGGGCCGGACTTTAATCCAATCTGGAGGAAATTCTTAGTGGCAGGTCAAACTCCAACCGGATGCGACCACGCTATCTCAACACCAACGCCTTTGAGACCTCCGGTTAATTGAGCCATCACCAAATCGCATCCGTAATGACCTCGGCCACCAGTATCATTGATAATACCGACCTTCAGCTTCCGCATTTGAACACACCCTAAAATCAAGAGAAACTTACGAACCAGCTTTAGCCGCCGCTCGTTTTTTGAGCACCTATAATGCTTGCCAAACGAAAGCCCAACGAAATATTTCGCCCAGAACGCGCGGCCTGAGCCAACTCCTCCTCAAATACTTGCAGTTCTTTTTCAGGATCGTGCTGTCCGGCAGCGCGAGCCCAAGCCAGAGCATCGGAAGATGACCTCACCTCGTCATTGTAACCCGCCACGTAGGGCGTCCGAAAAAAGGTGAACCCAATGATCTTCAGATGGGAAAAATCACATCGGAGCAGGAATGCAAGGCAGATGAGGCCCGTTGTGGCGGAGCAACCATTTAGGCGGACCTTTAATCTGTCGTAAAATTCGACAGGTATGATCTTAAAAGACACTCCCGAATTAGAGAAAGGCACACGGCGAGATAAGGATAAAATCTCAAAAATTTTTCTTTTGCTGGTTGCCCTATAGACAACGGTCTTAACATTGCTCCGACAAAGACCATCCTGAGAGATTTTCCCGGCACTTCGGGGGCCATCTTCTACAAAATTATGAAACAAAATATCACAGCGCCAAATATTTTTACCATCAATCTCCAAAGGAACATCAATAGCCTTGTTCATCCGCACAACAATATCGTAGTCATCAAGGTTCACACCTCGAAGCTCATCAATCGCGGTAGACGCAGGTCCAACCACTATTATTTTTTTATCGCGAAAAAATTCTGGCTCTAAATAAAATCGATTACCGATCAACCTGTAGAGTATTTTACTCCAGATAGATATCCGCAGTTTTTTTAGAGTCATTATTTTAATTCCCCAACCAAAAACTCATCGGAAAGAGCTTATATTTATGGTTTCGAGTATTATGCTCGCGCCTCATCAAACCTCAACCAACCCCAGCTTCTTCACCTGCCGGATCGTCAGCATCGTCCTGACCGTGTCCACATGCTCGTTGGCCGTCAAAACCTCGATCACAAAATCCTGGAATTTCGTCAGGTTTTCCGAAACGCAGTGAAGCAGAAAATCGCTATCGCCCGAAACCATCCAGGCTTGGCGCACCATCGGCCACTTTTCAGTCGCGGCGGCGAAGGACTTCAGGTTGGCTTCGGACTGGTGTTTTAGCCCGACGATACAGAAGGCGACGAGATCGAAGCCGAGTTTCGGTCCGTTCAGCATCGCATGATACCCTTCGATGATGCCGCTTTCTTCCAGCTTGCGCACGCGCCGAAGACAGGGTGGCGCCGAAATGCCGACTCGCTCCGCCAGTTCGACATTTGTCATGCGGCCGTCCGCCTGCAGTTCCCGCAGGATTTTCAGGTCGATGCTGTCGAGTTCTACGCGGATCACGGCACTGCCTTTCTGTCGTTGTCACGCAAGCATCCTCTACAGACATCGCAGGATTCCGCAACAAAGTTCCGTCTTGGCGATAGATTCTTGCACAGGAACTCCAAGACCTGTTGGAAACGCATGGCTGCCCTTGAATCTCCGCATGGAACAATCATAAATGAACGTTCGCGGGCAGTGGAATGCGATTTCATCCCCATATAGGGATGCAGTTCACCAGCGCAGGCTCTCCGCCGCGGCATCGAATAAGGATCGTCCCATGTCTGCCCGTCACACTCAGGTTCTCATCATCGGCTCCGGCCCGGCCGGCTACACAGCCGCCATTTATGCGGCACGCGCCATGCTGAAACCGGTGCTGATCGCCGGCATGGAACAGGGTGGTCAGCTGATGATAACCACCGATGTCGAAAACTATCCGGGTTTTGCAGATCCCATCCAGGGCCCTTGGCTGATGGAACAGATGCTGGGCCAAGCCGAACATGTCGGCGCCGAAATCGTCAACGATCTGGTCACCGAAGTCGATACCATTAGCCGCCCCTTCACCGTGAAGACGGATAGCGGACAGGTGTGGACCGCTGACACGCTGATCATCGCCACCGGCGCCAAGGCCAAATGGCTCGGCATCGAAAGCGAACAGGCCTTTCAGGGCTTTGGCGTTTCCGCCTGCGCCACTTGCGACGGCTTCTTTTATCGCAACAAGGATGTCATCGTTGTTGGCGGCGGCAATTCGGCTGTCGAGGAAGCGCTTTACCTTTCCAATATCGCCAGGACGGTCACCGTCGTGCACCGCCGCGACAGTTTCCGCTCGGAAAAGATCCTGCAGGAACGTCTGTTCCAGCGTGAGAACGTCAAGGTTCTGTGGAACACCGAAATCGCCGAAATCACCGGCACCCCGGCCAAGCCGCCGATGCCGCCGTCGGTTTCCGGCGTGCGCCTGCGCGATACCCGCACCGGCACCGTCAGCGAGGAAGTCATCGATGGCGTGTTCGTGGCCATCGGCCATGCGCCGGCCGTCGAACTGTTCAAGGACAAGCTGAAGCTGAAATCCAACGGCTACCTCTGGACCGCGCCGGATTCGACCGCGACCGACGTACCCGGCATCTTCGCCGCCGGCGACGTCACCGACGACACGTTCCGTCAGGCAATCACTGCCGCCGGAATGGGTTGCATGGCAGCACTCGAAGCGGAACGTTTCATTGCCGGCATCCAGCCGATTGCCGAAGCCGCCGAATAACGACGACGAAAAGGGATCATGGCATGGTGGTGCCTCTGGATTGGGACAAACTGCGCATCTTTCACGCCGCCGCGGAGGCCGGGTCCTTCACCCATGCGGCAGACAAGCTGCACCTGTCCCAGTCGGCCATCAGCCGTCAGGTCAGCGCGCTCGAACAGGATGTCGGCGTAAAACTGTTCCACCGCCATGCCCGCGGCCTCATTCTCACCGAACAGGGCGAACTGCTTTACCGCACCGCCCATGACGTGCTGCTGAAGCTCGAGACGGTGAAAATGCAGCTGACCGAGACAACGGACAAGCCGTCCGGCAAGCTGCGCGTCACCACCACGGTCGGCCTCGGCCAGGGCTGGCTGACCGACAAGGTGCAGGAATTCCTGCAGCTTTATCCGGAAATGTCGATCCAGCTGATCCTCGACAACGAGGAAGTCGACGTGAACATGCGCCATGCCGATTGCGCCATCCGCCTTCGCCAGCCGCAGCAGTCGGATCTTATCCAGCGCAAGCTTTTTACCGTGCACATGCACGTTTATGCGGCGCCCTCCTACATCAATCGATTCGGCGAGCCGCAGACGGTCGAGGATCTCGACAATCATCGAATCATTAGCTTTGGCCTGCCGGCGCCGAATTACCTGCTGGATGTGAACTGGCTGGAGGATGCCGGCCGCTCCTCTGACAATCCGCGCACCCCGCATCTGCAGATCAACAGCCAGACATCGATCAAGCGTGCCTGCCTGCTCGGCATCGGAATTGCGGTTCTGCCGGATTATATCGTCGGGCGCGATCCCGGCCTGATCCAGCTGGCGATCAATGCCGACATCCCATCCTTCGACACCTATTTCTGCTATCCCGACGAAATCAAGAATGCGGCAAAGCTCAAGGTTTTCCGTGACTTCATCGTCGCCAAGGCGCGCAACTGGAACTTCTGACCGCAATTGATCGCGACGGAGCATTTTCATGCTGAATTGGCATCCGTTCGCGCAACCTTTGCAAATATGACGACCGCGTGACATAAGCCGTGCACTTGAGACATGGCTGGATTGCACAATAAAGCGTTGCGACCTGCACAAAAAACGCCCATATCGCACTCAGTTGATGCACATGGTGGCTTTCCTCCCAGTTCCACCGCATCAGCTGTTCCCCTCTGGAGGTTTTTTGACCTTCATACCTATAGGGCCCTGGAGCAATCCGGTGGCCCTCTTTTTTTGCCCGCAGTTCGGCCTCCGCCGATGCTGATACGGGCCAAGCAAAACATTCGCTGCAGCCTCAACAAAAATGACGTCCGGCAGAAAATGCCCCTTGTCATCCGGGATCCGACACCCCATCTCATTGCTTAGCCGGCCCCGTTGGCGACGCCCCTCGTTGTCATTGCCGGCTGTTCCCCTCTGGAGGTTTTGAAACCTTCATACCTACGGGCCGCGGATTTTCCGTCGGCCCATTTTTTTGCCGGCAATTCAGAAAAAGCTCCCCTCGCCCCTTAAAATCGGGTTTAGCCGATTTATATATCGGCAATGACCGATATGAGTAAAACGCAGATCGACCCCGCAGACAGGGCAGAGATACTGAAGGCGCTTTCGCACCCGAAGCGCGTCGAGTTTCTCGAATGGATGCGCCAGCCGGAAAACCATTTTTGTAGCCAGGCACATCCGCTCGACATGGGCATCTGCGCCGGCCAGTTCGAAAAATGCTGCGAACTCTCGCAGTCGACCGTTTCCCAACACCTCTCCATCCTGGAAAAAGCCGGCCTCATCACGCTCAAGCGCGTTGGCCAATGGTCCTTCTACCAGCGCAACGAGGAGCGCATCGCAGCCTTCATCGAAGACCTGCGCATCACTCTCTGAGTTCCTAAAAATTCCAAAGGCAGCTAAAAGGAGCCCTCATGGCCAGCCTGTTCGACCCCATCAAGATCGGCGATATTGCCGTCGAGAACCGCGTGGCCATGGCGCCGCTCACCCGCAACCGCTCGCCCAAGGCAGTCCCGAACGATCTCAATGTCGTCTATTACGAACAGCGCGCCACCGCCGGCCTGATCATCACCGAAGGCACGCCCGTCACCCAGCAGGGCCAGGGTTACGCAGACGTGCCCGGCCTCTACCTGCCGCAGGCAATCGAAGGCTGGAAGAAGGTGACGGATGCCGTACACCAGCGCGGTGGCAAGATCATCACCCAGATGTGGCATGTCGGCCGTATCTCGCACACCTCGCTGCAGCCGAATGGCGGCGCCCCGGTTGCCCCGTCCGCCCTGCCCGCCAACGGAAAGACCTATATTATCAACCCGGATGGCAGCGGCGCCTTCGTCGAAACCTCACAGCCGCGCGCGCTGGAAAATTCCGAAATAGCCGGCATTGTCGATGATTTCCGCAAGGGTGCCCGCGCCGCCATGGAGGCCGGTTTCGACGGCGTCGAAATCCATGGCGCCAATGGTTATCTCATTGATCAATTCCTGAAGACCGGCGCCAACCAGCGCACCGACGAATATGGCGGTTCGATCGAAAACCGCGCCCGTCTGCTGCTGGAAATCGTCGATGCCGTTGCCGGTGAAATCGGCGGCGGTCGCACCGGCCTTCGCCTTTCGCCGGTCACGCCGGCCAACAATATCACCGAGGAAGACCCGCAGCCGCTGTTCGAATACGTGGCAACGGAACTCGGCAAACGCGACCTTGCCTTCGTTCACATCATCGAAGGTGCTACCGCTGGTCCGCGCGATTTCACCCAAGGGGCCAAGCAGTTCGATTACCATGCCATGAAGGCGGCTTACCGCCATGCCGGCGGCAATGGCGCATGGATGGTCAACAATGGTTATGACGGAGAAAGCGCCAAGGCGGCAATCGAAAGCGGTTACGCCGATGTCGTCGCTTTCGGCCGCTCCTTTATCTCCAACCCGGATCTGGTCGAGCGCCTGAAGACCGGCGCCCCGCTCAACACCCCAGACGTTGCCACTTTCTATGGCGGCGGCGCCAAGGGTTATACCGACTATCCGGTTCTGGAAGCCGTGGCTGCCGAATAAATCCGACTATTGACAGGGGGTCGCCACAGGCGGGCCCTTTTCAGTCCTTCGACAAAAGATGAGAAGCGTTTCAGGCGCGCCGCGCCTCGCCTTCCTCACCATCCACGACCTCGGCTTCCGGCCGGTCACCGCCATCGCTGTATTCGGTGTGCCATACGCCCTTGGCGTCCTGCCAGCTGATTTCTTCCGGTTCGCCTCCGACCTGCTGCTCCGCCGCCACGATGCGGGCAGCCGTCAAAGCGTCCTCATGGGTCGGAAAGGTTTCGGAATAGGCTCCATCCAGGCGATACGCCCAGCCGCCATCATGCCTGACGACTTGATAGACAACCTTGGTCATGCTTTCCCTCCTTGCTTATGGCCTGTCTTTTGGCGCGGCGCCGGCATAAGCCAATCGAAGTCCAGCCGGCATTCGCGTGCAGGAGAGAAGCGTCGAGAAGGCCCGAAGTTCCCACCCGTCTGGCATTACTATGGCATCAAAGCCGCCAGTGCGCAAAACCCGCCCTTGATGGCCGCCATAAGGGCATTAAATCCCAACACTTTGACGAATGTCTTTGATGGGAATCATGGCGAATATCGCGGCACTACCGAAACAGGAAAAATCGCTCGTTCTGGCGGCACTTGTCGCCATCGCCTGCATCTTTGTTGAACACAGCCTGCTGGAAGCCGGCAAGGTCGTGTCGCTGATTGCCGCTGCCGTGTTGATCGGGGTGATCGTGCTCGCCTCCACCCGCGTTGCGCATCACGCCGAAATCCTCGCCCACAAGGTCGGCGATCCCTATGGCACGATGATCCTGACGCTGTCGGCCGTCGCCGTCGAGGTGATGATCCTAGCCATCATGCTCGGCAGCAGCACATCCCCGACCTTGGTGCGTGACACGATCTATTCCGCCGTGATGCTGGATATCAATGGCATTTTGGGTCTCGCCGCGCTGCTTGGCGGCCTGCGCCATGGCGAACAGCCCTATAACGACAATTCGGGAAAGACCTATGGCGTGATGATCCTCACCGCCATGGGCATTTCCATGATCGTGCCGGAATTCGTGCCCGATGATCGCTGGCATTATTATTCCGGTTTCACCATCATTGCGATGATCGCGCTTTACGCCCTTTTCCTCAAAATGCAGGTCGGACCGCACAGCTATTTCTTCAGCTACAGCTATAAGAAGACACCACAGGCAGCAGTGACCTCAGGCGGCAACGGACCCGCCGGCTCGGAGCCGCTTTCGCCACAGCCGGCAACCACACCGGCCGCATCGCCGAGCACCGAAAAAAGCGAAGAGGCAAGCGCCTCCGTTTCCATCGGCGTCATTCTGTTCGGCGTTGTCGTCATCGGTTTCCTGGCGGAATTCATGGCCGCCTTCCTCGGCAGCGGTCTCGAAGGCACATCGGCCCCGCCTGCGCTGATGGCCGTCATCGTCGCGTCGATCTCGGCTGCTCCCGAAATCCTGACCGCGCTGCGCGCAGCCCTTCGAAACCGCATGCAGTCGGTGATCAACATCGCCATGGGCGCATCGCTTTCGACCGTTATCCTTACCGTGCCTGTCATGGAAGCGATCGCGCTTTATACCGGCCAGCCCTTTGTCATGGCGATGACACCGGTGCAGACTGTGATGGTCGTCATCACCCTGATTGTCGCCGCCATCAACCTCAACGACGGCGAAACCAACGCCATCGAGGGCATGACCCATTTCGTCCTGTTTGCCACCTTCATCATGCTGACCGTGCTCGGTTTGTGACTGCTAATATGGACTTCAGACCGGAGGCTTACGGCGGAAAGCGGAATCAGGTCCGCAAGTGCTTGAATCTGTTTGTCAGCCGGCTCCGTGCCGGCGGACAGGCAGATAAAGTAATCTTGAACGTCCCGTGTGCGGGTTTGGCGGCGCGACGCCCTAGATAGGCGACTTATACGCCAGCGCCTTCGCGATGCCAGCGCACCACGATGAAAGGGAGTTCACCATGACGCGCCTCACCCGTCTTCTCACCGGCACCATCCTTGCCACAGCTGTTCTCGCAAGCCCGGCCCTTGCCCAATCCGCGGCAAAACCGGCCGAAACGAAGGCCGCCAACGCACCGGACCAGAAACCCGCCTTCGAAAACCAGACACGTGCGCCGCAGCCCGCACAGATGCCGAAAATCGCCACCGAGACGGTTGCTGAAGGCCTGCCGCATCTTTGGTCGATGGAGTTTCTGACTGATGGCCGGATGCTGGTGACGGCCAAGCAAGGCGCCATGCACATCATCTCCGAGGAAGGCGAAGCCGGACCTGAAATCAAGGGCGTGCCGAAAGTGCTCGCCAGCGGCCAGGGCGGCCTGCTCGACGTGGCGCTGGCGCCGGACTATGAAACCTCCGGAAAGATCTATTTTTCCTTTTCCGAAGAACGGGAGGACGGCAACGGAACCTCCGTTGCATCGGCCAGACTGATGCCCGACACAGCCGGTGGCGGCACGCTGGAAGACGTCAAAATCGTGTTCCGCCAGATGCCGAGCTATGACGGCAACAAGCATTTTGGCTCCCGCCTCGTTTTCGGCCCGCAGGGCGAGCTTTACGTGACGGTAGGCGAGCGTTCGGATGCGGAACCACGTGTTCAGGCGCAAGAATTGTCCAGCGGTCTCGGCAAGGTGTTTCGAATAGATGCCGAAGGCAAGGCGCTTGCCGACAATCCCTTCGTTTCCACGGAAAATGCACTGCCGGAAATCTGGAGCCTCGGCCATCGCAACCTGCAGGCCGCCACGCTCGATGGCCAGGGTCGTCTGTGGACGGTCGAACACGGCCCCAAGGGCGGCGACGAACTGAACCGCCCGGAAGCCGGTAAGAACTACGGCTGGCCGGAAGTGACCTATGGCGTCGAATATAGCGGCCGCGCCGTTGGCGACGGCATCACCGCCAAGGCCGAGACGGAACAGCCGGTCTATTACTGGGACCCGGTCATCGCACCTTCCGGCATGGCCTATTATGACGGCGACGCCATCCCCGAGTGGAAGGGCGCCTTCCTCGTTGGCGGCCTCGTTTCGCAGGGCGTCGTGGTGCTGCACATGGATGGCGACAAGGTTGCCCATGAAGAGCGCGTGCCGCTAAATGCCCGTATCCGCGACGTCAAGGTCGGGCCTGATGGCGCCGTCTATGCCGTTACCGAAAGCCGCGGCGGCAGCTCCACCATCGTCAAGCTGACCAAGGCGTAACATCTAAGCCGGCAGGTGACTTGTATAAAAGTTGCCTGCCGGCCATAGTCGATCAGAGAGCGACAACAAACATGATTATAAAAATCATATTTGTTGCAATATTCGGATATGGCTTTTAAGACACCGGCGATCCACCGCCACATCCGAGACTGCCATGACCGCGCATTTCGGCGCCTCCTCCACCCGAGACGTCACGTCGACAGCCATACAGACCGCTCTTCTGGACAGTGCCCTCCTTGCTCACTACGAGGAACTGTGCACCAGCATGCGCCGCCACGGGCATACACCGGCGAATTCGCAGGAAATCGTCCATGACGTTTACCTGCGCCTGCGCCACAGGCAGACGACGCTCGAAGGCAAGGCTTCGCTCAAGGCCTTTCTGATCCGCGCCTGCATCAATCTCGGCATTGACCGGTTTCGTCGCCAGCGTTTCGAGGCCTGCCTGTTTTCAGGCTCCGAGCAGGAAGCACTGCAGGTTAGTGCGCCGATCGCTTCGCCGGACCAGGGACTGGATCTCGAATACCGCATCGCGATCCTCAAGATCGCTATCATGGACATGTCGTTGCAGCGCCGCCGCGTCTTCATTGCCAGCCGCGTCGGCAACCTGTCGGCTGACGAAATCTCGCAACGCATTAAGATCAGCCGCAACATGGTGGATCGGCATCTACGAAAAGCTTATCTGCATTGCCTCGATCGGCTGGAAGAGACACTCTGAACGCCGATGATGGTAAGCGCGGAAAAAGCCGGGACCTCGGCAGGTGACAAAACCAGACAACGCAAGCTGCGTGCAGACGCAGTGGACTGGCTGCTGCGGCTGCAGGACCAGCCCGATGACCCGATGCTGCGAGCGCAGTTCGACGCCTGGCTGGCAAAAGATTCTGCACGGGGAGAGATCTTTGAGCGCGCCCGGCGCGCCATGGGCGATGCCAGCCATCTTCTGAAAAATGACCTCGACTTTGCACAGAGAGCCACGCACAAACCGCTGCTGCGCGCCCGTAATGTCGCAACGGCCCTGTTGCTGACACTCGGTGCTTCTGCGGCCTTCCTCGCTGCCGATGGCCCCATGCGTCTGCGTGCCGATGTCATCACCGACACCGGCCAGAAACAGACACTGACCCTCGCCGATGGCTCGAAGGTCGAACTCAACGCCGCATCCGCCATCGCCATCGACCTCGAACCGAATGAGCGGCGGATCAGACTGCTGCGCGGCCAGGCCTATTTCGAGGTTGCCGCCGACCCTGCCCGCCCCTTTGTGGTCGAAGCCGGCAATGCCACCACAACGGCGCTGGGCACAGCCTTCGACATCAATCTCTCGCAGGATGCAACGCAGGTGACGGTGACGGAACATGCCGTTCTGGTCGCATCGCTTTCCGACGGCGCCTCTCGACGCCTGCCGGAAAACAACCAGCTCTCCTACGATGGCGATGGCCGCTTGGGCACAGTCGAGCCGGCCGATCCCAGCATCGCCACCGCATGGCGACAGGGCCGCATCGTCTTCGACAACCGTCCACTTTCCGACGTCGTCGAGGATATCGGTCGTTATATTCCAGGCCGCATCGTCATCGTCCAATCCGATCTGGCGGACAAAAAAATCTCCGGCAGCCTCGATCTCGGCGAACCGCAGGCGGCACTTGAAAGCTTTGCCGAGGCGATCGGCATCAAGGTCACGCGGCTTGGTCCTTACCTGACGATCCTGCGCCAGTAATTTTTTTTAAAGAGACCTGTCCCAATCCCGGATGTTCATCCGTCAACCCGGCAGACGAACATTTGAGAGGACGGGTCCGGGAACCATGATAGTTTCGACCAGCAGACATTTTATGCCAGGCAACAGCCCACGCAGGCTACACCACCTCGCCGCCATGCTTCTCGCCGGCGCGGCGATTTTTGCGACCACGGACACAGCACGCGCGCAACAGGCGACATCGATCAGCATAAGCGTGCCAAGCGGCAATCTTTCGACGGCGCTCAACGCTCTGGCCACACAGGCGAAACTGCAGATCGTTTATGATGCGGCGATCACCCGGGGTCTGCGCACGCCGGGCGTCTCCGGCAACCTGCCGGTCGATGCCGCGCTCTCGCAACTGCTCTCCGGCACCGGCATCAGCTATCACGTCAACGGAAAGACGGTGACACTCGCGAGAGCGAGCGTAACGGATGCAGCGGCGGCAACGGATGCCGATGCGACCAATCTCGAGCCAATCGTTGTCGATGCCGGCGGTTATTACGGAAGCGGTGGCCCAAGCAACGCCATCATCGACAAACAGGTGATTGCGCGGGCGCAAGCCGCCAGCATACCCGAACTTATCAAACGCATACCAGGCGTCTCAATGACCGGCGGCGTCCGCCTTCAGGGGCAAAGCATCTCCATCCGCGGTTTTTCCCGCCAATCCGACACGCGCATCGTTCTGGACGGTGCACCGAAAAATTTCGAGAAGTACGATCAAGGCACGATATTCGTCGAGCCGGAACTTCTGAAACGCGTCGAAATCGACAAGGGCGCAACCTCGGTGCGTTACGGCAATGGCGGTTTCGGCGGCACCATTCGCATGAAAAGCAAGGACGCCAAGGACATGCTGCGGCCCGGCGAGAACTGGGGAGCCTGGGGCAAGACTGCCTATCAGACAGCCAACAAGGAGTTTCTGGAGTCGGGTGCATTGTATGGCCGCTCCGATTTCGGCACACCGATCACCTATGACGGCCTGATGTCGCTGACATGGCGCAAGGGAGACGACATGCGTATCGGCGGAGGCGAGCGTTATTTCTACTCCGATTCCAAACTCGCTTCGGGCATGGCCAAGGTCGGACTGGAATCGGAAGGACATGAGGTGAAAGCCTCAGTCCTATATGGAGAAAGTAACAACTGGGGACCGGTGGCCGCGATCAGGGGGCAGTTGTCTGTCGATGCAGATGACATCAGAGATGAAGGTTTTTATGCCGCCGCCCGCAAGCGTCTGGCGTGGAGAGAACTCAAGGATCTGACGACGACTTTCGAGTACAAATATACTGGCGACAGCACCCTCTGGAACCCTCGGTTCATGGCGAGCTACTCCTCGACGGGACAACACGCGACGCGACCACAAAGCGACGAGATTCCCCGCGCTTCAGTCGGCGGACTGTGGAATGAAGCCACGTACTCCGACATACATCTGGAACTGGAGAACACGTCCGAATTTACGTTCAATGGTCTGGAGCATCGCCTGAATTACGGCCTTCAATACAATGCCCATAAACGTGATGTGTGGATGTATGATGTGTTCAACAAAACCAAACCCGAATATAACTATGGTTATTATGCACCATACTTCATGCCGGAGGGCACTCAGGATACGGCATCGGCCTTCGTTCGCGATACGATCGGCATTACCGACAACCTGACGCTAACGCCGGGCTTGCGTTTTGACTATGTCCGCTCTGAAGGTGTTCCGAGCGCGGCACCGCTCTATAACAATCCGGCGCGCGGACATGACTATTCGGCAGTCAGTCACTCGGGCCTCACACCTGCTGTCAGCCTTAGCTGGGATGCAACGCCCAATATTCGTCTGTTTGCCGACTGGGCCTATGCCATGCGGGCGCCGAATATCGATGAACTCTATTCCACTCAAAGCACGTCCACAGCTCCCGCAACCAGCCGTGGCCTACATATCGAGCGCAACAACACCATCAATCTGGGAGCCTCGTTCAATTTCGACGACGTCCTCATGTCAGGAGATAGCGCATCGGCCCGCGTCGCCGTCTTCAACAACCATGTCACCAATCCTGTCGCCAGGCGCTTCGGAGGCCGCAATCTCTCGGGAATGGGGGCTGTTGGTGTGCCATGGTACTGGAATTTGCCGGCTTATTATACGACCGGCGTTGAAATTCAGACCCATTATGAGAATGACTGGATGTTCGCCGATCTCGGTTTTTCGATGATGACGGGTACCCGTCACGGTGCGGTCAACGATATTCGCGGTCCCAGATCCTATGTAAACGATCTTGCACCGACCACGGCAAACGTCGCCCTCGGTATGAAGCTACCCGAACAGGATCTGTCTTTCGGCTGGACCGGCAACTTTGTTAAAAGCCAGGAAAAGACCCCATACAATCAGTATTTTGGAAGCACGTATGCCCGTCCGGAAAGCCCGGGCTACGCTGTCCACGGCCTCTTCCTCGACTGGACACCACAGGACGGCATCATGAAAGACACCGAGCTTCACGCCGCCATCGAAAACATCTTCGACAAGAAATACGAGCCCTATCTCAGTGACGGCATCACCGCCATGCCGGGCCGCAACTTCAAGATCTCGCTCAGCCGCAAGTTCTGAGACGTGACACCCAAAAAACCAGAAGGCCCGCCGTTTCCGGCGGGCCTTCTGCATTTCAGTGTCAATTTTCAGCGCTTAGCGGCAAGCGGCGCAGAAACGCTGGATGCGCTTGCAGGCTTCTTCCAGCAGTTCTTCCGAGGTCGCATAGGAAATGCGGAAGTTCGGGCCGAGGCCGAAGGCCGAGCCGTGAACGACGGCAACGCCTTCGGTTTCCAGAAGCTCGGTGACAAAGTCCTCGTCCGTCTCGATGACCTTGCCCGAGGGCGCGGTCTTGCCGATCAGACCGGCGCAGGACGGGTAGACGTAGAATGCGCCTTCCGGCTTCGGGCATACGAGGCCGCTTGCCTGGTTGAGCATGGAGACGACGAGGTCACGACGGCCTTCGAAGATCGCCTTGTTCTTGGCAACGAAATCCTGCGGGCCGTTCAGCGCTTCGACGGCCGCCCACTGGGCGATCGAGGAGGCACCCGAAGTCTGCTGGCCCTGGATCATGTCCATGGCCTTGATCAGTTCGAGCGGGCCGGCTGCATAACCGATACGCCAGCCGGTCATCGCATAGGCCTTGGAAACGCCGTTCATGGTCAGCGTGCGATCATAAAGTTTCGGCTCGACCTCGACCGGGGTGACGAACTTGAAATCGCCAAAGGTCAGGTGTTCGTACATGTCGTCCGTCAGTACCCAGACATGCGGGTGCTTGAGCAGCACGTCGGTCAGCGCCTTCAGCTCGTCGTGGCTATAGGCAGCACCTGTCGGGTTGGACGGCGAGTTGAACAGGAACCATTTTGTCTTCGGCGTGATCGCAGCTTCCAACTCGGCAGCCGTCAGCTTGAAGCTGTTTTCCTGGCTTGTTGACACGGTCACGGGCGTACCGCCGCAGATCGCCACCATTTCCGGGTAGGAAACCCAGTAAGGCGCCGGGATGATGACTTCGTCACCCGGGTTCATCGTCGCCATGAAGGCGTTGAACAGGATCTGCTTGCCTCCGGTGCCGACAATGGTCTGGGCGGCGGTGTAGTCGAGACCGTTCTCGCGCTTGAACTTTTTGGCAATCGCCTCGCGCAGCTGCGGAATACCGGAAACCGGCGTGTACTTGGTCTCGCCGCGATTGATCGCATCGATGGCGGCTTGCTTGACGTTGTCCGGCGTGTCGAAATCCGGCTCGCCGGCGCCGAGACCGATCACATCGCGGCCTTTTGCTTTGAGATCGCGCGCTTTCTGCGAAACGGCGATGGTGGCGGAGGGCTTTACGCGGGAGAGGGCATCGGCAAGAAAGGCCATGATGTATTCATCCTGAGGGTTTGAGTAGGCGCACAACTGAATTTTCGCCGTCTGGTTCTATGTCGAATGTGACAGTCTTATTCAAGCACAAAGCAGCCCAAAACGGTTCTTTCGCCAACAAAACCAGGCCTGTCTGACAGCTAGACTTCTTTTGCCACAAGGGCTGAACGTTCCCGTCTCGATGCGGCCGTGGCAGCCTTTTCCCAGCGGTATATCGGTCAACGAATTGCCGTTAACCGCAGCCTTATTTTTGCCACATCAAAACCGCGAGCGGCCGCAAATCAGTCTTCATCGGGTCGCTTTCCGGGGGGATCGTTCACCTGTTCGCAGAGCAGCGAACCAAGGCTCAGGAAGACGATACGATGGAAGACGACACAGCCCCTGCCCCGCCCCGAACAGCGGATGCCATTGCGCGCGGCAAGAACCGCACCTCGTTCTCCATCGCAGCCCTCACGGCCGGTATCGGCTTCACGTTTTTCATGGCCGGCTTTGCGCACGCCGAACCAATGATCTCGACTGCCAGAACGGTGTCGGAGGATGGCCTCTTTCAGCTTGCGGCTTTCGCGGACCAGCGCCTCCTTTTCGGCGTGCTGACTTTTGGCTTTTCTCTTGCAGCTGCCGGCGTCTGGCACCGCAGTTTTCGTGCGGTGCGGAATGCGAGGCACCCTTCCCGCCACTAGCGCGGCGCCATAATGTGAACCACGGCGCCCTTCCGCCCCTCCCTCACTCCGGCAGCGCATAAACCGGGACATTTTATGCTCGCAAAAATTGCATGCAAAACCAGAAAATAACAACTCTCTAAAATGCAACAAAAGGCGGCACAACAGCATGTTTTGCGGGAATCTGTGCCAAAATTTGCCGCCAATTTAGATATTCTTATCGCTGGCGATGGAAATCCGGTAGCATTTTGCCCATATCCTTCGCAAAGCCTTGCCACCAAAGGCTTTTGCTGCCTCGTGCCCTCGCGGAATTTCAACGACTGTTAGAAAACTTTTTCTTGCCAATTTACGATAAACACAGCAATCTGTGTTTGTTCGGGCAATTTGCGAGCATGGGAAGACCTAATAATCAATGCGATCCGGGGGCGCAAACAACCCCGGGCGGACGACTGGGGGACTGATTTTTGGTGATCTTTCTGCCGGCCTGCCGCGGTAATACGGGGCCCCTTTCCTCAATTTTCGAACTGCCTGCCGCTGCCCTTCGGGGTAAACATCGTAATGCTGTCCGCCCGCTGAACACGGACAGAGGAAAAAGGACCTGATGCATGGCCGAAACTGGCACTGTAAAATTTTTCAATACCGACAAGGGCTTCGGCTTCATCAAGCCAGATAATGGCGGCGCCGATATCTTTGTACACATCTCTGCCGTCCAGGCTTCCGGCCTGTCCGGTCTTTCTGAAAACCAGAAAGTAAGCTTCGACACGGAACCGGATCGTCGTGGCAAGGGCCCGAAGGCCGTCAATCTGCAGATTGCTGGCTAAGTCCAATCGGCTTTCTATTCGAGTTGAAGCCCGGCAGCGATGCCGGGTTTTTTTATGCCGTTTTCCATCTGTGCCAGCCTTTCTCTGTTTCGTCGTGGCACAGACATTTCCGTTACAGCCCGACCAGATACGGGCTGGAACGGCGCTCCTCGCCGATCCGGCCACCGGGGCCGTGACCACACAGGAAACCGACCTCATCACCCAGCGGCAGAACCTTGTCGCGGATCGAGGCCAGAAGCTGCTCGTGATTGCCGCCCGGCAGATCGGTGCGACCGATGGAACCGCTGAACAGCACATCACCGAGATGCGCAAAGCTCTCTTTGCGATTGAAGAAGATCACATGCCCCGGCGCATGGCCCGGGCAATGAAAGATCTCGAACACGTGCTCTCCGAACGACACGGTATCGCCCTCTGCCAGATAACGATCCGGCACGAGATTGCGCAGCGGCATGGCAATGCCGAATTTCTGGCCCTGCATTTCGAGGTTTTCCAGAAGCGGCTTGTCATCGACATGCGGACCGATCACCGGCACGCCCAGCCTCTCGCGCAATTCGTCGGCACCGCCGGCATGATCGAGATGACCGTGGGTAATCCAGATCTCTTTCACCGTAATCCCGTTCTGGGCGATGGTCTCGATGATCGTATCGACGTCACCGCCCGGATCGACGACCACGCCTTCCTTGCTGTCGGCATCGAAAAAGATGGTGCAGTTCTGCTGGAACGGTGTGACCGGAATGATACCGGCTTGAAGCTTGCCCATGTCTCTGCCGCCTGATCTCTAAAAATGTTCGGGTGGGGTATAGCGATAAAGGCGGCGACTGGTCAGCCCCTAAAAATCAGTTTGCAGCAGCCAATTGCGGATCACCGGCAAGATAGCGGCTTTCGGCGGAAAGCGGCGGCGACAGCGACACGGAAAGCAGCAGGAACGCGGCCACCGCGACCTTCAGGGACAGGACGGTCAGCAGCAGCGGGCGCAGCGAATTGGCCGGCGTTTCGGCAAGGTCAGCGGTCATTGTCTGTGCGGGCAAAACAGTGGGCATGGCGGTCGGCATGAAAGGCTCCTATCGTCTGGATCAGGCAACGGGCAGCGCCAATGAAGGTTCCGAAACGAAGTGTTGCAGCCGGTAACAATCGCGGCTTCGTTCACGAATTAACGACAACGGATCACCAAGAGTGACGGGACTTGCCGCCCATACATTTAAGCGATTGACCTAAAGCCTTGACAGGACAGCCGTGGGCGATATCCAGAAACCCAAGGGTAAGGCAGGGATGCCGATGAAGAGGCCCGGCGAAATGGAGGCCGCGTGATACGCGCAACGACCGGAAAAGCGGTGACGAAAGTGCGTCCGCAAATGCCAGCCGTCGATGAGGCTGAGATCGATTTCGAATGCATCGAACTGTTCTTCTTTGCTTATCGCGATTTCATCTCCGATCCGGATGCCATTCTCGACAAGCTCGGCATGGGGCGTGCGCATCACCGCGTCGTGTATTTCGTCAGCCGCCAGCCCGGCATGATGGTCGGCGACCTCCTTGACATCCTGAAGATTACCAAGCAATCGCTGGCACGTGTGCTGAAGCAAATGATCGACGAGGGTTACATTCGCCAGATGGCGGGCGCCAAGGATCGTCGCGAGCGCCGATTATACCCCACTTTGGCCGGCCGCGAACTCGCGCTTGCCCTTTCACAGCCGCAATCGCAACGTATCGCGCGCGCCATGGAGCCGCTTTCTCAGGAAGCGCGCGACGGTGTCATGCAATTTCTCCAGCACATGCGCGACACCGACAAGGGCCGTCAGGCAAAAGGCGAGTAAGACGATATGAGCAAGGTTCCTCTTTCGGATGATGCGGCCCACCTTCTGGTCGTTGATGACGACACACGCATTCGCGACCTGTTGAGCCGCTATCTGAACGATCAGGGCTTTCGCGTCACGGTCGCAGCCGATGCAGCAGAGGCGCGCCGGAAGCTGGAAGGCCTGAACTTCGACCTGATCATTCTCGACGTGATGATGCCGGGCGAAAGCGGTCTGTCACTGACCGAGGCGATGCGCGAAAAACGCGCCATCCCGATCATCCTGCTGACGGCGCGCGCAGAGGCGGAATCGCGCATTGCCGGCCTCGAGGCCGGTGCTGACGACTATCTGCCAAAACCTTTCGATCCGCGCGAACTGGTGCTGCGTGTCAACAACATCCTGCGCCGCAACACCTCGCCGGACACGCCAAAAATCGACCAGATCATGTTCGGCCCCTTCACTTTCTCGATCGCCCGCCGCGAGCTTCGCCGCGCTGCCGAAAACATCCGCCTGACGGATCGCGAGCAGGAAATCATGCTGCTTTTCGCATTGCGGGCCGGCGACACCATTCCACGTCACGAACTGATCGGTGACGATGCCGATGTCGGCGAACGCACGATCGACGTGCAGATCAACCGCCTGCGCCGCAAGATCGAGGAGGATCCGGCAAACCCGGTCTATCTTCAAACCGTGCGCGGCATCGGCTACCGTCTGAGCATAGACTGATATTTCTTTCGCCCGCCACAGGCGGCGGGCACACCGCAACCGGAAAGGCAGCATGGCGATCTTCGAGACCTTCAGGCGCACGACGAACCGGCTGCAACTGCCCGGCTGGCGCCTGTTCGGTCGCTGGCTGAAACGGCGCATGCCGACCGGTCTCTACACCCGCACCATGCTGATCGTCATCATCCCGATGCTGCTGTTGCAGACGGTGGTGGCGGCCGTTTTCATGGAACGGCACTGGCGCATGGTGACGGATCGCCTGTCGCAGGCGGTGACGCGCGATATCGCCGCGATCATCGACATCATCCGCACCTACCCGCAGGACGGCAATTACAGCGAGATCACCCGCATCGCCGACCAGCAGCTCGACCTGAACATCCTGATCGAGCCGAACGCGCAATTGCCGCCGCCGCGGCCAAAACCGTTCTTCTCCCTGCTCGACGATGTTCTGGCAAGCCAGATCAACAGCAATGTCGGCCTGCCATTCTGGATCGATACGGTCGGCGACAGCGGGCTGGTGGAAATCCGCATCAAGATCGATGACCGCGTGCTGCGCGTTTTTGCCCGCCGCAATTCGACCTATGCCTCGAACACCCATATCTTCCTCGTCTGGATGTTCGGCACCTCGCTGGTCCTGCTCGGCATTTCGGTGCTTTTCTTGCGCGGACAGATCAGGCCGATCCTGGCCCTTGCCGATGCCGCCGAAAGCTTTGGCAAGGGCCAGCGCAGCGACGAGGCGTATCAGCCGCGCGGCGCTGACGAAATCCGCCGCGCCGGCCTCGCCTTCGTTCTGATGCGCGAACGTATCGAGCGGCAGATGGACCAGCGCACCACCATGCTGAGCGGCATCAGCCACGACCTGCGCACCATTCTCACCCGTTTCAAGCTACAGCTGGCGCTTGCCGGCGACATTCCCGAACTGCAGGGCATGAGCGCCGATGCCGACGACATGCAGACCATGCTGGAAGGGTATCTCGCCTTTGCCCGAAACGAGGCCGAGGAGGATATCGGCGTCCTCAAGCTCAGCGACCTCATGGAAAAGATTCGCGCCGACTTTGCCCTGCACGGCAAGTCGATGACCTATTCCATTGATGGTGAAGACGAACTGTCGGTGCGGCCGAACGCATTTCTGCGGCTTGTCGATAATCTGGCTTCCAACGCCCAGCGTTACGCCAGTTCGCTGCATGTGGAAGCCCGCCACAGCGCCAAATGGCTGATGCTGGTATTTGATGACGATGGCCCCGGCATACCGGAAAATGCCCGAGAAGAAGTGTTCAAACCCTTTTACCGGCTGGATGAAGCACGCAATCTCAATGCATCGGGCACCGGGCTGGGCCTTGCCATCGCACGAGACGTCGCGCGCGCCCATGGTGGCAATGTCACGCTTGGAGAAAGCCCTAAAGGAGGCCTCAGAGCAATCGTCAGGGTGCCGGCCTGAAAGGTCAATTTTCGCTGACAAATAGTTCAGACCGAAGAAGATGACAGTCGTTCGATTATGTGCAATAGCAACAGTTGATAGAGAAACGAGATAAGGCCCGCATGTCATCCAACGTACGCGACAATTTCGGAAATGTTCTCGGTCAGGCGAGCCGCCAGTGGCGTCGCGCGCTTGATCTGCGCCTGCGCCCCTACGGCCTGACCGACGCAACCTGGCTACCGCTGTTGCAATTGTCGCGCGCCAGCGCTCCGATGCGCCAGAAGGATCTGGCTGAAGCACTTTTTCTGGACAGTTCGTCTGTCGTACGATTGCTGGATGCCCTTCAGGCCAGCGGCTTTATCGAGCGTCGCGAACATCCGGAGGATCGCCGCGTCAAGACGATCATCCTGACTGATGCGGCACATGAGGTACTCACCAAGGTCAATCAGGTCGCCAGCGAAGTTCGCTATCAGGTTCTGTCGGGCCTGACCGACGAAGAGCTTGAGGTCGCCTCTCGCGTCATGCGCAATATCAGCGCGGCTCTCGATGAACCTCAGCCTGAAGACGCCTGATCATCCAGCATTTTAAAAAACCGTCGGAATTGCCGGAGATCACATGATCTTCCGGCCGTTCGGAACCGCTTGTTCCGGCGTGCCAAGCACGATCGCTCCGGCCTCGTCCTCGAAACCAAGCGTCAGCACCTCTGAGCGCACGGGACCGATCTGGCGCGGCGGAAAGTTGACGACCGCCATCACCTGTCGGCCGATCAGTGTCTGCGGCGTATAATGCACGGTGATCTGCGCCGAGGAACGCTTGATGCCGATCTCGGGACCGAAATCGATGCGCAGCTTGTAGGCGGGCTTGCGCGCTTCGGGAAACACTTCCGCCTCGATGATCGTGCCGATGCGGATGTCGACCTTCTCGAAGTCGGCATAGGTGATGTCGTCGGCCATGCTCAGCTACCCAGTTCTTCCGCCCGTTTGCGGGCCGCAGCCAGCGCCGTATCGAACAGCGGCTGCATGCCCTCGTCCGCCATCAGCACTGACAATGCAGCAGCCGTCGTGCCGCCGGGCGAAGTGACGTTCTTGCGCAATTGCGCCGCGTCATCGGGAGACCGGCGCATCAATTCACCGGCCCCCGACACGGTTTCCCGCGCAAGCCGCATGGCGAGGTCCGCCGGCAGGCCGAGTTTGCGACCCGCCTCTGCCATGCACTCCACGAGATAGAAAACATAGGCCGGACCACTGCCGGACACGGCGGTAACGGCATCGATATCGGCTTCGCTCGAAACCCATTCGACAGGACCGCTCACCTTCAGCAGATCCGTCACCTGGCCGCGCTGCTCATCGGTCACCCGGGCATTGCCATAGGCGCCGGTAATACCGCGGCCGATCATGGCCGGCGTGTTCGGCATGGCGCGCACCATGGCGGCATCACCGAGATGTTTGGAAAGCGAGGCGAGCGTGGTGCCGGCCGCAACCGACACGACCACCGTCTGCGGTCCGACGAGACGGGCGACCGTTGGAAGGACTGTGTCCATCATCTGCGGTTTGACGGCGAGAAAAAGAATACCGGCAATCATGCCGTCCGGCGCGACGGCGTAAGAGGAGGCCCCCTTCTCCGCAAGCTTCGCCTTGATCGCCTCCGATGGCGACGGATCGAGCACAATGATGGAAGAACCGTCCCTGCCGCTGCCGAGCCAGCCGGAAAGCATTGCGCCTCCCATATTGCCGGCTCCAACGAGGACGATCGGTCCCGCCACCGCTGCACGCATCAGGCTTCTCCGACGGTTTCGAACAGAACGCATTCCATGGCGGCCTTGGCTTCCATGCCGGACCACACCACGAACTGAAACGCCTGGTAATAGTTTTCGCAGGCCTCGAGCGCGCTCGACAGCAGCACTTCAACCTGCTGGTTGGTCGGTTCGGCGCCACCTGCGAGAAGCAGCGACTGGCGGAAGATCACCACGTCTTCCTGGCGCCACAGGTCAAAATGGCCCATCAGCGTCTGGCCATTCACATGCGACAGAAGACGGAGGATCTCGTTGACCCGCTGTTCCGGAACCTTGAGGTCGAAGGCGCAAGCCAGATGCAGCGCCTCGAAATCCTCCATCCAGGAAAAGGAGACGTGGTAATCCGTCCAGTGGCCGGCGACCGTCATGGCGATCTCGTCCTCGCCGGAACGTTCGAAAGTCCAGTCATTGGAGGCAGCGACAAACTCGATCATATCGACCGGGTTCGACTGTCGTTCAATTTCCAATTCCATCACGTTCATGCGGCACCTTTTAGACCGGAGTTGAACCTTGCGAAATTCACGTGCGAACACACCAAAACGCAACACAACCAACCGGAAACATAATCTGGAATGATCGCCGACGAACGTGAGCCTAGACCCTGCAACATGTGCGGAGCTTGCCGGTGTTCATCTCGAATCATCTTGTAAAATCAGTGTATAGGCACAGAGTCCCAACTCCAGCCCCCGGCTTTCGATTTTGCGGGGACGACTCAGAAACGGCGCTCGGATTTGGATTGAGCGGAAGCGATAACTGACTCTGGCAATTGGCTTTTTCGGCAGTGTCCACAGGGCGCGGATTTTTTAACGGGCCGTTTACCAACAGGCGGGCGATGCACAACAAAATGGGGCTGCCAAGCCCCTGATTGCCAACGAAATGTTCGTTGACCGCATTATCAAGAGAAAATTGTGGCCGGAACAAGACCGGCCACAAAGGCTTGGCTTTCAGGCCTTGTCGGCGAGCTTGGCTTCGAGAGCCTCGATGCGTGCCTTCAAAGCGTCATTTTCGTCACGCGCCTTGATTGCCATTTCGCGCACCACTTCGAACTCTTCGCGCTTGACCACTTCCATGCTGTTGAGGAACCGTTCGGCCTGAGCCTGGAACGCGGTCTCCACTTCCTTGCGCATGCCCTGCGCCGTGCCTGCGGCATCCGTCATCAGCCGTGCGAATTCGTCGAAGATGCGGTTCGTTCCGGTTGACATTGTGGTCTCCGTCTAAAGGGGCCGCAAAAGGGCCATTGATCTCTGGAAATCAGGTAGGGTCTGCCGCCGCCGCTTGCAAGCAGATTTGCCGCCACAGGGCGTGAATCAGAAGATCGCTGAGGATGACGGGGCACGACACGGAGATTCGTCTTGACCATGTTTTTCTCTGGCTCCATGGTCCGTAAACGCCTGTTTTAGGTCTCTTTTAAGTATCTATCCCGCCGGGAGAGCATAGAATTTTGGTATCAGCGTCCAGTCTCCTTGCCATCATGCCGTTTCCGAACATCGATCCGGTCATCTTTTCCATCGGGCCGCTGTCGGTGCACTGGTATGGTTTGGCCTATGTCGCCGGTATTCTTCTCGGCTGGCTTTATGCCCGCAGGCTGATCGCCTCCCCGGCACTGTGGCGCAACGATACGCCGCCGATGAATAAACAGCAGCTCGACGACTTCCTGCTCTGGGCGGCCGCCGGTGTCGTGCTGGGCGGACGCCTGGGGTATGTGCTGTTTTACGATTTCGCCGCCGTTTCGGTCGATCCGATGCGCATCTTCGCCATCACCAAGGGCGGCATGTCCTTCCATGGCGGCCTGACCGGCACCACGATCGCCATGATCCTGTTTGCCCGACGCCATTCCCTGCCCGTATGGAGCGTGTTCGACACGATCGCCACCGTCGTTCCAATCGGCCTGTTCTTCGGCCGCGTCGCCAACTTCATCAATGGCGAACTCTGGGGCAGGCTCAGCGATGCGCCTTGGGCCGTCGTCTTCCCGACCGGTGGCCCTTTCGCCCGCCACCCAAGCCAGCTTTATGAGGCAGGCCTCGAAGGTATCGTGCTGCTGATCCTGCTTGCCATCACCGTCTACGCGTTCAAGGCACTCAAGACACCGGGCACCGTTACCGGCCTGTTCGTCATCGGTTACGCGCTGTCCCGCATCTTCGTGGAATTTTTCCGCGAACCGGATGCGCAGCTCGGTTACCTTGCCTTCGGCTGGCTGACCATGGGCATGCTCCTGTCCCTGCCGATGGTGGCGCTTGGCATCTGGGCCGTCATCCGCGCCCGCCTTGCCGCCGGCAAGGCCGGTTGACGACGAGGCCGCCCATGACCACGCCGCTTTCCGACAAGATCAAGAACATCATCCGCCACAACGGCCCGCTCAGCATCACCGACTATTTCGCCATCTGCCTCGCCGATCCCGAGCATGGCTATTACATGACGCGCGAGCCGTTCGGACGCACCGGCGATTTCATCACAGCGCCGGAAATCAGCCAGCTCTTTGGCGAAATGCTCGGCATCTTCATGGTGCATGCCTGGCAGCAGCACGGCAGCCCGCTCGAAAACGTCCGTCTGGTCGAAATCGGCCCCGGCCGCGGCACGCTGATGCTCGATATGCTGCGGGTCATTTCCAAACTTGCGCCGCAGCTTTTCGATGCCGCCCATGTGCATCTGGTCGAAACCAGCGAACGCCTGCGTGGCGTGCAGCGCATCACGCTCGAATCCTATTCGGCAAAGGTCAGCTGGTTCGGTGATTTCGAGGAAGTGCCGGAAGGGTTTACGCTTCTTATCGCCAACGAACTGTTCGACGCGATCCCGATCCGCCAGTTCGTCAAAACCCCGACCGGTTTTCGCGAGCGCCTCGTGACGCTGGATGCCAATGACGAACTCGCCTTCGGCGTCGGCGTGGCCACCATCGATCCGGCGGTTCTGCCCGCCCCACCCGGCCACGAGCCGGAAGGCACGATTTTCGAAATCGCCCCTGCCCGCCAGGCAGTGATGCAGACCCTGTCGGAACGCTTGCGCCATCACGGCGGCACCGCCGCGATCATCGATTACGGCACCATGGTCACCAGCTATGGCGACACGCTGCAGGCGGTTCTGCGCCACCAGTTCGACGATCCGCTGGCCCACCCCGGCGAAGCGGATCTCACCAGCCATGTCGATTTCGAGGATCTGGCCAAGGTGGCGCGCGCCAGCGGCGTACAGATCAATGGCTGCCTGCGACAGGGCGATTTCCTCTACGGCCTCGGCATTGCGGAGCGCGCATCCAGACTGGCCAAGGACAAGCCGTTCGAGCAGCAGAAGCTGATCGCGGCGGCCGTCGATCGCCTTGCCGGAGAAGGCGCGGGAAAGATGGGCGAGCTGTTCAAGGTGATGGCCGTATCCAGCCCGAACGTGCCACTGGCGCCGTTCCGCAAGATCGATTGATCCGGCTGGCCACGCTCCGTCCGATGCGAACTCCATCGCACTGCACAATCCCTGCGAGATTGACAGAGGGCGTTCGGCTGGGCCAACATCCGGCCCAACGAAGCAGCGAACCGGGAAACACCGCACCCTCCGCCTGCGCCGGTCACCCCGGTGCTGACACCTTCACCCTTCCATATCATTCAAGACGAGAACGTTCAGCCGATGCAGGAAAACTTGCCGACGCCGATTGAAAGCCCCCTGCTCGCGCAAAATGCCGGCAGCCGCATTCGCCACGGTTTTTTCACCCGTCAGGGCGGCGTGTCGGAGGGTATCTATGCCGGTCTCAATGTCGGGCTCGGTTCGGATGATGTGCGCGAAAACGTGGTCGAGAATCGCCGTCGTGTTGCCGCCTGGTTCGGTGAGCAACCGGAAAATCTCGCGACGGTCCATCAGGTCCACTCACCCGATGTCATCGTGGTCAGTGCCGACAATGCCAGCGAACGGCCGCAGGCGGACGCCATGGCCACCCGCACACCCGGCCTCGTTCTCGGCGTGCTCGCGGCCGATTGCGGTCCGATCCTGTTTGCCGATGCGGATGCCGGCGTCATCGGTGCCGCGCATGCGGGCTGGAAAGGCGCGCTTGGCGGCGTCGCCGAAAACACCATCGCTGCGATGATCGGCCTCGGCGCCACCCGCGAAAACATCACGGCCTGTCTCGGGCCCTCGATCACTGGCGCCAGCTACGAGGTCGGCCCGGAATTCGTCGAACGCTTTCTGGGTTTCGATCCGGCCTATGAGGAATTCTTCACGCCGTCTGGCAAGCCGGACCATGCCCTGTTCGATCTACCCTCCCTCACCCTGAAGCGCCTGAAGGCAGCCGGTGTGCGGGCGGAAAAGCTCGACCTCGACACCTATCCGGATGCGGAGCGGTTTTATTCCTACCGCCGCACCACGCATGCCAAGGAACCCGATTATGGCCGCCAGATCTCGGCCATCAGCATTTTGAGGAGGGAAGACTGACATGGCCCTGCATTTCGAAAGACCGGAATATGATGCCCGTCTTGCTCGCCTGACCGAGCGGATGAAGGCCGACAAACTCGATGCCATGCTGCTGTTCGCTCAGGAAAGCATGTACTGGCTGACCGGCTACGACACGTTTGGCTACTGTTTCTTCCAATGCCTTGTGGTCAAGGCCGATGGCACGATGTCGCTGATCACCCGCTCGGCCGATCTGCGCCAGGCCCGCCAGACCTCGATCATCGAAAACATTGTCGTCTGGGTCGATCGCGCCAATGCCGATCCGACCATCGACCTCAAAAACATGCTGAGCGAATTCGACCTGCTGGGCACACGGATCGGTGTCGAATACGACACCCACGGCATGACCGGCCGCGTTGCAAAGCTGCTCGACAACCAGTTGAACTCCTTTGCCCAGCTCGTTGATGCCTCCTACCTTGTCGGCGAACTGCGCCTGATCAAGAGCCCGGCCGAAATCGCCTATGTGGAAAAGGCAGCAAGCCTTGCCGACGACGCGCTCGATGCCGCCCTGCCGCTGATCAAGGCCAGCGGCAGCGAGGCCGATATTCTGGCCGCCATGCAGGGTGCCATATTTGCCGGCGGCGGCGATTATCCTGCCAACGAGTTCATCATCGGTTCCGGCGACGATGCGCTTCTGTGCCGTTACAAGGCAGGACGACGTACCCTGTCGGCCTCCGACCAGTTGACGCTGGAATGGGCCGGCGTCAGCGCCCATTACCACGCCGCCATGATGCGCACCGTTCTGGTCGGCGAACCCAGCGCGCGCCACCGCGAACTTTATGCCGCCTGTCAAGAAACGATTGTCGCGATCGAGGACGTGCTTCGCCCCGGCCACACATTCGGCGACGTTTTCGACACGCATGCCCGCATCATGGACGAGCGCGGCCTGACACGGCATCGCCTGAACGCCTGCGGTTATTCGCTCGGCGCGCGTTTCTCGCCGTCATGGATGGAACAGCAGATGTTCTATCAGGGCAATCCACAGGAGATCTTGCCCGGCATGACGCTGTTCGTGCACATGATCATCATGGATTCCGACAACGGCGCTGCGATGACGCTCGGCCACACATACCTGATCACCGAGGAAGCCCCGCGCGCCCTCTCGCGCCATCCGCTCGACCTGATCGCCCTGCCCGCCTTCCCGGCGTGATGGCGGCGGGAAGACGGCGCCACCCTTGGCATTGACGGGCATCGACCGCGCACGTAAATTTACCGCCGGGACTGGCGGTAAAGGAGACGGGATATGCGGCAAGGCAGGACGATGCCCGGATTTGCCCGCGGCACGCCGTTTCGCGCGGCAGCCCTTATGCTTCTCGCCGCCCTTGCCGCCTGCAACACCACCGATGCGCTGACACCACAGGTCGATGTCGGCGGCGGCATGCGGCCATCAAGCCCGGTCACACAGGCCGATACCGAACGCATGGCCTCCAGCCAGCCTTCCTATGGCAGCCCGAATGCCTATGCCGGCGGCAGAGATTACGACCAGTTCCCGGAAGCGCCATCGGCAAGCCGCCGCGGACCGCAGAATTCGCTGGAAGCGCAGGCCCGCGCCATCGATGCCGGAAGCAATTCACCGATCGCCTCCGCCCCGCTCGATCCGTTGCCCGACGCCGCCAGCGCGCCGCAAAATGTGCCGGCGAACACGCCTCCGCAGCATCACGCCGCCCCCATGCAGGCCAGCCTGCCACCGACACAAGAGAACACGGGAGCTTCCGAAACCATTCGTTTCCTGCCGATCATCGGCGCACCGGTACAGGCCGTCACGCCTCTGTCGCGCCAGCTCGGCATGCGGGCCCGCGCCGCCGGCCTCACCATCAAGCCGTCCGGGGACGCGTCCTCCGAACATATCCTCAAGGGTTACCTTTCCGCCTTCCCGGATGGCGGCAGCATCACCGTGGTTTATGTCTGGGATATCCTCGACAACAGCGGCACGCGCCTCAACCGCATTCAGGGCCAGCAAAAGGTGCCGGGCGGCGGCAGTGACCCATGGACCTCGGTACCGGCCGCGACGATGGAGGCGATCGCCGGCGAGACAATCGATGCATATATGGAATGGCGACATGCTCAACCCGGCTGAAGCGCGGCGCTTGACCACATTGACTGATGCAAAAACAGCGCCTGCGTCATCGAGTCTTCATAAAAAAGTAGGGGCATCTGCCAATCGGACTTGCATTCACAAACGGCAACGGTAAAAGGCCCCCATCCAGCACACAATAGGCGGACCGAAATGAAGGTTTTCGCAGGAAATTCGAACCGGCACCTAGCCGATGCGATCTGCAACTATCTCAATGTTCCTGTCGGAAAAGCCAGCGTCAGACGGTTCGCGGACCAGGAGATCTTCGTAGAGATCCAGGAAAACGTTCGTGGCGAAGATGTCTTCGTCATTCAGTCGACGTCCTTTCCGACAAACGACCATCTCATGGAACTGCTGATCATGATTGATGCGTTCAGGCGGTCTTCCGCCAAGCGCATCACGGCAGTCATTCCCTACTTCGGCTATGCACGCCAGGACCGCAAGGCCGGGCCGCGCACACCGATCTCGGCAAAGCTCGTCGCCAACCTCATCACCGAGGCCGGCGCCGATCGTGTCCTGACACTCGACCTGCATGCGGGCCAGATCCAGGGCTTCTTCGACATCCCCACCGACAACCTCTACGCCGTGCCGATCCTGGCGCGCGACGTCAAGGAACACTATGACCTGAAGAACGTCATGGTCGTTTCGCCCGACGTCGGCGGCGTGGTCCGTGCCCGCTCGCTCGCCAAGCGTCTCGATTGCCAGCTGGCCATCGTCGACAAGCGCCGCGAACGCGCCGGTGAATCGGAAGTCATGAACGTCATCGGTGACGTGACCGGCAAGGACTGTCTGCTGATCGACGATATCGTCGATTCCGGCGGCACGCTTTGCAACGCTGCTGAGGCCCTTCTGAAGAACGGCGCCACCAGCGTGACGGCCTATATCACCCACGGCGTCCTGTCCGGTGGTGCGGTCACCCGTATCGCGTCGTCGATGCTGAAGGAACTGGTCATCACCGACTCGATCCAGCCGACGACGGCCGTACAGTCCGCTCCGAACATCCGCGTGGTCTCGACCGCCAACCTTCTCGGCGAAGCGATCAACCGCACGGCTCTGGAAGAATCGGTTTCCAGCCTGTTCGACTGATCCAAAGATCAGCACGCATTAAAAAAGCCGCCCTCGCCCGGGCGGCTTTTTTGTTGGTCGTCTCTCCACCCATCCGGGCCGGCAGCGGATGCGGAGGACCGCATCCGCCAATCGCCGCTTAGAACGGCAGGAGGTTGCCGTTGATCGTCACCTTGCGATTCTGGTCGACACTGACTTCCCAGCGCGAACGACCATCGGCATCGGTCTTGGCAAGGCCCTTGACCATGGTCATACCGAGGAAGGCCTGCATGGCCTGCGGATCGGCCTGGCCGAGTTCCTGCACGGCAGCCATCGTCTTGTCGAAGTCACGCGCCAGAATGACGGCATCGACAGCCACACGATCCGGCGCCATCAGCGAACCGGAAACCTTGCCGCTGATTTCGAGATCATAGGAAGGCGCGGTCACAATCGACTTGCTGATATTGACCGTGTAGGCTCCGCCCGGAAACACAGACAGGCCCATGGCAGCCGCTTCAGCATCGCTGATCGGCTTTTCCTTGCTGTAATCGGCATTCAGCATCACGTCGATCGGCGCCTGCAGGTTCAGGTTCGGCGCCGAAATATTGACATCCGTCACTGTCGGCACGAAAGGCGCATAGATCGGCGGCACCAGGCCGGCCGGCAGGGAAAGTCCCTGCGCACCAAAACCGATCCCGATTTCCGTCGCTTCCAGCGGGCCGGAAATCTTCAGCATATAGGTGCCGGCATCGGCCAGAACCGATTCCGCGCCATTGTTGACCTTGAGCTTGCGCAGTTCAAACGTCTCGTCAATGCTGGTGAAGAAAGGCAATGCGCCACGCACGTGACCTTTCATGGCCTCGACCTCGGCCGCGTCGAGCTTCTCCTTGGTCGCCTTTTCGGCAATAAACACATAGAGATCACGCAGCTTCTGCGCATTGACGCCAGCAGCACCGACATCAGCGGTGACACTTTCGGCGGCAATCTCGACCGGCGCCTGCGGCGTCTTCATGGTCTGCTTGTAATCGCGGATCTCGGCAGTGGCGCGGAAATCGACCGTATTGGCACCAGCGCCGGCAACGGAAGACAGCGTGTAGTTCATGCCCGAAAAGCCGACATCCATCTTGTCTTCGCCGACCGTCATCGCCAGCGTGCCCGCGCCAGAGGAAAAGTCGCCGGAACGGAAATAGCTGATCGCCGGATCGAAAAGACCGCTATAGGCAATCTTGGCAATCGTATAGCTGAGGCTGCTTTCCTTGCCCTCCAGATCCTTGCCGGTGCTGGACATGGCAAAATCGTTGGTCCCGTCCACCTTCCAGAGGCCGCCATCCGCCGGTGCGGCAAACAGCGTCATCGGCGTGATCTGCTTCAGGGAAAACTGCGGCGTGTCATAAAGACCGATCAGCTTCGGCAGATCGAAGAGGATCTGATACTTGTCGCTCTGCGAGGTGACCGCGACGACGCCCTTCTCAACCGCCTTTTCCGGCAGCCACTTGGTCAGGCTGCCCTGCAGCTCCTTGGCCCCCTGTTCATTGACGTCGGCTGCCTGTACCGGCTGATGGAACATCGCGGCAGCGATGGCCACGGCGCTGGCCGTAGCGAGGTTGAGACGCATGGATCGACTCCTGTCGTTTTGATGTATTTCGTGGGCAAATCTGCAAGCCGAAAGGCGAAAGTCAATGCGCGGCCTGCGAAGATAATGCCGGTGGATCGGAACAACTGCAAATCACGCCGCAGCGACGCTCTCCGCAACCGTAGAAATACCCTCTTTGCCATCATTCGGGCCGTTGACGATCTCCTCGATACCGGCGCGGGGACCCGGCTTGCCGAACAGGTAACCCTGCACCTGCCGGCATCCTTCGTCGCGCAGAAAGGCGATATGCTCATCGGTTTCCACGCCCTCCGCCAGCACCGGAATATCGAGGCTCGACGCCAGGATCAGGGTCGAGCGGACGATGGCGGCGGATTGAGCACTGGTCGGCACACCGTCCACGAAGGTACGGTCGATCTTGATCTTGTCGAACGGGAAGGTCAAAAGCGTCGACAGCGACGAATAACCGGTGCCGTAATCATCCATGGCGATCTTCACGCCGATTTCCTTCAACTGCCGGATGATGACGAGTGCCCGCTGCTGGTCGGCGACGATACCCGTCTCGGTGATCTCAAGCTCCAGCCGTGCCGCCGGCAAGCCGCTGGCGGCAAGGATGTCGCGAACCTTTGCCGGGAATGACATGTCCGCCAATTGCGGTGCCGCGACGTTGACGGCGATGCGCAGCGGATTTTTCCAGCTTGCCGCCTCCATGCAGGCCTGCCGCAGAACCCATTCTCCGAGTTCGTTGATAAAGCCGTTACGCTCGGCGATCGGGATGAATTCGACTGGCGAAACCATGCCGCGCGTCTGGTGCTGCCAGCGCAACAGCACCTCGAAAGCGATGACTTCTCCAGTCAGCGTATCGTTCTGTTTCTGATAATAGAGCTCGAACTCACCTCGACGCAGCCCCGCGCGCATGTCCATGGCGAGAATGTTGCGTTCGCGTGCGAGCCGATCCATCGACGGATCGTAAAAGCAGACCGCGTTTTCGCCGGATTGCTTGGCCCGGTACATGGCGACATCCGCCTGCGCCAGCAGATCGTCGATATCGGAAGCATCGTCCGGATGGATGGCGATACCGACGCTGGAGCCGACGATGAACGTATTGCCGTTCCACTCAACCGGCTTGCCGATCTCTCCGATCAGGCGCGCGGCCATGGCACTGGCATCGGCGCGGATATAATAATTGCGGGTCAACGCGATGAACTCGTCGCCGCCGACACGCGCCAGAAACTCGCCCTCGCGCAGTGACGCCGCAAGCCGGGCGGCAATCTCGCGCAAAACGGCATCACCGGCCGCATGGCCATGGACGTCGTTGATTTCCTTGAACCGGTTGAGATCGAAGGACAGGACGGCGATACGTGCGGACGTATCGTGATTGCGGCGCGGCAGGCTTTCGATTTCCTCGTTGAAGGCCGATCGGTTCGGCAGGCCCGTCAGTGCATCGTGACGCGACAGATGGCGATAACGCTCAACGGCGGCTTCCGTGGTGCGCGCATCGAGAAGATAGGCGCAGGCAGCCAGAACCAGCAGGACCATCATCACGGACAGAATGGTGAAACCAAGAAGAACCGGCGAAATCGTTTCCGTTGCCGCCGCCATTGCCGGGTCTATTGTCACCGACATGGCCCCCATGCCGGTGAAATGCGTGCTGGCAATCCCCAGAACCAGGGCAAGCGGCCCGCCATGCCGGCAGAAACGGCTGACCGGCCGCACCACGCGGTTCATCGCCAGCGCACCGAAAAAGGCTGCAAGAGCCAGCGACGCCAAGACATAGGCCTGATCCCAGACGATGGTGCCGCGGATTTCATAGGCGGCCATGCCGGTATAGTGCATCGCGGCAATGCCGAGACCCAGAACGACCCCGCCGGCTTCCGCAAGGGCGGAACGACCGGCATAGGTCGAAATGGCAATGCCGCACACACTGGCCGCCACAGCAATGACCAACGACAGCAATGTCAGCTCGCCTTCGTATGCGGCCGCACCACCGGCATGATAACCGAGCATTGCGAGGAAATGCGTTGTCCAGATCGAGGTGCCGCCGATGAAACCGGCCAGAAAGATCCAGATGGCCCGTTCAAGCCCCGCCGCACGACGCGCGCGAGAAAATAGCCGGATGGTCAGGAAGGCGCCCACCACGCAGATCATCACGGCGGTGGCCACGTAACGCCAGTCGTGGTCGACGGCGATACAATTCAATATATGCAGCATTTCAGGTTCCGGCTTGGAGTGTCCATGCCGTTTTAGAAACAAATGATAATCGAAGCGTTGGCGAGCACGGTTAAGGCTTTGGCAATATCAACAGGGTGAGGTTGCAGCCTGTGCCGAAAGGTCGCCGCGCCATAAACTGCAGGCTGCAAACGCTTTCCACCGAGCTTCGCTTGCCAATCGAGGGCCTTTGTATTAAGGACCCCCTCGTCCGCGTAGACACCCTTGGAGGCAATGCGGATGGGAGAGTATCGCGAGATATCCTCCGGTTTGCCAATTTCAGCCATATCAGCTGCGGCAGACACTCCAAATAACCTCGAAAGGAAATGCCATGAGCCAGAACACTTACGAGCTCAAGGCCGAGGCGCGCGAACGGGTCGGTAAGGGGTCCTCCCGTGAACTTCGCCGCAATGGTCTCATTCCCGCTGTCATCTATGGTGACAAGCAGGCCCCGATTTCTATCGCCCTGTCCACGAACGAAGTCACCAAGCGTATCCACGCCGGCGGTTTCATGACGACGATCGCGACCATCGTTCTCGATGGCAAGAAAATCAACGTTCTGCCGAAGGACTACCAGCTGGACCCGGTCCGCGACTTCACCATGCATGTCGACTTCCTGCGCGTGTCTGCAAAGACCGAAGTCAACGTCGAAGTTCCGGTTCACTTCGAAAACGAAGACAAGTCGGCCATCAAGCAGGGCGGCGTTCTCAACATCGTTCGCCACACGGTCGAACTGCACTGCCCAGCTGACCAGATCCCGGAATTCCTGACGGTTGACCTGGCTGGCGCCAAGGTTGGCGACAGCATCCACATCTCCGCCGTCAAGCTGCCGAAGGGCGTTCGTCCGGTCATCACCGACCGCGACTTTACCATCGCAACGATCGTTGCTCCGGCTGCCGGTATCGAAGACGACGCTGCCGACGAAGCTGCTGCTTCGGAATAATACGTTTTTCTTCAATGCACGCATGAAGGCCCGCCTTGTCCAAGGCGGGCCTTTTCATTTTTAAGGCTTGCTTAAGCACGTCACCCTGGTGACACATAACGTCACTTGAAAAAACGTAGCCGTTCAGAAAGTGATAACCGATCGCATTATAATCGATGTCTTGCGATTGAACTTTGCCTTTCCGCAGAACGGCTGCAATGCGACGCGGAAGAACAAGAACAACATGACGATCTTTCAGCAAAGCTTAATCTGTCCCGAGTAAAAATCGGAACCAATCAAGGCGTAGAAAACGCCATAAAAGAGAACGCTGCGACCCCGAAAGTACGAATGATGACTCATTCTGTCGAAAGCCGTTTTGTCGCCATCATTTCAGGCGCGCTGCTTGCTGTCGTCGCACCGTTATTTACGCTTTTTCTCGCCCTGTCATCGCAACAGGCCGCCAAAAGTCTCAATGAACAGATCGAAATCCTCGTTGCCGCCAATGCGCAGGCCCTGAGCAAGCCGCTGTGGGAACTCGATATCGAAAGCGTTCGCCGCATTTCCGGCATGCTGGTGGCGGAGCGTGGCGTTTCGCTGGTCAAGATCACCGATACGCTCGGCAAGCTGGATATCACCGACAGCAACCCGCAGGATGGAGGCGGCGAAGTCGAGCAGATTTCCCGCCAGATTTTCTTCCAGTCGGCGGACGGCCCGCGCAATGTCGGCAGGCTGACGCTGCAATATGTCAAGATCGGCTGGTTCGCCGCGCTGAACCAGATGGAAATGGCCTTCATCTCGATCTTTGTGATCGCCATCCTCACCGTCTTCTGCGCCGCCATCATCGGCAACCGCATCATGATCATCAAACCGCTGATGCGCCTGACGGCGGCCATAGAGGCCACGCGCCGCCTCGGCTCGCGCCACCATGTCGACTGGCGCTCCGGCGACGAGATGGGGCGGCTCGCCAAGAGCTTCAACGACATGCAGATCCAGCTGGATCGCGAGGAGCGCGAGCTGAAACGCGCCCACCAACTGATGAAGGAAACCTATAACCTCACGCCTGCCATGTTGTTTTCCCTCGATGCCGACGACACAATCTCGGCCGTGAGCGATTACTGGCTGCTGGCGACGGGATATCGCCGCGAGGATGTGCTCGGCCGTCCGTTCCGTGCTCTCGTTGCGCCGGCGGATCGTGATCGCTACACACGGCGCAAGGGCGGCGGTGTGGTAGCGGGCGCTGCCAGCGACGTGACCATCGGCTTCGTTTGCGCTGACGGACGGGTCATGGACGCGCTGATCGCGGAAACGCAATTGATGTCGGCCGCAGCAGACCTGCCGGCCTCGCTCAGCGTCATGACCGATGTGACGGAGCTGAAACAGTCGGAACTGCGCAACCACCATCAGGCGATTTCCGATTACCTGACCGGCCTTCTCAATCGCCAGGGTTTCGAGTCCGCACTCGACGCGCGCATTGCCGAGGCCGACGCCGCCGGCAGCGAAGTCGCCTGCCTGTTCATCGACCTCGACCGCTTCAAGGCGATTAACGACAATCTCGGCCATGCGGCCGGCGATTCCGTCCTGCGCCAGTTCACCCAGCGCCTTGCTCCGCTGATCGGCCACGGTGACTCGGCATCGCGCCTTGGCGGCGATGAATTCGCCATCCTCGTCACCGGCGATGACGTGCAGGCACGTGCGACCGCATTGTGCGATCAGGTCGTGAACCTGTTCGACCTGCCGTTCCAGGCGGAAGGCCAGCATGTGCGCCTCAGCGCCAGCATGGGCCTTGCCTTCTATCCGCTTCACGCCGACAGCGCCGCCGAACTGCTGCAGAAATCGGACATGGCGATGTATGAGCGCAAGCGCGAGGGCAAGAACGGCGCCCAGGTCTTCGATGCCAGCATTCTCGACCGTACCCGCGAACGCGCCGAAATCGAAAACGACATCCATGCCGCACTTGCGGGCAACTGGTTCGAAGCGCATTTCCAACAGATCGTCGAGATCGAAACCGGTCGCATCATCGGCTTCGAGGCTCTGATGCGCATGCGCCACCCGCGCAAGGGCCTGCTGCCGCCTGCTCCCATCATCGATGTGGCGGAAGAAACCGGCGCCATTGGCCAGATCGGCGAGCAGATATTTGAGGATGCGATTGCCAACCTCGCTCGCGTCTCGCGTCTGCCGGGGCTTGGCCAGACCTATGTCGCCGTCAATTTCTCGCCGCTACAGTTCGACAGCCATCTGGCACCCTATCTCGCCGGCATCCTGAACCGTTACGACATCCATCCGTCGCGCCTTGTCGTCGAGATTACCGAAGCAGTGTTGATGCATGACAACCCGGAAATCCGTCGTATCCTCGACGCCGTTCATCAGCTCGGCTGCCGTATTGCCATCGACGATTTCGGTACCGGTTACTCGTCGCTCAGCTACATGAGCCGTTTTCCGGTTGATATCGTCAAGATCGATCAGTCCTTCATCCGCTCGCTTGGCGGCAATCGCCTGGAAGAGGCCGAGAAAAGTCGCATGCTGGTGGAAGGCATCAGCGCGATCTCACACAAGATGAAATGCTCCGTCATTGCCGAGGGCGTTGAGACGGATGATCAGCGTACCTTCCTGAAGGAAATTGGTGTAGACTGCGCCCAGGGCTATCTTTACGCCAAACCGCTCGGCATTGCAGACCTGATGACGACATTGGCACACACGGACCATGAACTGAAATCAATGGCGGTTTGATGAAGACAGTCCACAGTCGCACCGGCCAAGGGCGCACCGGCATGGAGAATAAATGAAGGTTCCGGCTCTGACATTCGGCCTGATCTTCGCTGCCGGACAAGCGGTGGCAGATGACACTCTGCTCTTCACCACGGAATCCTATCCGCCCTTCATCTTTCAAGGCGCCACCGGCCCTGTCAGCGGCATTTCCGCCGATCAGGTCAGGGCCATCATGGAAGGCATCGATATCGATTATCGCATCGAGATCATGCCATGGGCACGCGCCATAGCGCTTGCCGAAACACAGGCCGCAACCTGCGTTTTTTCCGCAGCCCAAACGCCCGAGCGGCAGGCGCGGTTCAGGTGGGTGATGCCGCTCGCCAAAAGCCAGAGTATCCTTGTCAGGCACCGCGGTGCCGGCGTTGCAGCCCAGACGCTCGAAGAAGCCAAGGCATTTACGGTCGGCACCCATCGCTCGGACTATACGGAAACCGTTCTGCAGAAGCTGAAATTTCCGAAGATCGACATCAGCTCGACATTCGACGTGACGCTTGCCAAGCTTTTGCGCGATCGCATCGATCTCATGCCGATGTCCCAGGATGTCTATGATCAACTGCACAAACGCGGTGTCGAGATCGAAAAGGTCGCACAGCTGACGGACCAGCATCTCGGCATAGCCTGCAATCGTTCCGTTTCCTGGCAGACCATCAAGGCCATGCAGACAAAACTCAACCGCATGATCGCCGATGGCACGCAGGCGAAAATTTATCGCACCCACGGGTTGGAGCCACCCCGCTGAGCCGACTGATAACGCACGGACGGTTCAAGGCGGTTGACTTCCGCACCGTTTCGCGGTGGTGAAGGGCCAGACAGATCACCAAGAACGGTGCAGACATGCAGATCATCGCAGGGCTGGGCAATCCCGGCACGCAATATGCGGGCAACCGCCACAATATCGGTTTCATGGCGCTCGATGCCATCCAGCGCCTGCCGGGCTTTGCGCCATGGTCTAAAAAGTTCAAGGCGCTCATTTCAGAAGGCGAACTCGGCGGCGAAAAGGTGCTGCTGATCAAACCGCAGACCTACATGAACCTCTCGGGCGAATCCGTCGGCGAGGCGATGCGCTTCTACAAGCTCGGCCCCGGCGACATCGTCGCCATCTACGACGAGCTGGACCTTGCCCCCGGCCGCGCCCGCATCAAGACGGGCGGTGGCCATGGCGGCCATAACGGCGTCAAGTCGCTCGATGCCCATTGCGGCAAGGAATACCGCCGCCTGCGCCTCGGCATCGGCCATCCCGGCAACAAGGAGCAGGTGCATAACCACGTGCTCGGAGACTTTGCCAAGTCCGACAAGGTCTGGCTGGAGCCGCTGCTCGAAACGCTGGCGGACAATGCCGACATGCTGGCCAAGCGGGAGGATTCGCAGCTGATGAACAAGCTGGCGCTGGCCGTCGGCGCAAAGCCTGAAGCGGAAAAGACTGACAAGCCGAAGATGGACAAACCCGCCGCGCCAAAACCTGTTGGAAAATCGCATGTCCATCAGGCCCGAGGCGGCGCAAAGCCGAATATTCCGACAACAGGACCAATGGCCGAAATGCTGAAGAAGATGTTCGGCAACAAGGGCGAATAGGCAGAACCCCAAGACGACACAAAGTCACAATATTGGAACAAACTCCTTTCCGACCGAATTCTGGTCGGGAAGGAGATGCCCATGTTCCACCACTCGACCGCCCTGCCCCTGCCCGGACTGCTGCATGACCGACTCGACCGCGCCGCGACCGATCTTCTCGGCAATAGCGGCCTGAAGATCGACTTTTCCCGACCGACTGGCGAACCTGCTCTCGTCCCGGCCTCCTCCGTGTCCTGGGTCGTCTTCAAGAACCAGATCTCGATGTTCATCGGCGGCATTGCGGCCGTGCTGCTGGAATTCGCCGAACCGAAAGTGCGCGACGGTGTCTGGCAACACAGCACGTTTCGCGGCGATACCCTGACACGCCTGCAACGCACCGGCCTTGCCGCCATGGTGACTGTCTATGGCGCCCGCAGCCAGGCCGAGGCGATGATTGCGGGCGTCGTGCGCCGCCATGGCAAGGTCGAGGGCAGAACCAGCGGCGGCGAGGCTTACAATGCCAATGATCAGGACCTGCTCGACTGGGTGCAGGCCACCGCCGGGTTCGGCTTCATGGAGGCCTATCATCGATACGTGCGACCTCTCGCTGCCGAAGAGCGCGACGCGCTGTTTTCCGAAGCTCAACCCGCCGCAAAACTCTACGGAGCCGTGGGCGCGCCACGGTCGCAGGTAGAGCTGGACCACCTTTTCGTCGCCATGGGACCGCGGCTTGAGCCCTCGCCCATCGTTGGAGAGTTTCTGTCAATCATGCGCGATGTGCCGGCCCTTCCCGGCCCAGCGCGTCCATTGCAAGGCCTGCTGATCAAGGCAGCCGTGGAAATCCTGCCGCACTGGATCCGGCACAGGCTGGAACTTGGCCCGGAATGGTCGCTGAACCGGCTGGAGCGCGCGACGGTCACGGTCGCGGCCCGCAGCGCCGACCGGCTTCTGCTGCGCTCTTCCCCACCCGTACAGGCCTGCCGCCGCCTCGGTCTGCCGGACGATTACCTGTATCGCCCGATGAAACGCTGAAACCGCATTTATTCCTCCGGCTCAGTGGTGAACATCAGCGGAAAATCGGCCGCCTTGGCCAGATCCACCGCCTCCTGCGCCTTGGTCTCGGCAATATCCCTGGCGGCGACCATGACGACGCTGGTGCCGAGTTTATGGGCCGTCATCATCACCCGGTAACCGGTGTCCTCGCTCATGCGAAAGACCGCCTTCAGCACCATGATGACGAACTCACGCGGCGTATAATCGTCGTTGAGCAGCATCACCTTGTAGAGCCTGGGTCGCTCCACCTTGGGATTGGTCGTCGGCTTGAGCGTGGTGTTTCCGGCCATCGGCATCTCCTGGTGATGACGCGCCTCTCGGACAAGACATGGTGCGCATGAGCTCGCTTCAATAATACAACAATATGACGATGTTATTCCGCACCCAGCAGCAGGCATTGCCGGCCCTGAGCACGAACGATCGCGGCGGCCTGACGATCGAACGTGGCAAAAACCTTGCCGCCGAGCCTTCTTCCTTCGAATTCAATGACGCCATCGGCAAAATCACCGCCCGCATCGAGAAAGGCGAGCCCTGCGGTTACGGCATCGCCGTCAATTATAGTTCGCGGATCAGCAATCAGCGCACGGATGGCGTCGGCAATATTCTTGCGACTTTCCTTGTAGTTCCGGTTCGCCACCCAGGCATATTCGCACAAGGTGGTATTTGATATGACGAGGCGCTCAGCGGCATCGACCAGCGCACGCGCCTCGCTCGTTTGCGCGGGATCATCGTCAATGGATGCGCGCAGAAGCACATTTGTATCAAGGATCATCGCGCAAGCGCATCTCTGACGCCCAACCTTCTTCAATCGACTTTTTGATCTCGTCCAATGTCACATGGACATTATGCCTGTTCTTGAGTGAACCATAAAAAGCCTCAAGCCCGCCTGCCTTCTTCTTGCCCTGTGCCGAAGTCGTCCCCGTCTCCGGCAAGGGCGAAAGCGAAAACCCGCCATCGGCGCGCGGCAACACGACCAACCGGTCGCCCGGCGCAATGTCCAGCGTTTCGAGAAGTTCCTTGCCAAGGGTCACATCACCCCTGCTGGTGACAGTCAATATCGTCATGACCAACACTCCGTGAAGCTTAAAAGTAAGTGATATAAGCCCGGCTCGCAAGAGAAGCATCCGAGCCCGCTCTTGACCCTCACGGCGCTTTCCCCCATAGCCAGACCCAGTTTATTCAAAGATACGGGTTCCCGACCATGGGCTTCAAATGCGGTATCGTGGGCCTGCCGAATGTCGGCAAGTCCACCCTCTTCAACGCACTCACCAAGACGGCAGCCGCGCAGGCCGCCAACTATCCCTTCTGCACGATCGAGCCGAACACCGGCGAAGTCGCAGTTCCAGACGCGCGCATGCAAAAACTGGCGGCGATCGCCGGCTCCAAGGAAATCATCCCGACGCGCATCTCCTTCGTTGATATCGCCGGCCTCGTGCGCGGTGCTTCGAAGGGTGAAGGCCTCGGCAACAAGTTCCTGGCCAACATCAGAGAAGTCGATGCCGTCGTGCATGTACTGCGCTGCTTCGAAGACGACGACATCACCCATGTCGAAGGCAAGATCAATCCGGTCGGTGACGCGGACACGATCGAGACCGAGCTGATGCTCGCCGACCTCGAAAGCCTGGAGCGCCGCGTCGAACAGACCCGGAAGCGCGCCAAGACCAATGACAAGGAATCGGTTGCCCAGCTGCCGGTCATGGAAGCGGTCATCGCGCTTCTGCAGGATGGCAAGCCCGCCCGTCTTCTTCTGAAGAAGCTTGCCGCAGACGAGATCGAGATCCTCAAGGGTCTGAACCTCCTCACTTCGCACCCGGTCCTCTACGTCTGCAACGTCGCCGAAGGCGATGCCGTCGATGGCAATGACCACACCAAGGCCGTCGCCGAAATGGCCAAGGCGCAGGGTGCGGAATGCGTCATCATCTCGGCCGCGATCGAATCCGAAGTCGCGCAGTTGCCGGATGAAGAAGCCAAGGAGTTTCTTGGCGCGCTCGGCCTCGAAGAAGCCGGGCTCGACCGCCTGATCCGCGCCGGTTACAACCTGCTCGACCTGATCACCTACTTCACCGTCGGCCCGAAGGAATGCCGCGCCTGGACGATCGTCCGCGGCACCAAGGCACCTGCTGCCGCCGGCGTCATCCACACGGATTTCGAACGCGGCTTCATCCGCGCCTTCACCATCTCCTATGACGACTACATCGCCTTCAAGGGCGAAGTCGGGGCCAAGGAAGCCGGCAAGGGCCGCGACGAAGGCAAGGAATATGTCGTCAACGACGGCGACGTGATCCACTTCCGCTTCAACACGTAAAAGCGGACGAACGGACCATGAGCGCGATCGAGTTTCATTTCGAAGATTTCGAGACAGGTCGCGTTTTCGCCCTGGCCAGCGCCAAGGTTACGGCGGAGGCGATCATCGCCTTCGCCTCGGAATTCGATCCGCAGCCCATGCACTTGAGCGAAGAGGCCGGCAAGGCCAGCATTCTCGGCGGGCTTTCGGCCTCCGGCTGGCACACGGCGAGCCTGTTCATGCGCATGATGTATGACGGCTGGCTGTCGCGCTCATCATCCGAAGGTTCGCCCGGCATCGAATATATGGAATGGAAAAAGCCGGTTCTTGCCGGCGACACCCTTTCCGGCCGCTCCACCGTCATCGAGGCCCGCACGCTGCGCTCCAAGCCCGGCATCGGCCTCGTCAAATTCCTGCACGAGGTGGAGAACCAGCGCGGCGAAGTCGTCATGCGCGGCGAAAACCCGATCATGATGCGTCTGCGCGCACCTGCATCCGAGGTGCCGGCATGCGGCTGATCGAGCTTTCCCCGCCCGGAGAAAAGGTTGTGACCGGCACGATGCTGTTCACGCCGGAAGACATCATCCGGTTTGCAAAACAGTTTGATCCACAGCCGTTCCATGTCGATGCGGAAGCGGCGAAGAACTATGTTTTCGGCGCGCTCTGCGCCTCTGGCTGGCATACCTGCGCTGGCTGGATGAAGACGTTTCTTGGCTATTGGGCAGAAGAGAGCGCCCGCCTGATCAGCGAGGGTCAGGTACCGCCAAAACTCGGCCCCTCGCCCGGTTTCAAAAACCTGCAATGGCTGCGCCCGGTCTATGCCGGCGATACGATCACCTATTCGGTGACGCTGGTGGACAGCCGCCCGCTCGCCACCCGTCCGGGCACCTTCATCAACCGCACGATCAACGAGGGCGTCAATCAGGACAGCCAACTGGTGATGCGTTATGAAGGCAGCGTTCTGGAATTCGAATAGGCGGCTCAGCGCGACGCCGCCACCGCAACGCCTGCGCCAACCATCATCGCTCCCGATGCACGGTTAACACGTCGCATCACCACCGGACTGCGCAGCATTTTTCGCGCCCGGCTGGCGGCCGCCACATGGACACCAATCACCACCACCTCGACCAGCAGGATAGTCAGCGCCAGCATTGCGCCTTGAGCCAGCGTCAATTGCGGCCCGACCACATGCGGCAACAGCGCCATGTAGAACAGCGGCATTTTTGGATTGCCGAGATTGAGCGCAATACCGGTCATGAAGGTTTTGAACAGGTCGCGCCGATCGCTGGCCGGCAACGCCTCCGGAAGAACCGGATCGGCAGTCCATAGGCGATACCCCATCCAGATCAGATAGGCGGCACCGGCGTAGCGCAGCACGGTCATCACGCCACCCATTTCGGTGGCAATGACGGAGAGGCCGAAAACGGCAAGCGCCAGACACACGAGAATACCTGCCACCTTGCCCGCGGCATAAGCAATGCCCGACGCAGCGCCATGCGACAGCGTCCTTGCCACGATGGTCATGTTGTCCGGGCCGGGACTTGCGGCGAATACGAAGAAAGCCACGGCAAAGGCCGCAAGCGTCGCCACGTCCATGCAAAATCCCCCAAGCTGGTGTCCCGGCCCCGTCGGCTCAGAACATGCAGGATAACGCGGGCAAAAACCTGCGCAATCATGGAAAACGAGGGGTCCGTGGCCTGATCGAAATCAGTGACCCGAAAACTCCGCCAGCACCCGCACTTCGACGCCAAGAGCCTCGAGCTTCTTGCGGCCGCCGAGATCCGGCAGGTCGATGACGAAGCAGGCGGAGACGACTTCCGCGCCGATCTGGCGCAGCAGCTGCACGGCGCCCACGGCCGTGCCGCCTGTCGCAATCAGGTCGTCGCAGAGGATGACCTTTTCACCGGGCCTCACCGCATCGACATGGATTTCCATCTCGTCGGTACCGTATTCCAGCGCATAGGCCATGCTGACCGTCCGGTAAGGCAGCTTGCCCTTCTTGCGGATCGGTACGAAACCGGCGGACAACTGATGCGCCATGGCGCCGCCGAGAATGAAACCGCGCGCTTCCATGCCGGCGATCTTGTCGACGCCCAGACCTTCATACGGTTTGACAAGCTCATCCACCGCCAGCCGGAACGCCTGAGCATCGCCCAGCAGCGTGGTGATGTCGCGAAAGATGATGCCCGGCTTCGGATAGTCCGGGATCGAGCGGATGGCGGCGGAAAGGATGTCTTTGGTGGAGGCAGTCATGGGAACCTTGTATCCGTGTTCTTGAGGCGGCACCTTGGCGTGCAATGGCCGCGCTGTAAAGTTCCGCATCGCCGCACAGGCCTCCCCTGGCGCCCCGTCCCCAAGTCAGACAGGTGCCGGACATGAAAAAGGCGGCCGCAGCCGCCTCTCCCGTATATCAAGAGCCGCTCAGTGCTCCTTGCTGGCATAGACCGATTTTTTGGTCAGATAGATCAGCATGGTGAAGATCGCCAGGAACACCATGACCATAAAGCCGGTGCGCTTTCGTTCTTCCAGATGCGGTTCGGCCGCCCACATCAGGAATGCGGAAATATCCTGCGAATACTGCTCCAGCGTCTGCGGCGTACCATCGTCATAGGTCACCTGATCGGCAGAGAGCGGCGGCGCCATGGCAAGGGCCGCAGCATTGGCGAAATACGGATTGTAATGGGTACCCTCCGCGATTTCCGTTCCCTCCGGCGGCTCCTGGTAACCGGTCAGCAGCGCATGGATATAATCCGGGCCACCCTCCTGATACTGGGTGAACATGTCGAAGATGAAGGTCGGGAAGCCGCGCGTGATGCCGCGCGCCTTGGCGATCAGCGAGAAGTCCGGCGGGGCCGCACCATTGTTGGCGGCGGCGGCGGCCTGTTCATTGGGGAACGGCGACGGGAAATGGTCCGAAGGCACGGCCTTGCGGGTGAACATTTCGCCTTCGTCGTTCGGCCCGTCCTGCACTTCATGCGTGGCCGCAAACGCCTTTACCTGCGCTTCCGAATAACCGAGGTCTTCCAGCGTGCGGAAAGACACCAGTTTCATGGAATGACAGGCGGCACAGACTTCCGTGTAGATCTTCAGCCCGCGCTGCAACTGGCCCTTGTCGTAATGACCGAAGGGGCCGGCAAAACTCCAATCCACCTGGTGCGGCTTCTTGATCGGATAATGCGGGGTTGCGCCGTGCTCCTCGGCGGCAGCACCGCCGGAAGCTGCATTATCGTGGTTCTCCTGCGCCGAGGCCGGGAGGATGGCAATCCCCGCCAGAAGGCCCAGCGACAGGAAGCTCATGGTCAGCTTTTTCATGATGATTTTCCTTGTTCGCTGGCTCAGGCGACCGTTTCGGCCTTGGGCGTACCGTTCTTTTTCTCAAGAACGGCTTCGGTGATCGAATTCGGAATGCGCCGCGGCGTCTCGACAAGGCCGAGAACCGGCATGATGACGAGGAAGAAGCCGAAATAATACAGCGTTCCGAGCTGCGAATAACCGACATAGTTGCCAGCCAGATCGCCGAAGAACACAAGACCGATAAGGCCGCTGCCTTCCGCCGGCATGGCGCCGAGCCAGCCGAGGAAGATGGCGTTGACGACAAAAAGCCAGAAAAACAGCTTGTACCAGGGACGATAGACTGCCGAACGAACCTTCGACGTGTCCAGCCAGGGCAGGAAGAACAGGATGATGATCGAACCGAACATCACCAGAACGCCGCCGAGCTTCGAGTCGATCGGGCCGACATTGAAGGTGATGGCACGCAGCATCGCGTAGAACGGCAGGTAATACCATTCGGGCACGATGTGGGCGGGCGTCTTCAGCGCGTTGGCCGGAATGTAGTTGTCCGGGTGGCCGAGATAGTTCGGCATGTAGAACACGAACCATGCGTAGACGATCAGGAAGACCGACACGCCAAACGCGTCCTTCAGCGTCGCATAGGGCGTAAACGGCACCGTATCGGTCTTGGTCTTGACCTCGACACCGGTCGGGTTGGTCTGGCCGGTCACATGCAGTGCCCAGATATGCAGGACGACGACGCCCGCGATCATGAAGGGCAGCAGGTAATGCAGCGAGAAGAAGCGGTTCAGCGTCGGCTGGTCGACGGCAAAGCCACCGAGCAGGAACTGCTGGATCCACTCACCCACCAAGGGGAAGGCGGTGAAGAAGCCGGTGATGACGGTCGCGCCCCAGAAGGACATCTGGCCCCAGGGCAGAACATAGCCCATGAAACCGGTCGCCATCATCAGCAGGTAGATGACCACGCCGAGGATCCAGAGGATTTCGCGCGGCGCCTTGTAGGAGCCGTAATAGAGCCCGCGGGCGATGTGCAGATAAACGGCGATGAAGAAGAAGGACGCGCCGTTGGCATGCATGTAGCGCAGAAGCCAGCCGTGGTTGACGTCGCGCATGATCTTTTCGACCGAGTCGAATGCCCCGATGGTAGAGGCCGTATAATGCATGGCCAGCACGACACCGGTCAGGATCTGCACGATCAGCATGACCGACAGCATGGCGCCGAACGTGTAGGCGTAGTTGAGGTTGCGCGGAACCGGATAGGCGACAAAACTGTCATAGACCATGCGCGGCAAAGGAAGCCGCGAGTCGATCCATTTTTCGATGCCGGTGGATGGCTGGTAAGACGAATGACCGCTCATGTTGAAAATCCCCCCTTATCCGATCGTGATGACGGTATCGCTGGTGAAAGCGAAGGTCGGAATGGCGAGGTTTTCCGGCGCCGGGCCCTTTCGAATGCGACCCGCCGTATCGTAATGCGAGCCATGGCAGGGACAGAACCATCCGCCGAATTCGCCGGCCTGGCCGAGCGGTACGCAGCCGAGATGGGTGCAGGAACCGATCATGACGATCCAGTTCTCCTTGCCCTCGCCGGCCGAACGGTCGATGCTGCTGGCTGCGGCATCTGCGCCCAGATTGGCATTGCGCGCAATCGGGTCTTTCAGATCGGACAGTGCGACGGCATTCGCCTCTTCCACTTCCTTTTCCGTCCGGTTGCGGATGAACACGGGCTTGCCGCGCCATTTCACCGTCAACGACATGCCCGGTTGCAGCGCCGCGACATTGACCTCGATCGAGGCCAGCGCCAGCGTCGATGCATCCGGCCGCATCTGGTCGATGAAGGGCCACGCGACAGCGACGGCGCCGACTGCGCCCGCCATGCCCGTGGTCAGATATAGAAAGTCACGGCGAGTCGGCTCGCCGGACGCCTGTCCGTTCGATGTGTTTTCACTCACGGTTTTACCATCCTCTCACGCATCCCGATCAACCGCACAAAGCCTCCTCCAGGCTGGGTCGAAATCGCGTCCACCATAATGCGAACAACGAGTCCCCAGCAAGTCGGCGCAATACACCTTTTGATCGCAGATAAACTCCTGTTTTGGCAAGGGCTGCGGCCAGTAAACCGCGTGAATTCCGGCAGCTTCGCCCCGCTTTGCTTCGTGCACGCCATGACAAACCGGTCATCACGCCGCTCGGGGCGATTTACGCAGAGGAATCAAATGCCAACTTGATCTGAATCAAGCGCCTTGCAGCACCGCCACTTCCGCGTGTTGCAACGCACACATGCTTTATGCTAACCGGTCCCCAGACGTGGCGACTTCCGGGCAAGAGCACATGAAACACACGATCTCGGTTGCCATCTGCGTCATTGTGTCGCTTGTGCTGGGCGCAATAGCCACACGTTATGTGCATCCGCAATGGATGCTTGCAACACTCCACAGCCTGCAACTTCACGCCGCCATTGCCTGTGCGCTGGCAATGATTCTCGCTCTGCTCATCAGTCGCAACGTATTTACCGGCCTTCTCCTTATCGCTTCGATCGGCATCGCCGTGCATGCCTGGATCATGCCCTACGAGTTCGACGCCGATCCGGCGCCGCAATCGGGCAAGACGATCAGGCTGATGCATTTCAACATCCTTGGCGGCAATTATCGCAATGGTGAACGCATCTATCAGGCGATCGTCAACTCCGGCGCCGATGTCGTCAACATCATGGAAATGCCGCCTCTGGCGCCGTATCTGGCCGAACTCGACAAGGTCTATCCCTATCGCATCGGCTGCGGCCGCGAGACGGATATCTGCGACATGATGATGTTGTCGAAACTGCCGCTCAGCAATCTGAGCGTCGGGGGCCTCAGCGAATTGCGTAAGGATCGCTTCATGCTGGCGGATGTCGATGTCGGCGGCACCACCGTGCATGTGGTCGCCATGCATCTCAGCAAGCCGTATTTCGACAATTATCACAAGATGGAACTGACCAACGCCGCGCGGATCATCAACAATCGCAAGGGACCGCTGCTTCTCTCCGGCGATTTCAACTCATCCAGCATTGCGCCTGACGTGCAGCAGTTCATGCGCTGGACGGACCTGCGCACCATCGCGCCGGAAATCCCCACATGGCCGGTGCGTCTCGGCCGCTTCGGCATCGCCATCGACCATGTCATGGTGCGCGCGCCGCTCGGCATGAAGTCGGTCAGCCGTATCCCGGATTCGATGGGCTCCAACCATTACGGCCTGATGGCGGAATTCGTCGTTCCGGAATAGGGATCAGTCTTCCGCGCCCAAGAAGCCGCCAGACTGCCGCTCCCAGAAGGATGCGTAAAGCCCGCCCCGCGCGATCAGTTCGGCATGCGTGCCCTGCTCGACGATCTTCCCGCCATCCATGACGATCAGCCGGTCGAGTGCGGCAATGGTGGACAGCCGGTGCGCGATGGCCAGCACCGTCTTGCCTTCCATCAGCCGGTCGAGATTGGCCTGGATCGCGGCCTCGACTTCCGAGTCCAGCGCAGAAGTCGCTTCATCCAGCACGAGGATCGGCGCGTTCTTCAGCATGACGCGGGCAATGGCGATACGCTGCCGCTGGCCACCCGATAATTTGACACCACGCTCGCCCACATGCGCGTCAAAACCGGTGCGGCCGCGCTGATCTTCCAGACGCGCAATAAACTCATCCGCCTCGGCCCGCTGCGTTGCCGCCACCAGTTCTTCCTCTCCGGCATTATCGCGCCCGAACAGGATGTTTTCGCGGATCGAGCGGTGCAGAAGCGCGGTATCCTGTGTGACCATGCCGATCTGCCGTCGCAGGCTTTCCTGGGTAACCTGCGAAATATCCTGCCCGTCGATGAGAATACGGCCGCTCTCGACGTCGTAGAAACGCAGCAGCAGATTGACGAGTGTCGACTTGCCGGCACCGGACCGCCCGACCACGCCAACCTTCTCACCCGGACGGATTTCCAGCGACAGGTTTTCGATGACGCCCTTGCCACGCCCGTAATGAAAACTGACATTGTCGAACACGATACCCGGCTGTTTCACCGAAAGCGTCCCCGCGTTCGGCGCATCGACAAGACCGATCGGCTGCGAGATCAGCTCGGCGGCATTCTGCACGACGCCGAAATTGCGCATGATGCCGTTGAACTGCGTCATCAGCCGGCCGAGCAGAAAATTCAGCCGCAGCACCAGCGCCAGCGTGAAGGCAACGGCACCCGAGGTGATCTTGCCCGATAGCCACAGGTCGATGCAGAGCGCCGCCATGCTGGTGATCATGATGCCCGACAGCAGCGCCATCGATGCCCTCACCCCGGTGATGAACCGAGTGAACATGATGGTGGTTTTCTGAAAGGTCTCGAAACCCTGCAGCATGTAGCGGTCATTGGCATCGTCATGGCCGAACAGGCGCAGCGTCTGGATATTGCTGTAGGCATCGACCATGCGGCCGTTCAGCATGGATGCCGCTTCCGCCGTCTCTCGCGAATGATGGCGGATGCGCGGCACGAAATACCGCGCCAGAAGCGAGAAGATGAACACCCAGACGCAGACGACAACGGCCAGACGCCAGTCGAGACTGCCGACCAGAAACAGCATCGAAACGGAATAGATGCCGACGAACCAGACGCTTTCCATCAGCGAGGTGACGAGGTCTCCGGCCGACTGGCCGCCCGACCAGACCTTGTTGACGATGCGGCCGGAAAAATCGTTCTGGAAGAAGGACAGCGATTGCCGCGCCACATGCATGTAGGATTGCCAGCGCACCATGTTGTAGAAACCGGGCGTGATGATCTGCTGGTCGGTGAGCGCGGTCAAAAGCGTGACCACGAAGCGCACCACGCCGATCAGCACCAGCATGCCGGCCAGTTCCCAGCCATGCGCGGCCAGAAGCCCGCCCCAGCCGTCTGCCGGTTTGATGGTCGCCAGAATGTCGATCAACCGCCCGACGAACCAGAACAGCGCCGCTTCGATTGCCGCCGTCAGGCCGCCCAGAACCAGCATGGCGAAAAACGGCGCTTTCGCCTGGTTGAGATAAAACCAGATAAAACCGAGCGTCGTTGCCGGCGGACGCAGATCGTCTTTCCGGGCGAATGGGGAAATCCAGTTTTCGAAAAAGCGGAAGAGACGGGTAATGGCCATGCCAGCGATATAGCGGCTGCGGAGCGACTGGCAAAGGTCAGGGCGGCTTACATTTCGGTAAGGTCTAAAACTCTTTTCCTCAATCGAAAAACGCCGGCGCGAGGCCGGCATTTCCCTATTTCATGTTGCCGTTCTTAAAAGTCCGACCATTCCTGCTTGACCGCCGCATTGCCGCTGAAGGCCGAGGCGATGCGGGCACCCATTGCGCGCGCCGGCGATGCGACCGGGCGCGATGCCGGCGTGGCGTGACGAACATCCGCACGTCCCTCGTCCAGCTTGAACTGCGAGAGCAGTTCCGTCAGGGCCGCCGCCTGCTTGGCAAGGCTGTGGCTGGCAGCCGTTGTCTGTTCCACCATGGCGGCATTCTTCTGCGTGCCTTGGTCCATCTGGTTGACGGCGGTGTTGATCTCGGCAAGGCCGGTCGACTGTTCGCGCGCCGACATCACGATCGTGCCGACATTCTGGTTGATCTTCTGCACATCGGAAACGATCGCTTCCAGTGCTGCACCGGTCTGACCGACCAGATCCACACCATCACGCACCTTGTCGCCGGATGCACCGATCAGTGTCTTGATCTCACGGGCAGCGGTGGCGGAGCGCTGCGCCAGTTCGCGCACTTCCTGTGCAACGACGGCAAACCCCTTGCCGGCCTCACCCGCACGCGCCGCTTCCACACCGGCATTCAGGGCAAGCAGGTTGGTCTGGAAGGCGATATCGTCGATGACACCGATGATGTTGGAAATCTCGTTCGAGGAATGCTCGATCGCTTCCATGGCGGAAACCGCCTGACGAACGACATCACCGGACCGCTCGGCACCCACGCGTGTGTGCTCGACCAGCTTGCCGGCTTCACCAGCACGCACGGCCGAATCCTTGACGGCCGTAGTCACCTCTTCCAGAGCCGCCGCGGTTTCCTCGACGGAAGAGGCCTGCTGTTCAGTGCGCTTGGACAGATCGTCGGCGGCAGCACGGATCTCGTTGGCGCCGGCATCGATCATGCGGGCATTGTCGCCGACTGCGCGAAGTGCGCCCTGCAGCTTGCCGACGGATTCGTTGAAGTTGACACGCAACTGATCGAGCTGGCCGGCAAACGGCTGGGCCAGACGGAAGGTCATATCGCCATCGGACAGGCTCTTCAGGCCGCTCGCCAGGCCATCGACAGCAAAGGCCACGTCAGCGGCCTCGCGTGCCTTCTGCTCCTCGCGGGCAATGCGTTCGCGCTCGCTCATCGAACGGTTGGCTTCTGTCTCCTGCTCCAGACGCTCGCGCTCCAGGGCGTTGTCGCGGAATACGGCAACGGCTGCGGCCATGTCACCGATCTCGTCGGTATTGTCGGCATAAGGAATTGCGACCTTGTTGTTGCCGGCAGCCAGTGTGTTCATCGACGCGGTGATGGCGCTGATCGGCCGGGTGACACGGAAAATGCTGGCGATAGCGGCGCCGATGGAAACCAGAACGGCAAACACGATGCCGACCAGTGTCGCGGAGAAGGCAAATTGCGCGGCATCCTTGGCAGCGGTACGGTCTTCCTGACCACGCTGGTTGTTGTCGGCAATCAGCTGCTGCAGACCTTTTCCAACAGCGCCACCCTTGTCCGACATCCGCGCAACAACGCCACGCGCTTCCGCCATTCTGAATGCGGCGACATGGGCGGAAAACTCTTCACCCAGCCGGTCGAAATCGGCAGCCAGCGTCTCCAGTTCGGCAAACTTCGCCTTTGCGGCCGGGATCTTCATCGAGGCCGAATAGGTGTTGAATTCGGCAGCCCGCTTTGCCGTCGCCGCCTCGATCTCCCGGAAGAGATTGGCGCGCTCGGATGCACTGTCGGTCGCCAGCACCATCAGATAGAGGCGCCTGACATCGCCCATCGAACTGTACATGTCGGCGACCATCAGCGACCGCTCCATGCGGCGGCTGATATTGTCGGCCTGAGTTTCCAGCTCCGAGACAGACCGCATGCCCTGCACGCCCTGAAGGACGATGAGCAGGACGGTCAGGGCAAACAGTGACGGCAGAAGAATTTTGATTTTTACAGATTTCAACATGTGGCGACCCCCGTGAAGAAAAATCCCGAACGATTGGAGCCGGGCTTCTCTCAGGGCTGCCTAAACAAAAAATTACCGACAAATCTGCGGACTGGATGATTAACGCTAGAATTCGATGAAATCACCGCCCTTCCAACCATCAATATTGCAGGAAACATCGAAAAACTGGCCAACAACGATCAAATCTACATAAATAAAAGTTTAATGCGACAAAATGCCCCCGCTTGGATGTGGAGGCATTTTGCATGTCTATATTTCGACTGATGATTGCAGAACCGGCGCATTACATGAAGAGAACTTCACTCGGCCGAGACCCGATCAGAATTCCGACCAGTCTTCGCCGCGCGGTGCCGCCCCGCCAAAACTCGCAGCAACCTTGTGACCGAGCGCACGGGCCGGCGATGCTGCCGGGCGCGATGCCGGGGAAGCCGCCACCGGAGCCGCCGCCCGAACCGGGGCTTGCGGTGCCGCATCACCGAGACGGAATTGACCGAGCAGATCGATCAGGCCAGCCGCCTCGCGAGCGAGGCTGTGGGTTGCAGCCGTGGTTTCCTCGACCATTGCCGCGTTCTTCTGAGTGCCCTGGTCCATCGTGTTGACGGCGGTGTTGATCTCCTTCAACCCGGTCGCCTGTTCCTGCGCGGTTGTCACGATCTCTGCCACCAGACGATTGATGTGCTGAACCTCGGAGACGATTTCCTTGAGCGCCGTTCCGGTTTCGCCAACCAGTGCGACACCGTTGCGAACTTGCTCGCCGGAGCGGTTGATCAGAGACTTGATCTCCTTGGCGGCATTGGCGGAGCGCTGGGCCAGTTCGCGGACTTCCTGAGCAACGACCGCAAAACCCTTGCCGGCCTCCCCTGCCCGCGCCGCCTCGACACCCGCATTGAGCGCCAGAAGGTTGGTCTGGAAGGCAATGTCATCGATGACGCCGATGATGTTGCCGATCTCGGTCGAAGACTGCTCGATCGCTTCCATGGCCGCAACGGCATCCCGGACGATGGCACCCGAATGTTCGGCGCCATTCTTGGTCTTTTCGACCAGCTGGCCAGCTTCACGGGCACGACGGCTGCTGTCACTGACGGCGGTGGTGACCTGCTCGAGAGCGGCGGCGGTTTCTTCCACGGAAGCGGCCTGCTGCTCGGTGCGGCGCGACAGGTCATCGGCGGCACTGCGGATTTCGTTTGTGCCCGCATTGATCGCATGGGCGTTTTCGCCCACCGACACCATCGTCGCCTGCAATTTGCTCATGGAGGCGTTGAAGTTGGTCCGCAATGCTTCGAGTTCGCCATGGAACGGTGTGGCAATGCGATAACCGAGATTGCCGTCGGCGAGATTGGACAGACCCGAACCGAGTCCGTCGACCGCCACTTTCACATGGCCAGCCTCCACCATCTTCTGCTGTTCACGAACACCGCGTTCATGTTCCATCAGATCGCGATTGTCGTCCGCCTCACGCTCCAGACGGATACGCTCCAGCGCATTGACGCGGAAGATCTCGACAGCCGCCGCCATCGAACCGATTTCATCGCGGCGTTCGATAAAGGGGATCGGGCGTTCGTTGTCACCGCCGGCAAGCAGCCCCATGGACCGGGTTATGGCATCGATCGGCTTGGCAACACGGAAGAAGGAAATGCAGGCGGCACCGATGGCGATGATGGCGGCCAGCGCAAGCGCCAGATAGGTGCTTGCCAACGCCTGGTCATAGGCGGCATCCGCTGCGATCAGCGCTTCGTCGCTGATCGCCTGATTGTTGGCGGCAGTCGTATCCAGCGCATCGGTCATCGTTTTGGCCGCATCACGCATCGGGCCGCGATAGACAGACTGCGCTTCCTCGTGACGACCGGCCTCGACCAGTCCGACAAGCGTTTTGGCGGCGGCGTCGTATGCACCCACACCGCTCTGCAAGGTCGAGAACAGTTCGCGTGTTTTCGGCAACGTGATCATGTCGGAATATTGCTTGATCAGAGCATCACGCTCGTTCATGCGCGTCGCGATCGTCTGCTCGTTGACCTTGATCTCCTCGGCATCATCGGCCAGCAGAAGATCGGCATAGGAACGACGAATGACGCTGATCGAGTGATCCATCTTGGCGATCAGCGTGTTGCGCGGCATGCGCTCCCGGCCGATCTCGTGCACCTGCTGTTTCAGCGTTGAAAGTGAAAAAAGTGCCATGCCGCCCTGGGCAAAGGCGATGACGATAACCAGCCCGAACAGAGCCGGAAGAAGAACCCGAATGCGCATCTGTGACAGGTATCGCATGATCATCCCCTGGAAACGCCAAGGGCGCCGGGACGTTGGGGGGGAAACGTCGCGACGCCCTATGGCATGCGATTGCAAAAATCAACGAAGCAAAACCATGCGTTGATATGAGGATGTTCAAATATAAGGCTTAACGAATGGATAATAGAGGTGACGATAAATTGCAGATGATTTCAATAAAATCAAAAGTAGTAAAATATTGACAATCGATCACATGTCCGCAGGCATCAAAAAAGCAGCATCGGAAACGCAAAACGGCGGCCGAAGCCGCCGTTTCCATTCAACACGTTAGCGACGGATCAGAACTCCGCCCATTCCTGTCTGGCAGCAGCCGCGCCGCCACCGAAGGCAGCCGCGATACGGTTGTTGATTGCACGCGCCGGCGAAGAGACGGGACGTGTATCGGCAGACGCCACGCGAACCTCCGCCCTGCCATCATCCAACTTGAACTGCGCCAGAAGCGCGTTCAACGCGGCCGCCTGCGATGCAAGACGATGGCTTGCCGCCGTCGTCTGCTCGACCATGGCGGCATTCTGCTGCGTGCCCTGATCCATGTGGTTGACGGAGGTATTGATCTCGGTGAGGCCGTTCGACTGTTCGCGGGTCGAGGTCACGATGGAGGCGACATTGCCGTTAATCCGCTGCACGTTGGCAACGATCGTTTCCAAGGCCTCACCGGTCTGATCGACGAGCTTCACGCCGTCACGCACCTTGCCTCCAGACGCGGAAATCAACGCCTTGATCTCACGCGCTGCGTTGGCGGAGCGTTGCGCCAGCTCGCGCACTTCCTGTGCCACAACGGCAAAACCCTTGCCGGCATCGCCCGCACGCGCGGCTTCCACGCCGGCATTCAGCGCCAGAAGGTTGGTCTGGAAGGCAATCTCATCGATCACGCCGATAATGTTGCCGATCTCGTTCGACGATTTTTCGATCGCTTCCATGGCATTGACCGCCTGCTTGACGATCTCGCCGGACCGCTCGGCATCGGCGCGGGTATGATCGACAAGATTACCCGCCTCGCCGGCACGGATCGCCGAATCCTTGACCGCTGTCGTCACCTGTTCCAGCGCCGCCGCCGTTTCCTCGACAGAAGAGGCCTGTTGTTCGGTGCGCTTGGAAAGATTGTCGGCAGCCGCGCGGATCTCGTTGGCACCGGCATCGATCATGCGGGCATTTTCACCGACAGCCTGCAAGGCATGCTGAAGGCCGGAGACGGATTCGTTGAAATTCACACGCAACTGATCGAGCTGGCCGGCAAACGGCTGGGCCAGACGATAGGTCATGTCGCCATCGGCAAGGCTCTTGAGCCCATGCGCGAGACCATCGACGGCAAAGGCGACATCGGCGGCTTCCCGCGCCTTCTGCTCTTCGCGGGCCATGCGCTCGCTCTCGCTCATCGACCGGTTGGCCTCGGCCTCGCGCTCCAGCTGTTCGCGTTCGATCGCATTGTCGCGGAACACGGCGACGGCTGCGGCCATCTCGCCCACTTCGTCATGACGTCCGGCATGCGGGATCTGCGCCTGCGTATCGCCGGACGCAAGCACGTTCATCGCCCGGGTGATGTTGTCGATCGGCCGGGCAATACGGAAGACGCTGAGAGCTGCGGCCGCGACGGCAACCAGCACGGCCAGAACGATGCCGACCATCGTGGACATGGAAGAAAACTGCGCGGCGGCATTTGCGGCCTGACGGTCCGCGTTGCCGAGCGCATTGTTCTCTTCGATCATCTGGGTCAGGATCGTGCCTGCCTCGCCGCCCTTCGGCACCATCTGTGCGATCAGGGTTTTTGCTTCATAAACGCGCGACGTGCTGATCAGCTCGATAAACTTCGAGCCCATCACGTCATATTCGCCGACGACCTTCTGCAGGTCATCGAACTTCGCCTTGGCGGCGGGGTCTGTGATCTGTGCGCCGAATGCGGTAAAGGCCGCCGCACGCTCCTGTGTCTTTTCCTGAAGCTGACCAAGCCACTTCTTCTGTTCGCCGGCATTGCTGCCGGAAAGCGCCATCAGGACCAGACGGCGCACATCGGCCAGCAAACGATCCATGTTGGCCATGGCGACGGACTGTTCCATGCGGCGGCCGAGATTATCGGCCTGCATATCCATCTGATTGACAGAACGCATGGCAAGAGCGCCCTGCAAAATGGCGACGAAAACAACCGAACCGAAGAGAATGGGCAAAAGAAGCTTGATCTTGATGGATCTGAACATGTGAAAACCGCAGCGTGAGACACAAAAAGGAATACACGTTCAGTTCTTTCACCATTCCATAAACAAAGACTTACTTTTTGACTTAGCTTTGGTTGCGAAAAACCATTTAAGCAACCCCGAAATTATGGCGCGATACAAGGCCCGCCGGCAATGGTTTCAATCGTGCCAAACGGACGCAAAAAGGCCCGCAACACCGGAATGTTGCGGGCCTTTCTTGAAGCATGATGCAAGGCGAAATCTCACTCCGCCGCGGCATCCTCCGTGTGATCGCCCAGGAAACCACCCGACTGGCGCTGCCACAGATCGGCATAGATGCCGCCGCTCACGGACAGTTGCTGATGCGTGCCGGTCTCGATGATCTTGCCCTTGTCGAGCACGACCAGACGGTCCATCTCGGTCAGCGTCGACAGGCGGTGGGCGATTGCGATCACCGTCTTGCCTTCCATCAGCGAGAACAGGTTCTCCTGAATGGCTGCCTCGACTTCCGAATCCAGTGCCGAAGTGGCCTCGTCCAGCACCAGGATCGGCGCATCCTTCAAAAAGACGCGGGCGATCGCGATACGCTGGCGCTGGCCACCAGAGAGTTTTACGCCGCGCTCACCGACATGGGCATCGAGACCGACCCGGCCCTGCATGTCGGCCAGCGTTTCGATGAAGTCCCAGGCCGATGCGCGTTTCGCCGCGACAATAATCTCCTCATCCGAAGCACCGGGATGACCGTAAGCGATATTATCGCGGATCGAACGGTGCAGCAGCGAAGTATCCTGCGTCACCACACCGATCTTGGCCCGCAGGCTTTCCTGCGAGATCGTCGAAATATCCTGCCCGTCGATGGTGATGCGCCCGCCTTCCAGATCGTAGAAACGCAGGAGCAGGTTCATCAGCGTCGTTTTGCCCGCACCCGAGCGACCGACCAGACCGACCTTCTCGCCGGCTGCGACATTGAGCGTCAGGTTTTCGACGACACCCTTGTTCTTGCCATAGTGGAAACGAATGTTGTCGTAGGAAATCGCCCCTTCCGGCACTTTCAGCTTTGGCGCAGCCGGCTTGTCGGTCACGTCATGCGGCTTGGTCATCATCTCCATGCCGTCATAGACCGTGCCGATATTCTCGAACAGCGCCGAGACTTCCCACATGATCCATTGCGACATGCCGTTGATACGCATGGCAAGACCGATGGCGATTGCGATCGCTCCGATGGAAATAGCGCTGTCCAGCCAGAACCAGATCGACAGGGCTGCCACGGCAAACAGTGCCGCGCAGTTGTAGAAATAGACCAGCACCTGGAACATCGTCACCTTGCGCATCTGGTCATGCACCGTTCCGAGGAACATCTGCATGGCATCACGCGCGTAACTTTCTTCGCGACCGGTATGCGAGAACAGTTTGACGGTGGCGATATTGGTGTAGCTGTCGACCACGCGGCCAGTCATCATCGAGCGCGCATCCGCCTGCGCCGCCGAAATTTTTCGCAGGCGCGGCACGTAATAGGCAACCGTCAGGCCGTAAACGATGATCCACACGACCAGCGGGATCGCAAGCCGCATATCGGCGGCAGCGACAACGACGATCATCGAGACGAAATAGACGGCAACGTAAACGAAGACGTCGAGGATCTTCATCACCACTTCGCGGATGGCAAGCGCCGTCTGCATCAGCTTGGTCGAAACGCGACCGGCGAACTCGTTGGCAAAAAAGGTCATCGAGTGACGCAGCAGATACCGATGCATCTGCCAGCGGGCGACCATCGGAAAATTGCCCATCATGATCTGGTGCATGATCAACGAGTTGAGCGTGGCGACGAGCGGCAGCGCCACAAGCACGACCAGCGCCATCATGACGAGTTTCATGCCTTCCTGCGCCAGAAAAGTCTCGCGATCGGCCGTCGACAGCCAGTCGACGATATCGCCGAGGAAGCGGTACAGCGCCACTTCGCCGAGCGCGATCAGCGTCGTCAGGATCGACATCAGCACAAGCCACGGCCAGACCGGCTTGGTGTAATGCCAGCAGAAGGCAAAAAGCCCTTTTGGCGGCAGGGTCGGGGCGACATCCGGATACGGATTGATGCGCCGTTCGAACCAGGAAAACATGAAAAAAGCTCCGTCGGTCAGACGGCTGTTCCGCTTCACACATCATCGATGCATGCGACGGCGAACAGCCGGAAAACGAGATATCGCGGCCTTATAACGGCCACGCAACGATCAGAATGGGAAAGTTCAGGAGAACCGCGAAACGCCTAGGCGGAAAGTATCCGGGCCTGAAGGCGTGTGCGCACGGTCATATCCATGTGGGCCTCCCTGGCTGGCGTTTCGGTTGGATGGTCTTTTACCCTCACATCAGCAAATTGGAAAGAGCAAAGCCGCCGCCATTGTTCAAAAAACGCCTACATGCCTGCACGTACAATGAAAAACCGGTCGGTAAACACACCACTTGAGCCGAAATGCCATTTTCGCTTAAGGAGATGGCCATGACAGACCTGCGCATCGCTCTCTACCAGCCCGACATTCCCGGCAATACCGGCACCATCCTGCGGCTTGCCGCCTGCCTCGGTTTCGGTGTCGATATCATCGAGCCGGCCGGCTTCGACATTTCGGACCGCAACCTGAAACGCGCCGGCATGGATTATCTCGGCGCGGTCTCGCTGGTGCGTCACGTCAACTGGCAGGCGTTCGACGAATGGCGCCGGACGGAAAACCGCCGCCTCGTGCTCGGCTCCACCAAGGCCGCCCTGCCCTATGTCGATTTCGCCTATCAGCCGGGCGACATTCTTCTGTTCGGTCGCGAAAGTGCCGGTGTGCCGGACAATGTGCATGACACGGCCGATGCCCGCGTGCTCATCCCCATGCGCGAAGGTCAGCGCTCCATCAATGTCGCCATGTCGGCGGCAATGATCGTCGGCGAGGCCCTGCGACAGACAGGATTTTGAGGCTCAGTCGGCGGTCGGCAAACGCCGCATGGTGAACTCGATCTGGTCGCCCTCGAGTTGACGCCAGCTTTCCACTTCGGTCCAGTAAGCGGCCTTGGGAAAGGCATCGAACCATTCCTTGGCCTTTTCGCGCGCTTCCGGCCTAGAGAGGCAAAAGGTCTCGCGCACGAAATGACCGTTCGCCGCCGTCGCCTTTCCCAGGCGATGGCGATCCATCCTGCGCTTCAGGCCGTCGAGCGGCGGGACTTTCGTTCTCGTCATTCGCTCTACCTCTCGGAATGCAAGGTAATGCGAGAATGCAGGCTTTGCGAGTCGATTCTGAAAGGGTTATAGGCTGGGCAATACCGTTTCCGCGCAGCGCCTCCGGGCAGCAGCATCCAAGGGAACTGAACATGACCGAAAGGAACGACATGGAACGGCCGCAACTCGAAAAGGGCCTGCCCGAGGGCATCGAGGACAAGAAGGCGACCGCAAGAGCGTGGTTCGAAAGCCTGCGCGACACGATCTGTTCCACCTTCGAGGCGCTGGAAGACGAAGTCTCCGGCCCCCTCGCCGACCGCACACCCGGCCGCTTCGTTGGAAAAGACTGGCAACGTGATGGCGGCGCCGGTGGTGGCGGTCGCATGTCGATGATGGAAGGCCGCGTTTTTGAGAAGGTCGGCGTCCACACCTCGACGGTCCACGGCGAGTTTTCGGAGGATTTTCGCAAGCAGATGCCGGGCGCCGACGAGGACCCGCGTTTCTGGGCGTCGGGCATTTCGCTGATCGCCCACCCGGTCAATCCCAACGTGCCGGCCGTGCACATGAACACCCGCATGGTGGTCACATCCAGCCAGTGGTTCGGCGGCGGCGCTGACCTGACGCCGGTGCTCGACCGTCGCCGCACCCAGGAAGATGCCGACAGCCAACAGTTTCATAAAGCCTTCGAAAACACCTGCAACAGCCATGCCGGCATTGCCGATTATGATCGCTATAAAAAATGGTGCGACGAATATTTCTTCCTGCCCCACCGCAACGAGGCACGCGGCATCGGCGGCATCTTTTTCGACTGGCTGACACCGCCGCAAAGCAAAGGCGGCTGGGACGCCAATTTCGCCTTCGTGCAGGATGTCGGCCGCAGCTTCGAAACCGTCTACCCGCAGATCGTGCGCAACAATTTCAACACCGAATTCACCCAGGAAGATCGCGACGAGCAGCTTGTCCGCCGTGGCCGCTACGTCGAGTTCAACCTGCTTTACGATCGCGGCACATTGTTCGGCCTGAAGACCGGCGGCAATGTCGAAGCCATCCTTTCCTCGCTGCCGCCGATGGTGCGCTGGCCCTGACCGTAAATACCTCGATCATAATTTAGCGATCAGTTAACAAAAGCGATATCCAAATCACATCTTCCGGTGCTAGCGTCCTGATGGCTGTCAAGGCCGGTAGCACAGGGAGGATGTCGCCATGGTCGCATCGCAGAGCATACCGCAGCAGCATAAAAAGACTGAACGCAGCATTGCCACCGAGGAATTGGTCAACCGCATGGCGGCCGATCTGCGGGCACGCAGCGATCCGGATTTCCCGCATTCCTTTTATGTCGCGCAGGTGCGGCGGCAATTGGCCGGCAAACCGTCACAGATGCCGGCGACCAATGACCTGCCAAAAGGACCGATCGCACCGACACACAGTTCCGTTTTCCACGCCTGGGCGCTGGCGGAATAGCGACAACCAGACGCTATTTCCGGTAGTGGAAACGACATTGCAGGATTTCCAACCGCTGGTCGTCACCGCTGCCGGCCAGGCGATAGACGAATCTGTGTTCGCCTGAAATCCGCCGGGACCAGAAACCGGCAAGATCGCCCTTGAGAGGCTCGGGTTTTCCCGGGCCGACAAACGGTGTGCGCTTGGCACTCCTGATCAGCTCGTTGATCTTTTCCACCATTTTGGGATCATTGCGCTGCCAGAACTCGTAATCGTTCCAGGCGTGCAGCGTCCAGACCAGCTTCATTCGGCGGTCGGGTCTTTGTCTATGAACTGTCCCTCGCGCGACTGTTCGAGGCCTTCCCGCAGACGATCAGCATTGGCGGGCGTGGAAAGAAGATGCAGCGTTTCCTGCAGGCTTTCATATTCGCCTTCCGCCAGAACGACGACGGCTTCCTTGCCCTGCCGTGTCACCAGCAGTGGCGCGCGCGATTCCAGAACCGCATCGAAATGCGTTGCAAAATTCTGTCGGAATTCGGTGAAGCGAACGCTTGCCATCATCATCTCCAGCAAAACATGTACCGATTTACGTACAGATTCCATCCAAAATCGTCAAGTTGCCATTAGATGATAAAAATCAATCGTAGATTGAATCGGCGAGCCGATGGAAACCAACGACCATGCTCCTAGTTATCCTTGGAGGACAGGCCGAACACAAAAACACGGCCCTGCCCCGTCCAAGGAGGAAACATCATGAGACTGTTCGAATGCGGAACGCTGGTTCCCGGATGCGAGTGGCATACGCGGGCTGACGAGGATGCCGAAGTGGTGCGCCGTGCCGTCGAGCACATGCGCTCCGCCCATGGCGAAACCCTCATCCGCGAAAACATGGTCGATAATATCAAGGCCCGTGTGCGCGACGAACCGGGCAGCAAGGCAGCCTAATCCGCCTTGCCCACCATCTCTGCCAGCCGGGCGGTCAGCGCTGCCCGGTCGAGGGAAAAATTGCGCTCGACCCAGAGCGTCTCCATTTCCGCCAGCAGGGTGCCAACCTTCGGCCCCGGCTCCATTCCCGCAGCGATCACATCGCCGCCGCTCAACGGAAACACCGGCTTCTCAAAGTTTTCCGCCCGCGTCACCAGCACCGATAGACGCGCCGCCTTGCGCATGGTGATGGGATCACCCTCGGCATTCGCCCGCGCCGAAGCCAGCGCCAGCTTCAATTGCATGACCAGACCATCACGGCCGGCACGATAGAGAATGCGGTCGAAACCGACATCGGTCACTTCATCCGGCAGAACAGGCGCCGTCGCCCAATTTTCCAGACGCACGGCTTCGGCATTGGCCATGCGCAATCGTTTTGCCATATCGGCGAGGCGCGGAGCATCGACCGGCACGATAGCCGCCAGCCGCAATAGCGGATCCGGATTCCAGCCCAGCGCCGCTTCCGCTGCCACCACGCCATGAATGGCATCGATGCCCCATTTTTCCGTCTCGGGCAGAATTTCCGTCAGCACGCCGGTCTGGCGCATCCACAACAGCGCCCTTGAAGGATCGGTGGCGGTCAGCAGTTTTTTCGTTTCCGCCCAGATGCGCTCGGCGGACAGCGTCGACAGCTTGTCCTTGGCGCGGGCAACGGCACGCAGACCGTCGGCATCCGGACGGCCGGAACCGTAATAGGCGAAAAAGCGGAAAAAGCGCAGGCTGCGCAGATGATCCTCAGCGATCCGCGTCGCGGCATCGCCGATAAAACGGATGGTGCGCGTCTCGATATCCGGCAAACCCTCGACCATATCGACGACATGACCGTTGCGATCCGCATACAGCGCATTGATAGTGAAATCGCGCCGTTCCGCATCGGCCTGCCAGTCGGTGCCGAAAGCAACTTCCGCATGACGGCCATCGGTCGAAACATCCCGCCGCAGCGTCGTCACCTCAAAAGGCTGGCCATCGACCACCAGCGTCACCGTGCCATGGGCGATGCCTGTCGGCACCGACTTGATGCCGGCCGCTTCCGCCCGCGCCTGTGTCTCGGCCGGCAGCAGCGTCGTTGCCAGATCCACATCCTGGATAGGCAGGCCCATCAGCGCATTGCGCACGGCACCACCGACGATACGGGTTTCGCCACCATCAACGTTCAGGAGATCAAGCACACGCTTCAGCGCCGGATTGTTGAACCAGTCCTCGTCGGCGATGTTTTTCTGTGTCGGACCGGTCATGCATAAAGCCTTTCGTAGAGCGTGCGCAGAATCCCGGCCGTAATGCCCCAGATATTGCGTTCGCCATAGGGCATCAGGAAAAAATGTCGCTCGACGCCATCGAGAACACGGCTGCCGCGCTGGTGATTGGCCTCGTCCATCAGGAATGGCAGCGGCACTTCAAAGACATCATCCACCTCGGCCGGATTGAGTTTCAGCTCGAAACCGCGCTTCACCACCGAAAGTACCGGCGTGATGCGGAATCCCGTCGGCGTAAAATAGGTCGGCAGACGTCCGACCGGCTCCACGAACATGCGCGACAGGCCGATCTCCTCCTCCGCCTCGCGCAAAGCCGCATCTTCCGGCGACTTGTCTTCCGGGTCGATGGAGCCGCCCGGAAAGGCGATCTGGCCGGAATGTTTTCGCAAGGTCGTGGTGCGCTGGGTGAGGATGATACTGGCCTTTTCGCCATCATCGATAACGGGGATCAGCACGGCGGCATCGCGCAGTTTCAGTTCCTGCGCCCGCGCCACGAAAAGCGGATTGAGCGCATGATCACCATGCGCCTTCCAAGCCTCTTCAAGCGGAAGCCCTATCTGGTCCTGCGCCCGGGCGCGAAAATCGGCTGCGGAAAAAAGCGGGTATTGCGTCATTGGACAAGCGCATCCAGTTCGGCCTGCGGCATGACCGGGAACACCGTGCCGCCGGAGCGGATCACGAACATCGCCACACTGTCGACATCCTGCGTTTCGCCAAGCGCGACCAGATCATACATCACGGCCCGCGACACCAGCGCCTCCAGCCGGCCACGCACCAGAAGATAGGGTTTCAGTTCGCGGTTCTCACCTGATATCTCGAATCGCAGCGGATTATCGGCACCAGCCTCCACCACATCGCCGACATTGGTCCGGAAGGTTAGGATGGCAGCACCTTCCCGTTCCCCCACCTGCATCTCAACCGCCACGAAAGGCGCGTCGATGACGCGGATACCGACCTTTTCCACAGGCGTGACGAGATAGGTTTTTCCGTCCTCGTCCCTGCGCAGAACCGTGGAAAACAGCCGCACCAGCGGCGCGCGGCCGATCGGTGTGCCCATGTAGAACCATGTGCCGTCGGCGCGGATTTCCATGTCGAGATCGCCGCAGAATGGCGGATTCCAGCGTTCCACCGGCGGCAGGCCGCGTGCGCCTTCGCCCGTCTGCTCGGAAGCACGTGCGATCATCGCCGCAAGACCTGCGGCATCCGCCGCCTGATTTATCCGTTCCGTCGCCATGATTGTGTCCCGGTTCCACCGTTAAGGACAGAAGAGTCACGAGATAGTCATTCATGACGTCCTTGTCAGCCGTCAAACTGGGAATAAGTTCATTGCGATAGTGCGCAGGTGCAGCATTCCCGATATGATTACTGAACCGAGCTTCGGCGGAAGCCGCACAAAAACCGATAGATGGAGACCCAAATGGGTGTGATGACGTCCACAGAAACTCCACTCGATGAAAAAGCCATCATCGCCTCAGCCGAAAAGGCGCTGTCCGATATCGCCGCCATTCGCGCCGAAGTCGGCAAGGTGATCTTTGGTCAGGAGCAGGTGGTCGAAAACACCCTTCTCGCCGTTCTGTCCGGCGGTCATGCGCTGCTGGTCGGCGTGCCGGGCCTCGCCAAGACAAAGCTCGTCACCACGCTCGGCACCGTTTTGGGCCTCGATGGCAACCGTATCCAGTTCACGCCCGACCTGATGCCATCAGACATTCTCGGCACCGAAGTGATGGATCAGGACGACAACGGCCGCCGTTCCTTCCGCTTCGTCAAGGGACCGGTTTTCGCCCAGCTTTTGATGGCCGACGAAATCAACCGCGCCTCGCCGCGCACCCAGTCGGCACTTCTGCAGTCGATGCAGGAATATCACGTTACCGTCGCCGGCCAGCGTTATGACCTGCCCGGCCCGTTCCACGTTCTCGCCACCCAGAACCCGCTGGAGCAGGAAGGCACCTATCCGCTGCCGGAAGCCCAGCTCGACCGCTTTCTGCTGCAGGTGGATGTGCTTTACCCGGAACTCGACGCCGAACGACAGATCCTGCTCGGCACGACCGGCATATCCGAAGCCACCGCATCCGGCGTCATCGATGCCGCCCGCCTGCTCGAAATCCAGTCGCTCATCCGCCAGATGCCGGTCAGCGACAAGGTTGTCGATGCCATCCTCTCGCTCGTCCGCTCCGCCCGCCCCGGCCACGGCAATACCATGACCGACCGTCACGTCGCCTGGGGTCCCGGTCCGCGCGCCGGTCAGGCGCTCATGCTTTGCGCCCGCGCCCGCGCGCTTTACGAAGGCCGCCTTGCCCCGTCGCTGGATGATATCGCAGCCCTTGCCGAACCCGTCCTGCAGCACCGCATGGCGCTCACCTTCTCGGCCCGCGCCGAAGGCATGACCGTGCGTGATGTGATTTCCGGCCTGGCAAAACAGGTTCGCGGCTGACGCCGTCTCGACCGAAAGGAATACGCGTGGCATCCATCGGTGAGATCGTCGACCAGACGCCGAGCGCAGAAATCCTCAGCCGTGCCCGCCAGCGGGCCATACTCGTGCCTGACTGCATGGTCGAGGCCCGCCGCATCGCCAACACGGTGATTTCCGGCTGGCACGGTCGCCGCAAGCGCGGCATCGGCGAAAATTTCTGGCAGTTCCGGCCTTATGCGGATGGCGAAAGCCTTGCCCGCATCGACTGGCGTCGTTCGGCCCGCGACGACCATACCTATATCCGCGACAAGGAATGGGAAGCCGCCCACACCGTGTGGCTCTGGGCCGACATGTCGCCGTCGATGATGTACAAATCCACCTATGCTTCCGTTTCCAAGGAAAGCCGCGCACTGGTGCTGATGCTGGCGCTCGCCGAAGTGCTGGCCCGCTCGGGTGAGCGCATCGGATGTCCGGGCATCATGGAGCCGGTCTCTGCCCGCAACGCCGCCGAACGGCTGGCGACGGCGCTGGTCCACGCCCCGCCGTCCACCGGCCTGCCGCAGACGGAGATGATCCGGGGTGCGAGCGATATCGTGCTGATCGGCGATTTTCTCGACGATGCCGACCGCATCATGCAGCGTGTCGCGCCGCTCGCCCGTCGTGGCCTGCGCGGTCATGTCATCGAAGTCGCCGATCCGGCCGAAGAGATCTTTCCCTATAGCGGCCGCACCGAATTCACCGATCCCGAAACCGGCGAAAAGCTGACATCGGGCCGCGCCGAATCCGTGCGCGAGATTTATCGCACCGCCTATCTGGCGCGCCGCGAAACCATGGGTCAGGCACTGCGCCGCATGGGCTGGAGTTTTATCGTCCACCGCACCGATCATCTGGCTTCGGAAGCCTTGGGTGCCGTCCACGGTTATCTCTCCGGCAATCCGCCGCGCATCGTGCCGAATACATCTGCCGGAGTGGGCGCATGAGTGGTTTTGCTTTCGCCAGCCCCGCCATCCTGTTCGCGCTGATCGCGCTGCCGGCCATTTGGTGGCTGCTGCGGCTCACACCGCCGCGTCCGCGCTCCGAAGTGTTTCCGCCACTGCGTATTCTTGCGACCGTGCTGAAACGCGAGGAAACCCCGGCGCAAAGCCCGTGGTGGCTGACGCTTTTACGCATCCTGCTCGCCGCCGCCGTCATCCTTGCGATTGCCGATCCGGTCATCAACCCGCGCAACAATCCGCTCGCATCCGGCGGTCCACTGGTGATGATCGTCGATAACAGCTGGGCAAGCGCCGAGGACTGGGAACGCCGCGTGCAGACCGCCGATCTGATGATCGGTGACGCAGCCGATGCAGAAATCCCGGTCTCGCTCACCTTCACCGCTGAAGCCACCCACGACGCCGTCCCGACCAGCGCCATTATTGCCCGCGAACGCCTCGCCGCTGCCCGCCCGAAACCGCTTGTGCCGGACCGCCTGCGCGCCGCCCGCGCCGTGGCCGAAGCGCTGAACGGCACGCAGCCCGGCACGCTCGCTTACCTTTCCGATGGCATAGCCACGCCCACCGATGGCGACATGCTGACGGCGTTGGCAAGCCTGTCACCGCGAGACATGCAGCTGATCGAAGGCGACGGCCAGAAGTCGCTGGCCCTCACCGGCGCCACCAACAATGCCGCCGCCATGTCGGTCGCGGCGACGCGCCTGAAAACCGAAACCGCCCAGAACTTTTCCGTCAACGCACTCGACCAGCAGGGCCGTTCGCTCGCCACCGGCACGCTCGATTTCGCGGCTGGTGCCAACACCGCCACGGCAACGATCAACGCCCCGTTCGAACTGCGCAACGATTTCGCCCGTCTCTCGGTCGAAGGCATCGCCACCGCCGGCGCCACGCATCTGCTCGACGACGGCTTCAAGCGTCGCCGAATCGCGCTCCTCTCCGGCGACAGCGGCAATGATTTTCAGCCGCTGCTTCTGCCACTCTATTACATCAGCCGCGCGCTCGAACCCTATGCCGACCTGATCCAGCCGCGCGGTGGCGATCTCGCCGCATCGCTGCGGGAAATCCTCACCAGCAATCCATCCGCCATTGTCATGGCCGATGTCGGACGCCTGCCGGAGGAAAGTTACGCACCGCTGCAGCAATGGCTGAACCGTGGCGGCACGCTGATCCGTTTTGCCGGCCCGCGCCTTGCCGCCGCCCCCGCCGATGATCCACTGGTGCCTGTACGCCTGCGCCAGGGGGAACGTGCGCTGGGTGGTGCGCTGTCATGGGCGGAGCCGCAGCCGCTCGCCGCCTTCCCGAATTTCGGCCCGTTTGCAGGCATGGCGTCGCCGACAGATGTAACCGTACGGCGACAGGTTCTGGCCGAACCGACGCCGGATCTCAACGAACGCACATGGGCAAGCCTTGCCGATGGCACGCCTCTTGTCACCACCCGCGATGTCGAGGCCGGCCGTATCGTGCTGTTCCATGTCAGCGCCGATGCGACATGGTCGAACCTGCCGATCTCCGGCAATTTTGTCGAAATGCTGCGCCGTCTCGTACAGTTGTCGCGCGCCGGTGGTGCCGCCGAACCGCAGGCAGGCGCTGCAGGTGCCCCGGCTCTGCCGCCCTACCGCCTGTTGACCGCTGACGGCATTCTCTCCACCGAAGTCGGCAGCGCCCGTCCACTGGCCGTCAAGGTCGGCGTCACGCCGGTCGCCAGCCTCGACAATCCCCCCGGCCTTTACGGCTCGGAGGAAGGTTTTACCGCTGTGAACCTGCTGCCCGCCAACACCACACTTGCGCCCTTCGATCCCTCTGCCGCGACTTTCCCGATCGTCCGGCAGGGTCTTGCCGGTGGTGAAGCATGGTCACTGCGCCCGGCCTTGTTTGCCGCGGCCTTCTTCATGCTGCTCCTCGATACGCTGATCGTGCTGTTCATGAACGGTGGTTTTGCCCGCCTGCCCCGCGCCAGCCGTTCCGCCGCCATGCTAGCCGTGATGGTCGGCGCGTTTGCCTTCGCTCCGACCGGTGATCTGCACGCCCAGACGCCACAGCAGCCCGCCCCCCCGGCAGCCAGCCAGCAGACGCCCGATCCGAACGCCCCGATCGAACACGCAAAACCCGGCGACGAGGCCATTCTCGAACGCCTCGACACCACCCATCTCGCTTATGTCATCACCGGCGAAGGCGATGTCGACCGCATTTCCGAACAGGGTCTGGATGGGCTCGGTCAGTTCATGACCTATCGCACCACGCTGGAACCCGGAGCGCCGGTTGGCGTCGATATCACCAAGGACGAACTGTCCTTCTACCCGATCATCTACTGGCCGGTATCCGCCACCGCCCCCATGCCGTCGGCCGCCGCCATTTCCCGCATAGACGCCTACATGCGCAGCGGCGGCACGGTGCTGTTCGACACCCGTGACCAGTTCAGCTCACTCGACAATAGCGGCGGCACCAGCCCCAATGGCGAACGCCTGCAGCAGATCCTCGCCAATATCGATATCCCGCCGCTGGAACCGACGCCGAACGACCACGTTCTCGCCCGCTCCTTCTACCTGCTCAACAATTTCCCCGGCCGCTACAATGGCAGCCCGCTTTGGGTGGAAGCTCGTCAGGATGCCCGCAATCAGGGCACCGGCCTCTCGTCTTCCGGCGACGGCGTGACCCCGATCCTGATCACCGGCAATGATTTTGCCGGTGCATGGGCCGTGGATACGCAGGGAAATTCCGTGTTGCCGACCGTGCCGCCGGACGACATGCAGCGCGAACACGCGTTCAGAAGCGGCGTGAACATCATGATGTACATGCTGACCGGCAATTACAAAGCCGACCAGGTGCATGTGCCCGCCCTACTCGAACGTCTCGGACAATAAAGGGAGCTACCGATGACCATCGAATTCGCCCCCTTCTTCGCATGGCCCATCCTCGCCGGCCTCGGCGTGTTTGCCGCCATTCTCGTCGTCTTGAGCCTGTGGCGCGGCCTGCGCGGCGCTCTTTTACGCGCTCTTGCGCTCGTGGCATTGCTGCTCGCCATCGCCAATCCGCTGCTGACGCAGGAAGACCGCGACCAGCTGTCGACCATCGTGCCGGTCATCGTCGATCGCTCGCAGAGCCAGGAGACCGCCAACCGCACCGAGCAGACCGAACAGGCTTTGGAAGGCCTGAAGGAACGCCTGTCGCGTTTCCCCCGCATCGAGCCGCGTATCGTCGAGGTCAACGACAACCCGGATTCCGACTCGCCTTCCACCCAGCTTTTTGGCGCACTCTCGGCAGCGCTCTCCGACGTACCGCCCGGTCGCGTCGGTGGTGCCATTTTCCTGTCCGACGGCCAGATTCACGACATGCCCGGCATCAATCAGGATCTCGGTTTCGACGCTCCGATCCACGGCCTGATCACCGGCCAGCCGGATGAATTCGACCGCCGCATCGAAGTGGTGAAGGCCCCGCGTTTCGGCATTGTCGGCGAACGTCAGGACATGACGCTGCGCGTCTTCGACGACGGCCGTCAACAGGGAGGCTCGGCCGAGGTAACGGTGCGCATCAACGGCGAACAGGTCACGACCCTGCAGGCTGCTCCGGGTGCCGAAACACCATTCAGCTTCACCGTGCCGCGCGGCGGCAACAATGTCATGGAATTTTCGGTCGCGGCGCTTCCCGGCGAAGTCACCACTGCCAACAACCGCGCCGTCCATGTCATTGATGGCATCCGCCAGAATCTCCGCGTGCTGCTCGTCTCCGGTGAACCGCATGCCGGCGAACGCGCATGGCGCAACCTGCTGAAATCCGATGCTTCCGTCGATCTCGTCCACTTCACCATTCTGCGTCCGCCGGAAAAGCAGGATGGTACACCGATCAACGAACTCTCATTGATCGCCTTCCCCACCCGCGAACTGTTCGTCGAAAAGATCAACGATTTCGATCTGATCATTTTCGACCGCTATCAGCACCGCGGCGTGCTGCCGATCCTCTATTACGATTACATCGCCCAATATGTCGAAAAGGGCGGTGCGCTGCTGATCGCCGCCGGTCCGGAACATGCCGGGCAGGATTCGATCGCCTCGACGCCGCTGGAACAGGTCCTGCCCGCGTCGCCGACGGGCGAAATGCACAATGCCGGCTTCTATCCACACCTCTCTGCCGCCGGCCAGAAACACCCGGTCACACGCGGCCTTGAAGGCGCGACTCAAAATCCGCCGGCCTGGGGCCGCTGGTTCCGCACCGTCGATGTTTCCCAGCCGCGCGGCCAGACGGTGATGGAAGGCGATGGTGATCGCCCCCTCCTCGTCCTCAACCGACAGGGCGAAGGCCGTGTCGCCATGCTGCTCTCCGATCAGGGCTGGCTGTGGGCGCGCGGTTTCGAAGGTGGCGGCCCGCATGTGGATCTCTATAGACGCATCGCCCACTGGCTGATGAAGGAACCGGAACTGGAAGAGGAAGCGCTCACGGCTCGTGCATCCGGCCGTACGCTGGAAGCCACCCGCCAGACGATCGGCGACGATCCGGGTCCGGCAACGATAAAATATCCGTCGGGCAAGACGGAAAGCCTGCCATTTACCCAGTCCGGCCCCGGCCTCTACAGGCTCGAAAAGCGCATGGATGAAACCGGCCTGTTCGAAGTCTCGAACGGCGAGTTTTCAACGCTCGTTCACGTCGGTGCCGTCGATGCGCCGGAGTTCAAGGCCATGGTCTCGACCGAAGAGACGCTGGCGCCCTATGCGCAACAGACCCGTGGTCTCGTCACCCGCGTTGCCAGTGAGGACGGTATCCGCCTGCCCGATATTCTGCCGGTGCGCGGTGCCGTGCGTGTCGCCGATGCCAACCGCATGACCATCCGCATGACCGATGAAACCGTGCTGCGCGGCATCAACACGCTGCCGTTGTTCGCCGGTTTTGCAGGCCTTGCCGCCCTGCTGCTGGCCGTCTCCGCCATGTGGTGGCGCGAAGGCCGCTGACCCGACGCAATGTCCGCCATAACGGCGGGCACTTTACGCCTGCCCCAACGCTCTGGTATCGCCGATGGCAAAGATGCGATGGGGAGAACAGCGTGGACCACGAACTGACAATTTCCGACACGTGGGCGCCTGAGGATGAAAAACTCATCCATGACAGCCTCGTCGCCTACAATGTCGCCCGTTTCGGCCAGCCGGAATTCACCAATATCGGCATTTTTCTGCGTGATGCAGATGGGAAGATCGAAGGCGGGCTGATCGGCAAAACCGGCCGCGGCTGGCTTTACACGCAGATGCTGTTCATCCCCGAACACCTGCGCGGTCAGGGTCTGGCCGGGAAACTGCTTTCCAAGGCAGAAGCCGAAGCCAAGGCGCGCGGCTGCACCGGCGCCTATATCGACAGCATGAACCCCGACGCCGTGGCCGCCTATCGGAAATACGGCTATGAAATCGCCGGCGGTGTCGGCCCGTTCAGTGCCGGCAACGGGCTGACATGGCTGTCGAAAACGCTCTGACGCCCAACTGACGGATCACATCAGGTCAGCGAAAGATCCTTGGTTTCGGCATCGATCATCAGCGCCGCAGCCGCGGCCACCACCAGCAGACCGGCAAATATGCCGATCGCCAGCACAAGCCCATCGGAAATCACCAGCGCCATCAGCGACGGCGCCAGAAGACCTCCGAGCCTTGCCATCGCGCCCGCCGCCCCCATGCCGGTGGCACGCGATGCGGTCGGATAAAGTTCCGGCGTGTAGGCGTAAAGCGCACCCCAGGTCCCGAGCAGCGCAAAGCTCATTAGCAGCAACGCGGCTCCGATCATGATGCCACTACCGACCACGAACAAAAGGCAGCCCAGCGCCGAAAGCAGGCAGAAGGCCACCAGCGTCGGCCGCCTTCCCCATGCCTCGACACCGTAAGCGGCCAGCGCATAACCCGGCAATTGGGCCAGCGCGACCAGGACCAGAAAGCCGTAACCGCGCACAAAACCAAATCCGTCCGCCGCCAGTTTCGGCGGCATCCAGGTGAAGACGCCGTAATAGGAAATCGACACGAGGAACCAGATCGCCAGCATCATGATGCTGCGCTGGCGCAGTTTTGGCGAAAACAGACCGATGTTCTTGACCGGTGGCGGACTGACAATGGTGAGTTCCGGCCCAAGCGGCGGCTTGCCATTGCCGGACAGGATCTGGTTGAGAACGGTTTTTGCCTCCTCCCCGCGCCCGCTGCGCAGAAGATAGAGCGGCGATTCCGGCACGAGAAAACGCAAGCCGATGCCGATGATCGCCGGCACCGCGTTGATGGCAAGAATGTAGCGCCAGCCGTCTTCCAGACCGGCAAGGCTTACGGCCCATGCCGTCAGCGCCACGATCAGCGTACCGATAGCCCAGAAACCTTCGAGCATGACCAACCAGCGCCCGCGGTTTTTCGCCGGCAAGAATTCCGCCATCATGGCGTAATCGACGGGAAGCGTACCACCAACGGCAAAACCGGTGAGGAAACGCAAAACGACGAGGCTGGTGAAATCGGGAGAAAACACGGCAAGCGTGCCGAACAGAGCGTCACAGCAGACGGTGAAGATCAGCACACGACGGCGGCCGTAACGATCCGCCAGCTTGCCGCAGACGGCAGCGCCGATCAGCATGCCGAGAAAGAACAGAGTGCCGGCCTGCAAGGCCTGCGGCACCGTCAGGCCAAAACTCTTGGCAATCGAGGCGGCGGTAAAACCGACCGCCAGAACCTGCATGGCATCGGCTGTCCACACGAGGCCAAAAATTCCGAGCAGGCGGCGCTGATAGGCCCCCGTCCCTGCCCGATCCAAAGCCGCATCGATGGAAATTCCCGTCATTCCAAAGCCCCTCCGGCGCGCATTATCCGTCGGCGACGTTTCGCCCGACGTGATGCGCGGCAAGATTTAGAGGGTTTGATTTACGGGCGCCAGCCGATTTTGCCGTGTAACCGTTCGGTGAGATCAGATGCCATCGGCACGATCAACACGCGACCGGGATCGACGGGACCTGGGAATTCCAGCGCGCCACAAGGCACTTTCTCGAAGCCGAGCGGCATATAATAGGGCGGATCACCGACAAGGATCACACCTTCAGACCCCTTGCGCCGCGCCGCCTCAATGGCGATGCGCACCAGTTCCCGGCCGATGCCCATGTTCTTGTGGGAAGGCCGCACGGCCAAGGGCCCAAGCATATGCGCCTTCACAGCCCCGGCCAGAACCGGCGTCATCCGCACCGAACCGATGGTTTCACCATAATCGGTGCAGACGAAGGACAGCGACCGGTCATGCGGCCCCTGCTCGCGGATACGTGCCGCCGCCTTGACGAACCGGCCGGGCCCAAAAGCCTCGGCATTTATCAGTTCGATGACGTCGTCATGAGATGCGTCTTCCGTGAGGTAAACGAGGTCGTGCTTTGCGAGGAGTTGCGGAGCCATGATGAACCGAAGCCGTAGAAAAAAGAGCGGACAGGACAAGTGATCTCGTTGACGCTTGATAAGCGTCTTGTCGGAGGATCAGCGTCGTCGCAGGGCTCTGGCTTGGGTCATGAAGTGTGGTTTCCGAAAAATTATGAAAAGCCGGGTAGCAGGATTTTTTTCGCCCGTCCAATCTAAAAACACAGCGTTCGCAATTTCATGCCTCGATATTCCTGGCTGTTGTCGTATCTACACCAAAAGGACACACAAGGATTTCATCATGGGCATGCTCGTCGACGGCAAGTGGCAGGACGTGTGGTACGATACCAAGGCGACCAAGGGCCGGTTCGAACGGTCGCAATCCCAGTTCCGCAACTGGCTGACATCGAATGGATCTGCCGGCCCCACGGGCCAGGCCGGCTTCAAGGCCGAGGCCGGACGTTACCACCTCTATGTGTCGCTGGCCTGCCCCTGGGCGCACCGCACGCTGATTTTTCGCAAGCTGAAGAAACTCGAGGACCTGATCTCCGTGTCGGTCGTGGATTATCTGATGCTGGAAAACGGCTGGGAGTTCAAAAAGCCGGCAGGCGCCACCGGCGACGATCTCTTTGGCCTCGATTATCTCTACCAGATCTATCTGAAGGCCGATCCGAACTATTCCGGCCGCGTCACGGTGCCCGTCCTGTGGGACAAGCAGCAGCAGACCATCGTCTCCAATGAAAGCGCGGAAATCATCCGCATGTTCAACACCGCCTTCGACGGCCTGACCGGCTCGACGGAGGATTTTTATCCGCAAGGCCTGCGCGAAGAGATCGATGCCCTGAACGCGGTCATTTACACCACCGTCAACAACGGCGTTTATCGCGCCGGTTTCGCCACCACGCAGGACGCCTATGAAGAGGCCGTCGTCAAACTGTTCGAAACGCTGGACATGCTGGAAGAGCGGCTGTCTTCAAGCCGCTACCTGTTCGGGGACAAGACAACGGAAGCCGACTGGCGGCTGTTCACCACCCTTGTGCGATTCGATCCGGTCTATGTCGGCCATTTCAAGTGCAATATCCGCCGCATCGCCGATTACCCCAATCTCTTAGGGTACCTGCGCGATCTCTACCAGCAGCCGGGCATCGCCGATACGGTGAACATGGAGCACATCAAGGGCCACTATTACCGCAGCCACAAGACGATCAACCCGACCGGCATCGTGCCGGCAGGTCCTGCCATGGACCTCTCCCTGCCCCACACACGCGAAAGTGTAGTGGGGACCAGATAGAGGCACCGAACCGGGCAGCGGGATTTTGCTCAGTTGAGCGCGACGCGCGTCCTGCGGCGGCGCGCCAGCTCCTCTCTCGCTTCTTCCAATGCAAGGCCGATGAAATAGGCCAGCATCACCTCGTGCTCCTGCACTGCCAGCTTGTGCGTCGCCATCAGGTGGTCGATCGCCATCTCGATTTTGGTCATGTCCAGCTCCCCGCTTATTAGGACATGATGATCAATGACACCTACAGTTGCAAGCAACCGCTAGCTGAATATGTATCGACTTAAGTATCCTACCAGTAGTCTTCAACTTCTATTTTGCCGGATAATTCTTTCAAACGCTTCAAGGTTGACTTGGTGATCCCTTCCGGCAAAGCGTCGAGAGAGTAAAAACCGCTCTCCGCGATCTCCTTGTCAGGTAAACGCACAGAAGTCTGCTTGACATTCACGCGATACAAAAGAACATGATCGCGCTTGCTGGCATTACGATTGAAATAGCTTGAAAAAAGCTGTGGCTTCCCAAGAATTTCCAGGTTCCCTTCTTCGTGCAATTCCTTCGCAAGCGCCGCCTGCACTGTTTCGCCACGCTCGACACCACCACCTGGAAGATACCAGCCCGGCACATAGGTATGGCGCACCAGGAATATCCGCCCCTCATCATCGAAACACGCCGCCCGCACGCCAAGCGTCATGCTGCGGGTCAGCAGGAAATAACGGTGCAGCAACCACACCATCATTCGCGTGCTTTTACGGGAAATTTCCGGGACGCCTTCGTCACTCATCAAGCTTGCTCCTTGGGCCAGACAGCCCTATGTCATGACCCCATGTACAGGTTCGCGCATATTTCCGACATCCACCTCGGCCCACTTCCGCAGTTAACCTTGCGCGAGCTGTTTTCCAAGCGGATAACCGGCTTCATCAACTGGCACCGCAACCGGCGCAAGCATCTGCTTGTCAACACGCTGGATCTGCTGCTCAGCGACATCAGAGATCACCACCCGGACCACCTGATGATCACCGGCGATCTCGTCAACCTTGCGACCGATATCGAAATCCGCTTGGCGGGAGAATGGCTGGAAAGCGTTGGCGAACCGCTGGCAACCACCGTTGTTCCCGGCAATCACGATGCCTATGTGCCCGGCGCGCACGACAAATCGGTCAAGCGCTGGTACCCGTTCATCGCCGGCGACGACAGCCCGAAGGACTGGCCGGACGACGACCACGTTTTTCCGACCTACCGCCGTCGCGGACCGATCGCGATCATCGGCTGTTCAACCTCGCTGGCGACACCACCCTTTTCCGCCACCGGTTTTTTCAGCTCACGACAAGCGCGTGAAACCGTCGAACTCCTGAAAAAAGCCGGTGAAGAAGGTCTTTTTCGCGTCGTCCTTATTCATCATCCGCCCATCAGAGGTGCCGCCGCGCGCCACAAGCGGATGATCGGCATCCGCCGCTTCAACGCGGCCATGTCAATGGGCGGTGCCGAACTGATCCTGCACGGTCACACCCATCTCGACACCGTCCATTTCCTGAAAACCCACAGCGGCGGGCAGATCCCGGTCGTCGGCATTGCATCGGCCTCACAAGGTCCGGGCGGACACAAGCCGCGCGCGGCCTACAATCTTTTCACGCTGACCGGCGAGCCCGGTGCATGGAACCTGATTTGCGAACGTCACGGGCTAACCGAAGCCGCAGACGCAATCGGGCTCGATCACACCAGACTGTTCTATGGCCATGACCCGCGCCAGACACCGACAATGCCGTTGCCGGAAGTGGTGCCGCAGTTATCCACATGACCGGCTGGCGCCATATTACAGCTTGGCGAAAGCCTTAAATGTTCTGATATCGCAAATTCTCCCCATTCCCATGCCAGACCACCCTCTCAATGCATCGGACGGACATGACTGACCCGACAGACATCAGACGCGATCTCGTAACGCTCCTGCCACGGCTGCGCCGTTTTGCGCTGGCCTATTGCGGGCAGCCCGCTGCGGTCGATGAACTGGTGCGTCGGGCCTGTGCCCGCGCGGTGCTGAATGCACCGCAATTCGCACAGGAAACCCGGTTGGAAAGCTGGGTGTTTTCGCTCATTCGCACTGCGTGGGGCGAAGACTCGAAAAAGAATACGTTCCGTGGCGAGGACGCGCAGGCAAACGGCTTCGCGCAGCATCAGAGCATTCTCAGCCTTCCGGCCATGGCGGCGGCGAGCTTTCTGCTCGTTGCCGTGGAAGAACACAGCCACGCTCAGGCCGCCGAGGTTCTCGCGGTAGATACGGAAACCGTTGCCGCCAACATGCTTCTCGCGCGTCAGCATTTTGCCGGCCTGACCGTCGACAACGCCGAGCGGAGAGCCTGATCAATGCCGCATAAGCGCGACGCAGCTCTGGACACACACCTCTCTTCCGCACTGGATGGTGAACTCGGCGAGGCAGAACAGGCCGAACTCGACGCACGCCTGGCCACTGACCCGCAATTGCGGGCCGAGCAGGACGACATGCGGCGGGGAACGGATTTCGGCATGCACGCTTTTGCCGAAGTTCTGCGCGAGCCGGTGCCGCTGACGCTGGTGCGCAATATCAAGACCGCGACGCCGCCACGCAAGGCCGTGCGCCTGCCGCAGGCGCAGCGCCCCGCTTTTCAATTCAAGCCGACACAGCGTCAGGCATACGCGGCCTGCGCCTTGCTCGTGCTGGCCGCCGGCGGCATCGGCTACATGATCGGCAGCCGGCCGCAGATGGAAACCTTTGCCCAGCTTGCCATGCCCGTCACCAGCGGCTGGCTGGAAGACATTGCCACCCATCACCGGGTCTTTTCACGCCAGACGGATCACCTCGTCGAAGTGCCGGCGTCCGACAGCCCGCATCTGGTCGACTGGTTGATGGCCAATACCGGTGTCTCCTTCCGCGTACCGGATCTGAGCGCCGACAAGCTGGATTTTCTCGGCGGGCGCCTGTTTTCCGCAGCCGGACGGCCCGTCGGACAACTCGTCTACCGCGACGAGGACGGCAATGTCATATCCATCTGCTTCGGCCGCAACCTCATCGGCAACGAACAGAACATGGCCGAACAGATCCGCGACGATATCGGCCTGATTGCATGGCATCGCGACCAGACGGATTATGTCGTCACCGGTCCATCGGCCGATCCGGCCCTCGATGCCATCGCCGCAAAGGTGGCAGGCCAGATCTGACATTTGCAATATTCAAACAAAACGGCCCGGAAGTGATTCCGGGCCGTTTTGGTTTCAATCTTCCTGACAACGATCAGCGCTGGGCAATCACCCGGTTGGCCGCCGAAACGATCGCTTCTAGCGATGCCGCGACAATGTTTGTGTTCACGCCGGCACCGAACAGCTTTCCGCCCGGATGCTGCATGTCCACATAAGCGATGGCCGATGCGTTCGAACCGTGCTGCAGCGAATGTTCGGAATAGTCGTTCACCGACAGCTCGATGCCGAGATAGTTGGACAGCGCGTTGATGAAGCCGTCGATCGGACCGGTGCCCTTGCCCTCGATCGTCTTCACCACGCCATTATCGGTGATCTCGGCGGAAACGACGCGCACGCCCTTGTGCTCGAGACCGGCCGGAAAGGTCTGGTGATCGATGAATTTCAGGCGACCTTCAGGCTGCTCGACATAACGCTCGATGAACCGCTCATAGATGCGCTTGGAAGAAAGCTCCTTGCCCTCTTCGTCGGTGATGCGCTGGATTTCCTCGCGGAACTCCACCTGCAGATTGCGCGGCAGGTTGATGCCGTAATCCTGTTGCAGAATGTAGGCGATACCGCCCTTGCCCGACTGCGAGTTGATGCGGATGATCGCCTCATAGGAGCGGCCGACATCCTGCGGATCGATCGGCAGGTAAGGCACTTCCCAGACCGGATGGTTGGCAACCTTGATGGCCTTCATGCCCTTGTTGATGGCATCCTGGTGCGAGCCGGAAAAGGCGGTATAGACCAGTTCCCCGACGTAAGGGTGACGTTCCGGAATGACCATTTCATTAGAATATTCGTAGACGTCCTTGATACGTTCGATGTCGGAGCAATCCAGTTCCGGATCAATGCCTTGCGTGAACATGTTCAAGGCGAGTGTCACGACGTCGACATTGCCGGTGCGCTCGCCATTGCCGAACAGCGTGCCTTCGACACGGTCGGCGCCGGCCATCAATGCCAGTTCGGTCGCGGCAATGCCCGTGCCACGGTCATTGTGCGGATGCACCGAGATGATGACGTTTTCGCGGTTGTCGATATTGCGGCACATCCATTCGATCTGGTCGGCATAGATGTTGGGCGTCGCCATTTCGACGGTGGACGGCAGGTTGAGGATCAGCTTGTTATCGGCCGTCGGCTTCACTTCAGCGATGACCGCGTTGCAGATCTCCAGAGCGACTTCCAGCTCTGTACCGGTAAAGCTTTCCGGCGAATATTCGAAACGGTAACCGCCACCGGCCTTGGCAGCCATGTCGGTGATCATCTTGGCTGCATCGACAGCGATCTGCTTGATGCCGCCGACATCCTTCGCGAACACCACGCGACGCTGCAATTCTGACGTGGAGTTGTAGAAATGGATGATCGGCTTGTGCGCACCTTCCAGCGATTCGAACGTGCGAGTGATCAGTTCCGGACGGCACTGCACCAGCACCTGCAGGGACACATCTTCCGGCACACCGCCCTCTTCCACGCACCAGCGGGCAAAGTCGAAATCGGTCTGCGAGGCAGATGGGAAACCGATCTCGATTTCCTTGAAGCCCATGTCCAGCAACAGCTTGAACATGCGTGCCTTGCGGTCATGGCCCATCGGGTTGACCAGCGACTGGTTGCCGTCGCGCAGATCGACGGAACACCAGATCGGAGCCTTCTCAATCGCCTTCGAGGGCCATGTGCGATCAGGAATGTTGATGGCCGGATACGGGCGGTATTTTACGCCTGCCGACTGCATGCCCTTGTTGGATGCGGAAATCTTGCTGTCCATGTCTTTCGTCCTTCGCTCACTCTCCGCAGGAGCAATCTGCTCGATGCCATCAACGGCATTCCGACTGCGGATTCTGGACCTTATGGTCCTATTTCATTTCAGGGATTTGATGCGAGGAGCACTTACGCCGGCGGGCTTTGTCGGCCGCCGGGCGCTCCTCAACGGACCCGGCAACCGAGTGTAAGGTCGAGGCTAAGAAGCGAGAGAGGCGCGAAAACCGTCGCCCCGGCAGCGGTGCTGCGGGCGGCAAAACGGTCAAACATGATCGCGCCTGTCATGGTCATGGGCGAATCTATAGCGGTGAGGAACGGATGTGGCAAGAACGGCTTTTTGACTTTTGGTACGCTCACGTCAAACCGGCCGTTTCATCACCCGCTGCAAAGCCAGCATCAGCCCACCGGCCACCAGCCCCCAGAAAGCCCCGGAAATGCCCGCAAAGGTCGTTCCCGACGCTGTCACCAGAAAGGTGATCGCCGCCGCTTCCCGTGCCGCCGGGTCATGAAAGGCGGCATGTGCCGCATTCGAGAGCGCGCCGATCAGGGCGAGCCCCGCCACCGCCTGCAGCAGGATCGGCGGCGCCAGTGACACGAAGGCGATGATGCCGCCGGTGATCAGGCCAAGCACGATATAGGCGCTGCCGCCGACGATCGCCGCCCAGTAACGCCGCTTCGCATCGGGATGCGCATCCTCGCTCGCACACATCGCAGCGGTGATTGCGGCCAGATTGACGGGCACGCTGCCGAACAGCGCAATGATGCTGGAAAAGATACCCGTCGAGGCAAACAATGGCGCCGGCGGCGGTTCATAACCATGCGCTTTGAGGATGGCGATACCCGGAATGTTCTGCGATGCCATGGTGACGATGAACAGCGGCAGGGCCACCGAGACGAAACCGTGCCAGGTAAACACCGGCATCACGAATTCCAGTTGCGGATGAATGGCGGCTCCGACCCGCGCCATCGCATCCGACGGCAGGTCGACGCCGAAAATCAGCACCAGAATGAAGGCCGCCAGTGCCGAGGGCACCGCCCATAGCCGCCAGCGGGTCACCACCAGCATCCATGCCAGCACGATCGGCAGGCCAAACCACGGATTGAAGGCCACGGCCTTGACCGGCGCAAGGCACAGGCCCAGCAGAATGCCGGCCAGCATGGCATTGGCAAGCGGCGTCGGGATCTGCCGCACGGCCCGGCCGAAAATCGGAAACAATCCTGTCAGCGCAATCAGCAGGCCGCAGATGACAAAGGCACCCACAGCCGCCGGAAATCCGCCCTCGATCATGCCGGTCGTTGCCAGAAGCGCGCCGCCCGGCGTCGTCCACGCCATCATGATCGGCATGCGATGGCGAACCGAAAAGAATACGGCCAACACGGCCTGCGCCACGCAGACGGCAAGCAGCGCTGATGCCACCTGATCGGGCGTGGCGCCCATCGCGCCAAGCCCCTGCACGATGACGGCAAAGGAACTGACGAAACCGACAAACGCGGTCAACAGGCCCATCAGCAGAGCGGGTACGGAAAAGTCTTTCAGCATCGGGGGGATCCGTCTCTAGAGGGAGACAGCAGGAGCACAGGATTTGACGGCAGGCAAGTCCGCCCGAAGACGCTCGGGTACGCCGACCGAACAGAAAGCTTTTCCACAGCCTGAAACATCAGCGCCGCCTTATACATGCGGGCATATCAGTTCCGACAAACAAACATCAGAATAAATTAAATTCTCTACCCGATATTGCCGACATATTTCATCGAACATTTGGATGTTTCTATTGTCGTCGACGACCACGCTCAAAACGCTCTTTTCCGGCCGTCTGTACCACCTGGGCTACTTTCTGCCGACCGTCCTGGTCGTGATGATCGTGGCCTTGGGTTTTGTGCGCGCGGTCCAGGACGAGCATGAGCGGTTCCAGTCCGCACAACGGCTTGCAGCGTCGGAGCAACTGTCACAGGTTGCCGCGAAACTGGAAACCAACATCCATGGCAATGTCAATCTAATCCAGGGTCTGGTCGCGGCCATTTCGTCCAATCCATCCATCACCCAGGCACAGTTTGCAACGCTTGCCGAAAACATCTTCTCCAATCCCTCGCAGCTGAAGAATGTTGCCGCCGCGCCCGATCTCGTCGTGCGGATGATCTATCCGCTTGCCGAAAACAGGGAAATCCTCGGACAGGATTACCAGGCCGATCCCAAGCGGGCCGGTTCTGTCTTCGAAGCCATCAAGCGCCGCAAGACGACGGTGGCCGGACCGGTCACTCTGGTTCAGGGCGGCAGCATGGGCCTGTTTGCCCGTTATCCGGTCTTCACCGCGTCCAACGGTCATTTCTGGGGCATCATTTCCACCGTCATCGATGTCGATCGCCTGCTGCGCGACAGCGATATCACCACACAGCGGCAACAGCTGGACATCACCATCGCCCGCCGTCCGCATCCGAAAGCCAGGGATGCGTTTTTCGGCGATGTCTCCCTGTTCTCGCAGGATACGGTGCGCACGACGATCGAACTCGGTTACGATACCTGGTATCTGGCGGCTGTGCCGAAGGCCGGTTGGCAGACCACACCACCGCGGATCGGCAAACTCTATGTCTATGGCGCCCTGATCGGCATCGCCGTCATTGCCCCGATGATCTGGGTCGGCCTGTTGATGCGCCAGCGCCATGGCCACGTCGAAACGCTGGAGCAACGCGAAGAACAGCTCGAAGGGCTGCATCATCGCCTCGCCCTTGCTCTTGAGGCATCGGAAGTCGGCGTGTGGGAATACGAACCGTCTACTCAACGCATGTTCTGGGACCGCCGACTTCGCGAGCTCTATGCCGCGCCGGAGGACCGCGACATATTCTCCTACGAAGACTGGCGCAGACGTGTTCATCCCGATGATATCGAAGCCATCGAGGCCCTGATCCTGAACAGGCCGGACAACTCCGTGCCCTACACGCCCGAATTCAGGATCGTCACGCCGGATGGCGAAATCCGTCATATCCGCTCGAACGGCAAGTCCTACATGACCAAGGGCGGCATCGAGCGACTGGTCGGCGCCAATTGGGATGTCACCCGCGATATCACTTTGCAGACGGAACTGCGCGACGCCCGCACCCGCGCCGAGGCACAGAACGAACAGTTGCGCGCCACCCGCCGCACGCTGGAACACCAGTCTCTGCACGACGCCCTGACCGGATTGCCGAACCGCCGCTTCCTAGACCAGTTCATGGATGCATCCGGCTCGCCCTCCCCCAATCACAAGCTGGCCTTCATCCATTTCGACATGGATCGCTTCAAGGAAGTCAACGATACGCTTGGCCATGCCGCCGGCGACGAAGTGCTGCGCCAGGCGACGACCCGGCTGCAGACCCTTCTCCATGGCGACGAATTCGCCTCGCGTATCGGCGGTGATGAATTCGTTCTCGTCACCAGCGGTGCCGAGCCGGAAGAACGCGCGATGGAACTGGGCCGCGCCATTGTCAAAACACTGGCGACGCCGATCGTTATCGATGGGCATGAATGCCATGTCGGCTGCAGTGCCGGCGTCGCGGTACAGACGGCAGCAGGCGAGGATCCGCGGCAATTGCTGATCAATGCCGATGTCGCCCTGTACGAAGCGAAGAAACGCGGCCGCAACCGTGCCGAGATCTTTTCGGAAAACCTGCTGCTGGCCGCCATCCACACCAAGCGCAGCTCCGACGAGCTGCTGGTGGCGATCGAGAACGATCAGATCGTACCCTTCTTCCAGCCGCAGTTCGATGCGCAGACGCTCGATATCGTCGGCGTCGAAGCGCTGGCACGCTGGCAACATCCGACCCGCGGCATCCTCACGCCAGACAAGTTCCTCGATATCGCCGAGGGGCTTCATCGCTCGGGCGATATCGACGCCATCATCCTGCAGAAAGCGCTGTTCCAGGCCACCCGCTGGCGGGCCCGCGACCTCAACATCCCGCATGTGTCGGTCAATGTCTCGGCGCAGCGCCTGAAAGACGAAACCCTGCTTGCGCAGGTTGAAAGCCTCAACATCCCCAAGGGCAGCCTGTCCTTCGAACTTCTGGAATCGATTTCCTTCGATGGTCAGGACAAGGCACTGCGCTCGGTCATCGGCCAGCTGAAAAAACTCGGTATCGATATCGAGATCGATGACTTTGGCTCAGGCCATGCCTCGATTGTCAGCTTGCTCGATCTCGACCCCAAACGCCTGAAGATCGACCGCCGATTGATCATGCCGCTGCAGGCTTCCGGTTCGCAACACCGTCTTGTGGCCTCGATCATCGAGATCGGCCGCAGCCAGGGCATCGAGATCGTCGCGGAAGGCGTCGAAACGACGGAGCATGTCGAAATCCTGCGCAATCTCGGATGTCACGTTCTGCAGGGTTATGCCTTCGCAAAACCGATGTGTGCCGAATCTTTCGTGGAATTTGCCGAAAACTGGCAGGCGGAACGCGGCGACCTCTTTTCCCACGCCCGCCATTCGGCGTGATCAGCCACCATCTACGGACATAAAAAATCCCCCGCCAGCAATGCCGACGGGGGATTTTTATTGTTCGCTCGACGCGGGCCGGATCAGATTTCCGACTGGCTCGTGACGATCTTGGAAACCAGACCGTATTCGACGGCGTCTTCTGCGCCGAGCCAGTAATCGCGGTCGATATCCTTGGCGATCTTTTCTTCCGACTGGCCGGTGGCCTTCGCAAAGATCTTGATCAGGCGCTGGTTCATCTTGATGATTTCGCGGGCCTGGATCTCGATATCGGAAACCATGCCGCGCGTGCCGCCGGACGGTTGATGAAGCAGGAAGCGGGTGTTCGGCAGAGCGATACGACGTTCCTTCGGAACAGAAACGTAGATCAGCGCGCCGGCGGAAGCGACCCAGCCGGTACCGATGATCCAGACCTTCGGCTTGATGAACTTGATCATGTCGTGGATCGAATCGCCCGATTCCACGTGACCGCCGGGCGAATTCACGTAGATACGGATGTCTTCGTCGCCGGCGGCAGCAAGGGCAACCAGCTGGGTGCAGACCTTCTGCGCCAGTTCCTGGGTGATGCCGCCATAGATGAAGATCGAGCGGGACTTGAAGAGATTGGCTTCAGTCTCCTTGCCGAGCGGCAATTCCTTCGTCTTGTCGTCGTCGTTTTCGTCGTTCATCATTGTCTCCAGCATGGACGTGTCGATACCGGACATAATGCGTTCGCGTCGTTAAAACAATGTGCGAATGGGCTTAAGGTGAATTCCTTATCCTCGCTTTATCCCCAGCATGCATGGATATCTGATCAGGCCAAGGCTCAGGCAGAAAGCCTGCCGCCCGCACGCGGACGCGAACGGCAGGCCACACGGCTTTCACCCACGCCCGCGATAGGTCGGCACGCCTTGATCCGGCAGCCAGACGCCGGCCGGAACATCACCCGTCTGCCAGAACACGTCGATCGGAATGCCGCCACGCGGATACCAGTAGGCGCCGATCCGCAGCCATTTCGGATTGAGCAGTTCGACCAGCCGCTTGGCGATATAGACCGAGCAATCCTCGTGAAACGAGCCATGATTGCGGAACGAGGTAAAAAACAGTTTCAGCGACTTCGATTCCACCAGATAGGCATCCGGAATGTAATCGATGACGATATGCGCGAAATCCGGCTGGCCGGTCATCGGGCAAAGCGATGTAAATTCCGGCGCGGTGAAACGCGTCACGTAATCCATGCCCTGATTGCTGTTGGGCACGCGCTCCAGCACGGCTTCTTCCGGGCTTTTGGGTGCATCCACCTGTTTGCCGAGCTGCGACAGCCCGCTGACATCCGTCATCGTCATTTGCCCATTCCTTCCGAACTCATAGGTCCTTCGATTGAGACCGTCTGTCCATGCGCATTTTCGCCCTCGGGCTCGACATGGATCGCCAATGTGGCGCCGGGAATAACCTCTTTGATCGCATCTTCCAAGCGGTCGCAGATTTCATGCGCCTCACGAACGGACATTTTCTCCGGCACCACGAGATGAAAATCGATGAAGGCGGCTTTTCCGGCCTGGCGCGTTTTCAGGTCATGGACATCCAGCGCACCACCGCAATGGGCGGCAATCGCCGCGCGCACGGCCGCTTCTTCCTCCGGCTCCAGCGCCTTGTCCATCAAGCCGCCCAGTGAATGGGTGATGACCTTGTAACCCTGCCATAGAATGTTGATGGCGACAAAGATCGCAAGCAGCGGATCGAGGATGGCATAACCGGTCAGCACTGCCAGAACGAGACCGACAAAGACCCCGGCCGAGGTCACCACGTCCGACATGATATGCTGGCCATCTGCCGTCAGGGCCACCGAACGATGCGCCCTGCCCGCGCGGATCAGCGTCGTCGCCCAAACGGCATTGATGACACCCGCGATGGCGTTGATGCCGAGACCAAGCCATGGCGCGTCCGGCATGGCAGGTCGCATGACAGCCTGAGACGCTTCCTGAATGATCAGCAACGCCGCAACGACGATCAGCACACCTTCGAGAACCGCCGAAATATACTCGGCCTTGTGATGTCCGAACTGGTGATCGTCATCGGCCGGGCGCTGCGCATAACGGATGACGAAATAGGCGATGAAGGCCGCCGCCACATTGACCAGCGATTCCAGGCCATCGGACAGAAGCGCCACGGAACCGGTCACCCACCATGCTGCAAGCTTCAATCCGAGCACGCCGATGGAGATCGGAATGCCCCACATCGCCAGCCGCTCGACGGTTTTGTCGTCCTTCACCACGTCGAAAAATCCCCAAATGCGTCTGCGAATGATTTGCAGAACGCCATGCCTGAAACGACGAAACCGCCGCAGCGAGATCGTCTCGCGGCGGCGGTTTCGAATTGAGCGGTGATATGGCTCAAGGCCGGCGATTTGTCAAAGGGTCAGGCAGCGGCTTCACTCGAATATCAAGGCCATCAGCACACTGTCGATATAACGTCCTTCGATCCTGATCGCATGACGCGCGACACCCTCATGAACGAAGCCGACTTTCTCATAGAGGGCGATGGCTCGAAAATTGTCCGCATGGGCATGCAGTTCCACCCGGTGCAAGCCGGCAGCTTTCGCAGCCTCCAGCGTGGCCAGCATCAGCTTGCGCCCCAATCCCCTGTCGCGATAACCGGGGATGATGCCCATGCCGAGCACGCCGCTATGCGCTTCCGCATCCCGAGCGCCACGGCGGATATCGCACCAGCCGACAACCTTGCCATCGGCCACCGCGACCATATGCGGATGACCGGCGGCAATATTGTCGCGAACGAAAGACAGCATCGCCTCGATGGGCGGCGCCTCCTGAAACACCAGATATTTTCGCTCGCGCGCGACGATGTCGAGGGCCTCGCGAAAACCCTCGACATGATTTTCTCCGATCGGTTCGATGAGGATGTTTTCCGTCACCTCACGCCACCGCCGCCTCACGCTTCCTCGCCAGATGCGCCACGACATTCTCGATCATCCGCATGCCGGCATCACCGCCCAGCGACATGATCGATTCCGGGTGAAACTGCACCGCCGCGATCGGTTCCCTGGCGTGTTCAATGCCCATGATCGTCCCGTCCTCGCTTTCGGCGGTGATGATGAAATCACGGTCGAGCGTCGCCGGATCGGCAAAGATCGAGTGGTAACGACCAACCGTCACTTCCTTGGACAGTCCGGAAAACACGATGCCCGGCTCCAGCACGCGGATACGCGAAGGCTTTCCATGCATCGGGATAGCGAGATGGCGCAACTCGCCGCCATAAGCTTCGGCAAGCGCCTGTAAGCCGAGGCAGACACCAAAGATCGGCAGGTTGCGGGCACGCGCCGCCTTGATGGTCGCCTTGCAGTCAAAGTCCTTGGGGTTGCCGGGACCGGGCGACAAAACGACAAGATCGGGATCGATGCGGTCAAAAATCTCCTGCGGCACCGGCGTGCGCACGGTCGAAACCTCGGCGCCGGTCTGGCGGAAATAATTGGCGAGCGTGTGGACAAAACTGTCCTCGTGATCGACCAGCAGGATTTTGACGTCCTCGCCGACCTTGGCCACGTCACGGCCAACCTTGCCGCTATTGCCGGCGCGCGCATCACGGATCGCTGAAATCATGGCGGATGCCTTCAGTTCGGTTTCGGCCTCTTCCTCTTCTGGGTTCGAGTCGTTGAGCAGTGTCGCCCCTGCCCGCACCTCGGCAATGCCGTCCTTGATGCGGATGGTGCGCAGCGTAAGCCCGGTATTCATGTCGCCATTGAAGCCGACCATGCCGATCGCCCCGCCATACCATGCGCGCGGGCTGCGCTCGTTCTGCTCGACAAACCGCATCGCCCACAATTTTGGCGCACCGGTCACGGTCACGGCCCACGCATGGGAAAGGAAACCGTCGAACGCATCCATGTCCGGCCGCAAACGGCCTTCGATATGGTCGACCGTGTGGATCAGGCGCGAATACATTTCGATCTGGCGGCGGCCGATCACCTTCACCGAACCCGGCTCGCAGACGCGGGACTTGTCGTTGCGGTCGACATCCGAGCACATGGTCAACTCGGACTCGTCCTTCTTTGAATTCAGCAGTTTCAGGATCTGTTCCGAGTCGGCAATCGCATCCTCGCCACGCTTGATCGTGCCGGAAATCGGGCAGGTCTCGATACGACGACCCGACACGCGCACGAACATTTCCGGCGATGCGCCGACCAGATATTCCTGATGGCCGAGATTGATGAAAAAGGAATAGGGCGACGGATTGATCGCCTTGAGGCGATTGGAAATCTGTGACGGGTTGCTGTCGCAACGCTCCATGAATTTCTGGCCCGGCACGACTTCAAAAAGGTCGCCGCGACGAAAACTTTCCTTGGCGCGGGTGACGAGCGCTGCATATTCACCGGGGTTGTGGTCCCCCTTCTGCGGGATGACGTCGGTGCGCTTGAACGGATCGGGCGCGATCTCTGAATCCTTGCCCTCAGTGGTCACGCCGTCTTTCGAAAAATCATAACGATCGACCCAGGCCTTGGCCGCATGGTGGTCGACGACGAGAATTTCGTCCGGCAGGAACAGCACCATGTCGCGCTGGTCTTCCGGGCGCGCCAGCGACAGTTTTATAGCATCGAACTGGAAGGCGAGATCATAACCGAAGGCGCCAAACAGGCCGATGGCGCTGTCGGCATCAGAATAGAATAGATCGACCACGGCGCGCAGGACCGTGAACACGGTCGGCATTTTCGAGCGTTCTTCCTCGGTAAAGGCGCGGGTCGGTTCGTTGACGGTGAGATCGAGGCGGCGAGCAGAGCGCTCACCGAGCGTCAGGTCGGCTTCGCGTGCGAGGCGGTCTGCGACGAAATCCAGCAGCACTTCACCACGGCCGTTATAGGCCTCGATCCATACCTTTCGGCCATTGGAGGAGAAACCCAGCGGCGGGTCGGCGATCGCGGTGTCCCAGCGGGTGTAACGGCCCGGATATTCGTAATTGGAGGAAAACACCGCGCCGCGACGCTCGTCCAAACGGTCGACATAGCTGCTGATCGCCGTCGCATATTCCGCCGGCCGGCGCTGGCGACGAACATTGATGCCGCCCCGCGTCGAATAGCTTTCCGAACCGTCGTCTTCGATAACCGTAACCATATTCCGCCTCTGGATTGGATGCCCGATCCCTTAAAGCGGCTCAACAAAAAAGCCGCCTCGTGGTTCGGGCGGCTTGTCGTCGTCTTGTCGATGGACATGACTGGTCAAGGCCGCGTCAGCGTGCCCACCACCAGTTAGCAATGTTCATCGAGTTGATCATGGGGCGAATTGTTAGCGTGGCTTTGAAACGCATGCAAGCGGATTCCTGCCGCAATTTTATTGCCGGTTCGATGCGACCAAATCGGTGCCATTTGCGTTCCCCTCCTCGCCGGGCGTCCGAAAATGGTTCACCCGAAAATGAGAGGACCAATGAAGGATGAAGCAAATCCTTTGTGTTTTTGCCTGCCTGCCGCTTGCCTTCGGCGCTGCCATGCCGCCCCATCTCCCGGCTCCGGCCATGGAGCGCACGGATGTGGTGCCCGTCAACGCGCTTGACCGCTTCATGAAGGATATCGGGGTCAGAAAACAATCATCCCGTTCAAAACCCTCCGAGCGCCGCCGCGCCCGTCCGGCAAAAACACGAAACGCAACGCCATCCGTTCCGGCGCTTGCCACTGTTCCCGTTCCACTGCCGAAGCCTGGCACAAAGCCGGAAGAAAGCGCTTCGCCGGCAATAGAGGCAGAGGACACAAAACCGGTAACGGCTGAAACACCGGCCACCCAACCGACCCCGCCAGAGCTTGCGGACAAGACGCCTCTACCGGCCGAAAACCCTGCTGCAACCTCCCCCGAACAGACGCAAGCGGTAGACGTTCCAAAGCCGCTGCCGAAACCCGAAACACCAAAGGAAAAACTGGCAAAACCGGAAACCGCAGACAAACCGGCCGAAGAAAAGCCTTCAGCAAAGGATGACGAGCCAAAAACGGCGGAACCGGACAAGGCAGACCAGCCCAAGACGGACGCCGAAAAGAAGGAAGAGGACAAGGCCAAAACCCCGCCCCCTCCGCCGCTCGAAAAGGAGGATCCGGAAGAACTGAAGGCCTGCCTTGCCGATCTGACGGCGCTCGGCACGAAATTCGAGACGATCCCGGCAATTACCGGTGAAGAACCGGGCTGCGGCATCGAACAGCCGATCGCGGTGAAGGAAATCCTGCCCGGCGTCGATACCGGCGGCGCGCAGATGCGCTGCGAGACCGCCCATGCGCTGGCCACCTGGATGAAGGACAATGTCCAGCCCGCCATGAATGTCGCCATGCCGGGCCGCAAGGTCACCGGCATCGTGCCCGGCTCCACCTATGCCTGCCGCCTGCGCAACAGCGCCTCGACCGGCAAGGTGTCGGAACACGCGCGAGGAAACGCCATCGATGTCGCCGCGTTCAAGCTCGACAATGGCGAAACGCTGGAGATGAAACCGCGGCAGGAGGATTCGACGCTGGAAGGCGCTTTTCAGCGCACCGCGACAGCCAGTGCCTGCCTGTATTTTTCCACCGTGCTCTCACCCGGAAGCGACGCGACGCATCAGGATCATCTGCATCTCGACGTGCTGGATCGCAAGAACGGCTACCGGTATTGCCGGTGATCCGCTGTTGCAATTGCCCCTCAACCGGCTGCCGCCACCTTCTCGCCGCGTGCGGGGAGAAGGGAATACGCCGCACAGCTTTGCCCCAACAGATGTAGGCTCAATAAGCCACGTCCCCTCTCCCCGCAGGCGGGAGAGGGTTAGGGTGAAGGGCAGTCCTCTCATGCACGCGCGGATAAACCCTCAGAACAGCCCTTCGATATAACCCTGCTCATTGAGCACTATCCGCTCTGCCGCCGGCGAGCGCGGCAGACCCGGCATGGTCATGATCTCGCCGGTAATGGCGACGACGAAACCGGCACCGGCCGAGAGGCGCACTTCACGCACCGTCACCACATGGCCTTCCGGCGCGCCGCGCAGGGTCGGATCGGTCGAGAAGGAATATTGGGTCTTCGCCATGCAGACCGGCAGCTTGCCATAACCCTGCTCTTCCCAGGCCTTCAGCTGGTCACGCACCGCCTTGGTCGCGGTCACTTCACCGGCATGGTAGATTTTTGCGGCAACCGCCTCGATCTTTTCCATCAGCGGCATGGCGTCGGGATAGATCGGCTCGAACTTGGCAGTCCCCGACTGCGCCATCTCAACGACCTTCCAGGCCAGCTCCTCGATACCGGCAGACCCTTCGGCCCAATGGCGGCAGAGGATCGCCTCGGCACCCAGATGCGCAACATATTCCTTCACGGCCGCCACTTCGGCGTCGGTGTCTGAAATGAAATGGTTGATGGCAACGACCACCGGCACGCCGAATTTGCGGACATTGGCGACATGACGGCCAAGGTTCGAGCAACCGCGCGTAAGTGCATCGACATTTTCCTGGCCGAGATCGTCCTTGGCAACCCCGCCATTCATTTTCAGCGCCCGCACGGTGGCGACGATAACGGCGGCATCCGGCTTCAGACCGGCCTTGCGGCACTTGATGTCGAAGAATTTCTCAGCACCGAGATCGGCACCGAAACCGGCTTCGGTCACCACATAGTCGGCGAGCTTCAGCGCCGTCCTGGTGGCGATCACCGAGTTGCAGCCGTGGGCGATATTGGCGAACGGGCCGCCATGCACGAATGCCGGATTGTTTTCCAGCGTCTGCACGAGGTTCGGCTGCATGGCGTCCTTGAGAAGAACGGCCATGGCGCCATCGGCCTTGAGGTCGCGGGCAAAAACCGGCGTCTTGTCGGTGCGGTAGGCAACGATAATATCGCCGAGACGCTTCTCCAGATCTTCCAGATCGTTGGCCAGGCAGAGGATCGCCATCACTTCCGAAGCAACGGTAATGTCAAAGCCACCTTCGCGCGGAAAACCGTTGGAAACGCCGCCGAGCGAGCCGACGATTTCGCGCAGTGCCCGGTCGTTCATGTCCATGACACGGCGCCAGGTGATACGGCGCACATCGATATTGAGCGCATTGCCCCAATAGATGTGGTTGTCGATCATCGCCGCCAGCAGATTATGCGCCGAGGTGATCGCATGGAAATCGCCGGTGAAGTGGAGGTTGATATCCTCCATCGGCACGACCTGTGCGTGGCCACCGCCGGCCGCGCCACCCTTGACACCGAAACAGGGGCCTAGCGACGGCTCGCGCACGCAGATCATCGCATTCTTGCCGATGCGGTTGAGACCATCGCCAAGCCCCACCGTCGTGGTGGTCTTGCCCTCGCCCGCCGGGGTCGGGTTGATCGCCGTCACCAGAATGAGCTTGCCGTCCGGCTTTTTCGATTGTGCGTTAATGAACTGCGCACTCACCTTCGCCTTGTCGTGACCATAGGGAACGAGATCTTCTGATGCGATACCGAGCCGGGCACCGATTTCGAAAATCGGTTTCTTGGTGGCGGCACGCGCGATTTCGATATCGGAAGCTACGGTCGGCAAGAGGCATCTCCTTGGGTCTGAGAGCGCGGAAAATCGCTGAAACGGCCCCTTACGGCAAGGGCCGCTGCAATGCCATCCCCATCAATCACAAACAGCGATTAAACGATTGAAAAAAGCAATCGAAAGAATCATCCGCCGTTATATTTTGCAGGATACAGAAAATCGCGTTTTCGACTGCCAAAGTGTATAACTAAGCTCAACATAAATCGCTGAAATAACATGAAATTTTGAGCAAAAGCCCACACACGTTCTTTTTGAAGCCTTAAATCCGAAAAAATATGCTGGCAGCAAAGCTTTTTTGGTATATTCGTTGCGCCCCAACATAACTGGGTGTCATGTTCCGGGACCACCATGATCACACTCGAACGGCAGGCGGCTCTGAACAAGGAAATTTCCATGTCGGATTCGCATGCGGACGTCATTTCCGCCTTGAAAAAGGTCGCCATTGAATTCGGCTTCCGGCATGTCACGCTGCTCGCGTCGCCGGACCCGGATGATATTCTGCTGGCACCACTTGTCATCGAGACGACATGGCCGCGCGACTATATCCGTGAATTCGATCGACGTCGGCTGATGCGCCGCTGCCCGCTCGCCTCTCTTCTTGTCGGGTCAGCACTGCCGGTCAGCTGGTCGGTCAACCATGCCGATAATCACAGCCTGGAATTCGACGAGCAGACAATAGAACTGCTGCGGCGCCATGACATCACCTCCAGCGCTGCCATGCCGCTGCATTCGGTCGACGGCAACCGCTTCATCATGCGCTTCGACGGCACGCGCCCGCCTTTGTTCCAGGCGGAACTGAACGAACTGGGCATGATTGCCCTGCATGGCTTTGATATCTTCGATCGCCTGCGCCGTCACGAGCCACGCCCGTCGGCCCCTGCCCTTACCGCCCGCGAACTGGAAGTCGTTCGCTGGACCTCTCAGGGCAAGACCTCCAACGAGATCGGCAACATCCTTTCGCTGTCCGATCACACCATCAATGCCTATCTCACCAATGCAATCCGCAAACTCGATTGCGTCAACAGAACGCAGTTGGTAGCTAAGGCCATCCGGCTCAAGCTGATTGCTTAAGCCGGCACTGGCATGCGTTAAGGAGCACTGTCTTGCCTTTCTGGGTCGAGCAGGAACATCGCGATAACGATCAGCATCGCATAATCGGCATCAGCGATGCGGAAGCTATCGAACTGATCACCGCCTTCAGGCTGTTCGGCTCCTGGCGGCTTGACCTCGACAGCGGCCACATGTTCGCCAGCTCCGATTTCAGCGATCTGTTTGGGCTTGAACATAGCGATGGCCCTATGGACATGACCCGGGTGTCGGCGCAGATCCACCCGGACGATCTCGGCTTCATCATGTCGACTTTCGAGCGCGCCAGTGTCGAAAAGCGCCCCTATCACAGCATTTTCCGGGTTGGCGCCGAAGGCGAGACCTATCGTTTTCTTCGCTCGGTCGGCATGTTCCGCAGCAGGCCCGGTTCATCGGGCGAAGTCGTCGGCATCACCTACGAGTTTTTTCCGCGACGCAGCGGCACCGCCTTCGTGTCCGATGGCGAACGGTGGCCGCTTGGAAGCCCCGGCCCAGACGATCCGGAAGGTCGTCAATAAAGATCCGACATCTGAAAGCGGTGCCGGCGCCGATGCCTGCGAGGCATATCCCGCAGCCGGCACCTGATCTCGTGGAAAAAGCCCAACCAGTCCGCGAGAAATTGAAATCACTTGCGTAATCGTATTCAACTCGTTGTCATAACTGCTATAAGTGGTCGCAAAAGAAACGAGGGGCTAGACGAATACGTGGGACCTAGGAAGATCGATCCGGAGCATATCCTTGACGCAGCCGAGCGCGTTATTTCGCGTACGGGGGCTGCCAGCCTGTCAATCGACTCCGTTGCCAAAGAGGCAGGCGTCAGCAAGTCGCAGGTTGTGTACGACCACAAGACCAAATGCGCGCTTCTGGAAGCATTGGTCGAACGTCAGATCCGCAGGGACCAGCAGACAACCGATTCGCATGTGCGAGATTGCGCCATGGCGGGATCGTCCCATCCAGAACTGTTCGGCAGACTGGTGGCTGCACGCAAACGACCGCTGGAACGGGACCGCGCAATCGCCATGACCATCAGCGTCTCGCTCGGACGAGACGAGGCCCTGCAGACATTCATGCGGGACTGGATGGCGAACGAACTCGATTCGATTTCGAGCGGCACCAAGCCGAAAGCCGCACGAATGGCCTATTTCGCCTTGACCGGGTTCAGTTGCATCGAGCGCTTCAATTTCCATACATGGACAGATGCCGAGCGCATCGACATCCTCGAGGACATCAGGGAAATCTACGCCTCCTACCCGTCCTGAGCAGCGAGCCGCACGCTCCCACATCACACAATCGAACGCACGACGACGAAAAAAGCCGCCCTTCCAGGGAAGAAGGGCGGCCGAGATCGACGTGGAGGTATGTGCCGGCACTTTCTCCGATCGCCACAACAATGTCAGGCCTGCCATCCGAGGGGAACGATCGGCCCGCGTCACGCCAAACAGCGCAGCACGACAGAACAATAAGAACGATCGTTCAAAACCGCAAGCGCTCCTCAATGAATTTACGGATGCCCGCGAAACGGCTCAAAAAACGGTTCACTTCATTGAATTTGTCGCATTTGTGGCGAAAAAACGGCCTAAAATCACATGAATGTGAGCCACTCCCGAATGTGCCTTTTCTGTCACGCGTGATGATCGAACGATGGCAAGAACGCTTGAGAGCGCTTTCCGGGATTGCAAACAGAACGACCGTTCGTACATTGCACCCACTGCGTCGAATGCGATTCAACGCGGATTGAGATCGGACGCACACCGCGTCCGGACCACTGACTGGAGCTCACCCCATGAACATCAAGAGCCTTCTTCTCGGCTCCGCAGCAGCTCTCGCTGCTGTATCCGGCGCACAGGCTGCCGACGCCATCGTTGCTGCTGAACCTGAGCCGATGGAATACGTTCGCGTCTGCGACGCTTTCGGCACCGGCTACTTCTACATCCCGGGCACCGAAACCTGCCTGAAGATCGGTGGTTACGTCCGCACCCAGGTTGGCGGTCGTAGCGACTTCGATATCGACGGCGTTGGCCGCGTTCAGGATGCCGGCTACAACACCAACACCCGCGCCCAGCTGCGTCTGGAAGCCAAGTCCGACACCGAGCTCGGCACGCTGGCTTCGCGCATCACCCTGCGCGCCAACACCAACGACACCGATCGTGGTGACGCATTCTACCTCGAAGAAACCTACATCGAACTCGGCGGCCTGCGCGTCGGTCAGTTCTACAACTACTTCGACACGGGCCTTCCGGGCGAAACCGTCCTTCACGACGCTGGTCCGGCCGCTGGTTATGTTGACTACCAGGCCACCGACACCCTGAACAACGGCATCCGCTACACCTTCGACGGTGGCGCGTTCATGGGTTATGTCGGCGTTGACGCCTTCAACTCCGAAGCCGGCTGGAAGACCGATCTCGACGACAGTCAGGACGAAATCGGCGTCAACGGTCTCGTTGCTGCCAAGTTCGGCGGCGTTTCCATCGACGTTTTCGGCGGTTATGAGTTCGACAACGAAGACGGCGTCATCGCTTCGACCCTGACGGCTGAAATCGGCCCCGGCTCGCTCGGCATCTTCGGTGTCTACTCCACCGGCCCGAACCGTTACTGGGATTACTCGGAATGGACCATCGGCGCTGAATACGCCATCAAGGTCACCGACAAGCTGTCGATCACCCCGGGCGCACAGTATTGGGACAAGATCCTGCCGGTCTCCGGCGATTATGTTGGCGGCAGCGCATGGCGCGTAGGCCTGACGGCTGACTACGCCATCACCGAGAACCTGGCGTTCAAGACCACCGTCAACTACACCGACGTCGACATCGACAGCGGTGTTGCCGGCGACGGCGATCGTTGGGACGGCTTCGTTCGTCTGCAGCGCAACTTCTAATCTGATCTTTCAGGTTCGAACGGAAAGCCCGGCATTTCGCCGGGCTCAGACTGCTGACAAACCCCGTCATTTTTTGGCGGGGTTTTGTTTTATGCGAACCACCGAGTTTGCCGGCCGCGTTCGAATGAGGCAATGAAGAT
>NZ_JAUSRF010000020.1 GCF_030811685.1 Neorhizobium huautlense | reverse complement strand
TCTTCATTGCCTCATTCGAACGCGGCCGGCAAACCCGGTGGTTCGCATAAAACAAAACCCCGCCAAAAAATGACGGGGTTTGTCAGCGGTCTGAGGCCGCCTTACCGGCGGCCTTTCATTTTCCTGGTGGTTCAGGCAGCTTTTTTGCCCTTGTCGTTTGCGGATGCTTTTGCAAGCGACGTCAGTTTCTTGTCGGTAGCAACCTCTTCCGAAAGGTTTTGCTCAAGGAGCGGCACAGCTTCCTTCAGACCGAGCTGCGTGGCCCATTCGATCAGAGTTCCATAGCGCGCGATCTCGTAATGCTCGACAGCTTGGGCTGATGAAATCAAGCCAGCGTCGAGCGCGGATGAGCCCTTGAATTCCTCAATAATCTCTTCGCCTTCGGCAATGATGCCCTGGATGGCTTCGCAGGTTTTGCCCCGTGCGGGTTTTCCGAGAAGCTCGAACACCTGTTCAAGTCGATCGATCTGGCCTTGGGTTTCTTCGCGATGTTGGAGGAAACCTTGCCTGCCCTCTTCGGACTGGGATGCTCGTGCCATCTTGGGCAGGGCCTTCAGGATCTGCTTTTCTGCGAAATAGATATCCTTCAAGGTATCAAGAAACAGGTCGTCGAGTGTTTTGGCATTAGCCATAACCGTCCTCCAACTTTTTCAGATGATGCAAAAGGCGGCAGGACTTGGCCGCACCATCCAGAATCAGAAATGACTGGTGGTCGCAATCAGTTCCCGTACGGCAGCGTACAAGGTGTTAGCTGAGACAGCTCCAACTTACCGCCTTCATCGTCGGCACGACGACATTTCATCGCATAGGATCATGCTGGAAAACTCTTAGTGGCCGCACCAGGCTCTAAGGATGCTGCAGTCTCGGCCACAGCACGCACCGATCGAAGCGAGCTGACGAGCCAGAGACGGCGCACGCGATTGGAACAATCTGATGTCTGATCAGGTTACCAAATAGCTTCTCACTGCGGCCGATCGACCGTGGAGGACCGACTTATATTGCGAATTGGATGATCGATGACTGAACTTTGGGAATATCCGGTGGAGATAGATACCGGTGCGAGCGGTGGATTGAAATGTATCAAAAATAGCCGAGAGGCAGTTGCGTCTCTGGCTATCGATTTTCCTAGAGGCGGGGCGGATGCCGGATTGGCAAAGAAAGTCTGCCTTCGGGCGGTCTCTGGTACCGTCCCGGGCGACAGCGCGGCTCAGGCTTTCAGGGTTGCCGCGCGAAGTGCTGGCATACTTCGGGAATGAGCCTCTGATGAAACCAACGTCGCTTTTACTGGTTCATCTCTCATCACCCTAAGGAGCGATCTGATGTCAGACAATAGCACCACCACAATCCGTGCGATCTTCGCAACACGCGAGGAAGCCGATCTTGCGGTCGAACATCTTGTGCAGAAACATGGCGTTCTCCGCCCGGACATTTTCGTTCAGGCCGAAGATGCTGAAAACACCGTCGGTTCGGCGCCTTCAGGCGGTGACATGTCTCGGTCCAAAGGCGCACGCAGGGATGCCCCAATTGCCGGTGATATCGAAGTTTCGGCAGACATCGCCGCAGACCAACCGGCTTCTATCCAGCGCACCATGGGCGAGATTGGCGCCATGCGGGTTTCGGGCCGATAAATGGTGGGTGGGATTATTGGAAACGTTGAAAGCGCAATGCCCAAATGGGGAATATTGGAGGCTACGAAATGGATGAGTGGCGTCGACGGATTTCAGACGACCTGGAAAAAATGGTCGATCGCGCGGTAACGGCGGGTGCGAGGCAAGAGGATATCTTTGTCGAACTTGCAAGTTCAGTCGAGAAACTGAAGAGCGCCCACGACAGGGATCCCGATCCAGCGGACGCACCCTCCGAGATTGCCGTTGATGAACCTGCCAACGAGTGGCCGGCCGCAGAAAAGTGACCGGCGGTGGTACGGTTTTGCGGCAAGCACACTTGTCGGATGCGCATGATCGTGATGCACGCATTGTCCTGATCTTTGCAAGCAAAAGAAGACGCGAGCTTGGGCAGCGCGTGTTTTACCTATCTTGCGAGCTGTTTGATATGATGATCAACCGGTTCTGGCGGAGTTCCGGCGTTCTGTGACGGGCATGTGGAGGGGAATCGCGCCGTGCGTTCCGCTGCGGGTCCGTGCAGCTACCGATCAAGGTTGGTGACTTCACTCGCCGCAGTAAGGCTGTAAAATTTTCCGATAGAGGTCAGATAGCTGGAAATGTCGGCGACGAGATGTGATCGCGAGCCGTACCTTTCTACGATACGGTCGAGCTTGTGCGCGACCTCTCTGTATTGGCCCCGGGGAAGGTCGGCATCGCCAATCACATAGCCAAGACCGGGCAGGGCAGTGATGTCACACCCGGTATCGACGATTGCCGCTACAAATTCCGGGATGTCCTGTCTCTGCATCGTTTTCATTTGCTGTCTTCGCTTCGTTACGGTTGCTTTCGAACATAGGTAGTCGGCAATAGCTATGCGGAAAGCACTGTCCGTCAACGCGTGCTCCATGGTCCAATACCGTACATTCGGTGTTTCGTTGATGAATTTGGTGCTCTTGTCGCTATGCTCCGCAGCATGAATGTTCGCATATCGGGATTTCGCATTTGCCTCACAATTCTTTTAGATGGTTGCAGCCGCCAGGCTCTGAAAGCTGGTATGGCTTTTTCCACGGAGAGAAGTGTGCCGAAGTCTGGGCTGAGGGGATTAGAGGAAATCGTATAGCGCGTTGGTGTTGGGAGGTAGCCGAGTTCAACCTGCATGGCGACATCGGCGGCACTGGCAACGATGACGTTGATCGTTATTCCGCCCAGGTCGTTGCGGCCGATGCCTATCTGGAGAAGGACACTTTATCGTAACTCGCATTGGTACGATTCCAGCCCGTAGACCTATAAACTGGAACTTCGTCATGCGGCCGCCGTCCACGGGAACGGCTTCACCAGATCAGGCGGCGGAGTGGGTTTGCAGATGTCATATCAATCCTTGAGAGGGTCGTGGCCCCAATTCATCAACGAGTGCCGCCACGTCGAATGTTCGACATCTTGCTTAGGCCCACCCTGAGCGAGATGCCGGTGGACGTACCCGACGACCTTATTCATGTGAGCATAATCGTCCTCTTTGAGATCTGCCTTCGACTTGTGCTTGATCTCGACGATCCGACGACCGGAGTGGTGTCCGACGGTCTCGCCACCACCGTCGCCCGACCACCTCGCAGCCTTGCTTTCGTCAGTATCGAGCCAGTCCTTGAGCGTTGCGGGTGCCATGTTCACGGCCTGGCGGAATTCGGCCAGACCTTGTCGCGATCCATCTTCTGCGCGGTCATATGGCATCTCCGGATACAGCGTCGACCGCGGGCAATTCGATACGCTCATTATCTTCGCCGTCCCAGTACTCGATCGCCCGTGCCGATACCATGATCAGCAGAATGCCCGGAGTATCGACGCCCTTTGGAAACCAGCGATCGAGATCCTTCACCCAATGTTGCTCGAACTGGGCCTTGTCGCGGATCAGGCTCGCTTCGCCATCGATCGCAATAAAGATGCCCGGCTTGCCGAGGATGCTCGGTGGTGCGGTAAAGGTGAGGGCGACCCTGTTGTCGCGGCCGATCTCGCTGACCTTTTCCGTGTCTTCGTATGAGAAGAACCAGGAGTCGCCATCATACGCGACATCGCCGTTATTGCTCATTGGACGGCTATTGATCCTGCCGGATCCACCGTTGGTGTTGAACATGCAGAAGTCGATCTTTGCCAGTTTTTCTGAAAGCTCTTCCATCGTCATCGTGCTTATTGTGTTCTCCTCATCGGTCATGATGTGAGAACAACTGGCGTCACTCTACGTTCCCCGCGACATCCTCAGTGTACGAACTGATCTCGAAGAGGTTGCCGTCGGGATCGCGGCAGTAGACCGACATGAGCTTGCCGCGAGCACCGTCTCGTGCAACAGGACCAAGCAGCACTTGAACATCGCATGCCTTCAGATGGGCGATGGTATCATTCGGCGAGGCTTCGGTCAGGAAGCAGAGGTCGTCGCTTCCTGCTGCCCCATGATCAGCGGTGAACCATTCGTCCTTGCTCACGGAGACCGGCCTAAGATTGATGCGCTGCTTTCCGAACAGCATGGCCGTTCTCGGACGTTCAGGATCCGTGCCGTATTCCAGCCGGTCCATTCCTAGCACGCGAGTGTACCACGCGGCTGCTCGCTCGACATCCGCCACGTTCACGACAATGTGGTCAACTGCCTGCACCGTAAACACCGATTTCATCTGCGATCTGTCCTTCCTTCGTGATTAACCAATTGCATCGGGTGACCGAGAGCCATAGCGTGTGTGCCATGCGCGGAAGATTACCAGCAGATGTCGCACTTCGTCCGGACGACTTGGCAAAACTCGAAAGGGTGTTCGCGCAAATGATCCCGGAGCACGACACACACACGGACGAATTGGCCATGCTGCTCATCCGCCTCTTTCAGGATGGCATTGACGACGAGCGCCAACTGCTTGCCGCCGCTGAGAAGTGGTTCCGATAATATTGATCATCCTACCGTCCCGAAATCGGATGATCCAACGCAGTTGCCGCAGGAATTGCACGTGAAAGTCCGTCTCAAGCGCTCAGGCTCGAGATCTTCCGGATGTGATAATCTCCGCTAAGCGCTTGGGCGTTAATCCACGAGCATCAACACCGACATCGAACTGTCGAGGAACTGGTTTGAGCCTCCCGTGCGAGTGCCCATGCAGGTTGATCGAACCCTTTCCCATCTGGTTCCACGTCCGGAACGCGTAATGACAAATGATAAGATGGTGTCCTTCGTCATGAACTTCTGCGTAGTGCTGAACGCTGGCCCATCCGCTTGAGTGAGTGGTCGTTTCCGGATCGTTGTTGCCGATGATGAGGTGTTTGCGGCCGTTAAGCTCGCCAAGGAGCGCTGCACAGTCTCCAGCTCTGGCCGACATGAAGTCGCCCAGATGCCATACGTCATCATCGTGACCGACCACCTCGTTCCAGTTTACGATGAGCTGAGCGTCGTGTTCAGCTATGGTCGCAAAGGGTCGGCGATCGATCCGGAGGACACGGGGATCTCCGAAATGCGTGTCGCCAGTGAAGAAATTCATGTCCTTTAGCCGAATTGACGGGCCGCTGCATAACCGCACGCACTTGCAGCCGCGGTCAGCACCGTTCCCCATACCATGTCGACGATGCTTAGAGTCACTGGCCAGCCTTTGAGGGTCGAGAGGTTCGTCATGTCATACGTTCCGTAGGCAGCGAGTCCGAGAAGGGCACCGTATCCCACTGCTGTCCATGGCGAACCCGCGTCCAGACCCGGGCGCACCGCTAGTATGACAATTGCGGCTGCGAAGAAGAGATAAAACATCGCGGCAACCGCCAAATTCGGGGAAGGTAGCATCAGGTCGCCGAGCTGGTCTCGGTAGAAGCTCTTGGCGATCAATCCCAGCCAGACTGCGTCGATCAATAGAAACGAGAACAGCGTCCCGGCGTAGGCGATGCCAAATGTCTTCATTGGGTGAGCGATCCTGCTTGGGCTTTTGATGTTGGACTGAACACCCGAAGGTCTGTGTTGTTCCCCACGGCGGATATCAGACGCTCGGATCCGGGATCGTGCGCAAAGCAGGCCGGAAGCAATGCACGGCGAACGCCGATCATCCGCATGGCACGACCGGTGACAACCATCCCAAACGCGTCTTGGGCACGGAACAAATTCCATCGTGGACGGTTCTTTCAGTGCATTCGAACCGGGTGCAGGAATTTGGAGTAAGACCATGAAAAAGATTGCTTTTGGCGTTGCCGCCGTTCTTCTCTCGACCTCTGCTGCCTTTGCTCAGAGCGAGACGCCGAAGACCTCGCAGACGACCCCTGCTGTCTCGACTTCGGGCGAACAGAATCCGGGCGCGCCTGTTGCTGGCAAGAACAGCTTCACCGAAGCTCAGGCGAAGGAGCGCATCGAGGAAGCTGGCTACACCGATGTGTCCGGCCTCAAGCTCGACGATCAGGGCATCTGGCGCGCGATGGGCTCCAAGGACGGCAAGCACGGCAACGTCGCGCTTGATTTCCAGGGAAACATCACCATGGCCCAGTAAGCCAGTCCCGAACCAACAAGAACAATACAAATAGGAAATTCCCATGCGCACGATTTCAGGTCTCTACGACTCTTACGACGATGCCCGCTCGGCCGTTAAGGCTCTCGAAGATGCGGGCGTGCCGTCTGATCACATCAGCATCATCTCGAATAAGGACGGCAAGGAAGACATCGAAGGCCAGGGCAATAACGCTGCCGAAGGCGCTGGGACGGGAGCTGGCGTCGGCGCTGTCGCCGGCGGTGCCGGCGGACTTCTGACAGGCCTCGGTATGATGGCCATCCCGGGCGTAGGTCCGGTCGTAGCCGCTGGTTGGCTTGCTGCTACCGCCGTGGGTGCAGTGGCAGGCGCTGTGGCCGGTGGCGCGGTTGGCGGCATCGTTGGTGCGATGATCGAATCCGGCGTCAAGGAAGAAGACGCCCACGTCTATGCCGAGGGTATTCGCCGTGGCGGATCGGTCGTCGTGGTTAAGGTCGAGGACGACAAGGTCGCGGCCTCGGAAGCCATCCTCCGCAGCTCGCGCTCCGTTGACCTCACTGCTCGCCGTCAGGCCTACACGACCGAGGGCTGGGATCGTTTCGATGAAACTGCAGATCCCTACACCGCGGACCAGATTGCGGCCGAGCGTGGTCGCTACCGTACGGACCCGCGCATCTGACGTGTACGGACATCGCTAGACGTGAAGGCCACTCCATGGAGTGGCCTTTTTGCATCATAGAGCTCGAAGGATTGCTCGAGAGGCAAGGCGGCGCCTGTCGAGTTGGAACGAAGTGAGGCCGGGCATGGTTGGCTCTGAGCCCCAGGATTGGAAGGAAGGTCAGATGAAGCATGTTATCGTAGAGGTCTCGGTCACCAGTGCTGAAGGAGAACGCATACCGGTCGGTCTCATGAACACGGAGCAGGCACTGTCGCTCCCGCATGATATGAACATCGAGGTCTCCCATCCTGACCACGATGCGGGCGACACTGAAATCTTCATGGACCGGGCCACCTTCCAAGATCACTTGGCGACGCTTTAACGCGACGCCCCACGAGACAGCATTCTGATAAGCAAAGGACTGGAACCGATATGCGAACAGCGTGTTGGATCACCAAGGTCGCGGCGTGCCAATCGGGCGTGACGGAGACGGTGAACGCAACGGTTTTCCCGATTTCTCGCTGCGGGCAACGGAACGCCAGGCGAGCACCTTTACCTGTCCACTGCGGCCTTAACCTGTAGACTGGCCAAGTACGTACCTTCGACCAAATGGATCACTTGTTATGCTCGAGGGAATGGATTCGAGCTCCGTCAAGGGCCTATTGCGCAGTCGTGATTTAGACGCAGTCCCGGCTATGCATCTCGTTCAACTATCGCCCCAACGTGAATCATGCCCGCTTTGAGGATGTCACAGTAGACGCCAAGGGATCGGCCGGCGTGCCGGACAATTGACCTCAGGACTTCCGCTTCTTCATCCAATCCAGGCTGGGCAACAAGCGTCATACCACAGCGTTTCGCTGGTTCGGTTATCTTGCACATCGAGGCACCGAAGTGCACCGTTTCATCGATCCAGCCCATTTCGGCGAAACCTGCATCCGTTTTAGCATCAACCAGGATGTTGGGGCGAAATCGCCGCCGGTCGATCCTCGCTAATGGCACGAACGTTTCCAGTTTCTTCAACGAGGCGGTGGTCACGACGTGAATGGGAGCCACGCCGTAGCGATTGCTTACCTGTGGCAGCGACACCGTTCGCTGATCCGGTTCCATATACCGACCAACAGCAACGTTAAATCCGAAATGGTCACTCAGCATCGGCGGGAGCCGTGGATCTGCGACATGATGCCAAGTCCCATCGGGAAAACAAATCCTTGCGCCTTCGGCGTCGATGGCGCTGTTCAGGAACAGTGCCGGGCGCCATCTTGCGTCCTTTTCCGGTGCAGCCACGGATCCAGTTGCGGGATCAAAAAGAGCGTATTGGCGGTCGCCCTCTACACCTTTTCGTCCAACCAAGACGTCGCTGCACAATTCTCCGCCCAGCGAACTGACAGGGTAGCGCCAAATTTCCTTGATGGTTCCGATCGTTTCCATGGTCTGCGAATGCAAGGACACAGAGTTTGTTCCCGAGCTCAATCAGGCGGACATCAACAGAGGTGATTTCGCATCGGCGATGTGTTTCAGGATAGCGTTTGCTGCGGTTTCGCCCAGCTCGGCCGCACTGGTGATCCCTTGAACAAACGGGCGCGCGTGCAACAGGAAAGGGATCGCGACACAATAGAGCTGGTTGGTCAGAGGTGCGGTTTTGACCGGGCGGTACTTTTCGTCGACATCGATCCCTCCCGTTCGCATGATTGCTGCAGTATCGTCTTCGCGGATGAGGTCTACGGGCGCTGAGGTCGGCGCTTTTTTGACGCCGCGTTGCTGCAGCAACGTGGGAAAGGGAAGGTCCTGTGCAGACAGCGCAGTTTGACCAGTCGCGTCGATGAAGCTGTCGAAGATCTCCACTTGTTCACCCATAACAACCCTCGCACCCCGTGCAAGGTCGTCCGTCTCGATCTCATAGTTCTCATCCAGCCGAACAATTTCCAGCCGGCCGGCATTTCGAAGCGCCAACAGCCGCTTGATCGACAGGTGCGGTACGGTCGCATATTCATCGACAAAGATGCTCTTGAACGAGCGATTGAAGCGCTGCAGGTCATTCGCGTCGAGATGCGGGATTGCCCGTTCAATGATCTCGTGGGTGATCAGGATTGCATAACGCCATGGAATAGTGAACTGCCGTTCGTAATTGCGCTCGGCTTCGGCCAGATTTGCGGCCGCCCAGACGAATGGGTCGATGTTCGAACGTCGGCCGTAATAGGCTTCAGCAAACGTATCGACAGTCAGAAGGCTCAAGCCGATCTCGGCGGCGTAGTCCGGATCTGCAGCAGTGATCTCCTTGCGGAAAAGATCGAAAACTCTGTCCAGCAGCTGCACGGAACCGGATTCAATTTCTGCATCGATAGCCTGTTTCGTGCAGACCAATGGCGTACGATAGGGAAGTGGGCAGTAGAAATCCGCTTCGGGCAAAAGCCCCTTGCGGGACATCATGGCAGCGCAAAAGTTATCGCCGCCGGAGGCCGGCTGGAATTGCAGATCTCCGGCCGCGTCAAGTACGAATGATCCGCGCGATGACGCAACCGTCAAAAGAGCATCTATTCCGCTCAGAGACGTGCCCAACACACCGAGCCTGCCGTGCCCAGCCGATCTGAGCGCTGCCGCCGGCCATGGCGACGAAAAGTAGCCGGGCTGTACCTCGGTTTGTGCCGGCCAACTGTGTCCCGTTGCCATCACGACATGATCGAACACCGCGTCGAATTCGCCGTCAGGTCCACCGACTATGAGGCGGATATCGTCCGCACCGAGAGCGATATCGGTCACCCGGTGGCCGCTGTAAACTTCGATAGCGTGACCACGGTTTCGACCATTCGTCAAAATCGCTGTGAATTGATCCTGAAAATAGTCGCCTAGGACCAGTCGTGGGTAGAATTCCCGTTCGTTGATTTTCGTGCGCACGATGGAAAACTGGTCGAGATATTCGTCGCTCTGGTGATTGAGCCAATCGACGAGCGTTTCACCCAGCATCGGGATTTCGATGCTGGGAATGTTAGAGAGCATGACCGGATCATTTGCACCGGGAAGGTAAGGGGTTCCTTTCCCCGCATTCTGCTCGGCCTCATAGACGTTAATAAATAACGGGATGGCGGATGTGATCAGGTTTTTGAGAGTGAAGATGCCGGTGGGCCCGGAACCGATAATGCAAATCCTGCCGATCATACGCGATTACTCCAGCGCTGCCCGTCGCGGTATTTGCATCTAACGGCGACGGTGCGGCGCGGTTCCTGCGAAAGCTTGATCTGTACGTTTGCGGACTGATGACAGAGTGTGCCGCTCCCAGGACGCCGGGAACCGGATCAAGGAGGAATTGTTGGTCCTGTTACAACGCCAAAACAAACGGAGTTCAGGGGAAACGATGTCACGTCTCGTGTGCGCAATATTTATCGACGGCGAGAAGGTTCTGCTGGTGAAGCGTGCCCGTCACCGAAAATGGTCGCCAGACAAATGGGATCTGGTCGGTGGCCACGCAGAAAAAGGCGAGGGGCTCGATATTGCTCTCGTCCGCGAGTGCCAAGAGGAAGTCGGATTATCGCCTCTAGCATTCAATGAGGTTGCCACACTCTACGAGGCGGATGACAAGGATAGGGGATCGCCATTTCACATCTACGTCGTCAGACAATGGACAGGCGGGGTGGCCAAACTACTGGGTCATGAACATTCGGAACTTGATTGGTTTACGGCTGGCGATATCGAAGCTCTTGAATTGGCAATGCCGGAATACCGCGAAGTGCTGATCGAAATTTTGAGTCAGGATTAGGCGTGTTTGCGATGATAGCAGCATAGGAACGGCATTTTGTTATCGCGGTTCGAACGCGCGGCGTCTGCCCTATGTGGGCGGACGATCAACACAGACTGCCCTATTTGGGAAGCCGCGCAAACCACACGGCGTAGGGTGAGTTTTTGACAAGATACTGATTAAAGTCAGGTTCGCCATCGTTCCACCAGACCGGCCCTCGCTCGCCGAGCGCTACCTTGGCATCGTTCACGCGTTGGCGCGCGTCTGCGAGTGCGTGAGCGTCTCCTTTCGCAGCTCGCACATCCCGCCTCGCAGACATCAATGCCCTAACCAGTCGCTGTCTGGTTTCTTCGTCAAGGGCGGGATTGCTTCTGCGCCAAAGGCGACCGCGCACAACAAAATATCTGCCGTCCGAAGTTTCAGGATATCTGTCGGCCGTTTTCGCCATCACAACAACGAGCGTTGCGCGGGTTCGACGGTTTGGTTCTCGCGAGCGTATCCACGGCTCGTCAACTCACTTTGGGCGCTGAAACGAATATCGACATCCCGGTCGCCAAGAAATTCCTGAAGGCCGGCCAGACTGAGCCGATCCCAGCTCTTGCCACGGTCCGGCCCCGAGGGTACGCGCGGGAGCAGTCCCGGTTCGTTGCTCCACTTCAATAATTGCTCGACGGATGCGGCATTCAACAGGTCTCGCAGGTGACGGGCGGTAACATAGGCGTCAGGCATGGCTCTGTGGGCGGGCAAGCCAATATCGTGGATCAGTCCCTCCGGCATTCGCTGATAACGCAGCATCTGATTGGAAAAACGCGGTAGATCAGGCCAGATCCGCAGCGCGCATTTCCAGGTGCATATCCAGAACGCGCCGCCCGTGAGGCTTGGACGGCAATATCTTTGCTCGAAAGCGGCGCGGTGTGCCGCCAAGGCCCGAACACCACCTTCCGGCTGCAGGATGCCAGGCGCCACCTGCTTCCAGAAGGGTGCGTTGATAACGTCTTCATCGCGAATGTGGTGGATTGCCATCGTCTCGGCGGAGATCGCGCGGCCGGGGTTAACGAAACGAGCTCCGCGCTCCTCGCTGAGGCTCCATTCGCCATCACCGACACGAATGACGTCCTGCCAGCCGATCTCGCAGACGTCGTTCGGTCCGTTTCCGGCTGTCTCCAGATCGATGACGCGAATGCGGGTTATCGACACGATCGCTGCTCTTTCAATCTTTGCCCGATTGTAATCGAGATGAAGTGGGACTGGTTCCCTTAAAATCGATTGCGTGCCGATCGGATCGGATCAGGAACTTCTGAGAGGCTGTCGCATTGGCGCTTGAGATATAGGAGAAACCAATGACCCTGACGCATCCCGCCCCCAGATACACTCTCGAAAAGCTGCAGGAGTCATATGACTTGAGTATCCCGCAGGCCGTCAACATCATGGAAAAATTCGGATCGGAAAAAGATCGGATCGATCGCTTCATGCGCCGTTGTGATAGACATCGCGGCCTCAAAGCCGGAGGAACAAAATCCCGAACCTGATGTTTTCTCATCATCAGAACAACAAAAGGAGGAAGCATCATGGACTGGAACCGCGTTGAAGGGAATTGGAAGCAGGTGAAGGGCAAGGTCAAGGAACAGTGGGGCAAACTCACTGACGACGACCTCGATGTCATCAATGGTAAGCGTGACCAGCTCGAAGGAAAAATCCAGGAGCGCTACGGTTACCAGAAGGACCAGACCAAGAAGGATATCGACGACTGGTATGGTCGTCAGACTTGGTAAACCATGTCCGTCAAACCCCGCTTCGGCGGGGGTTTTTCTTTGGAACGGAGTTTCCGTCCGATTGTTTTGCAAGCCCATCATGCCAAAGGAAACGTAATCCGAATGTCTGTAATTTTATGGGATAAGCCCGTTAATGTTCACGGGCGCCTATTTTTTGGTCCTCTCGAAGCCTTGGCATTTCTCGAAACGACCTTGTCCGGGCGCGCCGATCTTCACTACCGGCTGGCATGCTCCATGATGAACGATGCGGTGAACGGTCGCGTCTCGCCTGACGAGGCACGAGAATTTTTTGAAGCTGTCGTGGCTGAAACTTCCGACGAACACAAAAGCGAACTGCTTTTGGCCAGTTGAAGGCATGTCGTTGCCAAAAGACGAAGCGATGATCTTTCTTTGCGTTTCAGCACGGAACCAAACTCGCATGCTGTCGTTTTAAGGCGCCACGAAAATTCGAGATTACAATGGCATACGAGGAAATACACATGAAAACGATTATCGCTGCCGCAATGACTTTCTCTTTGATGGGCACCGCCGCCTACGCTCAGCAGCCTGCAGCTCCTGCAGCATCCAGCGCTGACGCCGCGATTGTCGGCCCGGGCATCGCTATGGGCAAGGCAGCCACCATGCCGCTCAAATATGTCGAGATCCAAGACACCGATCTCGTGACCTCGAAGCTCGTCGGTATCAATATCTACAACAAGGCCAACGAAGAGATCGGCGAGATCTCTGACGTCGTGATCGGTAACGGCAAGTCGGTTATCGGTGTCGTCGCAAGCGTCGGAGGTTTCCTTGGCCTTGGAAGCAGCTATGTGGTGATCGATCCCGCTTCTCTGGCGATCGCAGACGATAACGGTACCTGGAAGGCCTATGTCGATACGAACAAGGAAGACCTCTCGGCCGCACCGAAATTCGATTACGACAAGATGAAGAAGTAAGATTTAGCGAGACTGTTTTTGCCGGCTACCACGGATGTACTGGGGCTTGCTGAAACATGCGCGAGGGCCGGGCGAGAGATCGCCGCGGCCCTTCGGTGTACTGGGAGATATGTCAGCTTGCTATGAGCACGGCCTTCAAGTGCAGGTCGCAGCGGACAGGTAAAGGTGCTCGCCTGGCATTTCGTTGCCCGCAGCGAGAAATCGGAAAAACCGCTGCGTTCACCATCTCCGTCATGTCCGATTGGCACGCTGCGGACCCTCTTGACAACCTGCCGCATCCAGCATCGTTCCGTACAAAATTTCTGACGGCATTGAAAAACGGACGCAACTCGAGAAGGCGGCGCGTTTTACGGGCTCGCGATCTGGCTGGCAGCTATGGAGCCTGCGTTTTGGTAGCCCCTTCAAATTGCGCCTTATCGAGCCGCGCGTTCAACCAGCAGCCGACGCCATCTTTCGATATATCCATCAACATATCGCTGATTAATCCCGGATGCCGACATTTGAGCTTCGAGCACTGCCAGGTTGAAGCTCTCGAGTGGTGTGTTCGCTGGGAACACCTTTAATGCGTATTTGAAAGTGTCCTCCCAACTGCGTTGCGTCGAGACGGTTTCGTCGAGAAGGTGAGGGCGATAGCTTTCAATGAGTTCACCTAGGGTCATGCCTGCCGCCTACCATTCGATGTCGCTTCCATCATAAGCAAGGTAACGTCCGGTTTCGGTCAATCCGTCAACTGCTTTCAGGATCGATGCGGATGCTTCGTCTGCGCTAACGGTAGCATGCTTGCCTGAATATGGGTTTGATAGCGACGTGCGGACGGTGCCAGGATGTACAGCAGCTATCACGGCGCGTGGATGTGAACGTGAAATCTCGATGGACGCCGTCTTCACGACCTGATTGAGCGCGGCCTTGGATGACCGATATGAAATCCAGCCGCCCAGGCGGTTATCACCGATCGACCCAACACGCGCTGAAAGAAAAAATGCGATTGACCGCGCTTGCTTGTCCAGCAAAGGCAGAAAATGTTTCGCGACGAGTGCAGGACCGATCGCATTCACCCGAAATTGCTTGAGCATGATTTCGGGATCTATTTCCCGAAGGGCCTTTTCTGGTCCACGATCACCCACAGTCAGGACACCGGTTGCGCAAACCAGGAGGTGTATGGGTTTGCCTGACAGGCGTTCAGCGGCCGCCGAGATTTTTGTCTCATCCAGAAGGTCGAAACTGTCTTGGCTGCGAGACAGGCCATTGAGGTTGCCGATGTTGGGATGAGTTTTGAGACGATCGAAGATTGACGATCCGATCCCGCCGCTTGCACCGATCACAACGGCGTTGAAGCCGTTGGGCAATGACTGCGGGATGGGTGTTGTAAAATCAATGCTCATAAGGTCCCAGGTTACAGGCACATCTGCCGTTGTGATAGGCCGGCCGGTTGACGTCTTGGGGGCGGTAGCTTGATGCCAAGAAGAGTGGTGGTCCCTTAGCATAGGGCTGGTCCCTTGCGACGAACGGCTTTAGCCGTCGTCAACGACATCCGTTTCCGGTCGATCACCGCCTTCGACATGCTGTGTCTGCCAACGACCGTCAGCCAGTTGAAACTGGATTTCGACATTGTCGCCACCGATCTGCTGGCCCTGTGCTGCGTCGTTCGCGGCTGCAAGCGCAGCTTCATGGGACGGGAACGGTCCGGACCAGACGTCATCAACCCTGTACGCAAAGCCTCCATCGTGTTCTGCCACGTGATATGTCGCATTCGCCATCCTAATCTCCTTCGTGGTGATGACGAACGTTGCCGCGCGTCGCCGGTTCCGTTGACGTTGCAACAAGCGGTTTTCAAAAAGATCGCTGCCCGGCCGATAGGTCGGTGGGAACACCTTTTGCCGCGGTCGGTTCTGCCACATGACAAACGTCATTGAGAGGAGATTACGATGTCTAATGCGACGCAAGGCGGCGGCGTTTCCCACGCCAACACTGGTACGACCGCGACAAATTTCGGCGGTTCGGTCGAAAGTCGAGCGCAGCGGGAAGATGCCGCACGTCTGGAAGCTCAAGGCAAGGCTAGCGAGGTTCTCAACGTCTATCGTCTTGAACCGACCGCGGCTCCTTCCGATCCGCGCTGGGACAATTCGCCTTCAATGGGCGTCGTCACGGTCGCGGCGCGAACGGCAGGCGACGCCAGGATCGTCGCAACTGGGCTGGAACTGGATTTTCAAGAAATCGATTCTGCTCCCGCTGACGATGTCACGACGAGAAATGCCAGCGCCTTCCGGGATGAAAAACTTTACACCGTGATCGAGCTGGAGAACGGACGGGTTGATCTGACACGCGGCGTCGTCGAGGGGGAGACTGTCGTTGACCTGATCAAGCCGACACAGCTTTGATCGACGAGCCCCGCAACTCCGGTAAGATGGCCTGAATGACAAGATACTTTTTCAATATTCAAAGACATGACGTCCTGGAGGAAGATCCCGACGGTGCGGAATTCGACACGTTGCAACAAGCAATACAGGAAGCGGTTCTGGCAGCGAGAGAACTTCTTGCGGAGAAAGTCAGGCACGGCGATATCGTCGACGGAGATGCCTTCAAGATCACCACGGCAGACGGCGAGGTTGTTCACAGCCTGCCCTTGAAGTCAGTGCTGCGGCTTGAATGATCGAGTAGCTAGAACAGGTCTGCCATGAGGCGGCGGTATTCCGCCTCAGGACGGCCGTAAGCGTCGTGACCAAACTCTTCAAGGCCCGCCCGATTGCGCATTGTGATAAGGCCGCGCTCCGATCTTATGAAGCCGTTTCCCTCCAGAATATGGAGAGCGGTCGTGACGCTAGGCCGCCTCACGGCCAACATACGCGCAAGAAAGTCATGTGTTATGGCGATCTCGTCGCCAATCACGCGATCGTCGCACATCAGAAGCCAGCGGGCCAATCGCTCGTTGACGTCATGAACTGCATTTGAAACAGCGGTATAAGCGACCTGGACAGCAAATGTCTCGATCGCACGTACCATGACGAGCGCGAAATGCCGATTGTTCTGCATCGTTGAGCGAAAGCTTTCGTAGCTTACACGATGCCCCTCAGCGTCGACCTGAACCACTATGTCGTATGAGCTGAGCTCCGAGCCCACAGCGGCGGAGCTCGGGATATAGCCCTCATAGCCGAATATGCCCACTTCGGCAGAATGCCCTTCCGGCGTGCGGGCAAATACGGACCCGATCCCATCGGACAGGAAATATATGTGCTCGATCGGATTTCCAGTGGAGGCCAGCATCTCCCCGCGAGGCAGGGTGACAGGCTCGAGCTGTGAAGCAATTGAACCAAGGTCGCCGCCTGGCAGAGCATTCAGCAGTTTGTTGCGAGAGCGAATAGACATTGTGTGGATCTCCATTGCCCGGTCAACCCACTGTCGGCATCGCGGTTCCACCGAATGCCGTGAAATGCGCATAGCGGCTTTCTATCGGCCCAACGCCATGGGATTTTTCTCTGGAGATCGTGGCACTGTTGTATCAATTAGCGAGTTAATCCGACAACGAACCCGATCGCCGCCGCCAAGCCAATTGCCTGCCATGGCTGCCGGCGGATTTTGCTTTTGACTCGCTCAGTGGCGCGGTAGCGCAAGCTTTCAAACTCGTCTCTCAGAGCGGCGGCCTGCTCACGCGGCTCAGCATAGGGGTCGTTGCAATGCTCCAAGATCGAACCAATTGCCTCATCTACACGCGGTGCATCAGATGCCGCTACGTTTTGACCAGATCGAATAGGCGTGGTCGTAGCGGTAACCGAAACCGGATCGGAGGCGGGGAAACTATCTTCCAGGCCCGTGTCGAGAGAGTCAGTCGATATCCGGGCCGATCGCTCTTTTTCGAACGCTTCGGCTGCCGGGGATTGGTTGAGCGACATTGTAATCTCCTCCTATTACGTGTTGCCCCGCCGTCAGCACTATAGCTCCACCGGGCTCCGAGGGACACGGCCATTCGTGAAGTGTGCTGTCACGCGCTTCCGTTAAGTCCGAGCCGTCAGGATTAGTTGCGTCCTCCGAACTGCTGTACGCTAACGTACCCTTTTAGCTGACGGTGGAACGTCCTGGAGGTGGGCAGCTTTCCCTAGCCTGATCACAAAAGGGAGAATGCGATGGTTACCATGGTAGGCAACGAGAGTGATTTCGGTAAACTTGTGAAGGATCTGATTTATCTGGAACACGACGCTATTGCAGCGTACGAGTCGACGATTGAACGGCTCGATGATAAGGCACTGAGCGCCAAGGTGGCTGACTTCCACCAGGATCATCTCCAGCACCTTTCGACGCTGAACCAGATCGCCATGGAGTTGGGCATCGAGGCACCGACTGACGGCGATATGAAGAAGATGCTGACCACTGGCAAGGTCGCGCTGGCCGATCTCTTCGGGGACTCCGCTATCCTGAAGGCGATGAAGACGAACGAAGACGATACGGTGACGGCGTACGAGCGCGCCTCTCGGCACGAGGGTGGGCGTGTGGAATCGAAGGAATTCTTCCTGAAAGCCCACCAGGACGAGGTTCGTCACCGCACGTGGTTCGAAGCGACGGCAAAGCAACTCTGATGTTTGACTAGGGTGTGGTCGCTACGGATGGTGTCCTTGCGGCGCGAAACATCAAGGCGGCACCGATCATGGCGCTCTGTAGGACACAACGGAGCGCTGTATCTTGTCTATTTTCGCAGCGAGCAAGCGTGGCAAACGAACCAAGTCTCGTCATTCTTTTTCATGGTATTGGTGCGTCCGGTGCTCCGATGATGCCGCTTGCATCATCTTGGCAGCTAAGCTTGCCGGATACACGCTTTGTATCGCCAGATGCACCGTTCCAACGATCCAGTGGCCCAGGTCATCTGTGGTTTCATATTGATGGCGATCAACTGCGGCCGGATCGCTTGAATGAAACGAGAAGCGCTTTCGATAGGACCGTAGGAGAGATTGTCGATCGCGAAGGGTTTGCAAATGCGCTGCCCCGTGTCGCCTTCGTGGGCGTGTCGCAGGGCGCGATCGTTTCGCTTGATGCTATCGCCTCGGGCCGTTGGAACGTGGGTGCCGTGGTTGCATATTCCGGAATGCTGCCGCCGCTTCCTGTGTCACCCGCCAGCAAAAGCACACGGATCCTGTTCGTCCATGGACAGAATGACCGGACTATCCCCTCGTTTGCCTCCAGCTTGGCTTCTTCACAATTCGAAGCCGCGGGCTTCAATACCGAACTGAAAGTAGAGCCCGGTGTCGGGCATACCATTTCGATGACAGGTGCTCAGCACGGTCTCGTGTTTCTCAAATCCCATCTCGCCTGAGTTCCCAAAAGATAACCATGCTGGAATCATTGCTGACAATCGCTCCAATCGTCTCGGCCGCTGCCAGCATCGGCACATTATGCATCTGGGCGGTCTATCTTCAGATATTTGTGGGGGGACATCATCGGCAGATAAAGCCTATGCTGGTCATTAATCACGGGGAAGGGCGAGCTTTGAACGCACATTGCCTTGTAACCAACATGAGCAAAGAACCCGTCCATATCCAGAGCGTTGTGGCAAAAGTCCTTGCCGACGGGAAAACGTATACGGCTTATATCACTGACGCAGAAGATATTCGTCGATCAGGCATTGCGACTGGATGGCAGCGCATGACACGCCAGGGGCCACTTCAGCCTGGCACAATGGTCGATATGGGGACCTTTGACTGCATCCTGGAATATGCGGAGTCGACTGCGATCGAAAACGGCGACGAACTGCGCAGGAAGCTCGAGGAGTATGCGGAGACCATCGAGATAATCATATTGGGAATATACGGGTCTGAAGACTTGCTCATCGGGGCATCGCGTAAGTTCGATGTCGCCGGAGCACCCAATGGGGCGGGGCTACGAGCATCCGAGGCCTTGACCCGTCAGATAACGCGCAGGCGTGAGCGTAAAAGGCTATTGAAAGAGCTGAATGCGCAGTTATGAGAGGTTGGTCAGCGTCAAAGTACTGTCATAGGTGATGACGAAATGGCACTGGCGAGAGCTTACGAGGGTGCAAAAGCCGTGGAGATATCGGCACTATGGCGAATTCGCCATTTTCCCGAAAACTGATTGCCGTTAGGTTGCTGACATCAGAATCACGAGCTTATTTCCGTTGCGCTGCCTAGTCACGCTTTCCATCACACTTTTTACTCTGATTTCATGTGCCCGTCCCGGGCCCGAGACCCTGACCGTAGTGACACCTGTCGCCAAAGCGACGGCCGTCTCGATCCTTGTGGCAACTGATCGCGTTCCCGATCAGAGCAAGGCTGGCGCGTACACCGCGGGCAGGGGAGACACATTACGCTATGCGGAAGTCACCGTTTCGATCCCTCCAGGTCACCGTCCCTCAAAAATCGAATGGCCGAAATCCAAGCCAGACCCGCACAACACTTTCGCAATTATCGCAAGGCGGGAACTGACGGCGCGGGAGTTTGCAGCCCTTGCTCGCGGTCCCTCAAGGTCTCCCGCTCACGGTCACGCTGGCATATTCGTCCATGGTTACAATTACAGCCATCAAGAAGCTCTGTTCAGACTTGCACAGATGACAGCGGACTCCAAGGTTGGGGAGCGTGCAATCCTGTTCGATTGGCCTTCGCAGGCAGAGGTGACCGGCTACGTCGCCGACAAGGATTCGGCTGCCTTCGCCCGGGACGATCTGACAACGGTTCTGTCGAACCTGTCCGTGGCTGGGGTGAAATCCACCATCCTTGCCCACAGCATGGGGGCCTGGCTGGCGGTTGAGGCTGTTCGCCAGTTATCGCTGACTGGAAACACGAAAGCACTACGATCTATCGACCAGATGGTTCTTGCGGCTCCCGACATCGACATTGACCTGCTGCGCAAGCAGTTGTCCGTTACCGAAAAACTTTCGAAACCGATTGTCGTGCTGGCATCCAAGGACGATCTCGCGCTAGCACTTTCAAAACGCCTTGCCGGATCGGCCGCCACTGCCGGATCCCTCGATATTGACGATCCACGTACGCGTGAGCTGGCGGTCAAAGAAAACATCGAGGTAGTTGATATCTCGAACATCCCATCGCTCAATGGAACCAATCACGACCGATTTGCATCTCTTGCTGCAATTTATCCGCAGCTACGTCAGGGGTTCAGCAATCCGGTTGCCGGGACTGGGGCGCTGGTGCTCAATGGCGTTGGCGGAGCAATCTCGGCTCCTTTCCGACTGGGCGGTGCGATCCTTGCACAGTAATGCTCGTGACCCGTCAAAGATTCTTGAGATTTATAGCGATGGCTCGTTCAACGCAGCATCTCGGATAGGAGGATGGGCATTCATTGTCCTCTTAGCCGGAGATCCGATCTTCGAGAAGAATGGATACGAGCCGGGAATGGACAACAATCGCTTCGAGTTGCTCGCGGTTACGAAGGCTATGGCGTGGATCGAGGCAAACGCCAAAAACATGGGTGTCTGGCTCTGGACGGATTCACGACACGTCGTTGAGGGCTGCTATCGTTGGCGTAAGATTTGGCGAAATAACGGGTGGCACCGGATCACTGCCAACGCTCATGCGCGGCGCCGAAGCATTCCGAATGCCCTTTTATGGCAAGAGCTCGACACGCTTCTCATTCATAATGCGAGCGTCGAAATCCAATGGTGTAAGGGGCACGCGGAAACGCCGGGCAACATCAGGGCTGACATGCTCGCAAGGCAATTTACGTGACTGATTGTGCGGCGGCTGGCCCTGCCGAGCAATCTGTGTGACTGACACAGCGTCTCTGATCTGGGGACGACAATGGAGCAATGCTCGTGGGCGCATAATAGAAGACAGCCCACCAGATGGCAGGCTGTCGATTCCATGTGGAATTGCGGGATTGTCAGTTATACGGCGAATTGCAATAGGCCCGAACCCCAGCGCGCGGAACGTAGGTATTATCCGATGCACGATAGGTGCGATAACGGTTCGAGCACCACTGGGCGTGGCTGCTGCCATACGACTGGCGTGGGGCCGCAAGCGCTCCGCCGATGATCGCGCCTGCAGCAAGTCCTCCGATCACAGCGCCGGCACTCGGGCCGCGGTGGTGGCGGTGTCTATAGTAGCCACGATCGCCACGATGATGTCGCCACTCACGATGGTGACGGCGATGATGGCGATACTGCACTTGTTCAACATTCTGGATCTGCGGCGCCGACACGGCAGGGACAGGCATCGCAGACGCTGCTCCAAGCGACGTGAAGGTCATCAATGTGGACAAGGATATTGCGCTGAAAATCTTTGTGATGGTTTTCATGAAGGTCTCCTGAGATCAAGGCCATGAAACGGGCAGTTTGCCGATAAGTTCCTTGTCTTCATTGCAATAAAAGCCTGACTGCTAAGCCGTGAACTCGGCGAATTGAAGCTTGTGGAGCTCCCGGAAAGAGCGTAGGCGGACCATCATGAATACGCATGTACTCCGCTCAATTGCTTCGGCGCTCCTCATTTCCGCTATCCTGGTTCTGATCTCAGCATACCCGCTTGCGATCTTACTCCCGACTTGGTGGGGATATGAAAACCAACCGGTGGAGAATACTCAAGTCGTGATTCTTTTCGCCGGGTTAGTCGCTTCCTTTTGGTTTTCGTATCGGTCGAGATCCGCGGGGCGATGGTTTGGTTTTGCGGCCGCACCGATCCTTCTCATCGTTATCGGACGTGAGCTGAGCTGGGGCGCCGTTTTCCTTGAACCAACGAGCATGGGGGAGCATGGCCCTCTCTATGCGTCACGGGGTCTCTGGTACAAGCCTATAGTGGCTCCGGTTGTAACCGGTCTGATTATCCTCTGCATCACAGTGGTCACGTTCACGCCCACAGCAAGAGCAGTTATCAGATTTTTCAAGCACCGCGGGGTACCCTTCTGGTCGCTCATATTTACTCTGACGGCAATGCTGGTTTCAACGTCTGCCGAGGGTCACCTCCCGCTCGTGCCTCTCGACCGTATCCTTGAAGGTGGTGTCGCTCAGCTCGTAGAGGAAATCGCCGAACTCAGTGCCTACGCGGCAATGGTTGCCGGGCTGTTGTTTATCATGGCCGATCTCGACAACCAAAGCGGTCCCTAAGTTCAATCGATATCGTGACGTTCTGCAAGAGCCGCACTTTCAGTGAGCCGTCGCGTCCTTAACACGCGAGAATGGGCCGAAAGCAAGGTGCTTTGATCTATTTCTCATCTGCAGGACGCGGACCTTCTTTTTTAGGCTTGGGTGGCTTGTTGTGAACGGTCGCATCTTCAGACCCGGTGATAACGGTAGGCTTAGCGCTGTGTACACCATCGGCCTTGGGATCTGCCTGTGAAGGGGCGTATTGCCCCTTCGCGTCATCTTTCGGGTTTCCCATCGTCATTCCTCCATGGATTGTTATTGGATGGCAACGGCACGGTCCGCGACGATCCGCACGGGGATCGCTTTGGCGGCCGGCGTTTTCGACATTTCGTCGTGGTGATCGATCGCGTTCAGCACGTTACATTCCGGGTAATATGCACCGATCGTACCGCGCGGCAGTTTGTGAGCGACGATCGTCAGGCCGGAGAGCTGCCGATGTTTGCCATCAGCAAAATCGCTGACGAGCGCAACTGTCTGCCCCTCATGAAATCCGGAGGCGGCAATGTCATGCTCTGACATCAGCACGACATCGCGCGTTCCTTCGATGCCGCGGAAACGGTCGTATTCGTTATGTCGACCATTTTGAAACCGGCGGCGATGCCGTCTTGCGCTCGGCCTGCAAACTGTCGCTGGAAGGCATCGTGTCGAAGAAGCTGGATGCGCCTTATCAATCCGGACGAAGCGATAGCTGGGTGAAATCGAAGTGCAGGGCAGGCCATGAAGTGGAAATCGTGAAGGGAGCCACGACCCGATCGCCGACCTTCAGCTTGGAATTGCCACGACCAACCTCCACGACTTCGCCCATCGTCTCGTGGCCCATCACATCACCGGCATGCATGCCGGGAACGAAACCAAAAGACGCTACCTCGCCTTCGGACAATGCGGGCCGCCGGGAAGGACGCGTGCTCAGATCAAGCGCCGCATGACGAAGATGTCGAGCGTTCCCGGATGGCCACTGAACCGTCTGCGCGACCCGAAGCGGCCTACAGCGCGGCAAACACCTTCTGGAGTTGCTCCAGGGGGACGGGTTTTGTCAGGTGGAAATTGAACCCGGCCTCCGTCGCCAGCTCCTTGTCGCGATCCTGACCCCAACCGGTCTGGGCGATGATCGGCGTGTGTTCGAACTCTGGCTCGCCGCGAAAGGCCTTGCAGACCTCGTAACCGTTCATTCCCGGCAGACCGATATCCAGCAGAATAACATCGGGACGATAGTGCCGTGCGGCATCCAGAGCCTCACGGCCATCATGGACTGCTTCGAACTCGTGGCCGATGTCTTCCAACATCATGCCCAGCGTGTCGGCGATAATCGGGTTGTCATCGACCACAAGCACTTTAAGTGAACGAAAGGATTCCATCCCTTGTTTCTGCTGGGTGGCCACCTGCGGCTGCTCGGGCGCAGCCGCTATCGGAAGCCTGATCGTAAACCGGCTCCCTTTGTTGGGTCCGGCGCTATAGGCGTCAACCGATCCACCGTGCATTTCGACTAGTTGCCGGACCAGTGCAAGACCGATACCCAACCCGCCCTGCGATCGCTGCAAATGATCGTCGATTTGCGTGAACAGTTGAAAGACCTTTGATTGCATGTCTAACGGAATGCCGACGCCGTTGTCAGTCACCCGAATAATCACCTGCTGTCCATCGCGGCTCACATGGAGATCGATCAGCCCACCTTCGGGTGTGTATTTGGCCGCATTGTTCAAAAGGTTCGAAATCGCTTGCGACAATCGCACCTGATCACCGTCCACCCACGAGACATCGCTTGGCATCTCGATTGTCAACTTGTGGTCAGCACCATCAATCAGAGGTCGGCTGGATTCCACCGCCGTCCTGATGATGTCATCGATGCGCACCGTGTTTTTCCGGAGTTCGATTTTACCCTGGCTGACACGTGATACATCGAGAAGGTCATCGATAAGTCTGACCAGATGGACTAGCTGTCGATCCATCATGTTGCGGATCTCGGCGGCATTCACGCCGCCGGGATTGCGTTGCAGAATGTCGAGTCCATTCCGCAGCGGCGCCAGCGGGTTGCGCAATTCGTGCGCCAGCGTGGCCAGAAACTCGTCCTTGCGACGATCGGCATCCTTCAGCGCCTCGGCCTGCTGTTGCAACTCGTCACGCTGCGCTGCGATCTGCTGGCGTTGGCGATAAAGCTCGAAAAAAACCTCCGCCTTGCTGCGCAGAACATCCGGCTCGATCGGCTTTTGAATGAAATCGACGGCGCCCGCCTCGTAGCCCTGAAACCGCCACCGGCTATCGGTTGTATTCCCAGCCGTGACGAAAATGATCGGCACCCGGCGCGTGCGTTCATTTCCACGCATGAGTTCGGCCAGTTCGAAGCCATTGAGCCCGGGCATCTGAACGTCGATCAGGGCGAGCGCCACGTCATGTTCCAGGAGAAGTTCCAGCGCCTGGTCGCCGGAGCGGGCCTTCAGCAAGTTGAGACCGTCACGACGAAGCAAAGCCTCGAGAGAGATCAGGTTCTCCTCGAGATCGTCCACCAAAAGAAACGAAACCTGGCCCATATCAGCCGATCCTCCTCAAATACTCAGATATGCCATCGAGCGACAGAACTGTCGCGTCGGGGCACAACGCCAGGCCCGCTTCGGGCATTGCAGCGGCAAATGCAGTCTGTGGATCCTGAATGATGACATGGCCGCCAGCCCTCGCGATCGCTACAAGGCCTTTGGCACCATCGTGATTTGCGCCGGTCAGAAGCACGGCGACGACCGCAGCTCCATAGACATCTGCAGCGCTTTCAAACAGCACATCGATGGAAGGTCTGGAGAACAGGACCGGCTCTTCATTGGTCAGGCCGAGGGTTCCCTGGTCTTCGACGAGAAGATGGTAATCCGGTGGCGCGAAGTACGCCGTCGCCGGCCGGATCGGCTCCTTGTCTTCAACCTCAATGACCTCAATGCTGGATTTGGCGCCAAACAGCTCTGCCAGTACACTGCGCTTGTCGGGCGGGATATGCACGACGACCATGATGGGAAGGCGAAAATCCCCCGAGAGCGTCGGCAGGATGCTCGTCAGAGCTTCCAGCGCGCCGGCAGAAGCTCCAATCACCACCGCTTTCGGATCGGTTGGTATCATTTGCCGATCCTCTGATATATTTTTTCCTGGCGGACAAATTCGCTGAAGTCGTCTGCATGTGCCGAAAAACGAAGGCTTTCCTTGGCGCCGATGCCCAGAAAGCCCTTACGGGCAAGTGAATCGCGAAACAGACCGACTGCGCGATCCTGCAACGCCTTGTCGAAATAGATCATGACGTTGCGGCATGAGATCAGGTTCATTTCGCCAAAGACCGCGTCGGTCACAAGACTATGATCGGAAAACACCACGCGGTCGCGCAATGTCCGGTCAAACGACACCCGCCCATAACCGGCACTATAATAGTCGGACAGGGATGACCTGCCCCCGGATTTACGGTGGTTTTCGGTGAACAGCTGAATCCGATCGACATCGTAGACGCCGGCTTCGGCGATCTGTAATGCATCCTGATTGATATCGGTGGCGTAAAAGATCGTCCGGTCTTCCAGCCCTTCCTCCCGAAACAGGATGACCAGTGAATAGAGTTCCTCGCCGCCGCTGCAGCCGGCAATCCAGATCTTGAGAGAGGGATAGGTCCTCAGATGTGGCACGACGACCTCGCGGATAGCTCGGAAATAGCCCGGATCCCGGAACATCTCGCTGACCTGGACGGTCAGATAGCCGAGCAGCCGAGGCAACATGGTTTCGTCATGCAGGGCGCGTTCCTGCATCGCCGAGATCGTTGCAAAGCCCAGTTGTTCCCGCGCCTGGCGCAAACGGCGTTTGATCGATCCCGTGGCATAATTCCGGAAGTCGTAATGATAGCGTAGGTAAAGCGCTTCAAGCAGCAGCCGGATTTCGATGTCCTCGACCTTTTCAAATGTCTCGATCACCGGGGCATCCACACGCGTACGAGGGAGAGCAGCTTTTCCACGTCGAGCGGTTTTGCCATATAATCGTTGGCGCCTGCCTCGATGCAGCGTTGCTGATCATCCGGCATGGCCTTGGCCGTCAGGGTTATGATCGGAAGTTTTTTCCATTCAGGTTTCTTGCGGATGGCGCGGGTTGCCGTCAGGCCATCCATGACCGGCATCATCACATCCATCAGCACAAGGTCGAAAGCCTTTTCCGGATCACCCTGGGCCTGCTCAAGCTTGTCGAGGGCCTCCTGACCGTTACGGGCGATTTCGATGATCGCGCCGCGCGGTTCCAGGATGTTGGTCAGTGCGTAGACATTGCGGACGTCATCCTCGACGATGAGTATTCGTCGGCCTTCCATGAGCGCGTCGCGGTTACGCGCCTTGCGGATCATTTTCTGCTGCTCGTCGGGCAATTCAGACACGACCTGATGCAGGAACAGGGACACTTCGTCGAGAAGGCGTTCCGGCGACTTGGCGCCCTTGATGATGATGGACTTGGAATAACGGCGCAGCCGCTGCTCCTCGTCCGCGGACAGAACGCGCCCCGTATAGACGATGACCGGCGGGAAGGAATGGCTGCTGTCACCGCTGATCGTTTCCAGAAGGGAATAGCCGGATGCATCGGGCAGGGACAGGTCGAGCACCATGCAGTCGAATGTCTGCTCCTTGAGAAGCGTCAGGCATTCGGCCGCGGTTCCTGCGCTTACCGTCTCCACGTCATGCGAGGTCAGGAGCCTGGCCACCGCCTCGCGCTGGACTTCGTTGTCTTCGACGATCAGAACGCGATGAACGCCCTGCGACAGTTTTGCGTCGAGCTTCTGTAGCACCTCGACCAATTGCTCGCGCTGGACCGGCTTCATGATATAGCCGACGGCACCGAGCGAAAGTGCTGTCTCGGTGTAGTCGTCTGCCGAAACGATGTGGATGGGGATATGCCGCGTCCGGACATCTCGCTTCAGGCGGTCGAGGACCGACAGGCCGGATTGGTCCGGCAACCCGACATCAAGCACGATCGCGTGCGGCATATGCTGTTTGGCAAGCTCCAGGGCCTCATGCGCCGTTCCCGCGACAAGCGCCCGGAATCCCATTTCGCGGGCGAGATCACGCAGGATCGATGAAAACGTGTCGTCGTCTTCGATGACAAGCAGAGTACGCCGACCATCGCTTGCGACCGCCCGGTCGTCTTCGACAATCTGATGGCTGTGTGCGTGTATAGCCGGCTTTTCTTCGATCACCTCCGGCTGATGCGTTGCGAGCGGATCGGCGGTACAGATATCGCGCGACACGACATGCGACGGGTCATAGGAGACCGGAATGACCACCGTGAAGGTGCTACCATGATTGTGTCGACTTGTCAGATGGATGACACCGCCCAGCAACCGGACCAATTCCCTGGAAATCGACAGGCCAAGCCCGGTTCCACCGAACCTGCGACTGATTGTGCCATCGGCCTGGTGGAAGGCTTCGAAAATATTGCGTTGCTGATCCTCGGAGATGCCGATGCCGGTATCCGTGACCGCCAGTGCCAGCTGGTCGTTGGCGGCACTGCGGAGCGACAGGACGACCTTGCCCTTTTCCGTGAATTTGAATGCATTCGACAACAGGTTCTTGATGACCTGCTCGAGACGTTGCGGATCGGTCTCGATTACCGCGGGCGCTTCGGGAGCGATCTCAATCTCGAAGCCAAGCCCCTTTGATTTCGCAACCGGATCGAACAGCTGTCTCAAGCTTCCGACCAGCCTCTCGAGCGACACCGGTTCCGGTCTGATATCGACATGGCCTGCCTCGATCTTGGAGAGATCAAGAATGTCGTTGATCAGGTTGAGGAGATCGTTGCCCGACGACTGGATAGTCTGGGCGTATTTGACCTGCTCGACAGTCAGATTCTCATCCGGGTTGTCGGCCAGAAGTTTGGCCAGAATGAGCGACGAGTTGAGCGGTGTGCGCAGCTCATGCGACATGTTGGCCAGAAAATCGGATTTGTACCGGCTTGCCTGTTCAAGTTCGCGCGCCTTGAGCTGGACGGAGGCGTTGACCCGCTCCAAGTCATCGCGCTGGCCTTCAAGCTGCTGGGCCTGTTCTTCGAGTTGCGAGTTCGTCTGCTCGAGCTCGACCTGCTGCTGCTCCAGTCGCGCCTGTGACTCCTTCAGTGCCCGGCCTTGTTCCTCAAGCTCCTCGTTGGACACCCGCAACTCTTCGCCCTGCACCTGTAACTGCTCAGCCTGCCGTTGCGTCTCGCGGAGGAGGTTCTGAAGATCGCTGCGGTATTTCGCCGATCGTACGGCCGTGGCAATCGAGGCGGATGCCTGGTCAAGCAGGGTAAGGATGGTGTCGTCGACCGGACGAAGGAAGCCAAGCTCGATGACCGAGTTCACCGCGCCATCAATGCTGCCGGGTGATATCATAAGATGACGTGGCTTGTCGGCGCCAAGCGCCGATCCGAACGCAAGATATCCATCCGGCAGGTGTTCAATGATGATCGGCTTGCCTGCTGTGACCGCTTCGCCGAGCAATCCTTCTTTCGCCTTGAAATGATCCGGTATGCTTGCACTATTGGGAACGCCCCAGGTCGAGACACGCTGGAATTGGTCATCGTCCTTGACGAAGATGGCGCCGGCAACAGCACCGGTATAGCGGGTGAGGAAATCGAGAATGCTGTCGCCAAGGTCTTCGGTTCGCCGATCGCCCGTCACGGCGGTGTTCAATGCGACTTCACCGGACTGCAGCCAGTTCTGCCGTCGCCTCGACAGTGTCGCCTGACGCACCAGGACTGCGATTGCGACCGTCAGCAGGACGCCGAGCAGACCAGCGAGAACGCTGCTGGCGAAGGCTGTCGTGTATGCGCTTTCCATCTCGCTGAGCCGCAATCCTCTCAGGCGAGCCTCTTCCTGCCGCATCGCGGTCAGTTGCGCGCGCACGGCATCCATCTCAACCTTGCCGCGGTCTGAATTGACGACCGCAAGCGCAGCCTCGGCGTCTTGCGTGCGCCGAAGCTCAATAGTTTCACGCAACTCAGACAGTTTGCCATCGACATGCGATTTGAGCGCCACGAGCCTCTGCTGTTGCGAAGCATTGTCGCTGATCAAGCTCGCGAGCGCGTCCAGGCGCCTTGGAATAGCATTGATCGCAGTGTTGTAAGGCTCAAGGTATCGGTCGCTATTTGTCAGCAGAAAGCCGCGTTGGCCCGTTTCGGCGTCCTGGATGTAGGACAGAAGGTCCGATAGCCCGACGATGACCTCATGCGAGTGAACGACACGCTGATTGTTCTCGCGCAGGGTCTGGACATTGTACCAGGAAACTCCGGCGCTGATGACGAAAAACGCCAGCGCGGTCAGAAGGCTGAAAGAGACCGACGGGTCGAGTCCGAGGGTCCGCCTGGAAGGCGCCGCAGCATGGGACGTTTTCATGAAAATCTCGAAAGAGGAGGGGTTATAGAGATGGCGTGATCGTTAGCGGGAATGTGATGTGGGCGCAACGACGGGTTTCATAGCCAGCTTCGGGCCGAGGGTTTCGGCAAGTGGCGCTTGGCGAGCTTGACCGGAGTGATTTCGGTTTTGAAAATAGCGGCACTTGGAGTGAGCCGAAACGGCTCCACGGTACCCCCGCTGACAGGGGCCATTTGTAACATTCCAAAGTCATCCATTTTTTGATAATGCCTCACATCCAGCCGCCAAATGCATTGCAACGGAAAATGTTCCGACGCGCGATATCTTTTTTCACGGGTTGGCTGAGCAATCGCGATGAAAGCCCGTCAGGTTCGCGTTTTTGCGGACGTCTGGCGCTCGGGTGACGCTTGTCTGCCAGGTGGGCAGTTGCGCAATCGCAGCTGCTGCCGCGCGACGGTTTGTGGCTGCCATTTAGAGAAGCTGTCGGTCTCGATTGGCTGCGAGCGCGTCCAGGACATCCGAATTCTGCCGACCCCACCCATAAAGCAGTTCCAGCGGTTCAACGAAGCGCTTCCCAAGCGGTGTAAGAGTGTAGTCAACTGCCGGAGGCACGGTGCCGTAAACGCGTCGTGTCACAAGCCCGTCCGCCTCCATATCGCGCAGAGTTTGGGTGAGCATCTTCTTCGAAATTCCAGGGAGGCTTCGTTGCAGCACGCCGGTGCGTGCACAGTCTCCCAGTCGCGTATGGAGCACGTGCAAGATCATGCTCGTCCATTTGCTCGCAAAAATTTCGAGTACGCGACGCGAAGCACAGTCCTCGCGCCACTCGTTATCCGGTGTTCCTGCACGCATGGTGGTTACCTCATGGTGTCTATGTCCCATTCGGGTGCCTTCTGGCAGATCTGGCGTCTGCAAACTAGATCATTCGCAGATGCAAAGGAGCAGACATGACAAAAAGAGCTCTGATCGTTGGCGCAAGCGGTATTATCGGTAGCGCGGCGGCCGACCTGCTGCATGATGAAGGCTGGATGGTATGGGGGTTGGCGCGCAAGCCATCACGGCAGGGCAGCGCCATTCCCGTCGCAGCAGATTTGCTGGAGCCTGCCGGTCTCGCAAACGCGCTCTCGGGTCTCGATCCGTCACACGTTTTTATCGCAAGTTGGTTGCGGCAGCAGACTGAGGCAGAAAACATCCGCGTCAACTCGGCAATGGTGCGAAACCTCCTCGATGCCCTACGACCTGCCGGGTCGGTGCGGCACATCGCGCTCGTTACAGGCTTGAAACATTATCTCGGCCCATTCGAAGCCTATGGAGAAGGGCTGCCGCAGACGCCATTCCGGGAAGAGCAGGGCAGGCTCGAAGTCGACAACTTCTACTACGCCCAAGAAGACGAGGTTTTTGCTGCGGCCGAGAAAGATGGCTTCAACTGGAGTATCCATCGCCCTCATACGGTCGTCGGCAAAGCGATCGGCAACGCCATGAACATGGGCATGACACTGGCCGTCTACGCCACGATCTGCAAGGAGACGGGCCGGCCTTTCCATTTCCCTGGAAGGGCAGCCCAATGGGACAGTCTTACCGACACGACAGACGCGCGTCTTCTGGCCCGACACATGCTCTGGGCATCCACCACGCCTAATACGGCGAACGAGGACTTCAACGTCGTAAATGGCGATATTTTCCGTTGGAGCTGGATGTGGAGCCGTATCGCGCAGTGGTTCGGGATCGAGCCAATGGCCTTCGATGGTCAGGTAAGACCGCTGCAGGAGCAGATGGCCAACGACGCTGAGATCTGGCGCGAGATAGCCTGCCGGCATGAACTCGCGGAAGGTGATCTCACCCGTCTCGCTTCGCCGTGGCATACGGATGCTGACCTTGGACGGCCGATCGAGGTGGTGACGGACATGTCGAAAAGCCGGAGACTCGGGTTCCTTGATTATCAGGCAACGGATGATGCATTTTTCGGCCTGTTCGAGCGATTGCGCGCTGATCGAATTATACCGTAAGCTTGGGAGAGGCCTGTCGCAGGACATTGCGGCACGCCGTCAGGTTTTAGACGTCGCAACTGATCGCAGGGGCTTGCTCGCTGGATTTCTCGTCATGTCCTTCAACATGATCAATGGTTGCTCGTGATGGACTGGGAGGCAATCGACATCGGGATTGTCCTATTTCAACCATAGCAGCAGGATCGGCAGCCTGCCGTTGATGCCAATAACGTTGTAGGTTGCGAACTTCACGGATAGCTTCGGCGCTGTTACTTCATCAATCCAGCGAAGCATGTTGCGTCTTGGTGAAAGCTTCCGTTGCTGAGGGTGGCTGAGGCATCGGCGCTTTGGCTCCCGCCTCTCGTGCCAATGCGGTGAGCTCGACCATGATGCGCCGCGCCCTATCAATGACCTTGGCTTCATTCACCAGGTTCTCGTCGATAACCTGCACGGGAACCGTCTCACCGGCTCTTGACGGGAATTTCACGACCCAGTGTCCCGTGGCTTGGCGGTAGACTTCGTTATTCGTCGCATGCATGAGATCTCCTGCCAGAAAAGATTGGAGTAGAGCAAACATCAATGCGCTATGCCGTGCCCGTACCAGGTATAGGTCCCATCATCATAAAATGGCGGGCGGACCGCCTGCAACCGGCGCCGGGCAAAGGCATCTGCCTCGTCAAACAGGATAGCAAGCCGCTCTCGGTCTCGAACGGCGCGATCGAGGAGTTCAACGATATGAGCGCAATGGACCTCATTTGCTTCTTGCCGTCTAGTGCGAGCGGAAGCGGGGGACAGGCTAATGCGAGAGCCGACATCGGGTTGGAACTGGGCGAGCAGATGTCCGATCTCGATGAAGCGGCGTCTGCGGCCAGATTGGCCTGTAGTCGCTATGGCCAATCGAAATGCAGCTTCGAAGGTCTGCCTTGAGGCCGGCAATAGGGTTTCATCGAGGATATCGTCACCCAACAGCAATTCTTCGATGAGCAGAGAAAGGTTATCAACGAGATCCGTCGCTGCTTCCAGGATCTCGGCGTCCGAAAGGCGAGAGTTGTCAGAACTTCGGGCATCGTAATGAAATTGCATGGACTTACCTCTTCTGCAGCAACGTTTCCGTCACGGAAAGGTTGCGGATGTGCGGATCAAGGCTTGTTGCACCGTCGGAGAGCCAGAGCTGGATCTGCGCGATCGAAAGATTATGGGAAGAGTTGTTGGCGTTGCTCGACGGTCAGCTGGACACGAGGGCGCGAAGGGTCCAGGTCAGTGCCAGGCATTGTCGGCGCTTTTAATCCCATCGATTCATTCGTCATGGTGTGCATGCTCTGTGTGGAAACGAAGGATTGGCAAAGCGGGAAAGGCCCTGCGACGCACCTACCCCGCCTCCATCGAACCAATGGGAGAAAGGATCCCGCGTCTTTTCAATGCAAGGCTGGCCGTCTGCTTAAACATGATCGGTATGCCCACCCGCTGCAATAGGCAGGATGAGTGAAGAAGCAGGAGGATATAGAGACCGTCCGCCTGTTGTGGTGAACGGGTGGTTAGCCACACCGACGCCACGGACTAAGTCGCGGACGCACCCGCCTACAAACGTGGCCGCAGTCGCTCGGCGGTAGTCTCAAAAGACGAGACGAAAGCGATATGCTGCAATCTAACAACGGGCGTTTGATCGGCGCTACAGTCATCACTGGTGGGTACAGACGGCGCAACTGATGTGCCCCGTCCGACTGTTGCCGCTCTGGATACGTTCAGAACTCTTCCCAGTTATCGATGGCTGCAGCCGTCGCCGCACCACCACGGGCGCCAAACGCCTGGGCGATCTTGCCGACCATGCTGCGGGCAGGGGAAGCCGCCGGCGTCGAGCGTGGCGAGGCGGCCATGGCCGCAGCCGTCTGGCGCAGGGCCGATGCCGGATTTGCCGAGGCGCCATTCTGACCGAGCTGGAACTGGCTGATCAGTTCGCGCAGGCGGCCGGCTTCGGTGGCAAGCGTCGCGCCGGCGGCATTGGCTTCTTCCACCATGGCGGCGTTCTGCTGGGTCACCTGATCCATCTGGTTGACGGCGGTATTGACCTCGGAGAGGCCGACCGATTGTTCGCGCGAAGACGTGGCGATCGAATCCATATGCTGGTTGATGGTGACGATATGCGCCTCGATGGTGCGCAGCGCATCGCCCGTCTCCCGCACAAGCTTGACGCCGGTGCCGACCTCGATCGAGGATTTTCCGATCAGGTCCTTGATCTCTTTTGCCGCATTTGCCGAACGCTGGGCAAGCTCGCGCACTTCCTGCGCAACCACGGCAAAACCCTTGCCGGCTTCACCGGCACGCGCCGCTTCCACGCCGGCATTCAGTGCCAGAAGATTGGTCTGGAAGGCGATGTCGTCGATGACGCCGATGATGTTGGAAATCTGGCCGGAGGATTCCTCGATGCGGCCCATCGCCTGTACCGCATTGGCAACCACGGCACCCGACTGGCGGGCGCTTTCATTGGCCTGGATCGCCACCGTGCGGGCCTCTTCGGCGCGCTTGGAGGAGTTGCTCACATTGACGGTGATCTGGTCGAGGGCGGCTGCCGTTTCTTCCAGCGAGGCGGCCTGCTGTTCTGTACGCTTGGAAAGATCGTCGGCGCTCTGGCTGACTTCGCGCGAGCCGCTGTCGATCGAGCTTGTCGCCTGTGCGACGGAACCGAGCGTGCCGCGCAACTGGCCGACCGTGGCGTTGAAATCGGAGCGCAGGCTTTCGAAATCAGCGGCAAACGGACGGTCGAGCTGGAATGTCAGGTCGCCGGAGGACAGGTGTTTCAGGCCGTTCGCAAGTCCGTTGGTGGCTTCCGCCATTTCCTCGGCGCGAATGCGGGCTTCCTCGGCATTGCGGCGACGCTGTTCCTCGGTCATGTTGCGCTGTTCGTCGGCCTGGCGCTCCAGTTCCCGGGTTTTTAGCGCATTGTCCTTGAATACCTGCACGGCGCGGGCCATGGCACCGGTTTCATCCGGGCGGCCTTCGCCTTCGACACTTGCGTTCAGGTCACCGGCGGCGAGGCGTCCCATGGTCGAGGTCAGGCGGCCGATGGCATTGCCGAGCGATTTGGCAAAGAGGAAGAAGGCGGTCAGCGCGATGATCGAGGTTGCAAGCGTGACGCCGAGCATGGTCAGGAGCGCGGTGCGGGCCGCAGCGGCGATTTCCGTCGTATCCGTGCCGATCTCGAAAACGCCGATCTTGTCACCGGAGAAGGATTCGAAGGGGACCGCCTTGACCAGCATGTCGCGGCCATCAAGGATTGCCTTTTCAAAAACCGGCCTGCCATCGAATGCTGCCTGTACCGTTTCGATAGGGAGTAACGAATTGCCGTTTTCGGTTGAGGACTGGTTGATCAATTTGCCCTCCGAGAGGACGTTGACAGCTACCTCTGCACCCAACTTCTCGGCCAGAGGGGAGAAATAGGTGTTCGACAGTTCCGTACCGATATCAACAACGCCGACAACCGTTCCGTCTACAATGACGGGTGCGACGGCATAGATGCCGATTCCGGCCTTGCCAGGCTCAATACCGGAGGCCAGCTTCCCAGTCGAAACGGCGGCTTCAACCGTCTTTCGACGGCCCATGACATTATCCCCGAACTTGTCAGGCGAATGCATGCGGGCGACCACGTCACCCTTTGCATCCGCGATCGTGATGATCTGCAGTCCACCGGCATCCTTCATTGCCGTCATGTTACGGGAGAACTTGTTCAGCAGCCCCTGCCGATCTTTGTGGCGGATATAGTCCGGCAGGTCAGGTTCGCCTGACAACACAAGTGCGAGAGCTGACGCAGAGCGTTGGATTGCGGCCATATCGGTCTGGATCACGTCCAGGTCACTTGCTGCGGCGCTATAGAGAGCGTCTTTGCTCATAACGGCCTGCCGGTACCATGCGAGCCCACCGATGGCAGCGCTTGCGAACAGGACAGCAGCAAAGCCGTAAGCGGTAATTTTGATCCAAAGCGGCTTCGTAACCGATAGATGCGTCATTCGAAATCTTTCAAAGGTCGGTCTGTGTCGCAGGGGCTTATTGGCAAAAAGACTGAATTTTAGATAAAGATGAACAATTGGAGGCGCCTCGATATCAACCATTCTTGGTTATATTGGCGGGCCCGGTTGTGGCGATAACGCCGTTTGTCCATATGGTCAGATTCTGACGAAAACCTTGGCAAAGCTGCAATCCGTCTCCTCAGTCACGTGTACACCACGCGTGTCGATCAGAAACGGCGGTGGAAAAGTCGAGCTATCCGTACGCTAGCGTACGAGAGCAATGATTTGGGCTTTTTCCGTCTTCCGAAATCTCTCGCGATATGCAGCGACATGCGTGTCGAAGCGCGACACCGTGAGCAGCCGAGGGACGCGTCTTTCAGTTTGCCAATCGCTGTGGCATCTATTGAAATCAGGACTTTTTGCCTTTCTCAAACTGAATGAAGCGATCGAAAATGGCCTCCACGGAACCAAGCAGCGGACTTCCCCGTTCTCGGGCAGCCACTTGGAGGGAGATTGGTTATGCATTTCAAGTTTGCAGTTGTTCTCACCACGGCCATCGTGTCGGTAGCCGCAGTTGGGCATGCGAAGATGGACTGGCACCTCTATGGGGCCGTGCCTGTAACGGGTGACCGGACATTGGAACTGGCCTACAGCGATGCGCTCGCACGTTGCAGGCTGGAGAATTATCTGCCGTACGAAGATACCTCGGTTTTGGCAACGCACTATAATGCACCTGAAATGCGTAGCTGCCTTTATCGTAAGGGCTTCATATATCAAAACAATGAGCCTCATGCGTATCCGGTCCCAAAGGTCACCTATAAAATTAGATAGGTCTTCCGCACCGCGTCGCTCGCAACAGGATCTGTTCAGCGTAGGCTTCGACACTGCCAGAAGGATGCCGTCATCGGGCGACGAGATGCGGACGGACGCCCGTTTTATTTGCGCAGAGGTGCAGGCCAATCAGGTGTGATCGTGTCTCAAGTCGTGTCGTCCCGATCGCGATTGGCCGCTACGGACGGCGCGCATCAACCTTTGCGATGAAGCGGGAACACAAGCACGTTGTCGGCATTGGCGCCCCTGACGTAGAGAGGCTCAATGATGACCGGTAGTCTCAGCAGATACCGTGCCAGGCGTGATCTCAAAATCGACCCCTGAGCCGAATGGTGACGATGTCGACGTCTGCCCGAGTCGATGCGTTCAGTGTAATTGGTCGAGGGCGAACCCCTCGTCAGAATGGTGCTCGCGGAGGCCCTGATCAATCAACGCAACCATGTTTCTGTTGCCACGAATGTCCTGGGGACCATAGCCGTAGTCGGGCGCAATCCGAGTTGCCTGCCGGATGCCTCGCAGGCGACGCATTTTCGTGGGTCTCAGCCACCGAGATCTTCCAATACTATATGAGGCGAAATCAAGCCCCAAGGCCAAGGCGCGCCTCATATGCTTTTTGATTTTCATTTCCTCCGAGACGGAATGGCGATGGTACGCGCATGAACGCGTGCCATGCCGTCTTTCGAAAGACCATCGGTCGATCAGCAGCGATCGACGTACCGGTTCCCGTTTCGATCACGATAATAGCAGCGGCCAGGCTGGTCGGCAACATTGCCAATCAATGCGCCCGACACGCCTCCAACAGCTGCGCCGACAGCCGCTCCCCTCACATTCCCCGTCGCGACGCCGCCGATAACGGCGCCACTTGCTGCTCCGATACCGGCACCGCGCTCGGTCGAAGTGCATGCCGAAAGAGACAGGACTGCCAGAACTGGGATGATCATGCGTTTCATGAGAACCTCCTTTTTACCCATAGGAAAACAAGTCACAAGCTGAACGGTTCCGCGATTTGCCCTGATCAGGTGTTTTACAATTTTTAGGGGCTGTTCTCCGTCTCGGCTGCGAAGCTGTAGAGGTCAAGCACCGGTCGATGCCATTGTCGGGCGATATCTTTTAACGGGAGCGGCAGTCGTGTCGAACATCATTATCTGCGAGGCGCAGCAACCGTTCCGTTTGTCTCGCATTGTCAGCCAAATCTTGGTTAACAGGGCGTGGCGATGGGCACGAGTTTCAAGTTGGAAATGGTGGGCTGGATGCTGATTGTCACATTCGTGGGCGCGTGTCTTTTCATGCCTGCATAAATGACGGTCTGTAATCTATGTCGGGGAGCCGCATCAGATCGCATGGCATGGTTCCATAATAGTTATTACCTGAAATTACGTTTGTAAGGGCTATTTAGTAATGCGACAGTTGGGCCAGTTAGAGATGCGACAGTCTCGCCTCTTTGCGCACTGGTCAAAACCAACGTTGGGAGCAAGGATGACGATCTTCAACCTGGTCGAGACCATGAGCGGTCGGAGTCGTCATGTCCTTTTTGATCACCATGTCGCAGAAAGAGTTGCATCGCCTCGAACTTATCCAAAAAATCCGTGACGAACGCCTCACCGTCGTCCAGGCCGCCGAACAGCTCGACCTCAGTCGCAGCCAAGTCCACCGGCTGCTGCAGGCCTATGACCGGGATGGTCCGGCCGGCCTTGTTTCCAAGAAACGATCACGGCCGAGCAACCGGCGCCATAGCGAAGAGTTTCGCAATGCGGCACTGGATCTGATCCGTGAACGCTATCTGGATTTCGGTCCGACGCTGGCGCGCGAGAAGCTGATCGAGCTGCACCGGATCTCGGTCGCCAAGGAGACGCTTCGGCAATGGATGACCGAGGCCGGCATCTGGATCTCGCGTCGAGAGCGCAAGAAACGGGTTTTCCAGCCACGCGGTCGGCGCGACTGCTTTGGTGAACTGGTGCAGGTGGATGGCTCGCATCACTGGTGGTTCGAGAACCGCGGTCCCAAATGCGCCCTGCTCGTTTATATCGATGACGCCACCGGCAAACTTCTGCATCTGCGCTTTGCCCGATCAGAGAACACGTTCGACTATCTGCATGCGACGAAGGCCTATCTTCAGCAATGGGGCAAACCACTGGCCTTCTATAGCGACAAGCACGGCGTTTTCCGCGCGCTCAATGCGTCGAAGACGGACAGAACAAGCGGCCTGACGCAGTTCGGCCGAGCGTTGTATGAACTGAACATCGACATCATCTGTGCCAACACCCCGCAGGCCAAGGGCCGTGTGGAACGTGCCAACCAGACGCTTCAGGATCGGCTGGTGAAGGAGATGCGGCTGCGCGGTATCGACACGATCGAGGATGCCAATGCCTATGCACCTGAGTTCATTGCGGATTTCAACGCGCGTTTCGGCAAGCCGCCGCGCAACCCGAAGGACATGCACCGGCCATTGGCCGACCATGACAATCTCGATGGCGCCATGTGCCACAAGGAGGTCCGCACGCTGTCGCAATCCCTGACGCTGCGCTACGACAAGGTGCTGTTCATCCTCGATCCGACCGAACGTTCAACGCCTTTGGCGGGCAAGAAGGTGATCGTCTGCGATTATCCGGACGGACGGCTCGAGATCATGCATGATAGCTTTGCCCTGCCCTACAGGACTTTTGATACGTTGCGCTCGGTGCACCGCGCGCAGGTCGTCGACAACAAGCGGCTGGACGACATGCTGTCTGTCGTCGCCGAGATGCAGGCAAAGCGTGAGCAAAAGCACGAGAGAAGCGGCCCACGCCGCACCGGCCAGACGGATCATATGTTCGGCATTCGCGACGGCAGCACCGCCAACGGTTACCAGAAGCGGGGCCGAAAGCCGGGGCGGCGGACGGATTTCATGAACGATCCGGCAGTGATTGCGAAGCGGGAGAAAGCGTTATCGAAGCAGCCGCCAGCGGCGGAATAAAGATCGTCAATGGATCCCGATGTCGCTTTGCGTGTCCGATTCCAGCTGCAGGCAGGCGGACCAAAGCGGCGTCTTGTGGAAGGATCCATCCTGGAAAAGCGTGAGCCCCTCTCGTGCCTCGTAGAGCAGGCCGAGCCAGCACAGGCGCCTCAGGACGCCGTATTGGACGTCGGATTTCAGTTCCCAGGCTTCCAGGGTCATCTCGGTGTCCGACAGGGGCGCGAAGTCTGGATTGAGGATTTTCACAACATCCAGTGGCGTGCACCCTTCTCTGGCCTTGATATTGAGAAGGTTGAGGAACATGCGCCACCAGCGTAATCGTAGCCGAACGTCCTCTTCCCGGTCGGTCACGTGGACATAGGAATAGAGATATTCCGTGGCGACCAGATCGAAGAAGGTTTGCGGGTTCGCCAGAAACTCGCGGCCGCGTTTGGTCGGCAGCAACACATTCTTTTTCCGGCGAAGCAGTTTCAGATGACGGGTCATGTCGCGTACGACCCAGAGCGGCGGCATGTCGCCTTCGTTGAGCACCTTGTTCATGCTGTAGAGGTCTTCGGCAGTGAAGCCAGGCCAGAGAAAGTTGACAGCGGCCCAATGGACGAATTTGCGGTTCATGGCGCCGGTGGCCGTCAATCCTATGCCTCCCTCACCGTCGGCATAGGCAACGGCAAGCAGCATGCCGCGAAGAAGTGGTGACAGCGCGGCGACATCGACATTGCCCTGCAGTTTGATTTCCGGAAGCATCGTGCGGCTTTGATCCCTACCCGCCCCATGCAGGTGAGCCAAGTATCAACCGGTGGCGTAACAATTGCTACCGAGAAAGCTAAAGCCGAAGATGAGCATCGTCACCCGCCCCCGCTCCTCCCTTGCAACCCGGCCCAGCCGGTCGGATCGGGGGCTGATCGTCGGAGAAAGACGACATCGGTGTCGCGCTTCTAACTGGCTGAGAACGTCGCAGACCTATTCAGCTTTGACATCTTTAATTAATTGGAGTACAATAGCCTATTTGGAGTTTTTCGGCTGAGGGTTACAGTTTCGTCGCGCTCTCATCGTGCAGACGACCGTATCGTCTACAAACCATTTCCTCGCAATGCATTCTGCTTGAATGCCGCGCACCGGGGTTCTCTGCCAGGACATGAAGCCCCTCCGTCGAAACCGAGGCCGCGAAGCTCAACTACCTATGTCCGTTGCACGATAGGAGCGTCTACCAAGCCTAGACCAGATCGCCCGAAGGGGTATTGAGAAATGCCTCGAGCTCGATGATGCTCGTCATAACATCTTTGAATTGCGGGATTTCACCAAAGATCATCGCAGACATTCGATCATAGTCCCGGGCGAGCTTAGCTATCATTTCCGCAGTTGGAACGAGGCGGTAGCTTCCTGGAAATGCACGGTCGTAGCGATGATCCGGGGCGCGGAACATGAGTTCCTTGTGCGCGCGGCAGGCCTCCGCCAAATCCTTCATTGACGCGGTTTCCTTGCCGTAAGCACTATTCGTCCAGATCTGATGGACATCGTAGTAATGGCGAGAGTAGCGATTCAGGTCCGGGATGGGCCTTGCCGCGTCCTTCTCTGCTGCCCGTTTCTCGGTGGTCTCCGTCATTGCATGAAGAATGAGGACCTTCTCCCAGAACGTCCGCTCCGGCTTAACAGTCGTTACATTGCCCACCGTCAAAACACTGGCTGAAGCGAACTCAGCGGCGATGCAAGGAACGATCATTCGAGTTTCGACTGGAACGGGATCTGGGCGTGCGCCGCCCTCAATACGCACGGCCGGTTGAACATAGTCGAATTGCCCACCGAAGACGCTTTTGTAGCCGACAACGAGGACGTCGTGAGCATCACGCTTTCGATAGGCATCGAAACCGAACTCAACAGAAAAATGCCCCGCGTCGTCAATCGCTTCCTCGGTCTCGGCAATCTTCTGAAGAAGCTGCGCTCGGAGTGCGCCAGCTATATAGTCTCGTGCTGCGGCGTCGACTTTGTCGGCAAGCATCTTCTGCTGCTGGTTCACGGAAACCTGTGCTGCGATCTCGGCTTCGAGCGGCGCCGCGATGTCTGCCTTATAGATACCGATGTCGATATCCTCCGAAAATCGGCTGATGACGTCATAGGCTTTGCTGAGGCTCGTGCCTCCCTTGAAGTACAGGTTGACGGGATCCCTCCCCCGTTGATTGAACAGGAAATCGAGAATCCAACATACATATAGGTCTTTCTCGACATTCTCGGCACGGGTCTTCAGCTGCGCGGCGACCGTGGCGTAAAGGGCGCGACGCTCGTCCTGGCTCGAACGGAGAATTTCAACGAATGTGTTCTGCATTGGTCATATCTTTTGATTTCACAGCGCCGCCACCGGTAGACAGTCCATCAGCAATCTCCCTCGCCGCCTGAAACATCCAGGCTGGCAGGGCATCCACGTTCGAGCGCAGATCGTCGGCGATGGCCTGACGATACGGGCTTTTTTCTAGTTTTCGGACGATCCCGTTTATTGCCGGCTCCAAAGTTTTTCGGTCATCCCTCAACCAAGACAGCGCCTGCACAACACGCATGGCTGGGCGCCCTGCCCAGAATGCGGTCTTGGCAGCAGCCCTCTTGAAATCGAGCTTGTAGATAACCGGTTGAGAAACGCGCGGGTCGCCCGCGCTTGCCTCAATCTCAATTGTCCGGGGATAGGTGTCTGCATGGATTGTCGATCTTGCCGGAACGGCCGTGGTGAGGCCGAGGTCATTGGCAGCCGTCATTCCGTCAACCAAAATCCGCAGCTTGTCGCGCCGCGCGATTGCGTCCACGAAAGAAGCGCGAGGCGGAAAGATCATTTTGCCGGTCAATTGGCTTGTTGAAGGCTTGTCGTAGAGGCCTCTATGGGGTCTGCGTATCTCACCGCGATTTGTCAGCCGCTGCAGTGCTTTCTCGACAGCGTTCGGAGTGCCAATATCGAGAAAGTCGGCACGAGACCAGACGCCGGAGGGCGCTCCAGCGGCAATCCTTGCGTGGATGCGGTCGAGCGTATCAGATGTCGGATTCGGCATTACTGTTCCTTTTGTCCAAAAATTATATGCAAATTTTGGTCAGTCTGCAAGCTGTCCAAAGTTAGAGTACAAATTTTGGTCAGTAAGGCGCACGATTAATGCCCACGATTGAAGGTCACGCGAGCGTCAGGGTGAGGGCAACGAAGCAACGTGCACATTCAACCGCGTCATCGAATGGAGGCAAACCAATCCCGCTCTCTTGCGATGGCGTCTTGGCCTGGGTTCGGATCTTCCACGATCAACCCGTGAAGGGTCCGCAGCCACGCTGCGGCCGCTCAGGGCTGCGCCATCGCGGTGATCGCGCCCGTCCCCGGGCCTTTCGAGGAGCCATCGAGCGGGAACTGGCCCGCTCCCAAATGGAGCCTCGCACATGTCACACGATCTTTTCCTTGCTCAGTCCCACGCATTCCAGCTTTGCCGCGACCTGATGGTCCCGATCACCTTGTTCAAATCTGGTAGCGAATTCGGCGTCCTGCCGTCCGACGAACTCGACGACGACGACGATCTGGAGATCATGCACGAGTATTTTCCAGCAGGGTCTCATTGAGACCCTTTTTCTCGTCCCTGCCGCTGGCGAGCTGTCGGCAGCAAGGGAAGCTTCGCCGCGGGAAGCAAGGTGTAAATTTGCACCTTGCTTCCCACGCCCTTGCCCCCTCTGCTCTTCGCGGCGGCCGGAAGATGTGCCGCTGATTATGCGGGGAGCTAAATTGAGGAGCGATCGCTGGCGATCGGGAAATCATGAAAAGAGAAGAAATCGAAAAGCTGAGGGAGGCCGTCAGTTGTGCCGCCGTCCTCCAACAGGCCGGGTTCGGGGTCGATATGAAGGAAAGCACGCGCCGGGCGGTGAAGTTCCGCCGAGGCGCGGACATCATCATCGTCACGCATGAAGGCCGCGGCTGGTTTGATCCGTTGAGCGACAACAAAGGCGATGTCTTCGCCCTTGTCAGCCTGCTCGAGCATCTAGGCTTCTCAGAGGCTATCGACCGTGTTGGCGAACTCGTCGGATACAAGGGGACACCCGTAATCAGGAAGAAGCCGCCGGCAAAAGTCGAGCCTGCGGACGTTCTGACACGATGGCAAAGCCGCCGTGTTCCCACCACTGGCTCCGGCGCCTGGCGGTATCTCTGCTGGACGCGCGCGATCCCGGTTTTCATCCTGCGCTGCGCAATCACACGAGGCGTGGTTCGAGAGGGCCCATTCGGCAGCATGTGGGCCGGCCATAGCGATACCGCAGGAGTGGTGGTTGGATGGGAGGAGCGCGGACCGGACTGGCGCGGCTTCGCGTCGGGCGGCAGCAAAATGCTGTTTCGCCTCGGTCCGCCTGACGCTCTGCGTCTTTGCGTGACCGAGGCGGCAATTGACGCGATGAGCCTCGCGGCAGTCGAAGAGCTGCGAGATGGCAGTCTCTACCTCAGTACCGGAGGCGGATGGTCACCAAAAACCGAAGCGGCGCTGGTCGACCTTCTCGCTCGTCCTGGCGCCCAGCTTGTATGCGCCACCGATGCCAATAACCAAGGTGACGCCTTCGCTCGCCGGCTTCAGGGCCTAGCCGCACAGGCCGATCGCCCTTCGGAGCGTCTCCGGCCGCCTGCGGGGGATTGGAATGAGGTTCTGCAGCAGAGGAAACGTGAGAAAGCGAGAAACGAAGGAACAGAGAGGCGTGCCGCATCGCCATCGACCGCATCAAGGGAGGCTGCGCCCGGCTGAAGCCGGCCCTTGACCCGGCCGAGCGGCATGCCGGCGGCCCAGAGGGTGTCATGAGGGACTGAAAGGGAGTTGATCGGAGCGGTCATCACCAGGTCCCGAACCCCTGAAGGAGCCGAGATGAATATCCCTGCCCGTACCGCCAAGATCTTCGAAGGCATCGCAACGCGCCCGCAAATGTTCCGGCTGTTCGGCCGTCACGATCAGCGCCCTGATCGATGGAAAACCGATGCTGCCCCGATGTATAGCGGCGAATGGTTCGAGGTCGATGAAGCACTCTACGACTACATGTTGAACATCCTCCCGCCACTGTGGATGCGTGGACCGATCTTCGCGCTACGTGAGTTTCTGACGGGATCTATCACCAGCGTCTTCTTCGCGCTCAGGATCGACGGGAAGACGAGATATTTCCACGGTTATTGTGATCTCTCCGCAGAAGTTCCGTCAAGGCGACGCGGGCGGCGATCTTCGAGCGCGAGACGCAGCCTGTCCGCGCCGTGAACCGCGGGGAGCGGCTCGAGCACATCTGGAGCATCACCGCCGATGCCTATCGCGGTTATGCCGGTGATCGCTTTCCGCCGACGATGCAGGGTCAACGCACAATCATGCTGTGGAGCGCCACGAACGGCACGATCCTGAAGCTGCTGGATGACCTCACCGACGATGAGATCGCCGCGAAGCTGCCGGTTCACATGCGGCATCTGCCGACAATTGCGGCCTGAAGGCCGTCAATTCCCCAAAATCCTCCAGTGCCTTCGATCCGCCTATCTCGGCGGGTGAGCGATGGCGCGCATCCGAAAGGAACATTCCGATGAGCAACGATCCCTTCACGCTGGACATGTTCGGCAGCTCTGCACTGTCTTCTGGCCTCGGGCTCGGCGTCACCGCATTTGGCGGCTTCGACGCCACAGCGGCCAATGACGACGATCCCGATCCCACGCCGCCGCCCGTCGCCCCGGCCTTGCCAGTCGCGGTGGCTCCTGCAGACCGGAGTGGCCGGCGCCAGAATTTCTATCTTGATGGCGGCCGCGGCCTCGGCGCATCCTGGAAGGACCGCGCTCGCGCCAACGTTGCGGCGATCCTGGTCGCTGACGGGATTGCCAACCAAGAACGGCCGGCGACAGCCAAAGAGCAGGCGCAACTGATCCGCTTTACTGGCTTCGGTGCTGGCGAACTTGCCAATGGCATGTTCCGTCGGCCGGGTGAGATCGATTTCCGCGACGGCTGGGACAATCTCGGATCGTCGCTCGAAACCGCCGTCTCGGAAGCGGACTATGCCTCGTTGGCCCGCTGCACCCAATATGCGCATTTCACCCCGGAATTCATCATCCGGGCGATCTGGTCTGGGATCCAGCGTCTTGGTTGGCGGGGTGGCCGTGTGCTTGAGCCGGGCATCGGCACGGGCCTGTTTGCCGCGCTGATGCCGAAAGCGTATCGGGACGGCGCCTTTCTCACTGGGATCGAGCTCGATCCGGTCACCGCGCGTATCGTTCGCCTGTTGCAGCCGCGGTCCCGCATCATCGAGGGCGATTTCGCCCGCACGGAGCTCTCACCGATCTACGACCTCGCTATCGGCAATCCACCCTTCTCCGATCGCATCGTACGCTCCGACCGGTCATACCGTTCGCTTGGCTTGCGCCTGCATGACTATTTCATCGCCCGTTCGATTGATCTCCTGAAGCCCGGCGCGTTGGCGGCCTTCGTTACCTCCCATGGCACGATGGACAAGGCCGATACCACCGCCCGCGAGCATATCGCGAAATGCGCCGACCTGATCGCAGCGATCCGCCTGCCCGAAGGCAGCTTTCGCCGCGACTCCGGCACGGATGTCGTGGTCGACATCCTGTTCTTCCGCAAGCGCAAGATCGGCGAGCCCGAAGGCGACCAAATGTGGATCGATGTCGATGAGGTGCGGACGGCTACCGACGATGAGGGAGCTATCCGGGTGAACCGGTGGTTCGCCCGCCATCCGGACTTCGTGCTCGGCGGCCATGCCCTCACCTCTGGGCCATTCGGCGAGACCTACACATGCCGTGGCAGCGGCGGCGCCGATCTCGAGATCGCGCTCGCCGCGGCCATCGATCTTCTTCCGGCCGGCCTTTATGACGGCGAGCCAACCCCGATCGACATCGATCTGGAGGACGAGCTTGCCGAGGTCGTCGATCTCCGGCCGAAAGACAACCCCGTTCGCGAAGGGAGTTTTTTTGTCGACCGGGCAAAGGGCCTGATGCAGATGCTCGACGGCTCGGCTGTGCCGGTGGCCGAGCGCAAAGGTCGCTCTGGCGATGGCATCTCGGAAAAGCATATCCGGATCATCTCGAAGCTGATCCCGATCCGCGATGCCGTGCGCGAGGTGCTGAAGGCGCAGGATACTGATCGACCGTGGCGCGATCTTCAGGTGCGTCTGCGCCTCGCCTGGTCAGCCTTCGTCCGCGACTTCGGCCCAATCAACCACACCACCGTCTCGGTCCAGGAGGATCAGGAGACCGGTGAGGTCAAGGAAACCCATCGTCAACCTAACCTTGCACCCTTCCGCGACGATCCCGATTGCTGGCTGGTGGCCTCGATCGAGGATTATGACCTGAAGACCGACACGGCGAGGCCGGGCCCAATATTCACCTCTCGCGTGATCGCTCCGCCACTGTCGCCTGTCATCACCAATGCGGCTGACGCGCTGGCGGTCGTCCTCAACGAGCGCGGCCATGTCGATCTCGATCATATCGCCGAACTGCTGCATATCGACGTGGCGACAGTCATCGACGCGCTCGGCGACGAGGTGTTTCGGGATCCGGAAAGCGGTGTCTGGCAGACCTCGGATGCCTATCTCTCCGGCGCTGTCCGCACCAAGCTCATCGCCGCGCAGGCCGCGGCCGAGCTCGACCTGGCTTACGAGCGTAATGTCCGCGCCCTCACTGATGTCCAGCCGGCCGATCTTCGGCCCTCCGATATCACCGCCCGCCTCGGCGCTCCCTGGATCTCGGCCGCCGACGTCGTCGCGTTCGTGGAGGATATCATGGAGGCCGATATTCGCATCCATCATATGCCGGAACTCGGGTCCTGGACGGTGGAAGCGCGACAGCTTGGGCTTTCTGCAGCCGGCACATCCGAATGGGGCACCAGCCGCCGGCATGCGGGCGAGCTTCTCGCCGATGCGCTGAACAGCCGTGTCCCCCAGATCTTCGACGTGTTCAAGGATGTCGACGGCGAACGGCGCGTGCTGAACGTCGTCGATACCGAGGCCGCGCGCGACAAGTTGCAGCGGATCAAACAGGCATTTCAGGACTGGGTCTGGACCGATCCCGATCGCACTGACCGGCTGGCGCGCGATTACAACGATCGCTTTAATAACATCGCGCCGCGAAAATTCGACGGTTCCCATCTCAAACTTCCCGGCGCCTCTGGCGCTTTCGTTCTTTATGGGCACCAGAAGCGCGGCATCTGGCGCATCATTGCCGATGGTTCGACCTATCTGGCGCACGCCGTCGGCGCCGGCAAGACGATGACCATGGCGGCGGCGATCATGGAACAGCGTCGGCTCGGGCTGATCGCCAAGGCGATGCTGGTCGTGCCGGGCCATTGCCTGGCGCAGGCAGCGCGCGAGTTTCTGGCGCTCTATCCGAACGCCCGCATCCTCGTGGCAGACGAAACCAACTTTACAAAGGACAAGCGGGCCCGCTTCCTGTCGCGGGCGGCAACCGCCACCTGGGACGCGATCATCATCACCCATTCTGCGTTTCGGTTCATCGCCGTTCCCTCGGCCTTCGAACAACAGATGATCCAGGACGAGCTGCAGCTTTACGAGGACCTGCTGACCAAGGTCGACAGCGAGGACCGCGTTTCCCGCAAGCGGCTCGAGCGGCTGAAGGAGGGATTGCAGGAGCGGCTAGATGGGCTCGCCACTCGCAAGGACGATCTTCTCACGATCTCTGAGATCGGTGTCGATCAGATCGTGGTCGACGAGGCGCAGGAATTCCGCAAGCTTTCCTTCGCCACCAACATGTCGACGCTGAAGGGCATCGATCCGAACGGATCGCAGCGCGCCTGGGATCTCTACGTGAAGTCCCGCTTTATCGAGACGAAAAATCCCGGCCGGGCGCTGGTGCTGGCGTCGGGCACGCCGATCACCAATACGCTCGGCGAGATGTTTTCCGTCCAGCGCCTGCTCGGCCATGCCGCCCTTGCCGAGCGCGGGCTGCATGAATTCGATGCATGGGCATCTTGCTTCGGCGACACGACGACCGAACTCGAAATCCAGCCATCCGGCAAATACAAGCCGGTCAGCCGCTTCGCCTCTTTCGTCAACGTGCCCGAGCTGATCGCCATGTTCCGCTCGTTTGCTGATGTGGTCATGCCGGACGACCTTCGCCAGTATGTGAGGGTGCCCAACCTCTCGACCGGGCAACGTCAAATTCTGACTGCGATCCCATCAAGTGAGTTCAGGGGTTATCAGCGCATCTTGGATGACCGAATCCGGATGATCGAAAAGCGCGAGGGGCCGGCCGAGCCGGGTGACGACATCCTTCTCTCCGTCATCACCGATGGCCGTCACGCCGCGATCGATATGCGCCTTGTGGAACGAGATGCCGGCAATGATGAGGACAACAAGCTCAATCTGCTCGTCCGCAATGCACACCGGATCTGGAAGGAGACCGGCGAAGCCACCTATCGCCGCCCCGACGGCAATGACTTCGATCTGCCGGGCGCCGCCCAGATGATCTTTTCCGATCTCGGCACGATCAATGTCGAGAAATCGCGAGGCTTCTCGGCCTATCGCTGGATCCGCGACGAGCTAATACGGCTCGGCGTGCCGGCGTCCGAGATCGCCTTCATGCAGGACTATAAGAAGACAGCGGCCAAGCAGCGGCTGTTCGGCGATGTCCGCGCCGGCAAGGTGCGTTTCCTGATAGGATCCTCCGAAACGATGGGCACCGGCGTCAATGCTCAGCTTCGGCTCAAAGCCCTCCATCATCTCGATGTCCCGTGGCTGCCGTCGCAGATCGAGCAGCGGGAGGGCCGGATTGTCCGCCAGGGCAATCAGCATGACGAGGTCGATATCTTCGCCTATGCGACCGAAGGTTCACTTGATGCCTCCATGTGGCAGAACAACGAACGCAAGGCCAGGTTCATCGCGGCGGCGCTCTCGGGCGACACGTCGATCCGCCGTCTGGAAGATGTTGGTGAAGGCGCCGCCAACCAGTTCGCCATGGCCAAGGCCATCGCATCCGGCGACGAGCGGCTGATGCAGAAGGCCGGACTGGAGGCCGATATTGCCCGGCTCGAACGGCTGCGCGCTGCCCACGAAGACGATCAATATGCCGTCCGCCGGCAGATGCGCGACGCCGAGCGCGAGATCGAGGTCTCGACCCGGCGCATCGGCGAGATCGGCCAGGATATCGACCGACTCTCTCCCACATCCGGCGATGCCTTTGAGATGCTGTTGATGGGGGAGCGTTTCATTGATCGCAAGGACGCCGGCCGCGCGCTGATGAAGGAAATCCTGACACTCGTGCAGTTGGAGAGGCAAGGCGAGGTTCGACTGGCGTCCATCGGCGGATTCGAGCTTGTCTTCGAAGGGGAGCGGTTCGCGCGCGGTGATGGATACCGCTACTGCACCAAGCTGGAGCGCACGGGTGCCGATTACGAAATCGATCTCTCGGTCACGGTGACACCGCTTGGTGCAATCTCGCGGCTGGAGCATGCTCTGACCGGCTTCGAAGAGGAAAAGCTGCAATATGGGCGAAGACTGGAAGATGCTCGGCGGCAACTGAATTCATATCGTTCCCGCGATGGCGGGACCTTTGCCTTCGCCTCCGATCTCATCGAAAAACGCGAAGCGCTGAAGGTGCTGGAGGCGTCGCTTGCTTCGGACGCAGCGGCGGACAACGGTATGCCAGATGGCGCATAGCGGTATGCGCAAATTCTATGTGCAGCGTGAACGAACATCAGGCATAAGTTGTTGAGCTGATGCACATGGCGGACTCTTCCCAGTTTCGCTGCAGCAGCTGTTCCCCTCTGGAGGCAACTTTACCTCCATACCTTACGGGCCGCGATTATCGTGGCCCTTTTTTATCCATCGTTTTCTTCCGCCGCGGGATCAGGCGCATCGGCGCCGGTGCCAACGCGCCGCGCCCAGCGACCTCGCCGCTCAGATTTCTGATGAGCAAGAACATCGAGATACTTCGCTCGCATTTGCTTGATGTCGATATCGCCGTTTATCCACTCATCCAGCAAAGCGACAAAGTCAGGGTCCTGATCAATCGGTTCGCCACGCGCCTTGGCGCGATCAATGACACGTTGTGCGATGGATTTTCGGCCTGTGCGGTCCATGCTCATTTGTCTCGATGTGATCAGAAGGGTGGGCGGCGATCTTTATCAGTGGGGGCTAAAGATCGCGACGTAAAACGTGATTCATCAACAGTAACTGAACGAAGCCGGTGCAGGCGAGAGGGCGTTCGGCAATGCCTTGTTCTCGTCCAAGCTATTGTATTTCTGTCCATTGTCGCTTTTCGGGCTTGACCATGCGTCAGCCAGAATGAAACTGTCGGCAAAAATCCGTGGGAACAAATGCCGTTTTATCTCGTCAGCCAGACCTCTCTCGTCGAAGCCAGCGACGAGCAGGCGGCCGCTCAGAAGGCTGTCGATCAACTCCGGTCCGGGCGCAAGGTTGCCGTCGTCGTCAAGTCGGATGAAACGACCATCTCGCACATCGCGATTGAGGCTGAAGTCCGAGAGCCGAAATTACCGGACGCCAGTGGTCTCGATACGCCCGGTCGCTCCCCACCAGCACTGCCCCTTCCCGTCGCTTCGCCTGTCATGGACAGGTCGATGATCCTGAAGAGAATGTTGGGCGATGCGCGGGCGCTGTTCACCCGTCGTCCATAAGTCGGGAAAATCAGAACGCACAGTGCGCTGAGCCGGCCTTCCAGAAAATAGGAAAATGGAAAAGCGGAAGTGAAACCGGTCGCCGATCGGTTCTCCGGCCGGCACTGGCGTTCAATCGCCGCCTCCTCAACCCTGCCGCCACCCTTCGCAGGGCTGTTAGCCCCGCTTGTGCTTCGCGGCAGGATTGCTCGCCCGCAATTGCGGCCGGTCCCCCGCTCTGCGGTCCGGAAAGTGTCTTCGAAAATCAGAGAAGACAGGAAGGAGCGACAGCCTCGTCGCTCCATATCGGACAAGGAGCTTATCCATGCAAATCCTGAAGATCGATCCCCGTGCGCTGAACGCCAACCCCGACGATGCCCGTCAGTCGAAATCGTCGCCGCAGTCTGATGCTCTTCTTCTTGCGACCGTCAAGGCCGTCGGCATCATCCAGCCGCCCGTCGTGTCGCCACAGGTCGACGGTGGCAATGGCTATCTGATCCAGGCGGGACATCGCCGCGTTCAGGCCGCGATCGCCGCCGGCCTCGAAGAAATCGAGGTCGTCGTCAGCGAGGCGGCAAACGACAATGGCGCCATGCGCTCGATGGTCGAAAACATCGCCCGCGAGCCGCTGAACCCAGTCGACCAATGGCGCGGTATCGAACGCCTCGTCGCCCTTGGCTGGACCGAAGAAGCGATCGCGGTTGCGCTCTCCCTTCCCGTCCGCCAGATCCGCAAATTGCGGCTGCTCGCCAATGTTCTGCCGGCCATGCTCGATCAGATGGCCCGTGGCGACATGCCGAACGAGCAGCAGCTGCGCACCATCGCGGCGGCCTCGCTTGAGGATCAGAAGCAGGTGTGGAAGGCTAACAAGCCGAAGAAAGGCGACACGGCGTCCTGGTGGCAGATTGCCAGTGGTCTTTCGAAAACCCGCATGTTCGCCCGTGATGCGAGCTTCGGTGACGACCTGAGGGAAGCTTATGGCATCGAATGGGCAGACGATCTTTTTGGTCCGGCCGACCAGGACAATCGGTTCACCACCAATGTCGAGGCGTTTCTTGGCGCCCAGCAGGAGTGGATGACCAGCAACCTGCCGAAGAAGGGCGCGATCGTCGAGGTCAACAACTACGGCCAGCCGGCATTGCCGAAAAAGGCTGAGCGCGTCTACGGCAAGCCAGGCAAGGGCGATCATACCGGGATGTATCTCGACCGCGACGGCAAGGTTCAGGCGGTGCATTATCGTATGCCCGAACCGAAGCCGTTCAAGGGCGGATCGGTGGTATCCGATAATGGCACGACAGTTGACGATACGACAGTTTCCACGCCGCGCCCCGATGTGACCCAGAAGGGCCACGACATGATCGGCGATTTCCGCACCGACGCCCTGCATGACGCACTGGCCCGCGCTCCGATCGAGGACGACATGCTGATGGCGCTCCTCGTCCTTGCCTTTGCCAGCTTGAATGTTCGGGTCGATTCTGGTGCTGGCGGTGCATACTATGGCGGCGCTCGCTTTGGGCGCCATGCCGCGCGTCTCTTCACGGATGATGGTCGCCTGTCGTTCGACATGGACACGGTTCGCATCACTGCGCGCGCAGCGCTGATCGACGTGCTCTCGTGCCGGCGCGGCATGTCGAACAGCGGCGTGATCTCGCGTATCGCCGGCGATGCTATTGGCGCCGACAGCTATCTGCCGGATATGGGAAGCGAGGATTTCCTCGTGTGCCTGTCGCGTCAGGCGCTCGAGGTCGCGGCAAAAGATGTCGGCATCGAGCCGAAGGCCCGCGTTCGCGAAACCCGTGCAGCACTCGTCGAGCATTTCGCAGGCGACGCCAAGCTCGTGCATGCGAGCGCGTTCTTCGCACCGGATCGCCGGGATGTGACGGTCTTGCTCCGCCATGCCGAGGCAGCGGGGGTGGAAGAAGAGAGGACCGAAGCGGATCAGGAGCAGGATGACGGCGTCTCGGGTGGCGACGCGATTGATGCCGATGCGGACGAGGTCGTGGATGACGCCGAAGAGTCTGTCGTAGGCGGTCTCGAAGACCACGAGACCGCCTACGACGTCGCCGCCGAATAGGTTCCAACCAACGGATCTCAGGTTCATCGCGCCGCCGGCATCACCGGCGGCGCTTCTGTTTTCAGCAAACGATGGAGCATCCGATGCCCACGCTCACTACTCAGCAGAGCGATCCGATCGCCGAAGCGCTCGGCATAGAATTCTCCCTCAGCGCCGAGGGATTTCCGGTAGCGCGTACCCGCGAGCTTGTGTTTGCCATGATCACGACGCCCGCAGGAAGTTTTCTGGCAAGCGCCTGGCGACCCATAGGGCCGCTGCCGGCACTCAGACAACAGGACTTCTATCGCCATGACGGCCACCTCGCCGACGAGGCCGCCTTCGTCGCGCGCGTCATCGAAACCGCCGAGCATCAGCGCGACTTGCATGATCTCGGCCGCGTCCAGGCCCGCATTTCCTGCAGCACGCCTTGGGGCATGTCACAGTCCGCGACGATTTACGGACCGGGTATCGTGTGTCACGCCACTGCCGGCCATGGCGGCTTCCATCTTTCTTCCGACCGAAACCTTGCCGTGCCCTCCGCTCTCCGAAACGACACCGGCTGGTACGAAGAAGATGTCGAATGGGCGGTGGTTGCCCATGCATTTCCGGACCTGTTCACGGGATATGAGCGACGGACGGCAGACGAAACCATCCGGCACAGATGGCCGGAGTTTTGGGAGACTGTGCATGGCCGGCTGCTGGTCGCAGGAGAGTCTCGTGCCAAGGATCGCCAAGTATTCGACGGGATCCATGCCAACAGTTGGATCGTGTCATCGGCGATCTTCTCCGATCACCATGCCGGGATGACGGAAGTCGTGGCGCGTCGTGGTCCTAAGCGGGAGATTGGGGGGGGCGAGCGACGTTACCTCATTGACAGCGACGAGTATGCCGGTCGCGGTCCGTTCGGCTTCGTTATCGACGAGGCTCGCCACCAGCTTTGTGACGGGCCGTCGTCCTTTGTCGGTTGGTCGAGGTCGACAGCATGAGTCCTGCAGGCCATCCCATCGATGGCGGAGCTAATCGTCTGGACTTCGATCGTATCCAGCGTCAGATCGCGCATCGCGCCAAGCGACTGACTATGACGGCAGGCGTGCTGGCACGTTGGCGAAGGCGATATGGTCGGCGACGGGGCCCCTCCGGTCGGGCGTTGCTGCTGGACCATGCAAGCCGGCTTGCCTTCGAACGACGTGCTGAACTAGAGGCCATGATGGAGGGCGAAAGCCGCATGGTCGGTCGTGCCACCACGATTTCTGACTCTTGCTGCGGAGTTGATGGGCAGTGAGGGGTCATATCTCACGGGCATCTTCCGCTGAAACGTCCGCTTGACTGAGATCGTGCGGGTGCTGTGTTGGTGGTCTCAAGTGTCGGTTCCGGGATCCGTTTCGGACCCTGCCTGATCTCTCTCGGGTATGTCACGGTCTTAAGCCTGCTGCCGGTCGTTTCAAGGCCGCTATCGCGCCGCGTGGCGGCCTACCGCCCCTCCCTCGCAAACCGTCTTCGCGTCCCGCGCAGGGCTTTTCCCCGCTTGACCACAAAGTCAATTCGCTTGGTCAGGGCTTCCGGACCTGTGAAGCCGCCCGTTGGTCGCAGGCTTTGGTCGACCGCACCCGAGGGAGGGCCGGCAGGGAGCCGGTTCGAGCCCTTAGGCAACCGACAAGGAGACCACCATGGCAAAGCCCGCAACCAATCGCTCTTCAACGCGTGTCGTCCAGCTCCGCAAGGGCGCCACCGTCGAAATGGTCCGCCTCACCTGCCCGGACGTCACCCAGGCGCTTAAGATCGCTGAAAGCTTCGGGGCCGTGGTCATCGACAGCGACGGGATTCGCGATCTCCACGAACGGCTCCTCACCGAGACCGCAGATGCTCTCAGCGAAGGCCTTGGCGAACGCGCAATGCAGATCCACCTCCAGCGGATCGTCGGCGCCTATGTCGGCTCCGCGCACGGTGCCGGACAGTTCTACGGCAGTGCCGTCACCCAGGCACGCGACGCCACCGCGAAGGCTGCAAACGACGCCCGTGACGAAGATCTCGACGGTCCCGTCGGTTACGATAGCGCCGCGCACCGCAAACGGGAGTTCGCCGCAGACATGGGCATCCAGGCTCATGCACTGCGCATGGCAGCTGAAGGTGCTGTCGCCGCCTACAAGCACATCGTCGGCGAGGCCTGGAAGCCCTTCGATCGCCCGATCGAAAATCCCGGACAGTCCGTCGATCGCAAGGCTGCAGAAGCGCAGATCTCGGCATTCGACTGATATCATCTGGCGGGGAAATCCTCCTCGCCTCCATCAAGATCGGGTCGGCCCTTGGGGACCGGCCCTTTTTTATGGTTCTTCCGAAGGAAAGAAAAAACAAGGAAAAGCGTGCGCCAGACGCGACCGATGCGGCCCGTCCTCGGCGTCGGTTCTGCAGGGGCCACCGTCTCAGGCAACGGCTTCGCCGTCCTCCACTTCGTTTCGGCCGTTCCGGTGCCGGAACCCGTTTCTTACCCCCCTGCCTGTGCCCTCCGCGACGGGCCGCAATCGGTGCGGCCGGCTTGTTATGGAGGAAAGAGATGAGCACGAAAAAAGACGCAACGCGGGCTGACATTTACACCCGCATCACCGAGACAATTGTCGAGGAGCTGGCCGCCGGCGTGCGACCCTGGATGAAGCCCTGGAGCGCCGGAAACATCGATGGAAGGATCACTCGCCCTTTGCGTCACAACGGTCAGCCATATTCGGGCATGAATGTACTGCTTCTCTGGTCGGAGCAGATGTCGCGCGGCTTTTCCTCGCCGATGTGGATGACTTTTAAGCAGGCGCTCGAATTGGGCGCTGCCGTCCGCAAGGGCGAGACCGGCTCGACGGTTGTGTTCGCCAGCCGCTTCACCAAATCTGAAGCCGACGGCAATGGCGGGGAGATTGACCGTGAAATCCCGTTCCTGAAAGCCTACACCGTCTTCAACATTGAGCAGATCGATGGGCTGCCAGATCATTATCATCATCGACCGGAGCCGGTTTTGGATCCGGTTGCGCGCATCGACTTGGCCGATCGCTTCTTCCGAAACACAGGCTCGGTAGTGCACCACGGCGGCAATCAGGCGTATTATGCGCCCGGCCCCGATCTGATCCAGATGCCGGCATTCGAGACATTCAAGGATCCGGCCAGCTATTACGCCGTTCTCGGACACGAGCATGTGCATTGGACTGCGGAGAAAAATCGGGTTGGCCGCGATCTCTCCCGTTATGCCCGGGATAAGAGCGAACGTGCCCGTGAGGAACTGATCGCAGAGCTCGGCAGTTGCTTTCTTTGCGCCGACCTGGGCCTCGTGCCGGAGCTTGAACCCCGGCCGGATCACGCATCCTATCTACAGTCGTGGCTCACGGTGCTTGCCAGTGACAAGCGTGCGATCTTTCAAGCTGCCGCCCATGCGCAGCGCGCTGTCGCGTTTCTTCACGACTTGCAGAGCAATCCGGAGGGCGAACAACTAGCGGCCTGATCAAAGCTGAACCGGTGGTGGGCCGACGAGACCGATCGTTGGCCCGACGTTCAATCAGGAGCGCTGCGCTTCGATCGGGGCAGCCGCCTCTGCAGTAATCGATCGCATATCGGGGTCCAGAGCCGGATCCGGTTTTAAATCCAGCGATCCCCATATCGAGGTTTTCTTCGTATCAGGTTTGGTTTTCCGGGACGGCTTGATCTCGACGATAAAAGGCCTTGTCTGCTTTGCCATTGGTCCTCCGGCTGGCGAATCATGGCAGTACGATAGCTTGGGCTTGGATGGAAACAAGCTGGTGAATGTCGTGTTTCCACCAGTCACTGCTGCGGCATCAATCCAGGGCGGTTCGATAAGATCAGCATGGTCTGCGCTCACAGTTCCCCAGTATCGCCATATCCGGTTTCCTTCCGATTGCATTTGTTGGCCTCCCATCTGCGGGCTCGATGAGGCATGTCTGACCGAAGACCGGCTTTGCCTCGATCGTTTTGCCGCAACGGCACTGCAACTTTTCTTAACCCCTGCCGGCTGCACCGCCATTCCTCGCCGACTAACAAAAGTGGCAGTTGCCGCCCTCCATTTCATTCCGGCCCAATCGCCACCCCAACGCGCGAGCGCGGATGGGGACCCCGGCTGGGTGCGGTCCGATCGTCCCCGGTCTGCACGACAGCCATCGAGGCCGCGATGGGCGTGGCCCGAAAAACGAAAAGGAACATGAACATGGCTACCATCGGCACTTTCACCACTGCAGACTATGGCTTTTCCGGCTCGATCCGCACCCTCGCCTTGAACGTCAAGGCTCGCATCGCCCGGGTGGAAAACCCTTCCGACAAGGGACCGCACTTCCGCATCTATGCCGGCAATGTCGAACTGGGCGCAGCCTGGCAGAAGACCTCTGGCGAGGGCCGCGACTTTCTCTCGGTCAAGTTGGACGACCCGAGCTTCCCCGCTCCGATCTACGCGACGCTTGTAGAGATCGAAGGTGAAGATGGCCTGCAGCTCATCTGGTCCCGCCCGAACCGGGACTGAAACAAGATCGGCCCCGCCGTCAAGGCGGGGCCGACGGATTGATCGGATCCTGGGTCTGGAGACGATGTCAGCAGGCTCTTCGCCAAGGCATCGCTGCGACCGCCATGGGGTCATTGGAAATTCCGGCTTTTCACCTTGAGGGTATCAATGTGAAGATCTGGAATGAACATATCGCGCGGCTGAACGATCGGTTTCGGTTTATCGCGCGGATCCGGTCCGCCACCATGCGCAAACTCGTCTCCCCTGCCCGCGGGCAGTTTGAATTCGGTATCACGGTCGGCCAGAGCGGACAGATCGCCTGACAGATCGAACAGTTGCTGCGCGACGAGATGCACGACCTCTCCTTCCCGCTGGATGCGTCCATTGATCGCCATCATTGACGAGCCCAGCACCACGCGCCGGCGCATTTCGAACAGCGATGGCCATACGACGATATTGGCAGGACCGGTTTCATCCTCGATGGTCAAAAACATCACCCCCTTGGCCGAGCCCGGTTTTTGCCGTACGAGAACCAGACCGGCCGTATAGACCCAACGTCCATCGCGGGTGCCCATGGCATTAGCGCAGGTAATGATATTTTTGGTCTGCAAGTCCTTGCGTAGAAATGCGACCGGATGCTGCCGCAGTGTCAGGCCGACATGGCTGTAATCCTGAATGACGTTATGGCCATCGGTCATCTGGCGGAGCGCCACGTCCGGCTCCTGTTGCTCCGGTATCGCCTGCGCCTCCCGCTCGGCGGCTGCGGCAAACAGCGGCAGGGGCTCGTCGCGCAACGCCTTGATCGCCCAAAGCGCATCACGCCTCTCGAGCTTCAATGAGGGCAGATAGGCATCGGCCTTTGCCAATTCGACCAACACATCTGCCGGTACGCCGGACCTGCGCCACATATCATCAACAGAAACGAAAGCGCTGTTCATACGCGCGGCGACGATGCGAGCAGCATCCGCGACCGCCAGACCTTTGACCCGTCGAAGGCCAAGACGCACCGCATGACGATCTGTGTTGCCGATCCGCTCGAGCGTGCAGTCCCAGCGAGAGCGGTTGATGCAGACCGGCCTGACCTCGACGCCATGGGCGCGTGCATCGCCGACGATCTGGGCCGGCGCATAAAAACCCATAGGTTGGGAGTTGATCAGTGCGGCACAGAACGCTTCCGGATAATGGCATTTGATGTAATTGGACGCGTAGGCAATCAAGGCAAAGGACGCTGCGTGGCTTTCGGGAAAACCGTAGGATCCGAAGCCTTCAAGCTGGCTGAATGTCTTTTCGGCGAATTCTGCCGTGTAACCATTCTTCACCATGCCGGAAACCAGCTTGTCCTTGAACTTGCTGACACCGCCGGAGAACTTGAATGTGGCCATGGATTTTCTGAGCTGGTCAGCCTCGCCGCCGGTAAATCCGGCACAGACCATCGCCACTCGCATCGCAGATTCCTGAAAGAGCGGCACGCCCAGCGTCTTGCCGAGCACCGCCTCAAGTTCGGGTGTCGGATATTCGACCGCCTCCTTGCCCTCGCGTCGGCGCAGATAGGGATGGACCATGTCGCCCTGGATGGGACCGGGCCGGACGATTGCTACCTGGACGACGAGATCGTAATATGTCCGTGGTTTGAGGCGTGGCAACATCGCCATCTGCGCCCTGCTTTCGATCTGGAAGGTGCCGAGCGTGTCGGCGCGCCGGATCATGGCATAGGTCGCCTGATCCTCCTGCTCGATTGTGGAGAGATCCAGATCCCGGTCCTTGTGCGCGCGAATGAGCTCGAAGGCCTTGGCCATGCAGGTCAGCATGCCGAGTGCCAGGATATCGACCTTCATGAATTTGAGGGCTTCGACATCATCCTTGTCCCATTCAATGATCTGCCGATCCTTCATCCTTGCCGGCTCGATCGGCACGAGATCGTCCAGCCGGTCATGGGTCAGCACGAACCCGCCCGGATGCTGGCCGAGATGACGCGGAGCGCCCATCAATTGTTGCGCCAGCTTCAGCGTGAGGGCCAGACGGCGATCTTCGGGATTGAGGTTGAGCTCGCGGATGTTGCGATCCGGCACTTCTTCCGACCAGGACCACATGCCTGACGACAAAGCCTTGATGACATCTTCCGGCAGGCCAAGCGCCTTGCCGACATCGCGGATGGCACCCTTCGCCCGGTAACGGGTAACGGTGGCGCAGAGTGCCGCCTTTTCCCGACTATAGGTTGTGTAGATCCACTGAATGACTTCCTCGCGTCGCTCGTGCTCGAAGTCGACGTCGATATCGGGCGGCTCGTCGCGTTCCTGGCTGACAAAACGTTCGAACAACAGGTCATTGGTGACCGGATCGATGCTGGTCACGCCGAGAATGTAGCAGACGGCGCTGTTGGCGGCCGATCCCCTGCCCTGACAGAGAATGCCCTGACTGCGGGCATAACGCACGATTGAAAACACCGTCAGAAAATAGGGCGCATATTTCATGGTACGGATGAGATCGAGCTCGTGGCGCACGGTTTTGAGTACGTTCGGCGGCAGGCCTTCGGGATAGCGATCCGGAACACATTCCCAGACGTAATGCTCCAGTGATGCTTGGGCATCCTTGCCCGGTACGATGGCCTCCTCCGGGTACTGGTAGGTCAGTTCCTCGAGGGAGAATTTGCACCGGTGAACGATTTCCATGGTCCGGGCCAAGGCTTCCGGGTAGCGCGGAAACAGACGCTCCATTTCTTCCGGCGGTTTTAGATATCGATCAGCGTGGCGTTCGCGCTCATAACCGACATCGTCGATGGTTTTGCCGGTTCGGATACAGGTGACGATATCCTGCAATTGTCGCCGGCCCGGTTCATGGAACAGCACATCATTGGTGACAACTGTCTTCACTCTCGCCCGCACCGCCTGATTGGCAATCTCATAAAGGCGCATCTGGTCATTCGGCCGCCGGCGCAGGCAGAGCGAGACATAGGCCCGGTCGAAAAACACCTCGGCCATTTTCCTCAAGCGCAGCGCGCAGAGATCATCAGCCAGATCGGGAACCAGTATGCCGATCATCCCGTGCGAATAGGCGATCACATCATCCCAGTGCAGGATGCAGTTGTTCTTGCCGCCGCGCGATTTTCCAAGCGTGATCAGCCGGGTCAGCCGGGAATAGGCGGCCCGATCAGTCGGATAAACGAGAATGGACATTCCATCGGCGAGGTCCAGTCGGCATCCGACCACCAGCCGCAGACCCGGCCCGCGAGATGCCTCGAGCGCTCGAACAATCCCCGCCAGACTGTTTCGGTCTACGACGCCGATGGCATCGATGCCAAGTTCCGTCGCTCGCTCGAACAGTTCCTGCGCCGACGATGCCCCGCGCAGGAAGGAGAAATGTGTCGTGACCTGGAGTTCGGCATATCTCATGCAAAAATCCCGTGGCAGAACCACCGGTGGCTGCCGGTCTCGGGATCGACACCATCGCCGGAACGAAACACCCAGAGGCGCTCGCCGCTGTCGTCCTCGACAACGAAGTAGTCGCGCACGGCTTCCATCTCGCTGTCACGGCGCCACCATTCGCCAAAGATGCGCTCCGGGCCGTCGGCGCGTTTCACTTTGCGACGCTTGCCGCGCCAGGTGACGGCGACGGGCGGATGGTCCGGCATGAGTGCGATGACGTCGATCACTTCCGGTCGCTCCAGCAACCTGACCGGGCGGCGCCAGTGATGAACCCAGGATACCTCAACCGGCTCGGCGACAGCGCTGATGCGTTGGACGGAGCGCTCGGGAACGTCGGACGCCAGTGGCGCCAGCCGGTAAACCCTGTGCCCACGGTTTCCATAGATGTCGATCAGCGGCGAAACGTCGGTGACCTCCTCTTCCACCAGCGAAGACGATTTCTGCAGCTCCTCAAGCGGTTCCGCGATGATGGCAACCAGTGTCAGCCGCTCAATCCCAAACCCCGGCTCGATCTTTTCGGTCCGGTCGCGAAACAGCTTGGTCAACCAGGCGATATCACGCGACGGTTTGACTGTGCCGGCACGGATGGCCTGTCGCGTATTGTCGACCTTGTCGACGATCAGGTCGGCACGGCGCACGCCCACCCCTTTTTTCTGCAACTCATCGATCAGTTGCACGACAAGACGACCAACATATTTGTCGATGGTCTCGGCCGCACCGATCGGCTCGGCGAAGGAGCGCGTGACCTCGACCAGTTCGTCCGCACGGATCGGGTCGATTGGCTCGGACACCCGTCCAAAAATCTGGTCGAGACGTCGGCCGAGTTCAGGACCGAAACGAAGGGTGAGCGGCGCACGCGGCGTGTTCGCCAGTTCGCCGATCGACTGGAAACCGAGTGTTCGCAGATCGCCGATAATCTTGGTCGGCAGGCGCAGCAGGGAAATCGGCAGCCTCTCCACCGCGCGAATGGTCTCTCCGATCGGTACGATCACCGTCTCACGGGTGATCGCACGCGCGCAAGCGTGCGCAGCACCCCAGGTATCGGCCACCGCCACGCGGGCCGTCAGCTTTTTTGCCAGGAACTGGTTTGCGATCTTGGTCACCATCGGCAGTTCACCGCCCTGCAAGTGGTCCGCACCCTCGGTGTCCATGACGATGCCATCCGTGCCGTCGACCGCGACAATCGGGGAATATTGGGTGAGAGCCCAAAGCGTGATCCGTTCAAGCGCCGCCGCATCGGCGGCTGCGTCTGCATCGACCAGCATCAGACCGCGAAACAGCGCCTGGGCTTTTGCCGCCGGCATGCCGACATGCACGCCTGCCTTTTTCGCAGCAGCGTCCGCGGCAGATACCCAGCGTTTGGGACCGCTTTTGGCGATGACGGCGATGGCCTGTTCAGGCGGAATGGAGGGATCGTCGCGGCGAATGCGATCGGTCGGCAGATCCGGAAGGTAAATCGACACGACCCTGCTCATCACATGCCCTCACGAGAAACTCAGCACACTCACCCGCTTTGACGCGCATCAACTCGACAAACCATCGATGCCTTCCCACGCCCGGAACCGGCAGGTCGTCGGACGGCATGACGCTCACCCTCCACCGTGTCGTCGATGCCGTCGGTTGTCCGAAGTCATTGGCTTCCGTCTGCCGCCTCCAGCGGCGCACAGCCAATGCCATTGTCCCGGTCCGCTCTGCCGCCAGCTGCAGCCGGCGCGAACCGACCATCGGTAGCCGGACCAGCTCGCCAACGACGGCGCCGAGCCCGCCGTAGGAAAGCCCCTCCTCCATATTGGCGAGCACGTCCTCATCCTTGTCGGACTCGACGAAGATCACCCGATCGGAATGAAGGCCGACCTGGGCCAACGCCGGAAAGAACAGATCGGGCCGCGTCAGGCACCAGACAATCGGTCCTTTGGTGCGTGCTGCAATGCCAGCAGTAAAAAGAGCGGCTGCGGCGCCATCAACTGTGCCTGCCCCACCGCCGGCAAATTCGTGGAGCGCGCCATAGGCAAGGCCTCCGCCGGGCAGGGCCGCATCGATTTCCGGCACGCCGAAGGCAAGACAGCCAGCCTTGCGGGCTGACATACCTTCCAAAGCCGAGATCCGCTCACGCAGATCGTCGATTACCTTTTCCCGGGCAGCAGTCATCGTTCACGGCTCCCTTCAAGGTCGTGGTGACAAAATTCAGGACCAGCATCATGCTGGACAAAATGCGGATGTTCCGTTTCTGTTCCTGACGAGGGGAAGAGTCAAGCGGTGCTAATGTTGGGAATATTGTCCCATGCCTATTTTGGCCCCGGAATTTCTATGAGATTCAGAGGCATAGGCTGTGAGGAAATATTTAATCGATCAACTATCGCATATTGGATAATCGAAGCCGAGAAGCAGCCTATATTTTCCCTTTACAGGAATTAACGTCAGTCTTTGAAGAACACACGGTTTGCTTCCGACTGAGCAGAAAAGGCGTCCTTCTCTTCATCGCCGGTACCATCGACAAATCCAGCTGCTTCCCGTGGCGGGACTGTCCAATGCCATTTCGCGGCTGTGTTCCCTTTGAAACCCTCCGGCCAGACTTTCGCGACCTCGTTTCCTTCATGGAAACCGAGCCGCTCATTTACATCTGGGGGCTGAAGCCAGCGGAGCGATTTATCTGGCAAATGCTGAGCCTTATTTGTTTTCTGTTGAAATGGCAGGCTGCAGTAATGCAGCGAAGATTGATGTCGCGCAACTTGATTATGGCCTGATCACGACATTGCGCCCTTGGAACATGCTAGCCGCGCGGTCACTCCAACTTCATTGGACATGCCGAAATTATGGCTTACGGTCATTCGGTGGAGGAACCCTGTCATGATTATTCCGCGAAATGTTGTTGTGTCAGATGCAGAGATGGATGCACTTCGGCGAAAGCTTGCCACTTACGCTATTCGCTATCATCTCTCGGGCCCGATGAAGGATCGGCTGGTCGATCATACATTCATTGAGCTTGCCAACGAACCTGACATTTTGCTCGAAAAACCGATTGAGCAGGCGATCGCGGAAACAATGCACCGCGTATTTATGAGTGGTCAGGCTGCACAATAATCATCCATTCACCACAACCGTCTGCACGTCTTGAAAACCTTCGGCGCCCTCATAGTTTGCACGTTTGTGTGGGGAGACCGAAAGTGCCGTTAAAGCCAGGAAACGAAATGACGGCTTGTTTGCCCCATGCAGATGATGGGATTGCTTTCCTAACGGCGCAATCAACTGCACGTTGGACCGCTGAAGGCCACGCCGCCGCCATGCAGGGCCACTCCCGGTTCGAAAACCCCTATCGCTTCCACAGCCAGGCAATACAGCATGACGCGTGGATTGACGGTTTTCAACGTTTCCAGCGGTAATTACAGCCCAATGGACGCCCGCTCGAAGTGATAGGATTTCTACCTGCTGCCACTGCGTTGAACGGCAACAGGTCCTCGAGTTGTGTTGAAGCCGTCACTCCCACTGCCGAGCCCAGATCCGCAATTCGCTTTTTGCCTTTTCAGGCCAAGCCTTCACATTCGGATGGACAACAATTTTCTTGCCCGCTGGTTTCCATGCCGCAAACACGGCGCGATCCTGTCTGGACAGGAAGAGAAGGCCTGCTTCCTCATCGCAATTGTGTGGCCTGCAAGCCGATCCGACGAAATCATCGCCTTTGAACTCGCCGCTTCCCACGCCAATCATAAGTTCCTGGAAATAGTCAAAATCAGGACCGACAAGGGATCGCACCGACGCCGAGACTTCCTGGTTTCGGAATGCGTCAGCTGGATGTGTGAGTTTCCGTTCGCGAAGATTGTCCCAACCAGATCCCGCGGTTGGCTGGAATTCGGTCGCGCTCAAGGTTTTAAAGCCGCCTGCCAAAGTCCATTCCCATCGTTCTGTTTTTCGGCCCGGCACCGGTAAAGCCGAGAAGGCAATTCGATCTCCTTCAACGCGGTGCTCTATAGAGACACATGAATCGATGGGGCCGTCCAACCGCGGAGTTTCGGCAAAAGATAAGACGAATGGAGAGCCATCGCAGGCATTGCCACCTGGAGAACTGGAGCCGACCAGTGCCAGAACGCCGTTGATCGACACGATTTCATCAAACAGGATGATCGAGTTTTTGTGCAGTTGTCGCCCATCGACCGACAGCGCGGCCTCGAAATCCTCCTTTTTTATCTCGACGGAATGCCCGGCCACTCGGCCGACCTCGATCGCCTGCGCTGGCGTTGCCGCAATCGGAAGCAACGACACAACCGTCACGATAGCGAATGATCCAAATAGATGGCGGCATGTCTTGATCACAAACCTGGCTCCTCGAAATTCTCGCGTCTAAGCCGTAAGGCATAAAGCCGACTGGCGCCAAGATGAAACTGCCCTAGATTGAAGACATGCTTTCTGCTCGGAGACGATGCCAGTAATGTGCAACTTGTATTGCATGGAAGACAAGGACTGGGTCAGCACCTGGGCAAAGGACGTCGAGAGCCTGATCAACCTCATGCCGGCCTACCAGATGAATCCTGACCAGATGGGGCCGATCATCCGAAATACTGTCGAGGGCAAGCGACAACTGGTCAATGCGCGCTGGGGCCTCCCCTCCCCGGTCTTTGTTCAGGAAAAGGCTGCCAAAACCCGCTCAGAAAAGCTGAAGGCCAAGGGTAAGTCGATCGATTTCGACGAACTGTTGAAGATGGAGCCGGATCGCGGTGTCACCAATGTCCGCAAACTCAACCTCGGGCACTGGAAGCGCTGGTTTGGAGTTGAGCATCGCTGCCTCGTGCCTGTCACCACGTTTGCCGAACCCGATCCGGCATCCCAGGAACCCAGCGGCAAGGTACCGAACGCCTGGTTTGCGCGCGATGAACAGAAGTCGCTTATGTTCTTTGCGGGCATACACGTGCCGCAATGGACGAGCGTACGGAAGGTGAAAGACGGACTGACCACCGATGGCCTTTACGGTTTCCTCACGACCGATCCCAACGCGCTGGTGAAGCCTATCCATGACAAGGCCATGCCGGTTCTGCTGCTGAGCCATGAGGAAACGGAAACGTGGATGCGGGCACCATGGGATGAGGCCAAGGAGCTTGCGCGCCCCCTGCCGGCAGACGAACTCATCATCTCCTCGCGCGAACCCTACGGCTCTACAATCGTCAGCAAGACTGGCGAACAGATCGAGCAGGCAAGCCTGTTCTGAAATCTGTGCCCGGACGAAATCAGGTCACCCAAACAGTTTGTCAGGTCCGCAATATCCCGAACATGCGATTGACCGCGCTTGAATATTGTTGCGGCATTGCCGCAACACCTTCGCTCAGAGCTGTTTTCCAGGCGGGGCCCCGCTCCCACGCCTCCTCCAGAACCTCCGACAAACCACCGCCGCCACCCGTTCTCGGCAGGATATCAAACAGCATTCCGGCTTGAATCAGATCTATTTCGGACTTCGCCTTGCCGCCGGCGTTGTGCTGACGCCGTCCGGCAATGATCAGTTTATGGACCGCGTAACGCGCCGGATCGGGAACGACCACCGAGATGCCGGCAGCGTGCAGCAGGATGGAACGGACCGGATCGCGAATTAGAAAATCCATGAACCTTAACGGTTCAGCGGCAGCACATCCCAATGCAGGCATGCGCGCAGGTTCATCCGCATACTCTTCGGAACCGCGATTTGTGGTGAGAAACTCGACACGATAGCCATCCGTGTTTCGGAAGGCATGAGATCGTTGCGATCCACTGATATGCGGTATCGCGCGAAACGTCGGATCGACGGCTTTCAAAAGGTCAAGGATCGGTGGCAAACTATCGCCAACTTCGGCAGAAATGGCGTAGTCCTGCGCCAGATCAGGGTCGCCCGTCAGGATTGCGGCCATCGGCAGGCGAACACCGAGATAAGCGGAATAGGATTGGAACGCGACGGTCCCGACAAGAACGCCGTGCAATCGAAACAATCCGCCCCTTGCAAGAGCGTCAACAACCTCTCCCGTTTGTCGATCAGGCGCAATCAGGCCGGCCTCTCTGGTCAGCGTGGAAATCAGCTTGCGGCGGCCCTTGTAGTCGGCTTTCTGCTCTTTCTGTTGGGAGACGCGAACGGCAATATCCTGATCATCCGCTGGGCCGACGTAACGCCGTTTTTGGCCGCCCTTACCATCGGGCTGATCGAAATAGAAATAGGTCCGCTGATCGACCTTTACGGGTACGAACCGTCCCGTTGGCGGAAAATCTTCCGACCAGTCGTCATCGAATGTTCGCTGCTGCAGTTCCGCCACCATGGTGCGAAACATCATGTCTATCTGCTTCACGATAGGGCCTTATACTGGTTTCGCGATTATAGTATAAACTCAATTCGAGCGGCCAAGGGTAGAGGTCGAAAAACCCGGCGGCCAAACCAAAACGGTGGCTATACTAGATTCGCTAAACCGGTATAGCATTTCCGAACACTTTCTAACACGGTCCCCGAAGCACCCGCGCTTTGCTCTCATGTCCCGGGAAGCGACTTCTAAAGGCAGCTCAGATTTTTCGACAGCTACGTGTCCAAGTTGTCAGAGAAGGCCGTCGGATTGCCCTTGCTGCTCCATGCTGTTATGTTCTCTTTTTGTTTCGCGAAATGCTGAACCATGATGGTGGCCTAAACCAAAGTGATGAGTAATGATCCTCCCCTTCGAAAGATCATCCATGTCGACATGGATGCCTTCTACGCTTCGGTTGAGCAGCGCGACAATCCTGAGCTTCGAGGCAAACCAGTGGCGGTCGGTGGGGAAGGCCCCAGGGGCGTCCTGACCACGGCAAGCTATGAGGCGCGTGTTTTTGGCGTTCGCTCGGCCATGCCCTCGGTGACGGCCGCCAGGAAATGCCCGGATCTGATTTTTGTAAAGCCGCGATTTGAGGTCTACCGTGCGGTCTCGCAGCAGATCCGTGAGATTTTTGCCGAGTACACGCCAATGGTCGAACCGCTGTCGCTCGACGAAGCTTATCTTGACGTCACGGAAAACCTGAAGTGCATGCCAATCGCCACCGAGATCGCGCTCGAAATCCGGGCAAAGATCAAGGCGGTCACCGGGCTCACCGCGTCGGCCGGAATTTCCTACAATAAATTCCTCGCAAAGATGGCCTCCGACCTCAACAAGCCCGATGGCCAGGCCGTCATCACGCCAAAGAATGGCGCCGCCTTTGTCGAGCAACTGGCCGTGAAGAAATTCCATGGTGTCGGGCCGGCGACAGCGGAGAAGATGCATCGTCTCGGCATTGAGATCGGGGCTGACCTGAAGACGAAATCGCTGCCATTCCTGGCGAAGCATTTCGGCAAGTCAGGTCCTTACTTCTACGGTATTGCGCGCGGGATCGATGAACGTCAGGTCAAACCGAACCGTGTCAGGAAATCGGTGGGGGCAGAAGACACGTTCTCGAAAGACATTGATGATCTCGATCTTGCCGTGCTGGAATTGGGACCCTTGGCGGAAAAGGTATGGCGCTATTGCGAGGGCAAGGACATTGCTGCTCGAACCGTTACGGTGAAGATCAAATATTCGGACTTTACCCAGGCCACCCGCAGCAGGACAGAAAGCATTCCGTTTGTTGACCGCGACAGCATCCTTCATGCCGCGACCGGTTTGTTGGCAACAGTCTATCCGTTCAAGCTTTCGGTGCGCCTGTTGGGTATAACGCTTTCATCTCTGTCGGGTGATGAAAGCGACATCACATCGGAACAACCACAGTTCGATCTCGATTTATAATCAGAGCAACTGATATCCGAAGGTGACCATCATCGACATGTCCTCACCCCGAGTTCGCGTCATCGATCTTGAGACCGGCGGCAATGGCCCCGACAATGTCTGCGAGATCGGTTGGCAAGACGTCGTCCTTGATGAAAACGCCGCGTGGCAGGTCACCGAGGAACGGGGCGCCATACTGATCAATCCGGGACGTCCCATGTCCCCCGACACAATGGCGGTGCATCATATTCTGGACGAACAGGTTGCCGATGCACCCTTCTGGAAAGAAACTGCTGCAGCCGTTCTTCGTCCGCCGGGGCGCCTCGATGCGCTGGCGGCCCATCGGGCAGCATTCGAGCAACGATATTGCAAACCGCGCTTCACCGGCGAAACGCCCTGGATTTGTACCTGGAAATCCGCACTGCGCGTCTGGCCGGATTTGCCGCGTTTCTCAAACCAGATGTTGCGTTATCAGCGCATGCCGGCCGGCCTCGTTCACGAGATCGGATTGCCCGCCCACCGCGCCATGCCTGACGCATATGTTACCGCTCATCACCTGAGGGACTTATTGAACCAGACTTCGCTCGAGCGGCTTCTTGCCTGGAGCAAAGAGCCCGGCCTCCTGCCGCGCGTCCCTTCCGGACCCGACCGCGGCAAGGGATGGGATCGTATCGAAACCAGCGTGCTCGCTGGATTGGCGCGCGACAGGGATCAGGATATCCGCTTCAGTGCACAGACTGAATTGTCGCAGCGAGGCGAAAGTAATCAGCGGGTCACGGTCGAGCCGCCGCAAAAATCGTTTTTCTAGGAGGAGTTGGTTCCCCGTGGTTGGGTTTCCAGTGCAGCATCCTGACGGTCATTTGGAGTATCAACGGCCTATGAGGCCCGACAGCGACGACCACCCGGCGAGATGCAATGAACGGCTCTCGATCGAGCCGTTCAGGTGTCAGGAATCTTACAGGTTGACCTTGGCATTATCGCCAATGTCAGGACGGGCGCTGCTGACGGCGGCAGCGGCCATCTTGATGTAGCTGATGACGGTGCCTGGGCTGTCCCAATATTCGGCCGATGATGGCGTGATCTTGAGAATACGGATCGACGGGTCTTCTGCATTGTCCCACCAGGCTTTGGCAGGTGTCGCCCACAGTTCACGGATCTTTTCCCGATCGTTGCGGATTTCGGCAGTGCCGGAAATGGACACGTATTTCTGGCCCTTGGAATCCGCAAATGCCAGACAGATTTCCGGATGGCGGGCGATCTCTTCATCCTTGTGGCTCGCGACATCCGTCAGGAAATAGACGGCATTTTCATCGCGGTTAGCGTAAGCCGACATGGGACGTGCACGCAGGGTCCCACCGCTTTGTGTCGTCAGCATGCAAAAGCCGATTTTATCGACCAGTTCCCACACTTTGCTGATATCGTCTTTCGTATCGGTCATTGATGATCTCCTGTTGTTCGAGAACTGCAACGACACAGACGTCATGTCGTTCCGTCCGCCGTCTCGCGATCGAACCTGCACGCAGGTCCGCTCGTCACGACATTTTCTCGCAACCTGTCAGGCCTAGCTGCCGTGTCGAGGTTCTGGAACGACTTAGTCACTCCGGTGTTGAAATTGTCTGATGCATTCGTGGAGGCAGACATGGAAAACGCAGCAAAGGACCTCGCCGACGAATATCGACGTCTGGGCGGCACGCGCCTTGCCTTGATAGACGACAATCTTGGCTCTTCCCGGGAGTGGGAACATGATCCCCCTGAGGCCGCGCGATTCTGGGATGAAAAGATTGCTGTTCTGACAGACCACGAACGGCGGGACGTTGAAACTTATCTTCCCTCGGTCAGCGATGCAGATAACGGGCACACGCCCCGATGATGGCTCGGCAGATCATCTTTCCGGCCAGTGAGTGGGTGCCGAACAACCCGCGATTTCCCGTCCTGGTTTACAAAGTGGCTCTGACGGATACCACGTCGTTCAAAAACCTGTTTTCCTCTAACGGATGGAGTGGAATCTGGACAAACGGTGTCTTCGATTACCAGCACTACCATTCTGCTGCCCATGAAGTCCTTGGCATCAGCCGAGGCCATGCGACCTTGCTAATTGGAGGGCCGGGTGGCGAAGCGATAAGCGTGGAGCAAGGAGATTGTCTCCTTCTTCCTGCCGGCACAGGCCATCGCAACCTGGATTGCTCCGACGACTTCCAGGTTATCGGTAGCTATCCTCCCGGTCAGCAGGCCGATATCCTGACGTCCGCCGCCACAGCTCAGCAACTTTCAGCAATTCGGTCCTTGCCAAGGCCTGAAACAGATCCTGTGACCGGCGCATCCGGCGGGCTGATCGAGTGCTGGGACGATACGGTTCCAAGCGACTGATCTGCAACGCCTTCAAGGACATCGCCATATCCCAATCCGACATTCGCGGGTTGGCAAACAGACACGATCGCCTAGTTCTTGAAGAGACCTGCTGTTCTTTACCCATCACAGGAGCCTCGCATGAAATCCAAGGTCGCCGACATTTTGACGGAGGTTCTCCATGCCGCCGGCGTGGAGCGGATATATGGCGTCGTCGGTGACAGTTTGAACGGGATGACAGAGTCTCTGCGCAAGCGTGGTGATATCGAATGGATCCATACCAGACATGAGGAAACCGCAGCTTTTGCCGCCGGTGCTGAAGCCCATGTCACCGGGAAGCTGGCCGTATGCGCGGGAAGTTGCGGACCGGGCAATCTCCACCTGATCAACGGCCTGTTCGATTGTCACAGGTCCGGTGTCCCGGTGCTCGCCATCGCCGCACAGATTCCGTCGGCGGAGATCGGCCGCGGTTATTTCCAGGAAACCCACCCGGATCAGCTTTTCCGAGAGTGCAGCCACTTCTGCGAACTTGTGACCCGACCGGAGCAACTCCCCGGGGTTCTGGAATCGGCCATTCGTGCCGCCATCGGTAAAGGCGGCGTTGCCGTTGTCGTTATCCCGGGCGATATCGCGCTCAGCGATTATTCGGCAAAAATCTCGAAATCAACTGCACTGTCCATCGCCAAGCCAAACATTGTGCCGGCCGAGGATCAGGTTGCAGCGCTTGTCGAAATTCTAAAAGGTAGCTCGAAGACGACGCTGCTGTGCGGTCGTGGCTGCGAGGGCGCTCATGATGAGCTCATCGAATTTGCGGCAAAGCTCAAGGCGCCAATCGTGCATGCGTTGGGCGGTAAGGAACACGTGGAATGGGATAATCCTTACGATGTGGGAATGACGGGCCTGATCGGGTTTTCGTCCGGTTACAAGGCGATGCTGGACTGCGATACGCTGGTCATGCTCGGCACCGATTTTCCGTATCGCCAGTTTTACCCTACCGATGCGAAAATCGTGCAGGTTGATATCCGACCCGAACATCTCGGGCGAAGAACGCCGCTGGATCTGGCGATCGTCGGTGATGTCAAATCCACGTTGCGTGCCGTACTGCCGCATCTGGAAGAACAAGAGGCAACAAAACACCTCGAGCGCTGCCTCGCAGCATATGAGAAAGCTCGCAAAGGGCTCGATGAGCTTGCGCATGGCAAAGAGGGAGGACCAATCCACCCGCAGCATGTGGCGCGACTTTTGAGTGAGCAAGCCGACGAGGATGCGATCTTCACCTTCGACGTTGGAACACCGACCGTGTGGGCAGCGCGGTACCTGAAAATGAACGGTAAGCGCCGGATGATCGGATCACTCGTTCATGGCTCAATGGCAAATGCTCTCCCTCAGGCGATCGGCGCGCAGGCAGCCTATAAAGGTCGCCAAGTGATCAGCATGTCCGGCGATGGCGGCTTTGCCATGCTGATGGGTGATTTTCTGACGCTGGCCCAGCAGGACCTGCCGGTCAAAGTAATCGTCTTCAACAATTCATCGCTCGGTTTCGTGGCGATGGAGATGAAGGCGGCCGGTTACCTCGAGACGGGAACTGATCTCAAAAATCCTGATTTTGCCGCCGTGGCCCGTGCCGCCGGCATCCATGCCATCCGCGTCGAAGATCCTGTCGAACTGGAGCGGGGCATCGAAGCCGTCTTGCGCCATCCCGGCCCAGCATTGCTCGATGTCGTCACCAATCCTCAGGAGCTATCTATCCCGCCCAAGATCGAAGCAGCCCAGGTGATGGGCATGAGCTTGTGGGCGGCCAAGACGGTCATGAATGGCCGGGGCGATGAGCTTCTGGACGTGGCGGTGTCGAACTTCTTCTCGCGGCGGAGGTGAACATTTTCAAAATTGGCCTGCTGTCAAACGGGCGGACGACGTTCGAGGGTACATCCCGGTGCTCAGAAGGCGATCCGTAGGGCTTAAGCTCGCCAGACGACCATCTGCACGCGCAGTGCCCTTTAGCCGCGTTGCAAGTCGAGCTGCGTTGTGACGATCGTCTTACCGGTTGCCGGATCCCTGTCGATGGTCCGAATACGCAAACCCTTCTCGCCGACCTTCTGGATCGTCATGGTGGCTTTTCGATCGCCATAGACGGTATTCGCCCATGTCACGTCGAAACGGATCGTGTTGCCCTTGCGCACACCGGCGAGTTTCGACGGCTTGCCGGATACGCCAACATATGTTCCGGAATATAAGGTTCCGGACGATCGGACCTTGGCATTGAAGCTGCGGGAGACAACCGCAAGCGCGCGGCACGTCCCGTCCATCGAGAAATTACTGACATTGGCGTCCGACCGCATGCTGCACGAAACCTTGACATTGCTGCCACCCAGCTTCGTCAGGGCAATGCCGCCACCTGACCACCTTCCTTCGATCGACTGCAGAAACTCTGCGTCGGAAGCCATGGCTTGTGATCCGGCACAGACGGCAAAGATAAATATGGCTTTGGCGAAAGCTTTCATGACTTTGCTCCCGATAGTTTCTTCAAGAACACTCAGGAGCCTTTCCTGTTCCCGCGTCACGATGTTCGTTGAGCCATGCTTGCTACCGCATATGAATATTGCCATTTACCTGGCAGACGCCCTACAGGGCAGCTTATCATGCGGAACGATTTTGCCGGGGGCGGTCGGTCCCGCCTTTCGCTGCGCGACCGCGATGCTAAGGCTCCTGCGGCAGCCCTTGTTCCGGTCAAAACCGTGTCGAGAATTCCCGCTTTCCCGGCCGGCGGCCGTCGCTATGCTGAAAGCTCCGATACTCTTCATCATGCTCCCCGGATCTCGGCCGGACGCCGGTTGATCCGGGCTGGCGCTGCCGCGACGATGGGTCTGGTTGGGCGGCATCGTGATACGGAGAGATGGGATTTGCTCGGATCTTTCCATCATGGCGCGCCACGCGGTCTGCCTCAAGGATAAGCGTCCCCAGTTTTTGGGCGTAGGACGAAACCCGTCCCACAAAATTGGCTCCCAGGCTCTGCAGGTCGCATCCGTGATCCCTGGGGCTGGCCGCACTCTGCATCTTGGCCCGCCGTCTATCGAACCTCAAAGTGAACAGGAGGACGATGTCACTCGAAACGCTGATTGAAGAATTGCGTGCCCAACGGTCTGAAACATGGCATTCGGCAAGACGTCGGTTGCCTATTGCCGAACTCGATCTTGCCTGGGCCGAACTGCAGGTCATCATTGCGCAGTTGTCCGGCGAACGGGACACCGAACCGCGTTTTTTGAAGCCGGTCACAGCATTGAAGCGAGCGGAGAGTAGTGTTCGTATTGGATGACTATCGATACCGCCTGATGACACACCGCTGATGAGAGCTGTTATCTAAACAGCTTTTGAGTTCGTCGTTTCTTGGTGTCGAGCCGCAGAGCGAATGTCCTCAGCGAGATTGCCTCTTGCATGCTGCGATCGTCTGCTGAAAACGGCTTTGTCTGAATGCCATCTATCGGAGAGGCGTCCGACCCGGTCTGAGAATGGGCAGTGCTGCCTTGTTCCCGAAGTTCTAAAATCATGCTCACGAGGCCCATACGCAAAACCGCCTTTTCATCATGGAAAGGAAACCTAACATGGAATCGCGACGGCACAACAGAACCAATTTTCCGGATCGACGCCCCTTGATCGCGCGGCCTGCACCCGGCTGCAGTCTCTTTGGCCCATACATCACGGTTGCGAGGATCCCCCGCCAATATTCGGCCACGCCCGCCGTTCGTCGTGCTGGGACTTGGGAGAAAGGATTGGGGCTATCGGCTTTCGTACCGATCGAGCAGTTTGCGCAATTGCATGTTCTGACGTTTCAGTTTTTCGGCAAGGCTTTTGCGAAGGTCTTCGATTTCCCGATCAAGGTCTGCCATTTCATCTAGTACCGACATAGGCGCAGGCACTGTCGCCTGCGTCGGATCGGCAGCGATTTGCGTTGTTCCCTGCGGGCGCCGCTTGGTGACGGTGCGTTTGGCTTTGCCAGGCGACTGCGCACTCACGACCGGCGGGCGCACCGGGAATTCCTCCGATTTTTCGCTCGGCGCCGGTGAGGCGGCAACGACCGCTACTTCTTCGATGGTTGCCGGCTCATCGGCTGGCCCGGCTTCCGCCACGGGTGCTGCGTCACCGGCTATCACCCGGTCTTTGATAGGTTCACGCTCGGGAGCGATTTCCGGTTCAGATGACGTGGCGGCAGCGTTTTCGATAGGTGCAGGACCAGTATCGGCGTCTGCCACGCTTCTGTTCGCATCAGTTACGGCCGGTGTTGTCTCATCGACACTTGGCTGCGGCGCTGTCTCGGTTTCGTCCTTGGATGATTTTCCCGACACCAGGTCCGCAAACATTTTCCATGGTGTTCTCATCGCAGTTCAACCTCGATTAAAGGCGGGATATATCCCGCGTCAATAAATGCCGGGCCTTCAAAAAGGTCCGGCAATTTGTTTGTTCCAGATCGTATGCTGAACGCTACAATCAAGTGCGGCGATCAGCCCTTGCCGAGCTTCTTTTTGAGATCAGCATTTTCGGCGCGCAGCTTGTCACCGAGTTCCTTGCGAAGAAGCTTGTTCTCTTCTTCGAGCTTCAGAAGGTCGGAAAATTCGTCCGATGCGGCAGCGACAGCGACCGGCTTCGGGGCGGCAGCAACCGGTTTGGCGATCGCCGCAGCACGCGGGGCTTTTGTTGCTTTTTCCGCTTTGGCAGCCTTCACGAGTTGCGCTGCGGCGGCTTTTTCACCACGCTTCGCGCGTGTCTTTTTGACGGGTGCTTCGGCGGTTGCCGTAGCGGCGACCGCTTCAGCGGCAGTCTTCTTGCGGTTTGGACCACGGGTTTTCTTCGCAGCCGGAGCTGCGGCTGCAGTTTCCTGCGTAGCAGTTTCGGTGGTCACGCCAGTATTGATCTCATCAGCCATCAGTAATCTCCTTGCTGGGCAGGCCTCTCATTGATGGAGATGCGCGCAGAGTCAACATGTGAAGGTAATGCGACATGTCCAGATGCTTGTCGCTGAGTTAATGCATTTTGGCCAAAGAGATTCCACCTTGTGTATTTGAGACGTAGATTTCGTTTGTAATCGGCGAGATGTGAGCCGGTTGCGGGAAGAGAAATGCGTCGTTTCGGGTTTGCTGTCTGACGCTTATTGCGGTGTTTCACCTTGCATGTTTACTACCTGACAGAGAACGCGATGTGCAGCATCCGGCGCGACCTGATGGCGAATGCCCCTAGCACGGGCTTATTGGCACGCTACGCGAAAACCTGCGTTGAATCGGCATTGATGATTTCCATTTCGTGCTCCTGTCGCGCCAAAGTGAATGACGACGCTGACAGATGGTGTATGAGGCGGCATGACCTCTGATTCAAAAATCTTTGTTGGCCTCAAGCCTATCCGCAAGAAGGCGGGGCCTACACCAGACGCTTCCGGCCCACGTTGCCAATGGGATGGATGCGAAAAGGCCGGTACGCATCGCGCGCCGGTCGGACGTGATGGAGAAGGTCTTTACCTGCTGTTCTGTCTCGAGCATGTTCGCCTATACAATGCCGGCTACAATTACGCGACGGGACAATCCGAAGGACCAACGGCCCGCTATCAGAAGGAGGCGGCATCCGGCGCGCGCGTTACACAGGGACAGGTCGCGCGCGAAGCGGTCGAGGCTCCCCTACCCTCGACGCAACGCTCCGGATCGGCGAAGGCATTGAACGCGCGCAGGAGCGCGGCACAACGCCAGGCGCAAAAAGCTGATTTGCAGAAGCGAAAGCTGAAAGTGCTCGAAGCGCGTGCCTTCGAAACGCTGGGGCTCGACGAAGATGCCAGCGCTGAAGACATCCGTCGTCGCTACAAGGAAAAGCTCAAGATGCATCATCCGGATGCTAACCAGGGTGAGCGTGACACCGAGGGCCAGCTCCAGGCATCGATCGAGGCTTACCGGATAATCAAGCTCCACGGTTTCTGCTGACCCCACGACGACGGCTGGGCGGTCCGCGCATTTGGCTGCCGATACAGATTACGGCTTGCGGGCTTGGCCAGAATCGCTGATTGCCAGAGCGGCTTCTCCGGCATCCATCAAGGCCGTCGGCGAGGTCAACGAAGGCGATTGTCATCATGATTGATCAACATCACCCCGGCTTGTTCACAAGATGTCAGCCATCGCCCGTCGAGCTTGGCGTGGGGCGGACGATGAGGCCGTTTATTCCAGGTGACGGTAGCGGTCAATGCGGCTGTGTCGGTATCTGTTGCATGGGGCCGAACCAAAAAAGCCGTTTTACTAAGCTGGAACTGAGCGACAGCAAGCCACTGCTGTGTTCTTTCACCTCACATGCAAACGCTCCATAGGCGGGCTCGATGAGGCATGTCTGACCGGCAACCGGCTTCGCCTCGATCGTTTTCCCGCAACGGCGGCCACGGATTTCTTGGCCCCGGGCAGCTGTCGCATCCCTCCTCTCACACCCAACAAATCCTTGACCTGCCGTCCTCCACGTTGTTGCGGCCCTAGCGGGTGCGGTCCGATCGTTGCCGGTCTTTGCGACTGCCATCGAGGCCGCAATGGAGCGGCTCGAAACAGCAAAAGGAACGACAACAATGGCTACCATCGGCACTTTCACTTCAAACGAAAACGGCTTCACCGGTTCGATCCGCACCCTTGCACTCAACGTCAAGGCTCGCATCATCCGCGTCGAGAACCCTTCCGAAAAAGGCCCGCAGTTCCGCGTTTATGCCGGCCCCGTCGAACTTGGCGCGGCCTGGCAGAAGACCTCTGAACAGGGCCGCGACTACCTCTCGGTCAAGCTCGATGATCCGAGCTTCCCGGCCCCGATCTACGCGACGCTGACCGAGATCGAAGGCGAAAAAGACCTCCAGCTGATCTGGTCCCGCCCGAACCGGGACTGAGGTCGGACCGGCCCCGCCAATCGCGGGGCCGCACCCCTTCCAAGGCCTCGCAGCCGAAACTATCGGAGCGCTGTAGACAGCGCTTGTTTTCGAAAGTGCGCGAATTGAAATCCACACAGCGCCGGTCAAAGTCTCAGCTGGGGTCGGAGGCGTCAGATCAGGAATGCGATCAGTGCCTGACAGCAGATACCGCTTTCATCGGAGAATAGCCGCGGCTTCTCTTGCGGCGCATCAGGTCGAGGAAGAGCGAAACGGCGTCTCTTTCGTTGTCGAAATAATGCGCCATCTCCTGTCCGTGCGTGCCAATGCGCCCCCAGCGACGGCGCAGGCAGATTTCACCGAACAGTGTGCTTTCGATCGCAAGCGCATAAAACCGCGCCATGTTCTTTTGGCGATCGCTGCGTTCGATATAAATCCGGTAGGGTTGCGTGATCATAACCGAGATTCGCGCATAGGGACTCTGCGGTCCAACGAGAGTTTTGAATCGGTCGCGCGACATCGATTCATTTTCGTGATGTCTTCCGCCGGGCGTTGCCGGCCATGCGGGTGACGATCATGCGGTGGGAATTGGGACCGCATGATTGTGATGCGGTTCGATTGCTCACTGTTTTCCCGTTGGATGCGATGCTCGGACGCCTACGTAAAACACCACTGCGCTAATGACAGCGACGAGCGCAAACAGCAGGAACATTGACGCTCCGCCAAACGCCGCAAGTGAGAAACCGCCAATCACGGGGCCGAGAAAACACCCCGCACTGCTGATCGCATGGGCACCGAAATAGCTGCCTCTGTTTGCATCGGAGGCCAGTGTGTCTACCAGCGCAAACTCGGCGCAGACGACGAGGACTTCGCCAATGGAAAGAGCGATCATCGACATCACGAGGACCGGCAAGGCCGGTGTGGTGACGAAGCCGATCTGACTTGCGCAAAGAATGGCGCATCCGATGATGGCTCCGGCAAGGCCGCCAAGCCGCGCGACAAGCCTTCGCGCGATTGGATTAGCCAAGAGTACGACAACGCCGTTGGTCGAAACCAATATGGCAAATGTTTGCGGCGCATTTCTTGTCGTCGATAGGAGCAAGGGTCCTATCGTTGCCTGCCAATGACTGAAGACAGAAACGGCAAGCGTAGCGCCGCAGGTCACACAGAGCAGGCGCCTGTCACGGAAGGCGATCCGGATCGCTGGTAACGCGTGTGCGAAAGCTGCAGGTTTGTCGTAAGTTCGTTGCGGCGCCGGCATATCGACGGTAGCGAGCATAAGAAGCAGAACGACGAAGATGGCGCCGGCGACGAGAAATCCTGCGGGCATCGCGGGGCTGATTACAATGCCGATTATCGGGCCTGCCACCCAGCCGATATTGGATGCGGTGTAACGCCAGGAGAAGTGTCTGAGCCGATGCTGCGCTTGTGAGTAATCGCTGATGATCGCCCTCGATATCGGGGTAAACAGCGCGAGTGAGATAGCTGCGGCGGTGTAAGCGATGCAGTAGAGCAACGGATTGCTGACCACGCCCAATGCCGTCACGCTGAATGACAACATTCCCAGGATCATCACCAAAACAGGTTTGCGTCCGATCGCATCTGACAATGCGCCGGCGAATGGAGCGCTTAGGGCGCCGAGCAACGGCCCGGTTCCGAGCACAAGGCCGATCACGCCAGGGGTCATTGCGAAATCCTGATGCAGGGTGATCGCAACAAAGGTCAGGCTCGTAGCGCGTGCCACCGAAATGAGAAACGAGCCACCAATGACGAAAAGAACCGGTGCCGGTATGCGCGACAGGCCCTGCAGAGCCTTTCGTAAATTCAGCAATGTCGCGCCCTCCGATCGGCCGTTACGATCGCTGGATTTCCAGGCCGACGGCCGTGTGAACCGACACCGGAAATCGCGCAGGAGGGAGAGATCACGTGGCGGTAAACACGCGTTTGTCGAGGTCCTTGGCAATATTGCAGCCGGTCGCGCATTCCAGCGAGTTCAAGCCAGCACTGCGCGACATCGCCGCGATCTACGGACTGAAACACGCCACCTGTCTCGTCGTGCGCGCCGGTGGCGGAACAGACAAGTTTCCGCTTTTCTGCACCACATATCCACGCAACTGGACGGACATCTATCTGTCGCGATCCTATTTCGAGATTGATCCTGTGATCGATATCATCCGCTGGGCGCGTCTGCCGGTCGACTGGAGACGGCTGCATGGGACATCTCCGGCAATCGTTCGCTTCTTCGAAGAGGCGCGCCAGCACGATGTGGGGCAAAACGGCCTGACCGTACCGGTCAGAGGGCCGAATGGCGAACGTTCGCTGTTTTCGGTTTCCTCCGATCACCCGGCGCGTGAATGGGCAAGGATCAGTGAGACTCATGGCCATGACTTCCAGATCCTTTCCCATTACATGCACGATAGGCTCATGTCCGTTGTCGACACCTCGATGGCCGCGACTGTTCGCCGGCTCTCGGCGCGCGAACGACAATGTCTCGAAGCATTGGCATCAGGGCGGCTCCCGAAACAGATCGCCGCGACGCTTCGCATATCGGAGAGCGCCGTCCGGCTTTATCTGCGATCCGCACGACGCAAGCTTGGCGCTACGACAAGCTACCATGCGGTTGCGAGGGCAATCCTGTTTGAGCTGATTTTAGTGTGATTTGGTTCTATCAGCGCCAAAACCCTCGTGACGTCAATCTGGCGAAATTGCCAGATTGTTGTGCCTTGTCCTCACATCCACACTCCGCCCTTGCTCGCCGCCACCGAAAGGTCGGTGCCGCGGCTGCCTGATTTTCGAGAACGAGATTGCCTTCCGGACCATAGGAGGATGCCATGATGGATTCCGACCCTTTGCAGCGTTGGCGCAGTGCCCCCAGGCTGAACGATTTTTCTGCCTTTTTTGAGCGGACGGCGGCTGGACAAGGCGGTGCGCCGGATCTCGGAGAGCCACGCCCTGATCTCGGCATGCTCGACTTCGATCTCGAGAGTGCGGTTTTTGCCGACACGCATAGGCGCCTGTGGGGGCCGTTCGATTTCCATTATTTCGCAAGCATTCCCTATCGCCTCGAAGAAGAATGTCGAATGGGGCCGGCGCTTGTTCGCACAGCGCTCGAGACATGGGCGCGCCACGCGCGGCCAGCCAGCATCTATACGCTCGGTACCGGCACGGGCTGTCTTGCCCGTACACTGGCACTTCTGGGTACCGGTCGGATCGAGGCATTGTGCTGCAGCCCCACGGCTGCAAATCGGGAAGCATTCCTTGCCAACAGGGCAAGCGATCACGCGCATTTTTATCTCGGCCCGTTCTTCGAGCTTGATGCGGATCGATACGCCATCGATCCGGACCTTCGTCGTTTCGCGGGCGGTTTCGACATCCTGTTCGAAGACACCACTTTCCAGATGTATGACCGCGACCGGGTCCGGCAGATCGAGTTCGTCTATCCCCGTATCAGGCCGGGTGGTCTGCTGATCCAGGTTCAGAAGCTTGCCCATCCGGACGCTGAGGAATACCAGGCACGCGAACGCCAGAAAGACGACCTCTTCAAGTCTCGCTATTTTTCGCCCGTGCTGATCTCCGACAAAAAAGAGGAAGTGCTCGGCACGATGACCAATATGCAGGTTGATAAGGACGCGACCGTCGACGCACTCAAATCATTCTTTCGTTATTCCGTTGCGACCTGGAACAGCGGGAATTTCTATACGATCATCTCTTGCAACTCTCGCGTCGCCATCATCGACTTTCTGTCGCTGCTCCTGAAACCGGCGATCCCACCGGCATTCAGCTATGTCGACCTGCCTGCCGTCTGGATCGATACTGTCGCCGATCCGATCGCGCCCGCTCTGGTATGGCGCCGGCCGAACACGATGGATGGGGTTGCTGCCGATCAACGGCAGGCATCGTGATGTTGTTGACGCCATGATCGCGACGTCGACAGAACAGGCAACGCTTGAACAGGTCCGTCGTGCGCTGACGTCGTTGATGCCGCCGCTTGCCGATTACTGGTCGAGACCGCTTCGAGACTACGCGGCGTTCACCTACCAGACCTCTCCTTCTCACTCGCCTTGTTCAGCACGCCTGTTTGCGATGGAACGGCTACAGGATGCCGTCAAACGTGCTGCCTTGCGAGCCGGCTGCAGCCATGAAGACGCCGAAGGCGCCGCCTGCGAATTGAGCGCGTCACCGGTATTGCAGACCGGCCCTCATTGCCTGTTGCTGTTTGAACCAGATGCATTCTACACCCACCTGTTCAGTCTCATGGGGCTGCAGGCCAATTCGCGGAACTGGCACATTGCCTATGCCGGGTCGACCATGTCCTTCAACGAGGCCGCAAAGAAGGGCCCCGGCTGGCTGCGGGTTGGAGGCGAAATCCTCAACGTGTTCGGACTATCCCGCAGCCGCATGGATGGTGGGAGCATTTGCTGCAGCAGCGGCCCCTTCCGCTTTGCCTTGACGAACGCAGCCGGCAAAAGCGCTCCAAATGCGTATGCCGTCCGTCTTCTGGCCCAACTGCCATCCTCCACATTTCCGACCGCAGCCGAGGCCATCAAAGCCGTGAACGTGAGTTTATGGCAATCGAGCTTTCCGACGGCGGCAAAGTTGTTGCAACTGGACGATTTCGACGTAGCGGACCTGATTGCCGATCATCTCGATCATTCCGACTCGTTGTTGGCAACCGCGTTGTTTCGCGATGGTGATGCCGAGTTACTGCTGAATGCGATTGACGGTCTGAATGCCGGACCGTGGCGCGGCTGGATCCGCCGCAGCACGGATTTCTTCTGGTATGTGGGCCTAGACCGCATTGCACCGCTGGTGCTCAAAGACGGTTGGCTTCGCAGCGTCGGCTCTGCTCATGTCTCGCTGGAATTCAAGCCACACGTTATAGCGCAAGCGCTGCGACAGCATGTGCTTCTCCCGAGCCTGTTCATGTCCTTTCTCGTTCTGTCGATATTGCCAGGTGTGCGAGCGCTTGGTGGATGCCGTCAGACCGTCTACCTCCCGCTGATGCGCCATCTCGCGGCCGGCTGGGTTGCGAGATCCGGTGATAAGGATCTGCTTGAGGATCTCCGAAACGACAACCTGCCCTCCTTGTGGGGGCATCGTGTTCTGCGTCGAGAAAATGCCGATCCGTACATTGAGTTTGAGCAAGTCCGTGACGTCGACGGCTGGCTGTCAACATATGGCCACATGCCACTCGCAGATGCCAGCGGGGATCCTGTCAGCTTTACCAGCGATCCCATCTGGGCACAGATGTCGCGTGCTCTGCTGGCTGGTATCCTTGGGCCGGATAGTCCGGAGTGGGCGTGGTCTGGTTTCGGACGATGACTTCCCGTATTAGAGATACGGCGTTCATCACGATGGCAGCTGCTGCGGCCAGATACTGGATGCGACGCACGCGCAGACTATATCATCGTGAAATCGACGGCCCGCCATGCCAGGCCACGTAGCCAGAGCGGTCACGACTGCAGACAGTGACCAATGGGCTCTTGCATGTCCTAATTCAGGAAGACCAGAATGCAATCACCTCAAGAGCTTCTCCACCTGATGTCGACGATCGCCGAGCCTTGCGAAAGCATTCGTCGGAAAGCCGTCGATATCGCCGCGGGCAACGACGAACATGCGGATATGCGTCAGGCTTCCGCCGACCTTGCGGCAACTATCGACCATATGTTCGAGATCGCCCGCTACATGCTGAAAAACACTTCGGCTAAAGGTTCGCACGCGTGATGATTTCCTCCAGGGGGGGGCGAAGTGTTGACGTCCGGTTTTTGAAGTGAAGGGTATGGATGCGCGGATTGCACACAAGGCTGCGTTTGATAAACGAATTTCGTCCGCGCTTGCCTATCCCGCGTTGCCGCACCGTTTTCGGCGAAGTCTGTGCTCATAATTGAGGATGCGCATCTGCCTGACGTCTTCTGCCAGCGCGAGCAGGGTCTTCATGATGGTGGTGTCGGTCATCATCTCAACCTTTCGTGCAATCTCATCGGCGACCTGCTCGGTTTCGATGTCGAAGACAGGACTGGCGCCTGTCTCGATCAAGAGCGATCGAAGGGCACGGGAGGTGGTGACGCCGCGCTCAATCAGGAGGCGCCGCTCTGCCGAAGACAGTTTCTCGAGGCTGTTGGCGGCACGCACGCATTCGGCAACAAGGTCTGTGGTGATGCTCACAGTGGGGTTGCCTTGGGCCTGCCGGTAAAGGTCGATGCATTCACGTCTCTGGATACGCGATGAAATTCCAGACCCTCGTCGATATTGCATGTCTCCAGCAATTTCTTGGCGCTAAAACCTGAGGTCGCCGGATCCAGCCATTCACTATAGGCAGCCGGATCAAGCAGTGCAGGCTGCCGGTCGTGCAGTCGGGTCATCGGCGCGGCCGCCGGCATCGTGATGATGGTGCAACTGGTGATCCCAAGCTTGTCGTTGTGCGCCCAAAGGCCTGCGAACGAAAACGGCGCGCGGTCAGGCAGATGGATCAACCACGGATCCTTGCGGCCATCGTCCGCATTGACGGTCCATTCGTAAAAGCCATCGGCCGGGATCAGGCATCGTCGTGATTTGAAGGCATCACGAAACGCCGGTGATATTCCGATCCTTTCGATCCGGGCATTGAACATTGCGGCCCTCGGCCTCTCTTTTGCCCAATGCGGTACCAGCCACCAGCGTGCCGTTTCTGCGACCTGCCGGCCATCCGGATCGGCGTGAACCATCAGCACGTCCTGGGTCGGTGCAATATTGTAGCGGGCCGCGGTATTGCGGCCGCGTTCCTTATCGCGATCAAGCTCATAGAGATGCAAAAATGCCGGCCAGTCCTGTTCAAACGTGAACCGCCCGCACATGCCTATCTCCGCAAATACTGGAGAATATCGCGCTCTGTGTTTCGGTTGGTAATCAGTTCGAGCATCATGTTGTCGGCAAGTTCGACCAGAGCGGCGACAACCTCCTCCGGTTTCCAACCCGCCTCGATGGCCGAGAGGCAGATATTCGACACATCGTCGGCCATGGCGTCCTGCAGCGCAAGAAAGCGGTCCGGGTGATTGTCGGTGGCAGGCGATGCGATTCTTCCCATCCCATAGAAATGTGGTCTCATCGACCTGCGTCAAGACTTTGGTTTTGCGACGGGAAAACGGCTCACTATCTGAGCTGTCGGTTCTATGTGAGGAGTTGATCATGGACGACGTCACGGCCGTCATTTTTACAGACCAGGATTTGGAAATTCTGCCGCCCGAACATGCCGCCGGAGCAAATGGCAAAGCCGAGCCTTGTCTGTGTTGCGGTTGCGCGCATGTTGTGCGGGACGAGGATGGCTGCGGGATCTGCGATCAGTGCCTCAGCCCCTAAGCCATTTGCCGACTATTGGCTGATTGGCGGGTAGGTGCACGCCTCGACGGACGGCACGCTTACAGATCCGAGACATCCGCTACACATCCTGAAAACCCTGCAGGATGAGAAGCATCACCGATTATCCGGAACGGCCGTGAAATCATTTCAAGCTGAAAAGGCCCGGCTTCCCTCCCAAGATGCCGGGCCGACGCCCCGGAAGGTCGAGACCACGTCAGAGCTGCGGCGACGTTATCGCGTATATTAGCAGAGTCAACGGCTCTTCACATGATATCGGGTCCGGCGTTGTTGACGCCGGACCCGATTGTCTCTTCGAGGGGGATGAAGAGTGATCCGGAAGCATGAAGGGCGGGGGACGGGTGCTTCCGGATTGTTCAGAGAACGAGCTGTGTCCAATTTGGTTCCCGACGCGACCTTTAAGAAAGATTGCCAGGCGCTGTTGCCAAACCAAGCCACACTGCATGGCTGCCATGCGCACGCGCGCATTGCCGGGCCTCGTGCATCGGGTTATCTATTGCTCATCGAGACCGACACTCCTCCTCCCAGTCGGTCACGGTCGGACGGGCAGCACTCCTCCTCCCAAGCTGCACGTCACTTATCGAAACCCGCCGCACCTCCTCCCGCGGCGGGTTTTCGCGTTTTGCAGCATTTTGGACTTTGCCGGTCACCCCATCGCGATCGGAAATTTCGCCGATATCGCCCTAAGCGGCGTGAGGTTTTGCCGGCTTGACCACGCTGATGGCGAACACGACGATAGCTCCCACAAGGATGCCCAGCACTGCCTGCAGCAAGGATGTCGCGATCCAGCCAACCACCTCGGGAATGACACCGACTGTCTGCTGCACGACAGTGGCGATGTGCTCGATGAAATGTTCCGGCCCGTGAAGTCCGAATTCGGCCAAGCCATGGATAATGATGCTGCCACCAACCCAGAGCATCGCAGCCGTTCCGATAACCGTCAGCGCCTGCAGTAGGATCGGTGTTCCTTTCACGAGGCCACGTCCGAACGCCTTTGTCATGCCGGCGCCCGTCTCGGCCAGATACAACCCGATGTCGTCCGCTTTAACGATGAGAGCCACCACGCCATAGACAACCACCGTGATCAAGACGCCGACGGCCGCCAGGACGGCGGCCTGTGTCACGATATTCGAGGTTGATACACCGGCCAATGTGAGCGCCATGATTTCGGCGGAGAGGATAAAGTCGGTCCGGATCGCCCTCGATACCTTCTGATCCTCCAGTTGTTTCGGATCCTTGGCGTTCTCAAGTTCATCTTCGCCGCTATCCGCATGAGGGCTGATTGCCTCCTGGAGCTTTTCGACACCCTCGAAGCACAGATAAGCCCCGCCGATCATCAGTAGCGGTGTGATAACCCAAGGGGCAAAATAGCCGAGGATCAGACAGATCGGCAGAAGGAAGACGAGCTTGTTTCTCAGTGAACCGAGCGCGATCCGGCCGATGATCGGCAATTCGCGGCAGGGCGAGAGACCGACCACGTAAGTCGGCGTCACGGCAGTGTCGTCGATGACCACCCCGGCGGCTTTCATGCTGGCTTTGGCAGTCTGGGCGGCAACGTCATCGAGTGAAGAGGCGGCGAGTTTTGCAATAGCTGCCACGTCGTCCAGAAGTGCAATCAAACCTGTTGCCACGTCGAATCCTTTATCGTGCTTTGCGCCGGTATTTAGTCGCTCGGTCGGTGTTTGGTAGGTGATGAAAAGCGAGAAACGCTATTGGAGCGCGTCACTGAATAGACTGTGTGAAATTTCCTGTCCGCAACGCGGGTGGAAACAGTGAGGAATGTCGTGTTTCAGTTGTCGCTTGAGCTGATTTGTCGGCAGGGCGGCTAATCGATTGCTCGCACGACGACTTTGCGCCAAAAGCTGTCATCAGGATGCCAGATTATTCGGTCAATCAGCAGCTTTGAACATAGACTTAATCCAAGAGCGACGAAATTTTCGGAATTTTTTGATGATTTATCTTCTGCGCCACGGCGAAACGGTCTGGAATACACTTGGTCGCTTTCAAGGCCAGAAGGATTCGCCGCTTACCAAGCATGGCATCGGGCAAGCTGATCTAGTCAGTACCCTTCTTTATCATGAGCTCGAAGGAGACTGCGGCTCGTTCGATTTCCAGGTCAGCCCGCTTGGAAGAACGAGGGAGACCGCAGATAGATTGAAGTTGAGTATGCCTCTTAACTATCGTGAGGATGCACGTCTCATGGAGGTTACCGTCGGTTCTTGGGACGGAATGACCAAGTATGAGATCGACATGGAGTATCCGGGCGCTCTCGACGGTTCAGACGTGTACGACTGGTATTTTAGATCGCCTGATGGCGAGACATTCGATGACGCGTGCAATCGTGCGAAGGACTGGATTGCAGATGTCAAACGTCCAACCATTGCGCTGTCACACGGCCTCTTTGGTCGAATAGTGCGAGGGGTCTATGCGGGTTTATCGATGCGAGAGACCCTTGAATTACCCGTACCGCAGGACGGATTCTATCTGCTGCGTGACGGTGGTTTTAGCCTGATTGATCGCAATTGTCGCACTGTTGATGTCGCCAACTGAGGATCTTTAGTCTGCTTCGGGCTGAGAAGTGACATAACGACCGAGCAAATTTCCATCGAGTTGCCAACAGCGCCCGTTGCCTAGACAGCTTCATCCTTCACTGCCGGATGCTTGAACCGGACGCCGACACCACCGCCGTTTTCAGGAATGAATTCGATGCCAGCGTCCTCAAAAGCCTTCTGTATTTTTGCGACGGTGCTCTGGCGTAGCTCTTCTCCGCGCTCAAATCTTTTCACGGTCTGAGTGGAAACATTTGCGAATTCTGCCAAGCGATCCGAATTCCAATTGAGGGCAGTTCGCGCCAACCGACACTGGACTGAGTTTATATCACCCGAAATGGGGTGATTTTGGTTGCGCATCGCTTTGTCGTCCTGTATGTAACAAGTATTCAGGTATCGGTCGTGCCCGCGTTCGCAGCGTGGGCACGACCTGACCACAATCAAGCTGTGTGGAGCTCGGATCATGGGTGATTCTGAGAATAGCAGAACTGTGCCTGCAATCACCTGCAGAAACTTACTGAAAACAACCGAATTGCTGCTGATGGCGCAGATTGCTGGTCAGTCTTCGATTTTGCGTGGATCGAGCAAGGATGCGCTGCGCGAATGGGAGGCCTGGCGGGTCGCATTTCAGGAACTCGACAGATTCAATGTCGAGCAGCAGCGTATCGAAAAAGCGCTGTTGGAAATGGCTTCGCTCGATATGCGGCGCGGTGATGCCGGACTGATTTCACTGGCTTGCGTGCTGGCGGCGGACGATGAGCATGTTCAGGCCTATCGGCGTGCCGAACAGACGGTGGACGATGCCTCTGCATTTGAGGATGTGCTGGCATCCGAATTGTTGAAAGCGGATGTGAGTTCTTTATTTGGCGTCGTCGCAAAACTCCATTGCGTGCTGGAGCGTGGGGAGCCCCATCCGGCCTATTGGGAATTTCCATGGCCCGAACTGCGCGGGTTGCTGCGCGATCTTCTGTGCCTCGGCGACGGCGCCCCGGACAATCGCTTGCGTGGGGAGGTGTTTTCGGTCAGCGCCGGCTGATCCAGGCTTTGGTCTTCAAATTCGTATTTTAGCCTTTTGTGCGCAGTGGAGTGCGCCATGTGCGATGGTCCGTCAGTCACCTTTGGCGGAATGTAATATCGACGTTTCAGTCATTTAGCGATCAGGCACAGAACCTGCACATTGCCTTGCGGAGCAGTTGAGCCTGCTGCGCGGGAACGGACATCTGCGTGGCGAGCATGGGAACTCGCCACGTCTATTTTTGAACCAGAAAAAGGGAACATTGGAATGCTTTTCAAGCATATTCGAACGCATGTGTTGACGCTGGCTCTTGCCTCGGCATCGATCGGTTTTTCCGTTTCATATGCCGGCGCCGAGGAGTTGCGCATCGGCACGCAGCTGAAGCTGATGACGCTGGATCCCCATTATGCCGATCTCAACGAAAACACATCGCTTTTGTCGCATATCTACGAGCGGCTGGTGAATCAGGACGAGAACCTCAATCCGCAGCCCGGCCTTGCCGTTTCTTGGGCACGTGTGTCGCCAAAGGTCTGGGAATTCAAGCTGCGCGATGGCGTCAAGTTCCATGACGGATCGGCGTTCACCGCGCAGGACGTGATCTATTCGATCGAGCGGGTTCGGAATTTCCTCAAAACCCCGAGCGGCGGTTTCCAGTCCTATACGAAGCCGATCGCTTCTGTGACGGCGCCTGATCCTCTGACAGTTCGCATCGAGACCAGTGTAGAGGCCCCTACCCTGCCAATCCAGATGACCGCCATCCTGATCATGCCGCAGGAGGCCGGCGGTGAGTTCGCGACCACCGAGGAGATCAATGCAGGTGCCCGGCCGGTCGGCACTGGTCCCTACAGGTTCAAGCAGTGGCAGTCCGGTGAATTGCTCGGCCTTGAGGCGAATGGCGATTATTGGGGTGGCGTGCCTGCCTGGTCGAGCGTGACGTTTCGGGTGATCGAAAGCCCGGCCGCGCGTGTCGCGGCACTCTCCACCGGTGATGTTGATCTTGCCGACTATATTCCCGCCCGCGATGTTGCCGGGCTCGAAGAGCGCGGCATCAAGGTGGAGAGCACCGCCGCCGCCCGGTCGAACTTTTTGCAGTTCGATGTCTCTCGCGACCAACTGCCTGGCGTGACGGACTCGGCCGGCAAGTCGATCGCCAATCCGTTCAAGGACGCCCGCGTGCGCGAGGCGCTTGCGCTTGCGACCGATCGACCATTCCTGGCCGAGCGGATCCTCTCCGGCTACGGGACGGCGGCCACGCAGATGTTCCCGCCGGGTATCGCCGGCACCTCGGCCAAGCTCGCGGTGGGGCCGCCCGACTACGATCGTGCGAAGGCGCTGCTTGCCGAAGCCGGTCTGTCAGATGGTTTTTCGGTCGTGCTTGCCGGTCCTGGCGGTCGTTATCCGGGCGATGCGGAATCCCTGCAGTCGATCGCCCAGAACTGGGCGCGGATCGGCGTGAAGGTTTCGCCTGTCGTCTCGCCATTTTCCGTGTTCATGACCAAACGTTCGGGCGGTGAATATCCGGTCTGGTATGGCGGCTGCTCCGGTGAAGCGGTGACCTTGTGCCTTGACGCCGTTCTGGCCAGTGCTGATGGAGCGAAAGGCACCGGTTCCCTAAACTATGGTGGTTACAGCAACCGCGCTTATGACGAGATGCTCACCAAGGCCAAAGCTCTTGAAGACGGGCCGGGCCGCAGCGATGCGCTGGCGCAGGCAACCGAGCTGGTGATGGCCGACCATCCCGTCATCCCGCTCTACCATTTCCATCTGATCGCCAGCCACGGCAAGAAGGTCGGATCCTACACCGTGCATCCGCGCGGCTGGACCTCGGCCATGCGTGCCGCACCGGCAACCGAGTGAGAGGTGGGTTCATGACGACGACCATTATTGGGAGGCTTTCACAAGCCTTCCTTCTCCTCCTCGCCATGTCGATCATCGGATTTGCCGGGATTCACAGCGTCGGCAATCCGGTCTTCAACATCGTCAATGTCGAGACAGCGACGCCGGAGGACATTCGACGGGCAACGATCGCGCTCGGTCTCGATCAGCCGCTTTGGCAGCAATATTTTCTGTTCCTCGGCAATGTCGTGAGCGGAAATTTCGGGACCTCCTATATCTATCATCTGCCGGCCTTCCGGCTGGTGATGAGCAAGCTGCCTGCGACTTTCGAACTTGCCGCGATCGCCATGTTGATCGCGGCACCCTCGGGTGTCCTGCTTGGCCTGTTGGCCGGGCGCCGCAAAGATACGCTTTTGGATCGGACCATCCTCAATTCCAGCGTTTTTGCGCTCAGCGTGCCCTCCTTCTGGCTCAGCATGCTGCTGATCATGGTCGGCGCGGTGATGACCGGATGGTTTCCGTCCGGCGGTCGTGGTGAAACGGTGGCTCTGTTTGGCGTGACCTGGAGCTTCCTCACAGCTTCTGGGCTGGCGCATCTCGCCCTGCCGGCGCTTGCGCTCGCCATCCCGAACATCGCGCTGATCGCCCGGCTCACACGATCCGGCACGGTCGAGGTGGAAGCCCAGGATTTTACCCGCTTCTGCCAGGCTAAGGGCCTGTCGCCTCGCCGCATCCTCTTTCGACATACGCTCCCCAATATCAGCGTGCCGATTGTCACCATTATCGGCATGCAGTTCGGCGGCATGCTGGCTTTTGCGGTCGTGGTCGAATCCATCTTCAACTGGCCGGGCATCGGCAAGCTGCTGATCGATTCCATCCAGTTGCTCGACCGACCTGTCGTCATGGCCACCCTCACCTTTGTGGCGGTCGCCTTTGTCGGTCTCAACGCCCTCGTCGACATCTTCTACGCCGTTCTCGATCCGCGCACGCGCCGATCGGCCTGAAAGGAGCGACCATGAAAACCGAAACCTTGTGGGCGTTCTGGAAACGCCCCGCCACCTATCGCGTCACCCTCCCGAAACTCATGGCCGTGGCCTACGTTCTCCTGGCGATCCTCGCCTCCGTCATCGCGCCGCAGAACCCTTATGATCCGCTGCAGATCTTTGCCTGGGAGGCGTCGTCGCCGCCGGGAACAGTAAGTGGCGGTGGGTATCTGTATCTTCTGGGAACCGACGGACTTGGCCGCGACATCCTCAGTACCGTGTTTTACGGTCTGCGGATCAGCCTGTTCGTCGCTGTCACCAGCACTGTTCTGGCTGCCCTGATCGGCATGAGCCTCGGCGTCATCGCCGCCTATCTGGGGCGCTGGGCCGATGCGCTGATCATGCGCATCGTCGATCTGCAGCTCAGCCTGCCGACCATGCTGGTGGCGCTGATCGCCATCGTGACGCTCGGCCCCGGTGTCGATCGTATCATCCTGGCGCTCGTCATCGTCCAGTGGGCGGCTTACGCGCGAGTAACGCGCGGTGTTGCCATGAGCGAGGCGAGCAAGGCTTATCTCGATGCGGCAAGGCTGCTGCGCCTTCCACCATGGCGGATCATCTTCCGGCATCTCCTGCCCAACAGTATTGCGCCGGCCATCACCCTCATCCCGATCGAACTTGGCCACGCGGTCGCGCTCGAAGCGACCCTGTCTTTCCTTGGCCTTGGCGTTCCCATCGACAAACCCTCACTGGGCTCGGCTGTCGCCAACGGCTTCCAGTATCTCATGACCGGCCAATACTGGATCAGCCTGTTTCCCGGCCTTGCCCTGTTCGGTCTTATCGCCAGCATCAATTTCGTCGGCGAAGACGTCCGTCGCCGCTTCGATCCGAGGAGCCTTTGACATGCAGCAATCGTACAATTCCGATCCGCTTCTCATCGTGGAAAAACTGACGCTCAAGACCTCCGGATCATCCACTTCGAAGACCATCCTGCGCGATGTCGGTATCGATCTTCGCCGTGGCGAAATCCTCGGCCTGATCGGCGAGTCCGGCGCGGGAAAGTCCAGTCTCGGTTATGCCGTGCTCGGCCTGCTTTCACCCGGCATAGAACGTTCGGCCGGTTCGATTGTCTTCGACGGAGAGCACCTCGAGGCCATGACCGAGCAGACGCGTGCCGGCATCCGCGGGCGCCGGATCGCAGCAATCTTCCAGGATCACGGTGCCTCGCTCGACCCGCTGATGACAGTGGGCGCTCAGATCGCCGAGACCGTCCGCGCCGCCGGCACCAAGGTCTCCAGGCGTCAGGCGCGGCAGCGCGCCATCGAATTGATGGCCCGTGTCGGCATCCCCGAGCCGGAGACCCGATACGGTCACCATCCGCATCAGTTCTCCGGTGGCCAGCGGCAGCGGCTGGTCATCGCCATCGCGCTTGCCGGCAATCCGCAGATCATCGTGGCGGACGAGCCGACCTCAGCACTCGATGCGACGGTCCAAAAACAGGTTCTCACTCTGCTGCGTTCGCTGGTGGACGAGACCGGCGTCTCGATTATGCTCGTCACTCACGACATGGGCGTGATCGCCGACATCACCGATCGGGTCGTGGTGATGCGGCAGGGGCGGGTCGTCGAGCAGGGTGAGACCGCAGCAATTCTCGATGCGCCTGCAGATCCCTATACGCGCACGCTGCTGGCGGCCGTGCCGCGCCTGCGGCTTTCGATGTTACCGCCTCCCGATGGTTCAATGGTTTGTGCTGAGCCTCCGTTTGAAGCGGTTCTTCGTGTCGACAAGGTTGGCAAGACCTTCGCCGGGCACGGTCTGTCGTGGATCACGTCCGGTTATCGCAGGTCGGCACTGAGCGATGTGACCGTCAGCCTGCAACGTGGTGCGATCACCGGCATCGTGGGTGAAAGCGGCAGTGGCAAGTCGACGCTCGGTCGCATCATTGCTGGCCTCGAAACGGCGAGCGACGGGACGCTCGACCTGCTGGGACAGCGTTTCGACATCAGTCAGTCCGGCCGCCGCAGCGGGCTGCTCGGCGAAATTCAGATGATCTTTCAGGATCCGTCGGCCTCGCTTAATCCGCGCATCTCGGTGAGTGATACATTGCATGAAGCGGTTCGGTTCGGCGCCCGAGGCAGCACCGGTGACAGCCTGTCTATCCTGAGCATGATGGATCGCCTCGGTCTCGCCCGATCCCTGCTTGCCCACCATCCGCACCAATTGTCCGGCGGCCAGAAACAGCGTGTCTGCATCGCTCGCGCATTGCTGACGAGACCTGCGATCATTGTGGCGGACGAGCCGACATCGGCATTGGATGTCTCGGTGCAGGCGGAGATCGTCACACTCCTCAAGGAGACAGTCGCGGAACAGCATGTGTCGATGCTGTTCATCTCACACGACCTGGCGCTCGTTCAGGCGCTTTGCCAATCGATCTATGTTCTGAAAGACGGGGTCGTCGAAGACCAGGGCGACCCGGGTTTCATCTTCTCCCGATCGCAAAATCCCTACACGCGAAGCCTCATCGAGGCCCGGCCGGCGCGGTTCACCCACTGATCAGCCAACCGAGCGGGCTTTTGCCCCCATTTTTCAATCATCAGATTTGTCAGCATCGAAACGCTGTCCAAGGAAAAGCAAATATGAGCCAGCATTTTACCGTGGCCGTGACAGGCCAGTCCCTCATCAAGCATGATATCCGCACCATCGAGACCAAGGGGTTTGTCGATGTTCAGGCTGTGATCGGCCGGTCCGATTTTGCCTTCACCAATTTCGAGAGCACGATTTTCGGCGCCCATGGCGGATGGCCGCTGAAGGGTTCTTTCTTCGGCGCAAGCCAGCCTGTCGTGCTCGATACGCTGCGGTCGATCGGCTTCCAAGGGCTGTCACTTTCCAACAACCACGCGTTTGATCTCGGGCCCTCTGGTATTCTTTCGACCTTGGAGGAGGTCGAGATGCGCGGGTTCGTCCATGCTGGTGCCGGGCGCAACCGCCACGAGGCGGGCCTGCCTGGTTACGGTTCGTTTGCGGGACGCGACATCGCGCTCGTGGCGATGGATGGCGGCCCCGGTCCTGACTTCATGTATGCCGCCGACGCCGCGCTAGGTCGCCCTGAGCGTCCCGGCATCAATCCGCTCAAACTGACCAAGGTTCTGGATGTCGATGCCGTGGCGTTCGAGCAGTTGAAATCCATCCGTGATCGGCTGGGCTATACCGACATGGATCTCGGAAACGACGCCCAGCCGGATGACGTGCCGGCCGTCGATGGCGACTGCGAAATCGCTATTGCGCGTGCTCTGTTCCGCCGCTCGGACCGGTTCGGGCGCGGTGTCAGGATCGATGGTGATGATATCGCCCGCAATCTGTCGGCGATCGCCGCCGCTGCGGAAAAGGGCGACATGGTGATCGCCTATCTGCACCACCACCATTGGGCATCGGACTGGTATCAGGTCCCCGACTGGGTCAGCGGCGTTGCGCGGCAATGCATTGACGCAGGCGCGGCGATGTTCGTCAGCCACGGTGCACCGGTGCTGCAACCCGTCGAGATTTATCGCGGCCGCCCGATCTTCTACAGCCTGGGCAATTTCATATTCCATATCCGATCCGAGGGATCGAAATGGATCGCCCGAGAAATATGGGAAAGCGTCGTCGGGCTGTGCTCATTCTCCGGCGATGGCACTCTGGTCGGCATGGAATTCCATCCCGTGATCATCGGCGGTTCCGAGGCGCTGAAATGCCCGGCGTTGGATAAGCGCCTTGCGCCTGAACTGGCGCTTGGCGAAGACGCAGACCGCATTCTCACCCGCTTCCAAAAACAGTCGGCGAAATTCGGCACGTCGATCAGGATCAGTGATGGCGTCGGTTTCTACGATGGAGATGCTGTCGCGTTTGAGAGTGCCGATCTGGCAGAGGCCTAGGCGTTCAGGCCAGAGCCGATGGGTATTGGGTCGCGGAATGGATCCGAGTGACGAAGGCGGGTTTATAGGGTGAGGGCCCGCTTCAAATCCTCATGCTCGAATGCGCTGGACATACGGTTGATTTCGGCCGACCTTGCGCCGACGGCTTTGGCAGTCTCGCGCCATGTCGCCGTAGCATCCGCCACCTGTCTGATGATCTGCCGCGCTTGTGGGAGAGTCAGCGCGAAGAATTCCGATGCTTCTTCCAGAAGATCGAGTGAACATGTGCCTTCATCAAGGTCGATATTCGTCGTCAGCACACGCGCCTTGATGTCTGTCGGCACTGGGTTGAGGTCATAGGCTGGTGACAATGACCAGCCGGCCTTTCCGAGCCAGAGAAACCCGTGATTGCGTAGATGATCGTCCACATTGGAGATCAGGACGTTGAACACGACGCGGCGATAGAGCGCCTGCGCATCGCTTTTTCCCTGCGCACCATGCTCTACCAGCGCGTCGACCATTTCCGGATAGCTTCCACGCTCGCCGTCTTTCGCACCCATCATTGCCATCGCTGACAGGAACGGGATGCGCGCATTGTCCCGCCGATCAAAGCGCCGGGACAGCATGACCCTCTTGCCGGCAACGTCGATCAACTGGTGGCGCGGCGTGGTGATTCCGGCCCGATCAGCCAGCCGCAACGCGATTTCCTCCCAAGTCTCCACACTATATTCGTCCATCTCCTTGGGAAATTTGGCGATCGACAGATGCCCATGCTGATCGATCACCGACGCCTTTGGACGCGCACCGCCAAGTGACGAACCGGGCGCGAAAATAAGCTGCAGGTCTTCGTCCGTTTCCTCGTCGCGGAGGACGCGTTCGGTGATCTGCAGCAGGCGGCCAAGGTCGATGAGGGCTGGAACGCCGTTGTCGATCGGTGCCTGGAACGCTTCCTCGCCGATCCAGCGGAAGCGAATTGCGCCCAATCGCGTCTCGTCAGCAACGCCGAGCAGATAGTCACTCTCTGCCAATGTACGCACCGCCCGACCGTCGCGTTCTGCTGTGCGGCGTTCCGCGCGCTGCATGAGGCGGCGGCCCCAGGTGTCCGGTGCGGAGTCCCCCAGTGAACCGAACGTCGTGAGACCGGCCGGTGGCGCAAAGCCACCTCGTGTCAGCGGCAAGGCGGGCTCCAGCGAAAACCGATTTGGATCGGTGAGCCACTCCCGGTCATATTCAAACATGATCGTTTCGGTTCCGCGGACGCGGTTGCTGCGCGCCAGGCCGACTGGCCGTGTCTGGCCATCAATGTCGATATGGACTTCGAAGTCAGCCATTATCAGACGATCCGCGTGTTTTTTTCGGATGCGCGTGCTTGGGTAGATCGGCGCTTGCCAGGGACTGGCCGACGCTGTCGTTGCCGATGTCTGCAACATGGCTCAGGCCTTCGAGCAATCCGAGGGCCTGTAGGACGCCCGCATAGATTCCAATACTGACACTGGTATCGCCGGCTTCGATTTTCTGGAGGGTCGAGCGTGAGGTAAAGGCGCGCTCTGCAACAACGGCCATAGGCAACCGACGGCGCCGACGTGCGTCGTGGATGTCCGCACCGAGCTTGCGAAGCGCGCGCTTCACGCCAGCAGGAGGATTATGCGGTGTGGGCATTTGTCACCTTCGCACTACAGATCGATGGAATATGTAGCACCAAGTTTACAAAATTGCCAATGCATCCCGGTTTTTGATCTTGCACGCTGGGGGGCAGAAATTGGACGACCCCGCAAATCGCGGGGTCTTCGGGCTTTGTAGCAGTGGCAGTCGCCAGTGGCGCCCTTACTTGTTCAGGGCATCTTTCAACGCCTTGGCCGGCTGGAACGCGAGCTTCCTGGCGGCGGCAACCTTGATCGTTGCGCCCGTCGACGGATTGCGGCCTTCGCGTTCCGGCGTATCCTTCACCTTGAACTTGCCGAAACCCGGGATGGAGGTCTCGGTACCGGAGGCCGCTGCCTCGGCGATGGCGGCAAAAACGGATTCGACGATCGTCTTGCCCTGCGCCTTGGTGAGGCCGTGCTCGGACGCGATCTTATCTGCGATTTCATTGGCGGTGGTCATGGATTGTTTCCTCGTTGACCATTGAACCGTTCCATCGCAGCGCGATTCTGTCACGCAATTCCGCACCGAACGTCTTGCGGGCGTGGATGTTCTCCACATGAAAGCGCTGTCGCGCGCTGGGCTTTGTGGCACCGGGGGATGGATACGGGACCCGGGGACTTGCTCAGATCTGCCTATGGTGGCGAGGACCGCCGAGATCTCAAGGATGAGCGGTCCCCCCAATTTTCCGCCAAATGCCTTGGCCTCCGCCAGAAAATGGGCTCCCCCACTCCCCGGCTCCACCGGTCGCTTGCGCGATCCCTGACATCCCGCCTGTCCTCGCGTCTGCGGGCCATCTTTCACAAAACAGATGGAGACGGACAATGACATTTTCTCTCGAACAGTACATCGAGGAACTTCGACTTGAACTGGCAAATTGCGCGGATTGGGACGAGCGTCTCAAACTCGAAGCTGACCTGGCCGGCGCCAGGCAGGAGCTTGCCTTTGCCAACGCCGAACTTGATGCCCTGCTCGCAGAAGAGCCACCATCTTGAGGGCGGCGACCAGAGCCGGCTGAGGCTGTCCCTGAACTGAAGACGCAGTTGTCACGGCACCCTCGCGACGGCAGCTCCCAATGCCGTCATTCGTTTGGCTGATAGCTCGCCCGCATCGGCTTCTTGGCACAAGACGGACATGCCGACCTCGTGTCACCTGTATCCGAAGGACTGTAGCACGAACGTGGTTCCGAGCATGCCGGCAAACCCTGCCAGGAGGCAAAGAAGGGCTATGACATTGCCTAGCGGTTTCATGCGTTTCTTCTCCGCGTCTCTCGTCATGTCCTCCGTCTTTTCACCCAGGATGAGCATAACAAACCCAAAGACGATCAGTGGCCCCACTAGAAAGGATGCCAGAGACCAAACACTGATCTCAGGCGTACCCTCGTGTGCCAATCGGATGCGGTCGAAAATTGTCGGCCAGGATATTGCCGCTCCAATAATAATCAGGACAACACCCCAAAGCCGTGCCTTCAAGTCGGAATTCATTGCATGTCCCCTTTGCCTTCAAACTGGTAGACGCAAAAATGAGTTTGAGCCCGATACGGGGGCTGACGTGCTTTTGCGCGGCGAACTCGCTTCTGCCCGTGCTCTCCAAGCCACGGTGGTCCGCATCCGGCCCCTTCCTCGACGTTCCAATCGTAAAAGTGTCTGCCTCAGAAGAGGCAGACACTTCAGACTGCTGACAAACCCCTGGCTGGTCCAGGGGTTTTGTGATTCACTGGGTCATGTTGAAGAAACCTGCTCCCGAACAGACGGCTCTCGAGAT
>NZ_JAUSRF010000019.1 GCF_030811685.1 Neorhizobium huautlense | reverse complement strand
TGGTCTTGGCGCTGCCATGAAGAAATTGGCCCATAGAGTGTCCCTCTGTGATCGCGACAATAATACGCCATCACACTGTGGGACTAAACACCTAGCTCTCGCTGCTTCTTCACAAGTCCGTCCTCGATGGGCGGGACAGCGGGAGGGGGGAGAAGCTGGAGGAACTATCAGTGGCAGGTCAATTCAAAAAGACGCTGCATTCTTGAGCCATCTGAAACATACGGTCAATCGATGCCAAAGGACGATGTTTTGCCATGCTGGACGCACCAGTATTCGCCGCATACCTTGAGGGGACGTTCTGCGGCAAAATCCGGGCGCTTCATTTCGCCGGACTGTCTAACAGGCTCTTATAGTTGGAGTGCCACGCGGCGAGTATCTGGAAATAAGGCCCGGAGTCGGCGCTGCTTGGTCTTCTGCAACTCACAGAATTGGATCAAATTACGGTATGAGTTTCATATTTTCGCTTATCAACAAATCACCAATGCTGTCGGCCGTTGCACGCAAAATTGCGAGACGTTTCCCTCGCGTAAAAAGTGCGGTCCTGAAAATGTCTTATGCTGCCGCGCTCTGGCAAATCAACCCTTTGGCAAAAGGAGGCAAAACCTACGATAAGAGCCTGAAAACCGTCATTCTCTGTGTTCATGACGGAAGCTTCACCGGAGCGCCTGTGCTTGGTTGGAATCTGGCACAGGGCCTCAGCGAAACACATAATGTGATTTGCATTATGCTTCACGGTGGCAAGCTGGCTGCCGATTTCATGCCCTTTTGTGTCGGTTTTGTCGTGCCGATGGCCGGTTCGATCGCCGATGCAGACCCGCAGGCCTTTGCGAACCGCATTCTGCGACCCATTCGCAGCGCATTCGGTCTCGACTATGTCGTTGCAAACAGCGTGGAGTCGGAAATTGCGGTCAGCGCCGCTGCGATAATGGATATTCCCTCTCTCTCGCTCATTCATGAATTCGCGGAATACACCTATCCGCCACGCCTGATCAAAGTGCTCAATTCCGCAGACAGGGTGGTGTTTTCCTCGCAATTGCTTGCATCGTCGGCGCGCGGCGCCACCGGACTTGTCCTGCCGCACGCCTTGATTGCTCCGCAAGGCAAGTGCTTGTTGCCCGCACATGATAATCAGCAGCACTCGTCCCATCTGGCATCGCTGCTGGCGGATCACAAAGATGGGGAGACATTTTTATGCATAGGTTGCGGCCACGTACAGATACGCAAGGGCGTCGATCTGTTTATTGCCGCAGCGACACAGGTTTTGGCAAAGGGTGTGAAGGCCAAATTCGTATGGGTTGGCGATGGGTATGACCCTGAGCGAGATTATTTCCTGAGTGTATGGTTGAAGGACCAGATACAACGCGGCGGGCATGCCGAGGGGATCACCATTCTTCCGGCGCTGTCGGCGGCGGATCTGAACACGCTCTACGAGCGAGCCGATGCAATGTTCCTCAGCTCACGCCTCGATCCGCTGCCCAACGTCGCCATCGACGCCTTGAGTGCGGGCCTGCCGGTTGTTTGCTTCGACAATGCCAGCGGGTTTTCGGACTACTTTCAGGAGGATGCGATGCTGCAACAGCTGGTTGTCCCGTATTTTGATTTCATAGCCGCAGCTGAAAGGATCTATGAAGTTGCAATGAGCCGAGAACTACGTGATAACTTGTCGCAAAGCGCCAGGGCACTGGCAAAACGGCGCTTTGACATGGATGCATATGTGAAGCTGCTGCTGGATTGCCTCGAAGAGGTATCCACTACTCCAAAGAACCACCAATGACGCAATATCTGATGGCTGGCGGGACTGGATTTGTCGGAAGAAGTCTGGCGGGCTTACTGCAAACTGAAGGATACAACGTCATCATTGCGGCGCGTACCAGTTCCCTGGACGCCGGTCTGCGCAGCTGGGCCGCATATGAGCCGCACCACAGTTTAACGATCTCCGGCATCTTCAAAGCGCAGTCGTGCGATGTTTTTCACCCGGACTGGTCGGCAATGTCGGGCTCATCTGGCGCAGGTCCTGCCTCTGATGTTGCCGCAGCGGATCCAGTGCGCTCGCCTGTGGTGGCTCGCCTCTTCTTGTCTGTGATCAAAGCTGAACCTGCTTGCGACATCGGCTCGGACGAAGGGCTAGGCTTTCAAGCACTCATTGAAGAAACAAGCGCGTATTTTTCTGGAGCGCCAGACGCCGGGCACGCCGCTGAAGACCTCTCGACATGACTTACGCCACGTTGCGCTCGGGGATCCCCAATGAAACACTATGTTCTTAAAGTACTGCGAAATGAAAGAAACAAGCGTATTGCCAAAGACATCGTTTCTCGTTCCCGACTGCTTGAGACATTATCTCAACGATTTTTATCGAAGCATCCCAAAAACCATATACCTGCAGTACAGAATGAAGAATGGCTGAACGAGATCATCGTCAGCGGGCTTTTCGATATTAATTTTTATCAAAACGCAACCGGAAGGGTTTTTGCTTCAAGTCGCGATGCGATACTCGACTATATAACGGACGGTGAGAAGCGATATCTACGGCCCAGCGCGCAGTTTGATCCGCTGGTTTATCGTTTCGGACATCAAGATCTCAGGGATCTGCAGTCATCTCTGTTGATGCATTATGTTCGGCATGGAAGGTATGAGAAACGACTGGCGGTACTGGATTTCGACGCCATTTCGTCGGCTGGCCGCCGTCCGTTCGAACGCTACCGGCCCACAGTCTTGCTAGCCTCTCATGAAGCCTCGATGACCGGAGCACCTATTCTGGGATGCAACATCGCCGAGCAACTTGCAACGAAATTCAATGTTATCAGTCTGATCATGAAGGATGGCATTCTCGTGGATGAATTTCACGAGCATTCCAGTTTGGTATTGCTCGCACCAGAAGGCGCGGCCGGATTAGATAGCAGCATCCTGCGCAGGGTCTTCCTCTCGGAGGTCAAGCAGCGTTTCGGACTTGATTATGTCATCGCAAATAGCATTGAGACCGCCAATATCGCAGCGGCGGCTCAGGAATTGAATGTTCCCGTGGTTTCGCTGATGCACGAATTCGCGGAATATGTCATTCCGCAGAAGCGCGTCCTTGATATGGTCGTCGGCTCCCAAATGATCGTGTTTTCTTCGAGCGTGACCGCCGCATCTGCGCTGAATTGCAATCTGTTCAACGGGTTTAGAAACTATCTCGTGTTGCCGCAGGGCAAATCGAAGATACCTGTAACCAGCTCTATACCCACCTCCCGACAACTTGCCGATCTGTTGCGGTTGCAATCGATAGAGAGACGCTTTCTCGTGATAGGTTGCGGGTTTGTCCAGATCAGAAAGGGCGTGGATATTTTCATTTCCACGGCACAACGGTTGGTACAAAAACTCGGGCGAGACAAAGTACGGTTCGTTTGGGTGGGCGACGGCTATGATCCCGAGAAGGACCTTTCCTATTCCATCTGGTTGCGTGACCAGATTGTCCGTGGTGGCCTTCAAGACCTTGTTACGATCATGCCCGGTGTTTCCGCCGATGATCTGGAAAATCTCTACATCGCTGCTGACGCGATGTTGATGAGTTCCAGGCTGGACCCATTTCCCAATGTTACCATCGATGCGATGCAGGCCGGCTTGCCCGTCGTTTCTTTTGAGAAGGCGTCCGGAACAGCAGAGTTCCTCAGGAATATCGCTCAATTCAAGCCGCTTGTTGCGCCGTATCTCGATGTCGAAGCCGCGGCAGACATTCTGGAAAGATTGGCGATCGACACGCATTTCCGTCGCGAAATCGGGGTGGCGCTGAAGGCTATGGCACTAGAGGCATTCGATATGCGCAGATATGTCAATAAGTTGATCGCTATTTTGGAAGACGCCAAGTCGATGTCTGCCCAGGAGCGGCTGGATTTCGACACGCTTAGCCAGGCTGGTGCCTTGTCCGACGCAGCAATTGGCGATGCACTCGGTGCGGTGTCTTCGCCAGACGAGAAGATCAAGAAGTATCTGCGTTTCGCCGCCTCCGGCGTCGAAGGAGTGGATCGTATCTACCGGCGGCCAGTCATGGGCTTTTCGCCGCATATTTATCTTGAACATCACCCGGAGCTGAACAAGGCTCCCTTTGAAAATCATCTTGCACATTGGATCCGTAACGGGCGCCCGGAAGGGCGCTGGTTCAGACATATCATCCGCTTAGGCGCAGAACCCAAAGTTACAAAAACGCCCAGCAAGCTTAAAGTCGCCTTGCACATCCATCTGCACTATCCCGAAATCCTGGACGAGATACTGAAACGTATCCAGCACAACCTCGCCAAGCCGGATCTGCTCATCAGTGTCACGTCTGACAAAGGCTTGTCCTACGTTTCCCGGAGACTGGCGGGCTACAAGAAGGCAAGGACTGTCATTCGGCGCGTACCGAATCTAGGCCGAGATCTGGGGCCGATGATCACCGAATATGGCGCAATGCTTGATGACTATGATGTCGTCGGGCATATCCATGGAAAGAAAAGCGTTGATATTGGCGGGAGTGGAGCAACGGCACAGCCAGGCGATATCTGGCGCGAATTTCTTTTCGAAAATCTAATCGGCGGCAAGGCGGCTGCGATCGACGAGATACTGGCCGCATTCGAGCAACGCAGTGATCTCGGGCTCGTCTTTCCAGAAGACCCAAACGTGGTTGGCTGGACCGAAAACTACCTGCCGGCGACGGAACTCTGCGAGAGGCTCGGTGTGCATGCGGATCTGCCCCGCACCATTGAGTTCCCGGTTGGCAACATGTTTTACGCCCGTCCCCGTGCATTGGCGCCAATATTCAATTCCGGCTTGAGATGGGATGACTATCCCGAAGAGCCTCTGGGCTACGACGGGACCATGCTCCACGCCTTGGAGCGAATAACGCCGACTGTTTGCGAAGCACAGGGATATCGATGGGTCACCACAGAGGTGGAGGGCTTCAACCGATAGGGCGGAAGTCCACGTCGTGCGCGAGAAACAGCAAGGTGGCCTGCGTGTGGTGCTGGCTTCTTGCCGTTTCGTTCGCGTAACCTCAATCCGGTCAAAGAGCCGTTCTCGAACCCAAATATTGGATGTGAAGTTCACAAAAGCGCTGCATTGACGACACATGGCGGCATATCGCGAGAGCGCGTCGACACGATCGAGCACGCCGAAGGCACAAAATGTCGCATAAACGGTAACCGATTTTCCACTCCCGCGTTGTCCTCGCCGCCTTAACCTGTAATCGCCTATCCATGGACGAGCAACGGGAGTTTCTCCATGGAGAGTACATTGGAGGTCCTCACGACCAGAAAGTCTGGACGTTAGGCTCATCGGCATTGGCCGGGTCAATCTCGCGGCAAATAACGGGCTTCAAAAGTAGAATTTTCTCGGGCTTTATGAACGAGGAGATTTTGATGAAGATGAGCAGATTCGGTGAACCGCAAATCCTTGCCATCTTGCGTCAGGCGGAAGGCGGCGTCCCCGTGCCTGATTTGTGCCGGGAGCATGGAATGAGCACGACGTCGTTCTACAAATGGTGCGCCAAATATGGCGGTATGGACGCGTCCATGATCAGCCAGATGTAGTCACTGGAAGACGAAAGCCGACGGTTGAAGAAGATGTATGCCGAGATGAGCATGCAAGGTGAGCTGCTCAAAGAGGCTTTGGGAAAAAGTGACACGGCCATCTCAACGCCGGGAGATGGCCGGAAAAGCAGTGGCGTTGCGTGGGGTGAGCATCGCGCTCGCCTGCCGCACCTTTAGTGTCAGCGAGACCTGCTATGGTTTTAGCGCCAAGCTGACCGACGATAACGAGGAGATCGCCGATCTGCTCATCGGATTAACGCGGGTCAAGAAGAACTGGGGCTTCGGCCTGTGCTTTCTCTACCTGCGCAATGTCCGTGGGCATCGCCGGAACCACAAGCGGGTCTGTCGCAAGCTTGAGTTGAACCTGAGGGGCAAGCCACGCAGGCGCCTGAAGCGGGACAAACCCGATGCATTGCCCGTGGTCTGGTCCATAGATTTCATTGCGAATCGCCTCGAGGACGGCAGGTAGTTTCGGCTGCTGAATGTTCTGGACGACTTCAATCGCGAGGGATTGGGCATTGAGGTGGATTCTTCGTTGCCTGCCGAGCGCGTCATCCGCAGCCTGAACCAGATCATCGAATGGCGCGGCAAGCCTATGGCCATACAGGCGGACAACGGTCCGGAATATGTCAGCGGTAAGCTGATGGAATAGGCAGAGAAACGGGGAATAGCCTTGAGCCACATCCAGCCAGGCAAGCCCCAACAGAACGCCTACGTCGAACGTTACAACCGTACGGTTCGGCACGAGTGGCTAGACCAGTACATCATCGAAAGCATTGAGGAGGCGCAAGCCTTTGCCCGCAGTGGCCATGGTCCTACAACAATGAACGGCCCAACATGAGCATAGGCGGCATACCCCCGCACAGAAATTCAAAATGACCGCGTGATTTCTACGAACAAGCCCCGCTAAGAATGGGGGGGCAAAAAATGAAATGGACGCGACAGGAAAACAGCTAGCTCAGCGGCAATCGTCCGATTGACCTTGTTGAAACAGACGAGGGTGCGGCAGAAGTCTTCGCCTATATCGAGGGATACATTCGCGAAAGGCTGAACACCTATCCCGTACCGGAAACGCCACCATCGATTTGACTGTGACGTCTGCGATCAGTTCAGCAACCGCGCCGCCTTCCCACTGCGTCGTGTTGCGCTGTTGTCATAGCTCGAAGCCTGTTGCGCAGACCGATGCCTCGACTGCTCCATCGCTTCCGGTAGCGGTATGCCGCGATTGGAAGCCCCGATGGTCACTTGACAAAACCTGAGATCACTGTGCTAATGCGCATTAACAGCTAATACGTATTAGCAGTTTTCGGGATGCTTGGGAGGGCGTCGCGTGACAGGGCACAAGCGACTGACTCAAAACGACATTGCGAAACTTGCCGGCGTAAGTCAGGCTACGGTTTCCCTTGTTCTGAACGGTGCGCCGACAGCGCTGGCGCGCATTCCAGCCGAGACGCGCGAACGCGTTCAGGCGGTGATCCAGACGACCGGTTACGTCGCCGACCCGATCGCGAGGCGCATGGCCAAGGGGCTCAATCGCATTCTCGGCGTCTTTACTTACGAGCCGGCCTTCCCGAGCGCGCAGGCGGACTTTTTCACGCCCTTTCTGCTCGGGATCGAGGAAGAGGCGCAGCACCAGAACTACGATCTCCTGCTTCTGACCAGCGCCGGTGTCGGCAACAATCGCAAGATCTTTTCCGAAAACAACCGGCTCCGGATCGCTGATGGCTGCCTCGTGCTCGGCCGTGAATTCGACCGCAAGGAACTTGCCCGGCTGGTGACGGAAGACTACCCGTTCGTGGCGATCGGGCGCCGCGATGATGTAGGCGGGCCGGTTCCTTACGTCGGTGGCGATTATGAGGCCGCCACGCGCCACCTCGTCGAAATGGCCGTTTCGCTCGGCCATTCGCAGCTTGCTTATATCGGTCCGGAAGGTCCAGCTGAATCCATCGTAGATCGCTGGCGGGGCTTTGTCTCGACGCTGGGCGAGGGGGGCGAGCTTGCCCTGCATGTCGATGCCGTCAACCGGCCGGCCGGCGAGATCCTCGATGGGATCGTGTCGAGCGGTGCCACGGCCGCCTTCTTCATCGAACTGGCGGATGCCGTGCGCGTTGAGGCCGCAGCGCGCGAGCGCGGGCTGTCGGTGCCGCAGGATTTCTCGATGGTCGTGCTCGGCAGCCATATCCGCGCTGGCCGCAGCCCTGTGCGGTTCACTTCCTACGACATTCCGCGCGAGGAGATGGGACGGCAGGCGACGGCCATGCTGGTGAACCGCATCGAAACGGCAAGTGCCGGCAGCCAGATCCTTCTGACCTGCGAGCCCGTCGAGGGCGAGACATTGGGCCCCTGTCCTTCAAATCCGGCGAAACGCGCCCAGTAGAAAACGGATGGAATGACGTGAAAGAGATGCGAGCAGATATTCTTGTAGTAGGTGGCGGTCTCGGCGGTGTAGCGGCGGCCTTAGGGGCCGCGCGTGGAGGACGTCGCGTGATCATGACCGAGGAATACGACTGGATCGGCGGCCAGCTGACCAGCCAGGCCGTTCCTTCCGACGAGCACAGCTGGGTCGAACAGTTCGGCATCACCCGATCCTACCGGAAGCTGCGCAACGGCGTGCGGCAATATTACCGCGACCACTATCCGCTGACAGAGGGTGCCCGCGCCTGGGGCGATCTCAATCCCGGCGGCGGCTGGGTGAGCCGCATCTGCGCGGAACCGCGCGTGAGCCTGGCGGTCATGGAAAGCATGCTGATGCCGTATATCGGTGCCGACCGGCTGACCGTTCTCAAGCCCTACCGGCCGGTCGCAGCCGATGTCGAGGGCGATACGGTCCGATCCGTCACCGTTCGTCATCGCGATACGGGTGTCGAGATCGTCATTTCCGCCGATTACATTCTCGATGCCACCGAACTCGGCGATCTCCTGCCGATGACCGGTACCGAATATGCCAAGGGTTTCGAGGCGCAATCCGACACCGGCGAGCCGAGCGCACCGGGAGAAGCCCAGCCGGACAACGTTCAGGCCGTGTCGATCTGCTTTGCCATCGATCATGTCGATGGCGACCAGACGATCAACAAGCCGGACAATTACGATTACTGGCGCAAGTATCAGCCGCATTTCTGGGGCGGGCCGCTGCTCGGCTTCACCGCGCCGCATCCGCGCACGCTGGAGCACACCACCCGTTCCTTTACACCGAACCCCGACGACGATCCATTGGCTGTCGATGCCGACCAGCGCAAGGGCGGCGGCGACGAGAACCTCTGGATCTTCCGGCGCATCGCCGCCCGCAAGAATTTCGCGCCCGGATTTTACCAGTCGGACATCTGCCTCGTGAACTGGCCGATGATCGACTACATGGACGGCACGATCATCGACGTGTCGGAAGAGGAAAAGGCGCGCCATCTGAAGGCCGCAGCCGACCTTTCCTATTCGGTCTTCTACTGGCTGCAGACGGAGGCACCGCGCCTCGACGGTGGCCAGGGTTTCCGGGGCCTGCGCCTGCGCGGCGACATCACAGGTACCGATCACGGCCTCGCCATGGCGCCCTATGTGCGCGAAGGCCGCCGCATCAAGCCGATCACCCGCATCGTCGAGCAGGATCTGTCCTATACGGTCCGCGGGGACAAGGGCGCGGTTCGTTATCGCGACAGCGTCGGCATAGGCATGTATCGCATCGACCTGCACCCCTCGACCGGCGGCGACAATTACGTCGACGTTCCGTCCTGCCCGTTCGAGATCCCGCTCGGTTCTCTCTTGCCGCAGCGGGTGAAGAACCTCATCCCGGCCGGAAAAAACATCGGCACGACGCATATCACCAACGGCTGCTACCGGCTGCATCCGGTCGAGTGGAATATCGGCGAAGTCGCCGGAATGCTCGCATCATACTGCCTCGACCAAGGACTGACGCCGCATCAGGTGCAGGCGCAGGACGCGCATCTTCATGATTTCCAGGCGGCGCTGACCCGCGAGGGCATTGAAATACGGTGGCCGGATATCGCGGCCTACTGATCACCCATCTTTGGAGGAGGACTGGGAATGCTTCATTATCGGAATTTGAAATCGACGGCCTGCACACTGTTGAGCGTGGGGGCAGTCATCGGATCGTTCGCCTGGGGCGGTGCTGCCCATGCGCAGAGCGCGGTCAATCTGCGCATGACGATCTGGAGCGCCAACGAGGCGCATCTGAAACTGTTCAACGAGATCGCGGCTGGTTTCAAGCAGGAACACCCCAACGTCACGGTCACCTACGAGTCGCTGCCGTTCGAAACCTATACGACGGCGCTGACCACCCAGATTGCCGGCGGCAATGCACCCGACATGGCCTGGATTTTTGAGACCTCGGCATATGACTTCGTCAAGTCGGGCGCGCTTTATCCGCTGAGCGACACGCTGAAGGCAGCGGAAGGTTTCAATCTCGACGAGGTGAGCGCCGGCGCGACCGAGCGCTGGATGCAGGACGGCACGCTCTACGCCTATCCCTTCTCCACCTCGCCGTTTGCGATGTTTGTCAACAACGATCTCGTCAAGGCGGCAGGCGCCAAGACACCGGCCGAGATGGTCGCTGCCGGCGAATGGACCTGGGACAAGGCCATAGCCACGGCTTCGGCGGTCGCGGAGACGGGCAAGGGCGGGCTCGTCGTCCGCGATTTCAACTACCAGGCCTGGCAATACCTGACATCGGTGTGGAACGGCTGGGGCGCTTCGCCCTGGAGCGAAGACGGCAAGACCTGCACCATGGCGGAAAAGCCGATGGCGGATGCGCTCGCATTCATCCACGACGTGGTATTCACGAAAAAGGCGATGCCCGGACCCGGCGAGACGGTCGATTTCTTCGCCGGCAACGCGGCGATGACGATCACCCAGATCAGCCGCGCCTCGCTTCTGCCGAAGGACAAGCCGTTCGACTGGGATCTGGTGCCGCTGCCGAAAGGCCCAGCCGGTGAATACGCGTTGATCGGCCAGGCCGGTGTCGGTGTGATGCAGTCGGGCAAGAACGCAGAAACGGCGGCCGAATTCGTCGCCTACATGACCAACCCGGAAAACTCGGCCAAGCTTAGCCAGTTCTTCCCGTCGGCACGCAAATCCCTGCTCAATGCCGAGGTACTTAAGAAGACCAACCCGCTGCTCTCCGAAGAGCAGATCGACAAGGTCGTCATCGCCGGCATCGCCAACGGCAAGGTCATGCCCGGCCATACCGGCTTTGCGCAGATCCAGCAGATGGTGCGCTCCAATCTCGACGCCGTCTGGCGACCGGAAGCAGACGTGCCGGGCACGCTCCAGAAAATCTGCGGCCAGATCGGGCCGCTTCTGAAGCGCTGAGGAGGGCGCCATGGCTGTCGCGCAGGAAAACGCTCGTGCGGAAGGTCGCTCCTTCTCGCCGTTCTGGACCATCGCGCGGCGCGACAGCCTCGCCGGCTTCCTCTTCATCGCCCCGCAACTGGTCGGCATCATTGCCTTCGTGCTGATCCCGCTTGGGCTGGTCTTCTGGTATTCGCTGCACGAGTGGAACGTTCTGGCCAATACCTTCACCTATACCGGCGGGCAGAACTACCGGATGCTGATCGAGGACGAGAGCTTGCTCGAAGTCCTCGGTGCTACGGCGATCTTCTCGGCCGGGCTCGTTATTTTGAACATGTCGCTCGCCCTGCTGCTGGCGGTGTTGCTGAACCAGAAACTGGCCGGTATCGCGATCTTCCGCACGTTGTTCTTCTCGCCCGTCGTCGTCTCGCTGGTCGCGTGGACGATTGTCTGGGGTTTCCTCTTGCAGAAGAACGGCGGCATCAACGGCATGCTTCTGATGCTCGGCATCGAAGGGCCGAACTGGTTGCGCGAGGAAACCACCGCGATGATCTCGGTGATCGTTGTGCAGGTGTTCAAGAACGTGGGCTTGAACATGATCCTTTTTCTCGCCGCGTTGCAGGGCGTGCCGAAGGAGCTGTACGAAGCTGCCCGCATCGACGGCGCTCCGGCCTTCAAGCAGTTCCGCCGCATCACCCTGCCGCTGATCAGCCCGACCATTCTCTTGACCTCGATCATCACCATTGTAGGCTCGCTGCAGGTCTTCGCCCAGATCGCGGTGCTGACGCAGGGCGGACCGGGTCTGTCGACCACCGTGCTCGTCTATTACCTCTACCAGCAGGCCTTCCAGTTCCATTTCTTCGGTTACGGCTCGACGCTGTCGATCCTGCTTTTTGCGATCGTCGCTATCCTGACTTTCGCCCAGTGGCAGATGCGAAAGAGGATCGTGTTCTATGAAAGCTGAGCTTTCCCCCCGCACGAGAACCGCACTTTACGGACTGATGTGCGTGCTGCTGATCCCCTTCGTCTTTCCGACCTGGTGGATGGTGACCTCGTCCATCAAGCCGATCAGCGATATCTTCGCTTTTCCGCCGCAGCTCATCCCGCAGAGCTATGACTGGACGACCTATTCCAAGGTCTTCGAACTGCAGCCCTTCGTGCGGCAATACTGGAATTCTGCCTATATCGCCGCTCTCGTGACGGTCGGCACAATGGTCGTCTCTTCGATGGCTGGATATGCCTTTGCCAGGATCAGGTTCCCCTATGCCAACACGATCTTCATGATCGTGCTGCTCGGCTTGCTGATCCCGTCGGAAGTGACGATCGTGCCGCTGTTCCAGATGTTTCTGAAGGCAGGCATGGTCAACACCCACTGGCCGCTGATCCTTGTGCCGATCTTCGGCGCGCCGAGCGTATTCGCCACCTTCGTCATGCGGCAATTCTTCGTGACGCTGCCGGCAGAACTGGAGGAGGCGGCGCGTGTCGATGGTCTTGGTCGGTTCAAGATCTTCGCTAAGATCGCGTTGCCGCTGGCCAAGCCGGCACTGGCCTCGGTGGCTATCTTCACCTTCCTGCACTCCTGGAACCTGTTCCTCGAACCGATCGTGTTCCTGTCGAGCGCTGAGATGTTCACGCTGCCGCAGGCGCTCACCCAATATACCGACGCCTATGGCGGGCCGATGTGGAACATCCAGCTTGCCGCCGCGACACTGACGGCACTGCCCGTCCTCATCGTCTTCGTGATTGCCCAGAAGCAGTTCGTCGAAGGTCTCGCCCATACCGGCCTTAAAGGCTGAGAACCGGATCAGATCATGGCAGACGTTACCCTTTCCGACATCCGCAAGAGCTACGGTGCTCTGAAGACCATACATGGTGTCAACCTCGATATCCGCGACGGCGAGTTCGTCGTTCTCGTCGGGCCGTCCGGCTGCGGCAAGTCCACGCTTCTCAGAATGATCGCAGGTCTTGAGACCATCACCGATGGTACGCTGAAGATCGGCGACCGGAGGGTGAATGATCTCGATCCCAAGGATCGCGATATCGCCATGGTGTTCCAGTCCTACGCGCTTTATCCGCACATGACGGTGGCAACGAACATGGGCTTTTCGCTGGAACATCGCGGTGCCAACAAGGCGGAGATCAACGAGCGGGTGAACTGGGCGGCCGGCATATTGGGCCTCACCAACCTTCTCGATCGCTATCCGCGCCAGCTCTCCGGCGGCCAGCGACAGCGCGTTGCGATGGGCCGCGCGATCGTCCGCAATCCGCAGGTTTTCCTGTTCGACGAGCCGCTGTCGAACCTCGACGCGAAGCTGCGTGTGGTGATGCGCGGGGAGATCAAGGCGCTGCACCGGAGGCTGAAGACGACCACCATCTATGTTACCCACGACCAGGTGGAGGCGATGACCATGGCCGACAGGATCGTCGTGCTGAACGGCGGCAGGGTCGAGCAGATCGGTGCGCCGCTCGATCTCTACGATCGCCCGGCCAACCAGTTCGTGGCCGGCTTCATCGGTTCGCCATCGATGAATTTCCTCACCGGCACGATTACCGAGCAAGGCTTCCAAACATCAGACGTCGTTTTGCCGCTGCCTGCGTCGAAAGGCACCGTTATGGGGCAGGCAATTGTCTACGGCATTCGTCCAGAGCATTTTCGATTGAATGATCATCCCGGCCGCGCGAGTGTTTCTGCTGAAATCGTGCTCATCGAGCCGATGGGGTCTGAGACCCAGGTGACGATGAGGTTGGGAGACACCCAGGTAATCGGTGTCTTTCGTGAGCGGATCAGCGGTACGACTGGCGACATCATAAATATCTCGCTGGATATCGACGCCATTCACCTTTTTTCAGGAGATGGCGCCATTCGCCTGAACTGATGGCGCATCATCAAGCAGTCACGCGCTTGCGTGCGATTGCATGTTTGGGTGAATGGCTCGATTCCGGTCAAGGTGTAAATAGCGGCGATTGAACGCCGAAGTTCGACTGACATTAAGGTTGGTGAAACACGTATTTACAATGCCAGCATACCTGCAGGCGAATCCGTGATCATTTTTTCTTCCGTGAGGGAAGTTTTGGTTTCTCGTCCTGAAGGCCAAGTTTTTCTATATTGGCAAATACTGTTCTGAGATGGCCGCGGAGACTGACAGCTGCGCCTTCAGCATCACCGGCAATGATGGCTTCGGCAATGCGGGTATGTTCTTCGAGGATCGAATTAACCCGGCTTGCATCGTGGATGGTAAGATAGCGTACCCGGTCGAATTGGGTCTTTGCCCGCAGGATTGCGTTCCAGGCGGCCGTATACCCGGCGAGTTCGGCAATCAGTGCATGAAAAACATTGTCGAGCCGGTAGAACTCACCGGCGTCAGTGGCGGCGGCAGCCTGTTCGCGAATGTTCTTACGGATCCGCTCGCGACCTTCGTCATCGATGCGTTTGGCTGCATCCACAACCAGCGCACATTCAAGGTGCTCACGAACATACTGACCGACCCTGACGGCCTCTAGCGAAATTGGGGCCACGAACGTGCCAAAGTGGGGATAGATGATGACAAGCTCTTCCTCCGAGAGCTTGATCAGCGCTTCACGAACAGGGGTCCTGCTGACTTCGAGTTGTTCGCAAAGATCGGCTTCGGACAGCGGCGCGTCAGGCGGCAGTCGACCGCTGATAATATCCTCCCGGATTTTTTCGAACACCTGGTTCGTCAATCTGGAACGGCTGCGATCCAACATGACATATCTCTTCTGCTAAATTCCGGGGCAGCGCGTGATGCCGCCGAGAGATTGATATATCGATGGCATCCAGCGTAGTAAACCGTTGGCCGTGGCGTGCGAGCGCGCCGGAATGGCAAAGATCTGCTGGTTGCAAGAGAGCACCCCTGGTCTTAAGGTCAGGGGTGCCTGCAGTAACGATCAGTCAAGGCGATGTTGCTGGCCTTGTGCGCGTTGTTTTTCAATCGAGCTTTTCGGAGTGCCCCCAGGAGTGAAGCTCGCCCTTCAACCGGCGAGGTGCTGTTTCGGGCATCATCATCAGACCAATGATCGAAAGCACGCCCAGAACGATAACATAGATGGCAAGGCCGTAATAATGACCGCCGGTTACCTGCAGGATCTTGACTGCCACCAGGCCGAGGATACCGCTGCCGATCAGTGAACCAATCTGCCAGATCAAGGCAATGCCGCTGCACCGGATATGCGTCGGGAACAGTTCCGGGAAGAAGGACGCCTGCGGCGCATAGCACATGCTGTGACCGAGCGTCAGAACCAGAATCATGACGATCTGCGTCAGCAGGAAACTGTCCTGATTGACGGCCAGGAAGAACGGAATGATCATGACGACCTGCAGGACGGCGCCCATGATGTAGACCGGTCTCCGACCGATCTTGTCCGAGAGATGCCCCATGAGGGGAATGGCGAATATCTCGAGCGCGACGGCCACGATCATCGTGTTCATCAACACGTTCTCATTGAGGCCATTGGCCTTGCCGTAGGCCAGAATGATGACGGTGAACATGGCAAAGGTGCATGCTTCAACCAGTTTGGCGCCGACGCCCTTGACGACAATACCTGGAAAGTCGCGAATGACTTCGACAACGGGGCGTGACTCGGCAGCTTTGGTTTCGCGGATTTGCGCAAAAACCGGTGATTCATCGATTTTGAGGCGGATAAAAAGACCGACGATAACGAGGAGGAGACTCAGCAAGAACGGGATACGCCATCCCCATGCCATCATCTGCTCATGTGTGAGCAAGCCGTTCAAGAGCGCAAACAGCGCCAGAGGCATAAGGAAACCAAGGGGTGCGCCGATCTGCACCCAACTGGCGAAGAAACCTCTGCGTTTGGGCTCGGAGTATTCGGCCGTCATGAGGACGGCTCCTGCCTGCTCTCCGCCGACGCCAAACCCTTGCAGGACGCGAATAAAGATCAGCAAGGCGGGCGCCCAGATACCTATGCTTTCATAGGTGGGTAGAAGGCCGATACAAAACGTACCCAGGCCGACGATCAGAATAGTGATGACGAGTGCCTTCTTGCGGCCGACCTTGTCGCCAACGTGGCCGAATACGATGCCGCCGAGCGGGCGTGCAAGGAAACCGACGGCATAGGTGGCGAACGCAGCAAGCGTGCTGACCAATGGATCGGCGCTGGGGAAGAATAGTGGCCCGAAAAACAGCACTGCTGCCGTTCCGTAGGCAAAGAAATCGTAATATTCTGCAGCAGTGCCAATGGCTGATGCCGTGGCTACTCGCCTGGTAAGCTTTCTGCTGTCGTCAAGCGGTTCGCTGGCTGACATATAACTCATCATTTTCTCCCTATCGATCAAGCACCAAAAGCCTGAGCGGATTTCCTGGTCTTATGCGGCGTGGCATTGTGCTCACGCCGCACCTCCTGCCGCGGCACGGTCTACTTTGCGGATGGCCCTGCCGGAGCGTTATTCATGTCAGGCAATACGTTTGTCTCTGAATGCCTGGACGGTCTGCATGACACCTCTCAGTTCAGCCAACCCCTTGAGGCGGCCGACAAAGGAATAACCGGGGTTCATGGTCTGGCCGACTTCGTCACCGAGAAGGTGACCATGGTCTGGCCGCATCGGAATTTGCGGCACCGGATGGCCGATTGCTGCGCGCCGATCCTCTTCGGCCATCATCGCGGCGGTCACGGCGATCAGATCGGTATCGCCGCCGAGATGGTCTGCTTCGTAAAACGAGCCGTCCGGTTCATGCGTGGTATTGCGCAGATGGACAAAGTGGATGCGTGAGGCGAATTCCTTGGCCATTGCGGGAAGATCGTTCTGCCGGTTTGATCCGAAGGAACCAGTACACAATGTCAAGCCGCACGCCTCCTGCGGCACGCCCTTGAACAAGGCGCGCACATCGTCAGCATTTGACATCACCCGGGGCAGGCCGAATATCGGGAAGGAAGGATCATCCGGGTGAATGCACAAGCGCGCACCTTCTTCTTCCGCAACAGGCGTAATTTCGCGCAGAAACTCGATCAAATTGGCGCGAAGGTCTTCGGCCCCGATTGTCTGGTAGACTTCGAGCATGTCTTTGAAAGTCGTGCGCGTGTAGGCGAAATCGCGTGCCGGCAACCAGTCGATCAGCGTGCGTTCCAGCTCTGCGACGTACTCATCGCTCATTGCATTGAAACGCGTTTCGGCTGCCCGTGCATGCTCCGGCGAGTATGAGCTGTCTGCACCTTTGCGCTTGAGAACGAACAGATCGTAGGCCGCGAAATCAACGCTGTCGTAACGCAGTGCATACCCACCATTCGGCAGGGGGTACATAAGATTGGTGCGGCTCCAATCCGTGATAACCATGAAATTGTAGCAGATGACCTTGACGCCGGCGCGCGCAACGTTGCGGATAGATTGCTTGTAGTTGTCGATCTTTTCCCGGAAGTTTCCTGTGCGGGTCTTGATCTCTTCACCGACGCCAATGCTTTCGACGACTGACCAGTTCAGGTTCGCGGCCTCGATCATAGCCTTACGTTTTGCGATTTCGTCAGCAGGCCAGATGCCGCCCCGGTTCAGTTGGTGAAGAGCGGTGACGATGCCTGTGGCACCGGCCTGACGTGCCTTTTGAAGGCTGACGGGATCCTCGGGACCGAACCAACGCCATGTCTGTTCCATTGAATTTCTCCTTATCTTATCGTCGGACTATTTTTCGCAGCGCGTCAGCTATTGGCGAGAAAGTCCTTGAGGGTCTTTGCCGTGCCGTACGTTATGAGCGAGCGCAGATGGCCGATCACGGATGAGCGGAAATGCTGGTTTGTCGGGAGGTCATCTCCAAAAATGTCCCTGACCGTAAAAAGGGAATCCGCAAGTCGTTCCGGGTCGTTTTCGGCATTGGCGAAAATTGCTGTCAGTTTGTCGGCATGTGGATCGGATATGGTGTAGGCCATTCCGCTCTCGCTTTTGCCCGAGAGGAAACGCATCCAGGCGGCAACCGTCAGCGGAATGACTTTCGGTTCGGTACCGGCAGCGTAAAGTTCACGAGCGGCTTCAAGCAGCCGGGGCGGAAGCTTCTGCGATCCGTCGGACGAGATCTGAAGCGTCAAGTGCCGCACGCCTGTATTCTGGAAGCGAGCTTCGAGTTCGTGCGTGTAGGTTTTGACATCCGTTCCGGGTACGGCCGCCAGGCTGGGGATCAGATCATTATCCCACAATTGGCGGATGATCTTCGGTAGCGAGGCATCCGTCATGGCATCGGAAATCGTGTCGATGCCGGCGACAACCGCCAGATACGCAAGTGTCGAATGCGCACCGTTCAGGCAGCGCAATTTCATCATCTCAAACGGAAGGACGTCATCGACCATGATGGCGCCTGCTTTTTCCCAGTCCGGCCGTCCAAGTGGAAACTGGTCTTCGATGACCCACTGCCGGAATGGTTCGGTGACGACGGGCCAGGCATCTTGCACCCCAAGCCTGCCAGCCACTGTCTCACGGTCGGCGTCCTGTGTTGCCGGCGTAATCCTGTCGACCATCGTGCACGGAAAGGAGACATTGTCGCGAATGAACTGCCCCAAATCTGCATCACGCAGTTCTGCAAAGCGTGACACGAGGCGATGCACTTTGGTGCCATTCTGGGCGAGGTTGTCGCAGACGAGCACGGTAAAGGGTGGATGCCCCGCCTGCTTGCGCAGGCGGAGCGCCTCCGTCAGGAAGCCGGGAATGCTGTTCGGCTCCGTCGGATTGGCAAGATCTGCAATGACTGCAGGATGTTGTTCATCAAGAAGGCCGGTTGCGGCATCCTGGCAATAGCCTTTTTCCGTCACAGTCAGCGTGACGATGCGGATTTCCGGTGTGCACATGAGTTCGAAGATTTCGCGACGCTGATCGCTGGAGATCATCACATCAATAATCGAGCCGACGACGCGCAGGCTGTCATCGCCATTATCGCGTGAGAGAAGGGTGTAAAGGCAGTCCTGCGGCTTCAGGGCATCACGAACGGCCGTCGAGATCGTGTCTACGCCAACGATGCCCCAATCGCTCGCGCCTTTGGCGATGACATCTTCAGTGTAAACCGCCAGATGGGCCCGGCAAAATGCACCAAGTCCAATATGCACGATGCCAGGTGACACTTCTCTCCGGTCAAAGGCGGGCCGGTCAACAAATGCGCCGAGCCTAGCCGCGCTTGCGTTTGAAAGCCTCATCCGAGGGCTATTCTCCATAACATACTCCCAGGCACAGTGATTAATCACGATATGCCACAATGGTAGTATGCCACCATATGAGTGCGATATGCGCTATGACAAGTCGGTATTGCGACAAACTGTCCATTGCTTGGATGCTGCTGCATCGCTGAGTGGAATGACGACGAGCGGAAGTCATGGGAGAGTTATTTAAGTATCTGAATACGTTTTTATTTTCGCAATTTTCTTAAGAAGACTGGTGGTTCGATCTCAGCCGAAAAAAGGGTCAGAAGCAGTTCGTTTCCACATGATGGAGACGTGGCTCACAGAAAAAGAGGAGCAAGGAGCGGGCCGAAAGCCTGACCCATGAGCCTAGACGCGCAGCCCGATGATGTGGCCCCGACTTTCGGATGCTGAACAAACGATCAGTCGCCGAAGACCGGCCTCAGGACCATATTCGCGCTGTCGGCAACCTGATCGCCATCGGTGAACAATGGTCGCCACGAGGAAACGCCCCGTGCGACATCAGGGCCGCTGACGGCGCTCGAAAATGCCTCGGCACCGATGATGTCGCGGTAGCCGCTGTCTTTGAGGATTTGCAGCATCGGCGTGAAATCGATGGCGCCGCGATCGAGAAGGCCGCGATCGTTCTGGTCCATTTCGAAATAGACGAGATGGGGCAGGGCCCGCTTGAGTGCGGCCAGCATATCCGTTTCCTCGATATTCATGTGGAACGTGTCGAGGTGCAGAAACAGGTTGTCGGAACCGCTCAGCTTGACGAAGGCAATGGCATCGTCGACCGTATTGAACATGTTGGTTTCATAACGGTTGAGGATTTCCATCGCCAGACGGATGCCCATCGGCTTGGCCTCCTCGGCCAGAATGGCCAAGGCTTCGGCCGCGACCTTGCGGTGCTCGTCTGTTGCGGCGGCTTCCGCCTTGCCGAAAACACCGTAAATGATGCCGCCCATGTGATAGGCGCCCATGTCGCGGGCGAGTTTCAGCGATGCGCGATGCCGCTCAAGTCCGCGTTTGCGGATGTCGGCGTCGAGGCTGGAAATATCGGCATCCGGCAGCTGGGTGGCCGTCACGACAGGGGTGATGCAGTGGCTGCCAAAAACTCGGGCAATATCGGCTGGATGGATACTGGCATGATCACGCATCGGAATGACGACATGATCGAAGCCTTTTGCCTGTGCCTTCGGAGCAACGACTTCGGCGGCTTCCGGTGCCCAGACCTTCATCCAGGCATAGGAGTGAATGCTCTTTTTCATCGGTATTCCTTTCACATCGGCCAGTGCGCAATGCGTCCCGCCAATTCGGTGAACACGTCGGGGTTACAACGTCGCCTCGATGGTGGTCATCTGCCGGGCGAGCGCCTGTTGCCATCGCGGATCATCCGCAAGCGCCGCCGGAAACAGGCCGGGGATCTCAAGGAATGGCTGGAGGCGGGCGGCTGCATCGTTTTCTGATTGCGAGAGGCGGGCAGCCTGTAACAGTTCAGCTGCGCGGGGATCGTCGATACTGTCGCGGCGCAGCACGAAAGTCAGCCACAATGCGGTAACATAGGCAAATCCCTCGGCATCGTCGCCAGCTGCGAGCGCATCAATCGCCGGAGCGAAGATCCGCTGCGGCAGTTTCTGCGTGCCGTCCATGGCGATCTGCGCGGTGCGGTGTGCAATCGTCGGATTGGCGAAACGCGCCAGCAGATCGTCGATATAGGCGGCAATCTCCATGCCCGGGACCGGATCGAGAGTTTTTGCCGCCGTCTGCATGTGGCCACGGACACGGTCCCTGTATTCGGCCACGCCCATCACGTCGCGAACGTAATCAAGACCATGAAGCTGGCCGAGATAGGCGATCAGGGAATGTGCGCCGTTGAGCAGCCTGAGCTTCATCTTCTCGTAAGGCGCGACGTCCTCGACGAAAAGCGCACCGGCTTTTTCCCAGGCCGGGCGACCCGAGACAAAATGGTCCTCGATGACCCACTGGATGAAGCTTTCCGTCTCGAGCGCCAGCCTGTCGTCCACGCCGAGCAGCTTGGCCGCACGATCGCGCGTGTCCTGCGTGGCGGCCGGTACGATACGGTCCACCATCGTGTTGGGAAAGGTCGCCTGACTGTCGATCCAGTCGGCAAGGGCGGCATCCCGTTCGCGTGCCATCTCCAGAACCAGCCTTTTGACGACATCGCCATTCGACGGCAGGTTGTCGCAACACAGCACCGTATAGGCTTTTTCGCCGGCGGCGCGGCGCAGTGCCAGCCCCTCGACGAGATAACCGACCGCGCCGATCGGGTTCTGCGGATGTTCGAGGTCGTGCGCCACGGCCGGATGATTGCGATCCAGTCCGCCGGTGGTCGGGTCGAGACCATATGCCTTTTCTGTAACCGTCAGGCTGACGATGCGGATTGCCGGATCGGCGAGGTGGTGCATGACGACGCCTGGCTCGACCGATGCCGCGACGGCGTCTACGATGCTGCCGACAACGCGGATATCGTCGCCCTCAGCGCTGCGGGTGGTGACCGAATAAAGCATGTCCTGCGACTTGAGATCATCGACGATCTCGCGGGAGCGCAGGCTGACGCCGATTATGCCCCAGTCACCTCCGGCGCTTGCGATGGCCTCTTCGGTATAGACGGCCTGATGGGCCCGGTGAAATGCGCCGATGCCGATATGCAGAATACCGGCCTTGATATCCGCTTCTTGCAACAGAAGGGGCTGAACACCGGCCGTCAGGGCGCTCTCTTTTGACAATATCTGCATCATCACTTCATCCCGTGTGTGGCATGTGAAAGCGCGCGTTCGATACCGCGCAGTTCGGCCAGGCCTTTGAGGCGACCGATGGCCGGATATCCCGGCTGCGCGCCGCGTGTCAGGTCGTCGAGAATTTCCTGGCCATGATCGGGACGCATCGGAATCTGGTGGTCGGCGCGGCCTTCTGCTTTCCGGCGTTTTTCCTCCTCGAGCACGGCGGCCACCACGGCCACCATGTCGGTATCGCCTTCCAGATGTTCGTCCTCGTAAAACGAGCAGGGCGTGCCGGCGTCTTCGCGTCTGACATTGCGCAGATGCAGGAAATGGATGCGCGGCGCGAGCTTGCGGATCATCTCCGGCAGGTCGTTGGCGGCGCGGGCACCGAGCGAGCCCGTGCAGAAGGTGACACCATTGGCCATCACATCCACCGCAGCAAGGATCCTCTCGTAATCATCGAGCTTGGACAGGATGCGCGGCAGGCCGAGCAGCGGCCATGGCGGGTCGTCGCCATGCGCGCACAACCGCATGCCGAGATCTTCGGCAACGGGAGCGACTTCGGACAGGAAGTCGATCAGACGGCTTTGCAGCGCCGCCGCATCAATGCCTGCATACCGGCGCAGGTGGGTTCGCAGTTCCTCCAGCGAATAGACTTCCGTCGATCCGGGCAGGCCCGCGCCGACATTGTTGGAGATCGAGCGGATATCATCCTGTGACATCGCCTTGAAGCGTTCGGCTGCCTTTTCGATCTGCTCAGGCTGGTAATCGGCGGCAGCATCGTCGCGTTTCAGGATATGCATGTCGAAGGCGATGAAATCGATCAGATCAAAGCGCATGGTTTTTGCACCATGCCCCGTCGTCCAGCGCAGATCGGTGCGGGTCCAGTCGAGGACAGGCATGAAATTGTAGCAGATCGTCTCAATGCCCGCCTTTTTCAGGCGTCGCAGATTTTCCTGCCAGGCGGCGATATGGGCCTTGTATTCGCCCGTACCGGTCTTGATGTCTTCCGAGATCGGGATGCTCTCGACGATATCCCAGGAAAGACCGCCTGCGCGAATTTCGCGCTGGCGTTTTTCGATTTCCTCGACCGGCCAGACTGAACCCGTGGAAAGATGATGGAGAGAACTGACGATACCCTGAGCGCCGGCCTGTGCGGCGTCTTCCACGCTTACCTTGTCGACAGGGCCGAACCATCGCCACGTATGTTTCATCTGTAAGGTCTCCGGATTTAAAATGTCTGATGAAAAGGGCAGTCAACCGTCCCAGCCGAGATGGCTGAGAAAGTCGCGGGTGCGGTCGGCTTGCGGATTGTCGAAAATCTGCGCGGGCGGACCCTGCTCGACGATGCTGCCACGGTCGAAGACGATAACCCAGTCGGCGACGCGGCGGGCAAACGTCATCTCGTGGGTGACGACGATCATCGTCATGCCTTCCTCGGCCAGACGTTTCATCACGTTGAGCACTTCGCCGATGGTTTCCGGGTCAAGCGCCGACGTCGGTTCGTCGAAAAGCATGACGTCCGGCTGCATGGCCAGCGCGCGGGCGATGGCGACGCGCTGCTGTTGCCCGCCGGAAAGATTGGCGGGATATTTGTCGGCCTTGTCGGAGAGGCCGACTTTTTCCAGCAGAGCGACGGCGCGTTTGCGGGCTTCCTGCTCCGACACCTTCAAGACCGTGAGCGGCCCGACGGTAATGTTTTCCAGCACGGTCTTGTGCGGGAAAAGCTCGAAGTTCTGGAACACCATGCCCATCTGCTGGCGAACCTTGCGGATATCGGCCTTCTTCGGGGGAAGCGGCTTGCCGTCGATCAGGATGTCACCACCCTGAATTTCCTCAAGAGCATTGGTGGTGCGCAGAAGCGTTGACTTGCCGGAGCCTGACGGTCCGATCAGGCAGACGACCTCGCCCTTGTTGACGCGCGCCGATACCGATCCGATGGCGACGAACTCGCCGTAAAGCTTGCGGATGCTGCGGTATTCGACGACCGGTGTCTGGTCAGCATTCTTGCGGTTCTGGAGTTCTGCGGCCATGGCAGTCATTCCTTCACTCCCCATTTTTTGTAGATGCGGTCGACCAGCTTGGCCTGCGGATAACCCAGCAGCCAGTAGATCACCGCCATTGCGGTCAGCATTTCCAGTACGCGGAAGGTCTGTGCGCGGATTTCCAGCGCGGTATGGGCAAGATCGCCGACGGCGATGACCGACACCAGCGAGGTATCCTTGAACAGCGATACCCAGGTGCTGGCGAGAACCGGCAGCACGCGGCGGGCGGCCTGCGGCAGCACGATCTTCAGCATCGCTTCCGTCTGGCTCATACCCAATGCCAATGCAGCTTCCGTCTGCCCCTTGCGGATCGAATTGATGCCGGCGCGGAACGTTTCCGAATTATAGGCGGAGACATTGAGCGACAGCGCCAGCAGACCGGTGGCGAAAGGCGAGAGCGACAGGTCGGTAAAGACCGGCATTACGTAAAAGGTCCAGTACACCAAAAGGATCAGTGGAATGTTGCGAAAGAATTCCACGAAACAGGCGCTGGCGCCACTGACGAGACGGTTGCTCGAGAGGCGCATCAGCGCCAGCACGATCCCGCCGGGGATGGCAATCAGCATGGTGCAGAAGGTCAGGCCCAGCGTGATTGCCACACCTTGCCCGAGAGCACCCGAATATTGCCAGACGACACTCCAGTCGAGGTTCATGAACGCCCCCTGTAACCGATATTTTTATAAAGAAGGTCGATGAGGCGCGTGACCGGGAACAGGATAAGGAAATACACCACCATCGCGACGGTGAATGCCTCCATCGGTCGGAAACTCTGGCCGGAGACGGTTTCAGTGCGTTTCATCAGTTCCGGCACGGCGATAACAGCCGCGATCGCCGTATCCTTGATGGTGATCGAAATGATCGAGCCGATCGACGGCAGCATGCGGATCAGCGCCTGCGGCAGCACGATCTTGCGCATCACCTGCGCTTCCGACATGCCGAGCACCAGGCCGGCCTGTGTCTGGCCTGCGCGCACAGAACCGATGCCGGCGCGCACGATTTCGGCGACATAGGCCGAAATGTGGAAGGTCAGTGCAACCAGCGCGGCCCAGAAGGGCGGCAGGTTCAGCCCGGTCAAAAGCGGCAGCGCGAAATAGATCCACACCAGGACCACCAGAACCGGAATGGCCCGCATGGAATCGATGTAGAAGACCAGCGGAATGGATAGCCATTTTGGGCCGTACATCCGGCCGAGAGCGACGGCCACTCCGCATATCAGGCTCAATATGACGGTCAACGCGCTGAGAAGCAGCGTCAATCCCAGTCCGCCTGCAAGATATTGCCAGCTGTCGATGACAGCCGAAAAATCAAAATCCATGACGCAGTTCTCCTGTCCGCGCCCGGACGGGGCGCGGAAGATGAGATCGATGTGGGTGAGATGCCCGCGGGTGAACCGCGGGCTGTATCTTATTATTTCATCGTATCAACGATGCGGACTTCATCGGCCGTCAGTTTCGGCTGCATGTCTTTTTCGACGGCGCGCAGCCATTCGACGAAGACGTCCTGGCCCTTGTCGACGGCGAGGCCGACTGGTGCGGCCTTTTCGTTGGAATCCTGGCAGTTGTTTTCCTGCGGCAGTGCCGTCAGGCCGGGAACCTTCTTGTTCAGAAGCACCCACTGCACACGATTGATCGCAGCGACGTCGGCGCGCTTGGCCATGATCTCTTCGATCGGGGCGGGGGCGCTGGAGGAGGTGACACCGCGAAGCTTGGCGTTCGGGAAGCGTTCCTTGACCCAGTTTTCTTCGGCGCCGCCGATGAAGTAGGCGACGGTGAAATCGGCATTGTTGACGGCGTCGACCGAGGTCGCTTCCGCGAACTTCTTGTTGTCCTTGCGGCCGAAGACGCAAACGGCGGTCTTGGAATAGAGGACGAAGTCGACGACCTTCAGGCGTTCCGGTGTCTCTGCCAGCGGCGTGATGCTGAGATCGACCTGGTTGGATGCCAGAACCGGAACCTTGGTTTCATGGCTGACCGGAATGGGCTGCAACGTGACGCCGAGCTGGGTCGCATATTCCTGGGCGAGAAGCCATGCGGGACCCTGCCACGCATCGCCTGAACCGGTGGTGTTTTCGACCAGCCACGGCGTGTTGGCAAGAACACCGACGCGCAGGACGCCAGCCTTCTTGATGGCATCGACACGCGGGCTGACGCCCGGGGCCGGCACGTCGGCTGCGAAGGCGCTGACACTGAACGCAAAAACAGATGCGGCCAGCGTCAATCCTGAAATTACTTTAGACCCGATCATGGCGATATCCTCCCGATAGCCGTTGGAGATGAGGTATTTACGGAACTTGTATACTAGTTGCCCTCGAAGAGCTCAGGCCTGTTCTGGGCGAGACGTTCGACCGTCAGAAAAACGGCCTGCAGATGCTCACGCATGGCTGCCTCCGCCTTTTCGGCATCCGCCTCGATCACACGGGCAACAATCAGTTCATGCTGCTCGAAAATGCGGTGCAACCAATCGCCACTTTCAAGCGACAGGTAACGAACCCGATCGAGCTGTGCCTTGACGCCCTGGATCAGTTCCCAGATCGCCGGATAACCTGCGAGACCGATGAGATAGGTATGCATGCGATCGTCGGCATCGAAAAAACGGGCAAGGTCATTATCCCTGATGGCGCGTTTCTGCAGGGTCAAAAAGTCCTGCAATTCATCGGCTGCACGTACATCAATCTTGGAACAGGCAAGGGTTACTGTTCGGCATTCCATGGTCTCACGCACGAACTGGCTATCATAGACGGCGCGGAGTTCGATCGGTGCCACAAACGTTCCAACTTGCGGAACGATTCTGAGGAAGCCTTCGTCTGCCAATCGCCGAAAGACCTCGCGAACGGGCGTGCGGCTTACCCCCAGCTGTTCGGAGAATTGCACTTCCGAGATGCCGACCCCAGGCATCAGGCTGCCCGTGATGATCCGCTGTCGCAGGCCCGCATAGATTTCTCGCACTGCAGGTGCCGCACGCGGGATGCTCATGTCCTTGGCTGGGGTCATTTTGTTTCCTCTTGCATACTAGTAAACAAGTTTTCTGATGTTTGTCAATCCGGCGATGCCGAACGTCAAAGCGTTGACGGATCACGCTCGCCTTGTTGCCACCGACGATGCCTGTACGGCTCCACATCGCGCGTCACGAAAGCCCGCGCCTAATCACCGCCCCATCGCTGATAACTGTGTAGCAACAGGCCGATATCCATCCGCCGCCCGCCTAAGGCCGGCAAACTCAATACGGACTGGATCGACAGGGAAATGGCGCTCAGGGGCTGCGAACTCATCGACGGAGTCTGCCAGCAAGAACGGCCGAAACTGCTTTTTCTCATAGGCCGCTCAAAGTGCGGCCTATTGCGTTGCAGATTATTTGCTGCGGACGTCACCCGGTTGTCGGCGATGTCAGATCGACCTGTCGGCATCGCATGCGACAATTATCGGTTCGATTGATCGAAACCGGTGGCATCGGTTGGTCTGAGGTCTGCCTCCATCAAGACCAAGATGCATGAGCAGTGGAGCCGAAGTATATGGCGCTTTAATCGTCAGTATAGACGGCAGTCATGACCGCCGTCTTGAGCTTCGCAATTTTCGATCAACGCGCCGCCCAGTTGGCGCCACGACGAAAGATCGTTCGCATCTGCGGCACGTCGAATTCCTTGGCCACGTGGCCGAGTGCGGAATAGAAGACCCGCCCTTCGCCGTATTTCCGCTTCCATACGACCGGCATCACGACGCCATCGATCCAGTAAGCATGCTCGCCGGTAAAGGTCGTGGTTGCCAGCACCTCGTTGGAAGGGTCGACATGCATGTAATATTGCTCGGACGTGTATGGAAAATCCGTGATCCCCTCCATTAGCGGGTCGTCCGGCCGGGTGATGTTGACGGTGTAATCGATGATGTTACCGGGATGCGCCACCCACTGGCCGCCGATGATGAACTGGTAATCGACGGACTCGCGAAACGCGTCGCCCGCGCCGCCATGGTAACCGGCAATGCCGACACCGCCCTGAACGGCCGCGGCGAGGTTTTTCACCTCTTCTTTCTCGATCTTCGACATCGTCATGATCGGCACGATCAGACTGAGGTCGTGGATGGACGGGTCGGCGAATGCCTCGGTCGAGTGCTCGACATAGACCTTGAAACCGTCTTCTTCCAAAATGCCCTTGATGACTGCCGCGCATTCCTCCGGCTCATGACCGCTCCAGCCGCCCCAGACGATAAGTGCTTCCCGCATGATTTTATCTCCTCCAGATATTCTTCAGTTCGCAAGCGTTCCGTCGTTCAATGAAGCCGACAGCGGGGCAGGGCGCTCCGTCGCCGTAGTGATGTCGATCGTGCGGCCTTCGGTCGAAGCGGTATGGAAGGCTTCCATCACCTCGAGAACATGCAATGCCAGATCGCCATTGGCGCGGTGTGGCCGGTTGTTGCGGATGGCAAAGGCCATGTCGGCCACCCCGATCGAGCGATAATTGCCGTCGGCATAGGGCTGGGTCAGCGGCTGCACTTCGAACTGCCCACCCTTTTTCAGATAGGAAACCTCGCCGCCAAAATGGTTTGGGTCGGGCACGATCAAGGTGCCCTCGGTGCCATAGACCTCGAGCGGCACATGCTTGTGCCCGGCGACATCAAAGCTCATGCCGATCTGCACGACGGCGCCATTGGCAAAGGCCATGACGCCGGCGACGTGGGTCGGCACCTGCACGGGAACACGCTCGCCATTACGTGGTTCGCTGGTGATGATGCGCTCCGACCTCGGTGTCGTGGCAAAACCGGCAACCTTGGAGACCGGCCCGAGCAGGTTGACGAGATCGGTGATGTAATAGGGCCCCATGTCGAGCATCGGGCCGCCGCCGACCTCGTAATAGAAGCCGGGATTGGGATGCCAGCGCTCATGGCCGGGGCACATGAAGGTGGCCGTGCCGCCGACGGGGATGCCGATCACGCCCTGATCGATCAATGCGCGTGCCGTCTGGTGGCCGCCGCCGAGAAACGTATCTGGTGCCGCACCGATGCGCAGGCCCTTGGCCTTGGCGGCATCGGCGAGTTTTTTGCCCTCGGCGAAATTGATGCCGAGCGGTTTTTCCGAATAGGTGTGTTTGCCGGCGTCCAGCGCCTGCAGGGCAACGGTCACATGTGCCTTTGGCACCGTCAGGTTGACGATGATCTCCACCTTCGGATCGGCGAAAAGCTCGTCGATCGTCTTGACGGGCAGGTTGAATTCCGCCGCTTTCGCCTCGGCGATGTCGCGGTTGAGATCCGCCAGCCCTCTGATGTCGAGAATGCCAAAGGCGCTGGTCATGGCCTTCAGGTAGGCGCCCGAAATATTGCCGCATCCGATGATGCCGATACCGACTTTATCCATCTTGTCTCCTCCCGATGGCATTGTTTTCTGTGGCGTGTCAGCGCGCTGGTCCGGTCGTGCTCCAGGGCGATTCATAGAGCTCGTAAAGCGCCACGGCGGCCGCGCCGCGGGCCCAGAAATCGTCATTGGAATCGTCAAAAACGAGTTCGCTGACGCCCTGCAGGGATGGTGGAATGGCAAGCGCATAGGCATCGCCGAGGCTCTTTAGGAAGGGCGCGCCGAGCGCCAGCGATGTGCCGACCAGAATGACCCGCGGCGGCGCAAACAGCGTGACTATATTGGCGATGCTGAGGCCGATCGCTTCGCCGGCCCGGATCGCCGCCGTCACCAGCTGGCTGTCCTCCGCCTTGATCAGCGCCTGCGCATGCGCCATGCCGCGCCCGAGTTTGACTGCTTCGGCAAAGGCGCCGTCGCCGCGCTGGTCCGCCAGAATGGCATTTTCGCCCGCCTTGGCCGAAAGCCGCACGACGCCGTCCTCTCCCATGCCGAGGACCAGATCGCCGAGATTGTGGCTGAGGCCGCCGGCGCCACGAAACAGCCGGCCCTCGTGCAGTACGCCCAGCCCAAGTGTCTGTTCGAGCGAGATCAGCACCATGTCCTCGAGGTCGCGCGCCTTGCCGAACCAGTGATGGGCAAGCGTGATCGCGGTCGCATCGCTTTCGATGATTGTCGGCGTGTCGAGCCGCGCCGACATTTCGGTGGCGAAATCGACATTGGTATCCTTCAGGATCGGGCTGAAGCGGATGCGGCCGGTGCGGTGCTCGATCACGCCGGGCAGGCCCAGGCAGACGCTGTGCACATCCTTCAGCGACAGTTCGGCATCGACGACGCAGCGTCGCACGCCATCCTCGATCAGGTCGGCGATCACGCTGATCGGCTGGCGGTCGATGCGGATCGGCAGGGTCAGGGTGGACAGTACATCACCGCAAAAATCGGTGACCACGAACACCATGCGGCTGGCGGTGATCTTTGCGCCAACGACACGGGCTGCCGCCGGATTGAGCTCCAGCATCACGCGCGGGCGCCCACGCGCCGCTGTGTTGCGGATGTCGCCTTCATGCCGGGTCAGGATCAGGCCGTCATCCAGCAACGATCCGGTGATGGCGGAAACGGTGGTGGTCGAAAGCTCTGTGCGTTCGGAAATCTCGACGCGGGAAATCGGGCCGTGTCGCCGGATCGCATCCAGCACGCTCAACCGGTTCATCGCGCGCATCAGTTCGGGGTCGGCGGTTTTCATATCGTGTGCGCAAGCCTCTTGCGTCGAACGCGATTTAATACGCAATCCAAATTAATTTCGCTGTTTGTATGGCGAGTTTCGGCGGCTGCGCAAGAGCGTTTTTGCAAATTAAGCCGTAAGCCTGTCATTTATGCCGGATTTTCATTCTGGCTATTGACAGGCCGGATATGGTCCTCAATTATTTAATTCGGATACGGGATTAAAAGAGCTTTGGGAGGAGCGCCTTTTATGTCGAACACGATTTTCCATTTCCGCATGGTATCGACCGCAGCTGCTGTCGCCGCCTTCAGCCTTGTCGGAGCAGGTTCCGCGAGTGCCGAAAGCGTCATCCGTTGGATGCATGTCGAGCAGCTGCCCGCAGCTGTCAGCCTCTGGACAGAAGTTGCCAGAGAGTTTGAAGCAAAGAATCCTGGCGTCAAGATCGAGATGCAGTTCCTGGAAAACCAGGCTTTCAAGGCAAAGATGCCGACATTGCTGCAGTCCAAGGATGCTCCAAGCATGTTTTACACCTGGGGCGGCGGCGTTCTGAAAGCGCAGGCCGAAACCGGAGCCTTGCGCCCGATCGACGCAGCGCTCGATGCCGATGGCGGCGAATGGCGCAATACCATCAACCCCAAGGCCATCGAAGGATTGACCTTTGACGGAAAGGTCTGGGCGTCGCCTGCGAAAAGCGGGCTTGTCTCATTCTATTACAACAAGGAAATGTTCCAGAAGGCGGGCGTCGATGCCGCAAAGATCGTCACCTGGGATGATTTTCTCGGCGCGGTGAAAACTTTGAAAGGTGCCGGTATCACGCCGATTGCCGGCGGCGGTCTCGATAAATGGCCACTGCATTTCTACTGGAGTTATCTCGCCATGCGCGAGGCAGGCCAGAAGGGATTTGCCGATGCCAAGGCCGGCGAAAACGACGGCTTCACTGCCGAACCCTTTGTGAAAGCCGGCCAGCATCTGGCCGAACTCGGCAAGCTCGAACCCTTCCAGAACGGCTATCTCGGCGCCACCTGGAACGATGCACTAGCCACTTTCGGCGATGGCCGTGCAGCCATTCTCCTCGGCTTCGAAAGCACGCCGGGCACGCAGGCGTCCAACTCGACCAGCCGCAAGGGGCTGGCTGAGGACAATATCGGCCGCTTCCAGTTTCCGACCATCGAGGGCGCCCCCGGCCTGGTCACCGATAGTTTCGGTGGTCTCAACGGCTGGGCAGTGACCAAAAACGCACCGCCGGAAACCGAGGCGTTTCTGCGCTACATGGCAGACATCGATGTCCAGAAGCGTCTCGCCAAGGACACGCAGATCATGCCGGTTGCCAAGGGCGCCAGCGAAGCGATCGAAAAACCGCTCCTGAAGGATGTTGCCGAAACGCTGGCCAAGGAAACCTGGCACCAGAATTTTCTCGATCAGGATCTGGGTCCGAATGTCGGTGCCGTGGTCAACGATGTCAGCGTCGAGATCGTCTCCGGCGGCATGGAACCGGCCGATGCCGCCCAGCAGATCGAGGATGCCTTTTCCCTCGAGCGCCAATAGGGCGCTTTGCCTGCGCTCCCGCTCCATGGGGTTTTATGCCCCGGAGCGCAGGTAGTCATTTTCCAAGACCATACCGCCCCGTCCGTGCGAGATGAGGAATGCGAATGAGCATGAGCGAAACCACCATGCCCGGCAGAACCTATGCTGCGGCCGATGGCCAGATAAGGCCACGTGTGAAGCTGCAACGGCGAAAACGGTCGCTCAAGCACAGCAAGTGGCCGGTGCTGCTCCTGTTCCTGCCGCCGGCACTCATGCTGTTCACGGTGCTCGTCATCCTGCCCATGGGCGAGGCGGCCTGGTATTCCTTCTATAACTGGAACGGTTATGGCCTGCCTGAGCAATGGGTAGGCTGGCGCAATTACCAGCTGATCTTCCGCAACAGCGCCTTCAGCCAGGCACTGATCAACAACGGCATGATCGTGGTCGCTTCGATCCTCATTCAGATCCCGTTGGCGCTCTGGCTGGCGACGATGATTTCCAGCCGCATCCATGGCGCGCTGTTTTTCCGCCTGATCTTCTTCCTGCCTTACGTGCTGGCGGATGTCGCCGCCGGCATGATCTGGCGGTTCGTTTATGACGGGGATTTCGGTCTGGTCGGCGGCATCGCCCATCTGTTCGGGGCCGAGCCGCCCTATTGGCTGGCCGATCGCGATACCGCCATGTATGCCATCCTCGGCGTCGTCATCTGGAAATATTTTGGTTTTCACATGATGCTGTTCATCGCCGGCCTGCAGTCGATCGACAAAAGCGTGCTGGAAGCCGCCGATATCGACGGCGCCACCGGTTTCCAGAAATTTCGTCTGGTCACGCTGCCGCTGCTCGGCTCCACCGTGCGCCTGTCCGTCTTTTTCGCGGTCGTCGGTTCGCTGCAGCTGTTCGACATGATCATGCCGCTCACCGGCGGTGGTCCGTCCAACTCGACGCAGACCATGGTGACCTTCCTATACAATTTCGGGGTGACCCGCATGCAGGTCGGGTTCGGCAGCGCCGTCGGCGTCGTGCTGTTCGTCATCTGCGTCACGCTCGCCTTCAGCTACAAGCGGATTTTTATGCGCCATGACTGATATCGCCTCATCCCCACCCATCGATGCCGCAACGGCGCCCGGTTCCGGCCAGCGCCTGCGCGCCACCACGCAGATCTATATGTATGTGGCACTTATCCTCGTGGCCATCATCGTCGTGGTGCCGCTGATCAGCACCGCGCTCGGCGGCTTCAAGACGCTGAGCGACCTGCGCGGCAACCCGTTCGGCATGCCGACGGAATGGCAGTGGTCCAACTACGGCGACATCATTGTCAGCCAGCGCTACTGGTTGCAGATGGGCAATTCGCTGGTCATCGCGGTGCTGACCGTGTTCCTGACCCTGGCTTTTGGCGCCATGGCGGCCTTCTGCTTCGCCCATATCCGCTTTTTCGGCTCGGATTACCTGCTCAACTATTTTCTGATCGGGCTGATGTTTCCGGCCGCCACCGCCATCCTGCCGCTTTATATTCGCATCCGTGATCTCGGCCTCGTCGATACCTATTGGGGCGTGGTCCTGCCGCAGGTCGCTTTCGGCACCGGCATGAGCATCATGCTGTTCCGCAACTATTTTCGAAACCTGCCGTCGGAACTGTTCGATGCCGCCTTCGTCGATGGCTGCGGTTACATGCGCTTCTTCTGGCACATCACCCTGCCATTATCGCGGCCGATCATCGCCACCGTCGGCATCATCTCCTTCGTCGGCAGCTGGAACAGCTATATCCTGCCGCTGATCATGCTGAATTCAGAAAGCCGTTATCCCTGGCCGCTCGGCATCATGATCTATCGCGGTGAGTTCAACACCGAATGGCAGCTGGTTCTGGCCTTCATCACGCTCACCATCCTGCCCACCATCATCGTCTTTTTCCTCGCCCAGAAACACATCATCGCCGGCCTCACGGCCGGTGCGGTGAAATCCTGACAGCCCGGACCGGAGAAGAAACATGGCATCCGTAGAACTTCACGAAGTCCGCAAGGCTTTTGGCGCACTCGAAGTCATTCACGGCGTTTCGCTGCACATCGAGGATGGCGAGTTCGTGGCGCTGGTAGGCCCGTCCGGCTGCGGCAAATCCACCCTGTTGCGCATGATCGCTGGGCTAGAGGATATTTCCGGCGGTGAGATCATCATCGACGATGCCGTCGTCAACGACCTGACGCCGCGCGAGCGCAATATCGCGATGGTTTTCCAGTCTTATGCGCTCTACCCGCATATGACGGTCGCGGAAAACATGGGTTTTAACCTGCGGCTTTCCGGGGCAAGCAAGGCGGAAATCGCCGAGCGGGTCAATGAAGCCGCGCGCATGCTCGACCTTCTGCCGCTGATGGAGCGCAAACCGGCCCAGCTTTCCGGCGGCCAGCGCCAGCGCGTGGCAATGGGGCGTGCTATCGTTCGCAACCCGGCCGTTTTCCTGTTCGATGAGCCGCTTTCTAACCTCGATGCCAAGCTGCGCGTGCAGATGCGCTCCGAAATCAAGACGCTGCACCAGAAGGTCAAGACAACCTCCATCTACGTCACCCACGACCAGATCGAGGCGATGACGCTGGCCGACCGCATCGTCGTGCTCAATCAGGGCAGGGTGGAGCAGCAGGGCACGCCGATGGAGCTTTACAAAAATCCGGCCAATCTTTTCGTGGCGGCGTTTATCGGCTCGCCGGCCATGAACCTTCTCGACGGCACGATCGACGCCGAAGGCGGGGAGGCGGCCGTGCGCCTTTCTGATGGGACGGCGATCCGCATTGCGCAGGATCGCAAGGTCAGGCGTGGCCAGCCGATCAAGATCGGCCTGCGGCCCGAACACTTAAGCCCCGGCAAGGCGGGCACGGCATTGACAGGCCAGACGCTGCTTGTCGAACCGACCGGCGCCCAGACCCACGTCATTTTCGACCTTGCCGGTCAGCCGGTAACGGCAATAGTCGACGGCGAATATCCGCAGCGTCACGGCTCCTTGTTTCAAGCGAGCATCGCGGCGGAGCAGGTACATGTCTTCGATCGCGAAAGCGGTGTTGCATTGTAGGATTTCCCGGCGATCAAAGGTGAGTTAGCGTCTAACGACATCCCGCCGACTGTCCGTTCGTCGGATCTGGTTAATTGAAGGATCTACTGCATCCAAATACGGTGTGGCGTACTGTTGATGGCGCGGCGCTGGAAATTCAAACAGACCGAGCCGCCATCGCGGATCGCTTGCTGAAGAAATGGGTGGGCCCGATCTCCGCTCTCGGATTCATCCATCCTGCCGCCGAAGTCTATGCCGGTAGATAAGAACCTAAGCTGGAGATTTTCTAAGTGTGGGTTGCTGGTTTGGATGCCCCTACGTCACTCGAGCCGACCGAAAGTTCATCTCCCGATCAATGGCAGAGCAAATGGCTGCTTTCTGATACACGCACACGCATCCAGACGCGAATGGTTACGCGCCGTAGTTCATACATGGCCTACGATCAGCAAACGGACTTGGTGCCGTTGCCATGCAGGCGTGATCTTCGAGCGATCTGAACACGGCTCTCAGATCCGGTTCGTTCAGGCAGGCAGCCGCCTCTTCGATGGGTAGCCAGCATCGTTGACGCAAGCCCGTTTCGGGAAATTCATCTGCCTCCTGGTTGACGAGAAGCGGGAAGACCGAGACGGTCAGCCATTGCTGACGTTCCCGCTTGTAGTAGATGAAGTTGCCAAGCGGCCTCTTGCCGATCCGCCCCGTCACTCCCGCCTCCTCAAAGGCTTCCCGACGGGCGCATTCGTATTGGCTTTCTCTTTTTCTCAGATTGCCCTTGGGGATGATCCAGCGACCCGTGCCCCTGCTCGTGACAAGCAGAATGACGACCTTGCCCGATTGGTCCAGCCTCCAGCAGATCGCCCCGCATTGATGCGGCTTGCGGCTCTGGTTTGACGGGACTGATGCCACGTCGATGTCCAGGTTAGCGCGGCAACTCATCTCAACTGCGTCATCCGACCCAGAACGTCCAGCATCGCACCACTTCCGCAGGCAAAGGCAAGATCACTGTCGAGGCCGGACTTTTGCCAGTCGATCGTCGTTCTGACGCCGAGTTGTTCGAGGCATGGCAGCATGCCTAAAATGTCCCAGCTGGGAATGCCGAGCCCGACATAACCATCGACACTACCCTTGGCGATATCGATCAGCGACGTGACCGACGATCCAGTCACTCGATAGGCCAGTTTCAGGTCAGCGATGACCTCATTGAAAATCGCGATCCCGCGATCCGCCGGGATTTTCGGGTGGATACCGATGCCGATCGCCGCATGATCACGCCTGAAAGCCGGCAGGGGCTGCAAAGGTTTGCCGTTCAGTTCTGCCGGCAGATCGTTACCACCGGCAAAGATCTCGCCGCATGCCGGCGCATTAACGACACCGAAAACCGGACGGCCTTGCTCGAAAAGCCCAATCGAAACGCCCCAGTGCTGGCTGCCCCGCACGAAATTGAAAGTGCCGTCGATCGGATCGATCACCCAGGTCCGGCCGGACGTGCCTTTGATGGTGCTGCCCTCTTCACCAAAAATGCCATCCTGCGGGAACGCACGCGACAGTTCTGCGCAGATGAAACCTTCAACCTCGCGGTCGGCAGCGGTGACGAGATCAAGCGGACCTTTGCTATCGACTTCAAGAGCGGATGCATCGCGGAAATGACGCAAGGCGATTTGGCCTGCCTCGGCGGCAATGGCTTTTACGCGCAGATGTTGATTGTTCAAAACAAGGTACCTTCAGTTTTCAATCGGGATATGGCGCGTATGAACGGCCATCGTGCCATCCACCTCGATGCGGTAGACGAAATAGGAATAGGGTTCGGTGATGCAGCCGGGTTCGTGCACGGTTGCGGCAAGGTCGAGCGAGACTTGGAAGGCGGGACTGCCGCCGACGGCGCAATAGGCACCGTTCCAGATCGCCTGATAGGGCCGATGGATGTGACCGGCGAGGAGGATCAGCGATCCACCATAGTTACGGACCAGCGTGGCGATTTCCTCGCGCCCGGCGATCAGTGCGTTTCCGTCCAGCGGTTTGATGCCGGAAGGAAACGGCGGGTGATGCAGAAGGATCAGCGTGGGCTCCTTGGTCCTGCGATCGAGTTTGCCGGTCAGCCATTCGATGCTTTCGGGCGCGAGCGCTCCTGCTACCTCTCCCTCGACCAGAGTATCCAGCGCCAGCACCCGCAAACCGTCTATCTGCGTTTCATAGTTCAAAAAACTGCCGGTTTCGAAGGGCAGACGATCGGCAAAGGCGGCCCGCAGATTGGCGCGTCTGTCATGATTGCCCGGTACGATCAGCACCGGCACTTTCAACGGTGCGAGAACGTCCTTCAACATGTCGTAGTCGGCAGTCGATCCGCCATCGGCGACGTCGCCGGTAAACGCGACGGCATCGAGTGTAGGCGAGAAATTCGCCAGGTCGTCAACGATCCTGCGGGCGACGCGTTCGATGTCAAGCCGGACCGGAGGTGTCTCGGGTTCGTTCGCGAACAGATGAAAATCCGAAATATGGGCGATAAGCATGGTCGTTCCAACTTAACGAATGCCGGCGCGCATAAAACTCTGCACGAACTGGCGCTGGAAGAGGATGAATGCGACGAGCAGCGGGGCGACTGAAAGAAGTGTTGCGGCCGTCACCCGTGCCCAGTCGACACCCTGTTCGACGGTGGCAAAAACCTGCAGGCCGACGGTGGTCGGGCGCGTTTCCACGGAGTTGGTGACGACCAGCGGCCAAAGAAAATTGTTCCAGTGATAGCTGACGGTGACCAGACCGAAGGCGATATAGGTAGGTTTGGCGAGCGGCACGAAGACCCGCATCAGGATCTGAAACGCATTGGCGCCTTCCAGCCTTGCCGCTTCTTCCAGCTCCTTTGGAATGCTCTTGAACGTCTGCCGAAACAGGAAGATGCCGAAGGCGGAGGCGAGATAGGGCAAGCCCATACCAAGAATGGTGTCGCGCAGGCCAAGGTTTGCCAGTGTCCGGTAGTTCTCCACCAGCAGGATTTCCGGCATGATCATCAGCTGGATCAGTACCAGCATGAAAAGAATGCCGGAGCCGCGGAACGGAAAACAGACGAAGGCGTAGGCCGCAAGCGTGCAGACGACCAGCTGGCAGGCAAGGATCAGCGACACCAGCAGGAAGGTGTTGAGAAAATAGCGCGGGAAGGGGGCGGCCGCGAGCACCTGGGAAAAATTTTCCAGTGTCAGCGGCGCAAACAGATCGAAGGAACTCGCGCCCGTGGCTGGGTGAAAGGCGGCCCAGAATGCGAAAAGCAGGGGCGAGATCCAGATGAAGGCGAGCAGCCATGCACCAAGCGTCGTTATAATGCCGGCTTTCGGGGTGGAAACACTGGTCATCGGTAATGCACTTTTCTGTCGAGATAGCCGAATTGGAACAGCGCGATCAGCGCAAGGACGGCGAGCAGGAACACGGTGAGCGCTGCGGCGTAGCTGGTGTCCCAGTATTGGAAGCCGGTTTCATAGATGTAGAAGAGCAGGAGCGTCGTTGAATTGTCGGGCCCGCCCTTGGTCAGCGCAATGACATGGTCGACAAGGCGGAAGGCGCCGATCAGTGCGTTGACGAGCACGAACAGCGTGGTCGGCATGATCAGCGGCGCGGTGACGCGGCGAAAAATCTGCCAGGGGCTTGCGCCCTCAAGCCTTGCTGCTTCGATCAGCGTCGGTGAAATCTGCTGGAGTGCCGCCAGATAAAAGATCATGAAGAAGCCGGCTTCTTTCCAGATCGTAATGACGATCAACGACCAGAGCGCTGTCGACGGCGTGCCCAGAAGGTTATTGTGACCAAGCCCGATCAGGCCGAGCAGCTGGTCTACCGGCCCATAGCTCGGAGCATAGAAGAACAGCCAGATATTGGCGACGGCAACCATGGGCAGCACGGTCGGCGTGAAATAGGCCATGCGGACAAGGCCTTGTCCGGACATGCGGCTGTTGACGAACAGCGCCATGGCCAACGCCAGTCCCATCGAGGCCGGAATGGTCACGGCGGCATAAAGGATGTTGTTTGTCAGCGCCTGCCAGAAGACGGGGTCCTCGATCATGCGCGTGTAATGGTCTGCGCCGATGAAGACGGACGGACGCCTGCCTTTGGGCGTGGTGAAGAAGCTGTTGTAGATGGTCGCCAGAACCGGCTGGTATGTAAAGGTCCACAGAAGGACCGCGGCCGGCAGGAGCAGCAGGCTTCCATAGAGAAAATTGCGGGATTTGTTCATGGGCGATCAACAGCATCCGTTGCATGATGAAGAATGAGGCTACGCGGCGCATGTCGCCGCGTAGCCGCGTTTTCGAGACGAGAAATCAGCGATACTGCTTGAGGATCTTGTCGATCTCGGTCTGGGCGTCAGCCAGTGCCTTCTCCGGCGTCTTGTTGCCGGTCAGCGCCGCGGCCAGAGCGTCGTTGAGGATTTTTGTCGTGCGGGCATTCTCATGCGTGGAGAATTCCGGCACGGCGTTTGGGATCTGCTTCAGAGCCACCAGAGCGTTGGGCTCCTCTGCGGTATAGTCGGTCAGCGTCTGGGTCTTCCAGGCGCCGTCACGCGGAGCGACGTAACCGGTCTGGACCGCCCAGTCGGCAAGGATCTCGTCGGAGGTCAGGAATTTTGCCAGCTTGAACGCGGCCTGTTTCTGTTCGTCGGATGTATCCTTGAAGATGTAGAAATTGCCGCCGCCGAGAGTGGATGCCGGGTTCGGGTGGCCCGGGAAAGGTGCGACGCCGAAATCGAACGTCGCATTCTTGCGGATATTGGTCAGGTTGCCGGTGGTGTGCCAGATCATCGAAACGCGGCCGGCGAGGAAGTCGGCAGGTGCCGTGCCCCATTCAAAAATGCCCTGCGGATGTACGCCGTTCTTTTTCGACAGGTCCACCCAGTATTGCAGCGCTTCGACGACCTTCGGGTCGGTGAGATAGGTTTCCGTGCCTTCGTCGTTCATCAGACGGGCGCCGTTCTGGGCGGCCAGCGCGCCGAACATCCATTGCGAGGAGCCGACATTGCCGGCAATGCCGATACCCCAGCGTGTGGTGTTGCCGGATGCATCCTTCTGGGTGACGGCCTTGCCTGCGGCAACCATGTCATCCCAGGTTTTTGGATAGTTTTCCGGATCAAGACCGGCATCCTTGAAGGCCTGCTTGTTGTAGTACATCACGGCGGTAGAACGCTGGAACGGCACCGACCAGAGATGGCCTTCCGTCTGCGCGCTCTTCAGGTAGGCCGGCATGAAGCCGTCCAGCCAGGCCTTGTCCTCATCGGTCTTGACGAACTGGTCGATCGGCTCGACGACATCCTCGTCGATCAGCGTGAAGACGTCGGTGGCGAGCAACACGGCAATCGCGGGCGGCGTGCCGGCCTTGGCGGCTGTCAGGGCCTTGGTCGTCGTGTCGTTGTAATTGCCCGAATAGATCGGAGCGACCTGAATGCCCGGGTTTTCGGCCATGAATTTCGCGACATAGCCGTCGATGACCTTGGTAACGGGGCCACCGACCTGGACCGGATAATAGAAGTCGAGTTTCGTCTGGGCGAATGCCTGCGACGCACCGACGACGCCGAGCACAAGCCCGGTTGCTGCAAGTTTCAGCAGGTTCCGTTTGATAATATGCACTGGATCTCTCCGATTATGGGTTTTTGAAAACAGTCACGTCATCCCGACGAAGTCCCGTGGACCTGTCGAAGAATTGCAGGGCGGTCGGCGACCAGCCCAATCTGATTGCGGCGCCTTCGCTGACCCCGGCGCGACCGGGCAGGCGGACCTGCAGCGATTGCGGACCGATGCAACAGGTGAGGATCGTGTCGGCGCCAAAATATTCACTGGCCTGAACGACTGCAGGCTCTCCGTCGTCCGACAGATGAATGTGTTCCGGTCGAATGCCGAGCTGGAGTTCACCGCTCGTTTGTGCAGCCAGAAGGCGCATGCTGCCGGGCAGTCCCATGCCGCCTTCCACCTTCGCGAGATCGAGAACGTTCATCGGCGGTGTGCCGATGAAACGGGCCGCGAACACCGATGCGGGCTTTTCATAAAGATCGGTGGGCGACCCTGCCTGCTCGATGCGCCCGCCATTCATGAGGATGACCTGATCGGCCATGCTCATCGCCTCGGTCTGATCATGGGTGACATAAAGCATGGTGATCCCGAGCCGTTTTTGCAGCGAACGGATCTCGGTGCGCATGCCGGCACGCAGCTTGGCATCCAGGTTGGAAAGCGGTTCATCCAGCAGGCAAACGGAGGTTTCGGCGATCAGGGCGCGACCCAGCGCCACACGCTGCTGCTGGCCGCCGGACATTTGTGATGGGCGGCGATCAAGGAGATGTTCGAGCCCAAGCATGTCGGCCGTCAGTTTCAGTTTCGCCTGCTGTTCTCCTTTCGAGAACCCACGGACAGAAAGGCCGAACAGGATATTTTCCGCAGCCGTCAGGTGCGGAAACAGCGCATAGGACTGAAACACCATGGAGAGCCCGCGCTTGGCAGGCATCAATCTGGTGACATCGCGATCACCAATCGCGATGGTGCCGGACGTCGCGTCATCCAGTCCTGCGATCAGGCGCAGCGTTGTCGACTTGCCGCAGCCGGACGGTCCGAGAAGAGCAATGAATTGACCTTTTTCGGCCGCGAAGCTGATATCGTCGACAGCACGGGATGTGCCCCAATCTTTCACAAGATGGGATACGGAAATATCCATTGAGTATGTTCCTGAATTTTGGCGTCAGACGAAGATGAATTTCGCCTGCAGTTCGCTTGAAAGAGAAGCAGTAAGGGGACGTGTGTTTTCGTCGGTAACGATGTGATCGATTGCGCTCAGGGGGGCGATGACGGACAAGGCCGATCTATCGAACTTGGAGTTGTCCGCGACGACGATCACGGTTTGAGCGATTTCGATCATAGCCGCCTGAACAGCGCTGATATCGAGGCCTGTCGTGGCGATGACACCGCGTTTCAGATCGACTGCGGCGACGCTGAGGATCACTTTATCAACGCTGAAACGGCGTATTGCGTCGACGGCCATCGGGCCGCCGAGCGAGCGATTGATCTCGATGTATCTACCGCCAATCAGGTGTACATCTCGCTGACCGCCTGCGACCAGCTGTGCCAGAGTGTCTGTTCCGTTGGTGATGAAAGTCAGGGACGCTCGGCCGGCCAGATGTTTTGCCGCCTGCAGGGACGTGGTGCCGCTGTCGATGATGACAGCGTCGCCGTCGACGATCATCTCAGCAGCCGCGGCGCCGATACGAGCCTTCTCCGCCGCATTGATTTCTTCGCGAACAGAAACGACATGGTCACGCGTTGCCTGGTTGATGATGGCGGCGCCTCCATGCATCCGCTTGAGAAGGCCGCGGGCCTCCAGCTCTGTCAAATCCCGGCGTACGGTCGCGATGGAGACGCCGAGTGCGTCTTTGAGTGCCTGCGCGTCAGCAAACATTTCCGAGCGCAGATGGCCAAGAAGACGAGCTTGGCGCTGTGCAGCGGACGTGAAATGGTTTTCGTTAGCTTCGTTTTCCATGGACGAGGATGCTCAATCAATGATCGTATGCAATCATTGATAAGATCGAATGTGATCAAGTCAAATGAAGGTTTTATGACGATGCAGAAAGGCGTCCTCTGCAAATTCCGGAGAGCTTGTGACTTCCGCAACCAAGCTTGCGGGATGATTTGGGAGCGGGAGGCCGAAAACCGACATGTGCACAGCGAACTCGCGGCCGGCAGGCTTGTCCCGTTCAGGTGACTGACCGAAACTCTTGACTTGCCTCAATCAAGAGAGGTGGCTTGGTTTGTCTGAACAGCTTCGGGCGTTTCGTTAAGTGGATTTCTGCCTCGATTGTGCCACCACCATCATCGGTGCCAGCGCGTGCCTCGGACACGGTCTTGTAGGCGTGGAGATAGACCTCTTCGTATTTGATCGACCGCCAAAGCCGTTCGACGAACACGTTGTCCCGCCCGCGCTCTTGCCGTCCATCGAGATGGCAATCTCAGCTTTCTTGAGCACCGCCGTGAAGCCGATGATCCTGACCTGTCTCACGACCGACAGCTTGTGCTCTCGGTCGATCATTCCTTTCCGCCCAGCAATCCCGCCTTGCCGAGCGCACCGGACAAAAATCTTTCTCCAAGGTCAGTTCGCCGATCTTGGCGTGAAGCGTTTTCACATCGACGGTCGGACCCGTCGGTTCCGGTTTCGCTTCATCGCCGAAAACGCCGGTCGCACCCTCAAGGGCTGGTCTTTCCACTGCTTGATCTGATTGGCATGCACGTCGAATTGCTCGGATAATTCCACCAGTGTCTGCTCACCTCGGATTGCAGCAAGCGCAACTTTCGCCTTGAAAGCCGGGCTGTGGTTCCGGCACGGTCGTCTCGTCATGGCATCTCCTGTTCCCGGCATCTAAGCCGAACTCAAGCAGAATTTCCACTTATCCCCGCTGTGCAGAATCCCCGAGCCACCGCTCTGCAGACATGTTGCGGAATTGCTTGGGGCTCTCGGCTCACAGGATCAAGAGATCCCAAATATCATGAAACGAAAATCGCCCGAAAGTCATTGACGTTGGTCAGAGTGGGGCCGGTCTTTATCAGGTCGCCAATTCCTTCGAAGAACGAGTAGCTGTCGTGCGCTGCCAGATGCCGTTTTGCATCGAGATCTATTTTTTCTGATCTCGTCAACGTATCAGGAGACACGAAAGCACCGGCTGCATCCTCCGTGCCGTCAATGCCGTCCGTATCACCTGCTATTGCCCATATGCCGTCGGTGCTTGCCAACGCTACCGCGAGACCGAGCAGGAACTCGGTATTACGGCCGCCGCGCCCAGGCGTCGCGGCCCCGATGGATACGGTTGCCTCGCCTCCCGACAGGATAACTGCCGGTCCATCGACAGGTACTCGTCTGGTCCGGGCGGAGAGCGCAATACCAGCCATGACCGTCCCCATTTCACGGGCCTCACCTTCCAATGCATCGCCAAGGATCAGCGTTCTGACGCCGGCAGCCTCTGCCACGCGCGCTGCGGCAGAGAGTGCAAGGGACGGGGCTGCGATAATCCTGACATCGCTGGCCAGATCGACAGGTTTCGGTGTTTCAATAGCCATATCAAGCGCAGCCTGCGCGCGCGGCGGTAACGGGATGTGTCGACGCTGCAGAATATCTCGTACGGTCTCAAGCGTCGATGCATCCGCGACGGTGGGGCCGGATGCGATGTCGGACGGGTCATCGCCCGGCACGTCGGATATCACCATGGTGATGACCTTTGCCGGTCGTGCCGCTATTGCCAAGCGTCCGCCCTTTACCAGCGATAGATGCTTTCGTACGGCGTTCATCTCGCGGATGGTTGCTCCGCTCTTCAGCAGCGTTTGGTTTACCGCTTGCTTGTCAGCCAGCGTCATATCTGCCGAGGGAGCCACAAGCAGGGCCGAGCCGCCGCCCGAAATCATGGCAATCACCAGATCTTCCTCGGACAGCCCCTGGACGGTTTCTAATGTCAAGCGGCCGGCTTCCATGCTCATTTCGTCCGGTACCGGATGCGACGCTTCGATGATGCGAATACGACCCGTCGGCACCGCGTGCCCGTACCGTGTTACGACGACGCCGGACACATCGACGTCCGCCCAAGCGGCATCAAGTGCTGCTGCCATTGCAGCCGATGCTTTGCCGGCCCCAATGACAATGCATCTGCCTGACGGTTTTGGCGGCAAGTTACGCAATACCGCCGCAGACGGCGAGGCACTTTCGATTGCGGCGTCGAACATCCGGCGCAACAGGGTTCTAACCGCTTGATCATTCCACGACATGGTCGATTTTTGCCTCATAGCTCGCACATTGGTGGCGACATCGATTGAATGATGGGGCAGTGCTGCCCCACCGTTCATGATACGGACAGGATCGCCAACATTGCCTGATGCGACTGCAAGCGCGACGAAGTTATTCCGCCAGGCAAAGATAGGCCGCGCCGGTCCAGGAAAAGCCGAGGCCGCCACATCCTTCACCGGTGATCGGATCGAAATATTCTGCAAATCCCTCGGTCTCGATGGCACTGACGGTATTTGAACGCAGGCCCGCCGCCATGTCGGTCAAACCATTGCGCGCCAGTCCGTCGATCAGCAGCCAGTTGATGATCGCCCAGGATGGCCCGCGCCAGTAACGCTTCGCTTCGAAACTTCCGACGAAAGGCTTGGTGGTCGGAAACGCCACCTTCATGCCGTTCGACCAGAGGCGCATTTCGGCTGCTGCCGCATCGACAATGTCCTTGTCCAGATCGAGCGCAAGGAGCGGAATGAAACCGGCATGGGTTGGCGCGTCGATATCCTCGTTGGAGATCAGATCGCGCGATACGAAACGAGAAAGCTGCGGCCGCCACTGTGCCTGCAGGGCGTTACGGGTAAGGAGGTTATAGACGGCCAGTTCCTCGGCCGCCTCATCTAGCCCCAGGACGCCGGCCAAGTGTAACAGGTCCTCTCCAGCCTTGAGGAGGATTGCCGTGGTCTGCACTTCGGCAACCTTGAACGGGGCCTTTTCCCACTGCTGCACCGGATTCCAGCCGCAGGCTGCATAGGTATCGACCAAATGGATGAACCGGCGATAATCCTCGTCACGCGGTCGCATGGCGGCATCGACATGACCGGTATCCTTGCGGACGACTGCCGTCTCGGTTGAGGTTGGCACACGGGAAAGGGCGATATCCCAGGCCGGGGAATTGTCGCTGCCGCTTTCCCAGGGATGAAGAAGAGCGACAAGGCCTGTGCCTTCAGGATCACGTGCGGAGTACCACCAGCGATGCCATTTCAGCGCGGCATGGAAGAGGGTGAGTGTGCGGGCCTTCGCATCTTCGGATCCAGCCGTTTCGGCGGCTTCGTGGACGGCGCGCAATGCGATGCCGAAGACGGGCGGCTGGGTGATGCCGGAGGTCGGGATCGTATGGCTCGTACGCCAGACGTCAGGACCGGGAAAATAGGTATCGCTCGGCTGGTGGAAAACGATATGCGGGATCATGCCGTCTTCCCACTGGCCTTCGGTCAACCGCTCCAGTTCGCGATAGGCACGATCGATGTCGAAGGTCGCGAAACCCATGGCGACGAAGGCGGAATCCCAGTTCCACTGGAAAGGATAAAGACGATCGGTCGGTACGGTGTAGCCGCCACGATCATTGGCCGCGAGGATACGGTAAGCCTCATCAAAGTGCTTGTTCATTTTGGTACTCCAGAAATTTTAAGCTGCTGCCGGATAGGAGACGCCGCTTTCGGGCGACAGCCACGTCAGACGTTTGGGGTCGAGTGCGAGGCCGACGGTCTCGCCGTTCTTGACGGTTTCTGTCGCGGGGAGGATGACGCGGGCGGGCTGGCCGAGAATGCTGCCGGTCAAAAGCAGATGCGAGCCCATCGGTTCGGCAACGCGGACCTCCATGTCCAGCCCCTGTCCGGTGGGGGCACGCTCGACGGTTTCGCCGCGCAGGCCGAGCACGATTTCGCCACCCTGCGCCGGAACCGCAAACCGCTGCGAACCGGCAGCGACCTGCCCGTTTGTCACCGGCATGGTGATGAAGTTCATTGGCGGATTGCCGATAAAGCCGCCGACGAAACGGGTGGCGGGGTGGTTATAGACCTCGACCGGCGTTCCGACCTGTTCGATACGCCCGTCATGGACAACGGCAATACGGTCCGACAGGCCCATGGCCTCGGTCTGGTCGTGGGTGACGTAGATGGTCGTGGTACCGGCTTCCTGCAGCACGGTCTTCAGTTCGGTGCGCATTTCAAGACGCAGAAGCGCATCGAGATTGGAGAGCGGCTCGTCCATAAGAAGTACGCCTGGTTCGACCGCGAGTGCGCGCGCAACCGCGACACGCTGGCGCTGACCGCCGGAAAGCTTGTTCGGATAACGATCGAGATACGCTTCGATATGCAGCAGGCCTGCCGCCTTTTCGACCTGCTTTTTTACGCGCGCATCATCGGCCTTCTGCATGCGCAGCCCGAAGGCGACATTTTCATATACCGTCATATGCGGGAAGACGGCGTAGTTCTGAAAAACCATGGCAAGGCCGCGATCTTTCGGCGGTAGGCCGATGACGGATTTATCGCCGATGCGGATATCGCCCGAGGTGGATGTTTCCAGACCGGCGATAATGCGCAGAAGTGTGGTTTTGCCGCATCCTGACGGTCCGAGCAGCGAGACGAACTCGCCGTCCTTGATCGTCAGCGAGACGCCTTTGAGCGCCTGGAAGGCACCGAAGCTCTTCTTGATGTTGTCGATGACAATGTTGGCCATGAGTTTACCCGTTACTTTGAAGAGACGCCCCAGATCGCAAACAGGTAGCGCCTGACCGCGAAGATGAAGACAACCGAAGGGAGGATGAGCATGAGGCCGCCGGCAAAGCGGTAGTGCATCGGGCTTTCCGACAGCACGGTGAGCAGATAGGCCGTCAGTGTGCGATGCCGTACGGTGAGAACCGAGGCTGCAAAAACTTCATTCCAGGAAATGACGAAGGCGAAGACGGCAGTCGCGACAAGGCCCGGCAGGGCGAGGGGGGCGACGATCTTGAAGAAGGCCTGAATGCGGGTGCATCCGAACACCCAGGCGGCCTCTTCCAGCTCACGGGGGACGCCGAGAAAGATGCCTTGCGTGACCAGTGCTGCGAAGGGGAGGGCAAGGACCGTGTGGATGAGGCCGACGCCGAGAACCGTGTCGTAAAGGCCGAGACGGATATAGGAAACGGTCAGCGGCAGAGCGAGAATGGCGAGCGGGAAGGCGCGGGTCAGCAGGACCAGAAGCCGGTAGCTGTCCTTGCCGCGGAAATTATAGCGCGCCAGAGCATAACCCGCCGGTGCGCCGAGTGCGATCGAAAGCGCTACCGTGATGCCGGCGGCACCGAGCGAATTGAGGAAGGACTGAAACACGCCTTCCGTCTTGAGAAACAGGATGAAGGGTTGCAGCGAGATGTCGTTGGGCAGAAGGTTTTTCGGCCACTGATAGGCACCCGCACGCCCGCCCAAAGCGCCGAGCGCGACCAGATAGATCGGCACCAGAACCCAGGCGCAGAGGGCGATGATACCGCTCCAGAACAGGAGCATGCGGGCGGAAATGAAACCGGCATGGCCGGATGTGCTCATGGTGTTGCTCATGGCAGGCGCTCCGGATCGACCTTGACGACTTTCAGATAGACGAGGGTGGCAGCGAGCGAGATGACCATGATCAGCACCGCATAGGCGGCTGCGACGCCATAATTCTGGTTCTGGTTCTGCCAGTTATAGGCCTCGCCGACGAGGACCGGGAAGTTGCGCCCGCCGAGCGCATAAACGACCGCGAAGACTTCGAAGGCGAGCACGGTGCGCAGGATCAGCGCCGACTGAAGAGCAGGGCGAATAAGCGGCAGGGTGATACGGGTAAAACGCGTCCACGGGCTTGCGCCGAAGATTTCGGCGGCTTCCTTGAACTCCTTCGGCACCTGATTGAGGCCGGCGACGATGATGATCATCACAATGGCGGTGCCGCGCCAGATTTCAGCGATCGCGATGCCGATGAACAGGGCAACCGGTGTCTGGTAGGTAAGCCAGGCGGTCTGCCGCTCGATCAGGCCCATGCCGAACAGGATGGAGTTGAGGTAACCGGTATTCTGCAGGATCGACAGCCAGACCATGCCGGCGGCAAGATCCGAAATGCCGAGCGGGATGGTCCATATCCACAGGATCGTCTCGCGGCCACCGTTCATCTTGGCGACCATGGAGCCCATGGTCAGCGCCATGACGATCTGGATCGGCACGACGGCAAGCGTCAGCAGGAACGTGTTCAGCACCGAGCGGCCGAAATTCAGATCGCTCACCATTGTCGTCATGTTGGCGAGCGACGGGGTGCCGTTATCGGAGACGGCAAGCCAGATCGTCTGCACCAGCGGCACGATGAAAAGCAGGCCAAGGAAAACAACGGAAGGGAGTATCAGCGCGTAGGGGATCCAGGGTCTGGATTGGGTCATCATTTACCCTTTGATTTTTGCGATTAGGCGGCCCGTGAGGTTGGCGAGGCCCCCTCTGCTCTGCCGCCCATTTCCTCTGCAAGGTGAGAAAAACCGTCAGGCGATCGCCTACCTCAATTGAGGTTCGGCGGAGAGGCCGGGTTAAGCCCTCCCCTTGTGGGGAGGGTGAGAGGGGCCTTGTGCTCCGGGTGAGGCGAACCTCACTCGACCGGGCAGGCGCCGTCACTTTTGGCGTCAGGAGCCCAGCAGGGAGCCTTGGTGTCGGCCATCAGCCTGGTCATGGTTGCGCCCTGCGACTTGAGCACGTCGGCGACGGGCTCGTTTCGCAGGATGATCCGCTGGAAGGCGTCCATATAGACCTTGTTGAATTCACCGCCCTTGTCGCCCAGGCCGACCGGCAAAAGCGAGATGACCGCATCCGGTGCGCTCTGGGTGGCGGTGACGGCACCGGCGAGCAGCGCAACACCTGGATCAAGATCTTCCGGCAGCTGCACGTTGAGCGTCGGGAAAAAGCCGACAAGAGAGGCCGTCTGCAACTGCACATCCTGTGTGGCGAGGTGTTCGATGACGGCGGTGGCGTTCGCCGCGTCCGGTGCGCCCTTCGGAATGGCAAGGCCGGCGACGACCGGCATGTAACCGCGGCCCTTCGGGCCGGCAGGGGCGGGGAAAACGACGTAATTGTCGGGCGAACCGGATATGGCGTTTTTCAGGCGCGCGACGTGATCCCAGGCGACCATGACTTCACCGGACGCGAGCGGCTCCTGCATGAAATCGTAATTGGTCGAATTGGGGCTGACGACGGTCCAGAGTTCCTTCAGCTTTTCCCAGCCGGCAGCGGCATCGGCATTTTGAAAGGTGCGCACCACGCCGCCGGTGAAGGACGGGTAGAAATAGCCCTGGAAATAGCGCGGCATCAGGCCCTTTGGTCCGGCCGGGAAACCGATCTGCGGCGCACCGGTTTCGTCCTTCATTTTCTTGCCCCACTCGATCAATTGATCGTAGGTAAGCTTGTTGATATCTGCGCCTTCCGGCAGATATTGCAGCGCATCCTTGCTGGCGGCCATCACATAGGTCGCCTGCATCCACGGAATGTACTGCTGTTCGGTCTTGCCGAGCTTGCCGAGATCGATCAGCGACTGGGGCATCCCGGCGCTGGCCAGTTTCTTGGCCAGGTCATCAAGGGGTTCGAGCATCTGCCGGTCGGCGAGCGGCGACAGTTCGCCATGCAGCGCACCGACGAGGCTGATCGTGTGCTTGCCGGCCTGACGTTCGGCTTCCATGCGTACTGCAAACTGTGGCGGCTCCTCGACCACATAGTCGACCGGCTTCTCGATTCCGCTCAGCAGTTCTTCGCGCACGGCCGTCGCTTCCTCGATAGGACGCAGCTGTGTGGAAAGGAACACGGTCTGGGCCGCTGCCGGCGCGCCAAGACCGACGGCCGTCGTGGCCATAATGGCAAGTGACAACAGGTTCTTCATGTTTCTCCTCCTCGTTTTCAATGATAACTTTGGTTCACGTCGTCGGTGATGACCGGAGATGGCTGTCGCGATCGATGAATTCGATCGCATGCAATTCCTGCAAGCTTTCCGCGGGTTCGCCGGCGATAGTCCGAAGCAATAGCGATGCGAAGTTGCGTCCGAGGTTTTCGCCGGTCATGCGCATGGTGGACAGCGCCGGGCTGGTGAAGGCCCCGATAGGGAGGTCATCATGCCCCACAAGGCTGATCGTATCCCCGCCGTCGACCTCGCGTAGCGCTCGCAACGCTCCGATCGCCATTTCGTCGGTGGCACACACCAGCGCGGTGGGCGTGTCATTCTGGTTCAGCAGGGCAAGGGCTGCCATGTAGCCGCCGTGTTCGGTCGGAGCCTGTTCGACGCAGAGATCCACCGGCAGGCCGCACTCCCGCATCGCCGCTTCCCATCCCTTCTTGCGTTCATGCGCAAAAAAATAGTCTTGGGGCCCTGCAATATGGCCGATGCGACGATGGCCGGCTTCATGAAAACGCAAGGTTGCCTGTCGGAAGCCGGAAAAACCGTCGCCATCGATGAATGGATGCTGGGTGGCGGCCTCGGTACGGCCATTGGTGACAAAGGGTATGCCGCGCGACTGAAGGAATTCCACACGTTCGTCTCGCCGTTTGGTCCGCACCAGCAGCATGGCATCCACCCGCTGCCCGTCGACAAAGCGGCGGCACATATCGAGTTCGCTTTCTCCTCTTGGAACCGGAGCGATCACCAGGTTCAGGCCAGCCGTAGCCAGATGCTCCGCGCAACCAGACAGCATTTCTAGAAAATGGGCAGGGCCGATATGGCCGGGCTCGCTTGGCAACGTGACTGCTACCAGTTCGGCACGCTGTTTTCGCAGCCGTCGAGCCGATGCATTAGGACGATACCCTGCGCTCTCTGCCGCCTGCCGCACACGTTCGCGTGTAGCAGCAGACACATCAGCGTACCCATCGAGCGCGCGTGAGACCGTCGTAATTGACAGCCCCAGCGATTGGGCAAGTTGCTTCAAGTTGGTCATATCTCCTCCCGAGATGTCACAAAGATCACCCAAAACGTTTTGGGAGTCAATTCCAAAACGTTTTGGGTGCATCTCCTGGTGCTGAGCACAGCGTCGGACCGATGTTTGAGTGTGGATCACCTCAACACGGATGACGTACAGGCAGTGTTGAACCAATACACTCTGAGGGCCTTACTCGGAGAAGGCTCATGAAGTCCCGAAGTCCATGTCGACGACATTCGACGCCGTGCAGATTGCATCTTTGCCAAACGGTGGAGTGTGACGGCACTGCTCGTCGCCGTTATCTCCACATGCAAGCGTTTGCTTCCGCATTGATCGGACAGGTGGCCCGTTTATCGATCAGGTGACGAGCTCTAGTTATGGGGGGAGCCGGACCGTCGTAACGTTGCTTGCAGGGATTTCTCATGACGAGGCTGACCAGGCTTTGCTCGATTGCAAAGAGACAGCACCTGCAAGCGTCTGGCATCCATGCCACTGCGGGGCAAAGACCATCTGCTCGATACTCCACGGTTCACGCAAATCCTGGTCAACCAGCCCCGAGACTAACCGCTCAAGGAGCATAGGATGAGTTCTGAAAAACGCAGTGCCTTGTCAGTCAAGGTCCTCCCCATTCTCGAGGACAACTATGTCTTTATAGTAGAGGATGTGAAAACTGGCGCGTTGGCCGTGGTCGATCCGAGCGAAGCCGGGCCAGTATTGGATGCAATTGATGGCCGGCGTGTCGATCTGATCCTCAATACCCACCACCACTGGGATCACGTTTCGGGCAACACCGAGATCAAGCGAAAAACCGGGGCGCGTGTCATCGGCCCGGCCGCCGAGGCAGACGATATCCCCGGTATCGATCGAGGCGTTCTCGAAGGCGACACGATCGACTTTGCCGGGCATGTCATCCAGGTTATCGACGTTCCAAGCAACACGATCGGACATATCGCCTTCTGGTTCGAGGGCGCACGATTGCTCTTTTCCGGCGACCTGATCTTCCATCTTGGCGCCGGACGTGTCCAGGAAGCCATGCCGGCACAAATGTGGACGTCGCTCGACAAGATCAGGGCGTTGCCGCCGGAAACCCTGATCTATTCCTCGCACGAATACGCCGCTGACAATGCCCGATTTGCCGTTACGATCGAGCCTGACAATACAAGTCTTCGTCAGCAGATCGAGCTGATCGAGAAAAGGCAGAAAGCGGGAATTCCGAACGTTCCGTCGACACTGGCCACGGAGCTTGCCGCCAATCCGTTTCTACGCGTCGATCAGGTTTCCGTCAGATCACGATTGGATTGCAAGGAAAACGCCAACTGGGAAGTGTTCGCAAAACTGCGCCGCATGAAAGATGCGTTTCGCGAGCTGAACGACCACTGGCCTCCTGCGTAGGCTTTTTATCTGCTGTGTCCACCCGGATTGTGTGAGAATTAGGCTTCGACGCCGACTGAACATAGTGTTGCCGCAGCCGTCGAGCCATTGCGGCTGGTCTGGGTCTGATAGATAGTTGATGCCGCATTTCCGAACATTGCGGAGCATTTCGAAGTCATGGGTATTCGGATCGAGAGTGTGGGAGCCATGTCGGCGTTCGTGAGCGCGGCGGAACTGCGAAGCTTCAAGCTGGCCGGGCAGCATTTCGGACTGTCTTCCTCGGCGATAGGGAAGACCATCGCCAAACTTGAGGATCAGTTGGGAGTGCGCCTGTTCCACCGATCGACACGCGCCATTCGACTGACGCATGAGGGCGAGATTTTCCTCGATCGCTGCCGCCGTGTCCTGGCCGAACTCGAGGCTGCCGAAGCGGAGCTGGCCAAGTCTACCGCCAAGCCGAAAGGGCGCCTTAGGGTGGGCGCGCCGGCCGCGGGCGACCTCCTGACACCGTTGTTCGGCGAGTTTGCCAAGAAGTTTCCCGACATCCAGCTCGACATCGACTACAACGACCGTTTCGTCGATGTGATCGACGACGGCTTCGATGTCGTCATTCGGTCGGGCGAGGTGACCGATAGCCGCCTGATGCACGTGAAGCTGGGTGACTTCACGAACCGCCTGATCGCGTCGCCCGGCTACCTCAAGACTGCAGGAGTGCCGCAGACCGCATCGGACCTGGCGCAGCATCGCTTGCTGCACCATCGTTTTTACGACACCGGGAAACTCGGCAACTGGAGCCCGGCCGTCCCGGAGGATACCGAGTTGCCGGTGGCGCTGGCCGCGACATCCTTCGTCGCACTCATCGAACTGGCGGAGGCCGGATGCGGGATCGCGTCGGCGCCCTATTTTGCCATTGCGGCGAAGATTCGCGCCGGAAGCCTGCTGGAAGTGCTGCCGGACGCCGAGAAGAAGACGCGGGCGTTCCGCCTGCTTTGGCCGCGCAGCAAGTTCCCGCTGCCGAAGGTTTCGACATTTGTGAAGTTCATGACGGACTCGCTGCGCGAGACGCTCCGTGAGGGGACCAATGCTGATCCCCCGCCTGAAATCGAATGTCAGAGACTGTCGGGCTCGACGAAGTAGTCCCAGCCACGCAGGTGGCGGATGAAGCGTTCGCTCAGTCCCCCCTGGCGGAGAAACGCGGCGGTGACCGGCAGGGTGGGGCTGCGATGCTCTGGGTTGGCCTTCACGCGCAGCGGAAAATCCCGCTCAAGGATGCCGGGGCGCCCGACGAGCACGAAATCCGCGCCCTCATCGAGAATCTCGGCGGCGCGACGGGCGCTCCAGATCTTGCCTGCGACACCGAGGCGAACCCGTTTGCGGGGAATCTGCGTGAAGACGCTGAGCATGGTCTTCCCCTTGAACGTGCCTTCCTGCACGATCTGGGTCGTGTCCCAAAGCGCAAGATCGAGATAATCGACCAGCTCGCGATCGAAGATAGTCGCGGTGATAGTCTGCAGCTCCTCCAGGATCAGTCCGTAGCGCTCCACGGACAGGCGCCAGCCGATCTGGAAGTCGGTACCGGACGCACGACGAATGCCTTCCATCACCTCGATGGTGAGGCGCGCTCTGTTTTCAGGACTGCCGCCGTACCGGTCCGTACGGTCATTCAGAAGCGGCGACATGAATTCCGAAAGGATCCACCCGAAGGCTCCGTGGAGCGCGACACCGTCAAAGCCGGCGATTTCGGCGCGTCTTGCGGCCGCGATGAAGCTGTCGCGAATCCGCGCGACTTCCTCGGTGGTCAGTGCGTTTACACCCGCCAGCGTCCGGCTCGAAGCCGGAGAGGGGATGCCGCCAAGGAACGGATTGGCCCGATGCCCGGCGTGGTGCAACTGAACCGCCGAAAGACCACCACCCTCGCGGATGGCAGCGGCCATCCTGGCAAGACCGGGGAGATGGGCATCGTCGTTGATACCAAGCTGGCGGTCGTAGGCGATACCGCCAGCTTCGACGAATGTCGCGCCGGTGATGATCAGGCCATAGCCGCCCTGCGACAATTGACGGATCCATTCCTGGTCATATTCGGATGCCGCTCCGCCTATGTCGCTTTGCTGGTTAACCAGAGGCGCCAGCATGAAGCGGTTTCGCATGACGGGGCCATGCATGAAAGTGAGCGGTTTGAAGAGGTCTGATACGGACATGTGACAGCTTCCTGTTCAGCGTGTGCAGTGAGGGGCTTGACGTCGCGCCCGGACGTCGGGACGGTCGTCCGAGACCGAAACCTCTCGAACCTGCAGCATGTTGGTCGTTGCATCTGCTCTGTCTGAGCGACGCAACCAATTTAGCGATGGTTGTCAGTGGATAAACGGGCCGGTTTTCCGATCATTACGTCCTGCTTGTATCTAATGCGCAGCGCTCGGGTTCAGGTCTTCGCATCAGGGCCCTGCATAAGATCAGGGCCGGCGTGATCGACGTCGTCGTGCGACGTTAACTGCTGCAGCAAGGTGGGCCAGTCCATCGGCATTGCGGCCAATTAGGACGCAATCATCGGAAAAACGGCCCGTTTATCCGCACCGCCGCCGGCATTATCTCATAACCATAGCCCGACAGGGTGAGAGACAAGCGAGCGTCCATCAGTCCTTGCAGGAGATACGTCATGAGCGACCCGAAACATAACTTGCCCGCCGGCTACGAGCCCGCGAAGGTCTGGACCCAGAAAAATGCGTACGGCGGTGCCTTCGGGAGCAGCAATCGTCCCGTCTCGGGCGCCACGTTCGAAAAGGTGCTGCCTGTCGGCAAACAGCCGCTGCAGCTCTATTCCCAGGGCACGCCCAACGGGCAGAAGGTCACCATCCTGCTCGAGGAACTGCTCGCAGCCGGCCATGCGGGCGCCGAATATGACGCCTGGCTGATTGACATCTTCAAGGGCGACCAGTTCGGCAGCGGTTTCACCGAGATCAATCCGAACTCGAAGATCCCCGCGCTCGTCGACCATTCGGTCGATCCCACGATAGAGGTGTTCGAAACTGGCTCTATCCTGGTTTACCTCGCCGAGAAATTCGGAGCCTTCCTGCCGACCGAACAGCCCGCGAGGACCCGTACGCTCAACTGGCTGATGTGGCAAATGGGAACGGCGCCGTTCGTCGGCGGCGGCCTCGGGCACTTCTACGCCTACGCGCCGCTCAAGATCGAATATGCGATCGACCGCTATGCGATGGAAGTGAAGCGTCAGCTCGACGTTCTCGACAAGCATCTGGCCAAGAACCAGTACCTGGCCGGTGACCAATACACGATCGCCGACATGGCGGTATGGCCGTGGCAGCCCGGCAGCCTCTTCGGCGTCTACAACACTCACGAGTTCGTCGGCGTCCAGGAGTACACCCACCTGATGCGCTGGTATCGTGAGGTCGCCGAGCGTCCCGCCGTTGCCCGGGGACGCCTCGTCAACCGCATTTCGAACAAGCCGGGGGAGTTTCTGCTCGAGCGCCACGCGGCAAGTGACTTCGACGCGATCGTTCCGACGCCGATCCCGGGAACCTGAGCCGTCATTGAGCCGAATGACCAGCACCGGCCGCCGCATTGGCGAGCGGTCCCTCCCGCACCCCCCATAAGGACGGAAACTGAAATGAAACTCTATTATTCTCCCGGCTCTCTTGGCCTTGCGCCGCATATCGCCCTGCGTGAGGCGGGACTGGATTTCAACCTCGTCAGGGTCGATTTCAGAACCAAGACGACGGTGGAAGGTGATTATTTCAAGGTGACGCCGAAGGGATTCGTCCCGGCACTGAAGCTTGACGACGGTGAAGTCATCACGGAAGCGCCGGTCGTCCTGCAATGGATCGCCGACCACAGTCCGGAACGCAAGCTCATGCCTGCAAGCGACTCGCCAGAGCATTATCGTGCTCTGGAATGGCTGAACTACGTGGCGACCGACATATACAAGGGTTACCATACGTTGTTCTCGCCATTCCTCGATGTCGGCTCGAAGCTCCGGTACATAGAGGGTTACCTCGGTCCCCGGTTATCCTATCTGGACGAGCACCTCTCCAAGAACGAACATCTGCTGGAATCGGGCTTCTCGGTTGCCGACGCCTTCCTCTTCAACATCCTGAGCTGGTCTCCCCGCGTGAGGGTCGATCCGTCGGGATTTACTGCGCTCCAGCAATTTATCGCACGGATGTCGGAGCGACCAAGTGTTCAGGCGTCTTTGAAGGCCGAGGGAATTTCCCTCAAGTGAGGTCCGCGCGCCGGACCTGGCGTCTATAATCAACATGTCGAAGGTTCTATCCCTTCAAGGCCTGAACAAAATCGCAATCCCATCAATCTCCTGATGATTCAATTCCATCCAAAGCTTACGAACACGTCGTTCCCTGCATAACGGGGGTGAAGGCAGAACACTTTTATGTCTGGTAAACGGTCACTTTCTCAGAGTCCGTCCGAGAATTCATGAAAGTCTGGCGATCCGCCTGATGAGTGTTATCGCGGATGCAACGTAGAGGAATGTCTCAGGTCAACCAACGTCGCGCTTTGTGCCCGGTTTCCAGAATAGCCCATGTCTGCAAACGCCTTTTCCACAAAAGGGAAGGACTTTCGCGAGGGCTGCAAGACCGGGACCGCGCCGTCGCGGTCCCGAATATCGGCAGGCTGGGAATCGAGCACCAGTGCGCGACCATTCCCAGCCTGCGTCGAACCCGTTCCGGCATTGCGTGATCATGTTATCCGATCCGGCAGTTGTCGCGACTTCGATAGTTTTGGTGAGACTCACGCTGGAAGTGCCTCCGAGCGTCGGCGCAAGCTTTCCTGTCTACTCGCCGAACGTGGCGCTGTCTTGCCATCGGCGGTCAACCACGTCGTCGGGACTAACAGGTGCGGCGCTCGTAGTCCGGTCCGACCATGCAGCCGGAGAACAATGTCATGACCTTATGTCGTACTCGGCTGAGGAGGAGCGCTCTGGCTCTTCGTGACCGGCTGCTTCGTCCTGAACAGTTTCATGACGAAGACGAAGAATGCCGGGACGAAGAACACGGCAAGCACGGTCGCCGAGATCATGCCGCCTAGGACGGCGGTACCGATGGCGTTCTGGCTGGCGGCACTGGCACCCGAAGCGATGGCCAACGGCACCACGCCGAGCGTGAACGCCAGCGAGGTCATGATGATCGGGCGGAACCGCAGTTTCGCCGCCTCGATCGCCGATTCCAGCAGGGGTTTGCCCTCGGCATGGTTGTCCTTGGCGAACTCGATGATCAGGATCGCATTCTTCGCCGACAGACCGATGATCGCGATCAGGCCCACCTTGAAGTAGATGTCGTTGGGCATGCCCGCCGCCATGACGGCCAGTACGCAGCCGATGACACCGAGCGGTACCACGAGCATGACCGAGAACGGGATCGACCAGCTTTCGTAGAGGCCCGCGAGCAGCAGGAACACGAAGAGAAGGCTGATGCCGAACAGGAACGGTGCCTGCGAACCGGACTTGATCTCCTCAAGCGACTGCCCCGTCCATTCGAAGCCGATGCCTTCCGGCATTTCACCTACAAGACGCTCCATCTCGGCGATCGCAATACCGGATGAATTGCCCGGAGCAGGCTCGCCAGCAATGCGGACGGACGGATAGCCGTTATAGCCGACGATCTGGGGTGAACCTTTCTGCCACTGCGCGATCGCGAAGGAGGACAAGGGAACCATGCCGCCGCTCGCATTTCGCACGTTAAGCTTGAGCAGATCCTCCACCTGAAGACGGCTCTGGTCCTTGGCCTGCACGATCACGCGCTGCATGCGGCCCGCATTCGGGAAGTCGTTGATATAGGACGAGCCGAGATTGGCGGTGATCGTGTTGTTGATGTCGGAGAAGGTGACCCCGAACGTGTTCGCCTTCTCGCGGTCGATCACCAGCAGAACCTGCGCAGCATCCGGGAGACCCTCGACACGCATGCCGGTAAGAAGCGGGTTCTGGCTGGCCTTCGCCATCAGTTCTGCTCCGGCGGCCGACAGTGCCGCTTGGCCGACGCCGTTTCGATCCTGCAGACGGAATGCGAAGCCGCCTGTGGCACCAAAACCCTCGATCGCGGGCGGTGACAGCGCGAAGCTGGTCGCATCCTTGAGGCCGAACAGCGACATGTTCACGCGGTCGGCGATTTCCTGCGCGGAATTGCCTTCACCACGCTCGCTCCAATCCTTGAGGGTGACGAACATCAGGGCAGCGTTCGCACCGCTTCCGGAGAAGCTGAAACCCTGAATGGCGATGACATCTTTGACGGCGGGTTCGGCCCTGAAAATCTCCTCGATCTGACTGACCGATGCCGTGGTGCGGTTGGCACTGGCTTCCGGCGGCCCCTGGATATCGACGATAAGATTGCCCTGATCTTCAGCCGGCACGAATGCGGATGGCAGGTTGATGAACAGGTAACCGAGACCGACGACGAGCGCCAGATAGATGACCATCATCCGGCCAGCGCGGCGCGCCATGCCATTGGTCACCTTCGTATAGCTGTTGGTCAGGCCATCGAATTTACGATTGAACCAGCCCGCAAGTCCCTTCTTCTCATGATGCCCCTTCGGGATCGGCTTGAGGAAGGTCGCGCAGAGTGCTGGCGTGAGCGACAGTGCCAGGAAGGCGGAGAACAGGATCGAGACGACCATGGTTAGGGAAAACTGGCGGTAGATGATGCCAGTCGAACCGGGGAAAAAGGCCATCGGAATGAACACGCAGGCGAGAACGAGCGTGATGCCGAGGATGGCCCCGGTGATCTGGCCCATGGCCTTGCGCGTTGCGTCGACGGGAGAAAGACCTTCCTCCGCCATGATGCGTTCGACATTCTCGACCACGACGATCGCGTCATCGACAAGGATGCCGATGGCGAGAACCATGGCGAACATGGTCAGCACGTTGATGGAAAACCCGGTTGCATACATGATCGCGCAGGTGCCGAGCAGCGCGACCGGCACCACGAGGGTCGGAATGACGGTGTAACGAAAATTCTGCAGGAAAACGAACATCACGACGAAGACGAGCACGACGGCTTCCAGCAGCGTGTGCAGCACTTTTTCGATGGACGCTGAAACGAACGGGCTTGTGTCATAGGGCGTGGCGTATTCGACGCCCTTGGGGAAGAACTGCGCCAGTTCGTCGAGCTTGTCTTTGACGGCGGTCGATGTCGCGACCGCATTGCCTGTCGACGATAGCTGGATGCCGACGGCAGCGCTCGGCTGGCCGTTGAGCCGGCTGGAGAAATTGTAGTTCTCGGCACCAAGTTCGATGCGGGCGACATCCTTGAGAAGCACGGCGCTCCCGTCAGGATTGGCACGCAGGATGATGTCGCCAAACGCCTTGGGATCGGAAAGCTGCCCCTGTACGAGCACGGTCGCGGTCAGGTCCTGGCTGACAGGATTGGGTGCTGCACCGATCTGGCCGGCGGCCACCTGGGCATTCTGAGCGGTGATCGCAGCGTTTACGTCGGCTGCGGTCATGTTGAGGCCGACGAGCTTGTCCGGATCGATCCAGACGCGCATAGCGCGCTGGGCCGCGAAAAGCTGTGCACGCCCGACACCGTCGAGGCGGCGGATTTCGCCCAGCACGTTGCGGTTCAGATAGTCGCCAAGCGCGACTTCATCCATCTTGCCGTCGGTCGAGGTCAGCGTGACCATCATGAGGAAGCCGGAGGCAGCCTCTTCGACGGTGACACCCTGTGATGTGACGGCAGAAGGCAGGCGGGATTCGACGCGCCGGATGGCGTTCTGCACGTCAACCGATGCCTGGTCGATATTGGTTCCCGCTTCGAACGTAGCGTTGATGCTGACCGAACCCGAAGTATCGGAGGTGGATTCGAAATACATCATGCCGGACACGCCGTTGAGTTCCTCCTCGATCAGGCGCGTTACGCCCTGATAGATTTCCTGAGGGGAAGCGCCCGGGTACGCGGTCGAGATGGTAAGCTGCGGAGGCGCGACCTTGGGATATTGCGCGATCGGCAGAAAGGGTAGGGCGATGATGCCCGCAATCGAGATGAACAGCGCAAAGACCCAGGCGAGGATCGGCCTGCTGATGAAGAACTGAGCCATTTTACTACCTTACTGGCCTGTCGCGGATGGAGCGGTTTCGCCGCTCGACTGCTGTTTGGTTTCTGCGGTCCATGGTTCGGGCGCGACCTTGCTGTCCGGCTGCACCTTTTGCACGCCGTCGACCACGACCTTCTCGCCACTCTTCAGGCCGCTTTCGACGACCCATTCCTGATCGAGGGACTGGCCAAGTTCGACCTCTCTCAGCTCTGCGGTCTCCTCGGCTCCGACGACATAGACCTGGGCTTTTCCGTCCGGTGTGCGCAGGATTGCGCGCTGCGGGATGGTGATCGCGTCCTGCCTGACGGCCTGCTCGACCTTCACGCGGACATACATTCCCGGCAGCAGGTCGCCGCCGGCATTGGGGAACTCGGCGCGGAGTGTCACCTGGCCGGTGGTTGCGTCGACATTGGCGCTGGAAAAGAGCAGCTTGCCCTTTTCGGCATAGGTGTCGCCGCCGTCGAAGACGAGTTCGACGCTGGCCTGACCGGGAGCGGGGCTTGCGAGCTTGCCTTCGGTGACAGCACGCCGGAGGGCGAGGAGATCCTGGGCTGACTGGGTGAAATCGGCGTAGACCGGATCGATCTGCTGGATCAGCGCGAGGTTGGACGTGCCATCGGCCGTCACCAGAGCACCTTCAGTGACAAGTGCTCCACCGATCACGCCTGTGATGGGTGCGCGGACTTCCGTGTATTCGAGATTGATCCTGGCCTCTTCGAGTGCCGCCTGCTGAAGTGCGACATCGGCTTCCGCCTGGGCAAGATTGACGGCTGCGGTGTCGAATTCGATGCCGCTTGCGACATTGCGCTCTCGCAGCGTCTTCTGGCGCTCGAGTTGAACCTTGGCATTGTCGCGTGTCGCCTCCGCCCGGCGGAGCGTTGCCTCGGCACTGGCGACGCGGACTTTGAAGAGCCGTGGATCGATGCGGTAAAGCACGTCTCCCTGGCTGACCAGTGCACCCTGCTCGAACACACGTTCCTGCAGGATGCCGGAAACGCGTGCGCGGACCTCGGAGATCCGGGTGGCGGCGATGCGGCCCGGCAGTTCGCTGACAACCGGGATGGGATGGGCTTTCAGCTCGATGACGCCTACGGCAGCCGGTGGCATTTCGCCCATGTCCTGGGCGAGGGATGCAGTCGTGGTGAGAGCAAGAATGGAGGTGGCTATAAGGCACGCCTTTAGGCGCGGCAGGTGGCTGCAGCGGGACATGATGTTTCCTTGGATGTTCGGATCAGGCCGGCAGGGCCGGGTTTTTAGGGATCAGGGTAGGTCGCGTAGATCGTGCGCACACCTTGGAGGATTTTGGCGCGTTCTTCCTCGCTCCATTGGTGAAAGGCAAAGAGTTCAGTGACGTAAATCCCAGTCAGGGCCAGGTAAGCCATCAACGCGGCATCCGGTTTCGGTCCATCGGACATCGCCTTCAGGTCCATGAGTGTCCAGTCGCGCATCAGCTTCTGGACCTTTTCATCCTGCGAAACGGAAGCGCCAATCGCCATTGCGACCGCGCGGTCGAGGTCTGTCATGGTTTCCGCAGCGACCTTGATGCGGCCGAAAAGTTCAGGATGCGGCGTATCCGTAGCATTCGCTACTTCCTGCGCCTGCCGATCGATCTCGATTTTCATGCGACGATCGATCAGGGCTTCAAGGAGTGCACTCTTCGACTTGTGATCGTAAACCACGGTCGATTTGCTGACGCCTGCTTCCTGAGCAACCGCATCGATCGAAAGCCCGGCAGCACCAAGCTTCAAGACCACCCTCTCGGCGGCATCCAGGATGTCGTCCTTCATGATTTTGCGAATACGACCCACGTCATTCTCCAAATTGTCACTTGTACAATTTACGAACGATCGTATATGAAAACAAGTAGGAAAGCGATCGTTCGGATAAAATCCTGTTTGTAGGTGAAAGCATGCCCCCTGCCAATCGCTGGCTCGTCCTCGTCGCTGTCATGATGGCATTCCTGCCTGTGGTCGTGGACATGACCATTCTGCACATTGCCGTTCCGTCGCTCACCGTTGCGCTCGGCGCGACCGGAACGGAAGTGCTCTGGATCATCGACATCTATGCACTTGTAATGGCGGGACTGCTTGTGCCGATGGGAACGCTTGCGGACCGCATGGGTTACCGGCGTATCCTTCTGATAGGCCTTCTGATCTTCGGCATTGCATCCATTGCTGCCGCATTCTCCACATCGCCGACGATGCTGATTGCGTCCCGTGCGGTTCTCGGCATCGGTGCCTCGATGATCATGCCGAGCGTGCTCGCCGTCATCCGCACAACGTTCGAAGATGACGATGAGCGCGCCCGCGCCCTTGGCATGTGGAGCGTCGTCGGCATGGCCGGCGCTGCTATCGGCCCGCTCGCCGGGGGATTGCTCCTCGAGCACTTCTGGTGGGGATCGGTATTTCTGGTGAACATCCCCGTGCTTGCCGTCGTTATCCCTCTCGTCTGGATCCTGGTACCCGATACCGTCATCAGCGAAACCTCGGAATGGAAGATCGGTCAGGCTGTCCTGCTCGTCGCCGGACTTGTGCTTTCGGTATTCGCCGTCAAGGCGGTGATGAAGGAGGGCCTCACCATCGCCGCCATCGGATCCTTCGTGGCCGGGCCGGCGATCCTTGCTTTGTTCTCGCGCTTGCAGGTGACGTCCAACACGCCGATGCTCGATCTCGCACTGTTCGCGAAGCCCGCCATCACCGTCGGCATTCTCATGGCGTTCGTCGCGTCCGGGGCGCTTGCAGGGTTTGAGCTGGTGCTGGCGCAGGAGCTTCAGTACGTGCTTGGCATGTCACCACTGGAAGCTGGCTTGTTCATGCTGCCGCTCGTCATGGCGGCAGCCGTCGGCGGTCCGCTGGGCGGCTACTTGATGAAGGCGCTCGGGCTGAGGTTGGTCGCGTCGTTCTCAATGGGTGGCGCCGCCTGCGCGCTGTTCGCGCTCGCATCGATCAGCCTAATGGATTCGAATGTCCTGACGGCATCCCTGATGGCACTACTTGGTCTCTGCCTCGGCATGGGATTGCTGGCCTCCTCCATCGCCATCATGGGAAGCGCGCCTCCTGAAAAAGCAGGAGCTGCGGGCGCGCTGGAAAGCACTGGCTATGAGCTTGGTGGCGGGATCGGCATCACGATGTTCGGTGTTCTCGTGAACTCTCTCTACGTATCGTCGGTGTCGAAGGTCGCTGGCTCAGGAAGGGAAGGTGGCGGATCGATCGGAGAAGCGATGACGCTGGCTCAACAGATTGGTGGCGCGGAAGGCGAGGCATTGAGAGATGCTGCACGGATGGCGTTCAACCAAGCGCATGGATCGGTGCTGTTCATAACTGGGGGCATGATTGCGTTTCTAGCGGGGGCTGTGTTTGTTTCGCTGCGGAATACGTCGGCTGGCGACGTCGCTTCGCATTAAAACATCGTGGCAGCAGACGATCAGCGATTGACCGCCCGCTTTTCAGAAATTCCGTAGGTGCTGACTTTTTGCAGGTTTATCCAAAAGGCATGCGATAGGTGCTATCACCTTCAAAAGCTTAAAACACAGTTCAAGGTAACTGGCATCTTCCAGGGTGTGTCGTTAGCGGTAAATTGTGCAATCAGCATGGAGTTCCGATTCATCGACCCTTGAACGGTGCCGGTTCGCTCCAGTTCTGGAGCAATGCATAACGAAAAGGTATTTGCTGACTGATCATTTTGATTTTTCTCACATTGTTCGCGTTGTTATCGTGGTTTTGATCGAGCGTTGGGCGATCAAAATATAAGCAAAAGAGGGAACAAGAAATGAATTCGATGAGCAAATATCTTTTATTTATGAGTGCGACTGTTTTGACGTCGTTTGCGTCTGCGGCAGCCCAGGAAACCATGTATGTCGCCGGCTTTGGCGGCACCGTGGAAGCTACCTTCCGTGAAAAGATCATTCCGGCATTCGAAGCCAAGTCCGGTATGAAGATCGTCTATGTCGCCGGCGGTTCTACCGACACGCTTGCCAAGTTGCAGGCTCAGAAGGAAAAGCCGGAGATTTCGGTCGCGCTGATCGATGATGGCCCGATGAACACTGCCGTGCAGTTCGGTCTTTGCGCCAAGATCGAAGACGGCCCGAATTTGAAGGACGTCTACCCGAATGCCCGCAAGCCGGGCGACCTGTCCATCGGTCTTGGTTACGGCGCCACCGGCCTTGTCTACAATACCGAAGTCTTCAAGAAAAACGGCTGGGCTGAACCGACCTCCTGGAAGGATCTTGCCGATCCGAAATTCGAAGGCAAGATCATCATGCCTCCGATCAGCAACGGTTTTGGCCTTCTCGGCCTCGTTATGCAGGCCCGCCTGAATGGCGGCAGCGAGAATGATATCGATGCCGGCTTCAAGGCCATGAAGGATATCAGCCCGAGCGTTCTCGCGTTCGAACCCGCCCCGGGCCGTATGGCTGAATTGCTGCAGACCGGCGAGGCCTCTTTCGGCGTCTGGGGTAGCGGTCGCGTAAGAGCGCTTGTCGCACAAGGTGCGCCGGTGAAGTTCGTGTTCCCGAAGGAGGGTGCTGCCGTTATTCTCACCGAGATGTGCCCGGTTGCAGGTGCGCCACACGCCAAGCAGGCGCAGGAATTTGTCCAGCATCTGCTGAGCCCCGAAATCCAGGCAATCATCGGACAACGTGAGGGCTGGGGCCCTGTCAACAGCAAGGCCAAGCTTGCCCCGGAAGAGACGGTGGGGATTGTCTATGGCGAAGAGATGGTCGCTTCGATGGTGACCGTCGATTACGGTGTCATCAACCCGAAACGCCAGGAATGGACCAATCGCTGGAACCGTGAGGTCGAACGTTGAATTCTGCCGAGCAGACCTTGGAGCGTTCAAGCCCGCCTGATGCATTGCATCAGGCGGGTATAGCCAGGCAGATTGCAGCTTATGTCCACCGCGCCGGAGATCGTCCCGTGCCGGAGGCTGCGCGGCAGGCGGCTTTCAAATGCATCATGGATCTCCTGGGCGCCGCGTTGGCCGGCGTGAACGAAAAGGCGGTCGTCGCGACGCGACGCATGGCCGTTTCCATGATGGGGCAGGGTAGCGTTCCTGTCTGGTTCTCCGATGCCAAAACGACGCCCGCCGGCGCAGCCTGGGCCAATAGTGCCGCGGCCTCCATTCTCGATATAGACGACGGCAACAGATTGGCGCGGGGCCATCCAGGTGCGGCGATCATCCCGACGGCTTTTGCCATCGGGCAGGAGACGGGAGCATCGCTGGAGCGGATCATCGCCGCGATCGTGATCGGTTACGAGGTTGGCGTAACGATTGCAGCGGCACGTCTGGTCTATGGTAATACGGGTACGTGGTCTTCTTATGCCGTCGTGGCGACAGCGGCCGCCTTGCGGGGTACGGGCGCAGATGTGGTCGAGCATGCTTTGGCGATTGCCGGTGAAAGTGCTCCGAACCAGCTGTTTGCCAGCGCAGCCTCACAGGTTCCGCCGCCGGAAGGAAGTGATGTCAAGGAAGGCATTCCGTGGTCGGTTGTCACCGGACTGATGGCGCTCGGCCTTGCGGAAGGTGGCCATACCGGCCCGCGCAACATCCTTGACAGCGTCAACCACTATCGTTTCGCAGAGGATCTCAACTTCGGTGGCGAGCTTCATATCTGCAGGACCTATCTGAAGCTTTATGCCTGTTGCCGCCATGTCCATGCGCCTCTCGATGCCCTGCTTGCGACGATGGGGGCGCATGGGATCAAGGGTGCCGATATCGATGCGATCGAGGTGGACGCCTATGCGGGTGCCCTGCGCATTTCCAACAAGGTCGATCCGGAAAACCTGACGGATATCCAGTACAGCATCCCCTATTGTCTGGGGCTCGTTGCGCTTGCCGGTCGAGAGATGCTTCTGCCGCTCACCGTTGAGGCGCTGGGGCGTGACGATGTTCGAAAGCTGGCGGCAAAAGTCACCTTGCGGCAATGTGAAGAGTTTAATGCCAGCTTTCCGGCGCAGACATTGGCGAAAGTCGCCATCATTGCCAATGGACAGCGATTTGTTTCAGGTGTGACCGCGCCGAAGGGGGAGGCCAGCGATCCTCTCACATGGCAGGAAACTCGCGCAAAGTTCAAGGATGTGTCGCGATGGGTGGCAACCGAGGTGACTTCCGATGCCCTGTTGGATGCTATCGAGAAGATGCGTGACGGAAGTATGGACGAATTGACGAGCCAGCTATCTGGTCTCGATCTCACGTCCGTCAACGATGCCGGGCGGGCTGCTGGATCGAAAGGTGTATTGCGATGAAGGAGGCTGTGAAATCCGAGTTGGCGGTGCTGCTGTCGCGCGCCGGTGTGCCGCTGCGGTCGGAAGACATGGCCGATATTCAGCACGGCTGGGAACTGCTTCAGCCAGTGCTCACGCGTCTTCGGCAGGAAGACTGCGACTTTGAAAGCGAGCCGGCGCCTATTTTTCGGCCCGACGCGTTCGATCCCGAAATCTGAAGCCTATTCGGAATGCCATGATGGACTTTTTGACGATTGCCCAGGCCGCCGCGCTGATCGCAAAGCGCGCGCTTTCTCCTGTCGAATTGGCGCAACAGTGTCTGGGCCGGATCGAGACACTTGACGCACACATTCACAGCTTCATCACCGTCACGTCGGAACGTGCGCTGGACGATGCGCGGGCAGCAGAACATCGCATGATGACGAGCAGCCTCAAAGGTCGGCTGGACGGTGTTCCGATCGCGCACAAGGATATCTTTTCGACACGGGCGATCGCGACCACCGCGCATTCCAGGCTGCTGGAGCATCGGGTTCCCGACGAGGACGCGCACGTCGTTTCGAAACTTGCCGAAGCCGGCACGTCCATGCTCGGTAAACTGGCAACCCACGAATTTGCCCTGGGCGGCCCGTCCTTCGACCTTCCGTGGCCGCCAGCGCGCAATCCCTGGAACACCGAGCACTTCACTTCCGGCTCATCCAGCGGGGCGGCGGCCGCAGTCGCGGCAGGGCTCGTGTTGGGTGCAACGGCTTCCGACACCGGCGGCTCCATTCGTGAGCCGGCCTCGCTGTGCGGCGTGGTCGGCATCAAGCCGACTTATGGCCTGTGCAGCAGAACCGGCGCCGTACCGCTGGCTTTTTCGCTCGATCATGCCGGTGCCATCGCATGGACGGTCGAGGACTGCGCCCTGTTGCTGCAGGCGATGGCCGGATACGATGCCAGGGACCCAGCAAGCCGTGACAGGCCCGTGCCGGACTATACCGCAGCACTGGGCAGCAGCATCAGGGGCCTGCGTATCGGTGTCGTGCCTGCCTGGCACGAAACGGATTGCCCGGTCAGTCCAGCCGTCGAAAAGGGTTTTCTCCAGGCACTCGAAATCTGGCGCGCACAGGGGGCCGAGATTGTCGAAATCACCATGCCGTCTCTGTACGACTATATGGCCGCAACGCTGGTCATCATGCTGAGCGAGGCCTATGCGCTGCACGACCCCTGGATGCGCAGCCGGTTCTATGATTATGGCGCGCTGTTTCGTGACCGCATTCTGCTTGGCGGGCTAATGGGCAGTGGCGATTATGTGCAGGCGCAGCGTCTGCGCCAGCGCCTTTGCATCGCCATGGCCAAGAGCGTAAGCGATATCGATGTCATCGCCACGCCGGGCGCGCCGCGGGAAGCGGCGCGTATCGACGCCGTGACGAAATGGGGATTTTTATCCGTTCCAGGCTTTGCAAAGCCGTTCAACGTAACCGGTTGGCCAGCCTTGAGCTTGTGCTCGGGCTTTGGTGACGGTGGCCTGCCTGTCAGCGTGCAGATCGCGGCAAAGCCGTTTCAGGAGCAGTTGCTGTTCAAGGTCGCCGATGCATTCGAGCGCGCCACCGATTTCCGCGGGAGCCGGCCGACGATCTCGCATATCTCCTGATCACGGGGCAAGCGAGGCATACGGGCGCAAGCCGTCGCGAAACTCCTGTGCAAATGCTGTTGCAAGTGCCGGGCGGTCGCCAAGCTCCGGGAAGATGATCGCCATATTGGATCCGAAGGCCTCGCGTATAGGCAGGACAGCGACATGATCCCCCTGGAAAGGGGCCGCAGTCCATTTGCTGGCAAGAGCGATGCCGGCTCCTTCGGCTGCAAGCGAGCAGGCCAGCGAGGTGCTTGGGGTTTCTATCGCGACATCCGGTGCCACGCCCAAGCTGGAGAGCATGTTATCGATCTGGTGCCGTACGATGCTGTGCTGTGAAATCAGCACCATCCGTTCACCGTGCAGCTCCTTCAGCGAAATCGATGTCTGTCCTGCCAGCCGATGGGATGTCGGAATGACGGCGACATAGGGGATAGGCTCCAAGGGTTCGATTTCGATCGTCGAGCGAAACAGGGGCAGTTCGATAATGCCGAGATCGAACTGCTTGGTGGAAACCAGCTCGGCGATCTGCCTTGACGGCATGCTTTCAAAAAACACCTTCACCTTCGGGCGCGTCGACAAAAAACGGGCGATCGCTTTCGGGACCAGCCAGTGAGCGAGCGCCGGCAGGACGGCGATACGCAGCGCACCTGCCTTCTGCATGCCGATGTCGAGGGCCACCTGGCTGATCAATTCGATGCTTCGGTAGCTTTTCTCGACCTCACGATAAAGCGCCTCGGCTTCCGGCGTGGGAGCAATACGGCGTCCCTGCCGCTTGAACAGGGCATAACCAAGCTTGCTTTCCAGCATGGCGATCGTGCGGCTGACACCCGGTTGGGTAATGTTCATCAGATTGGCGGCACCGGTGATGCTGCCCGAAATCATCACCGCGCGAAAAATCTCGATCTGTCGCAAGTTAAGCGCGGATTTCATTCATAACACTCAGGCATATGCAGGCGATCCTTTTTTCATTTTCTTCGATGCAATTGCTGCATAATATCAAAAAACACAAGAAAACAAACGGGAACAGTGCTTGCATGAATTATAACCAAACTGCCTGTTGATCCGCCATATTGGCGAATGGTCCATTGAAGCCCGCCAGGCTGCGCATGTGATGCCAGTCGCGTACGGCAAACCAGGGGCAGGCAGTTGCGTGGTTATCAACTCGGCTGAGGCGCACCGTTTCAACACACAGACGTTTAGACCGCCGTGGCAAGCGCCCGGAAAGGACCGCAATGGCATTTCTCGAATTACACGATCTCGGCAAAACCTACGGTGACCATGTCGCCGTGGAGAATTTTACCCTCTCCATCGACAAGGGCGAGTTCGTCTGTCTGTTGGGGCCGTCCGGTTGCGGAAAATCGACAACGTTGCAAATGGTGGCCGGCTTCGTCTCGCCGACGGCGGGGCGTATCGTTCTCGATGGTCAGGACATCACCAATGTGCAGCCGAACCGTCGCGGACTTGGGGTCGTCTTTCAAAGTTATGCGCTTTTCCCGCACATGACCGTGGCCGACAATGTCGCCTTCGGATTGCAGATGCGCAAGGTGCCGAAAGCAGAATGTCAGGCGAAGGTTGAAGAAGCGCTTGCGCTTGTCCAGTTGAGCGCGCTTGCCAGGCGTTATCCGAAGGAACTGTCCGGCGGCCAGCGCCAGCGTGTGGCCTTGGCACGCGCCATCGTTGTCAAACCGCCGGTCCTGCTTCTCGATGAGCCGATGGGTGCGCTCGATGCGCTGTTGCGTGACGAGATGCAGATCGAACTGCGGGAATTGCAGAAGCGGATCGGCATTACCACGATCATGGTCACGCACGATCAGGCCGAAGCAATGACGCTTGCCAACCGCGTCGTCCTGATGAGCAACGGTCGCGTGCAGCAGATCGGTGCTCCCTTCGAAATGTACGAGCAGCCGCAGGGACGTTTCGTCTCGACATTCCTTGGCCGTGCCAATGTCTTTTCCGGTATCGGCACTTCCGATGGCGTGACTGTATCCGGCCGCAACCTGCCGTCCGTTGCGCCGGGTCTCGAAGGGGCCGTCGACTACATCGTCCGACCGGAAAAGCTGACCTTCACCAATCAGGATCCCCTTGTCGGCGGAACCGTGAAAGCCCGCGTCTTTCTCGGTCATCGCTGGCTCTATCAGGTCGACACCGCGATCGGCATGGTGGAGCTCACCGAAGCCAATCTGGATCTCCCATCCGCCTGCGAGGGTGATCATGTCGGCCTGACCTGGTCTGCGGATCATGTCCGCGTTACAGCTCAGGGGAAAGCGAAATGAAGGGACAGGCCGCATTGCCCTATTGGCTGGCGGGACCCGGTGTTCTGCTTGCGCTGGCTTTCGTCGCAATTCCGCTCGTCCTGACGTTCGGATTGAGCTTTTCACCATTTTCCGATCAGACAGGGATCGGCGAGGGCTTTACCCTTTCCAACTATGGGCAGATCGTTTCAGACGATTATTTCCATGAAATTTTCCTGCGCACGATAGGTTTGGCGGCGGCCGTCACGGTTGTGTCCCTCCTGATCGGTGTGCCTGAAGCCTACGTTCTGAGCAGGCTGAAGCCGACGATGCGTGCGATTTCGCTGGTCATTGTGCTCGGTCCTCTGCTGATTTCGGTCATCGTCAGAACACTTGGCTGGACCATTCTTCTCGGCAATGACGGGGTCATCAACAACGCCCTGATGGCAATCGGGATCATCTCGCAGCCGTTGAGGCTGATGTACAGCTTTACCGGCATGGTGATCGGGCTTGTGCATGTGCTGGTGCCGTTCATGGTGCTTTCGGTCTGGACTTCGCTGCAAAAACTCGATCCGGCCACGGAACAGGCCGCGGCATCTCTTGGAGCCGGTTCGTCGACGATCCTCTGGCGCATCGTTCTGCCTCAGGTTCTGCCAGGCATGCTCTCCGGCGGGCTTATCGTTTTCGCCATGTCGGCAAGCGCATTCGCCACGCCGGCGATTATCGGCGGACGCCGGCTCAAGATCGTGCCGACCGCCATCTACGATGAATTCCTGAGCTACCTGAACTGGCCGCTCGGCGCGGCCCTTGCCTTCATCCTTCTCGTCTTCGTGCTGGCGGTGTCGCTTGGCGCCAACAGATATATCGAACGTCGTTTCCGACAGGTGTTCCAATGAGCCATACGCCTCTCATCCTGCGCCTGTTCCACTGGCTGTTCATGGTTTTCATGCTGGCGCCTCTCGTCGTGGTCGTCCTCGTCTCCTTCACCGACAAGGGTTACATTGCCTTCCCATTCGATGGTGCGTCGTTGCGCTGGTACAGCGCGATCTGGAATGCCACCGGTTTTATCGATTCGTTCTGGCTAAGCCTCGGACTTGGCATTGTGTCTGCAACGGCGGCCGTGATGTTCGCCGTGCCGGCGGCAATGGCGATCGCCTGGCACCGTTTTGCCGGACGTGAGGCTGTTCTCGGTCTGCTGATGTCGCCGTTGATGATCCCGGCGATCGTCTTCGGTATCGCGCTTTTGCGGCTGTTTACCCATCTTGGGCTGTCGGGATCGCTGTGGGGGCTGGGTGCCGCGCATACGGTCATGGTTCTTCCCTTCGTCATGCGGCTCGTGATCGCCGCCGCTACGGGCTACGATCACACGCTCAGCCAGGCGGCAACCTCGCTTGGTGCGTCGGGATGGACGGTATTCCGCCGCATCGAGCTGCCGCATCTCGTTCCCGGTATTGCAGGTGGCTGGCTGATCGCCTTCATCACCAGTTTCGACGAGGTGACGATGTCGCTCTTCGTCTCCAGTCCCGGCACCACCACACTGCCGGTCCGCATGTATAACTACATCGCCAATACGATCGATCCGCTTCTGGCATCGATCTCCAGCCTGCTGATCCTCGTGACGCTTGTGCTGATGATCATCCTCGACCGCGCCTTCGGCCTCGACAGGATTTTGGGAGGCAAGGCGTGAGCACTATCGCGAAACCGGTCGATACGATCGTGATCGGCGGCGGTGTCGTTGGCCTGTCCATCGCGTACGGTCTGGCGCGGGAAGGGGAGCGCGTGCGTGTTCTCGATGAGGGCGATGACGCTTTTCGGGCTGCGCGTGGGAATTTCGGCCTTGTCTGGGTGCAGGGCAAGGGCGCCGGCATGCCGGCCTATGCCAAATGGTCCATGGCGGCTGCGCGGGCATGGCCAGCGATGGCACAGGAGCTGACCGGCCTGACCGGCATCGATCTCCAGCTCTCCCAGCCGGGTGGGCTGCACCTCTGCCTCAATGACAGCGAGGTCGATGCCCGTATCCGAACATTGGGACGACTCGCCGACAACATCGGCGAAGACTACCGGTTCGAGATACTCGATCATACTGCCACAAAGGCGATGTGCCCTTCGATTGGCAGGGAAGTGGTGGGGGCCTCCTATATGGCGACGGACGGCCATGTCAGTCCGCTGAGGCTGTTGCGCGCGCTTGCCGCTGCAAACATCGCTCTCGACACGGAAATCTGCCCCAACCAGTGCGTTGATGCGATTTCCTATCGACACGGAGCGTTTTACGTCAACGTCGGGGCGCGCGAGCATGTGGCGGCCAAGGTCGTTCTTGCGGCGGGACTCGGAAACAGGCGACTGGCACCGATGGTGCAGCTTGACGCTCCGGTCGAGCCGGTGCGGGGGCAGGTGCTGATCAGCGAACGGGTGGCTCCTTTCCTTTCCATGCCGACCGCCTCCGTCCGGCAGACCGGAGATGGTGGCGTGCAGATCGGCGATTCCAAGGAAGAGGTGGGTTTCGATAACGGCACGACGATCGAGCAGTTGTCGCGCATGGCAGATCGTGCGGTCCGCAGCTTTCCGGTGCTGGGCGGTGTCAATCTTGTCAGAACCTGGGGTGCCCTGCGTATCATGACCAGGGATGGATATCCGATATACGAACAATCGAGAGAGTGCCCCGGCGCGTTCGTGGTGACATGTCACTCCGGCATCACCCTCGCATCCCAGCATGCCGGGCCCATTGTACAATGGATCCGCGGCGGAGAGCCTCCCGAACATATCCAGAATTTCAAGGCAGGACGTTTCAATGTTTAGCCCGGCTTCGGCTGTCGATAGCCAAGAGCATGTTTCCATCACGATCAATGGAAAAGAGACGTCCGTCCGCGCGGGCCTGCCGCTGGCACTGGCGCTGATGGAGGCCGGGATCACACCACTGAGACATTCGGTTGTGTCCGGCGCTCCGCGTTCACCACTGTGCCTGATGGGTGTCTGTTTCGAGTGCCTCGTGCATGTCGATGACAGCCGCAATGTCGAATCCTGCATGATCGAGGTGCGGCAAGGCATGTCGGTCGAGCTTGCCAATGGCCCAAGGCCGATGGAGAGCGCTCCATGACACATGATCTCATCGTTATCGGCGCCGGTCCCGCCGGCATGTCGGCCGCCATCACGGCGGCTGGATTGGGGTTGAAGACTCTGGTTCTCGACGAACAGGCCCGGCCCGGCGGGCAAATCTATCGCAATGTCAGCCGTGCAACCGGCGGGATGGACAAGATTCTGGGGCCTGATTATGTTTACGGTCGCCAGATCGTTGCGGCATTGGAAGCTGCTTCCGTGGATATTCGTCTGTCGTCGACGGTCTGGGATATCACGCCGGATTTCTGCGTGCGTGCCTTGCAGGACGGCAAGGCACTGCAATTTCAAGCTCCGCAGCTGATCGTTGCAAGCGGCGCACTTGAGCGCCCCTCGCCAGTGCCTGGCTGGACGTTACCGGGCGTCTTGAACGCCGGCGCCGCCCAGATCGCGATGAAGTCCGGCGCGTCCATCCCGAGCGGGCGGATCGTGCTTGCCGGCGGCGGCCCCTTGTTGTTGCTGGTCGCATGCCAGTTGCTGGATGCGGGAGCGCAGCTTGCCGGCGTCGTCGAAACATCGCCGGCGGAAAATCTCGTGCACGCAGCGCCATCCCTGTTGGGAGCCCTCCGGTCGCCAAAACTTTTGGCCAAGGGGCTGGCCATGACGATGCGGCTCAGGAAAGCCGGTATTCCCTGGCACAAGCGCGCAGCAGGTCTCCGTATAGAGGGGCAGGACAAGGCAGAGGCTCTGTCATTCACGGCCGGCGGGCAAAGGCATCGGCTGGAAGCCGACACCGTGCTTCTGCATCACGGCGTCATTCCCAATACGCAGATTTCGCGGCTGCTGCGCACCGATCATGACTGGAACGAAGCGCAACTGGCCTGGCAGCCACGTCTCGACGCCTTTTACGAAACCTCCGTTACCGGTTTGCGGATCGCCGGGGATGGCGGCGGGATCGGTGGTGCGCGGGCCGCCGAGGCCAGCGGGCGGTTGGCGGCGATCGGTGCGGCCCATGCGCTTGGTCGCCTGGATGGCCATGAGCGAGACCGGCTTTGCGCACCGGAACGGAAAAATCTGGCCGCGCAGATGCGGATACGCCCATTCCTGGACGCACTTTATCGTCCACCTAAATGGGTAATCGTGCCCGAAGGTGAAACGATCGTGTGCCGCTGCGAGGAGGTGACAGCAACCGATATCCGCAACTCTGTCGCCTTGGGCAGCAGAGGGCCCAACCAGACGAAATTCTACAGCCGCTGCGGCATGGGGCCTTGCCAGGGACGTATATGCGGGCCGACCGTGACCCAGATCCTGGCGGACGAACTGTGCGTCAGTCCTTCCGAAATCGGCGCCTATCAGGTTCGATCGCCCCTCAAGCCGATAACGCTGCAACAGATGGCCTCGCTGCGCGAGGCGCCCAAGGAAAAGGAAACAGCATGACCTCGATCGAACGTATCCATACCGGCGCACGCATGAGCAAGATCATCAAATACGGCGGTCTGGTCTATCTGTGTGGACAGGTAGGCAGCGGCGACACCATCGCAGACCAGACGCGCGATTGCCTTGCTCGGATCGATGCGCTTCTGAAAGAGGCCGGTTCATCCCGGGAGCATATTCTGCAGGCAACTGTATGGTTATCCGATATGGCTGACTTCGCCGGAATGAATGCGATCTGGGATGCCTGGGTCCCTGAAGGTCATGCGCCGGCTCGCGCTTGTGGCGAGGTGAAATTGGCCAGACGGGAGCTCAAGGTGGAGATCATTGTTTGCGCGGCGGAAGTTAATTTTGTGAATTAGCTAATTCGTAGGCGTAACTGGAGGGCCGCGGGTTCGATCACGCTCAAGAGCTTACCATGCAACCTTTACCGTTTGACAAACTTTGCCATCGCTGGATATCTTGAAGCGTCAAGGAGACTCGAATGGCGACGATGAACGTATCTCTGCCGGACCCCATGAAAGACTGGGTTGAAGCACAGGCAAGGACGGGGCGATACGCGAACGTGAGCGATTACGTCAGAGACCTGATCCGCAGGGACCAGGCTCGTACGGACAAGATTGCCGAGATGCAGCGCTTTGTCGATGACGGGATCAGTAGCGGAGTTGGAAGCCGTTCAAGCGACGAGTTGTTCGCTGAGGCCGCTGCGAGAGTGGAGATCGGTCGCGGGCGTGCTTGATGCCATTTAGGCTTTCGGTCCAGGCGGAAGAGGATATTGTTTCCATTGCGCAAGACGGCATCCGCATGTTTGGCGCACTCGTCGCCAAACGATATCACGATGAACTCTTTGGCTTGCTTGAACTCATCGCTGCCAGCCCACGAATGACGCGCGAACGCCATGAGATCTCTCCGCCTGTAAGGATACATCCCTTCCAGGCTCACCTCGTCGTCTACCGCATTGACGAGGACGGAGGCGTATTTGTGATCCGCATTCGGCACGGCCATGAAGATTGGCCAGCAAATGGCTTCTAATCAATCTCTTAACGACTTTATGACGAGGACCGCTCCGTGGGCTGGAAGACACCAAAATTCGAATTCGTGAACGGCTACAAAATCGTGGAAGTCGATGGACCAACTTTCAAGGTCTATAGCGGAACTTTGCAAATCGGTGGCGATTTCCCTTATTCTGGAGAAGCTGACGCTTTTGCGCGGTCGCTTCCAAAAGGCGATGCAGCACAGCCGGTCAATCTCGGCCCTCGTTTCTGAAATCGAACCGGTTCTGGCAGCACATGGCGTCGGCCCAAAGTTTTGCCGATAGCTTCGGCGGTTGAGTATCTCTTGGCCGCCAGCGCGTCATCCGCCAGTGGAAGATCACGCCTAAACGTGCCCTTTAAGCCGCTTCAATGTAAACACTGTCAGTTCCGACGGTCGCCCGATGCGCAGTGCAAACCCGGGCCAAAGACCTGTGCCGTTGTTCACGTAGAGCTGCATGCCATCGATCTGGTATAACCCGGACACAAAGCCGTCATTGGCTCGAGCGACGATCCGGTCAAGACCCAACACCATGCCGCCATGCGTGTGTCCGGAGAGCTGCAGCGCTACACCTGCACTGGCAGAGCGCCGAGCCATGCCTGGCTGGTGCTCGAGCAAGATAATGGGCGCCTGCGGAGCGCCATGCAGAGCTGCATCGAGATCCGGCTGCAAAAATGCACTGCCTCTGGCGGCGAGATCGGTCAGGCCTGCAAGAACCAGCTTATCATTCCCGCGTTCGATGACGCTATGATTGTTCAGGAGCATCCGGATTCCCATGTTGGCGTCATGACGCATCCAGCTTTCGTATCCAAAATAGTATTCATGGTTGCCGGGGATGGCAAAGACGCCGTCCCGTGCGCGAAGAGATGCCAGCGGTGCGACGTCGTCGCGCCTGTCCTTCAGCCTGCCGTCAATGAAATCGCCAGTGATCACAGTCAAATCGACCCCAAGCGCGTTCGATCGTCTCACGACTTCCGCGGCCCAAGTCTTTGGAAACAGCCGGCTGAGATGAAGGTCTGTGAGTTGCAGGATCCGGTAGCCTTCGAAGCTCGCGGCAGATCTTTTATAGCGATCTCGACATTCTTTACGGGCGGCACGCGAACGGCTTGGTATACGCCGTAGATCGAAAGCCCAAATGCCAGCAGGCCCATGCCATATCGGACGGAAACCGGGATCTTGGGCATGCCTTGGTTGATCAGCCCGATCACAAGTGAGACGATGTCGAGAGCGAGCTGAAAGATCGCCAGCAGCACCACCGCGCCAAACAGCGCATTAAGCAGGACGATGAGTGGTCGCGGATACTCCGGGGCAAAGACCGAGCCCGAAGAGAGCCGGTTGATGAGGAGTTGCTGGGAGGCGATCAACAGGATGCCGGCTGCAACAACCTTGACTGGCAGGGTCCAGGGCAGAGGGAGCAAGAACCGGAGAACGACGATGAGCCACGGAACAATGGGAATGAGATGAAACATGGAATTCCTGGATTCAATCGATCGCTGGCAAGCATGAAATATCCTTATTAAATGGCCAGTCGATCGGCTTGCTGCAAGACGTGAATATTCCACGCCAACGATGCGAATCCCGTCAATCATCCCGGCTTGGCTTCCTCCGGCCGGCAGAAGCCACCGAAATAGCGACGCCCCGAGTGTTGGCCCGGGGCGTCAGAGCGCTTCTGCCGCGTTATTTCAAACGGGAAGAGAGTTTTTCGATCGCCTTGTTGGCACAGGCTTCGTCCAGATTGCCGCCGGGCGCGCCAGCGACGCCGATTGCACCGACTGTTGCGCTACCAGCCTTGACAGGCACGCCGCCTGCAAGAACCAGGAAACCGGGAATGTCGACAAGGCCGGCCGCACCGGCATTTTTGGCGACGTTTTCGGCCATCGCGCTTGTCGGTGTGCGTGACGACGCTGACGTGAAGGCTTTTGCGGTAGACGCATTTGCCGTATGCGCACCGGCATTCTCGGCGCGAACGAGCGCTAGCAGCACACCGGAGCGATCGGTGACGGCGGCGGCGACATTGTAGCCATCTGCGGAGCATGCAGCCACTGCAGCTTGGGCAAGTTCGACAGCCAGCGGCGTGCCGAGGCTGGTCTGCTGAACGAGATCCTGCGCGAGAGCCGAGGTGGTGAAAGATGTTGCAAGTGCAAGCGAAAGCAGGGCGGTTTTCATGGTGTCAGCCTTTCAGTTGGTGAGTGGACTGCAGCCAACCTAGGCGGACAAAGGACACCACGAAATTCGCATCGCCACCGAAGAGTATCGGTAAAACTACCGATGCGCGGAAAGCCAGATGCGTGTCTGTTCGGCGACAGCAGAGGTCCCGAATTTCGTGGCAATGTTGGCGCGGTGGCTGTCGACGGTGCGCACGGAAACTTCGAGCGCGGCTGCGATTTCCCTGCTTGCAAACCCTTTTGATACCAGCTCGATCACCTCCCGTTCGCGTGCCGTCAAAAGCTCGATCAAATGGCTGTTCTCTCGAAACGCCAGGAATTCGCCGAGCATTGCCTCGCAGACGGTGATCGCTTCCATCAGGACATGCTCGTCGACAGGTTTCGTCAGAAAATCCGAAACGCCTGCCTTGAATGCACGGCGGCAGGCTTCGATGTCGCCATGCCCCGTAATCATGATCTTGGGCCATCCGATGCGCAGATCCGTCAGCTTGTTCATGAGCTGAAGGCCGCTCGTCGTCGGCATCCTCAGATCCAGGATGAGAATGCCGGGTTGTGCCTTTTCGATATTCGCCAGGAGGTGGGCAGCATCCGGATATGACGTGACCTCCCTGCCATAGGTCGCAAGCAGAAGCGTCAGAGCCTCACGCACGGAGGGATCGTCGTCTACCAGATGGATCATCGTAACGCACCGGTTGGGAGATGGATGGTGAAGCGGGCGCCGCCATCATTACATACTTCGATCGAACCGTTCATCTTTTCGAGGAGACGGGCGCAAAGCGGCAGCCCGAGCCCCATGCCGTCCGTCTTGGTCGTGAAGAACGGATCGAATATGCGGCCGAGCGACGAGGGGTCGATGCCGGGGCCATTGTCTGCAACGATGACCAGCACCTCATCTCTCAGGCGCCGGACATCGACTGTTATCGTCGGGTCCTGTCGGCCTGCCATGGCATCCGCAGCGTTGCGAACCAGATTATGAAGCACCTGCTGAAAGGAGATCACATCGATGCAGCCGGTTCCGACTTCGTCGGACTGCGTCACCACGAGGGTGATGCCGCGTTGTGCGATATCGGCCTCGACGAGCCGCAGCGCGTCGGTGACGGCCTCGGCCAGGGGAACGTCCTCGATCCGCGCCGGCGCCCCGGAAACGTAGGCGCGCATGCGGGCAAGGATATCCCCGGCGCGCCTGGCGTCGCGAATGTTGGCATCGATCGCAGTTTCGAGGATGTCGGGGCGATCGATCGCCAATGCACGTTTTGCCGCCTGGCTCTGGCTGAGCATGGCGGCAATCGGCTGAGCCAGTTCATGGGCAATACCTGACGCCATTTCGCCCATTGCGTTCACGCGACCGGCCTGAGCAAGTTTTGCCTCCTGTTCAAACAACAGGGCGCGCCGTTCCTGAGACTGGCGTTCCCGGCTGGCATGGCGATACCGCATGATCAGCCATGTGATCGCTGCCAATGCTGCCAGCAGCAGCAAGGCCAGATGCGGGGGAGAGAGTTCATTCAGTCTGAAACCACGGCTCACCGTCAGATGCAGAGGCTGGCTGTAATTGCTGGTGTCCAGCGCATTGGACGCTGTCAGCAATGCGCCGGTGCCGCGGGATGTTTCAAACAGCACTGTGCCATTCAGCGAAAGCATGGACGAATATTCCACACCATCATCGCCCATATCCAGCAAGGCGTCCGTATCGATACGCAGGCGCAGCAGCCGCTTGGGGGCAACCAGTTTGAAGATCTCGTAAGAGTGCGGTGTGGCGGCAGGACGGGCTGAGGTATCGCCGATCTTTTCAAGGCCGGTCAGATCCAGCTTCGGTTGCAGGTCTGTTATTTCAGGGCCTTGAGGTCTTCCGTAAGATACCGCCCTTGTGATTTCATCGCCGATTGTGATGGTCGTTATGTCGGTTATGCGGGGATAGCGGGTGATGATGTTTTCGGCGAGGCCCTGGATACTGGTCGATGGCTCGTCAGGTGACATGCGAACAACGGCCCCGAGCCCGGACAGGTGGGCGTCATGCTGTGCCAGTCTTTCGGCAAGAAGCATTTCCATGCTCCTTGTCCGCTCCGACAGATCGGAAAGACCGGACGCATATTGATAGACGACCAGCAGGCCGATGGCCGCAAGGCTCATAAACAACCACACTGCCAAGGCACGAAGAGGAAATACGCCCGCCTGTTTCAGCCGTCTAAAGACCATGAATGTTATGGTTCGCTCTTTTGCCAATCACCGAGGGCAAAGCAATAGCCTTTTCGCGCGGAACGACAATCCGTAAACCTACCGTCTTCGACGTAATGATCGCCTTGCGCCGACCTTGTCGAAGTTCGGTATCCAACAACGGAGTTTCCAGGCATCCATCCGATCGTCATGAAGCATCTTGATCTGCAATATTCAGCTGCTGGAAGGGGGCTGCGCTGTGGTGAAAACGGTTGGCGCAGCCTGCACCTCCGTACGGCTGTCGCCCAATGGAGAAACCTGGGGTGTCGCTGGCAGCAACCGGCGTGGCCGCAAACTGGTTGTTTCGCCATGTCGCCGGCCTTGATGGCCCCTCTGTCTGAAGGCACGACATACGCCTACGGCTTCAAAACTCCGACTGTACGCAATCGCCCGTTGACACCATCCTGCATCAGACGCGATCCTGACAAGATTCTATCATGTCCTGATAGTTATCCTTCGCGTGGCTGAGGAGTGACGATGAAACGGCCGACAATTACCGATGTGGCGACGATGGCGGGCGTCAGCGTTGCGACTGTGGATCGGGTGCTGAACGGGCGCTTGCCTGTTCGCGAGGAGACATCGAAAAAGGTTTACGCGGCAGCCGAGAAAATCGGTTTCCACGGTACCAACATCATCCGTCAGCGCATGATGGCGGATATGCCCTCCTATAATTTTGGCATTATATTGCGGAAGGAGCGGCAGGCATTTTACCAGGATTTTCTCGCTGAAATCCAGTTGGCAGTGTCTGCTGTCAAGGACCGCCGCATACAGTTGAATGTTCAATACGCGCGCTCGGGAGAGCCCGGAGAACTGGCGGAGCTGCTCATGGGCATGTCCGGCAGAGTCCATGCCGTCGCTGCGACCGGGCCCGATCATCATGACGTAACAGCAGCGGTGACCAGTTTAAAGGCCAAGGGAATTCCGACATTTTCGCTGCTGACCGATCTCGCGCAGGGTGTTCGAGAGGCCTATCTGGGCACGAATAACATGAAAGTTGGCCGCAGCGCCGCCTGGATGGTCTCCAAAGTCTCGCGAGCGCCGGGAAAAGTCCTGCTTTTCCTGGGCGGACATCGTTTCCACGGACACTCGCTGCGTGAAATGGGTTTTCGTTCCTACATGCGTGAATATGCGCCGGACTTTCAAGTTCTCGATGCGCTGGTCAACCTCGAAACCCGCCGCCTCACTTACGAGATGCTGCTCGACACGCTGTCTAGGCATACCGACCTGGTCGGTGTCTATTGTATGGGAGGGGGCATGGAGGGCGTGATCGAGGCCTTGAAGGATAGTAACAAATCCGAGCAGATCACCTGTCTCGTCAACGAACTGACCCCGGAATCCCGACAGGCTCTGCTCGAGCGGCGGCTTGCCGGCGTATTCCAGACGCCTTTGCGGGAACTCTGCGTCGATCTGGTGGCGACGATGGTTCATACGATCGAGAACGGGATGGCGGAAAGTCCTGGCCAACGCTTCTGGCCAGCGCATCTCTGGGTCCCTGAAAGCATCTAACCCATCTGATAGATTCTATCATTGAATGGCATGTCTTTCTATCAACGATGATATGAAACGCTGCTGTCCGATGATTGACGTCTGCCGAGCCATGAGGAATTGTCTGCCTGCGGCGGTGAAAGTAGGAGGTCACCGCTCTCAACTGACAAAATGAAATGCAATATCGGCGGCACCCGCATGTTCGGTTGCTGCGGATGATTTTGTTTCTGCACGGTGCCGCTTGCCGACAATAAGGAACAAGCGTCATGCACCGCGCATTCCCTGGGAGGGTTTGGCATGAAAAAACATCTCATAGCAGCAGCGTTTGCAACCATGATGGCGACATCCGCGTCTGCGCAGACTGTCGGTGTGTCGATGGCGCTGTTCGACGACAATTTCCTGACGGTCCTGCGCAACGGCATGATCGATTATTCGAAAAGCATGGACGGCGTTACGCTGCAGATCGAGGACGCGCAGAACGACGTCAGCAAGCAGCTTAGCCAGGTCCAGAATTTCATCGCCGGTGGGGTCGATGCGATCATCGTCAATCCGGTTGATACGGATGCGACGGTCGCTCTTTCGCAGGCCGCCGCTGCCGCCGGAATTCCGCTCGTTTATGTCAACCGCCAGCCGGTGAATGTCGATACCTTGCCCGAAAAACAGGCCTTTGTCGCTTCGGACGAAAAGGAATCCGGCACGCTTCAGACCAAGGAAGTCTGCCGTCTTCTGAAGGCAGCCGGCAAGACGGAGGCAAGTGCGGTCGTGATGATGGGCGAGTTGTCCAACCAGGCGGCGCGCATGCGCACCCAGGATATCAAGGATGTCATTGCCACGCCGGAATGCAGCTTCATCAAGATCGTTGAGGAACAGACGGCAAACTGGTCGCGCACGCAGGGAGCCGACCTGATGACCAACTGGCTTTCGGCTGGTGTCAGGTTCGATGCCGTCATCTCCAACAATGACGAAATGGCGATCGGCGCCATTCAAGCCCTGAAAACCTCCGGGATGTCCATGAAGGACGTGATCGTTGCCGGCATCGACGCAACACAGGATGCATTGGCGGCCATGAGCGCCGGTGATCTCGATGTGTCGGTCTTCCAGAACGCTGCCGGTCAGGGCAAGGGCGCGGTCGATGCTGCCCTCAAGATCGCCAAGGGCGAGCAGATCGAAAAGAAGGTTTTCGTGCCTTTCGAGCTCGTCACGCCGGAAAACCTCAAGACCTATCAGGCCAAGAACTGACCTGTAGCATCATCGAAGGAGGCGGGTTTCGCCTGCCTCCTTTGCCTGTCTTGGAGGAATGTTTAGATGATTAGCCCTTCTACAGCTGCGGCGATCAGGCGCACACTCGATGCGACGGATGCCGACGGTATTTTGGCGATCGAGGGTATCCGCAAGGAATTTCCGGGCGTCGTTGCGCTCGACGATGTCAGGCTGCGGGTCCGTCCCGGAACTGTCCATGCCCTGATGGGTGAGAACGGTGCCGGCAAATCGACACTGATGAAGATCATCGCCGGTGTCTATCAGCCGGATGCCGGTGAAATCAGGCTGCGTGGCGAGCCGGTCACGCTCAAGTCGCCGCTCGATGCCCTCGAACAGGGCGTCGCCATGATCCATCAGGAATTGGCCCTGATGAACTGGATGACGGTTGCCGAAAACATCTGGATCCGTCGCGAGCCTCGTAATCGCTTTGGTCTCATCGACCACGCCAAGATGGCGCAGATGACGGATGATCTGTTCGCGCGCCTGAACATCAAGCTCGACCCCTGGTCGCAGGTCTCGGAACTGACCGTGGCGCAGAAACAGATGGTCGAGATCGCCAGGGCCGTCAGCTACGAATCTTCCATCCTGATCATGGACGAACCTACCTCGGCTCTGACCGACCGCGAAGTCGAGCACCTGTTCACGATCATCCGGGATCTGAAATCGCGGCGGATCGGCATCGTCTACATCACGCACAAGATGAACGAGCTTTTCGAGATCGCCGACGAGTTCACGGTGTTTCGTGACGGAAAGTATATCGGCACGCATGCCTCCAAGGACGTCACCCGGGACGACATCATCCGCATGATGGTCGGCCGGGAAATCAAGGACATGTTCCCCAAGGTCGAGTGCCCGATCGGCGATGTTATTCTGGAAGTCAAGAACCTCAACAAGACCGGCGTGTTTCACGACATTTCCTTCACGCTGCGGCGCGGGGAAATTCTCGGTGTCGCCGGGCTGGTGGGCTCGAAGCGATCGAACGTGGCGGAGGCGCTGTTCGGCGTGTCGCCTGCCAGCTCCGGCGAAATTCTCATCGACGGGCAGGCCGTCAACATGGACAGCCCGAATACGGCCATGGCCCATGGGCTTGCGTTCCTGACCGAGGACCGCAAGGAATCCGGTTGTTTCCTGTCGCTCGATTGCCTTGAAAACATTCAGTCGGCGCTGATCACGCGATCGCATGTGCGCGCCGGTTTCGTCGAGCAGAAGACGGTGACGCTGCTGGCCGAGGACATGGCGGCAAGGTTGCGGGTCAAGACCCCGAACCTTCACGAGACGGTCCAGAACCTGTCAGGCGGCAACCAGCAGAAGCTGCTGATTGCGCGCTGGCTGCTGACCAAGCCACGCATCCTGATCCTCGACGAGCCGACACGCGGCATCGATGTCGGCGCCAAGGCTGAAATTCACCGTTTGATCACCGGGCTCGCGGCCGAAGGCGTCGCCGTCCTGATGATCTCATCCGAAATGCCGGAGGTTCTCGGCATGAGCGATCGCATCATGGTCATGCATGAAGGGCACGTTTCCGGTTTCCTGGACCGGGCCGAGGCCGATCAGGTCAAGATCATGAACCTGGCCGCACGCTGACGTCGGGGCCCTGGGAGGAAAGACAAGACAATGAATACCGCCACACAGACCGCAGCCCCCGCCGCCCGATCGAGGCGCAAATTGCCTTCCGAGGTGAACATTCTTCTCGTGCTTGTCGGCATTTCGCTGACATTCGAAATCCTCGGCTGGATCCTGCAGGGACAGAGCTTTCTCGGCAATACGCAACGCCTGTCGATCATGATCCTGCAGGTGTCGGTCATCGGCATCATCGCCATCGGCGTGACGCAGGTGATCATATCCGGCGGTATCGACCTCAGTTCCGGCTCGATCGTCGGTGCGACCGCCATGATCGCCATGAGCCTTGCGCAGGTCGGTACCTTCCCTCGCGCGGTTTACCCCGGGCTGACTGACCTGCCGGTCATCGTGCCGATCATCGTCGGCCTGCTGATCGGGTTGGCCTGTGGCCTCATAAACGGGCTTTTGATCGCCTATACCAAAATCCCGCCATTCATCGCTACGCTTGGCATGATGGTCGCCGCCCGCGGTTTCGCCAAATGGTACACCAAGGGCCAGCCGATCAGCTTCCCCACCGATGGTTTTGCAGCACTCGGCCAGGGCCTCAATCCGGTCTTCATCTTTCTCGGTGTCGCGGCGCTGCTGCATGTCGTGCTGCGTTATACCCGCTATGGCAAGTTCACCTATGCGATCGGTGCCAACCCGCAGGCCGCCCGCGTGTCCGGCATCAATGTCGAGCGCCACACCGTCAAGATCTATGCCGTTGCCGGCATCCTTTCCGGTCTCGCCGGCATCGTCGTCGCCGCCCGCGGCCTGACGGCGCAGGCAGGCATGGGCACCATGTATGAACTGGATGCGATCGCCATGGCCGTCATCGGCGGCGTGTCGCTGGCCGGTGGTCGCGGATCGATCCTCGGAACGATGATCGGAATGATCATCTTCGGGGTCATCATCTCCGGCTTCACGTTCCTGCGCCTGGATGCCTATTACCAGGAAATGCTCAAGGGAGCGATCATCGTCGCGGCCGTCGTCGCCGACGTTTACAGGCAGCGCAAGCGGGTGAAGACGACCTGATCGTCAAACACGACCGATCACCGTCAATCGCCTGACAACTACAGATACAGACTATCAACTCCGTGAGGACTGTCATGAAACAGTTTCTGATGACGACCGCGCTTTGCCTTCTCGCAGTGCCCGCAATGGCCCAGACGCGTGTCGGCGTAAGCATGACCTCTTTCGACAATCCGTTCCTGACCATTCTCCTGAATGGGATGCGCGGCGAGGCGGCAAAGGCCGGAACGGTCGAGCTGCTGGCCGAGGATGCCCAGCTCGATCCGTCCAAGCAGCTCAACCAGGTGCAGAACTTCATCGCCAACGGTGTCAGCGCCATCATCGTCAACGCCGTCGACGGCGATGCGACGGCCGCCATTACCCGCGCTGCTTCCGATGCCGGCATTCCTCTGGTCTATGTCAATCATCCGCCTGCCGAGCTGGACAGCGGCATGACCAAGGGCACGGCCTTTGTCGGTTCCGACGAGCGTCAGTCCGGCACCATGGAAGCGCAGGCTGCCTGCAAGCTGATGGGCGGCAAGGGCAAGGCGGTCATCCTCATGGGACCGCTCGAAAACCATGCCGCGCTCGTTCGCACCAAGGATGTCGAGGATAATTTCGCCAAGCCCGATTGCAATATCGAGATCCTCGAAAAGCAGACAGCGAACTGGAACCGCACCCAGGCCCAGGATCTGGTGTCGTCCTGGATGACGGCCGGCCTGAAGTTCGATGCGGTGATCGCCAACAATGACGAAATGGCGATCGGCGCAGCGCAGGCTCTCAAGGCTGGAGGCATTTCGATGAAGGATGTCGTCATCGCCGGCATCGATGCCACGCCGGATGGCATTGCCGCCATGAAGGCCGGTGACCTCGATATTACTGTTTTCCAGAATGCCACGAAGCAGGGCGAGGTCGCCGTTCAGACCGCGGTGAAAATGGCCGCCGGCGAAGATACCGAGCAGACGCTCTGGGTGCCGTTCGAACTCGTCACCCCGGAAAACATGGCCAGTTACGACAAATAGGCAGCGGTACTACTGCGTCGGTTCCGTCCGGCTGATGCGCATACCACGCACGGAAAAATCTACTGGAGGTATTTATGAAACACGCTCTTGATCCCCACATGATCAGGCACCTGTCGCTTGAGGATACATGCAGGAAGACGGCAGAACTGGGTTATGATTTCGTGGAGCTGTCTCCCCGCCCCGATTTCCTGTCCTGGTGGACACGGCCCAAGGTTTACCCGGAGCGTGTAGCCAGCTTCAAAAAGGCCCTGAAAGATCACGGTCTGGGGCTGGCGACGTTACAGCCCATGTATCGCTGGTCCAGCCCATACGTGGACGAATGGGAGATGGCCATCGAAAATTGGAAGCGCGCCATCGAGATTGCCGTCGAAATGGAATGCCCGATGCTCGTTTCCGAATTTGGAAGAGGCGGGTCTCCTGACCGGAGCCTGAATGATCGGTCAGGTCTTCACCGGCCGGAAACATGCGAGGGACAGTTCTTCAAGGCGATGGACATATTGGTGCCGATTCTTGAACGGGAAGGCATCATCCTGTCTCTCGAAGCGCATCCGGAAGACTGGGTCGAGGAAATCGCTCCGGCCATCGACATTATCAAAACCATCAACTCGAAGGCTGTGAAGGCTTCCTTCATTGCCCCCCATACCTTCTTCTATGGCCCGGACATGGTCGCCAACCTGCGGGCAACAGAAGGCCATCTCGTTCATGTTCGTCTGGCCGATACCTACGATCACAACAAGTCCTCCCAGTTGCGATACATCGTCAATCCGCCAGGCTCAAAAGTACGGGTGCACCAGCATACGGACTTCGGTCAGGGAGAAATCGACTGGGAAACGTTCTTTTCCACGCTCGCCGAGATGAAATTCGACGGCGTTCTTTCGAACTGCGTGTTCGCCTGGGAAGACCGCGCCGAAGATAGCGCCCGCTTCATGCTCAGCGAAACAAAACGTTACATCAACAAATACTGGAATTGAGGAACTCTCCATGACTGTGAGAATTGGTGTCATCGGCACCGGCGCCATCGGCCGGGACCACGCACGCCGCATCAACCATGTTTTGGGCGGTGCGAAAATCGTCGCGCTCAGCGATGTCAACAAGGCTTCGGCCGAAGCCGTGAGGCAGGACATCGCACCGGATGCGAAGGTTTACGATACCGGTGAGGAGCTGATCGCATCGTCGGATGTCGACGCCGTGCTCGTCACGTCCTGGGGCGCCACGCACGAACAATACGTGCTCGCGGCCATCGCCGCCGGCAAGCCGTGCTTCTGCGAAAAGCCTCTGGCGACCACCGCCGATGGCGCAAAACGCATCGTCGATGCCGAAGTCAGCCACGGAAAGCGCCTCGTACAGGTCGGTTTCATGCGTCGTTACGATGCCGGCTATGTAGCCCTGAAGCAGGCCGTGGACAGCAAGATCGGCGCGCCTATCATGGTTCACGCCGCCCACCGCAACCCGACGGTGCCCGAACAGTACGTGACGCCGATGGCGATCCACGACACGCTGATCCACGAAATCGATGTGTTTCGCTGGCTTTTGAATGATGACTACGTCTCGGCCCGCGTGCTTTTCCCGCGCTCGTCGGCGCGCAGCCACGCAAAACTCAAGGATCCCCAGATCGTTATTCTTGAGACCGCCAAGGGCACGATCATCAATGTCGAGGTTTTTGTGAATTGCCACTACGGCTACGACATCCAGTGCGAAGTCGTCGGCGAGGACGGTATTGCCCGGCTGCCCGAGCCGATGGCCATCCAGATGCGTCTCGGTGCCAAACTGCAGAACGAGATCCTGACGGACTGGAAGGATCGTTTCATCGCGAGCTACGATGTCGAGCTGCAGGACTTCATCCACGCGGCTGCCAAGGGTACGGCTTCCGGCCCGACCTCCTGGGACGGTTATGTCGCGGCAATCACGTCCGATGCCTGCGTCACCGCTCAGGACAGCGAGGGCGATGCTGTCGCCATCAATCTTCCGACGCGTCCGTCGCTTTATAACTGAGGTCCGTCATGCGTTTTGCGATCAACCACATTACCGCGCCGAAACTGTCGCTCGAGGAATTTTTCGATGCCGCCAAGTCTCTCGGTCTGACGGAAGTCGAAATCCGCAACGATCTTCCCGACATCGTCGGTACCGTCTCGCCCGAGGCGGTGAAGCAGGCCGCAGCAAAGGCCGGCGTGAAGATCATTTCGATCAATGCGCTTTATCCGTTCAATGTCTGGTCCGGCGATCTGCCGGATCGGGCTGCGGCGCTTGCCGATTATGCGGCGGCGAGCGGTGCCGAGGCTCTGGTCATGTGCCCCCTTAACGACGGCAGAAAAATCTCTTTCGACGACCTCGTGACGGCGCTCAAGGCGATGAAGCCGATCCTCGACGAGCGCGGGCTGACCGGTCTGGTTGAGCCTCTCGGGTTTCCCATCTCGTCGCTGCGTACCAAGAAGGAGGCGCTGCGTGCTATCGAGGCTGCCGGAGGCGGCAGCACATACAAGCTGGTGCACGACACGTTCCATCATCATCTGGCAGGCGAAACCGAGTTCTTCCCGCAACAGACCGGCCTCGTTCACATTTCGGGCGTGGTCGATCCGGCCGTCGCCGTGGATGACATGCTCGATGCACATCGTGTTCTCGTCGATGACGCCGACCGCCTGGAAAATGCCGGGCAGATCAAGGCTCTGAACGACGCCGGTTATACCGGCCCCTACAGCTTCGAACCATTCGCCGCCGAAGTGCACGCGCTGGAGGACCCGGTCGCGGCTGTCAGGGACAGTATCGCGCATATCGGAAAGTCGATCTGAGTGAATGCGCCCGCAGCCCGCTGCGGGCGCCGATCAATGAATGTCTGCCGGCAAGCCGGAGGAGTGAAATGGCAAAAACACTGGATGTTATCACGATCGGTCGCTCGTCCGTGGATCTCTACGGCGGGCAGGTCGGTGGCCGGCTTGAAGATATGGGCTCGTTCCAGAAATATATCGGCGGCTCCCCGACCAACATGGCCGCCGGAACGGCGAGGCTTGGGTTGCGCTCGGCGCTGATCACGCGCGTCGGCGACGAACACATGGGCCGCTTCATCCGGGAGGAGTTGCAGAAAGAAGGTGTCGATGTCAGGGGGGTCCGCACCGACAGCGAGAGGCTTACGGCGCTGGTTCTGCTCGGTATCCGTGACGAAGAACGGTTTCCGTTGATCTTCTACCGTGAAAACTGCGCCGACATGGCGCTTTGTGACGACGATATCGATGAGGCCTTCGTGGCCGAAAGCCGATCTGTCGTCGTCACCGGAACACATCTGAGCCATCCCCGGACCGAAAGCGCCGTTGTGAAGGCAATCCGTCTGGGGCGCCGGCACGGCGCGCGCATCGGCCTCGATATCGATTACCGGCCCAATCTGTGGGGTCTTGCCGGCCATGGCGACGGCGAAAGCCGTTTCATCGAAAGCGGTCACGTCACCGCCAAGCTGCAGAGCCATCTTCATCTCTTCGATCTGATCGTCGGGACGGAAGAGGAATTTCACATCGCCGGCGGATCGACCGACACGATCGCCGCACTTCGGGCTGTCCGCGCCGTGTCTTCGGCCACGCTGGTATGCAAGCGTGGCGCGGCCGGTGCTGTGGCATTCACGGGCGCGATCCCGGACAGCCTCGATGACGGCGAAAGCGGCCCCGGATTTCCGATCGAGGTTTTTAACGTGCTTGGTGCCGGCGATGGTTTCATGTCCGGCCTGATCAAGGGCTGGCTCGAGGACGCGCCATGGCCGCGCGCGCTGGAATATGCCAATGCCTGCGGTGCCTTCGCCGTCAGCCGGCATGGATGCACACCCGCATACCCATCTCTTCAGGAACTGGAGTTTTTCCTGCAGCGCGGTGTGAAAGACAGGGCATTGCGCAAGGATGCGGAACTTGAGCAAATCCATTGGGCGACAAACCGCCATAATGACTGGTCGACGATGCGTGTTTTCGCCTTCGACCACCGTATGCAGCTGGAAGCCATGGAAGGTGCGACGGCCGAAAAAATCGGAGAGTTCAAGAAACTTTGCCTGCAGGCGGCGCTCAATGTTCAGGCCGGTGGGCCGGGTTATGGCATCCTGTGCGACAATCGCCTTGGCCGTCAGGCGCTGCACGCTGCATCCGGCACGGGCCTGTGGATCGGAAGGCCGGTCGAGTGGCCGGGATCGCGGCCGCTGACGCTCGAACCGGAACTGGGAGCCGATTATGGCGGGCTCGGCGAATGGGCGCTTGAAAACGTCGTCAAGGTCCTGTGCTTCTGCCATCCGGACGACAGCGCCGAGATGCGGGCAGAACAGGAAGCGACCATCAGCCGGCTGTTTGCATGCGCCCGCCGCAACCGGCTCGAATTTCTGCTCGAGGTCATCCCGTCGAAGGTCGGCCCCGTCGATGACGATACGACCGCGATGCTGATCCGGCGTTTTTACGAGATCGGCATCTACCCGGACTGGTGGAAGCTGGAGCCGATGGTCAGTGCCATGGCCTGGGAAAAAACCTGTGCCGCGATCAACGACAACGACCCGAACACCCGCGGTATCGTCGTGCTGGGACTGGATGCACCGGAAGCCGAACTGGCGGCAAGCTTCGCTGTTGCGGCGGCCTATCCGCTGGTCAAGGGGTTTGCCGTCGGCCGCACGATTTTCGGCTCCGCCGCCAGGAACTGGCTGGCCGGCTCGCTCAGCGACAGTGACGCCATCAAGGACATGGAGGATCGATACCGCCGCCTTTGCACCATCTGGGACGAGGCGCGCGCCGCAGGTAACAAGGCTGTCGCGGTTTGATCCGGCAGGGAGGAGAATACAGGAAATGACAGAGACAATTCGGCTCACCGCAGCGCAGGCCATGTTCCGCTGGCTGTCCGTTCAGATGAACGAGGATGGCGAGCGTTTCATCGAGGGTGTATGGGCGATCTTCGGCCATGGCAATGTTGCCGGTATCGGCGAAGCCCTGCATGGCATTCAGGACAGATTGCCCACCTGGCGCGGCCAGAACGAGCAGACAATGGCACACGCGGCGATCGCCTATGCCAAGACCCGCCGCCGGCGCAAGGCGATGGCGGTCACCTCGTCGATCGGGCCCGGTGCCACCAACATGGTCACGGCCGCAGCACTTGCCCATGTCAACCGCTTGCCTGTCCTGCTCATTCCCGGCGATGTTTTTGCCAATCGCCGCCCCGACCCGGTTTTGCAGCAGATCGAGGATTTCGATGACGGCACCATGACGGTGACGGATTGCTTCCGCCCGGTCAGCCGCTATTTCGACAGGATCACGCGCCCGGAACATCTTCTGACAGCCTTGCCTCGGGCCATGCAGGTCATGACCGATCCGGCCAATTGCGGTCCCGTCACGCTTGCCTTCTGCCAGGATGTCCAGGCGGAAGCCTATGACTGGCCGCAAAGCTTCTTTGAGGAAAAGACGTGGCGTATTCGCCGGCTGGAGCCGGATCCGCGCGAGATCGACGATGTCGTCGCGGCATTGAAGGCGGCGCGCAATCCGGTCATCGTCGCCGGTGGCGGCGTGCTTTATTCCGGCGCCGAGCGGGAACTGCTGAACTTTGCCAAGGCGCACAACATCGCGATTGTGGAAACCCAGGCCGGCAAGGGCGCCGTCGATTGGAAGGAAAAGCTGAATTTCGGATCTCCGGGCGTGACCGGCACCGATTGCGGCAATAGGATCGCCGCCAGCGCCGATCTCATCCTGGGCATCGGCACCCGTTTCCAGGATTTCACCACCGGCAGCTGGACCGCGTTTGCCAATCCGGCGCGCAAGCTGATTTCGATCAATCTGGCAGGGTATGACGCCGCAAAACATGGCGCCATTCCGCTTGTCTGCGATGCCCGTGTGGCGCTGACGCGGCTGTCGATCAGTCTCGGCAATCACCGCTATGCCGACCCGGATTTCGCCGCGCGCGATGCCTGGTTCAAACTTTCGGACGAGGCCCTTGCCGCGCCGGCACAGGAAGGCGCAAACTTCCTGCCGTCGGATGCCCATGTGATCGGCGCTGTCCTGCGTCAGGCAGGGGAAAACACCGTCGCCATGTGTGCGGCCGGCACCATGCCCGGTGCGTTGCAGGTTCTGTGGCGTGCGGCAGCGAGTGGCTACCACATGGAATATGGTTATTCCTGCATGGGCTACGAGGTTGCGGGTGCATTCGGCATCAAGCTCGCGGCTCCGGAAAAAGAGGTCATCTGCTTCGTTGGCGATGGCAGTTACATGATGGCCAATTCCGAACTTGCCACAGCGGTGATGATGCGCGTGCCGTTCACCATCGTTCTCACCGACAATCGCGGTTACGGCTGCATCAACCGCCTGCAGCAGGAATGCGGCGGCGCCGAGTTCAACAACATGTACAAGGACAGCAATATCGAGGTGCAGCCCGAAATCGATTTCGCGGCGCATGCGGCTTCGATGGGCGCTCATGCTCTCAAGGTTTCCGGTATCGCGGGGCTTGAGGCGGCGCTCGTGACCGCTCGCGATCGAGATATCCCGACGGTGATCGTCATCGACACGGAAGCTCTGACCGGTGCCGGCATCGGCGGTGGCTGGTGGGATGTTGCCGTGCCTGAAGTCGGCACAACCGAAAAACTGAAACAGGCCCGCGCGCATTACGAGGCGAATGTCGCCCGCCAGCGCATCAATTGAACCCTGTGGCAGAAGCCCGAAGGATAAGATCATGATACTTTATGGAACCAACCCCATCGCATGGTCCAATGACGACGATCACACGATCGGCGCGCATCTGACCCTTGAGGACTGCCTTTCGGATTGCCGGAAAATCGGCTTCGACGGCATCGAGAAGGGCCACAAGATGCCCGACGAAGGTGGTGCGCTGAAGGCGAAGCTGGGTGAATTCGGACTGCGCTTCGTCGGCGGCTGGCATTCGACCAATCTGCTCGTCAACGACGTCGCTTCCGAAAAGGTCGCCTTGCAAAAATTCATCGACATGACCCGCGCGGCAGATGGCGATCATATCAACGTGTGCGAATGCTCCAACACCGTGCATGGCAGCGACGGTACGCCCGTGAACAACCGACCGATCATGACGGATGCGCAGTGGACGCGTTTTTCCGAAGGCTACGAAGAGCTGTCGAAATACGCTGCCGATCAGGGCGTCAGGATGGGCTATCACCACCACATGGGCACGATCATCGAAAGTGCCGCCGATATCGACCGTTTCATGGATATGGCCGGCCCTCATACCCGACTTCTTCTCGATACCGGCCATTGCACGTTCGGCGGTGCGAACCCCCAGGAGGTAGCGGAAAAATACATGGACCGGGTGACCCATATCCATGCCAAGAACATCCGCCCCGAGATCATGAAACAGGTGCGGTCCGAAAACCTGTCCTTTATCGAGGGCGTGCGCCGCGGTGTCTTCACGGTACCGGGAGACCTCGAAGGTTGCGTTGATTTCGCATCCGTATTGAAGGTGGCGGCCGCGCATCGGTATTCGGGATGGCTAGTGATCGAGGCGGAGCAGGACAGCGCGGTGCGCGAGCCGTTCCATTACCAGAGCATGGGGTTGAAGGCCCTGAAAACGATCTCCCGAGAGGTGGGGCTGGACAGGGCTGCGGCCTGACACGAAAGGCCAACACATAAATTCAAACAGACGAGGAGCGGATCATGAGCCATCTTCTGCGCCGACCTTTTGGCAATCACGGCAAGGTCCACGAGATCACAGCGCAATCTGCCGGCTGGCGTTATGTCGGCTTCAATCTCTATCGGTTGCGTGAGGGGGAAACCGTCGGTGAGGCCACTGGCGGTACGGAAGCCATTCTGGTCATGGTGGAGGGCAAGGCCCGGTTCACCGCTGCCGGCAAGGACTGGGGTGAACTGGGTGATCGCATGGACGTCTTCGAAAAGACGCCGCCGCATTGCCTTTACGTGCCGAACGGCGAAAGCTGGGAAGCACGTGCCACGACCGATTGCACGATCGGCGTTTGCCTTGCACCCGGCAGAGGAGGGCATCCCGCCCGTAGGATCGGCCCCGACGGCATCACCCTGACGCCACGCGGCATCGGTTCGAACCAGCGCCATATCAACAATATCGCCATGGAAGCGGAGGATTATTGCGACAGTCTTCTGGTAACGGAGGTGTTCACGCCACCGGGCAACTGGTCGTCCTATCCGAGCCACCGTCATGACGAGGACGACTTTCCCCGTATCACCTATCTCGAGGAAACCTATTATCATCGCCTCAACCCGGCTCAGGGTTTTGGCGTCCAGCGCGTCTATACCGATGACGGCTCGCTGGACGAAACCATGGCCGTGAAGAACCATGATGTCGTGCTCGTTCCGCGCGGACATCATCCCTGTGGCGCACCGCATGGCTATGAGATGTATTACCTGAACGTGATGGCCGGCCCGCGTCGAGCTTGGCGGTTCGAGCCCGATCCGGCACATGCCTGGATTCTGGAGCGCGACAAGCCGAAGTGATGCGCAGGACTGAATATGGGATTTATCCAGGGGGCGGGTGGAAACATCCACCCCCTAGCTTCTCTATTCCCGAAGACCTGCCTCGGCGAAATCGATACGCAGCGCATGACGGATCGCATCGAGCGTCTTCATTGTTGCGAGTGACGCGTCGAGCGGCCGGCACGGGCTTTCCAGACCGCCCTGCGCGATGGTGCGGGCGATGCCCGCTGCTTGGTGGTAGAGGCCTTCGAAATGCGCGCCGCGTGCTTCCTCGTATGTCAGTCGCGTCGAACCATCCCGCGACCAGACCTCGAACGACCCCGGCAGGTGGAACTCGCTGATGAAGCGGATCGACCCTTTCGAGCCGACGATTGCCGCATTGGTCGGCGTGAAGCCGTAAAGCGTCGTCGCCATCGTGCCCTGCGCACCCCGGTCATTGATCATCGCGACAGCCAGTTGACCGTTCACGCCGGCCGGATCGGGCGTGGCGACGCCGACGACCCTGGACGGTACGCCGAGAAGTCTTGTCAGAAGCGAGACCGGATAGGTGCCGAGATCGAGCAGCGGGCCGCCGGCAAGACTGGCATCGAAGATGCGGTGATCGCGTGGCAGGTATTCGCCGTATTCCGTGTAGACCGATCTTATTTCGCCGATCGTGCCGGCATCCAATATCTGGCTGATGACGTCGAACTTCGGCAGGAAATAGGTCCATAGCGCCTCGGCGAAAAACACGCCCTTGCGGCGGGCGGCAGCCACCATTTCGGCGGCCTGCGCATGGTTCAGCGCCATCGGTTTTTCAACCAGTACATGTTTGCCCGCTTCGATGGCCAGAAGCACATGTCGGTGATGTTCGCCATGCGGCGTCGCAACGTAGATGATGTCTATATCCGGCGCCTGAACAAGGGCGTCATAGCTGCCATACGCTTTTTCGATCTTCCAATCGTTTGCAAAGCGGTCCGCCGAAGTCTGCGATCGGGAGCCGACAGCGGCAATCACCTGTCGCGTATGTGCCTTGACGGATTCGGTAAATTTGGCGGCGATCCAGCCGGAGCCGAGAATGCCCCACCGCAAGGGTGGAGCATCCTGCGCCGGTTCCAGCCGCGATGGCGGCAGGGATGTGGGAAAGGACATCGATAGTCTCCTTGTTCGAAGCTTGCGGTCAGCGCGCAGTCTGCTCCCAGTTTCCGGTTTCCAGCGAGCGTTCCATGGCGTCGATGATGCGCTCATTGGCAAGGCCGAATTCGAAATTCGGGTAGCAGTCCGCATCGCGCATGATGCCTTCGATCAGGTCACGCACCTCGATGACCTTCACATCGAAATACCCGAGCCCCCCGCCTGCAAAATCGAAGCCGAAAAAGGCAGAAAATTGCGGCACCTGGCTGCCGGCAAGGATCGTCTTGAAGCCGCGATCCGGTTTCGGATCATTGAAACGAGAAATCTTCAGTTCATTGAAGCGTTCGCCGTCCATGATCAGCGTACCCTCGGTGCCGGACACTTCCCAGTAAACACCAAAGACCTTGCCGGCCGCGACACGTGACGCCTCGATCGTGCCGCCGGCCCCGGACTCGAAACGGACGAGCGTCTGGATCTGGTCCTCGTTTTCCACCGTGGCGCGTGGCGCCTTCTCACTGGCCTTGGCGCCATAGCCGGAACCGCCCTGCGGCACGGGGCGGGTGGGGAAAAACGTCTGGCTTTGCGCGACCACGCTCTCTATATCGCCCATCAGATACTGGGCGACCGAAATGACATGGCTTCCAAGATCACCCAGAGCGCCGGACCCCGCTTCCCTTCGGGTGCAACGCCATGAGAACGGCAGTTCCGGATCGTTGAAGAAACCCTGATCGAACCAACCGCGAAAACGCATCGGCCGGCCGATCTCGCCGCGATCGATGATCTGCTTGGCAAGCATGGCGGCGGGCGTCTTGATGTTGTTGAAGGCGACCATCGTCTTCACACCCTTCCTTCGGGCGGCCTCGGCCATCTCTTCAGCTTCAGCCAGCGTCACCGAAAGCGGTTTTTCGCAATAGACGTGCTTGCCGGCGGCAATCGCCGCCAAGGCCATTTCATGGTGCATGGCATTGGGAGAGGTGATGTCGACGATGTCGACATTTGGGTCCTCGATCAGCTTGCGCCAGTCGCCGGTGCTTTTTTCGAACCCATAGCGGCTCGCCGCATCTGCAGCCAGGTCATCATTGGCGTCGGCCAGCATGTAAAGATGCGGCACGGCGGCGAGATCGCGATACAGCATGCCGGCGCGGCGATAGGCGTCGGCATGGGCCTGTCCCATGAAGCCGGAACCGATCAAGCCGATATTGAGCGTTTTTCTGACCATCTGTCTTTCCTTCGTGATCCGTTCAGGCTGTGAAAATATCGTGCAAGTGAAGGTAACCGCGCGTCACTGCCGGTTTTGGCGGCGCCTTGGCGGGGTCCTGTTCGGCTTCCACCACCAGCCAGCCGCGATAGCCGCCGGCTTTCACGAAACGGGCGATCGGTGCAAAATCGACAGTGCCGTCGCCGGGCACGGTGAACATGCCCTCGCGAACGCCGGCGTTGAAGCTCAGGTCCTTGGCGCGCACCGACGCCATCACCTGAGCACGCACATCCTTCAGGTGGATATGGACGATCCTGTCGCCGAAACGGTCGATGAGGCGGGTATAATCGAAGCCGCCGCCGACGGCATGACCGGTATCGAGCAAAAGTCCCGCCTGCGGTCCGGTTGCGTCAATGATTGCGGATATCTCGTCAAACGTTTCCGCCACCATCATCAGGTGGTGGTGATAGGCTAGTGTCAGCCCGAACTCGCCGTCGAGATATCTGGAAAACTCTGTCAGGCGTGCGGCATAGCCGCCGACATCGGATGAAGGCATCAGACGTCTGGCCGACATCTGCATGTCGAGCGGCGCGCCCGGCGCCATCATGGCAACCTCGCCATAGACCATCACCCGGCAGCCCATGTCGCGCAGCAAACCGGCATGGGCTTCAACCGCAGCCTTCTCGTCGGCAACAGCGGTTTCCGCGAGCTTGCCCGAATACCAGCCGGAGGCAAGAGCAAGGCCGCGCTGCTCCAGCATGGGCATGAGCATGGCCGGTTCGCGTGGGAACTTGCGGCCAAGTTCCATACCCTGATACCCGGCGTCGGCAGCCTCGTCGAGGCAGGTCTCGACGGATATGTCTGTGCCCAGATCCTCAAGCACGTCATTCGTCCAGGACAGCGGGCTGACGGCGACCCTGACGCCGGATGGAAGAAATGTGGTGTCTGTCGTCATGGTTTTCTCCTTGTCGGCGATCAGGGCTGCCAGTTCGCATCGACGTCGATCGGCATCCGTCGTGTCATCGAAGCAATTGCCGCTTCAGCAAGGCGTTGTGCCTCCAGCCCGTCGCGTATGCCTGCCAGCGGTGCGCGGGCGGTCTCGATGAGGTCCACGAATGCGAACATTTCGGCCCGATAGGCATCGGCGAAACGTTCGATGAAATAGTTCATCGGCGGAGAGGAGTGGAAACCGCCGGCATCGGCAATGGTGACGCCCCGTTGCGGACGATTTTCGACGTAAAGCACTTCACGCGAGCAAAGCGCTTCCAGTCGCTGGTCGTAACCGAAGGGCGCCCGCCGGCAATTGACCATCTGCACGAATTTGCCGGAACGGGAGGTGAGGGTGATCATCGCCGTATCGATATCGCCGGCTGCGGCGATGTCCGGGTCGATCAGCGAATTGCCGACGGCATAGACTGTGGCGATTTCCTCGCCCAGCAGATAACGCGCCATGTCGAAATCATGGATGGCCTGATCGCGAAACATGCCGCCGGATCGCTCGACGTAAGCGCGCGGTGGCGGCGACGGGTCGCGTGTATGCATCACGACATGTTCGAGCTTTCCGGCGTCGCCGCTGGCGATACGGTCGCGCACGAAACGAAAATTGGTGTCATAGCGCCGCTGGAAACCGAGAAGGCAGGGGATGCCGGATGTCTCGACCCGCTCGACGACATGCCGTACCGTCGCGAAATCCAGGCTGATCGGCTTTTCGCAGAACACTGCCTTACCCGTCTGCGCACAGCGCAGCAGGATATCCGAATGTGTATCCGTCGAGCTGGCAATGACCACGCCTGGCAGGGAGCTGTCGGAAAACACGGTTTCGGCATCGACGATGGCGGCGCCAGTTGCCGCTGCAAGGCGGTCGCGATCGGCGCTTTCAATCGGGTCCACGATATATTTGAGGCGAATGGACGGATGCGCTGCGGCATTGGCGGCATGCACCTGGCCAATCCGCCCCGCACCGAACAGAGCGAGTTCGATCATGATTTTCCTCCCGTGTCGAACGCCGTCTCCCAAGCGTCCGGTTGTCCGGAAGAATACTCATATGCTAATGATGTCGTACTTCATTTTTGAAGAGATCTCTTCAAGGTGTTTGTGAGATGAGCAAGGCGACAGCGAGGGATATTGCGGAAGCGGCGGGCCTTTCCCTGTCCACGGTCGACCGTGTTCTCAATAATCGCGGCGGTGTTTCGCAGGACAAGGAGCGGCGCGTCCTCGAATGGGCGCGACGCCTGAACATCGACCGCGCGCTCAATCAGCGCGTTGCAAGAACGCTGCGCATCGCCGTGCTGCTGCAGCCTCGCGAAAACCCGTTTCATGCCTCGGTTCAGCGCAGCTTCGAGGCGGCGACCCGGCAGTTTTCCCGGTTCAATCTGCAGTTCAACATCCACCATATCGATCCGGGCCGCTCCGAGACGACCGTGGCCCTGATCCGGCATTTGATGGAGTGTTGCGACGGCCTGGCTATCGTCAGTGCGCAGGACGAGGAGGTGGCCGCCGCACTGCGCACGTTCACGGCATCGGGAAAGCCTGTCGTGACGCTGGTCACCGACATGCGAGGCGCTGACCGTTTTGCTTATGTCGGGCCGGACAACAGGCGCGCCGGTCGCGTCGCGGGTGATCTGATGGGGCGTTTGCTGGGCAAGGGGGGAGGCGATGTCGTGATCATTTCCGGCATGCTCAGCATGATCGGCCATGAGGAGCGCGAAATGGGCTTTCGCGCGGTCTTGCGTGAGCGTTATCCGGCATGCCGGGTTGCCGAGGTTCTGGAAAGTCGCGAGCGGGCGGAACTGGCCGGCGATCTGGTGTTCAGTGCCCTGAAAAACAATGACGACATCCGGGGTATCTACAATGCATCGGCGGGGGCCTTGTCGGTGGTGAAAGCCATCAGGACGCTGGGAAGACGCGACGACATCACCTTCATCACCCACGAACTGACGGAGGATCGCAGGCAGCTTTTGCGCGAAGGGTTGATCGATGTCATTATCGATCAGGACCCGGCGTTCGAGGTAAAAACCGCGGTCGAAGTCTTCGCGCATCATTTCGGCCGCAGCGACGAAGCGCCCGCTTCCCTGATCACGCCCATCCATATCCACATGATCGAGAACGGTTGAGCCGAGGCCCGCCGCCGCGCCGTCATCACCATCGCGACCGCGACAACGGCCGCGTTATCGCCGGCGGTCTTGCTGCCGGTGTCATCGGCGGCCTGATCGGTGGCGCCATCGCCAACAGCAATAATGGCCCGCGTTATTACGTGGAAGAGCCGCCACCGCCGCGCTGCTGGTTCGAAGACCG
>NZ_JAUSRF010000018.1 GCF_030811685.1 Neorhizobium huautlense | reverse complement strand
GGTCGCCAGCCAGACCTTCACACCAGCAGGAACCGGGATCATCGCAGACCCAATACGCAATCGAGAATCCGGCCAAGCGCGTCCGTGTCGATATCGCTGTCCACGCGGACACGTCGGCCCCGACCAAGTTCGATCGTTACATCACTGCGCTTCCGGCGAGATGTCATCGGCGCTTCTGTGGACGTGGGCTGCGCTGCTTCGGATACGATAACCGGCACCAAGGTCGTGGTCGCCTGTTTTGCTGGTTCGTCGGATTGGCAAAGCTCCTTGTGCCACCGGAACAACTGACTGACATGGATACCGGCCGCGCGGGCAATGTCGGAGATAACCGCGTCGGGCTCAAAGCATGCCGCGACGAGCCGCACCTTGTCCTCATGTGTCCAGCGCCGACGGCGCTCTACAGATGTGATCACCTCGATGGGATGCTTCGTCATATGACTACTCCTAGTGTTACCACTAGGACTGGCAGTCAGCAGGCCGTCATCGCAAGACGGCCTTCACCGTGGGCTTACGGGAGAGGGGCGGAAATCCGGGCAACAAAAAAGGCGCGGAGCCGAATGGCTGACGCGCCTTAAAAGCCGGAACCATGGGATCAATTACTTGATCTTGGTTTCCTTGAACTCGACGTGCTTCTTGGCAATCGGGTCGTACTTGGTCTTGCTCATCTTGTCGGTGAACGTACGGCTGTTCTTCTTGGTGACGTAGAAGAAACCCGTGTCCGCCGTCGACAGCAGCTTGATCTTAATGGTCGTAGCTTTCGCCATGGTTTTCTGCCTTCTGGAAAAATGTAAGCCGTGGACGGCCAGTCGGAGCCCACGGCGAAATCTGGCGCGAAATTACAAATCGCGGGCGAAAAGTCAACTCTGTTTCGACTGGAAAAGCGGTCTGGCCAGGGAAACCAGCACGTAAAAGGCGAAGAAAGCCGCCAGCGCCCAGGCAAAACCGTCATTGCCGGCCACATCCATGGCCGCACCGATTCCCTGTGGACCGGCAACCGTCCCCACCGCGTAACAGAAGATGAAGGCCGCATTGGCGGCCGCAAGGTCGGGTCCGCTGAGGCGCGCGCCCAGATGCGCGAGGCCCACCGTATAGAGGCCGGAGACGCAGCCGCCCCAGAAAAACAGCACCACGGCCATCATCAGCCAGTTGTGGATGAGGAAGGGCAGGGACAGCGCGCCGATCACGCCGAGCACGGCCATGCCGAACAGCAACGGACGACGGTCACGCATCTTGTCGGAGATCAGGCCGAGCGGGATCTGGAACGCCATGTTGCCGACACCCATGATGGTCAGCAGCACGGCCGCATCCGGCTCCGGCATGTTTTCGCGCAGGGCGTAGATCGTGAACAGTGACAGGCCACCAGCCGACACCGCGCCGAATGCGAAGACGGCTGCCGTCGCGGAGGGCACGAGCAGGATATAATGGAAGAAATGGCGTTCCGGCTTTTCGTCCAGCACCGGGCTTTCGCCGCGCGCGATGAAAATCGGGATGATCGCCATGAGGATGATGATCGCGCCAACGGCAAAGGGAAGAATGCCGTCGCTGCCCAGCTGGGAGAAGAGAAGGGGGCCAAGCGCAAAGCCGACGGCCAGCATGGTGGCATAAATGCCGAGCACAAGCCCGCGTCTGCGTGGTGGCGCCGCCTGGTTGATCCAGAACTCGGACAGGATGAACAGCATGGTGGTGGCGCCATGGAATGTGAAGCGCAACGGGAACCACATCCAGAAGGCCTGGGCATAATAGAAACCGAGGCCGCTCGCCGCCGCAATCACGATCGCCAGGATCATGGTGCGGGCAACGCCGAAATCATGCGCGAGCTTGGTTGTCAGCGGCGCTGCCAGCATGGAGGCGACACCAGCCATGGCGGCATTCAGGCCGATCTGTGTTGCCGGGATGCCGCGTTTTTCGAGGATGATGCTGAGAAGGGGCAGGCCGAGACCGATGGCGATGCCAACCGCGCTTATGGCAGCCGTGGCTGCGATGAGAGACGGCCAATGAATCTTTTCGACATGGCCGTTCTCGTCGGTCGTCGGCTGCGACATTCAACAATCCTTACAGTCGGCTGCGGACGAAACGCCCGTGACGCGTGGTATAGAAGGGGACGGGATTTTCGAATGAGAGGTCGCGATCCGCTTCCATCAGTCTCTTCACGTCTTCCAGCACCATTTGTGTGATGCGGGCGAGTTTCACACCCGAAATCGCTGCAATGTCAAGCCATTGCAGGTCTTCCAATTCGTCCGTATCGCGCAATTGCGTCAGGTCGAAGACGGTTTCGTCGCAAAAGGCCAGAAAGAAGTGGGTATCGTAACGCCTCACATGACCGGGCGGCGTGATGGCGCGGGCAATATACCGCAGTCGGGAAAGGTCGGGTGCTGGGCCTGCAGGCACGATGGCCGTTTCCTCATTCAACTCCCGCAGGGCGGCCAGCGCCAGAGCGCGGGCGCGACGTGATGTCATGCGGGTGGACGGGCCGGCCAGCAGCTTCTCCAGAACCTGTGGATGGAGATCTCTGGAAAAGGGTAGTGCATGGTCCCCGGGATCGCGCCGGCCACCGGGAAACACATAGACATCCGGCATGAAGACATGGCCGCTGGCACGCCGACCCATCAGCACGCGCGGTGCGGAACCGGAACGATCAATCAGGATGAGGGCGGCGGCATCCCTTGGGCGAAGACGGGCGGTCACCGTCCTTGCGGAAGGCTCGTCTGGTGCCGGCGTAAGGTTCACCGGCACGTCGCTCATTCCAGAGGTCCGCCCCGGCCGGGATCAATGTCTTCGCGTTCGCCGCCGAAGCCATGCATCTTCAAGGCCCATTGCAGGCCGATGACACCGCCCTTGATGGGCTGGATGGTGAGGATGGCGGACAGCACCGTCAACGGCGCCCAGATGGCCAGATGTATCCAGGGCGACATGTCCCACACCATATCGGTCATCATGAAGCCGCCGAGCGCCACATGGCCGACGATGACGATGACGAGATAAGGCGGCAGGTCGTCGGAGCGGTGGTGATGCATGTCGGCGCCGCAATGGGCGCAGCTATCGACGGGTTTCAGGAAGGCGCCGAACAGGCGGCCGGTGCCGCAGGCCGGGCAACGGCATTTGAGGCCGCGCATGATGGAGCGGCCGAGAGGACGCTCGGTCTCGCCGGCATCGACACTGTTGCGGACCGGTTGCCGGTTTGCAGTTTCCTCTGTGGTCGCTTCCGTGGCCGTCATCATCCGTTCCTATCGTCTCGGGTGCATGCCTGCCTTGCCACGCGCGGTGCGGCGCTGGCGGCCGGCCTTGTGGAAGGAGCGTGTGCCGCCTGCCATCTTGCGACCTTCGCTGAGCATCTCGAAACGCAGCGCACCGGCAAGCGGGATCGCCTCGACCAGCTTCACATCGACCGAATCGCCGAGCTGGAAACCGAGGCCGGTTTTGTCGCCGACCAGCGCCTGATGCGCTTCGTCATAGATAAAATAGTCGCGTCCGAGCGTGGAGATAGGCACAAAACCGTCGGCGCCATAGGTCGGCAGCGACACGAACAGTCCGGCCTTGGTGACGCCCGAAACTCGGCCTTCGAATTCCTGGCCGACGCGCTCAGACAGATGATGGGCGATCAGGCGGTTGATCGTGTCACGTTCTGCTGCCATGGCGCGGCGTTCAAAGGTGGAGATTTCCGCCGCGATATCTTCCAGCTGCGCTTCTTCCGCCGCGGTGATGGCGCCTTCGCCAAGCCCCAGCGCACCGACGAGACCGCGATGCACGATCAGGTCGGCATAACGGCGGATCGGCGAGGTGAAATGCGCGTATTTCATCAGGTTGAGGCCAAAATGGCCGAGATTGTCCGGGCTGTAGATGGCCTGGCTCTGCGAGCGCAGCACCATCTCGTTGACCATGATCTGATGGGCAGTATCGGCGGCTTTCGCGAGAATGCCGTTGAACGAATTGGCACGTACCTGACCGCCCTTGGCCATCGGAATGCCCAATGTTGCCAGAAACTCGCGCAGCACTTCCTGCTTGGCGAGCGACGGGCCATCATGAATGCGATAGACGAGCGGTTGTTTTTTCTTTTCCAGCGTCTCGGCGGCAGCGACATTGGCCTGGATCATCATTTCCTCGATGAGCTTGTGCGCATCGAGACGTTCCGGGATGATCACCTTGTCGACCGTGCCGTCGGATTTGAGAACGATCTTGCGTTCCGGCATGTCGAGTTCGAGCGGCTGGCGACGGTCGCGGCCACGCTTCATCACCTCATAGGCATGCCAGAGCGGCTTCAGGATCGGTTCGAGCAACGGGCCGGTCTTGTCGTCCGTCTTGCCGTCGATGGCCGCCTGCGCCTGCTGATAGGAGAGCTTTGCGGCGCTCTTCATCATGATGCGGTGGAACGTGTGGCCGGCCTTGCGGCCTTCCTTCGAAAACGTCATGCGCACGGCAAGCGCCGGACGGTCTTCGCCTTCACGCAGAGAGCAGAGATCGTTGGAAATACGCTCCGGCAGCATCGGCACGACGCGGTCCGGGAAATAGACGGAATTGCCGCGCTTCAGCGCCTCGCGATCGAGTTCCGAACCGGTGCGGACATACCAGGAGACATCGGCGATCGCGACGGTGACGATGACGCCATCCGGATTGTCCGGCGATGGGTCTAGCTCGGCATAAACGGCGTCGTCATGGTCCTTTGCATCGGCCGGGTCGATGGTGACGAGCGGCAGGGCGCGCCAGTCCTCGCGTTTCGACATGTTGGCCGGCTGTGCAGCCTCGGCCTCGTTCATGACCGACTGCGGGAAGATGTGCGGAATGCCGTGCGCATAGATGGCGATCATCGAGATCGCCTTTTCGCTGGCGACCGAGCCGACGATATTGAGCACCTTGGCGCGTGTCAGGCCAAACCGGTTGCCACGCAGGATATCGGCCTCGATCAGGTCGCCATCCTTGGCGTTGCCAAGGTCTTCGGCGGAAATCTGCATTTCCTCGCCACGACGGTCGATCGGCATCAACCGCGCGCCGCCATCGGCCATCATGCGGATGACGCCGAGCGAAGCGTTCTGGCGCTTGTCGATAACCTTGATGATGCGGGCGGTATAGGCCGGGCCGGAAAGGTCCTTGTTCGGAAAGATCTTTGCCAGAATGCGATCATTGAGCCCGGCGGTAACCGCCTTGCCCTTGCCGCGCTTTTCCGAACTCATGCGGATCAGCACGGCGGGTGCCGCACCGGCATCATCCGGCCATTCGGCCGGCCGGCCGATCAGTTCGCCGTCCTTGTCGCGGGTGGTGATGTCGAGAACCGTGACCGGGGGCAGGGCGCCCGGCCGCGACAGCGACTTGCGGTCCTTCTTCAAAAGACCTTCCGACTCGAGATCGCGCAAAACATCCTTCAACTCGACGCGGGTTTCGCCTTTCAGGCCAAAAGCCTTGGCGATCTCGCGCTTGGAGGCGCGATCCGGATTGTCGGCGATGAATTCAAGCAAAACCTCGCGCGGCGGAACGGCACCATGAACGATGCCGGAACCCTGACTTGCGACCTTCGGTTCGCCATTGGCGCGCCGGTCGGTGCGCCTGCTTTTCGGTTGGTCGCCGTTGCGGCCGGGCTTGTTCCTGTCGCGCGGAGTCTTCACGTGATCGTCTTCTTTGCCTTGGTTGCGGCAGTTTTTGCCGGAGCTTTTTTCGCGGCCGCCTTTTTCGGTGCGGCCTTCTTGGTCTCGCCGTCAGCCGTCTTGGCGGCAGCCTTGGCCTTTGCAGGCGCCTTGGCTTTCGCCGGTGCCTTGGCCTTTGCTGGTGCCTTTTTGGCCTTGCCCTTGACCGGCGTCTTGCCGCCCTTTTCAACGATCAGGGCAAGCGCTTCTTCAAGCGTTACTGCCTGCGGATCCTTGCCCTTCGGCAGGGTGGCGTTCACCTTGGCCCAGTTGACATAGGGGCCATATTTGCCGTCACGCACGGTGATCGGGCCGCCATCTGGATGTTCGCCGAGTTCCTTCAGCGCTGCCGGGGTACCGCGGCCGCGACCGCCCGGACCCTTCGCTGCCTTTTCGGCAATCACGGTGACGGCGCGGTTGAGGCCAATGGAAAACACGTCCTCGATGCTTTCCAGATTGGCGTAACCGCCATCATGCAGCAGGAAGGGACCATAACGGCCAAGGCCTGCAGAAATCATCTTGCCGCTTTCCGGGTGCTGGCCGACATCGCGCGGCAGGTTGATCAGTGCCAGTGCCTTTTCGTGGTCGATGTCTTCCGGCTTCCAGCCCTTGGGCAGCGACGAGCGCTTGGCTTCCTTGCCTTCACCACGCTGGATATAGGGTCCGAAACGGCCCGAACGCAGTGTCAGTTCCTCGCCAGTCATCGGATCGGCGCCCAGCGCCTTCGGCTCGTTGAGACCGGATGCATCCGCTTCATTGCCATCCGACGACAGCTGGCGGGTGAAATTGCATTCCGGATAGTTCGAGCAGCCGACGAAGGCGCCGTATTTTCCGAGCTTGAGCGACAGGTTGCCGGTGCCGCAGACCTGGCAGATGCGCGGATCAGAGCCGTCTTCGCGGGTCGGGAAGACCAGCGGCGCCAGCGTCTCGTTCAGCGCGTCGAGAACGTTGGTGACGCGCAGTTCCTTGGTGTCTTCGATCTGGGCAAAGAAATCCGTCCAGAAATCGCGCAGAACCTGCTTCCAGTCGAGTTCACCGGCGGAAATCCGGTCGAGCTTTTCTTCGAGGTCAGCGGTGAAATCGTATTCCACATACTTCGTGAAGAAGCTTTCGAGGAAGGCCGTCACCAGCCGGCCCTTGGAATGCGGGATCAGCTTGCGCTTGTCGATGACGATATATTCGCGGTCGGACAGTGTCTTCAGCGTCGCGGCATAGGTGGAAGGACGGCCGATGCCGAGTTCTTCCATCTTCTTGATCAGCGAGGCTTCCGAATAACGCGGCGGCGGCTCGGTGAAATGCTGGGTCGAGTTGACCTTGTTTTTGTCGAGCTTCTCGCTGGCATTGATCTGCGGCAGACGACCATCGTCGTCGTCATCATCGCTTTTTTCGCCTTCTTCCTTCTGGTCCATGTAGGCGCCAAGGAAGCCGTCGAAACGGACGACAGAACCGACAGCACGCAGGCCGGCCTTCTGGCCATTGTTGTCGGCGATGATTTCGACCGTGGTGCGTTCGATTTCGGCCGACGCCATCTGGCTGGCAATGCCGCGCTTCCAGATCAGATCATAAAGGCGCAGCTGGTCGCCATCGAGATACTGGCGCACCTTGTCGGGCGAGCGGTTGAAATCGGTCGGTCGGATGGCTTCGTGCGCTTCCTGGGCGTTTTTCGCCTTGGTGGAATAATGACGCGCCTTTTCCGGCAGGTAACGCTGACCGAACTGGCCGACAATCGCGTCGCGGGCGGCGTCGATCGCTTCCGGAGCCATCTGCACGCCGTCGGTACGCATATAGGTGATCAGGCCGACGGTCTCGCCGCCGATATCGACACCTTCATAAAGCTTCTGCGCCACCTGCATGGTGCGCGAGGCATTAAAGCCGAGATTGGAGGAGGCGGCCTGCTGCAATGTCGATGTGGTGAAGGGAGGGCCGGGATTGCGCTTGACGGGCTTTGCCTCGACGGTATCGACCGTATAGGCGGCACCATCCAGTAGCGATTTCAGGCGGCCGGCTTCCTCACCGTTCTTGATGCCACGCGGCGGTAGACGCTTGCCATCGGCAGCCGTGAGCTTCGCTTCGAACTCGTCACCACGCGGCGTCTTCAGCAGGGCCGAGAGGTTCCAGTATTCTTCCGAAACGAAACGTTCGATCTCGTTTTCGCGGTCGCAGACGAGGCGCAGCGCCACGGACTGCACGCGGCCGGCGGAACGCGCACCCGGCAGCTTGCGCCACAGGACCGGCGACAGGTTGAAGCCCACGAGATAATCCAGCGCGCGGCGGGCCAAATAGGCATCGACCAGCGGCACGTCGATATCGCGCGGATTGGCAATCGCGTCGAGCACGGCCTTTTTGGTGATGGCGTTGAAGACGACGCGCTCCACCGGCTTGTCGCCGAGCACACGCTTCTTCTTCAACACGTCGAGAACGTGCCAGGAAATGGCTTCACCTTCGCGATCCGGGTCGGTCGCGAGAATGAGGCCATCCGAGCTTTTCACGGCATCGGCGATATCCTTGATACGCTTCTGGGACTGGGCATCGACTTCCCAGGACATTTCGAAATCCTGATCGGGCAACACCGATCCGTCCTTGGCCGGCAGATCCCGCACATGCCCGAAGGACGCCAGAACCTTGTAGCCCGCGCCGAGATACTTGTTGATGCTCTTAATTTTCCCGGGGGATTCTACGACGACAACTTTCATTCTGCTTTTCTCTGGAACGAGGCAGGCCACATAAAAACCGCGGTATTGTTGCGGCAGGGCCGGAAATCTGACCTCCCGACATGGAGGGCGTTTGCTTCGGGGTCAAGAGGGCACGGCCAAATTAGCTTGCTCAACGCAATTCAACCTATGCGATATCTCGCGTTGAGTGCAATTTTAAATAAATGCGCTATTCCTGATGAAACGTGGTGTTGAACCGGCCGTTTGGCCGCGATTTTCCGCTCGTTGGTAGGGGGTAGAATGATCTCGGGATTTGGACATGCCGGTGGCAGAGATGAGACGCGGCAGAACATCGCCTATATCCACGAGATGCTGGGACAGTTGCGTCATGTTGCGCAAGTGGAAGGGGCCGACATGCTCTGTTACCTGATCGAGATGGCCTATGTGGAGGCGGGAGATCTGCAGGCGGGACGGCGTCCGCTGTCGTCGACCAAACCGAACGGGTTGGAGCAGCGACCCTGATTATTCAGAACCATTTTTGGCACAGATCGGCCAGACGCCGATGTCAGTAGGCCAGCGACACCATGCCGCCCGAATGGCGGTGCAGCCGTCCGGCAAGATCAAGCTCCAGCAGGATGAGATAGACGGTGGAGGCTGGCAGTTCGGTGTGGCGGATGATGTCGTCCACCTCGACCGGTGTGGGCCCAAGTGCATTGACGATGATACCGCGTGCATCGTCATCCGGCGGCATCATGTCGCTGCTGTCCTTGGTCGGTTCCTCAATGATCGGCGGTGAGAACAGGTCGAGCTGCGAGAGCGGAGCGAGGGCTGCCAGCACATCGTCCGGCCCGGTGGTGATGATAGCGCCTTCCTTCAAAAGACCGTTGGTGCCGTGGCAGCGCGGGTCGAGCGGTGAGCCGGGCACGGCAAAGACCAGCCGTCCGAAATCCGCCGCCATGCGTGCGGTGATGAGTGATCCCGAACGCTCCGCCGCTTCCACCACCACGACGCCGAGTGAAATGCCGGCAATCAACCGGTTGCGGCGGGGAAAATCACGGGCGCGCGGCTCCCAGCCAAAGGGCATTTCGCTGACCGAGAGGCCGTTGCCATCGGTGATGTCATCGAGCAGGCCGAGATTTTCAGGTGGGTAGGGTTGGTCGAGGCCGCCGGCCAGCACGGCAATCGTGCCGGTATCGAGGCTGGCGCGGTGGGCAGCGGTGTCGATGCCGCGTGCCAGCCCGGAGGTGACGACATAACCGGCGCGACCGGCATCCCGCGCGATCATCGCCGCAAATTTGGCGCCGCTGATCGAGGCATTGCGTGAGCCGACGATACCGACGGATGGTTTGGTGAGGGTCGAAAGATTGCCTTTGACGGCGATCAGCGGCGGCGCGCCATCGATCTGGCGCAGCGCCGGCGGATAATCCGGTTCGCCGATTCCGATGAAAACTGCGCCATAGCGGGAAGCCGCTTCCAGTTCCCGTTCCGCTTCATCGCGTGAAGCGATGCGGACGGAACGGGTGGCACCGCCGCGGCGGGAAAGTTCCGGCAGGGCTTCGATCGCGGCCTCGGCGGAGCCGAAATGATTGATGAGATCGCGAAACGTGGCGGGGCCGACATTGTCGCTGCGGATCAGCCGCAGCCACGCCAGTCTCTGGCGGTCGGTCAGCGCAATTCCCGTTCGTCCTGCGCTGCCCCCCGGCATGTCTCCCTTTCGCCGGCCTAACCCTTCTGGCCGATCCTGCTTTCCGTGCCCGCGATCAGGCGCCTGATATTGGCCTCGTGTTTCCACCACGAGATCACCGTCATGATGGCCATGACGAGCGCGATCCTTGGTTCATTTATGAACCACAACACAACCGGAATGACAAGTGTTGCAACCAGAGCGGATAGCGAGGAATATTTGGTAATCTTCACCATCGACAGCCAGACGGCGGCAAACACCAGAACCATCCATGGGGCGACGCCGAGCAGCGTGCCGATATAAGTCGCGACACCCTTGCCGCCCTTGAAACCGAGCCAGACCGGGTAGAGATGGCCCAGAAAGGCTGCAAAACCGGCCAGCGTGCCGGCATCCTTGCCGAAGAAGGCGTAGGCGATGACGGCGGCGGCCGTCGCCTTCAGGGCATCGAGCAGCAGCGTTGCGGCGGCAAGCTTCTTGTTGCCGGTGCGCAGCACGTTGGTGGCGCCGATATTGCCCGATCCGATCGAGCGGATATCACCAAGACCGGCGGCGCGTGTCAGAAGCAGGCCGAAGGGAATGGAGCCGAGCAGGTAGCCGAAGATAAGCGCGCCGAGTGCGACGCTCCAGGTAATCTGCCAGTTGAAGAGTTCGCTCACGCCTCGTCTCCCTTAAAGCGCATGCACGCAGCGACCGTTAACATAGGTGGCAACCACCCGGCCGCTGAAACGGGCATCATCGAACGGTGTATTCTTCGAACGCGACAGCAGCATGTCCTTCGACAGCAGCCATGGTTCTTCGAGATCGATCAGCGTGATATCGGCCTTGGCGCCCGGCTTCAGCGTGCCTGCGTCGAGACCAAAAATCTGCGCGGGCCGCGTCGACATGGCGTCGATCAGGCGCATCAGCGGCACCTGTCCGGCATGGTGCAGGCGAAGGGCTGCGGCCAGCATGGTTTCAAGACCGACCGCGCCATCTTCGGCATCGGCAAACGGCAGGCGCTTGGTATCGACATCCTGCGGATCATGCGAGGAAACGATGATATCGATCGTGCCGTCGGCCAAAGCATCGACCATGGAAATGCGGTCGTCTTCGGTGCGCAGCGGCGGCCACAGCTTGAAGAAGGTGCGGTATTCGCCGATGTCGTTTTCGTTGAGCGTCAGGTTGTTGATCGACATTCCGCAGGTGACATTGGCGCCGCGCTCGCGGGCAAGCCGCATGGCGGCAGCCGATTCCGGCACCGAGATTTGGGCGGCGTGATATTTGCCGCGCGTCAGGCCGGCAATGCGCAGGTCACGCTCGAGCGGGATCAGTTCGGCTTCCTTCGGCACGCCGGACAAGCCGAGCCAGCTTGCCAGCAGACCTTCATTCATGACGCCGTTGCCGAGATATTTTTCACGGGCTTCGAGCGAGATCACCGCATCGAATTCGCGCGCATAGGTGAGCGCGCGGCGCAGAAGCAGCGAGTCCGACAGGCCGTGATGGCCATCGGTAAAGGCGACGGCGCCGGCCTGGGTCAGAAGGCCGAGTTCGGTCATCTCCTTGCCAAGCAAGCCCTTGGTGAGGGCGGCGGCGGGATGCACGTTGACGATCGCGTTGTCGCGCGCCGTCTTCAAAACGAACTCCACCAGCGCGATATCGTCGATGACCGGATCGGTGTCCGGCATCATGATGAAGGAGGTTACGCCGCCAGCGGCGGCTGCACGGCTGGCGGATTCGATGGTTTCGCGGTGTTCCGCGCCGGGTTCGCCGACATGCACGCGGGCATCAACAAGGCCGGGGGTGGCGACAAGGTCCTTGCCGTCACGCACGGTTGCGCCTTCCGGGCGGCCCTGGTTCAGCGCATCGGCGCCGGCGGCGAGAATGCGGCCATCGGTGCCGACAATGATCGTGCCGGTTTCATCCAGCTTGCGCGACGGATCGATGATGCGGACGTTTTCGATGACAAGAGGTTTGTCGAGAACGGGGGCGGTCATGCGCGTTCTCCGTTGTTCTGGGAAAGAAGCAGGGTTTCCATCACGGCCATGCGCACGGCAACGCCCATTTCCACCTGTTGTTCGATGACGCTCTGCGGACCATCGGCAACGTCGGAAGAAATTTCGACGCCGCGGTTCATCGGGCCCGGATGCATCACGAGCGCATCTTCCTTGGCGGCTTTCAGCTTTTCGGCATCGAGGCCGTAGAAGCGGAAATATTCGCGCACGGAGGGGACGAAGGCGCCGGCCATGCGCTCGCGCTGCAGGCGCAGCATCATGACCACGTCGGCGTCCTTGAGGCCTTCTTCCATCGAATGAAAAACTTCCGCACCCATGTCGGCGATGCCCGACGGCAGCAGCGTCGAAGGCGCAACGACACGAACGCGGGCGCCCATGGCGTTGAGCAGAAGAATATTCGAGCGGGCGACACGCGAATGCAGAACATCGCCGCAAATGGCGACGATGATACGCGACAGTTTTCCCTTGGCGCGGCGGATGGTCAGCGCGTCGAGCAGTGCCTGTGTCGGATGTTCGTGCTGGCCATCGCCGGCGTTGACGACCGAGCAGGCGACTTTCTGGGCAAGCAGCGCGGCCGCACCGGCGGACGAGTGGCGCAAAACCAGCACGTCGGGGCGCATGGCATTGAGCGTCATCGCCGTATCGATCAGCGTTTCGCCCTTTTTGACGGACGAATTGCCGACCGACATGTTCATCACGTCGGCGCCAAGGCGTTTGCCGGCGAGTTCGAACGAGGACTGGGTCCGCGTCGAGGCTTCGAAAAAGAGATTGATCTGGGTCAGGCCGCGCAGTGTGGACGTCTTCTTTTCCCGCTGGCGGGAAATCTTCACGGCCTCATCGGCCTTGTCGAGAAGAATGGTGATGTCCTGTTCGGTAAGGCCCTTGATGCCAAGCAGATGGCGATGGGGAAAGAAGACCACGTAAACGTCCTCCGTGTCAGTCACGCGGTCTATAAAGAGTGGGGGAGGTGCCCGCAAGCGGCGACGGGCGTTATCTACGGCTTGTTTGTGATGATAGCGCCGTAGTCACGACCTTTATAGAACACGTTGGTGATCTCGACCGTGGTATCATCCACGCGATAGGGGATGACAGCACGGCATTCGAAAGGAACCATTCGAATGCCGTCACCGAGGTCTGGACGAGCGACGCCACCAGAAGGAGCGTTGCCGATGCTTTCGCAGCGCGCGATCAACTGATCGACCAATCGCTGGGCGATGGAAAAGTTCTAGCTGGCTTCGAGCATATAGGCGAAGATTGCTTCGATGTCGTCTCTTGCCGTTGGCCTGTATTCAACCGGCAGACGCTTCATGGCGCTTAGCCCCGGTGACGGTATAGAGGTTCTCGACGTGGTTACGCATCTCGGCACTGCTCAAGCTGGGACGTGGATCATCCAGCGACGCACGCACTTTATCCCGAACTGCATCGAGACGGGCATCATGCGCTTCTTCCTCGCGCAAAAGCGCATCAATGGCGGCGCGCATGACGTCGGCTGCTGTATCGTATTGACCCGCGCCAATCCGGGGTTCAATGGCTTCGACCGTTGCTTCCGGTAATTCGATGCTGAGTTTACGCGGGCTCATGAAATATCTCCGGCAATGTCGCTTAATCTAGGATCAAAGCAGCGATTTCGCAAATGCCGTCGAGCTGTGTCTCAACCATTCCCAGCTTTTTCCGAGAAAGCCGAAAATCGATTGGCGGGGCCGTTTCCACGCAATGTAACTTCCGCTAGAACCGCCTCATGATTGACATGTCGCGCGACGATGAAAAAAATGCCGAACTCAACCAGCCCAGCCTCTGGAGCGGGATCAATGCCTATCGCTCCGATCCGCTGATCGTTGACCTGACGGCCGGTCTCAACCGCAGCCTGCGCGAGGAATATGATGCGCTGGGACGGTACGTGACGTCGCCCGAGGCGCAGGATCTGGCGCGCATGGCCAATGAAAGCCCGCCTAAGCTGCGCACGCATGGACCGCGCGGCGAACGCATCGATCAGGTCGAGTTCCATCCGGCATGGCACGCCTTGATGCGCCGCTCGATGGCGACCGGCCTGCATTCTTCTCTGTGGGAAGCCGTGCCCGAGGCGCGGGGTTCATCGCATCGCGCCCGTGCTGCCCGCTTCTATCTGACCTCGCAGCTCGAATGCGGCCACCTTTGCCCGCTCACCATGACCAGCGCCTCGATTGCGGCGATCATGGCATCGCCGCGCGTGCAGAAGGAATGGGCGCCAAAAATCCTGTCGCGCAAATACGATTCGAGCAGCAAGCCGGCGCTGCAGAAAACAGCCGTCACCATCGGCATGGGCATGACCGAAAAGCAGGCCGGCACCGATGTGCGCGCCATCCGCTCGAGCGCAGAACGTGTGGGCGAGGGCGTCTTCCGTCTTTCGGGCCACAAGTGGTTCATGTCCGCCCCGATGAGCGATGCCTTTGTCATGCTGGCGCAGACACGTGACGGTATGGGATGTTTTCTCGTGCCGCGCCTTCTTGAAGATGGTTCCGCCAACGGCCTGCGTTTCCAACGCCTGAAGGACAAGGTTGGCAACCGCTCGAACGCTTCGTCGGAAGTCGAGTTCAACGACGCCTTCGGTTACCTGCTCGGCGAACCGGGCGACGGCATCCGCACCATTCTCGACATGGTGACGCTGACCCGTCTCGATTGTGCGCTGGCATCCGCCGGCATCATGCGCGCATCGCTGTCGGAAGCCGTCCACAATTGCCGTGGCCGCACCGCTTTCGGCAAGAACCTGATCGACCAGCCGCTGATGACGCGGGTTCTGGCCGACATGGCACTGGATGTCGCTGCCGCCACCTCGCTTGCCTACCGTCTGGCCGAAGCCTTCGACAAGGCGGCGACCTCACCGGCCGATGCCGCTTATGCCCGCGTCATGACGCCGGTCATCAAATACTGGAACTGCAAGATCGCACCAGCGCTGATCTATGAGGCAATGGAGTGCCTTGGCGGCAACGGTTACATCGAGGAACGCCCTATTGCCCGCCACTACCGCGAGGCCCCGGTCAACGCGATCTGGGAAGGTTCCGGCAATGTCATGGCGCTGGACGTGCTGCGGGTCCTGTCACGCGGCCGCGATCTGTTCGACATGGTGATCGCCGGTTTCGAGCGTGATCTCGGTCCTTCCGGCAAAAAGACGGTGGAAGTGCTGCGCGCAGCCATGGCTCTCGCCGAACGCGATGAGGGCGCTGCCCGTCTGCTGATCGAGCAGCTGGCGCTCGCCGCCGGTGCCGCGGAACTGGCGCGGCTTGGTGCCGGCAAGATCGTTGATGCCTTCGTGGAAACACGTCTGGCCGGTGGCTGGCGCTCCACCTACGGCATGCTCGACGCGCGATTCGACGCGTCCTACATCGTCGATCTGCTCTATCCCGCCGCGAGCTGATTTCCGGAAAACCTGCTTTTCCACACGCAAAACCCCGCCGTTAACCATATGGCGGGGTTTTCGTTGCGGCCTGCCCAATGCGCTCTAAGTTGGGGTTAACAGAAAATTAACCATTGCAAGAGGCCACAGGCTCTTTATGGGAACGACTTATTTCCATAAGTATTTGCTAATCTCAGCAGTCGCGTTTTTCGCGATACTGGCTCTGGATATCGCGGTTCCGGCCGTGGTGCTCAGCGCAATGGCATTGCTGCGGTGGGTGGTGTCGCTGGAAATTGGTCCGGCGACAATGGCGAAGGGGGCCGCATGAAGTGGTTTCTTATTTTATGGGCAGGTCCCGTCCTGCTCATCGGTGCGTGGTATGGCCTGTCCTATTACGACATGAGCTTTGGCTTTTTCATGCTGACGCGCCAGACGCATGACTTGGTTTTCGAGGTGTATAGTCAGGCGCTGGGCATTCCGGCTGAAGACATTCCGCCGCTGGTGGCGCGCGCCATCGCCGTCGACAGCCTGATCGTGTTTGCCATCATCGCTTACCGCAAGCGCAAGGCGATTGGCGCCTGGTGGAACGGCCGTCAGTCGGTCGAAGCGGCTCTGCCGAGCGACAAGAGCCTGTCCAGCGCACCCTGAAGAATGAAACTTGCGGCGGCCGAATCGATGCGTTCGGCCCGCTTGGCGCGCGATACGTCCATTTCCAGAAGTGCCCGTTCGGCGGCGACGGTCGATAGCCGCTCGTCCCAGAAGATGAAGGGCAGGGCGGTCTTGTCCGCCATCGAACGGACAAAGGCGCGGGTCGCCTGAACGCGCGGACCGGCCGAGCCGTCCATGTTCATCGGCAGGCCGATGACAAAGGCCGCGACCTTTTCCTTTTCCGCAAATGCCAGCAGCAGTTCGGCATCCTGCGTGAATTTTACGCGTTTGAGCACCGGTCGCGGCGAGGCGAAACGGCGGCCGAGATCCGACATGGCAAGGCCGATCGTCTTGGTGCCGAGGTCGAGCCCGGCAATCGCCTGGTTGGGCAAAAGCGTTTCGGCCAGTTCCTCGATTGTCAGCGTTGCCATGTCTTCGGTTCCTGTTTAGCTCTTTTTGCGAACGAATTCGGTGCGCAGCACCAGTCCCTTGATCGTATCATGCCGGCAATCGATTTCCTCAGGATTGTCGGTGAGGCGGATCGAGCGGATGACAGTGCCCTGTTTCAGCGTCTGGCCAGCGCCCTTGACCTTGAGGTCCTTGATCAGCGTCACGGCATCGCCATCGACCAGAATGTTGCCGGCGGCATCGTGCACGGCATTCTGCGCGGCAGCCTTGGCAGCGAGTTCCGAGGCGGGCAGCCATTCGCCGGTTGCTTCGTCGTAAACATATTCGTCGTCATTGCCGGCCATAATGGCCTCCTTACGTGATGCAAAATGAAGTTTTGTCCGCAGTCTGTTGAGATTGCAGCAGTTCCGGTCGCTTAACCTACGTGAGGCGGGCTTGCAACCGAGCGACCCTGGCAGTGCCACCGCAGGTCTGTCGCATTGGCCGTATATTGGCATAGAAGCATGGGTGCGATGTTGCCACCACATCGAACCGCCTTATATTGCATCCCTCACATTCCAAGGAGTTACCTCATGAAGCTCACCTGGCTCGGCCATGCCGCTTTCCGCCTCGAAACGGCCAAGGCGAAAATCCTCATCGATCCTTTTCTGACCCACAATCCCAGCTTTCAGGGACTGGATCTCAAGGATGCGACCGAAGGGGTGACGCAGATCCTGCTCACGCATGGTCATGCGGACCACGTCGGTGACACGATCGCGCTTGCAAGGGAAACGGGCGCGACGGTGTTCTGTAACGCCGATCTCGGCGACTGGCTGAGCAAACGTGGGGTCGACAATCTCGAACTGGCCGGTACGGGCGGCACTGTGTCATTCGACGGTTTCACGGTGACAATGACCAATGCGCTTCATTCCTCGGCGGAAGTGACGGAGGATGGCATTGCACATTCCCTTGGCAGTGCAAACGGCTTGATGCTGCATCTCGAGGACGAGCCTTCCATTCTCCATATGGGCGACACCGACATCTTTTCCGATATGGGGCTGATCAACGAACTGCATGCGCCGGATATCGGCATCGTGCCGGTCGGTGATCGCTTCACAATGGGGGGCGCGGTGGCGGCGCTCGCCTGCCAGCGATTTTTCGATTTCAAACACGCCATTCCCTGCCATTACGGCACGTTCGGACTTCTCGACCAAACGCCGGAAAAATTCATCAAGGGCATGGAAGGCATGAAGACCAATATCGAAGCCCCGAAGCCGGGCGTGACGCTGAGCTTCGATTGATGCCTATTACCGTGGGGCAGGATTGATTTTCTGCTCCCGTTGGTGGGGATTTGCGGCATCACGCCAAGCTTAGGCAGTTGCGAAGGGCGGGCGCGGCCATTATAGCGGGGGAACTTCTTATTCCCTCGGAGAATGCCATGTCCGTCGATCTTGCCACCGTGAAGCGGGTTGCCCGCCTTGCTCGTATCGCTGTCAGCGAAGATGAGGCCAAACGTATGGTCGGCGAGTTGAATGGCATCATCGATTTCGTCGAGCAGCTTTCCGAAGTCGATGTGACCGGTATCGAGCCGATGACGTCGGTCACGCCGATGGAGATGCGCAAGCGTCAGGACGCAGTCACTGACGGCGACAAGGCCGACGATATCGTTGCCAACGCGCCGGAAACCGATCGTAATTTCTTCCTGGTGCCGAAGGTCGTCGAATAAGCGCGGTTTCGCGCATTCCGTCCCTTTGACCCGCATCCGAAAGCCGCACCCATGACCGAACTCACCAGCCTGACCATCGCCGAAGCCCGCGAAAAACTGACCTCGAAGGCGATCACCGCCGTCGAACTGACCGACGCCTATCTCGGCGCCATCGAGGCAGCCAACGCCACGATCAACGCCTATATCACCGTGACGCCGGACAAGGCGCGCGCCATGGCAAAGGCTTCCGATGAGCGGATCGCCAGCGGAAAGGCCGGCGCGCTGGAAGGCATTCCGCTTGGCATCAAGGACCTGTTCGCCACCGAAGGCGTGCACACGCAGGCCTGCTCCCACATTCTCGATGGTTTCGAGCCGAAATACGAATCGACCGTCACCCAGAACCTCTGGGACGACGGTGCCGTCATGCTCGGTAAGCTCAACATGGACGAGTTCGCCATGGGCTCTTCCAACGAGACCTCCTATTACGGCCCGGTCATCAACCCGTGGAAGGCTGAAGGTTCCAACCAGCAGCTCGTTCCGGGTGGTTCCTCCGGTGGTTCGGCCGCAGCCGTTGCCGCACATCTGTGCGCCGGCGCCACCGCAACCGATACCGGCGGCTCGATCCGCCAGCCGGCGGCCTTCACCGGCACCGTTGGCATCAAGCCGACCTATGGACGCTGCTCGCGCTGGGGCACGGTTGCCTTCGCCTCCTCGCTCGATCAGGCCGGCCCGATTGCCCGCGATGTGCGCGATGCCGCCATCCTCCTGAAGTCGATGGCCTCTGTTGACGCCAAGGACACGACCTCGGTCGATCTTCCGATCCCGGATTACGAAGCGGCTCTCGGCCAGTCGGTCAAGGACATGAAGATCGGCATTCCGAAAGAATACCGCGTCGACGGCATGCCGGAAGATATCGAAAAGCTGTGGCAGAAAGGCATTGCCTATCTGAAGGATGCCGGCGCCGAAATCGTCGATATCACCCTGCCGCACACCAAATACGCGCTGCCGGCCTATTACATCGTCGCACCGGCCGAAGCCTCGTCCAACCTTGCCCGTTATGACGGCGTTCGTTACGGCCTGCGCGTCGACGGCAAGGACATTGCCGACATGTATGAAAAGACCCGTGCTGCCGGTTTCGGCACCGAGGTCAAGCGCCGCATCATGATCGGCACCTATGTTCTGTCGGCCGGTTATTACGATGCCTATTACCTGCAGGCACAGAAGGTGCGTACCCTTATCAAGCGCGATTTCGAATTGGCCTTCCACGCCGGTGTCGACGCCATTCTGACGCCGGCCACGCCGTCGTCTGCTTTCGGTATTGCCGACGAGGCGCTGGCTGCCGATCCGGTCGCCATGTACCTCAACGACATTTTTACCGTGACGGTGAACATGGCCGGCCTGCCGGGCATCGCCGTTCCGGCCGGTCTCGACGCCAAGGGCCTGCCGCTTGGCCTGCAGCTGATCGGCAAGCCGTTCGAGGAAGAAACGCTGTTCCGCACCGCCCACGTCATCGAACAGGCCGCCGGCAAGTTTACCCCGGCCAAGTGGTGGTAAGCGGACTGAAAATTCGAGACATGACAATCGCCGATCACCTTGTGGTCGGCGAAGTCGGTTTTGCGGCATGGAAATCCAGCGATGCGTTTGATGAGGTCTATCTCGACCCGGATGTGATCGAACGTGTGGGCCAGGAATTTGCGATCTTTGCCGAAAACACGTCAGGCGATGTACACGTTGCCGAACTCAAGGGTGTGATCGTCGGCTGGACGGCCCGGGATAATGATCGCGATTATATTTCCGATGTCTGGGTTCATCCGGACCATCAGGGCAGGGGCGTCGGCCGTGCGCTCGTCCTCCATATCCTCTCTGTCATTGCCGCAGAAGGGCATCCGCTTGCGCGCATCGACACACATGCCAGCAATGCCAATGCGATCCGGCTTTACGAGCGCTGCGGTTTTGAAACCGTCTGGCGCGGTATAGAGTTTTCCAAGAGCATGAATGTGGACCTCGAAAAGGTTCATCTGGAGAAACGACTGACTTGAGGTCTGGAAACCGGAGGAGGGTTTATGGCATCGGAGACTGCGGCATTGGTTGAAGCTTTCGATCGTCTTGCGACGGCCGGTTTCGTCATGGGAACGGAATGGGAAACCGTTCACAATCTCTGTCAGGCCCATGAGGGCAAACCGGATTTCGACTGGGGAAATGCGCTCTGCCATAGCATCGAAGGCGATGAGTGGAATGCCGGCTATTGGTACCGGCGTGCGGATAAGCCGGTAGCCGCTGGTTCGTTCGCCGAGGAGTGGGCGGCGATGCGGGCGGTGTTGACCGGCGGTTCGTGAAGCATCAATCGGACTGCGACGGGTAGTTTTGTCTGTTGTGAACAATCGTCAGGATGTCGAGTTCGCTGGCGGATATGATGCGGTAGACAATCGTGTAAGGCAGTCCCGAGATGGCAAATTCACGGGTGTTTTCCATGTCGCCAACACGTCCCATCAATGGAAAACTCTCGAAAATCTCGATGACCTGCCGGATGCGCGATATGACGCGATCTGCAGCCATGCGGTCATTTTTTGCGATGTGACGATGAATGTGTCTCAGGTCGGCAATAGCCAGCGGCGTGAGATTAACGTTCAAGTCCAAAGCTCTCCCACACGGTCTTGGCGGGTACCATACATGACCGGTCTTCGGCCTGCTTCAGTGCAGCTTTGATCTTGCTTTTTTTCCAGGCGAGATAATCCGCGTCGCTGGCGGGCGCCTGCGGCTCGGTCAGTTCTTCAAAGCTGAGATTTTCCTTCAACTCGCTCATGAAGACAAGCATACCGTGAAATCGAAGGCCCGCCAACTGCCTTCTTTGAAGCAGCGGACGCCGGTACAGCGCCCGCCATCAATAGTTACCGATTATCCTGCTCGGCTCTCACCAGCACCAATCCTCTTTCCGTGATGCGATAAGGTTTGCCGCCCTGCGAGCGGATCGCCTTTTTCTGCTTCAGCTTTCGAAAGGTCGGCAGGTCGAGGCGTGAAAAGGCCCAGCCTTCGCGGGTGATGAGTTGCAGTTTTTCTATCCTGCGATCGTCGTCGCGGGTGATCTCGATCCGGCCGCCCTGGGCGAGCAGGTGGAGGATGCGCTGTTCGGCGCGGGAAATGTCCATGATCTGATGTCCGGAAAATGCCTATGGGAAGGCATGCAAAAACGCGTCCGGCGTCAGGAGACGTCGGGGTTTGTCGTTTTTGTCTGGGCCGGCGGCGTTTGGCGGGCCGGCCCCTTACCGGGTCTCTTTCGAGAACATCAAAACTCCATTGGTTATGACGATATTTTTATGAGGTTTTCCACTGTCGTCAAGAGTGGTTGCGGATCGTCAGATGAGGTTGCGCTGGTCAAACCCGGTCTGCGATGGTCTACTTGCCGCACAACAGGGGCCGCCATGATCAGCATTCGCAATGCGCGTGACGACGAGACCGCAATCTTAAGGGAAATCGGGGTGAGGGCCTGGGAGCAGGCTGTTGCGCCTATTGGTGCCACCGCAGACATGCGCGCCAATGCCGAAATCGCCTTTGAAAATTTCACAAAATCATCCTGGCTGACCATCACTGTTGCCGAACTCGATGGCGTCGTGGCCGGCTGGGCTTCGCGCGAAGGGCTGGACGAGACGATTACCGATTTCTGGGTCGATCCCACGCTGCAGCATCAGGGCGTCGGGACTGCATTGCTGGCCGAGGTCGAAGATGAAATCGTGCGGCAGGGTTTTGTCGTGGCCCGGTTGGAAACCCATGCCCGCAATACGGATGCGGTCGGTTTTTTCGAAAAGAACGGTTATTCGATCAACTGGCTGTCCGTCGCCTATGCACCAAAGCTCGATCAGGATGTGCAGTCGGTCGGGCTGTCGAAACAATTGGCCGCGGAAGAACCGGCGACTTACGGGCCGGGCTTCTGATCATTCCATCAGGGCAAACAGCGCAGCGAGCGTGCCGGTTGGTGCAAATATCCAGAACGCGGCAGCGACGACATGCAGTACGACGATGAGCATCAGTGTGGAGCGGAAGGGCTCCTTGCGGGTCTTGTGCCGTAGTATCTGCTGTGCAGTGACCGCGCCAAAACTGCCGCCGAAAAGGGCGAGTGACAGCAGGGTGTTTTCGCTGATCCGCCATTGACCTTGCCGCGCGGCTTCCTTGTCCCACCAGTAGACACAGAAGACCACGACGTTGAAGAGAAGGTAGATCAGGAAGAGTGTGAGGGGCTGTCCGAGTTGCATTTTTCCATGATGACCGCTGCCGGTTAAGTTTCTGTCCCATTCTCAACCTCTGTTTTGGCCCCATCGCCGGCCATGTGCTTGCACCGCCGCGCCATTTGCTCTACCTCCAGACATCAACGCAAAGACCAATTTACGAGCATCAGATGACCCTTGTCGACGTCCGTACCCCCGATCCGAAACGCTTCATTCCCGGCGCCACCGGCGATTGGGAAGTGATCATCGGCATGGAGGTGCATGCGCAGGTCCTGTCGAATTCGAAATTGTTCTCCGGCGCCTCGACCGAATTCGGCAAGCCGGCCAATGCCAATGTTTCGCTCGTCGATGCCGCCATGCCGGGCATGCTGCCGGTCATCAACGAGGAATGCGTGCGTCAGGCCGTGCGCACCGGTCTTGGTCTGAAGGCGCAGATCAACAAGCGCTCGATCTTTGACCGCAAGAACTATTTCTATCCCGACCTGCCGCAGGGTTACCAGATCTCGCAGTTCAAGGATCCGATCGTCGGCGAAGGCCAGATCGTCATCTCGCTGGGTCCGGACCGTCAGGGCCAGTTCGAGGATATCGAGATCGGCATCGAGCGCCTGCATCTGGAGCAGGACGCCGGCAAGTCGATGCATGACCAGCATCCGACCATGTCCTTCGTCGACCTGAACCGTTCCGGCGTGGCGCTGATGGAAATCGTGTCGAAGCCCGACATGCGCTCGTCCGACGAAGCTAAGGCCTATATGACCAAGCTGCGCTCCATCGTGCGTTACCTCGGCACCTGCGACGGCAACATGGACGAAGGTTCGATGCGCGCCGACGTCAACGTCTCCGTTCGTCGTCCGGGCGAAGGTTTTGGCACGCGTTGCGAAATCAAGAACGTCAACTCCATCCGCTTCATCGGTCAGGCGATCGAATATGAAGCACGCCGCCAGATCGGCATTTTGGAAGACGGTGGCGTGATCGATCAGGAAACCCGCCTGTTCGATCCGGGCAAGGGCGAAACGCGGTCGATGCGTTCCAAGGAAGATGCGCATGACTATCGCTATTTCCCCGATCCGGACCTGTTGCCGCTGGAATTCGACGATGCCTTCATCGATTCTCTGCGCGCCGACCTGACCGAACTGCCGGACGACAAGAAGGCCCGTTTCGTCGCTGAACTCGGCCTGTCGATCTATGACGCTTCGGTTCTCGTTTCGGAAAAGGCGATTGCCGATTATTTCGAAGCCGTGGCTGAAGGCCGCGATGGCAAGATTGCCGCCAACTGGGTCATCAACGACCTGCTGGGCGCCTTGAACAAACTGGGCAAAGACATTGAAGAGACACCGGTTTCTCCAGCCCAGCTCGGTGGCATCATCGACCTGATCAAGGCCGAAACGATTTCGGGCAAGATCGCCAAGGATCTCTTCGAAATCGTTCTCACCGAAGGTGGTGATCCGGCGGAAATCGTCGAAGCCCGCGGCATGAAGCAGGTCACGGATACCGGCGCCATCGAAAAGGCCGTGGACGAGATCATTGCCGCCAACCCGGATCAGGTCGAGAAGGTGAAGGCGAAGCCGACGCTCGCCGGCTGGTTCGTCGGTCAGGTGATGAAGTCCACCGGCGGCAAGGCCAACCCGCAGGCCGTTCAGGCGCTGGTCAAGGCAAAACTCGGCATCGAGGAATAAGGCCGGATGGTCTATTTCGTCCGAACAGCCGGCCCGAAAGATGTCGATCAGGTGCACAAGCTCCTGATCGAAACTTTCCATTCCACCTATGACGGCATCTACGGGTCCGAGACGGTGGAAAAGCTTTTGCAGTCGTGGAATTCGCCTTCCGCCATCAAGGAACGGATCGGCCGCAAGGGCGGCGAATATGTCGTGGCCGACAGCGGCCGCGACATTGGCGGCATCGGTTTTGCAGCACCTTATGCCAAGATGGACAAGACGGTGATGCTGCATCAGCTTTACGTCAAGCCGTCGGCGCAGGGCGATGGCGTCGGCCGCGATCTCTTTGCCGAACTCGAAACCTGCTTTCCCGATGCGGAAATCATGCGTGTCGAGGTGGCCCTTCAGAACGAACGCGCCATATCCTTCTACAGCCGGCTCGGTTTTGTCGAAGTCGACCGTATGGAGGAGTTCGGCGGACCCAATTCCGGTCTGCCGGCGGTGGTGATGGAAAAGCGGTTGCCGCAATAGGGTTTGTGCCCACCGCTTGTGAGGGAGGAGACTGTCATGAGCGAAACGGACCTGATCATCCGCAGGGCGCGGGAAACCGATCTGACGGACATCATCGCGATGTTCGCAGCCGACGAGAAGGGCGGTCATGGCGATACGACCGATCCCGATGCCTTCGAGGACTACCTGAAGGCGTTTTACATCATCGATGCGTCCCACAACGAAAACCTGTTCGTTGCCGAACTGTCCGGCGAGGTGGTCGGTACGTTCGAACTGCTGTTCACCCGCACGCTGACCGGGCGCGGCTCGCTGACCATGATTCTCGAGGCGGTGCAGACGCGGCCCGACATGCGCAGCCGCGGCATCGGCAAGGCCATGGTGGATTATGCCGTGGAAGAGGCGCGTCGCCGCGATTGCCGGCTGGTGCAACTGACCAGCAATGCCACCCGCACCGATGCCCATCGCTTTTATGAACGTCACGGGTTCGAAAAGAGCCATGCCGGCTTTAAGATGAAGCTGAAATAGGCGTGACAGCGGTTTGGAATCTCTGGACATCAGAGCCTTGAGATTGCATAAGCGGACATCTGAACTTCCCTCTCTCGTTTGAGGCCGACGGAAATATGAAACAGCTTCTTCTGCAGATTTTTACCTGGTGGAACGGTCAGACGATCGGGACGCGTTTCTTCACATGGAAACATGGCAAGCGCGTTGGCCAGGACGAGCTCGGAAACACCTATTACGAAGGCACGATGACCTCCTGGGGCATGCCGCGCCGCTGGGTGATCTATAACGGTTATGCCGAAGCCTCGGCCATTCCTCCGGGCTGGCACGGCTGGATGCATTACCGCACCGATACGCCGCCATCTCAGGAAGAGTATTCGCCGCGCGAATGGCAGAAGCCGCATCAGGCCAACCTCACCGGTTCGGCTGCCGCTTACCGTCCGCAGGGTTCGCTCTCGGGTGCCGGCGAGCGTCCACGCGTGACAGGCGATTACGATGCCTGGACGCCGGGCAACTGAACCGGATACGCTGATTTCCGCGACCCGGCCTGTGGGCCGGGTGTGCAAACGGCCAGAACCTTCGGCTTTTGGCCATAATCCCTGACTACGCGTTGCCAATGCCCCCCACGGTGAGGGCGTTCCACGGGTAGATTGATGAGATTGTCGATGACGTTTTCGAAAAAGCTGTTGGCCGGTGTTCTGCTCGGTGTTTTGCCGTTTGTGGCGCCGCAGATGGCGTCGGCTGCTCGGCTCGAAAACCCGGTCGCCGTTTTTGCCGGCATCGACAAGATTACGGGCCGCATCACCACGTTCGACGTTTATGTCAACGAAACGGTGCAATATGGTGCGCTACAGGTGACCCCAAAGGTCTGTTATTCGCGCGACGATACCGAAGCGCAGAAGATCGATGGTTTTGTCGAGGTCGACGAAATCACGCTCGACCGAAAGATCCGTCGTATCTTTACCGGCTGGATGTTTGCCGACAGCCCCGGTCTCAACGCCGTCGAGCACCCGATCTATGACGTTTGGCTGACGGGCTGCAAGGCCGAGTCCGACGTGCCGGCACCTGCGCCGAGCAACTGATTGCTCTGGCCCGGAAAAGGGCAGAGTCGTCCCTTGGCGATCTTCAGATTTTCAAAAAGCACCCGCCATTTGCGGGTTATGCGGTCGGGGCACTGAAAGCTGCCTCGAAATTTAGTTTATAATTGACACCTCTCAGTGCCCCGTTCGACGGTTTTTGTCCGCGACTTCGGTTCTTCTGCGAAAGCCATCCCGGTGTTTCCACCGACTGGCGATCATGTGTGCCGCACAGGCACGCCCGGCGCGCTTCTTTCGGGCTTCAGAGGCATTGCGAGGTTTTAACGCCCGCAACACCTCCCCCGTGTCGCCGGAGGAGAACCAGTTTCCGCGAACCCAATGCATGAGGTTTTGCGTCTCACCCTCATACACTGCGCCGGCTCCAACTCGCCGGGACGCCTCCCGGTGTATCCACGATGGAACGGGAGAATTGTAGGCATGGGTTTGGGGAGGGTGGACGAAGCCATTGCCAACTATTTTACAAGTGATTGATTTGGCTAGGATATATTTTCAGAAAGAGTGGATTTTTGCCTGAAAATGTTCTGTTTGCGACATGAGGCGAAGCCACGCAGGCCGATGCAAGCGAAGTGGATTTGCATTTTACTGTAAGAAGCTGAAAAGTCTTTCGGAGCAATCTATGATTGGGTGACGCCGATGGCTACAATTGCGCAACGTATCAACGATCTCATTTCCGAACGTGAACCAGATGATCTGTGTGATGACTGCATCACGAAGTTACTAGGCCTAGCAAGGCGTCAGATGTCAGCTATGACAACTGCGGCTCTAGGAACGACATCTGATTTTAACCGCGCGAGCGGTATTTGCTGCAACTGTGGTGACGCAAAATTGGTAGTTCACGCGCGGTCAAGACGCAGATCTTAGACGTGTATTCTGAGCATTAAGAATGGGATAAGATGTTGGATTAGTTTGGATGCTCGCCCAGCAACCATACCACTAAAACGCCAGATGCGGTGGCTCAACGGTCGCCTGCAGCATCACCAGATATTCCGCCTTCGGCACATCGATCGCGCCAAAGGTTTTCAGGTGATCGGTGGTGAACTGCGTGTCGAGCAGGCGAAACCCTTGCGCGCGCAGGCGCTCGACCAGATGCACGAGACAAATCTTCGATGCATCGGTGCGGCGGGAAAACATGCTTTCGCCGAAAAAGGCCGCACCCAGCGACACGCCATAAAGCCCGCCCACCAGTTCGCCGTCTTCCCACGCTTCGACGCTATGGGCGTGTCCGAGGTCGTGCAGCTCGGTATAGAGCGCGCGGATGGTGGAGTTGATCCAGGTGCTGGGGCGGTTGTCGACGGCTTCCGCGCAGCCGTCCATGACGGCGGCGAAGGCGGTGTCGAAACGGATGTCGAACGGTGCCTTGCGGATGGTTTTGGAGAGGCTTTTCGAGACGTGAAACGTGTCGAGGGGGATGATGCCCCGCAAATCCGGCTCGACCCAGAAGATTTCCGGGTCGTCCGCCGAATCGGCCATCGGAAACAGGCCGATGGAATAGGCACGCAGGAGTACATCCGCTGTAATCGTCGGATTCTGGCCCCTGCGTGTCCCTGCCATGGCTATCCTTTAAGCGTTGACGCTGGCCAGATAGTTTTCCAGCCAGTGGATGTCGTAATCGCCCTTGGCGATATCGGCATTGTCGACCAGATCCTGGAACAGCGGGATCGTCGTCTTGATGCCGTCCACGACGAACTCGTCGAGAACACGGCGCAGACGCATCATGCATTCGTCGCGGGTGCGACCATGGACGATCAGCTTGCCGATCATGCTGTCATAGAAAGGCGGGATCTTGTAGCCGGCATAGGCACCTGAATCGACGCGAACGCCGAGACCGCCCGGAGCGTGGTAGTAGGTGATCGTGCCGGGCGACGGCACGAATGTGCGCGGGTCCTCGGCATTGATGCGGCACTCGATGGCGTGGCCGGAAAACACCACGTCGTCCTGGGTGACGGACAGACCCTTGCCGGAAGCAATGTGGATCTGCTCATGCACCAGATCGATGCCGGTGATGGCCTCGGTGATCGTGTGCTCCACCTGCAGGCGGGTGTTCATTTCGATGAAATAGAACTCGCCGTTTTCGTAGAGGAATTCGATCGTGCCGGCACCGCGATATTTCAGCTTGCGCATGGCATCGGCGCAGATTTCGCCGATCTTCATCCGCTGCTCGACATCGAGGGCAGGGGAGTTTGCTTCTTCCCAGACCTTCTGGTGACGACGCTGCAAAGAGCAGTCGCGTTCGCCCAGATGCACCGCGTTGCCTTCGCCATCGCCCAGAACCTGGATTTCGATATGGCGCGGCTTGCCGAGATACTTTTCCATGTAGACGGCATCATTGCCGAAAGCGGCCAGCGCTTCGGAACGGGCCGACGAGATGGCTTCCGAGAGATCGGCCTCGCTATGGGCAAGCTTCATGCCGCGACCACCACCGCCGGCCGTCGCCTTGATCAGGACCGGGAAACCGATCTTACGGGCCACTTCCAGCGCGTTTTCCGGCAGCACTTCGCCATCGGAACCCGGAACGACCGGGATGCCGAGATCCTGCGCCGTCTTCTTGGCGGTGATCTTGTCGCCCATGATGCGGATATGATCCGCGGTCGGCCCGATGAAGGTGATGCCGTGAGCGTCGAGGATATCGGCGAACTTGGCGTTTTCCGACAGGAACCCGTAGCCCGGGTGAACAGCATCCGCACCGGTGATCTCGCAGGCCGCGACGATCTGGTGGATGTTGAGGTAGCTGTCACGCGACGGCGGCGGGCCGATGCACACACTCTCGTCGGCGAGACGCACGTGCATGGCATCGCTGTCGGCCGTCGAGTGCACGGCAACCGTGGCGATGCCGAGTTCCTTGCAGGCGCGAAGAACGCGAAGCGCGATTTCGCCGCGATTGGCTATGAGGACCTTGGAAACCATCAGGCTCACCTATGCTTTATTCGACGATGACGAGGGCTTCGCCGTATTCGACGGGCTGTGCGTCATTGACGATGATTTCCTTGACGACGCCCGAACGCGGCGACGGAATCTGGTTCATCGTCTTCATCGCTTCGATGATGAGCAGCGTCTGGCCTTCCTTGACGGTGGCGCCGACTTCGATGAACGGACGGGCGCCGGGAGCCGGCGACAGGTAGACGGTGCCGACCATCGGGGCCGGAACAGCGTTCTTGTTGTCACGCGGCGATGCGGCCGGGGCGGCAGCAGCCGGAGCGGCGATTGCGGCAGGTGCTGCGGCAACCGGAGCAGCAGCGGCCATGACCGGAGCCTGGACGTATTGCGGAGCGGAACGGGAAACGCGGATGCGCAGGTCGTCCTGTTCGATTTCGATCTCGGTGAGATCGGTGTCGTTGAGGATGTTGGCGAGATCGCGGATCAGTACCTTGTCGATACCGCTTTTCTTTTCAGACATGGCAAACCCTATATGTCGTTGTCTTTATTCAGCTGATTATGTCTTTGAAGGCATGCAGCGCGAGAATGTAGCTCGTCGGGCCAAAACCGCAGATGACGCCCTTGGCAGCCGGCGCGATCATCGAATGATGCCGGATTTCCTCACGCGCATGCACGTTCGAGATATGCACTTCGATCACCGGAATGGTGATGGACTTGATGGCATCATGCAGCGCCAGCGACGTGTGCGTATAGGCGCCGGCATTAAATGCGATGCCCGCAGCCTTGTCGCCGGCCTCATGGATCCAGTCGATCAGAGTGCCTTCATGATTGCTCTGGCGGAAATCGACCTCGAAACCGAGATCCCTGCCCACCGCGATGCAACGGTTTTCGACGTCTTTCAGCGTGCCGGCACCATAGATGCCGGGTTCACGCTTTCCAAGCATGTTGAGATTGGGCCCATTGAGGACGAAAATCGTCTTGCTCATCAAGTCTTCCGTCGAAAAATCTGGGCCACCTATAGACCGGTGAACCGTCTAGGGAAAGCCCCCGGCCGTGAAACCCGTGCATAACCGGGGTTTGCGGCCTTCGGGGCGTTGTTAAAAACCGGTTTTGGTCAAGGTCAGCAGCTGCCTTTTCCGCATTTGCGGATATTGGCGATCTTCTCTTCGATGGCATCAGCGCCTTGCGCGCCGATCAGTGCCTCGTTGCCGACAACGTAATAGGGCGTGCCGGTGATGCCGAGCGCATTGGCGAGGCGATAGGTGGTCTTGACGTTGGCCTCGTTCGGCTGGTCCTTCATCGACTGGCGCAGTTTCGCCTCATCGAGGCCGAGCGAGGTTGCGACTTCCATCGCCGTTGCTTCGGTGGCGCGGGTCTCGCCGCCGAGCAGTTTGCGGTGGAAGTCCGGGTACTTTTCAGGCGCGGTCAGGCGCACCGCATTGGCGACCTGGTGGGCGGCAACCGATTCCGGGCCGAGGATCGGAAACTCCTTCAGGACGAAACGGACATTCTTGTCCTTTTCCAGAATGGCATCCATGTCCTCGAGCGCGTGTTTGCAGTAGCCGCAATTGTAATCGAAGAATTCGACGACGGTGACGTCACCGTCCGGATTGCCGAGCACGATGTCGTTCTTGTCGGAAAAGATCGCATCCTTGTTTTCGATGATGGCAGGTCCGGCCTGGCTCATGCGGCTTTCGTACTGCTTCTTCTCGTAGGCCTGCTGGACCTCGATCAGAACTTCCGGGTTGGCGATCAGGTATTCGCGAACGAAGGCGCCCATTTCCTTCTTCTGCGCATCGGTCATTTCGGCCGATGCCGGCTTCACGGCCAGAAGTGAGGAGGTCGCGAGCACCGTGGCACCCATGAGTGCAAAGAGGGTCGTGCGAAGGCGAGGGGCCATGATGGTCATATTCATCCTGTTCTCAATTCTATCGTCGTGATCTGCGAGAGTAAGCCAGCGCCGCCCGTGTGGAAACCGCAAAAACAGGCTCATCGCCGCCGCATTCAGTAAAGGCCTAAGAGAATGCAAAAACGGCCGCACGATGGCGGCCGTTTTCGATGTTCACATTTTGCGGCTTAGAAGAAACCGCGGCGCTGCCACCAGCCGGCCTTTTTGGGCTTTTCTTCGCCTTCGGCCGGCTTCTGTTCCGAAGCGGTCGACTTGATCACCGGATCGGAGGAGGAGACGTTTTCGCCACGGTTGGCGCGCGCGGGCTTTGCAGCTTCCGCATCTTCCGTCACCGCGACAGCTGCCTCTTCGGCGACTGCGGCAGGAGCGGCGTCCACCGGCTTGACGTCCTCAGCGGCGACCACCGGGGCTGTTTCAGCCGGGGCCTCCACGACCGGGGCTTCTGCCTTGGGGGCTGCCTTCTTGCGGGAGGCGCGTGCCTTCGGAGCGGCCGGGGCCGGTTCTGCTTCCGCGACAACCTCTTCCTCGGCCGGAGCGGCTGCAGCCTTGCCACGACGCGTGCGGCGCGGCTTCTTGGCTTCTTCTGCCGGAGCGGCTTTGTCAGCCTCGGCGGCAATCTCTGCCACGGCAACAGGTGCGGCGTCTTCAGCGGCAGCGACCGGTTCGGCCTGCTGTTCGCCTTCAGCGTCGCTTACAGAAGCTTCGGTTTCGCCATCGTCTTCGCCGGAAGCTTCAACGACATTGCCTTCTTCATCGGTGCGATTACGACGGCCACCGCGCTTGCCACGACGGCGACGCTTGCGGCGTGCGCCTTCATCGCCTTCGGCTGCTTCTGCAGAAGCCTGACCTTCGGTGGCGTCGTCATCACCTTCCTCGCCGTCTTCGTCGGCATCATCGGAAATGCTGTCGCCATCGGCAGACTGTGCCTGCGCGTCACCATTGCGATCACCGTTCTTGCCACGACGGCGGCGGCGACGCTTGCGCTTGCGGCCATTCTCGCCGTCTTCGCCACGGGCTGGCTGTGCCGGAGCGGAAGCGGCGGCCTCGACGGCTTCTTCCTCTTCGTCGATCTCGTCTTCGATGACGATATCGTCATCCTCGTCCTCGACCGGAATGTTCGCAAACTGCATCAGGCTTTCGATCTTGACCGGGTTTTCCACCGGTTCGCCACGATCGACTGCGAAGTGGGTGGCACCCACGTTGTGATCGGACTCGATGAAGATCGAGACGCCGAAACGCTTCTCATAATCCATCACCGTCTGACGCTTGTGGTTCAGAAGGTAGAGGGCGATTTCAGGCGTGGTGCGCACGGTGATGTCGTGCGTGGTGTTCTTGAGCAGATATTCCTCGATGCCGCGCAGCACGTGCAGGGCGATGGAGGACTGCGAACGGACGTGGCCGGTGCCGCCGCAATGCGAGCAGACCTGCGTGGTCGATTCCAGAACCGAGGCGCGGATACGCTGGCGCGACATTTCCAGAAGACCGAAATGCGAGATGCGGCCGACCTGGATACGGGCGCGGTCGTTCTTCAGGCAATCTTTCAGCTTCTTCTCGACAGCGCGGTTGTTGCGCTTTTCTTCCATGTCGATGAAGTCGATGACGATCAGGCCGGCAAGGTCGCGCAGGCGCAGCTGGCGGGCGACTTCTTCAGCCGCTTCCAGGTTGGTCTGCAAAGCCGTGTCTTCGATCGAGTGCTCGCGGGTGGAGCGGCCGGAGTTGACGTCGACGGCAACCAGAGCTTCGGTCTGGTTGATGATCAGGTAACCACCGGACTTCAGCGTGACCTGCGGCTGCAGCATGCGGTCGAGCTGCGCCTCGATGCCGGAGCGCGAGAAGATCGGGTGCATGTCGCGGTAAGGCTGAACGACGCGGGCATGGCTCGGCATCAGCATCTTCATGAAGTCTTTCGCTTCACGATAGCCTTCCTCGCCGGACACGATGATCTCGTTGATGTCCTTGTTGTAAAGGTCGCGGATGGAACGCTTGATCAGCGAGCCTTCTTCGTAAACCAGGCAAGGCGCGGTCGACTGCAGCGTCAGCGTGCGGACGTTTTCCCACAGGCGCATCAGGTATTCGAAGTCGCGCTTGATCTCGACGCGGGTACGGTTGGCACCGGCGGTACGCAGGATCACGCCCATGCCCTGCGGCACTTCGAGATCGCGTGCGATTTCCTTGAGGCGCTTGCGGTCGGTCGGCTGGGTGATCTTGCGGGAAATGCCGCCACCACGTGCGGTGTTCGGCATCAGCACGGAATAACGACCGGCCAGCGACAGATAGGTGGTCAGGGCTGCGCCCTTGTTGCCGCGTTCTTCCTTGGCGACCTGAACGAGCAGGATCTGGCGACGCTTGATGACCTCCTGGATGCGGTACTGCTTGCGCGGCTTGCGCACGACGCGATCCGGAACCTCTTCCATGGCGTCTTCGGCGCCGACGGATTCGATCTCTTCCTTCTCGTGGTTGTCATCGTCATCATCGTCGTCGTCATCACGACGGCGACCGCGCGGCTCGACTTCTTCCGAAATCGAGTCGGTTTCGACCATGGCAGCCATTTCGCCGGGCGTGCTGTCGTCGTCATTGCCGTCAGTGCCGGCCTCGGCAGCGGGTGCCTCTTCTTCGGCTACCTTCTTGCGGGCGCGGCTACGGCGCGGCTTTTTCGGCTTTTCTTCGGCAACAGGTTCAGCGGCGGCTTCAGCCTCTACTTCCGGCTGCGCGACAGCTTCAGAAGGTTCTTCGCCAAGTGCTGCTTCGACCTGTTGGACGACTGCTGCGGGCAGGCCCACATCCGGCTGATCCTGCAGGGCAGGGTCAATGATCGGGTCGACGGCATCGGCATCGGCGATGCGCTGCTGCTCTTCCGCTTCGGCCTGTTTCAGGGCCTGACGGTCGGCGAGCGGAATCTGGTAATAATCGGGATGGATTTCCGCGAAGGCGAGAAAACCGTGACGGTTGCCGCCGTAATCCACGAAGGCTGCCTGCAGCGAAGGTTCTACGCGCGTCACCTTGGCGAGATAGATATTGCCGCGGATCTGCTTCTTGTGCTGCGATTCGAAGTCGAATTCTTCAATCCGGTTGCCCCGAACGACTACGACCCGCGTCTCCTCTTCGTGAGACGCGTCGATAAGCATTTTGTCTGCCATTGAATATGTGCTCCTCGGCGCGAACGCGCAGGGGCACGGATGCCTGTCGCAAGGACAGGCCGATCATGCGTCGCGGTTGTTGCGCCGGATAAGATTATTCCCGCAGGGACCATCCGTGGCGACCGCAACCCGATAGCCGTCGGGGCTTGTGGCTCCCTCAGCATCTCCAGGTTTTGAAAAACGTGCCGCGACATCTATGACCAGACGAGAATGACGATACGTGAAGACCCGGATGGGTCCGATGAATATGCTCCGTGCGAGCGATACGATGCCCGCGACTGGGTACTGTTCCGGCCACCGCCGGTGCGGATAGTGCTTCAGAGCCAAAGTGCAGCGACGACGGATGTATGCCCGTGTATGGCGCCAGGTCCTTGTCGGCTGGCTGCCCGTGGCAGTCCTATCCCGTCAACACTTTGACCCTTCTTCGTCTTTTATGTTTTAATTGTTGCTATGGCAAGGGAAAAGCCGGTCGCGCCTTATTGTAGATCAATTCCTGCGCACTGGTATATGACAGCCGTCGAACGTGATTCGCGGCATGCGCAGGGCGCGCGTTGATATGGTGCCCGACTGCTCTTGCGGCGAGTGCGATCGGTGAAAAAACATCGAACTCGAACGGAAAACTCCAGATATTTTGCGCAGATGCGGTTTTGCTACTCGCGGTGGTGCCGCAGTGAAGATATCGAGCAGATAGGGCAGTGCTTTTATCGTGTGAGGTAAAGGACCGTGGAAAGACGCCAGAAAGGCGTTCATTCGCAAACTTGGGGCAGCATTTGGCGGCGGGAATGAAGACTGAGATCACGGATACCTGCGGATCTGGCGGCGGTGGCGTGGTGATTCGCGGCCTGCGTAGTGGCGTCATCCTGTCCCTGCTGGCGCTTTCACCGATCCTGTTCGGCGATCTGTCGGCCGTTGGGCCGCGCCATGCGCAGGCCGCCGCCAGTGACGAGACCGATAAGCCCCTGCTGGCTTTCGACGCACGTATTGCCGGCGATGATGCGCGCACGCGCGTCGTGCTGGACTTTGACGGCAAGCCGACTTTTTCCGTGCATTATGTCTCCAATCCCGATCGCGTGGTGATCGACCTGCCGGCGACGGCGTTCGGCTTTTCCCCGCAGGATCTGACAGCGCGCGGTCTTTTCAAGGATATCCGTTATGGCGCGATGGGGGAGGCGAGTGCCCGGCTTGTGCTGACCGCCATTCGCCCGGTGAAACTCGTCATGGCCGAGGTGCAGAAGAACGACGATCACGGTTATCGTCTTGTGCTCGATGCCGAGATGACCACCGACAAGGCCTTTGTCGAAATGGTGCGCAAGCAGGTCTGGGACACGCCCGGCGACGTCAACGCGATTTCGCAAGCAAAGGACGATGTCTTCACGATCGCGATCGATGCCGGCCATGGCGGCATCGATGCGGGTGCGACCGGCGCCGACGGCAAGGTGCAGGAAAAGACCATCACGCTCGCTTTTGCGCAGGCGCTTAAGGCCAAGCTCGATGGCAAGGCCGGCATGAAGGCCTTTCTGACACGTGAGGACGATCATTTCCTGTCGCTGTCGGAGCGTGTGACGCGGGCGCGTCAGGGCAAGGCCGATCTGTTCATTTCGCTGCATGCCGATACGCTGCGCGAAAAGGATATTCGCGGCGCGACGGTCTACACGCTGTCCGACAAGGCTTCCGACCGCATGGCGGAAAATCTCGCCGCGCGCGAAAACCTCTCCGACCAGCTGGCCGGCTACAGCCTGCAGGACGGGCCGCCTGAAGTGGCCGATATCCTGATGGATCTGACGCGGCGCGAAACGCAGGCCTTTTCCATCTCGCTCGCCGATCGGGTCGTTTCGTCCTTCGAGGGGCAGGTGGGGCTGATCAACAATCCACGCCGCTCTGCCGGTTTCCAGGTTCTGCGCGCGCCGGACATTCCGTCCGTGCTGCTGGAACTGGGGTTTCTCTCCAATGTCGAAGATGAAAAACTGCTGCTGGATGAACAATGGCGGGAAAAGGTAACGCGCCTGATTGCCGAAGCCGTGCTGCAATATCGAGGACGTGCCATGGCCGATGGCGGTTGACGGAAGAAGGATAACGGTGCCGCGATCGTGATGAGAGTGCCGTATCTACCACACTGCACGGACTATCCGGCTGACATGCCTTGGGAATAACGTCGCCAAGCCCTATTTTATTCACATTCGGACGGTTATTCGACCCGGTACGATGAGCGACAGATTTGAATGGTGCCCGTGGCGCGTGCTGTGGGCGCAGGTGTCGCGAATGCGCGCAAAGGCTTGTACTCTTAGGCCTCGCCGTGCAAAACGCCTGAAAATATGCGATTGTGCTTTTTTGCATCCTACGACGATAGACGGTAGCGCCTGATGATCAGACTGATTGGATACATGTTCGGACTGGGCTGCGTGCTCTTTCTCGTGGTGGCGGGGGCCGCGGCCGTTTATCTGGTCGGCGTGACCCGCGATCTGCCGGACTATGAGGTCCTCAATTCCTACGAGCCGCCTGTCGCGACCCGCATTCATGCCGGCAATGGCGCGCTGATGGCGGAATATGCCCGCGAACGCCGCCTGTTCCTGCCCATCCAGGCCGTGCCGGATCGCGTCAAGGCCGCGTTCCTTTCGGCGGAAGACAAGAATTTCTACAATCACCCGGGTGTCGATATTACCGGTCTCGGCCGCGCCATCGTCAACAATATCCAGAACCTCGGTTCCGGTCGCCGCCCGGAAGGTGCATCGACGATTACCCAACAGGTGGCCAAGAACTTCCTGCTTTCGGCGGACCAGACGATGGACCGCAAGGTGAAGGAAGCGATTCTCTCCTTCCGCATCGAGCAGACCTATTCCAAGGACAAGATTCTCGAACTGTATCTCAACGAGATCTTCTTCGGCATGAATTCCTACGGCATTGCCGGTGCCTCACTGACCTATTTCGACAAGTCCGTCACCGAATTGACGATTGCCGAATCGGCCTATCTCGCTTCGCTGCCGAAGGGCCCTGCCAACTATCACCCGTTCCGCCATGCCAAGGCAGCGATCGAGCGTCGCAACTGGGTGATCGATCGCATGGCCGAAAACGGATACATCACCGTTGAGGATGCGACAGAGGCAAAAACGCATGATCTGGGCGTCACCATGCGCCGCAGTGGTCCGTCGCTGCTCGGCACGGACTTCTTCGCCGAGGAAGTGCGTCGCCAGATCATCGGCAAGTATGGCGACAAGGCGCTTTATGAAAGCGGCCTTTCGGTACGCACTTCCATCGATCCGGCCATGCAGCTTCAGGCACGTGCGGCGCTGCAGCGCGGTCTGGTCGATTATGACGAGCGTCGTGGTTTCCACGGACCGGTGAAGGAAATCGCCGCCAGCGGTGACTGGGGGCCGGAACTTGCAAAGATCCCTTCGCTGCGTGACGTGCCGGAGTGGAAGCTTGCGGTCGTGACTGCCGTTTCGGCCACCGGTGTCGATATCGGCCTGCAGCCGGAAACGGCAGCCGGCGGCAAGGTTGTCGATGAGCGCGAGCGCGGCCACATCGATGCCGAAAACATGAAATGGGCCTATCGCGACGCGAGCGGCGAGCGCAAGACGGCACGGTCTCCCGAAGGTGTGCTGAAGGCGGGCGACGTGGTTTATGTCGAGCCGCTTGCCGGCAAGCAGGGTTCCTATCGTCTTCGCCAGCCGCCCAAGGTGCAGGGTGGTCTTGTCGCCATGGATCCGCATACCGGCCGTGTTCTCGCGATGGTCGGCGGCTTCTCCTACGCCCAGTCCGAATTCAACCGTGCCACGCAGGCCATGCGCCAGCCGGGTTCGTCCTTCAAGCCGTTCGTTTACGCAGCGGCGATGGACAATGGTTATACGCCGGCATCCGTGATCATGGACGCCCCGATCGAGGTCGTGTCCGGCAACGAGGTCTGGCGCCCGACCAACTATGGCGGCGAGGATGGCGGTGGTCCCTCGACGCTTCGCACCGGTATCGAAAAGTCGCGCAACCAGATGACCGTTCGTCTGGCGCAGGACATGGGCATGGATCTGGTCGCCGAATATGCCGAGCGTTTCGGCATCTATGACAAGATGGCGCCTTACCTGCCGATGGCGCTCGGTTCGGGTGAAACCACCGTTCTGCGCATGGTGTCGGCCTATTCGGTCATCGCCAATGGCGGCAAGCAGATCAAGCCGACGCTGGTCGACCGTATTCAGGACCGTTACGGCAAGACCATCTTCCGCCATGAGGAGCGCACCTGCGAAGGCTGCAACGCCAACAGCTGGGCAAACCAGGAAGAGCCGGTTCTGGCCGACAATCGCGAACAGGTTCTGGACCCGATGACGGCCTATCAGGTCACATCCATGCTTGAGGGTGTGGTCATTCGCGGTTCGGCTGCCGGCAAGATCCATGTTGCGGATCGTCCGATCGCCGGCAAGACCGGTACGACCAACGATTCGAAGGACACCTGGTTCGTCGGCTTCTCGCCGGATCTGGTCGCCGGTCTTTATATCGGCTTCGACAACCCGGCGACGCTTGGGCGCGGCGCGACCGGCGGCAGCCTTGCCGCACCGATCTTCGCCAATTTCATGGAAGCCGCCGAAAAGACCCGCGACGCCGGAAAGTTCCAGGTGCCGCAGGGCATGCAGTTCATCGCCGTCAACCGCAAGACCGGCATGTTCGCCAACGAAGGCGAGCCGGACACGATCGTCGAGGCCTTCAAGCCCGGCACGGGTCCGTCCGATACGTTCAGCGTGATCGGCATGGAAGACACGATGCCGGCGGAAGAAATCCTGCGCACCTCGCCGCAGGCGCAGCAGGCGGTGACTTCCGGTGCCGGCGGCCTGTTCTGATCCATTCATGACAAAGTTCGAAGCGGCGGGCGGGGTTTACATCCTCGCCCGCCGTCTCTATGTCAGCCCTCATTTCCAAGTAAAATACGGGAAGCAGCGACGCATATGCGCAACGAAATGATCAACGTCACCGACGAAATCAAGCAGGCCATAAGCCTGCTGAGGAGGCATCTTTGACTGGGATCAGGCGGTAAGACGACTGGACTGGTTGAACAACAAGTCAGAGGATCCCAACCTCTGGAACGATGCCCAGGAAGCCCAGAAGCTGATGCGCGAGCGCCAGCAGCTGGATGACAGCATCAACGGCGTGAAAGCGCTGGAGCAGCAGCTCAACGACAATATCGAACTCATCGAAATGGGTGAGGAAGAGGGCGACGAGGCGATCATCAAGGACGCCGAGGATGCGCTGAGAGCACTGCGTGCCGAGGCCAACCGTCGTCAGGTCGAGGCCATGCTTTCGGGTGAAGCAGACAGCAACGACACCTATGTCGAAGTGCATTCCGGCGCCGGCGGCACGGAAAGCCAGGACTGGGCGAACATTCTTCTGCGCATGTACACGCGCTGGGCCGAACGTTCGGGCTACAAGGTCGAGGTGCTGGAAGTCCATGACGGCGAAGAGGCAGGCATCAAGTCGGCCACCATTCTCGTCAAGGGCCACAATGCCTATGGCTGGATGAAGACCGAATCGGGCGTGCATCGTCTCGTGCGCATTTCGCCTTACGATTCCAACGCGCGCCGGCACACCTCGTTTTCGTCGATCTGGGTTTATCCGGTCGTCGACGACTCGATCAATATCGAGGTGGCCGAAAGCGATTGCCGTATCGACACCTACCGTGCCTCGGGTGCGGGTGGTCAGCACGTCAACACCACCGACTCGGCCGTGCGTATCACGCATATCCCGACCGGCATCGTGGTGGCCTGCCAGCAGGAACGCTCACAGCACAAGAACCGCGCCAAGGCCTGGGACATGCTGCGTGCCCGTCTTTACGAGGCCGAGCTGAAGAAGCGCGAAGATGCGGCCAATGCCGAAGCGGCCTCGAAAACCGATATCGGCTGGGGTCACCAGATCCGTTCCTATGTTCTGCAGCCTTACCAGCTGGTCAAGGACCTGCGCACCGGCGTCGAATCGACGGCTCCGAGCGATGTTCTCGACGGTGATCTGAACGAGTTCATGGAAGCGGCACTCGCCCACCGCATCAGCGGCAAGGCGGATGTTGCCGGCGGCGATCTAGACTGATCAGGCGCACATGCGAGTAATGGAAAAGGCGGCTTCTTCGGAGGCCGCCTTTTTTGTTTGCGGCGAATCAATCCGAAAACTGTTCGGCCAGAATGCGATCGGACCAGGAATGATCGGGATCCGACAGGATGCGCGCCTTCATGTCCTTGCATTGGGCAACGCGGATATGCAGCACCGACTTGACCTCGGTATTGTCGGCAACCGCGTTGACCGGGCGTTTCTCCGGTTCAAGGATATGAATATCGACACAAACCCGGTTGGGCAGAAGCGCACCACGCCAGCGGCGCGGGCGAAAGGCGCTGACGGGTGTCATGGCCAGTAGCGGCGCTTCGAGCGGCAGGATCGGGCCGTGGGCGGAAAGATTGTAGGCGGTGGAACCGGCCGGCGTTGCCACCATCAGGCCGTCGCAGATCAGTTCCTCCAGCCGCACCTTGCCATCGATCTCGACACGCAGTTTGGCGGCCTGATAGCTCTGGCGGAACAGATAGACCTCGTTGATGGCAAGCGCCACCGAGCTGGTGCCATCGGTATTAGTGGTGGTCATGCGCAGCGGATGGATGGCGTTTTCGACGGCGACCGAAACGCGGTCATGCAGGTTGTCCGTGCGATAATCGTTCATCAGGAAGCCGACAGAACCGCAATTCATGCCATACACACGTTTTCCGGAATTGATGCTGTCATGCAGGGTCTGCAGCATGAAACCGTCGCCGCCGAGCGCCACGATGACATCGGCCTCGTCCACCGGCGTCTGGCCGTACATGCGGGTCAGTTCTTCGAGTGCGGCCTGCGCTTCGGGCGCGATGGACGCCAAAAATGCGAGGCTTTTCTTCTGCGACATCAACGGCACCTTCTTTAATGGCCGCCCTTGGTACATGAAAAAAGAGGAGGGCGACAAGGCCGACAAACGGCTTGATCGGAGCCAAGCACCGATGGCGGTGCTGCGCATGCAGAAATGTCAAAGTCTGTGGAAAAGAATCGTCGCGCCGGAGCCGGGTGAACGGCTGGAAACGGACTGCGGTGTTTGGATGGTCGTTTCGAGCCTTCCGATGTTTCCGACTGACGACATGTGAATGCCGAAAGTCGGAAAATCGAAAAGTGGTGCCCCCGACAAGGTTCGAACTCGTGACCCCCTGATTACAAATCAGGTGCTCTACCAACTGAGCTACAAGGGCAATGTGGTGCGAAGTACCATATTTTCGTTGGCTGTAAAGAGGAAATTGTCGCGAACGCGCAAGAAGCGGATTTGACGGTTGATAATTCGGGTTGTCGGTGTGGATATCTGCGACTGGTGCGCCCCGGCGATCGGCCGGCTGGTCCTGAGACAGCCAGGCCAACGCCGAACCAAGAATCAGCAAAACGCTCTCGACCGCGTGGCATCGCGCCATTACTTATGGCGCAGCCAAGAAGACGGAGTGCCCGATGAATTTTCATTCTGCCTATGCCCACGGTTTTGTGCGCGTCGCCACAGCCACGCCGGCCTGCGAAATCGGTGATCCGGCCTTTAACGCAAAGGCGGTGCTGGAACTGGCGCGGCAGGGGCATGATCAGGGCGTGGCGCTGATGGTGTTTCCCGAGCTCGGCATTTCCGGTTATTCGATCGACGACCTGCTCGGCCAAGCGGCGCTGCTCGATGCGGTCGAAACCGCGTTGAAGGTGCTGGTGGAGGCAAGCCGCGATCTCATTCCCGTCCTGCTGGTCGGGGCGCCGCTGCGCCATCGTGGCCGGCTTTTTAACTGCGCCATCGTCATCCACGCGGGAAAAATTCTCGGCGTCGTGCCGAAGGCGCATCTGCCGAACTACCGCGAATTCTATGAAAAGCGCTGGTTCGCTTCGGGCCGTACGGTGCGTGGTCAGGAGATTGCCGTTGCGGGGCAGGTGGTGCCTTTCGGGATCGATCTTCTGTTCGAGGACAAGGCCATCGCCGATTTCGTCTTCCATGTGGAAATCTGCGAGGATGTCTGGGTACCGGCGCCGCCGAGCGATTTTGGCGCACTTGCGGGGGCGACGATTCTTGCAAATCTTTCTGCCAGCAATGTCACCGTCGGCAAGGCGGATGTACGAAAACAGCTTTGCGCCAACCAGTCGTCCCGCAATATCGCCGCCTATCTCTATTCGGCCGCCGGCCCGGGCGAATCGACCACCGATCTCGCTTGGGATGGTCAGGCCTGCATCTATGAACTCGGTAACCTCTTGGCGGAGACGGAACGTTTCCCGGAAGGTTCGCAGATGTGCGTGGCCGATATCGATGTCGAGCGTTTGGCGCTGGAGCGTCTGCGCACCGTGACGTTTGAGGATGCGGCCGAACGGGTTCTTCGCGCCGATCAGCCTTTTCGCCGGATCGGCTTCGAGTTTGCGGCACCGGAGGGTGATATCGGCCTGAAGCGTTCCGTTGCACGTTATCCCTTCGTGCCCTCGGACCCGGCGCGGCTCGATCAGGATTGCTACGAGACATTCAATATCCAGGTTCAGGGGCTGATGAAGCGCCTGAAGGCGACCGGCATCAAGCGACTGTGCATCGGCATTTCCGGTGGTCTCGACAGCACCCATGCGCTGCTGGTGGCGGCACGCGCCTTTGATCGTCTCGGCTGGCCGCGCACCGACATTTTAGGCTTCACCATGCCGGGTTTTGCCACCGGTGACGAAACGCTCGGCAATGCCTGGTCGTTGATGCGCAGCATCGGGATTACGGCGGAAGAGGTGGATATCAAGCCGCTGGCGCTGCAATTGCTAAAAGATCTCGGCCATCCGTTTTCCGGTGGCGAGCCGGTTTATGATGTGACGTTCGAGAATGTGCAGGCGGGTCTGCGTACGGACTTCCTGTTCCGCGCCGCCAACCAGCGCAATGCCATCGTGCTGGGTACCGGTGATCTTTCCGAAATTGGGCTCGGCTGGTGCACCTATGGCGTCGGCGACCAGATGAGTCATTACAATGTCAACGGTTCGGTCTCCAAAACGTTGATCCAGCACCTGATCCGCTGGGTGATCAACAGCGGCAGTTTCGATGCTGAAGCGAATGCCACGCTGGAGCGGGTGCTCGGCACGATCATTTCGCCGGAACTGGTGCCGGCGGGTGAAGACGGCGTCATACAGAGCACCGAGGACAAGATCGGCCCTTATGACCTGCACGATTTCACGCTCTATTACCTGACGCGGTATGGGCTGAAGCCGTCGAAGATTGCCTATCTGGCGCATCATGCCTGGAAGGATGTCACGGCTGGCGCATGGCCGCCGAACTTCCCGGATGAAAAGCGTCGGGAATATGATCTTTCGACGATCCGGAAATGGCTGCAGACGTTTCTGTTCCGTTTCTTCACGATCAGCCAGTTCAAGCGTTCGGCCTCACCGAATGGACCGAAGGTGACTTCGGGCGGTTCGCTGTCTCCGCGTGGCGACTGGCGCGCGCCGTCTGATGGCAATGCGCGGGTTTGGTTGAGGGAACTGGAGGAGAATGTGCCGGAGGCGTGAGCGGTATAAGGAGTGAGACTGCGAAGGCTGGCTCCCCACGATCTCCCCCCTTGAGGGGGAGATGTCACCGAAAGGTGACAGAGGGGGGTAAGCAACGGTGCGGCAGGTGGGTGCAATCGGCATTTGCGCAAGGATTACCCCCTCTGTCCTGCCGGACATCTCCCCCTCAAGGGGGGAGATCGGCTGAACGGCATGCTCCGCATTTCATATGCGACAGCACTGCCCTCAAGGGGGATTGGCTGGGCGCACTCTTCGCATCTCTCTTGAAGCCTCGTTCCTACCGCCACATGCCGCGCATACGCGCCGTCACATCGATGCGCACCTGTTTGCGGGCCGCCTTTTCCGCTTCCGACATCGGCTCCACCACCGGCCATGCCGTGTTTTCGAAAAATTGCAGAAGCGTTGCCGGGATGAAGCGGGTGCGGGCGGCATAAACGTGCCGGTCGCCCTGCGAATGCTGGCCGTGGGTGAAAAAGCGCTGCGGCGTGACCAGATGCAGGCTGTCCTTGGCGCGGGTCATCGCCACGTAGAGCAGGCGGCGTTCTTCCTCGACTTCGGCGCTGGTGCCGACGCCGAGATCGGAGGGAATGCAGCCGTCGACGCAATTCAGCACGAAGACCGAGCGCCATTCCTGCCCCTTGGCCGAATGGATGGTGGAGAGGATCAGGTAATCGTCATCCAGCAGCGGCACGCCGGCCTGATCGCTGGTGGCGGTGGGCGGGTCGAGTGTCAATTCGGTCAGGAACCGTTCGCGCGAGACGTAGCCCGAGGCGATCTGTTCCAGCTGCAGCAGGTCGGCCTTGCGGGTGTCGGCATCCTCGTGGATGCGCTCCAGATGCGGTTCATACCAGTTGCGCGCCGTGCCAATTTCCGATGGCCAGCCTTCGCCGCGCCGCACTGAGGCGAGCATCTCCACAAACGCCGTCCAGTCCTCGCCGCTGCGGGGCGGGGCGGGGATTTCTTGCAACGCTGCCAGCGGTTCGGGATCGGTTGCGATCGCGTCCAGAATTTTGCCGGCCGTCTGCGGACCGACTCCGGGGATGAGCTGCATCAGCCGGAAACCGGCAACACGATCACGCGGGTTCTGGGCGAAACGCAAAGCCGCCAGCAGATCCTTCACATGCGCGCTGTCGAGAAATTTCAGGCCGCCGAATTTCACGAAGGGAATGTTGCGGCGGGTGAGTTCCACTTCCAGCGGGCCGGAATGGTTGGAGGAGCGAAACAGCACGGCCTGATTTTTCAGGCTCATGCCGGTTTCGCGGTTCTCCAGAATTGTTTCGCAGATGTAATTGGCCTGCTCGTTTTCATCACGCACGGAAACGAGGCGCGGGCGCTCGGCCGATTGCCGTTCGGTCCAGAGGTTCTTGGTGAACCGTTCGCGTGCCAGATCGATGACGCCGTTGGCGGCGGCAAGGATCGTTGTGGTCGAGCGATAATTGCGGTCGAGCGTGATGATATCGGCCGGCGGTTCGAAGGATTTTGGGAAGTCGAGAATGTTGCGGATGGTGGCGGCGCGGAAGGAATAAATCGACTGCGCATCGTCGCCGACAACGGTCAGGCCACGCCCGCCGGGTTTCAACGCCATCAGGATGGTCGATTGCAGGCGGTTGGTGTCCTGATATTCATCAACCAGAACGTGGTCGAACCGCGCGCCGATATCGGCGGCGAGAAGCGGTTCCGACATGGTCTGCGCCCAATAGAGCAGGAGATCGTCGTAATCGAGAACGTTCTGGGCCTGCTTGGATTCCACATAAGTGGCGAAAAGCTCGCGCAACTGCGCTTCCCAGCTGGCGCACCACGGAAAATAGGTTTTCAGCACCTCGCCGAGTGCTGCTTCCGAGTTCACCACACGTGAATAGATGGCGAGGCAGGTCCCCTTGGTCGGAAACCGGCTTTCGGTCTTGGAGAAACCCAGTTCGTGCCGGATAAGGTTCATCAGGTCGGCACTGTCTTCGCGGTCGTGGATGGTGAAATCCGGGTCGAGGCCGATCTGGTCCGCGTATATCCGCATCAATCGTGCGCCGATGCCGTGAAAAGTGCCGGCCCATGCCAGCGCATCGGTCATCACGCCCGCATTGGCGCCCAAAACCTGGCCGCAGATGCGCTCGACGCGCTTGCCCATTTCGGAAGCCGCACGGCGGGAAAAGGTCATCAGCAGGATACGGCGCGGATCGGCACCATTGACGATCAGGTGGGCGACGCGATGTGCCAGCGTGTTTGTCTTGCCGGAACCTGCACCGGCGATCACCAGAAGCGGGCCACTGTCACCGGTTTTGGCATCGGTCGCGCCATGCTCGACGGCGCGGCGTTGGGCGTCGTTGAGTTTGTCAAGATAGGCGAGGCTCATGAGCGGTTCCGAATCATGGAGTGATTCCTAGCTGATTCTGTCGGCCAAGCGGAGAGACATGCGCGAGGTCATGGTGGGTTCATCTCACGCGTGCATCAATTTTTGGAGGTTGTGGAACAAAAGAGCGTTTGGGGAATTTTACCAAGTCCTAAAACGAAGAGGGCCCGATGCCGCATCGCATTCTTGTTGTCGAAGATCAACTGCTGATCGCGCTGCATATCGAGGACGCCGTTCTGGCGCTCGGGCATGAAGTGGCGGGCATTGCGGCCAATCAGGCCGACGCTCTGGATGCCGGCGACGACGCCGACATCGCGCTTGTCGATGTCCATCTCCAGGATGGTCCGACCGGGCCGGATATCGGCCGGGAACTGGCGGCGCGCGGACTGACGGTCATCTTCATGACCGCCAATCCCGAAGCGATCGCCAGCGGTATTCCCGGCACGCTCGGTGTCATCTCCAAGCCGCTGTTCGATCTCGAACTGATCGGCTCGATCCAGTTCGCAGCGGAAGTGCGCGACGGTCGCAATGCGACGCCGCCCGAGCGCATGCGCTGTTTCGACAGGCGGGCGACCGCGCTGCACTGAGCTTGATCAGCCTTTTGCGAGGTGCTGACGCGCCGCATAAAGCGCGATGGCGGCCGCGTTCGAGACGTTGAGCGACTTGATGGCGCCAGGCATGTCCAAGCGTGCGAGCGCATCGACGGTTTCGCGCGTCTTCTGACGCAGGCCCTTGCCTTCGGAGCCGAGTACGAGCGCGACTTTTCCACCGGCAAACGTGCCTTCGAGCGGCTCTGGTCCTTCCGAATCAAGGCCGATCGTCTGGAAACCGAGTTTCTGCAATTCGCCGATTGCATCGGCGAGATTGCCGATCTGGATATAGGGCATCATTTCCAGCGCGCCGGAGGCGGACTTTGCCATGACGCCGGATTCCGTCGGGCTGTGGCGCTGTGTGGTGATCAGCGCGCCGGCCTCAAACGCAACGGCGGAACGCATGATGGCACCGACATTGTGCGGATCGGTGACCTGATCGAGCACGAGGATGAGATTGCTTTCCTTCAACGCCTCGAGACGGCGCACCGGCAGCGGTTTGGTTTCGACCATCACGCCCTGGTGGATGGCATCGGGGCCGAGATGTTTGTCGATATCCTGCGGCGATACGAATTCGACCGGGAAGGGCAGGGCGTGGGATTCGCCGATATCAAGACGCACGAAGGCGTTCTGCGTGACCGTCAGCTTGACGATCTTGCGCTCGGGATTGTCGAGGACGGCGCGCACCGTGTGCAGGCCATACAGAAACACCTGGTCGGGCTGCAGCTGCGGCGCCTTCCAGTTCTCATGCGCAGGTTTTGGGCGCTTGCGCGGATCCGGAGTCGGGATCTCGCCGCGCTCGCGCTTGGCATCGCGCACATTGCGGCGCAGGGTGGCGTAATGGCTGTCACGGCCGGCTTTGTCGTTTTGATCATTTTTGCTCATGCCGCCTTATAGCGCCAGCCGATGCCGGGGCAAAGCCCTGTAACCGCTGGTATGCCGTGCTTTGACGCCGATGAACTCTATCCACAGGGTGAGGGGACATTCATCAGCCTGACACATCAATCTGTGTTTTTTCTCTGTTTTTCGTTTCGACCCGTGTTGACAGCAGCGAAAGTGCCCGTCATATACGCCGCACAGAACGAGACGGCAGTTTCGCCCAACGTTCTGAAGAGCTTGGTTCTCGATCCAGACGAAATACTGGAGGGATGCCCGAGTGGTTAAAGGGGACGGACTGTAAATCCGTTGGCTACGCCTACGTTGGTTCAAATCCAACTCCCTCCACCATTTCGTTGCATGGATCGAACCAGACCCCGCGGGTATAGCTCAATGGTAGAGCAGCAGCCTTCCAAGCTGAATACGCGGGTTCGATTCCCGCTACCCGCTCCAGATTTCCCCGATCATTACCATTTTGTCTCTCCATACGAGCGCGCCCGCCGGGGTGGCCGATGTCGCGCATGCGGATGTCTTCCGTTGCGCTTTTCGCCAAGGAGAGGATTTTTATCATGATGTCTTTACCCGCCATTATCGGCATTTCGCTCGGCGCTTCCGCTTTTGCAGCCTTCACCGGCAAGAACCGCCACAAGCCCCTTGGTCGTCGCATGCTTTATTTCTTCGGCGGCTTTATCGGCACGATCATCCTGCTCATCGCCGTCAACTTCGGCCTTTATGTCATGAGCCGCTAAGCGCGGGGCAGGGCGCTTTGTTGTCGCCGCTGCGCATTTATAGCAAACAGGAAAGCGGTTCCTTCGCGGGGCTTGGAGTTGAGCGAAGGACACCCTAAATAGGGCGCAGCAATTAAGTCTTGCGCATTCGTAGTGAAAGCCTTAAACGGCGACACCAAATCCGTTCACTGCGGATCTATCATCCCTACAGATTATAGGAAGCATCAATGGCAAAGAGCAAGTTTGAGCGTAACAAGCCGCACGTGAACATCGGCACGATCGGCCACGTCGACCACGGCAAGACGTCTCTGACGGCAGCGATCACGAAGTTCTTCGGCGAGTTCAAGGCGTACGACCAGATCGACGCTGCACCGGAAGAAAAGGCTCGTGGTATCACCATCTCGACGGCACACGTCGAATACGAGACCCCGAACCGCCACTACGCGCACGTTGACTGCCCCGGCCACGCCGACTACGTCAAGAACATGATCACCGGTGCCGCACAGATGGACGGCGCGATCCTGGTTTGCTCGGCTGCCGACGGCCCGATGCCGCAGACCCGCGAGCACATCCTGCTTGCTCGTCAGGTCGGCGTTCCGGCTCTGGTCGTGTTCCTCAACAAGGTCGACCAGGTCGACGACGAAGAACTGCTCGAGCTCGTTGAACTCGAAGTTCGCGAACTGCTGTCGTCCTACGACTTCCCGGGCGACGAAGTTCCGGTTGTCAAGGGTTCGGCTCTGGCCGCTCTGGAAGACTCGAACAAGGCCATCGGTGAAGACGCCGTTCGCAAGCTGATGGAAGAAGTCGACGCCTACATCCCGACGCCTGAGCGTCCGATCGACCAGCCGTTCCTGATGCCGATCGAAGACGTGTTCTCGATCTCGGGTCGTGGTACGGTTGTGACCGGCCGCGTCGAGCGCGGTATCGTCAAGGTTGGCGAAGAAGTCGAAATCGTCGGCATCAAGGACACTTCGAAGACGACGGTTACCGGCGTTGAAATGTTCCGCAAGCTGCTCGACCAGGGCCAGGCCGGCGACAACATCGGTGCTCTCGTTCGCGGCGTTGACCGTAACGGCGTCGAGCGTGGCCAGATCCTGTGCAAGCCGGGCTCTGTCAAGCCGCACAAGAAGTTCATGGCTGAAGCCTACATCCTGACGAAGGAAGAAGGCGGCCGTCATACGCCGTTCTTCACCAACTACCGTCCGCAGTTCTACTTCCGCACGACGGACGTGACCGGTATCGTTTCGCTGCCGGAAGGCACGGAAATGGTTATGCCGGGCGACAACGTCACGGTTGAGGTCGAGCTGATCGTTCCGATCGCGATGGAAGAAAAGCTGCGCTTCGCTATCCGCGAAGGCGGCCGTACCGTCGGCGCCGGCATCGTTGCCTCGATCATCGCTTAAGCGATTTTCGAATTGAATAAAGAAGGCCTCGCTGGCAACGGCGGGGCCTTTTTCGTTGGGTGATTCGTTCGGGGAGGGGGCTCTTGATCCGGTGTCTCGTTGTTGCGATTGCGATTCTCTCGGTATCCATGATTCTGCCGCAGGCGGCGCAAGCGCGTTGCCCGGAGCGGCCGGCCTGCAAGGGCTGCGGCTGCAAAGGCGGGCCGGGTTATCGCGGTCCTGACGGGCGCTGTGTCGGCTTCAAGCAGCTGGACAAGGTGTGCGGCACGCCGCCGGAAACCCGCTGCACATTTGAAAATGCGCCCGGCACAGGCGAAAATCGTGAATGTGCGCTGGGTGACAAGGCCGCGAAACCTAAGGGTTAGGCCGTCTTTCCACCGTTCATCCATAAAAGTGTCGCATCTCTTGCAAAAACCCACTTGCCAACGCCGGCTCATCATCTTAAAGAGCGCACACGTCCTTGACGGACAGCGCTTCGGCGCAGGTTCGAAAGAGGGTTTAGGGGTGTAGCTCAGTTGGTAGAGCGGCGGTCTCCAAAACCGCAGGTCGTCGGTTCGAGCCCGGCCGCCCCTGCCATTTTCCTAGAAGTCGATACGCGCGGTTTTTCGCAGCATGGTCGGCAGGGAAAATTGGTCTGCCGGTAGTCCGGCTTCATCGGATATCGATTTCCTCTTGTGAAAGCTGAGATCGGTGTCTATGTAGGGTAAAAACAGACACGCGGTGCGTGGGGCTGAATAAGATCAGCTTTACGCGCCGTAATTGCGTGGACAGTTATGGCATCCAAAACCAACCCGATTACGTTCCTCAAGCAGGTGCGCACCGAGACCTCAAAGGTCACCTGGCCGTCGCGTCGCGAGACGACGATTTCGACCGCCATGGTGCTGGTCATGGTTGTCGTTGCGGCCCTGTTCTTTTTCGCTGCCGACCAGCTGATCGGCTGGCTTCTCGGCTTCGTTATGAATTTCGGCGCTTGATTGGGTGGTGATGAAGATGGCGGCACGTTGGTACATCGTCCACGCATATTCGAATTTCGAAAAGAAGGTTGCCGAGGACATCGAGAACAAGGCTCGCCAGAAAGGGCTTGAGCACCTGTTCGAGAAGATCCTCGTTCCGACTGAAAAGGTGACGGAAGTGCGTCGCGGCCGCAAGGTCGACAGCGAGCGCAAGTTCTTCCCAGGCTATGTTCTGGTTCGTGCGAACCTGACGGACGAGGCCTACCACCTGATCAAGAACACGCCCAAGGTTACGGGCTTCCTCGGTTCCGACAACAAGCCGGTTCCGATCCCGGATTTCGAAGCAGACCGCATTCTGGGTCAGGTCCAGGAAGGCGTCGAGCGTCCGAAATCCTCGATCTCCTACGAGATCGGCGAGCAGGTTCGCGTTTCCGACGGTCCCTTCGCATCGTTCAACGGTGTGGTTCAGGATGTCGATGAAGAGCGCTCGCGCCTCAAGGTCGAAGTTTCGATCTTCGGTCGCGCCACTCCGGTGGAGCTCGAATACGCTCAGGTCGAGAAGGTCTGATCAGTTTTTGAATTGGGGTCGATCGCCTTGCGGTGATCGGCCTCGTGCGGCGTTTGCCGCAACCGCGTGGGAGGGGAGGCGTCTTAGCCGGATGTTCCGACCGCACCACGCAACCGCAGCCGCCGATCCTTTGGGTCGGCATATCGGGCCGGTATCCGGTCCATAACGAAAGGCAGAGAAATGGCTAAGAAAGTAGCAGGCCAGCTCAAGCTTCAGGTCAAGGCAGGATCGGCAAACCCGTCCCCGCCGATCGGCCCGGCGCTTGGTCAGCGCGGCATCAACATCATGGAATTCTGCAAGGCGTTCAACGCCGCCACGCAGGAAATGGAAAAGGGTATGCCGATCCCGGTCGTCATCACCTATTACCAGGACAAGTCCTTCACCTTCGCAATGAAGCAGCCGCCGGTTACCTACTGGCTGAAGAAGGAAGCGAAGATCACCTCCGGTTCCAAGACGCCTGGCAAGGGCGGCAAGGCCGGCACCATCACCAAGGCTCAGGTCCGTGCGATCGCCGAAGGTAAGATGAAGGATCTCAACGCAGCCGATATCGAAGGCGCAATGCTGATGGTTGAGGGCTCTGCCCGTTCCATGGGCCTGGAAGTGGTGGCGTAACATGGCAAAAGTTGCAAAGCGTCTCCAGAAGATCCGCGAAGGCATCGATCCGACCAAGCTGATCGCACTCTCCGACGCCGTTTCGGCTGTCAAGGAACGTGCCGTCGCCAAGTTCGACGAAACCATCGAAATCTCGATGAACCTCGGCGTTGACCCGCGTCACGCAGACCAGATGGTCCGCGGCGTTGTCAATCTGCCGAACGGCACAGGCCGCGACGTTCGCGTTGCCGTCTTCGCACGTGGCGCCAAGGCTGATGAAGCCAAGGCTGCTGGTGCAGACATCGTTGGTGCAGAAGACCTGCTGGAAATCGTCCAGGGCGGCAAGATCGACTTCGATCGTTGCATCGCTACCCCGGACATGATGCCGCTGGTCGGTCGCCTCGGTAAGGTTCTCGGCCCGCGTGGCATGATGCCGAACCCGAAGGTCGGTACCGTGACCATGGACGTCGCCGGCGCCGTCAAGGCATCCAAGGGCGGTGCAGTCGAATTCCGCGTCGAGAAGGCTGGTATCGTCCACGCCGGCATCGGCAAGGCTTCCTTCGACGCCAAGGCTCTGGAAGAAAACATCAAGGCTTTTGCCGATGCGGTCGTCAAGGCCAAGCCGGCTGGCGCCAAGGGCAACTACGTCAAGCGCGTCGCGCTCTCCTCGACCATGGGTCCGGGCGTGCGCGTCGAGCCTTCGACGGTTCTCGCCTGATAAAGTTTGCCGGGCCTCGATGGCCCGGCCGCACTGATTTCCGCTCTCGCAAGAGAGCGGAGATTTCCGGAGAAATCCGGAACTCCTGTCCGAGATTGTGGGTGGTCTAGGTCTCTCGAGATCGAAACCTTAATCGTATGACCTGCATGAGACTGGTAAGACCCAAGTTTTCGAGATGCGTGATGCATCCCCTCAAGTTGGTTCGAGCCTGGAATGCCTTGTGCCTGCAGTTTTCTGTGGAGCCGGGGGGCAGGATCCTCAAACGCTTCTTGAGATCTTGAAAGAGATTTCGAGTGGCAAAGGCAAACCGATGGGGCCTGCAGGATTGCGGTCCCGTCAACTGGAGACAGACAGTGGAAAGAGCGGAAAAACGCGAATTCGTCACGGAGCTGAACGAAGTCTTCAAGGCTTCCGGTTCGGTTGTCGTGGCCCACTATGCTGGTGTCACAGTTGCGCAGATGAACGACTTCCGTTCGAAAATGCGCGCTGCTGGCGGCACCGTCAAAGTCGCGAAGAACCGCCTGGCCAAGATCGCTCTTCAGGGTACGGAGTCGGAAGGGATCACGGATCTCTTCAAGGGTCAGACGCTTATCGCATATAGCAATGATCCGATCACGGCACCGAAGGTCGTCATGGAATTCGCCAAGACCAACGACAAGGTCGTTGTTCTCGGTGGCGCCATGGGTTCCACGACGCTCGACGCAGAAGCAGTCAAGTCGCTTGCGACCCTGCCTTCTCTGGACGAGCTGCGTGCAAAGCTTCTGGGCATGATCCAGACGCCGGCTACCCGTATCGCAGGGGTTGTTGCAGCACCGGCAAGCCAGCTTGCCCGCGTGTTCGCGGCCTACGCAAAGAAGGACGAAGCCGCTTAAGGCGGTTTTTCGCTGTTCAAAACCAAGTTCGAACCTATATAAGGAACTATGAAAATGGCTGATCTCGCAAAGATCGTAGAAGACCTCTCGGCTCTGACCGTTCTGGAAGCTGCTGAGCTTTCCAAGCTTCTCGAAGAAAAGTGGGGCGTTTCCGCCGCTGCTCCGGTAGCTGTTGCTGCCGCTGGCGGCGCTGCTCCGGCTGCTGCTGAAGAAGAAAAGACCGAGTTCGACGTAATCCTGGTTGACGCTGGCGCCAACAAGATCAACGTCATCAAGGAAGTTCGCGGCATCACGGGCCTCGGCCTGAAGGAAGCCAAGGACCTCGTCGAAGGCGCTCCGAAGCCGGTTAAGGAAGCCGTTTCGAAGGCTGAAGCCGCTGACCTCAAGAAGAAGCTTGAGGACGCCGGCGCCAAGGTCGACGTTAAGTAATATCGGAATGTGGAGGGAGAAGCTTGCTTCTCCCTCCCGTTTCTCTGGAACTTATTACCCGGGAACCGTCAAAAACGGTTCCCGGGTAATGGGTTCTCAAAAGGATGGTTTCCTTTTCGGGCGACAGGCAATCCGGCCTGCGGTCGAAATTGAGAAACGAGATTGAGACTACCCATGTTCGACGGGATCGACTGGCCATCGGTTCCCGTCCGTTGCAGGCCCGGATGCAATTTTGAAGGAGCGACGATGGCTCAGACCCTTTCGTTCAATGGTCGCAGGCGCGTACGCAAGTTTTTCGGAAAAATTCCTGAAGTGACGCAGATGCCGAACCTCATCGAGGTTCAGAAGGCGTCCTACGATCAGTTTCTCATGGTAGACGAGCCGCAAGGCGGCCGCCCCGACGAGGGGCTGCAGGCGGTTTTCCGCTCTGTCTTCCCGATCACCGACTTTTCCGGTGCCTCGATGCTGGAATTCGTATCCTACGAATTCGAGCCGCCGAAGTTCGACGTTGACGAGTGCCGTCAGCGCGACCTGACCTATGCGGCGCCGCTGAAGGTGACGCTGCGCCTGATCGTGTTCGATATCGACGAGGATACCGGCGCGAAGTCCATCAAGGACATCAAGGAACAGTCCGTCTACATGGGCGACATGCCGCTCATGACCAATAACGGTACGTTCATCGTGAACGGCACCGAGCGCGTCATCGTGTCGCAGATGCACCGTTCGCCGGGCGTCTTCTTCGACCACGACAAGGGCAAGAGCCACTCTTCCGGCAAGCTGCTCTTCGCTGCCCGCGTCATTCCTTACCGTGGTTCCTGGCTCGATATCGAATTCGACGCCAAGGACATCGTCTACGCCCGTATCGACCGCCGCCGCAAGCTGCCGGTCTCTTCGCTGCTGATGGCGCTGGGCATGGATGGCGAAGACATCCTGTCGACCTTCTACTCGAAGTCCAACTACGAGCGCGACGGCGACGGCTGGCGTATTCCGTTCAACGCCGAGACGCTGAAGGGTGCCAAGGCTCTCTCCGACATGATCGACGCCGATACCGGCGAAGTCGTTGTCGAAGGCGGCAAGAAGCTGACCCCGCGTCTGCTGCGTCAGCTGACCGAAAAGGGCCTCAAGGCTCTCAAGGCCACCAATGACGACCTCTACGGCAACTATCTGGCCGAAGACATCGTCAACTACGAAACCGGTGAGATCTATCTCGAAGCCGGCGACGAAATCGACGAGAAGAGCCTCGGCATCATCCTGAAGAACGGTTTCGACGAGATCCCGGTTCTCGGCATCGACCACATCAATGTCGGCGCCTATATCCGCAACACGATTGCCGTAGACAAGAACGAGAACCGTCAGGACGCTCTGTTCGATATCTACCGCGTCATGCGTCCGGGTGAACCGCCGACCATGGAATCGGCCGAAGCCATGTTCAACTCGCTGTTCTTCGATGCGGAGCGTTACGACCTCTCCGCCGTTGGCCGCGTGAAGATGAACATGCGTCTCGACCTGCAGGTTGAAGACACCGTTCGCACGCTGCGCAAGGACGACATCCTGGCCGTGGTCAAGATGCTTGTCGAACTGCGTGACGGCAAGGGCGAGATCGACGACATCGACAACCTCGGCAACCGCCGTGTTCGTTCTGTCGGCGAGCTGATGGAAAACCAGTACCGTCTCGGCCTGCTGCGTATGGAGCGTGCGATCAAGGAACGCATGTCGTCGATCGAAATCGACACCGTCATGCCGCAGGACCTGATCAACGCCAAGCCGGCTGCTGCAGCCGTTCGCGAATTCTTCGGCTCCTCGCAGCTGTCGCAGTTCATGGACCAGGTGAACCCGCTTTCGGAAATCACCCACAAGCGCCGTCTTTCGGCTCTTGGCCCGGGTGGTCTGACCCGCGAGCGCGCAGGCTTCGAAGTCCGCGACGTTCACCCGACCCATTACGGCCGTATCTGCCCGATCGAAACGCCGGAAGGCCCGAACATCGGTCTGATCAACTCGCTGGCCACGTTTGCCCGCGTCAACAAGTACGGCTTCATCGAAAGCCCGTACCGCAAGATCGTTGACGGCAAGGTCACGAAGGACGTCGTTTATCTCTCCGCAATGGAAGAAGCGAAGTACTACGTCGCACAGGCCAATTCCGAGCTGACCTCGGACGGCGTGTTCGTCGAAGAATTCGTTGTCTGCCGTCATGCCGGCGAAGTCATGCTGTCCCCGCGCGACACCATCAACCTGATGGACGTTTCGCCGAAGCAGCTGGTTTCGGTTGCTGCGGCTCTGATCCCGTTCCTCGAAAACGACGACGCCAACCGCGCGCTCATGGGCTCGAACATGCAGCGTCAGGCCGTTCCGCTCGTTCGCGCTGAAGCGCCGTTCGTCGGCACGGGCATGGAACCGGTCGTTGCCCGTGACTCCGGTGCGGCGATTGCTGCCCGTCGTGGCGGTGTCGTTGACCAGGTCGACGCGACCCGTATCGTTATCCGCGCCACGGAAGACCTCGAATCCGGCAAGTCCGGCGTCGATATCTACCGCCTGATGAAGTTCCAGCGTTCCAACCAGAACACCTGCGTCAACCAGCGCCCGCTGGTCGCCGTCGGTGACGTCCTCAACCGCGGCGACATCATCGCCGACGGTCCGTCGACGGACCTGGGTGACCTGGCGCTCGGCCGCAACGCGCTCGTCGCGTTCATGCCGTGGAACGGTTACAACTACGAAGACTCGATCCTGCTCTCCGAGCGTATCGTGTCGGACGACGTGTTCACCTCCATCCACATCGAGGAATTCGAAGTGATGGCGCGTGACACCAAGCTTGGTCCGGAAGAAATCACGCGCGACATTCCGAACGTTTCGGAAGAAGCGCTGAAGAACCTCGATGAAGCCGGTATCGTCTACATCGGTGCGGAAGTTGCTCCTGGCGACATCCTCGTCGGCAAGATCACGCCGAAGGGCGAAAGCCCGATGACGCCGGAAGAAAAGCTTCTGCGCGCCATCTTCGGTGAAAAGGCGTCCGACGTTCGCGACACCTCCATGCGCATGCCTCCGGGCACGTTCGGCACCATCGTTGAAGTTCGCGTGTTCAACCGCCACGGCGTTGAAAAGGACGAACGTGCGATGGCGATCGAGCGCGAGGAAATCGAACGCCTCGCCAAGGACCGTGACGACGAACAGGCGATCCTCGACCGTAACGTTTACGGCCGTCTGATCGACATGCTGCGCGGCCAGATGTCCATCGCGGGCCCGAAGGGCTTCAAGAAGGGCGTCGAACTGACCAATGCCGTCGTTTCCGAATATCCCCGCTCGCAGTGGTGGATGTTCGCCGTCGAGGACGAGAAGGCTCAGGCCGAGATCGAAGCTCTGCGTGCGCAGTACGACGAGTCGAAGTCGCTGCTCGAGCATCGCTTCATGGACAAGGTCGAAAAGGTCCAGCGCGGCGACGAAATGCCTCCGGGCGTCATGAAGATGGTCAAGGTCTTCGTGGCCGTTAAGCGCAAGATCCAGCCGGGCGACAAGATGGCCGGCCGTCACGGTAACAAGGGCGTTGTCTCGCGTATCGTGCCTGTCGAAGACATGCCGTTCCTCGAAGACGGCACGCATGTCGACGTCGTTCTGAACCCGCTGGGCGTGCCTTCGCGCATGAACGTCGGCCAGATCCTCGAGACGCACCTGGCATGGGCTTGCGCCGGCATGGGCAAGCGCATCGGTCAGATGCTCGAAGAGTACAAGGCATCGAACGACATCACCGAGCTCAAGAAGGAGCTGACCGAGGCTTACGAAAGCCAGGCCAATAACGAGGTTTCGACCTTCGACGACGAATCCCTGGTTCGTCTGGCCGAGCAGTCCAAGCGTGGTCTCTCCATCGCGACCCCGGTCTTCGACGGTGCGCATGAGCCTGACGTTGCTGCCATGCTGAAGAAGGCTGGTCTGCACGAAAGCGGTCAGTCGGTTCTTTACGATGGCCGTACCGGCGAGCAGTTCGACCGCAAGGTCACTGTCGGCTACATGTACATGATCAAGCTGAACCACCTTGTGGACGACAAGATCCACGCGCGTTCGATCGGTCCGTACTCGCTCGTCACCCAGCAGCCGCTCGGTGGTAAGGCGCAGTTCGGTGGCCAGCGCTTCGGGGAAATGGAAGTCTGGGCTCTGGAAGCCTACGGCGCCGCCTACACCCTGCAGGAAATGCTGACCGTGAAGTCGGACGACGTGGCAGGCCGTACCAAGGTCTATGAGGCGATCGTACGTGGCGACGACACGTTCGAAGCGGGCATTCCGGAGAGCTTCAACGTTCTCGTCAAGGAAATGCGCTCGCTCGGTCTGTCGGTCGAGCTGGAGAATTCCAAGCTCGAGAACCAGCCGGAAGGTCAGCTGCCGGACGCAGCCGAATAATATTTTGACAACGGCGTGCGGGAGAAATCGCGCACGCCAATCCCAGGCCTATTCGGGCAACCGGACGGGCAGGGGAGTTTCGCCAGAGATGGCGTTTATTGTCATTTAAGGGTCTGGTTCGACAGCCCGGGAATTTGTCGAGCACGACCCGTTTGAGGGCCTTTGCGCCCCATCAAGGAGACAGGCATGAACCAAGAGGTCATGAACCTTTTCAACCCGCAGGTGCCGGCACAGCACTTCGATTCTATCCGGATCTCGATTGCGAGCCCGGAAAAGATCCTGTCGTGGTCCTACGGCGAGATCAAGAAGCCGGAAACCATCAACTACCGTACTTTCAAGCCGGAACGTGACGGCCTGTTCTGCGCGCGCATCTTTGGTCCGATCAAGGACTATGAGTGCCTGTGCGGCAAGTACAAGCGCATGAAGTACAAGGGCATCATCTGCGAAAAGTGCGGCGTCGAAGTCACGCTGTCGCGCGTTCGCCGCGAGCGCATGGGCCATATCGAGCTCGCTGCTCCGGTTGCCCATATCTGGTTCCTGAAGTCGCTTCCTTCGCGTATCTCGACCCTGCTCGACATGACGCTGAAGGATGTCGAGCGCGTTCTCTACTTCGAGAACTACATCGTCACCGAGCCGGGCCTGACGTCGCTGAAGGAAAATCAGCTTCTGTCGGAAGAAGAATACATGATCGCCATCGACGAGTTCGGTGAAGATCAGTTCACGGCTATGATCGGTGCGGAAGCGATCTTCGAAATGCTGGCGTCGATGAACCTCGACAAGCTTGCTGGCGAACTGCGTACGGAACTGGCGTCGACGACGTCGGAACTGAAGCAGAAGAAGTACATGAAGCGCCTGAAGATCGTCGAGAACTTCATCGAGTCCGGCAACCGCCCGGAATGGATGATCATGAAGGTCGTTCCGGTCATCCCGCCGGACCTGCGTCCGCTGGTTCCGCTCGATGGCGGCCGTTTCGCGACGTCTGACCTGAACGATCTCTATCGTCGCGTCATCAACCGTAACAACCGTCTGAAGCGCCTGATCGAACTGCGCGCTCCGGGCATCATCATCCGTAACGAAAAGCGCATGCTGCAGGAATCTGTGGACGCGCTGTTCGACAACGGTCGCCGTGGCCGCGTCATCACCGGTGCCAACAAGCGTCCGCTGAAGTCGCTGTCCGACATGCTCAAGGGCAAGCAGGGCCGCTTCCGCCAGAACCTTCTCGGCAAGCGCGTCGACTATTCCGGCCGTTCGGTCATCGTGACCGGTCCGGAACTGAAGCTGCACCAGTGCGGCCTGCCCAAGAAGATGGCGCTCGAACTGTTCAAGCCGTTCATCTACGCCCGTCTCGACGCCAAGGGTTACTCCTCGACCGTCAAGCAGGCTAAGAAGCTGGTTGAAAAGGAAAAGCCGGAAGTCTGGGATATCCTCGACGAGGTTATCCGCGAGCATCCGGTTCTCCTGAACCGCGCTCCGACGCTGCACCGCCTGGGCATCCAGGCCTTCGAACCGATCCTGGTCGAAGGCAAGGCCATCCAGCTGCACCCGCTCGTCTGCACGGCCTTCAACGCCGACTTCGACGGTGACCAGATGGCCGTTCACGTGCCGCTGTCGCTCGAAGCCCAGCTCGAAGCCCGCGTTCTGATGATGTCGACGAACAACATCCTGCACCCGGCCAACGGTGCACCGATCATCGTTCCGTCGCAGGACATGGTTCTGGGGCTCTACTACCTATCGATCATGAACGAGAACGAGCCCGGCCAGGGCATGGTCTTCTCCGACATGGGCGAACTGCACCATGCCCTGGAAAACAAGGTCGTGACCCTGCATGCCAAGATCCGCGGTCGTTTCAAGACGGTCGACGAGGACGGCAACCCGGTTTCGAAGATCCATGACACGACGCCTGGCCGCATGATCATCGGCGAACTTCTGCCGAAGAACTTCAAGGTGCCTTTCGACACCTGCAACCAGGAAATGACCAAGAAGAACATCTCCAAGATGATCGACACGGTCTACCGTCATTGCGGTCAGAAGGACACGGTCATTTTCTGCGACCGCATCATGCAGCTCGGCTTCCGCCATGCTTGCCGCGCCGGCATTTCGTTCGGCAAGGACGACATGATCATTCCGGAAACCAAGGCCAAGATCGTCGGTGACACCGAAGCCCTGGTGAAGGAATACGAACAGCAGTACAACGACGGCCTGATCACTCAGGGCGAGAAGTACAACAAGGTCGTTGACGCCTGGGGCAAGGCAACCGAAAAGGTCGCGGAAGACATGATGGCCCGCATTAAGGCCGTCGAGTTCGATCCGGAGACCGGTCGCCAGAAGCAGATGAACGCCATCTACATGATGTCGCACTCGGGTGCTCGTGGTTCACCGAACCAGATGCGTCAGCTGGGCGGCATGCGCGGCCTGATGGCCAAGCCGTCGGGTGAAATCATCGAAACCCCGATCACGTCGAACTTCAAGGAAGGTCTGACCGTTAACGAGTACTTCAACTCGACCCACGGTGCCCGTAAGGGTCTTGCAGATACGGCTCTGAAGACGGCGAACTCGGGTTACCTGACCCGTCGTCTCGTCGACGTTGCGCAGGATTGCATCGTCAACCTCGTCGATTGCGGCACCGAGACCGGTCTCACCATGACCGCCATCGTTGACGCCGGTCAGGTTGTTGCCTCCATCGGCGCCCGCGTTCTGGGTCGTACCGCGCTTGACGACATCGATCATCCGGTCACGGGTGAGCGCATCGTTGATGCCGGCAAGATGATCCTTGAGCCGGATGTCATCGAAATCGAAAAGGCTGGCATTCAGTCGATCCGCATTCGCTCCGCACTGACCTGCGAAGTCCAGACCGGCGTTTGCTCGGTTTGCTACGGCCGCGACCTTGCTCGCGGTACGCCGGTCAACATGGGCGAAGCAGTCGGCGTTATCGCTGCTCAGTCTATCGGTGAGCCGGGCACGCAGCTTACCATGCGTACGTTCCACCTTGGTGGTACGGCCAACGTGGTGGATAGTTCGTTCCTGGAAGCATCGTACGAAGGCACGATCCTGCTCAAGAACCGCAACATGCTGCGCAACTCGGAAGGCGTTCTCGTCGCCATGGGCCGTAACATGTCGGTCACGATCCTTGACGAGCGTGGCGTCGAGCGTTCTTCGCAGCGCGTCGCCTACGGCTCCAAGCTGTTCGTCGATGACAACGACAAGGTTCGTCGCGGTCAGCGTCTCGCAGAGTGGGACCCGTACACACGCCCGATGATGACGGAAGTCGCCGGTATCGTTTCGTTCGAAGATGTCGTCGACGGCATCTCGGTTTCGGAATCGACCGACGAATCCACCGGTATCACCAAGCGTCAGGTTATCGACTGGCGTTCGACCCCGCGTGGCGTCGATCTGAAGCCTGCAATCGTCATCAAGGACGCTTCGGGCCAGATCATGAAGCTGGCACGTGGTGGCGAAGCCCGCTTCTTCCTGAACGTAGAGGCCATTCTGTCCGTTGAACCGGGCAGCAAGGTTTCTCAGGGTGACGTTCTTGCGCGTGTTCCGATGGAAAGCGCCAAGACCAAGGACATCACCGGTGGTCTGCCGCGCGTTGCAGAACTGTTCGAAGCTCGTCGTCCGAAGGACCACGCCATCATCGCTGAGATCGATGGTACGATCCGCCTCGGCCGCGACTACAAGAACAAGCGTCGCGTCATGATCGAGCCTGCCGAAGACGGTGTCGAGCCGGTCGAATACCTGATCCCGAAGGGCAAGCCCTTCCACCTTCAGGAAGGCGACTATATCGAAAAGGGTGACTACATCCTCGACGGTAACCCGGCGCCGCACGACATCCTGGCGATCAAGGGCGTGGAAGCACTCGCTTCCTACCTGGTCAACGAAATCCAGGAAGTCTACCGTCTGCAGGGCGTTGTGATCAACGACAAGCACATCGAGGTGATCGTTCGCCAGATGCTGCAGAAGGTCGAGATCACCGACAGCGGTGACAGCCAGTACATCGTCGGCGACAATGTCGACCGTATCGAACTGGATGACGCCAACGATCAGCTGATCGAAGAAGGCAAGAAGCCTGCTTCGGGCGAGCCGGTCCTGCTCGGTATCACCAAGGCATCGCTGCAGACGCCGTCCTTCATCTCGGCCGCATCCTTCCAGGAAACCACCAAGGTTCTCACGGAAGCTGCAATCGCCGGCAAGATGGACACGCTGCAGGGTCTGAAGGAAAACGTCATCGTCGGCCGCCTCATCCCGGCCGGTACCGGCGGCACCATGACGCAGATCCGCCGCATCGCCACTTCGCGCGACGACCTCATCCTCGAGGAGCGCAAGAAGGGTTCGGGCGCCGGTTCGGCAACCCCGATGCTGCAGGACATGAACCCGGAAAACACTCCGGCCGAATAAGGCCGGAGAGGTTTGCGGTTCCGCAGATCACGTCATTGAGAAACGTCAAAGGCCCGGAGAGATCCGGGCCTTTTGCGTATGGGGTCGTTATTTCGTTGGCGCGGTCTGGGAGACGCTTGCTGCCTTATTTCATTCTATCAACGCGCCCGAGCGAAGCCGCGATGTAGGGGCGCAATCGCTGCAATATCTGCCTCGTGAATGAATTGCTGAATTTGCCCATCGGCATCTGGTTCTGATCGAAAACGAATGATCGCTCCAGAATGTCGTAGTTATACTCGCTGACCGTGATCCAGCCTTCCTTGAACGTGCTCAGGCCTGCGCGCTTCAGTTCAAGCATCGGAATGGCGATCGCCTCCTGCTCGGGCCGTGGTGGCGTGCCCGAAATTGGCAGGAGGATCATATGCGTCAGGTTTTGCTTGGGGTTCCGGATGGACAGGGCGAGGCAGCAGGGGCGGGACTTTTCGCCATTGGTGCGGCCGGCTTTTGCTTGCCAGTTCCAGAGATATTCGTAGCGAACGATCTGGCCTTCATCGAAGGGGCTTGTCATCAACAGGCCCCTGATCGTCTTCTTCCAAACGGTCGTCTATTACCGAAAGGATCATTTCGGCAAGTTCGGGGGGCGTTTCATTGGAGAGGTACGAGCGGCGCGGATCGGCATTGTTGCTCATGCGCGCATAAAGATCGGCCGGTACGACAACAACGGACGGGCGACCGTATTTCGTGAGCGTAATCGGCTCGATGCGCGCTTCGTCATGATATCTGCCGAAGTCCCGCATAAATTCGGTTGTGGTGATCGATCTCGTCACGTTCATGATCTCTGTTCTGTATGATCTGAAGAATACAGAACATACAGAACATTTTCAATGAAGGCACCGGACAGGCTTTTCCTTACTCGCTGAAACGGATGATCGACACTTCGCCTTCGAGCGCGCCCTGATAGGCAGACGCATGCGGCTCGTCGACCGGCTCTTCGGTCATCACGCCGATCTGGTCGAGGTCGGCTTCGAGAAAACCTTCTTCCGACAGCGCGTTGAGCGCATCGCGAACGGCAGTGTCGTCATCGGGTGCGCGCAAGAGGATGTGCAGCTCGGTGCCCTCGCTCGCCTTCGATTGGTAACCCTTGCCGATGATGATGAAGACCATCGGTTCGTCGAGAGTGTTGTCGTTGTCGGGCGTGTCGATCATGCGTTTTTCCATTTCCAGGGCTGCTGGCATCGCGGGTCGGCGGGTGCCGTTCAGGTCTTTATCGATTCTTAACGGCTTTGGCAGCCGATTCCCACCATGTTTGCCGAGCGCGTATCGCAATTCCCCGCAAATGGCGTATAAAGGCCGGAATACAAGGCTCTCTGCCGGATGGGGCAGGGGGTAAATTCGTTTTCTCCCTTGACGCGCAGGGACGGAAACAGTAAACGCGCCGCATCGGAAGAGATGTGAGGCTGCCATATCCGGGACGACTTGTACCGGACCTAAGCCTCAAACAGGCTTCCATACGCACGTTGAAGACAAGAATGCTGCACGCACGACGCGTTTTTTAAAACGCGTCCTCTGCCTTCCGTGGTCCTTCCGAGACAGGGTGGGGCCACGTTTTGTGCATGTTGGAATCGTGTGTCGCGGCCGGAAACGGCGTAACCGGCCCCCAAAAGGGGTCACGAGATTATTTTGCAAGGGATGGTTATATGCCTACCGTAAACCAGCTGATCCGCAAGCCTCGCCAGGCACAGGTCAAGCGCAACAAGGTCCCGGCTCTGCAGGAAAACCCGCAGAAGCGTGGCGTCTGCACCCGCGTCTACACCACGACGCCGAAGAAGCCGAACTCGGCTCTCCGTAAGGTCGCCAAGATCCGTCTGACCAACGGCTTCGAAGTCATCGGTTACATTCCGGGTGAAGGTCACAACCTGCAGGAACACTCTGTCGTCATGATCCGTGGCGGCCGCGTAAAGGACTTGCCGGGCGTTCGTTACCACATCATCCGCGGCGTTCTCGATACCCAGGGTGTCAAGAACCGTAAGCAGCGCCGCTCGAAGTACGGTGCAAAGCGTCCGAAGTAATTTTCGGAACATCAACCTTTATACGGTGCTGCGCGAGGTTCTCCGCGTGATAAAGCACCGCAACCATTGAGAGACGGAACGTATGTCCAGACGTCATAGTGCAGAGAAGCGTGAGATCAACCCGGATCCGAAGTTCGGTGATCTGGTCGTCACGAAGTTCATGAATGCCATCATGCTTCATGGCAAGAAGTCGGTTGCCGAAAGCATCGTTTACGGTGCCTTCGATAGCGTGCAGGCAAAGGCCAAGGCTGAGCCGCTGGCGATCTTCCATCAGGCGCTCGAGAATATCGCGCCGCATGTTGAAGTACGCTCGCGCCGCGTTGGTGGTGCAACCTACCAGGTCCCGGTCGACGTTCGTCCGGAGCGCCGTCAGGCGCTGGCCATCCGCTGGCTGATCACTGCTGCCCGCAAGCGCAACGAGACCACCATGGTTGACCGCCTGTCCGGTGAACTGATGGATGCCTCGAACAACCGTGGTTCCGCTGTCAAGAAGCGCGAAGACACGCACAAGATGGCCGACGCCAACCGCGCCTTCTCGCACTACCGCTGGTAATCTTAACCGATCGAATTTCGAAAGGCAGTCATTATGGCTCGCGAATATAAAATCGAAGACTACCGCAACTTCGGTATCATGGCGCATATCGACGCCGGCAAGACCACGACCACCGAGCGTATTCTCTATTACACCGGCAAGTCGCACAAGATCGGTGAAGTTCATGACGGCGCTGCCACCATGGACTGGATGGAGCAGGAGCAGGAGCGTGGCATCACGATCACGTCCGCTGCCACCACGACCTTCTGGAAGGGCCGTGACGGCAAGATGCGCCGCTTCAACATCATCGACACCCCCGGCCACGTTGACTTCACCATCGAAGTCGAGCGTTCGCTGCGCGTGCTCGACGGTGCGGTCGCTCTTCTCGATGCCAACGCCGGCGTAGAGCCGCAGACGGAAACCGTCTGGCGTCAGGCTGAGAAGTACAACGTTCCGCGCATGATCTTCTGCAACAAGATGGACAAGACCGGCGCGGACTTCTACCGCTCGGTCGAGATGATCAAGACCCGTCTTGGCGCCACCGCAGTTGTCATGCAGCTCCCGATCGGTGCAGAAACCGAATTCAAGGGCGTTGTCGACCTGGTTGAGATGAATGCTCTCGTATGGCGCGACGAATCGCTCGGCGCTGCATGGGACGTTGTCGAAATCCCGGACGACCTGAAGGAAAAGGCTGCCGAATATCGCGAAAAGATGATCGAGACTGTTGTCGAGATCGACGAAGAAGCGATGGAAGCCTACCTGAACGGCGACATGCCGGACAATGACAAGATCCGTGAACTGGTTCGCCGCGGCACGATCGACGTCAAGTTCCACCCGATGTTCTGCGGTACCGCGTTCAAGAACAAGGGCGTACAGCCGCTGCTCGACGCCGTCGTCGACTATCTGCCGTCGCCGGTCGATATCCCGGCCATCAAGGGCATCGACTTCAAGACCGAAGCCGAAATCGAGCGTCACGCTGACGACGCCGAGCCGCTCTCGATGCTGGCGTTCAAGATCATGAACGACCCCTTCGTCGGTTCGCTCACCTTCGCACGTATCTACTCGGGCAAGCTCGAAAAGGGTTCGTCTGTCATCAACACGGTCAAGGACAAGCGCGAGCGCGTCGGCCGTATGCTGCAGATGCACTCCAACTCGCGCGAAGACATCGAAGAAGCCTTTGCAGGCGACATCGTTGCTCTTGCCGGCCTCAAGGAAACCACCACTGGCGATACGCTCTGCGATCCGCTGAAGCCGGTTATCCTCGAGCGCATGGAATTCCCCGAGCCGGTCATCCAGATCGCGATCGAGCCGAAGTCCAAGGGCGACCAGGAAAAGATGGGCCTCGCGCTCAATCGCCTCGCTGCTGAAGACCCGTCGTTCCGCGTCAAGACCGACCAGGAATCCGGCCAGACGATCATCGCCGGCATGGGCGAACTTCACCTCGACATTCTCGTTGACCGTATGCGTCGCGAGTTCAAGGTTGAAGCCAACGTCGGTGCTCCGCAGGTTGCCTACCGCGAAACCATCACGCGTCTGCACGAAGAAGACTACACGCACAAGAAGCAGTCCGGTGGTACCGGTCAGTTCGCGCGCGTCAAGCTCGTATTCGAACCGAACCCGGATGGAGAAGATTTCGTCTTCGAATCCAAGATCGTCGGCGGTGCTGTTCCGAAGGAATACATCCCGGGCGTTCAGAAGGGTATCGAAAGCGTTCTGTCTTCCGGTCCGCTGGCTGGCTTCCCGATGCTGGGCGTCAAGGCGACCCTCATCGACGGCGCCTTCCACGATGTCGACTCGTCGGTTCTCGCCTTCGAAATCGCATCGCGTGCCTGCTTCCGTGAAGCTGCCAAGAAGGCCGGCGCTCAGCTGCTTGAGCCGATGATGAAGGTCGAAGTCGTAACGCCGGAAGACTATGTCGGTGACGTTATCGGCGACCTGAACTCGCGTCGTGGCCAGATCCAGGGCCAGGAACAGCGCGGCATCGCGATCGTCATCAACGCTCACGTTCCGCTTGCGAACATGTTCAAGTACGTCGACAACCTGCGCTCCATGTCCCAGGGCCGCGCGCAGTACTCGATGACCTTCGATCACTACGCACCGGTTCCGTCGAACGTCGCGACCGAAATCCAGGCAAAGTATTCCGGTCAGAAGTAATCGGACTACGACACCAGACTACGCCCCGGTCTCAAAACCGGGGCGATCACACAAGAATTAGGGCCCCAAACGGCCCACATAAAATGGAGAGCCTGCAATGGCAAAGAGCAAGTTTGAGCGTAACAAGCCGCACGTGAACATCGGCACGATCGGCCACGTCGACCACGGCAAGACGTCTCTGACGGCAGCGATCACGAAGTTCTTCGGCGAGTTCAAGGCGTACGACCAGATCGACGCTGCTCCGGAAGAAAAGGCACGTGGCATCACCATCTCGACGGCACACGTCGAATACGAGACCCCGAACCGCCACTACGCGCACGTTGACTGCCCCGGCCACGCCGACTACGTCAAGAACATGATCACCGGTGCCGCACAGATGGACGGCGCGATCCTGGTTTGCTCGGCCGCTGACGGCCCGATGCCGCAGACCCGCGAGCACATCCTGCTTGCTCGTCAGGTTGGCGTTCCGGCTCTGGTCGTGTTCCTCAACAAGGTCGACCAGGTCGACGACGAAGAACTGCTCGAGCTCGTTGAACTCGAAGTTCGCGAACTGCTGTCGTCCTACGACTTCCCGGGCGACGAAGTTCCGGTTGTCAAGGGTTCGGCTCTGGCCGCTCTGGAAGATAGCAACAAGGCCATCGGTGAAGACGCCGTTCGCAAGCTGATGGAAGAAGTCGACGCCTACATCCCGACGCCTGAGCGTCCGATCGACCAGCCGTTCCTGATGCCGATCGAAGACGTGTTCTCGATCTCGGGTCGTGGTACGGTTGTGACTGGCCGCGTCGAGCGCGGTATCGTCAAGGTTGGCGAAGAAGTCGAAATCGTCGGCATCAAGGACACTTCGAAGACGACGGTTACCGGCGTTGAAATGTTCCGCAAGCTGCTCGACCAGGGCCAGGCCGGCGACAACATCGGTGCACTCGTTCGCGGCGTTGACCGTAACGGCGTCGAGCGTGGCCAGATCCTGTGCAAGCCGGGCTCTGTCAAGCCGCACAAGAAGTTCATGGCTGAAGCCTACATCCTGACGAAGGAAGAAGGCGGCCGTCATACGCCGTTCTTCACCAACTACCGTCCGCAGTTCTACTTCCGCACGACGGACGTGACCGGTATCGTTTCGCTGCCGGAAGGCACGGAAATGGTTATGCCGGGCGACAACGTCACGGTTGAAGTCGAGCTGATCGTTCCGATCGCGATGGAAGAAAAGCTGCGCTTCGCTATCCGCGAAGGCGGCCGTACCGTCGGCGCCGGCATCGTTGCCTCGATCATCGCTTAATAGGTGAGGGCGCCGGAAACGGCGCCTTTATCCTTTTATTCATGCTTTTTTCATGCGCAGGGGCGGTAAACCCTTGCGCATGACATAAAAATGTAGCAGATGGCGCGTGAGCGCAGTGAGATGAGGCTTCGGCCTTCGAATCGTCTGCTGCAAATCAATATAAAGGTGGGTCCTGAAGGGCCCGAAGACTGGAAAGAGCCACGGTTCGCCGGGGTTTCTCTCGATCTTTGACACCGGTGGTCCCGCCTTTAGGTAAGAAGAGCCCGTACGCTATCTTCATGTGTACGGATAACAAGATAACAAGGATAACGTCGAATGAACGGCCAAAATATCCGCATTCGCCTTAAGGCATTCGATCATCGTATTCTCGACGCTTCCACGCGCGAGATCGTGTCGACGGCGAAGCGCACCGGAGCTAGTGTCCGGGGCCCCGTTCCGCTTCCGACTCGCATCGAGAAGTTTACGGTCAACCGGTCTCCCCACGTCGATAAGAAAAGCCGCGAGCAGTTTGAAATGCGCACGCATAAGCGCCTGCTCGACATCGTCGATCCGACGCCCCAGACAGTCGATGCTTTGATGAAGCTCGACCTCGCCGCTGGTGTCGACGTGGAAATCAAGCTCTGAGACCTGCGTCTCGGGTGAGTGAGAAGGATTGAACCGATGCGTTCAGGTGTAATTGCACAGAAAGTTGGGATGACCCGCGTCTACAACGACGCCGGCGAGCATATCCCGGTAACGGTACTGCGCATGGAAAACTGCCAGGTGGTAGCCCAGCGTACCGATGAAAAGAATGGCTATACGGCTGTCCAGCTTGGTGCTGGTACTGCCAAGGTCAAGAACACGAGCAAGGCTCTGCGCGGTCATTTTGCCGTTGCTGAAGTCGAGCCGAAGGCGAAGCTCGTCGAGTTTCGCGTCTCCACCGACAACCTCATCGATGTCGGCTCCACGCTGACTGCGAGCCACTTCTCCGCCGGCCAGCTGGTCGACGTGACGGGTACCTCGATCGGTAAGGGTTTTGCCGGTGCCATGAAGCGCCACAACTTTGGTGGTCTTCGCGCGACCCACGGTGTGTCCGTTTCGCACCGCTCGCACGGTTCGACTGGTAACAACCAGGATCCGGGCAAGGTCTGGAAGGGCAAGCGCATGGCTGGTCACATGGGTTCGACCCGCGTTACCACGCAGAACCTGGAAGTTGTATCCACCGACGAAGATCGCGGTCTGATCCTCGTAAAGGGTGCAGTCCCCGGTTCGAAGGGCGCTTGGATCATCGTCCGCGATGCCGTCAAGTCGGCTGCGAAGTAAGGGAGCCAAGCAAATGGAATTCAACGTCAAGACCCTCGAGGGTAAAGACGCCGGCAAGGTTTCCCTGTCCGACGCGATCTTCGGCCTCGACCCGCGCGAGGACATCCTCGCCCGTATGGTTCGCTACCAGCTCGCCAAGAAGCAGCAGGGTACGCACCAGTCGCTGACCCGCGGTGAAGTTTCCCGCACCGGCGCAAAGATGTTCAAGCAGAAGGGTACGGGCCGCGCTCGTCACCATTCGGCTCGCGCTCCGCAGTTCCGCGGCGGTGGTAAGGCCCACGGTCCGGTTTCGCGCAGCCACGCATTCGACCTTCCCAAGAAGGTTCGTGCGCTTGCTCTGCGTCACGCCCTGTCGGCCAAGCTGAAGTCTGAAGATCTGATCGTTATCGATGACCTGGTTGCTGCTGAAGCAAAGACCAAGGGCCTCGTCGGCACGTTCGCTTCGCTCGGCCTGACCAACGCGCTGTTCATCGGCGGTGCCGAACTGGACGGCAACTTCAAGCTCGCTGCCCAGAACATCCCGAACGTGGACGTTCTGCCGGTACAGGGCATCAATGTTTACGACATCCTGCGTCGCGGCAAGCTCGTGCTTTCCAAGGCTGCGGTTGAAGCCCTCGAGGAGCGTTTCAAGTGACCGATATTCGCCACTACGACGTGATCGTCTCTCCGTCGATCACTGAAAAGTCGACGCTGGTATCCGAGCAGAACCAGATCGTCTTCAACGTTGCCAAGACTGCCTCCAAGCCTGAAATCAAGGCTGCTGTGGAAGCTCTCTTCGGCGTAAAGGTCACTGCCGTCAATACGCTGGTCCGCAAGGGCAAGACGAAGCGCTTCCGCGGTTTCGTCGGCAAGCAGAAGGACGTCAAGAAGGCTATCGTGACGCTCGCCGAAGGCCAGTCCATCGACGTGTCCACGGGCCTCTGAGGGAATTAGATCATGGCATTGAAAAGCTACAATCCGACGACCCCGAGCCAGCGCCAGCTGGTCATCGTCGACCGTTCGGGCCTCTGGAAGGGCAAGCCGGTCAAGTCGCTGACGGAAGGTCTGTCCAAGAGCGGCGGTCGTAACAACAACGGTCGTATTACTGCCCGCTTCATCGGCGGCGGTCACAAGCGTACCTACCGTCTCGTTGACTTCAAGCGTCGCAAGTTTGACGTTGAAGGCACGGTCGAGCGTCTGGAATACGACCCGAACCGCACCGCGTTCATCGCGCTCGTCACCTACACGGACGGCGAACAGGCCTACATCCTCGCTCCGCAGCGACTCGCTGCCGGCGACAAGGTCATCGCTTCCAACAAGGCTGTCGACGTGAAGCCGGGCAACACCATGCCCCTGCAGTACATCCCGGTTGGTTCGATCGTTCACAACGTCGAAATGAAGCCGGGCAAGGGTGGCCAGATCGCTCGTTCGGCTGGCACCTACGTACAGCTCGTCGGCCGCGATGCCGGCATGGCTATCCTTCGTCTGAACTCTGGTGAGCAGCGTCTCGTCCCGGGTTCGTGCCTCGGTACCGTTGGTGCCGTATCCAACCCGGACCACGGCAACATCAACGACGGCAAGGCCGGTCGTACCGTTTGGCGTGGCAAGCGTCCGCATAACCGCGGCGTCGTCATGAACCCGGTCGACCACCCGCACGGTGGTGGTGAAGGTCGCACCTCGGGTGGCCGTCATCCAGTGTCGCCTTGGGGCAAGCCCACCAAGGGCAAGCGCACGCGCTCGAACAAGTCCACGGACAAGTTCATCATGCGCTCGCGTCACGCTCGTAAGAAGTAAGAGGGAAGTCAGGAAATGGCTCGTTCAGTATGGAAAGGCCCGTTTGTTGACGGCTATCTTCTCAAGAAGGCTGAGAAGGTGCGCGAAGGCGGACGTGCAGAAGTTATCAAGATCTGGAGCCGTCGCTCCACGATCCTGCCGCAGTTCGTTGGTCTGACGTTCGGCGTCTACAACGGCAGCAAGCATGTACCGGTCAGCGTCAATGAAGACATGGTCGGTCACAAGTTCGGTGAGTTCTCCCCGACCCGTACCTATTACGGTCACGGTGCGGACAAGAAGGCGAAGAGGAAGTAACCATGGCGAAGGCTAAGACCGAACGCCGGCTGAAGGACAACGAAGCACAGGCAGTCGCCCGCACGCTTCGCGTCAGCCCGCAGAAGCTCAACCTCGTCGCTGCCATGATCCGTGGCAAGAAGGTTGAACGCGCCCTGGCAGAGCTGGAATTTTCGCGCAAGCGCATTTCCGGCCAGGTGAAGAAGACTCTCGAGTCCGCTATCGCCAACGCCGAAAACAACCATGACCTCGACGTCGACAGCCTGGTCGTTGCGGAAGCATACGTCGGCAAGTCGATCACCATGAAGCGTTTCCACGCTCGTGGTCGCGGCCGCGCCTCGCGCATTGAAAAGCCGTTCGCGCATCTGACGATCGTCGTTCGCGAAGTCGAGGAAAAAGGGGAGGCCGCATAATGGGTCAGAAAATCAATCCTATCGGTTTCCGCCTCGGCATTAACCGTACCTGGGACAGCCGTTGGTTCGCCGACAACGCCGAATACGGCCAGCTGCTCCACGAAGACCTGAAGATCCGCGCTTACCTGATGTCCGAGCTGAAGCAGGCCGGCATCGCCAAGGTGGTCATCGAGCGTCCGCACAAGAAGTGCCGCGTCACGATCCACTCGGCTCGCCCGGGTCTGATCATCGGCAAGAAGGGTGCAGACATCGAGAAGCTCCGCAAGGCGATCTCGACGATGACCTCTTCGGAAACGCACCTCAACATCGTTGAAGTTCGCAAGCCGGAAATCGATGCCACGCTGGTCGGTCAGTCGATCGCCCAGCAGCTCGAGCGCCGCGTGGCTTTCCGCCGTGCGATGAAGCGTGCCGTTCAGTCGGCCATGCGTCTCGGCGCCGAAGGCATCAAGATCACCTGCGCAGGCCGTCTCGGCGGTGCAGAAATCGCTCGTACCGAATGGTACCGCGAAGGTCGCGTTCCGCTTCACACCCTGCGTGCAGACATCGACTACGGTACGGCTGAAGCCTCGACCGCATTCGGCATCTGCGGCATCAAGGTCTGGATCTTCAAGGGCGAAATCCTTGAGCACGATCCGATGGCTTCCGAACGTCGTGGCCTTGAAGGCGACGCACAGGGTCCGGCAAGCCGCGAACGTAACGATCGTGGCGACCGTCGCCGCGAACGCGAAAACGCTTGATTATCGCTGGCGAAAGATAAGCTCGGAGAAGTAAGAAAATGTTGCAGCCAAAGCGTACCAAGTATCGCAAGCAGTTCAAGGGCCGCATCAAGGGCGTCGCAAAAGGCGGCTTTGACCTGGCATTCGGTGAATTCGGCCTGAAGGCTCAGGAACCGAACCGCGTGAACGCTCGCGAGATCGAAGCGGCTCGCCGCGCGATCACCCGTTACATGAAGCGCGCGGGTCGTGTATGGATCCGCGTCTTCCCTGACGTCCCGGTAACTGCCAAGCCCACCGAAGTTCGTATGGGTAAGGGTAAGGGTTCTGTTGAATACTGGGCTTGCAAGGTCAAGCCTGGTCGTATCATGTTCGAGATCGACGGCGTTTCGGAAGAAATCGCGCGCGAGGCACTCCGCCTCGGTTCTGCCAAGCTCTCGGTCACGACGCGCTTTGTTCAGCGCATCGCAGAGTAAGGAGAAGGCACGATGAAAGCCGAAGAAGTACGCGGCCTGACGGCCGATCAGCTCAAGGATAAGCTCGCTGACCTGAAGAAAGAGCAGTTCAATCTGCGCTTCCAGAAGGCAACGAACCAGCTTGAGAAGAGCTCCCGCATCAACGAAGTCCGCAAGGACATCGCTCGCGTGAAGACCATTGCCCGCCAGAAGGCGGCAGAAGCCAAGGCCTAAGGAAGAATAATATGCCAAAACGCATTCTGCAGGGCGTAGTCGTTTCCGACAAGAACGAGAAGACCGTTGTTGTCCGCGTCGAGCGCCGATTCGCCCATCCGCTGCTTCAGAAGACGGTTCGCCGTTCGAAGAAGTACAAGGCGCATGACGAAGCCAACCAGTACAAGATTGGTGATATCGTTTCCATCGAGGAATGTGCACCGATCTCCAAGGACAAGACCTGGAAAGTCATTTCTGCCCAGGCTTAAGCCCACAGACTTGCGGCAGGCCCTTGCGTCTGCCGCAAAAACCTGTATGAAGCAGCCCATCGGCTGAGAACGCCCGGTTTACGGGCGTTCTTTTTGCTTTGCAGCGCAGGGAAGGTCCCCTCTCGGGAAACCGCCTTGGCAAGACCCAACCCGCGCGAAAAATGAAAATATGTCCATGGCCGGAATAGGGGGCTTTGCGCCCAACCGTTCCGGTCCTTACGAGAAGGCGACCTGACATGATTCAGATGCAAACAAACCTCGACGTGGCGGATAATTCCGGCGCGCGTCGTGTCATGTGCATCAAGGTGCTGGGCGGCTCCAAGCGCAAGTACGCTTCGGTCGGCGACATTATCGTCGTTTCGATCAAGGAAGCCATCCCGCGCGGCCGCGTCAAGAAGGGCGATGTGATGAAGGCGGTGGTCGTTCGTACCGCCAAGGACATCCGTCGCGCAGACGGCAGCGTCATCCGCTTCGATAACAACGCAGCGGTCCTCATCGACAACAAAAAAGAGCCGATCGGCACCCGTATCTTCGGACCGGTTCCGCGCGAACTTCGTGCGAAGAACCACATGAAGATCATCTCGCTGGCTCCCGAAGTACTGTAAGGAGCGAGAACCATGCAGAAGATCAAGAAGGGCGACAACGTCGTCGTACTCACCGGCAAGGACAAGGGTCGTACCGGTGAAGTCCTCCAGGTTCTGCCGAAGGAAGACCGTGCGGTCGTCGGCGGCATCAACATGGTGAAGCGCCACCAGCGTCAGACGCAGACGCAGGAAGCTGGCATCATCAACAAAGAAGCATCGATCCACCTGTCGAACATCGCGATCGTCGCGAAAGACGGCAAGCCGACCCGCGTTGGCTTCTCCGTCGTCGACGGCAAGAAGGTTCGTGTGGCCAAGCGTACGGGAGATGTGATCGATGGCTGAGTCCAAGTACGAGCCGCGGCTCAAGACCGAATACGTTACCCGCATCCGCGCAGCGCTGCAGGAACAGTTCTCGTTCGCTAATGAAATGATGATCCCCAAGCTGGACAAGATCGTCATCAACATGGGCGTTGGTGAAGCAACCGCCGATTCGAAGAAGCCCTCCGTGGCTGCTGCGGATCTGGCCGCTATCGCCGGCCAGAAGCCGGTCATCACCAAGGCTCGCAACTCCATCGCCGGCTTCAAGGTCCGCGAGCAGATGCCGATCGGCGCGAAGGTTACCCTGCGCGGCGCCCGCATGTACGAGTTCATGGATCGCCTGGTCAACATCGCGCTGCCGCGCGTTCGCGACTTCCGCGGCCTGAACCCGAAGTCCTTCGACGGCCGTGGCAACTTCGCCATGGGCTTGAAGGAACACATTGTGTTCCCGGAGATCAACTACGACAAGGTTGATCAGATGTGGGGCATGGACATCATCGTTTGCACGACGGCTACCAGCGACGACGAAGCACGGGCTCTTCTGAAAGAGTTCAACTTCCCGTTCCGCACGTAACCGTAACGACAAGCGTTTTAAAGGAACTACGATATGGCGAAAACCAGCGCAGTTGAAAAGAACAAGCGCCGCCGCAAGACGGTTGCCGCACACGCTGAAAAGCGTGCTGCTCTCAAGGCAATCATCATGGACCAGGCTCTTCCGATCGAAGAGCGGTTCAAGGCTTCTGTCAAGCTCGCTTCCCTGCCGCGTGACGGCTCGAAGACGCGCATCCGCAACCGTTGCGAAGTCACCGGTCGCCCGCGCGCTTTCTACCGTAAGCTCGGAATGTCGCGTATCGCGCTTCGTGAGCTTGGTAACTCCGGCAAGGTGCCGGGCATTGTTAAGTCGAGCTGGTAAGGAGATCGTTAGATGACCATGACTGATCCCTTGGGCGATATGCTCACCCGCATCCGCAACGGCGCAGCCCGTCGCAAGAACACCGTTTCGACGCCGGCTTCCAAGCTGCGCGCTCGCGTTCTCGATGTTCTTCAGGCTGAAGGCTACATCCGCGGTTACACTGAAACCGACTTCGGTAACGGCAAGGCCGAGATCGAAATCGAACTGAAGTACTACGAAGGCGCATCCGTGATCCGTGAGATCGGCCGCGTTTCGAAGCCGGGCCGCCGAGTTTATGTCTCGGTCAAGTCCATTCCGCAGGTCGCGAACGGCCTCGGCATTACCATCCTTTCGACTCCGAAGGGCGTAATGGCCGATCACCAGGCTCGCGAACAGAACGTAGGCGGCGAGGTTCTTTGCTCGGTCTTCTAAGACTGGGCAAGGATCTCCATAACGGACAGACAGGATAACAAAATGTCTCGTATCGGTAAAAAGCCCGTTCCGGTTCCTGCAGGCGTGACGGCTACCGTCGACGGCCAGAAGATCACCGCGAAGGGTCCTAAGGGCGAACTTTTCTTCGTTGCTAACGACGAAGTTAAGGTCGAGTTCAACGACAACGCTGTTTCGGTGACCCCGGTCAACGATTCGAAGGATGCTCGTTCGAAGTGGGGCATGTCCCGCACGATGATCGAAAACATCTTCACGGGCGTTAAGGACGGTTACGAGCGCAAGCTCGAAATCAACGGCGTCGGTTACCGCGCGGCCATGCAGGGCAAGAACCTGCAGCTGGCACTCGGTTTCTCCCACGATGTCGTCTATGAAGCCCCTGAGGGCATCACCATTGCCGTGCCGAAGCCGACGGAAATCGTCGTCACCGGCATCAACAAGCAGCAGGTCGGTCAGGTTGCCGCGGAAATCCGCGAATACCGTGGTCCCGAGCCCTACAAGGGCAAAGGCGTCAAGTACGCTGGGGAACGGATCGTCCGCAAGGAAGGCAAGAAGAAGTAAGGACGAGCGATCATGGCTACCAGAAAAGAAGCACTCACAAAGCGTGCGAGCCGTGTTCGCCGCCAGATCAAGAAGGTCGCAAACGGCCGTCCGCGTCTGTCGGTTCACCGCTCGTCCAAGAACATCTACGTACAGGTCATCGACGACGTGGCCGGCCGCACGCTTGCAGCCGCATCCACGCTCGACGCAGGCCTGCGTGGCTCGCTGAAGACCGGCGCCGACGTTGCAGCAGCTGCTGCCGTTGGTAAGCTCGTTGCAGAACGCGCCGCCAAGGCTGGCGTGAAGGAAGTCGTGTTCGATCGCGGCGCCTTCATCTACCACGGCCGTATCAAGGCACTGGCTGAAGCTGCCCGCGAAGGCGGTCTGAGCTTCTAATCAATTTTCGCCCGGTCTTCCTGAATAGGGGAGGCCGGGCGAAATGCGGTTTCTCCGCACCACCCAGTTCTTCTGGGTTATCTTTAACCTGCCGTTCTACCCGCAAAAGAAAAAGGACAAGGACAATGGCACAGGAAAGAAAGGGCCGTGACGATCGTCAGGGCCGTGAAGAACGCGATAGCGAATTCGTCGACAAGCTGGTCGCGATCAATCGCGTGGCCAAGGTTGTCAAGGGCGGCCGTCGCTTCGGTTTTGCTGCTCTCGTCGTCGTTGGCGACCAGAAGGGCCGCGTTGGCTTCGGTCATGGCAAGGCTCGTGAAGTGCCGGAAGCTATCCGCAAGGCAACTGAATCCGCCAAGCGCGACCTGATCTTCGTACCGCTGCGTGACGGCCGTACTCTGCATCACGACGTTCATGGCCGCCACGGCGCCGGCAAGGTTCTGCTGCGCTCCGCAAAGGCTGGTACCGGTATCATCGCCGGTGGCCCGATGCGCGCCGTTTTCGAAACGCTGGGCATGCACGACGTCGTTGCAAAGTCGACCGGTTCGTCGAACCCGTACAACATGATTCGTGCGACGTTCGATGCCCTCAAGCACCAGGTGCATCCGAAGGATGTGGCTGCTCAGCGTGGCATGAAGTATGCTACTCTGCAGGCTCGCCGCGCCGCTTCCGGCAATGCGTCGGAAGAATAAGAGGAGTCTGACACATGGCTAAGGCTACGAAGAAGACTGAAGCAAAGACGGTTACGATCGAACAGATCGGATCGCCTATTCGCCGTCCGGCCGTCCAGCGCGCTACGCTGGTTGGTCTGGGCCTCAACAAGATGCACCGGGTTCGCACGCTGGAAGACACTCCTTCCGTTCGTGGCATGATCCGGGCCGTCCAGCATCTCGTCCGCGTCGTCGACGAGAAGTGAGGGTTTGATCATGAAACTGAATGAGATCAAGGACAACGAAGGCGCTTCCAAGGACCGTATCCGCGTAGGTCGCGGTATCGGTTCTGGCAAGGGCAAGACCGGTGGTCGCGGCGTCAAGGGTCAGAAGGCCCGTTCCGGCGTTGCCATCAACGGCTTCGAAGGCGGTCAGATGCCCATCTACCGTCGTCTGCCGAAGCGCGGCTTCAACAACATCTTCGCTTCTGAATTCACCACCGTTTCGGTTGGCCGTATTCAGACCGCGATCGATGCCAAGAAGCTCGATCCGAAGGCAACGATCGATGCTGCTGCCCTCAAGGCTGCCGGCGTCATCCGTCGCCTCAAGGACGGCGTTCGCATCCTGTCGGACGGCGAACTGACGGCAAAGGTTTCGATCGAAGCCGCCGGCGCCTCCAAGGCTGCTGTCGAGAAGATCGAAAAGGCTGGTGGCTCGATCAAGCTGCCGGCTGTCGAAACTGCCGCAGAGTAAAACCTTTGAAATCGCCCGGAGTGAGCTTCACACCGGGCGATTTTATGTCCATATGTGAGCCTCACGATCCCAGGGCAGTCCGGCCGGTCAGCTTACCGGGATCAAACGGAAAAGCGGGTGAGGCAGGCGATTGCTGACAAGCGGTTCGCGCCCCCGACTTTCTGAAAACAGAATCAAGACTACGGTCCGGTTTGGCTTTTCGCCGCCGGTCACAGGGTCGGGCGGAGAATTCCATGGCTTCAGCAGCTGAACAACTGGCCTCAAATCTGAATTTTTCAACCTTTGCCAAGGCAGAGGACCTCAAGAAGCGCCTGTGGTTTACGCTGGCCGCTCTTCTCGTGTACCGCCTCGGTACGCATATCCCGCTTCCGGGCTTGAACCCTGAAGCCTATGCGGCTGCCTTTCAGGGCCAGTCGGGTGGCATTCTCGGCCTTTTCAACATGTTTTCGGGCGGCGCCGTCGAGCGCATGGCGATTTTCGCGCTCGGCATCATGCCTTACATTTCCGCGTCGATCATCGTGCAGCTGATGACCTCGGTCGTGCCTTCGCTGGAAGCCTTGAAAAAGGAAGGCGAACAGGGCCGCAAGATCATCAACCAGTACACCCGTTACGGCACCGTTCTTCTCGGCACGCTGCAGGCCTATGGCATTGCGGTCGGCCTCGAAAGCGGGCAGGGGCTCGTGCTCGATCCGGGCTGGTTCTTCCGCATCGCCACCGTCGTGACGCTGCTCGGCGGCACCATGTTCCTGATGTGGCTGGGTGAACAGATCACGTCGCGTGGTCTCGGCAACGGCATTTCGCTGATCATCTTTGCAGGTATTGCCGCCGGTCTCCCGAGCGCGCTTGCCAACACGCTTGAGCTTGGCCGTACCGGTGCGCTGAATACCGGTCTCATCCTGCTAGTGGTTCTCGTTGCCATCGGCGTCATCGGGTTGATCGTGTTCGTCGAGCGCGCCCAACGTCGCCTTCTGATCCAGTATCCGAAGCGCCAGGTCGGCAACCGCATGTTCCAGGGCGATACCTCGCACCTGCCGCTGAAGCTCAACACTTCGGGCGTCATTCCGGCGATTTTCGCTTCCTCGTTGCTGCTTCTGCCGGCAACGGCCGCCGGCTTTGCCAGCAATAACGAATTGCCTGAATGGGCAACCATGGTGATCTCGGCGCTCGGCCACGGCCAGCCGGTGTTCATGCTTCTGTATGGCCTGCTGATCGCCTTTTTCGCATTCTTCTACACGGCCATCGTTTTCAATCCCAAGGAAACGGCGGACAACCTGAAGAAACATGGCGGCTTCATTCCGGGCATTCGTCCGGGTGAGCGTACCGCTGAGTATATTGACTACGTACTGACCCGCATCACGGTTGTCGGCGCTGTCTATCTCGTCTTCGTCTGCACTCTGCCCGAGCTTCTGATTGCCCGTACCGGCATTCCATTAGCCCTTGGTGGTACTTCGCTTTTGATTGTCGTCAGTGTAACCCTTGATACGGTCGCACAGATCCAGGGACACCTCATTGCGCAGCAGTATGAGGGCCTGATCAAGAAGTCGAAACTGCGCGGAGGAAAGAGGGGACGATGAGACTGATTTTTTTGGGACCGCCCGGGGCGGGCAAGGGCACCCAGGCCAAGCTTCTGACGGAGAGATACGGTATTCCGCAGCTCTCCACCGGTGACATGTTGCGCGCGGCCAAGGCTGCGGGCACTGAAATCGGACTGAAGGCCAAGGCTGTCATGGATGCCGGCCAGCTGGTCTCCGACGACATCGTCAATGCGATCGTCGCCGAGCGTGTGGAAGCAGATGACTGCGCGAAGGGTTTTATCCTCGACGGTTATCCGCGCACCGTGCCGCAGGCTGTTGCGCTCGAAAAGATGCTCAAGGACAAGGGGTGTCCGCTGGACGCCGTCATAGAGCTGAAGGTCGACGAAGAGGCTCTGATGGGCCGAATCGAAAACCGCGTTGCCGAAACGATCGCCGCCGGCGGTGAGGTTCGCGCCGACGACATGCCGGAAGCTTTCAAGAAGCGCCTGGTCGAATACCGCGAGAAGACCGCGCCGCTTTCGGCGCATTACGCTTCGACCGGTCAGCTGAAGACGATCGATGGCATGGCCGATGTGAAAACGGTCACCGCCGAAATCGAAAAGGTCCTCTCCGCTCTTTAAGAGCGTAGGGGACTGTTAAAGAATCTTGGCGGAGCCGGTTGCTTTCGGGCAGTGATTCCGCTAAACACCGCGCCAACTCGCGACATTTCTGCGATCGGCGCGGTATTCCCGCAAGGGAAGCCGGGTCCGATCGTTTCGACGTGTTCCGGATCGAATTTGAACTGGTGGCCGCTTTCAGGCCGCTATCATGAACAAGCACCACTTGCCGGATGGCAACTGGAAAAGGAGAGCAGACGTGGCACGTATCGCTGGCGTCAACATCCCGACTGCGAAGCGCGTTGTTATCGCGCTGACCTACATTCACGGGATTGGTCCGAAGTTCGCGCAGGAAATCATGGAGAAGACTGGTCTTCCCGCTGATAAGCGCGTCCATCAGCTGACGGATTCTGAAGTCCTTCAGATCCGCGAAACCATCGACCGCGATTACCAGGTCGAAGGTGACCTGCGTCGCGAAACCGCGATGAACATCAAGCGCCTCATGGACCTCGGTTGCTACCGTGGTCTGCGTCACCGTCGTGGCCTTCCGGTCCGCGGTCAGCGCACGCACACCAACGCTCGTACCCGCAAGGGTCCGGCCAAGGCGATTGCTGGTAAGAAGAAGTAATTTCCGGGAATCCGGAAGGGGAGGCTGGCTGTCGCCGGCCTCTTTGTAGTTTGGTCTGCGTCCTTGCGACGTAGGCCGGTGGAGCCGCTGGAACTACGGCGGTGAAGAGATCGACGAAAGGAAGATCATGGCCAAGGAAGCCACACGCGTTCGCCGTCGCGAACGTAAAAACATCACGTCGGGCGTTGCCCACGTTAACTCGACCTTCAACAACACGATGATCACCATCACCGACGCACAGGGCAATGCTATTGCCTGGTCGTCCGCTGGTGCGAAGGGTTTCAAGGGCTCGCGTAAGTCGACCCCGTTTGCTGCCCAGATCGCTGCTGAAGACTGCGCCAAGAAGGCTCAGGAACACGGCATGAAGTCGCTTGAAGTCGAAGTAACGGGTCCGGGTTCGGGCCGTGAATCGGCTCTGCGCGCCCTCCAGGCTGCCGGGTTCATGATCACTTCCATTCGTGACGTGACGCCGATCCCGCACAACGGTTGCCGTCCGCGCAAGAAGCGCCGCGTCTGATCGCATTTCGGAGCTGCGTGTGGCGCGGCTCCGTTCGAAGAACTCTGGTATCGCCGCCCGGTCTCGTGTTCGAGGTCTGGCGGCTTTGCCTGTATCGCCGACAAGCATCTTGCATCGTCGGTGTTCTCGTGATCGGTTGCCACGATTGGATGGTGGCAGCGTACGGAAGGGAAAACTATGATCCAGAAGAACTGGCAGGAATTGATCAAGCCGAACAAGGTCGATTTCACCTCGTCCGGTCGCACGAAGGTGACGCTCGTCGCCGAGCCGCTTGAGCGCGGTTTCGGTCTGACGCTCGGCAACGCCCTTCGTCGCGTACTCCTGTCGTCTCTGCGCGGTGCTGCTGTTACGGCCGTGCAGATCGACGGCGTTCTGCATGAATTCTCCTCCATCCCCGGCGTTCGGGAAGATGTGACGGATATCGTGCTCAACATCAAAGAAATCGCCATCAAGATGGACGGCGACGATGCCAAGCGCATGGTCGTTCGCAAGCAGGGCCCGGGTGCGGTTACTGCCGGCGACATCCAGACGGTCGGCGATATCGAGATCCTGAACCCTGACCACGTGATCTGCACGCTCGATGACGGCGCCGAGATCCGCATGGAGTTCACGGTCAACAACGGCAAGGGCTACGTTCCTGCCGAGCGCAACCGCGCGGAAGATGCTCCGATCGGCCTTATCCCGGTCGACAGCCTCTACTCGCCGGTCAAGAAAGTATCGTACAAGGTTGAGAACACCCGCGAAGGCCAGGTTCTCGACTACGACAAGCTGACCATGACCATCGAAACCGATGGTTCGGTCACCGGTGAAGATGCCGTTGCATTCGCTGCCCGCATCCTTCAGGACCAGCTGTCGGTCTTCGTCAACTTCGACGAGCCGCAGAAGGAAGCCGAAGAGGAAGCCGTCACCGAGCTGGCATTCAACCCGGCGCTCCTCAAGAAGGTCGACGAACTGGAACTTTCGGTCCGTTCGGCGAACTGCCTGAAGAACGACAACATCGTTTATATCGGCGACCTGATCCAGAAGACCGAAGCAGAAATGCTCCGCACTCCGAACTTTGGTCGCAAGTCGCTCAACGAGATCAAGGAAGTTCTCGCGTCCATGGGCCTCCATCTTGGCATGGAAGTTCCCGCCTGGCCGCCGGAGAACATCGAAGACCTCGCAAAGCGTTACGAAGACCAATACTAACTAATCAGACTGCAGGCGAATGCCTGCAAGTGAAGGAGACATATCATGCGTCACGCAAAAGCCGGTCGCAAGCTTAACCGTACCGCCAGCCACCGTAAGGCAATGTTTGCCAACATGGCTGCTTCGCTCATCACCCATGAGCAGATCGTAACCACCTTGCCGAAGGCGAAGGAAATTCGCCCGATCGTCGAAAAGCTCGTCACGCTCGGCAAGCGCGGCGACCTGCACGCTCGTCGTCAGGCCGTTTCGCAGATCCAGGATCAGGACGCTGTCAAGAAGCTGTTCGACGCCATCGCTTCGCGCTACGCAACCCGCAACGGCGGTTACCTGCGTATCATGAAGGCTGGCTACCGCCAGGGCGACAACGCACCGATGGCCGTCATCGAGTTCGTTGAGCGCGACGTCGACGCAAAGGGCGCAGCCGACAAGGCTCGCGTTGCTGCCGAAGCCGAAGCTGCTGAAGCCGCTTAATCGGTTTTGAACGACCTATCGAAAAGGCCGGGTGGAAACGCCCGGCCTTTTTCGTGTCTTGTGGGAAGGGGATGATGAAGCATTCGCCAAGACTGCGTTATTTTCTGGCGGCTGCACTGGCCGTCATCGCCGGCGCTTCGTTGCGTCTGTTCGGTTACGGAAGCGGCCTTCCGTATTTCCTGGTCAAGTATGGCGGCTCGGTCATATGGGGCGCCATGGTGTTCTTCGCCGTCGCCTTCGTGCTTGGCAAACGTGACATCAGGGTGCCCGTGCTGGCGGCGCTGCTGGTTGCTGCCGCGTCGGAATTTTTCCGCCTCTATCATACGCCGGACCTCGATGCGTTTCGCCTGACGCTTGCCGGCCAACTGTTGCTCGGGCGGATCTTTTCGCTGTGGAACATCCTCGCCTACGCAGTCGGTATCGGGGTGGCCGCCGCGATCGAAATTTGGCTTTCGCGATTGACTGTAATCAAAGTCGGGTCGCGCCGACTTGTTTAAGTTGTCTCCTGTCAACACAGTGCGAGGGATGACAATGACTTACGCTCCGATCTTCGACCGCGAACCTCGAAATTTGTTCATTCCCGCCTTGAGCGGATTTTACGAGCGGATTGCCCAGCCTATGGCCTGGAGCGTATTCCGGCTGGCGATCGGCGGCATGCTTGCGGTCGAGGGATGGGCGAAAATTACTGCACCATTCGCGCAGATCGGTTTCGTCGAAAATATCGGCTTTTATCCCGGCTGGCTGTGGTCACCGCTTCTCGCCGGTGTGCAGTTCTTTGGCGGCATCATGATTGCGCTTGGCCTGTTCACCCGGCCGGCGGCCCTGGCCAATGCGGTCATGCTGGCGATCACGCTTTTCTACCATTTCGCTCACCCTTATGGCGACACCTTCCTGACACAGGCCGGCATCGATGCACTGAAGGCGGGCGGTGATCTTTTTACCCAGCCGGCGGTAGCTCGTCTGGCGGATGGTGGTGCAAAATTCCTGCATCAGGTTCAGGGCAAGGCCGAGCAGGCTTCGCTCTTCTGGGCCGGCGGCGCCTTTCTCTATGCGGCTTTTGGCGGTGGCTACCTGTCGCTCGACCGCCTTCTGTTCAAGAAACAGTTCTAAACCAATTACGCGAGGTTCAGCGGGGAGGCTGGAGGGTCGGACACATCAAGGTCCGGCCCTCAACTGTTTTCGGGGTTCAAGCTCACTCGGGTACGTGGATCTGCCGCTTGATGTGCTTGAGATGCGCGACGATGGTGAAGGTCATGATCACCAGCAGCGACCAGGAACTCCATTTGCCGATATGCACGGCCGACCAGGCTCCGAGCTGATTGGGATAGGTCCAGATGCCGAAGAAGGTGGAGATGTTTTCCGCCAGCCAGATGAAGAAACCGATCAGCACGAAGGCCAGCAGCAGCGGCATCTTGCGGTCGCGGTCGTAAGGCCGGAATGTCACCGTGGCGCGGGCATAGAGGCCAAGCGCGCAGGCGGCGATATACCAGCGATAATCGCCGATGAAATGGTGGGTGAAGAAATTGGCGTAAACGGCAAGCGCGATCACCGTTGCCATCCAGTAGCTGGGGTGGTGGTGAATGCGCAGATCGAACAGGCGCCAGGCCTGAATGATATAGCTGCCGATCGCGGCATACATGAAGCCCGCAAACAGGGGCACGCCGAAAACCTTGGTATAGCCGAATTCGGGATAGGCCCAGGACTGGATGCTACCCGATGTCTTGAACACTTCCAGCGCGAAACCGACGATGTGAAACAGGCCTATCGCCTTGGCTTCGTCCCAGGTTTCCAGCTTGCTCCAGATCATGAAGAACTGGATGGCGAGCGCGATGACCAGAAGCACGTCATAACGCGGCAGGCCGAACATGCCGGCTTTCGGCACCAGAAAGACCGACATCATGAACAGCCCGACAAACAGGCAGGCACGCGCTTCCTTGATGCCGAAATACAGAAACTCGACGATGAAACGGGTAAAACCGCGAAGCTCTCCCCAGGGGCGCAGATCGCAGAGATACACATCGAGAAAGGACAGCCGTCCTGCGCCTGTCGTCGTATCCGTTACCGCCATTTCGTTTTCCCCATTTCGTGGCCGAAATGGAGCCGGCAAGATGGGCAAAGTCAAGGCGGTGAGGTGTCAGCGTGGCGCCGGTTGCGGGCTATCCACGGTCTTGCGCGCGCGTTTCCACCGCAGGAAGGGTTTTCGGATCGGCCGGTATGCGAGAAGAAGGGCAATTGCGGCGATGTGGATGAACGGTTCGGTGGTGATGGACTTGACGGCGAGGAAATAATGCAGCGCTCCGCCAAGTGCGATCGCATAGATCAGGTGGTGCATGTCGATCCACAGCTTGCCGAGCTTGCGGATCGAATAGTTGTTGGACGTCACCGCCAGCGGCACGAGCGCTGCGAGGCAGACCATGCCGATGGTGATATAGGGACGTTTCAGGATATCCGCGAAAACGGAGCCGAAATCCATGCCGAGATCGAGCAGCATCCAGACAGAAAAATGCATCAGCACATAATAGAAGGCGAGCAGGCCAAGCGCGCGTCGATATCGGATCCAGTTGATGCCGAAGAGATCACGCAAGGGGGTGATGGCCAGCGTCAGAATGATGAAACGCAGCGCCCAGAGGCCCAGCAGATGCTCGAACTCCTTGACCGGATTGACGCCCAGCCCGCCGGTCGCGCCGAGATAAAACGACCAGACGGCAGGACAGAGGCCGATGACATAAAGCGCCCAGATGCTGGGACCATGCAGCCGGCGGGGCAGGGCGGGAATGAGAGGCATCAGTAATTCGCCTTGAGGTCCATGCCGGAATAGAGGCTGGCGACCTCGTCGGCATAACCGTTGAAGGGCAGGGTCGGACGACGTGCGGTCTTGAAGAAGCCGCCTTCGCCGATACGCTGTTCGGTCGCCTGGCTCCAGCGCGGATGATCGACCGCCGGATTGACGTTGGAATAGAAGCCGTATTCGCGGGCATTGCTGTTTTTCCAGGTCGTTTCCGGCTGTTTTTCGACAAGCGAAATGCGGACGATCGACTTGATGCTCTTGAACCCGTATTTCCACGGCACGACGAGGCGGATCGGCGCGCCGTTCTGGTTGGGCAGTGTTTCGCCATAAAGGCCGACCGCAAGGATGGTCAGCGGGTGGCGGGCCTCGTCGAGCCGCAGGCCTTCGACATAAGGCCAGGGCAGGGGCTGAAACAAACCCTTCTGGCCCGGCATTTCTTCCGGCCGCACCACGGTTTCGAAGGAAACATATTTGGCGCTGCCCTGCGGCTCGACCTTATCGAGCAATGCGGCCAGCGGAAAGCCGATCCACGGGATCACCATCGACCAGCCCTCGACGCAGCGCATCCGGTAGGTGCGATCCTCGATCGGCATCTTCATCAGTTCTTCGAGGCCAAACTCTTTTGGTTTGCCCACCAGCCCATCGACCTTCACCGTCCAGGGGGTAGGCTTGAAATCCCCGGAATTGCTGGATGGATCGCTCTTGTCCGTGCCGAACTCATAAAAGTTATTGTAGGAGGTGACCGCGTCTTTCGGCGTCAGCTTTTCATCCAGCGTGTAGGGGCCGGGCTTGGCCTGCAGCGGCGCGGCAAAGGCGCTGCCCGCGCCGGCCAGCGCAAAACCGGCTGCGGCAGTGCCAATGAAACTACGACGCGACATGTAGATGTTGCGCGGGGTGATGTCGGATGCTGCGATATGCGGTGGGCGATAGACGGCCATGGTTGAACCTCCGGCGGGAGACTGGTTTTCATCAATATACGTAGCTCCGGCCCATTTGGTTTCACAGCACCCCGCAGACGATAATGAACCACGTTTGCGTGATGTATGGGATGTCATCAATCGTACGGGCGGCGGCTGCGGCCTTGCAGGGAACCACGGCAATCCCCATTCATTTATCGAGCAATGATTTGCTGGAGGCGAAAAACATGCCCGCACGCACCTGGAATGGCAATTGGAATGCTTCCGGCCCTGATGCCGGACCGGGTGTCTCCGATAGCGCCGAGCGGCTGCGTCGTTTGCGGCGCCTTTCAGGTATCGCCCGCCTGATGGATACGGCCATTCGCGTGCCGGGCACCGGCATCCGTTTTGGCGCTGATTCCATCATGGGTCTGGTGCCGGTGATCGGTGATGCCGGCGGAGCGCTGATCGGGCTCTACATCGTCAACGAGGCCCGCCGCATGGGTGTGCCCGCGGACAAGCTGGCTCAAATGGTCGGCAATATCGCGGTGGATTCCGTAGTCGGCAGCGTGCCGGTCTTCGGCGATCTGTTCGACGTCTATTTCAAATCGCATCGCCGTAATGTCGATATGATCATGCAGCATTTTGGCGTGGTGCCGGATGACCTGCGGCGGGGGCGTTGATCAGAAGGCTTTCGGTAACCCAGCCTGTTTGAGAGTGGCATTGGCCGTGTGCCGCGACGTCACGCCATGATCGACGGTGAAATATCGCTTGGTGATCGGGCTGTACCAGATTTCGTGGTCGCCCTTGCCCGGCCGGTGATAGTGACATCCCGCCTTTTCAAGCAATTCCTTCAATTGCCTGAGATAACCTGCCATGGCTCACGCTGCGTGAGGATTGGCAATACGGGATGTCTGTTCAGCAAGAATACGGACTGGGATCTCGTGAAGGGAGGACTGGGGGCCGTTCAGTTCGATCAAATCTGACAGAGCAGCCTTCACCTTCGGCTCAAGCGCTTCCATCGTTGCGGCTTCCACCACCAGTCCGTCGATATCGTCGCTGGTCGCAACCCATACGGATGCTTCTTCATCCCAGACAGCGTGAACGACGATTGCATCAAGCGATGCCATGGCTTTCTCCCTGATCTCTTCGCGAATGATACCCGACCAATCGGGCGCAGGCAATTTGCAGATATTGGCGCGGTTTTGCGCGAACCGTACCGTACCGTACTGTTTTGCCGCCATCTGGCAGTGACACTTGTGCTCGGCTGGAGTAGGACATTTTCAAAAATAGGCTTTTTGCGTCTCCGCAGAGGAGCGGATAGACTGCCAGGCCTTGACCGAGTGAGGATATACCCATGCCAGCCTATCGTTCCAGAACCACCACCCACGGCCGCAACATGGCGGGTGCGCGCGGCCTTTGGCGCGCCACCGGCATGAAGGATAGCGATTTCGGCAAGCCGATCATCGCCGTCGTCAACTCCTTCACGCAGTTCGTGCCTGGCCACGTCCACCTGAAGGATCTCGGTCAGCTGGTTGCCCGCGAAATCGAGGCTGCCGGTGGTGTTGCCAAGGAATTCAACACGATCGCCGTGGATGACGGTATCGCCATGGGCCATGACGGCATGCTTTATTCGCTGCCCTCGCGCGAAATCATCGCCGACTCGGTCGAATACATGGTCAACGCGCACTGCGCCGATGCCATGGTCTGCATTTCCAACTGCGACAAGATCACGCCCGGCATGCTGAATGCCGCCATGCGCCTCAACATCCCGGCCGTGTTCGTCTCCGGCGGTCCGATGGAAGCCGGCAAGGTCGTGCTGCACGGCAAGACCGTTGCCCTCGACCTCGTCGATGCCATGGTCGCGGCTGCCGACGACAAGATTTCCGACGAGGACGTCGCCACCATCGAACGGTCTGCCTGCCCGACCTGCGGCTCGTGCTCGGGCATGTTCACCGCCAATTCGATGAACTGTCTGACCGAGGCACTGGGCCTGTCCTTGCCCGGAAACGGCTCGACGCTCGCCACCCATTCGGACCGCAAGCGCCTGTTCGTCGAGGCCGGCCACCTGATCGTCGATCTCGCCCGCCGTTATTACGAGCAGGAGGACGAAACCGTCCTGCCGCGCAATATCGCCACCAAGCAAGCGTTTGAAAACGCCATGTCGCTCGATATTGCCATGGGTGGATCGACCAATACGGTTCTGCACATTCTGGCGGCCGCCTATGAAGGCGGCATCGATTTCGGCATGGAAGAGATCGACAGGCTGTCGCGCAAGGTGCCGTGCCTTTCAAAGGTGGCACCGGCCAAGCAGGACGTTCACATGGAAGACGTTCACCGTGCCGGCGGCATCATGCGTATCTTGGGAGAACTCGACCGTGGTGGCCTGATCAATCGCGATTGCTACACGGTTCACGAACCGACGCTCGGCGATGCCATCGACCGCTGGGATATCACCCGTACCAATTCCGAAACTGTGCGTACCTTCTTCAAGGCGGCCCCCGGTGGCGTGCCCACACAGGTCGCCTTCTCGCAATCCTCGCGTTGGGATGATCTCGATGCCGATGGCGAAAAGGGCGTTATCCGCTCGGTAGAACACCCGTTCTCCAAGGATGGCGGTCTGGCCGTACTGTACGGCAATATCGCGCTCGACGGCTGCATCGTCAAAACCGCTGGCGTTGATGAATCCATCCTGAAATTCACCGGCCCTGCCGTGGTCTTCGAAAGCCAGGACGCGGCCGTCAAGGGGATTCTGAGCAACGAAGTTGTTGCCGGCGATGTCGTCGTTATCCGCTACGAAGGGCCGAAGGGCGGTCCCGGCATGCAGGAAATGCTCTATCCGACCAGCTATCTGAAGTCGAAGGGTCTTGGTAAGGCCTGCGCTCTCATCACCGACGGTCGTTTCTCCGGTGGCACGTCCGGCCTGTCGATCGGCCATGCCTCGCCGGAAGCGGCGCAGGGCGGTGCCATCGGCCTCGTTCAGCCGGGCGATCTGATCGAGATCGATATCCCCAACCGCACGATCAACCTCAAGGTTTCGGACGCCGATCTGGCCGCCCGCCGCCATGAGCAGGAGACGCTCGGCTGGAAGCCGGCAGCACCCCGCAAGCGCAATGTCACGACGGCGCTGAAGGCCTATGCGGCCTTTGCCTCATCGGCCGACAAGGGCGCGGTGCGGATCCTGCCGGAATAATTTTTGCCGATACGGCACGGAAACAACAAAGCCCCGTCAGGTTTCACCGGCGGGGCTTTGTGTTATGGTTTGAACGGCAAACAACGGAGGGCGCGTAAATGTCCGAACTTCATCGCATCACGTTCGATCCGCAGGTCTGTGCGGGCCGCCCCACCATTCGTGGTCTGCGTATTCGCGTGAAGGACGTTCTCGAACTGCTTGCCGCCGGTGCGAGCCATGACGAGATTCTGGAGGATTATCCGCTGCTTGAGGCTGCGGATATTCGTGCAGTGCTGGAATATGCGGCACGGCAGAGCGACCATACCGTGTTGCGCGTTGCCTGATGCGCTTTCTTGTCGACGCTCAGCTCCCGCCAGCTCTTGCCCGGTGGATTGTTGAGCAAGGGCATGAGGCCCGGCATGTCGCGGATTGTGATCTGCAGTCTGCATCAGATCGGCAGATATGGGATTACGCGGTTCAAAACGCTGCCGCCATCATCACCAAGGATGAAGATTTCGCGCAACGTCGGGCTCTGACGGAAATGGGGCCGGTTGTCGTATGGATCCGGCTGCCCAATGCGCGGCGCAAGGAACTGCTGGCCTGGTTCGAAAAAGCGATGCCGGCGATACTGACGGCGCTGGAAAATGACGACACGCTTATCGAGGTAACGTAGTCAACGAGGGCGCGCTGCGGTTTTTGCCGATACGGCACGGAAACAGCAAAGCCCCGTCAGGTTTCACCGGCGGGGCTTTGTGTTGTCATCCTGCACAATGTACCGGTCATGCGAATGGCGGCCATTTTCCTCGACGCCAGTCACGCGCCGTATGGATCAGGCGCAGGATGGTGATGACAGTACGGGTCTCATCTGCGGAGACCGCATAGGCCATGATATAGGGAAGTCCGGGAACAGTTTTTTCAAGCGTTCCGTCTACCCGGCCGGGTCGCCCCGTCGATCGCAGCAGAAGTTTTCGGGCGCAATCGTCCATTCGTTCGGCGACCTTGGCCGCCGCCTGTGGATTGTGTTCGGCGATATAGGCGATCTGCTTCTTGAAATCCTCCAGCGCGTCCCGCGACCATTGGAGGCTGGCGTTCACGTGCGTTTTGCCTGCGCAGCGGTGATCAGATCGGTAATCTCTGCCATCGCCGCATCGTGCGGCACCACCCTGCCAGCCTTCAGGTCGGACAATCCGATTTCGATCTCGTGGACGATATCCAATTCATGCTCGACATAGGCGGCGATGGCATCGCCCGCCAGGCGGCTCGATGTTTCCTCGGAAATCCCCGCCAGCCGATCAAGGCCAGTCTTGGTTTCCTCGCTGATCTCTATGGTCAATCTGGTGACGGCAGCCATGGCAGCACTCTTATCGCGAATTGCTTGAGCGTAGCATCGATAGCCCGGAAAAACCATGCATTCCCGCTCACAACGGCCGGTCGATCTTCTCAAACGTCTCGCTGAGCTGTTTCAGCCGCTCCACATAAGCCGTTCGAATGCATTCGACATCGCCGCTACAGGCCTGCCGGCGTTTCAGCCACGTGGCCTGATCCTCCTGCATTTCTCCGCGCGTGCCCATGGCCAGAAGCCCGGTGAGGATTTCGAATGTCGTGACCATCTTCACGTCGGCATCGTTGAGATCGCGGTTTTCGCAGATCACCTTTTCGTCCGCTGCCAGTTTCTCTCCATTGCAGTCGAAACTGGCAGCCGAAGCGGTGAGGGCGGGCAGGGTCAGGCCGAGCAGCAGTGTGGAAATTGTGGTGAGCGCGATGGTCTTTTTCATTCCGGTTTCCTTTGCTGCCCATTTTGCGGGCCTTCAGAGCAGGTCTGAAAGTACCCAGACGACAAAGATGAGGCACAAAAGCCAGATGGCAAGGATGGCGATCAGGCCGGTGCGGCTGGTCGGCCGTCCTTCGCGTAAGGCTGCCTGTTCGCGGAACTCGGCCATGAGCGCTGGTGGCACGAGCTTGACCGCAGCCAGGATGCCGACGGGCACAAGGATAAGATCATCGAGATAACCGAGGACAGGAATGAAATCGGGGATCAGATCGACCGGCGACAGCGCATAGGCCGCAACCGCACCCGCCACCAGTTTTGCCGCCAGCGGAACACGTGGATCTCGTGCGGCGATCCAAAGCGCCACGATCTCCCGCTTCAGCCGTTTTGCCCATATTTTTGTGCGCTCCAGAAAGTTCATGGTTTCCGTCCGTTCATGTCCTATATGTGATCGCGAACACTGGTGATTTCACAGATCCCGTCCGTGATTCGGCCACCTTTGTTTTCCAGCCTCGGCGTCGAAAATCGATCCCGGCCGGAGTGGCCGGACCTTCTGAATTGAGGAAATACATGCTGACCATGCAAAAATGCGTGTCGACCGGCCTTCTGGCTCTCTCTCTTCTTTTGCCGGTAGCGGCGCAGGCGCAGGAGAAAACCCTGCCGCAAAGCCGCGAGCAGATGCAGCTCTCCTTCGCGCCGCTGGTCAAGCGCACGTCGGGCGCGGTTGTCAACGTGTATGCAGAACGCCTTGCCCAGCGTCGCAACCCGTTCGCCGGCGACCCCTTCTTCGAGCAGTTTTTCGGGCAGCGCATGCCGAACCGTTCGGAAAAGCAGTCTTCGCTCGGCTCCGGGGTCATTCTGTCCGACAAGGGGCTGGTGGTCACCAACAATCACGTCATCCAGGGCGCCGACGACATCAAGATCGCGCTGGCCGATGGCCGCGAATTCCCCTGCGAGGTGATCCTCAAGGACGAGAGCATGGATCTCGCCGTGCTGCGCATCAAGGCCAAGGAAAGCTTTCCGGTTCTGAAGATCGCCGATTCCGATGCGGTCGAGGTCGGTGATCTCGTGCTCGCTATCGGCAACCCGTTCGGTGTCGGCCAGACGGTGACCAGCGGTATCGTGTCCGGTCTTGCCCGTAATCAGGTCACCAATGGCGATTTCGGCTTTTTCATCCAGACCGATGCGTCGATCAATCCCGGCAATTCCGGTGGCGCGCTGATGAACACCAATGGTGAACTGATCGGCATCAACACGGCGATCTTTTCGCGTGGCGGTGGTTCGAACGGCGTCGGTTTTGCCATTCCCGGCAATCTCGTGAACGTGTTCCTGAAGGCTGCCGAAGACGGCAAGTCCACGTTTGAACGGCCTTATGTCGGCGCAACCTTCATGCCTGTCACCTCCGAGGTTGCCGAAGCGCTTGGCCTGAAAATGGCACGTGGCGCACTGGTCACGGCCGTTGTCGACGGTGGCCCGGCCGACAAGGGTGGCCTGAAGCCCGGTGAAGTCATCACCGCCGTGAATGGCATCGCCATCGAGCATCCCGACGCGCTGGGTTACCGCCTCACCACGGCCGGCCTCGGAAAAACCACCGAACTGACGATTGCGCAGTCGAGCGGCGAACGCAAACTGACAATCATGCTCAACACCGCGCCGGAGACTACGCCGCGCGACGAACGCCTGATCGAGGGCCGCAACCCGTTTGCCGGCCTGCGCGTCGCCAACCTGTCGCCGAAGCTGGCAACCGAACTGCAGCTGACCGCCGACAAGACCGGCGTCGTCGTTACCGACATTGCCCGCAACTCGCCGGCCGCCCGCGTCGGTTTCCAGCCGAAGGACATCATCATTTCGCTGAACGGTGATCCGGTGAAGTCAGCCAAGGAACTCGAAGATATCCTCAAGGACAGCGATCCGGGTTTCTGGCGTCTGGAAGTCGAACGTGACGGCCAGCGTATCCGCCAGTTCTTCCGCTGATGTGAGACGATGGGCAACGATCTTTTCGCACCGACAATTCCGGATGAGGTCGCCAACCGGCGGCCTCTAGCCGATCGGCTGCGACCAAAGACCATTGCCGACGTGACCGGGCAGGCGCATCTGACCGGCGAAGACGGCGTGCTTCGCCGCATGATCGACAGTGGTTCGCTCGGTTCGATGATCTTCTGGGGGCCTCCCGGCACCGGCAAGACCACCGTCGCCCGGCTCCTCTCTGGTGAAGCGGGGCTGGCCTTCGAGCAGATTTCGGCGATCTTTTCCGGTGTCGCCGATCTCAAGAAGGTTTTCGAGGCGGCACGGCTGCGCCGCATCAATGGTCGCCAGACGCTGCTCTTCGTCGACGAAATCCATCGCTTCAATCGTGCCCAGCAGGACAGTTTTCTGCCGGTCATGGAAGACGGCACGATCGTGCTGGTCGGTGCCACCACCGAAAACCCGTCCTTCGAACTCAACGCCGCTCTGTTGTCGCGTGCCCGGGTGCTCACTTTCAGGAGCCACGACGAGGACAGTCTCACCGAACTGCTGACGCGTGCGGAAACGGCGGAAGGCAAGCCGCTGCCGCTGGACGAGAATGCCCGCGCCTCGCTGGTGCGCATGGCCGATGGCGATGGCCGGGCCGTGCTGACGCTGGCCGAAGAGGTTTGGCGCGCAGCAAGGGAAGGCGAGGTTTTCGACACGGAAAACCTGACCCGTATCGTGCAGCGCCGCGCGCCGGTTTATGACAAGGCGCAGGACGGGCATTACAACCTGATCTCGGCGCTGCATAAATCAGTGCGCGGATCGGACCCCGATGCGGCGCTCTATTATCTCGCCCGCATGTTCGATGCCGGTGAAGATCCGCTCTATCTCGGGCGTAGGCTGGTGCGCATGGCGGTGGAGGATATCGGGCTTGCCGATCCGCAGGCCCTTGTCGTGTGTAACGCCGCCAAGGATGCCTATGATTATCTCGGCTCGCCCGAGGGGGAACTGGCGCTGGCGCAGGCCTGCGTCTATCTCGCCACCGCGCCGAAATCCAATGCCGTTTATACCGCCTTCAAGGCGGCGATGACGGTGGCCAAGCAGAATGGGTCCCTGCTGCCGCCGAAACATATTCTGAATGCGCCGACCAAGCTGATGAAGGCCGAAGGCTATAACGACGGTTATCGTTACGACCACGACGAGCCGGATGCGTTTTCGGGGCAGGACTATTTTCCCGAAAAAATGGGACGACAGACTTTTTACGAGCCCGTTGAGCGCGGTTTCGAGCGGGATATCCGCAAGCGGCTGGACTGGTGGCAAAAATTGCGGCGCGAGCGCAACGAAGACTGAGCGATTAAGGCGCCTTGACCTGACGTCCGGGCGGCGTGACGACCTTGACCGAGGAACCTGCCAGACCGCCGTGGCCTTCCTCATCCACGATCAGAAACCAGTGGCCATTCTCCGGGATGATGATGCGTGTCGGCGACTTTTTGGCGGTGCCGCCGACATATTTGTAATCGAGCTTTTCCCTGAAACGCTGGAAATTCACGGCCGTCATCAGGCGCACATTGTTGACCGCGTTGAGCGTCACATCGATGATCGTGCCGGCCCGTTGTTCGCGTAGATCGTAATGGGTGAAGCGAAAATTCTGGGTCGACATAAAGGCCTCTGTTCCGTGCTTGGCTGAGAAATGTATCATTCTGCCCGTTAAGGAAGCGTGGAACCAAGTGGCGATTTGTGGGTTATCTACACATCGAACACATCAGATGCCGCGACATTCCTCCCCTCGGTGTCGCACCATAACAAAAAACATTTTTGACCTCCAAGTCGCCTGACCCTCCGCCGTTCCCCTGCCGCGGAGGGTTTTTCTTGTTGCCGTGTTTTTATCTCGACATCAGCGTCTTGCGCCGGTTTTCTGATTCAATCTCGCAAGGACCTGAATCTGTTTCTCGGATCGATCTCTCAGGCGGTGATACCCCGGTTCTGCCTGTCGAGTTCGCCGACCAGAGCCAGAATGGTTTCGAGCGCCGGCACTGGCGTCTCTGTCATCTGGCCGAGATGCACCACCATGCCGACCAAGGGCACATATTCGAGCGGTTTCTGCGCGAGAAAATCCTGCAGCATGGATGTCGGGTGCGGGCCGATCTTCATGGCTTCCATCAGACGTTCCTCGACCGTTTGCGGCGGCGGGCTGCCGAGCGCAGAGGCGACGGCATAGACTTCCCGCATGACCCGGCTTTTCAACGACAAAAGAGCAGGGTCGGTGACGATGCGGTCGGAAAGGGCACGGGTCAGCGCGCTGATCGGGTTGAACGAGGCATTGCCCATCAGCTTGCTCCAGATTTCTCCCCGGATGTCGGGAGTCTGGATGATTTTGACATTGGCCTGTGTCAGCAGATCGGCAATGGAGGTGAGATCCGCCGACATTTCGCCCGAGGGTTCGCCGAGGATGAAACGGCCACGCGCGGGCAACTGGATGACACCGGGTTCCACCACTTCGGCACCCTGATAGGCAACGCAGCCGATGACACGCTGAGGTCCGATCGCATTCCAGAGGCGATCGCCGGGATCGAGTTCGCTCAGGCGATGATCGTCATGGCCGCTCTTTTCATCGCGATGAAAGTACCACCACGGAATACCGTTCAGGACCATGACAACGCGCGTGTCATCCTTGACGAGATGGGCAAGGCCATCAGCCGCCGCCGGCACCTGATGACCCTTGAGGCCGGTGATAACGAGATCCTGCTTTGGCAGCGTCGTCGGGTCGTCGGTGGCATTGACGGGGACGATGGTCGGTTTTTCCTCGCCCGCGACCCGCACTTCCAGACCGTTCTCCCGGATCTTCTCAAGGTGCGCGCCGCGCGCGATGACCGAGACCGTAACCTTCTCGCCGAGCCCTTCCACAAGTCGTGCCGCCAGAGTGCCGCCAAGTGCCCCGGCACCGTAGATGCAGATGTTCTTCAACTCGGTCATGCCTTCATCGCTCCTTCGTTTCTGTCAAAAGGCAGATTAGGTGATGGAAACGATTCTACGAGCAAAACCACACTCCGATCCGCATTTTGTTTGGCATCATAAACCGGCTTCGACTGGCGCGGACGCGCTGCAATGAAAAAAGCCCCGCATCACTGCGAGGCTTTTCCCGGGTCCTGTCCGATGGCGCTCAAAGGCGGGCGGCGATCAGGTCTTCTTCCTCGTCGCGCTGGCGTCCGCCAAGGGCGGCGGCAGCGCAGGAGATGAAGGCGCCGACCAGCAGCGAAATGGCACCGACGAGCGCTGTCGTTGCGGCAGCCTTGCGGGCCTTGTCGGTTGCTTCCTGAGCGGCGACCTTGGCGGCTTCGATCCGCGCAAGGACCGCATCGACACGGCCGCGTGCCTGTTCGGCTTCAAGGCCGGTTCGGGCCGAGACGATGGCGGCGAGATAGGCCTTGTCATCTTCCGGCACGCCGCCGGCAACGGCACCGTTGACGAGAATGCGGGAAACTTCCGCCGTTGCTGCCGTGTCATCGCCCTGCGCATTGGCCGAGACCCGTTCCGGACGCAGCAGGGCGTCCGTGAAATAGGCGGTGGCGGCTGACGTATCGGTCGTGCCGTCGGATGTCGAAGCTGCGGCAACAGTCGCCGTGGACGCGGCTGCGCCGACAGCCTGCGCGCCGGCGCCGGCAAGCGATGTCAGCGACGAAGCCAGAAAACCGGCGACGAAGAGGGTGGCGACCGCCCAGGAAACGAAGCCATGCGCGGTATCGCGAAAAAACACTTCGTCTGTGTGGATGGCGGCCCATTTGGTGCGCAGGCGGCCGGTCAGATAGCCGCCGAGCGCCGATGAGAGCCACTGCACGACAACGAGCCAGATGGCGGCGGTAATGCCGACCGTTGCCGCCGAACTGCTTTCCCCCGACCACGGCGACACCATGGTGAGGCCAAGGCCCGAACCCAACATGATGAGAATGAGGCTGACGCCGGTGGCGGCCACCGCGCCGCCGATGATGGGGCCCCAGGCGATGGCGGATTTCGAGGACTCGACCGGGGTGAGGGTGCTTGAGGTGAGGGGCATGGCACCCACCTCAGCGCAGGAAGAGAACGAGAAGGATGACGATCGGCAGAGGAATGCCCAGAAGCCAGAGAAGAATACCGCGTCCCATAATGAACCTCCTAGAATGATCACGATCTGTTGTGCCGTGTGGCCGTTCAACACGCGGTGCTCGGATTGGTTCCGGTAGCACCAACATCTGTACGGTCATGGCCCTCCGGGATTGTCGGTAAGGGGGCGAGTGTCCTTTCGGGCGTGTTTGAAACGGCGCTGCAATGGTTCGTCGAAGGCGACCGTCAGCCACCATGACAGGAGGACGCAAAGTCCGATGAAACCGATGCCGGCAAGTGGCGCATAAGGCAGGTCAGCGATGCTGTTGCCGGTCCATGTCGCCCAACCGAGCACGGCCCAGTCGATGAAGGGCGAATGCAGCACGTAAAGCCCGTATGAGGCGGTGCCGAGAAAGGTGGAGACGGCGCTAGTGCGCCGGTCGGGCAGGATTCCGCTTGCCGCATAAAGCAGGGCTGGCCAAACGAACAGGACAACGATCAGGTCAAAGATCCATTTTGCGTCCTTGGGCGTCGGGGCAGCCAGCACGGCGGCGGTGATGGCGAGGCAGGCGAGTGCTGCGATAGGCTGCGGTGTCTGCGTCTTGCGGCGGTAGCGATAGATCAGCACGCCGGCGGAAAACGAGAAGAACACGCGGGCAAGGCCGGCATACATTTCGTGCCAGCGGAAACCGGCATGCAGGCGTTCGAACTGAAGTGCGGCAATGACCAGTATCGCCGCGCTGATGGCGATGACGACCGCGATATGACGGCTGCGCATGCGCACGCCGCGAAGCGCATATGCGAAATTGGCGACCAGTTCATCGAACAGCGACCATGCCGGATGGACAAGAAACAGCGCCGCATTGAACGAGATGGTGAAGGGCGTGGGCAGAAACAGAAGCCCGGTCGCGACACCGGCGGCAAGCTCGCCTGCCGTGACCACTTCATCAGCCATCACCGGCAGGCCGGATTGGTACATGCGCAGGTAATAACCAACGGTGAGCGCCAGCGCGACGAGATAGAGCGGATAGAGCCGCAGCAGCCGTGCCTTCATGAAGGCAAGCGCCGACATGCGGCCGGAGGCGAGGGCCGCGCCATAGGCATGGGCCAGCACGAAGCCGCTCAAGGCAAAGAACAGGTCGACGCCGAGATAACTGGAGGGCAGGGCATCACCCAGCATCGGTTCGGCATGGCGCTGCACGATGAAGACGGCTGCAACGCCCCGCAATCCATCGAGCAGGACAAAACGTTCGCGGGGTCTGGACTGCGTTTCGCTCATGGTGTTCCGAATTCATTTGCTGTGATGCCCTCAAGATAGCGGAGGGCAGCGGCGTAACCAGACGGTTTTATGCACTGCGATGATGGGGCGGGTTTCCGTCGTCCCGATCACGAAAAAAAGATCAGAAATTTCGGTGTAAAAACGAACATTTGTCGGTTTTTCCGCAAGCGCTTGATTCCGTTTCCTTGTCCCTTGTGTCGAGCACCGAAAAGGCGGGCTTTTGCGGCCATGGTAAGCAGTTGGTGAGCGGTCGCGGTTAATCGACTGTTTATGTTTTCGTGAAAATGAAAGGCATACCGGTGCAAAAGTGCCAACACGGTCAGGGGACCGGGCTGGACCGATTGGATACTTTTGTGGCGCAAGCCGATGTATCGCCCGCGCATTCACCATCTGCGGGCTGTGTATGGAGTAAAATCATGTTCAAGAAGTCGCTCGTATTGGCGCTTGGCGCCGCTTTCGTCTCCGGTCCGGTTTTTGCAGCCGACCTCACCAATGCTTACGAAGCCCCGTCCTATAACGAGCCGGTCGAACAGTCGTCTGGCTGGACCGGTGGTTACGTCGGTCTCCATGCCGGAACGGCTTCGCGCCACGGCAACCCGTTCTCCGGCAACCGCGAATTCATGGGCGGCGTTCAGGGCGGCTACAACATGGAAACCAATGGTTTCGTGGTTGGTGGCGAACTGGAACTGTCGCATATGGGCGATGCCCGCGTCCGCGTTCCGGGCGGTGAGCTGGAAGAGCGTTACCGTCTGGCAGCCAAGGCCAAGGCCGGTATGCCGCTCGGCGACACGCTGGTTTACGGCACGGCAGGTGGCACGATGACCAGCATGCGCGATGCTTCCGCACAGGGCCCGGATGGCTGGAAGCCCGGCTGGCTGGTCGGTGCCGGCGTCGAGCACAAATTCAACCAGCAGATCTCCGGCAAGGTAGAATATAACTATGCTCGTACCGGTGACGTGCGTAGCGTGATCCCTGGCGTCGGTGCCGCTGAAACCGATGTGAGCGATCACACCATCAAGGCCGGCGTGAACTACCACTTCTAAGATTTTATCTTGGGTCCGATTGCGGCAGCGCCGCGTGCCTGAAAAAGGTGCGCGGCGCTGTTTTTGTTCGAGGCGTCAGGGTGGCGCGTGAACAACAGGTTACGCCACACCCTTTGCCAATGCCGCTGCCGTGCGTTCAGGATCGACGGCTATAACCTTGAGATAGGCGCGAGCCGGCTGATCGGGTTCGCTACGGGCCTGTTCCCAATCACGCAACGTGCCGAGCGGGATGCCGTAGCGGGCAGAGAATTCTTCCTGTGTCAGTTGCAGAGCCCGCCGAATGACTTTTACCTGCGGCATGCGCGCTGATGCCCGCACCTGCTCACGGCTCTTCGGCGGATTGTCAGGGTCTCCACGCGCATTGGCAAAGGCGTCCTCGTCACTCATGGCGTCGACACGTGACCAGTCGGCCTGCTGTTCCTTACCATTTTGCATCATCATACTCCTGACGCTCGCCGGCTGTTGATTTTCGTGCCGAGATGAGACGGATAACATCGCCGCGTTCGGTATAGATAACCGTCAGAAAACGACCGTTTCCAAGTCCGATGATCCGTCGCCGGATTTCACCGTAATCCATGGAACGCTCCTCGATATCGAGGGCGAATGGATCGAGGAACACGGCTGAGGCAGCTTGGAAGCTGACACCGTGTTTTGTAAGATTGGCTTCGGCCTTACGTTCATCCCACTCAAAATGTATCATGACGACCTACTGGTTTCCAGTATGCGAGACATTCCACTGCGTCCGGCCTCATGGATTGAGCGATATCCAGCTGCGCTCTTTCTGACTGGCATTAAAGACCACGACGCCGGCCCGCGCGACCACATTGTCTTGTGGAACGAAGCCGACGTCGAAACGGCTGTCGAGGCTGTTATCGCGGTTGTCGCCGAGCATGAAATAATGGCCGGGCGGAACCACGAACTCCTCCGTATCATCGCCGCGTGAGCCCTGCATGGTATCCGCGACCAGATATGAGCGGCCGGAGGGAAGTGTTTCGCGGAACAAGGGGACGGTCTGCGGCTCGTATGTCCGGTCGGTCCATTCGCCCTCCGGCTGATGCGGCACGGCCTCGCCATTCAGATAGAGGAGGCCGGCACGCATCTGTACCCGGTCGCCCGGCATGCCGATGAGGCGTTTGATATAGGTGACCGACGGCTCGTGGGGCAAACGGAACAGAACGATATCACCCTGCTGTGGTGGGCGGGCAAACCAGCGCTGCGACGGCCCGATGCCGAAGGGAAACGAATAGCGGCTGTAGCCGTCAGACTGCTGACAAACCCCGTCATTTTTTGGCGGGGTTTTGTTTTATGCGAACCACCGAGTTTGCCGGCCGCGTTCGAATGAGGCAATGAAGATCCTTCTGCCTCATGCCATGGCTGGCTGAGTGGCCCTTGTGAGGGCGATTGCGATCTTCTT